>CAVVYL010000059.1:0-48759 GCA_963752385.1 uncultured Acidimicrobiia bacterium | reverse complement strand
GGCTTCGCCGGCAGGAAGAGTCCGACGCACCCAACATCGCGATCTCAGGCGCTCCTCTCTGCTTCCCATCTCGGTAATCAGTCCCAACACGGAGCGCACAGTACGCACCACGCACCGGGTTCCCTCAACAACCACCGGGCGCCGTTCACATATTGGGCTGGCTGTCCCATGTGTAGCAATGTGGAGGGGGAAATCTTTACGGA
Organism: uncultured Acidimicrobiia bacterium; assembly: GCA_963752385.1. Classification (GTDB taxonomy): domain Bacteria; phylum Acidobacteriota; class Terriglobia; order Versatilivoradales; family Versatilivoraceae; genus CAVVYL01. The sequence continues at coordinate 48,556 of CAVVYL010000059.1, read as the reverse complement.
TGTTACGGCGGAAGTGGATTGTCTGGCGTCACGACAACGAGAGTCGGACCCGACCGTTTCTCATTGAGGCGACCGTGCGGTGTGGGTTTTCGATCATGATTCGGATGGTTTGCTGGACATCTACCTTGTGACGGCGGTAGGACCCCAAAAGGGGAATAGCCAAGAGCCGATCCGCAACGCTCTCTGATCGCAATCTGGTGGGGAAGGTTTGAAGCAGCCGGCACGAAAGCAGGCGTCGCCCAGACCTACTTCTTTGGAAATGGGTGTCGCCGCCGGACACCTACGACAACGATGGATTTCAAGACTTGTTCGTCACGGGCTACCCGCGTGCGCCCTATTCCACAGCAATCGGAACGGGAACTTTCAGCGACGTCACCGAGCAGGCTGGCTTGCGAAACCAGGGGAAGCTGGCCGCCGGTGCAGCCTGGTTCGATTACAACCGGGATGGCTTGCTCCACGTGTTTGTTTGTACTTACGCTGAGTTTTCTTTCCGGCTGTCGGAGTGGAACGGTGTACTGCGAGGAGAGCTATGGTCCCGGCCAAGCGCCGAAGCTGTTTCGGAACAACGGCAACGAGACTAGCGCTGCCTCAGGCATCGAGTCACACCCGGCGGGCGTTGGGTGTAAGGGGCCGCAATCGACGACGACGACGGATGGACCCACCTGTTCGTGGCTCGTGATGCTTCGCCCAATATTCTCCTGATTAATCGCAGGACGACGTTTGAAGATCGAGGCGCGGAGGCCGAAGTTGTCTTACAGTCCCACGGCTGGCGCAGGGAACGGGCGTTGACGCCGGAGACGCGAATGATGCATGCCGGCCGGACTTCGCGGCGACCAGCTTCCTATGAATGAGCATCCACGCTCTCAGCGGCGCCCGCCTTCTATATGGAGACGGCACCATTGCCTCTGGCATGGCGGCACTGAGTCGAGCTTATGTCGGATGGGTATCCGTTTTGTGGATTATGACAGCGATGGGGATCTCGATCCGCTGATCGCCAACGGCATATTAATCGAGTGATCGAACCTACCCGGCGCGACGTCACCTACGAGCAGCCGCTGCTGCTGCTCGAGAATAACGGCCGCGGAGTTTTCAGGACCCTGAAAGCAGGCGGACCAGTCTTCCAGACGCCCACGCGGGCCGGGCTGCGGCTGATTCGACAACGACGGTGATATAGATGCGATCTTTATCCGTCTTGGAAGCAAACCCGTGCTACTGCGAAACAACGTAGTGAAACGGGTTCCGCATTGGTTCGAGTTGCAGGAGCTGAGCAGCAACCGCGACGGAGCCAAGCTGGCTTCGAAGCCGCTGACAGAAGCGCGTCCGCTGGGGTCACCAGTGTGCGCCAGTTTCCTTGCCTCTCACGGACAGAGAGTGCTTGTTGGGGCTAGGACGGAACCGGCGACGCTGCTGGTCGATGTCGAAATCTGCTGCGAGCGGCACGGTTCAAGTACTCGCAAAAGTGGGGATCCAATCGCTATCACCGGAGCGATGGGAACCTTCCGGCCAGTGAGATCGGGCTGTGAGGCGCGCGCAAGGAGTTGCTGCCTCACTCAGGATTTTTTGGGTCGTTGTCGATGGAGCCAGGTGCACCTTTTCTTCTGGCAGGCTTTCAATTCCTGGTAGATGCGAGCTGCCCGGGCCGCCTCGTCAGGCCGAGTGCTGGCGATAAGCTCGGCAAAACGGCCTTCTGTGTTCTTTTGGCATCTGTTTCACCGCCGTGTTCAAGTGGGCCAAGGTTTCTCCGAGTCTTCCCCTTCCGCAACGCCAGTTGTCCAAATGGTAATGCGGCTCGGGTAGCGTGCTCTCCAAGGAGAGTGCCCGCTAAGAAGTTGGGCGCCCCGTGTTCGACTCTCGAAATTCCTGTTTTGCTGCTTTGAGCAGCATCTTGCTGTACTCCTGGAAATGCAAAGCATCTTTGGGAAACTGTTTCAACCCGTCCTCGGAAGGTGGAGATCGCCTCCGAGGCTCATGCCGGCTTCGGCTTGGGCGACGCCCACCCGGTTTGTTTCCGTGTTCAAGGTATCGAGCCGGCGCGCCCGACGCACTGCACGGCATCGGTATACTGGCTCATTTGATCTTTATCATCCCCTTCACTCGCAGGCTGGCCGCCGAATTCGGATGTCTTTTGGCGGCGTCGCTTGCGACTCATAGGGCCGCTGGCAGGGGCGCGCTGACTTGCCGAGCAGCGCCGCCAGATCCAGGAAGCTCCCTAGTGGGCTCGATTTCGATGGCCTGTTCAAAAGACGCAGAGCTTTTTGAGGTTGTCCCCGTTCGTGGCACTTCGCCAAAGCGTACATTTTGCGTTCTGATCAAATCAGTTGGGTCAGTGTCTTCGTTTTTCCGTGAGGCCGGAGCGGTATTGAGCAAGCCGATTCATAAGTCCACGCGGGCAGGCTCGGTGGGTTTTCCGAGCGGAGAGGAAGAACTTTTCGGGTAACTCCTCGGCTTCAGCGGCGACCCGGCCGCCCAGAGAGCGCTTTCCTGCACCCGCCGGGTGATGGTGAGAGATGGAGCCGTAAAGTCTAGCCTTCTCTCGCTTACTGGTCTCAGCGGGCCAGCCGGCCCATGCCTTCGGCGCTGCCGGACCTGAGCAGAAACGAGGGCAAGCAACCGAGCTGCGTTTGCGTAGCTTTGAGATTCTCAAGCACCATTCCCAAGAGCAGGAGTCCCGGTTTTGTCTTCAGCACCTGTTCCAGGTTGGCTTGAGCCTCGACAAGTTGCTCGAGTTGCCACTGGCTGGCTGCGAGATCGCGCCCGAGAGACCAGTTGCCGGGATCGGAGTTCAGGAGTCTTTGAAATACACCTGAGTTTCTGAGCTTTTGCTGCATAGCCAGAATGGCTCCAAGCGATGCCAGATATTGGCACGACCAGCTCGACTGCCCTGCGCATTCGGCTTCTTCGAAAATGCGTCTGTCTGAAGAGTTCGGAGGCATCGTTCGCGTGTCGCTCTGCCTGAGGAGGCGCCCGGCGAGGAACTGCCAGCAGCGCGCCCGCGGCTCACAGTTCCTCACCAGGCGCCCTCTCAGGCAGAGCGACACGCGAACAATGCCTCCGAACTCTTCAGACAAGCGCGTTTCGAAGAAGCCGAAAAGCAAATGCGCAGGGCAGTCGAGCTGAGTCCCCGAAATGCCCAATATCTGGCATCGCTTGGAGCCATTCTGGCTATGCAGCAAAAGCTCCCGGAAGCTCAGGTGTATTTCAAAGACTCCCTGAAGCTCGATCCCGGCAACTGGTCTCTCAGGCGCGATCTCGCAGCCAGCCAGTGGCAACTGGGGCAACTTGCCGAGGCTCAAGCCAACCTGGAACAGGTGCTGAAGACAAAACCGGGAGACGAGACGACGACCCTGCTCTTGGGAATGGTGCTTGAGAATCTCAAAGACTACGCAAACGCAGCTCGGTTGCTTGCCCTCGTTTCTGCTCAGGTCCGGCAGCGCCCCGAAGCCGTGGCGGCGCTGGCCCGCTCGTACTACAAGACCGGTCAGCGAGAGAAGGCTAGACTTGCGCTTCAGTCTCTCCACCATCACCCGGCGGGTGCGGAAAGCACTCTGCTGGGCGGCCAGGTAGCCGCTGAAGCCGAAGACAATGAGGTTGCCGAAAAGTTCTTCCTCTCCGCTCGGAAAACCCACCCCGAGCGTGCCCGCGTGGACTATCAGATCGCTTTGCTGCAATACCGCTCCGGCCGCTTGGCGGAAAGCGAAGAGACCTTGACCCAACTGATTGGATCGGGACACGCCAGAGGGGAAGTCTACAGCCTTTTGGCGAAGTGCCACGAGAAGCGGGGACAACCTCAAAAAGCTATCCGTGCTTTTGAACAGGCCATCGAAATCGAGCCCACTAGGGAGACCCACTTCCTGGATCTGGCGGCGCTGCTGGCAAGTCAGCGCGCCCTCCCAGCGGCCCTGTCAGTCGCAAGCGACGCCGCCAAAAGACATCCGAATTCAGCGGCCAGCCTGCGAGTGAAGGGGATGATCGAGCTTCGAATGAGCCAGTATACCGATGCCGTGCGGTCCTACGATCAGGCGCGCCGGCTCGATCCCTTGAACGCGGAAACAAACCGGTGGCTGGCCGTCGCCCAAGCCGAAGCCGGCATGACCTCGGAGGCGATCTCCACCTTCGAGGACGGGTTGAAACAGTTTCCCAAAGATGCTTTGCATTTCCAGGAGTACGGCAAGATGCTGCTCAAAGCGGCCGAAAGCGGAAACCAAGAAGCAGAAGCACGGGGCGCCCAACTTCTTAGCCGGGCCCTCTCCCTGGAGAGCACGCTACCCGAGCCGCATTACCATTTGGGACAACTGGCGCTGCAGAAGGGGAAGACTCAGGAAGCCTTGGCCCACTTGAACACGGCGGCGAAACTTGATCCAAGGAACAGCAAAGTCCGTTTTGCGCTCTCGAGAGCTTATCGCCAGCTCGGCCAAGCTGACGAGGCGGCCCAGCAGCTTCGCATCTACCAGGAATTGAAAGCCTCAGAAGAAAAGGTGCGCCTGGTTCCGTCAACAACGAGCCCAAGAATTCCTGAGTGAGGCAGCAACTCCTGCGCGTGCCTCACAAGCCCGATCTCACTGGCCGGAAGGTTCCATCGCTCGGTGATAGCGATTGATCCCCAGCTTTGCGAGTCTTTGAACCGTGCCGCTCGGCCAGCGGATTTCGACATCGACCAGCAGCGTCGCCGGTTCCCGTCCTAGCCCGAAAAGCACTCTCTTGTCGTGAGAGGCAAGAAAACTGGCGCCGCTGGTAACCCAGCGGACGCGCTTCTGTCCAACGGCTTCGAGAGTCAGCCTGGCTCCAATGGCGTCGCGGTTGCTGCGCACTCCCTGCAACTCGAAGCCAATCCAGGAACCCATTTGGCCGACGTTGTTTCGCAGCAGCACGGGTTTGCTTCCAAGACGGATAAAGATCGCATCTGGATCACCGTCGTTGTCGAAATCACCGGTGGCCATCCCCCGGCCCGCGTGGCGCGTCTGGAAGACTGGTCCGGCGGATTGCTTCAGGTTCCTGAAAACTCCGCGGCCGTTATTCTCGAGCAGCAGCAGAGGCTGCTCGTAGGTGACGTCGCGCCGGGTCAGTTCGATCACTCGATTAATATGCCCATTGGCGATCAGCAGATCGAGATCGCCATCGCTGTCATAATCCACAAAACGGACACCCCATCCGACATAAGCTCGAGTCAGTGCCGCCATGCCAGAGGCAATGGTGCCGTCTCCATATAGAAGGCGGGCGCCGCTGAGAAGCATGGAGTGATACTCGTCATTGAAGTTGGTGACCACGAAGTCCGGCCGGCCGTCGTCATTCACGTCTCCGGCGTCGACGCCCATTCCTGCCTTCGCCAGGCCGTCGGGACTGTAAGCAACTTCGGCCTCCACGCCTCGATCTTCAAACGTGCCGTCCCGCCGATTAATCAGGAGAAGATTGGGCGAAGCATCGCGAGCCAGAAACAGGTCGGTCCATCCGTCGTTGTCGGCATCAATCGCAACCACACCCAACGCCCGCCCGGAGTACGACCCGATGCCTGAGGCAGCGCTCATGTCGGAGAATGTTCCGTTGCCGTTGTTCCGAAACAGCTTCGGCGCTTGGCCGGGATAGGCTTTCTGCTCGCAGTACGCCGGAACCCCCGCAACCCGACAGCGTTTGACATCCCGGAAAGAAAACTCAGCGTAGTTGCAAACAAACACGTCGAGCAAGCCATCCCGGTTGTAATCGAACCAGGCTGCACCGGCGGCCCACTTCCCCTGGTTTCGCAAGCCAGCCTGCTCGGTGACGTCGCTGAAAGTTCCGTTCCGATTGTTGTGGAATAGGGCGCACGCCGGGTAGCCCGTGACGAACAAGTCTTGAAATCCATCGTTGTCGTAGTCTGCGGCAGCGACACCCATTCCAAAGAAGTCGGTCTGGGCGACGCCTGCTTTCGTGCCGGCTGCTTCAAACCTTCCATTTCCCAGATTGCGATAGAGAGCGTTGCGGATCGGCTCTTGGCTATTCCCATTTTGGGGTCCTACCGCCATTGACAAGGTAGATGTCCAGCAAACCATCCGAATCATAATCGAGAAAACCCACACCGCCGCAAGTAGCCTCAATGAGAAAACGGTCGTCCGACTCTCCGTTGTCGTGACGCCAGACAATCCCAGCTTGCGCCGTAACATCCGTAAAGATTTCCTCGACATTGCTCGCATGGGACAGCCAGCCCAATATCGTCTGAACGGCGCCCAGTAGTATTGGCAAGAGAATTCCGTTGCGCTGCATGCGTGTCCTGCGCTGCATCTTGAGGGACTGATTACCGAGATGGGAAGCCAGAGAGGAGCGCCTGAGATCGCGATGTTGGGTGCGTCGGACTCTTCCTGCCGGCGAAGCCTGTCTCAAGCCAGGAGTCCAGGGATCATTTTCCCGCTATTCACAATCTTCGCAGGGCGTCCGACGGGAGTGTGGTATTCGTGGGTCGAGTCGATTCCGAGAATCGTGTAGAGGCTGTGCAGAAGATCCTCGGGCGTCACCGGCAGCTCAGTCACTTCCGTGCCCGTCTTGTCTGTGGCTCCCAGCACCCTGCCTCCTGCGATGCCCCCTCCCGCCAGCAGAATGGACCAGGCCTTGCTGTGATGATCGCGACCGGCGTTGGCGTTGATCTTGGGCGTCCGCCCGAACTCCCCCATCACCAGCACCAGCGTTCGTTCCAGCAGCCCGCGGTCGTGAAGATCCTGCAAGAGAGCGGCGTAAGCCTGGTCGAATTCCGGCAGCAGATTCTTCTTCAACGTGTTGAAATTGTCGCCATGCGTGTCGTAATTCAGGCGGCCTTTGGCGACCGTCACGAAACGCACTCCGGCTTCCACGAGACGGCGGGCCAGCAGGCATCCTTGGCCGACAGGTGTGCGGCCATAGCGTTCACGCAGCGCAGGAGGCTCCGATTCGATGTCAAAGGCCCTCTTAGCAGCGGTGGAACTCAGCAGGCTGTAGGCGTTCTGATAGAAGCGGTCCATCGCGGCGAATTCCGGGCTGGCTTCGATTGCCCGAAACTCCGCATCCATTTCCTGCAAGAGCGTGCGGCGCGTTCCCAGCCGCTCCCAGTCCAGATCTGCCGGCAAGACCAAGTCTCGCACTCTGTAGCCCGACACATTGGGATTGCCCGCCACGAACGGCCCGTATTCTGCGCCCAGATAACCAGCTCCATATTCCAGGTAGGGGTCAGGAATCACGACGTAGGGTGGAAGACCATTCTTCGAACCCAACTCCTTGGAGACCACGGAACCCATGCTTGGAAAACCTAGAGTGGGCAAGGGCAGATAGCCCGTCAGCAAGTAGCTGATGGCCCGATCATGATCCATTTCTTTCGTGTGCATGGAGCGAAGGATGGTGAACTTGTCGGCCTGGCGTGCAGTGAGGGGAAGCAACTCGCAGATTTCTATGCCGGCAACGTTGGTCGCAATCGATTTGAACTCGCCGCGGATCTCGCTCGGGGCATCGGGTTTCATGTCGAAGGTGTCGAGATGGGGACATCCTCCACTCTGCCATAACAGAATGATGGAAACATCCCGCTTAGCTTTTTCCGCCCGCAATACTCCTCCCAGACTGATGCCCAGGGGCGCCAGAGAGCCGATGCGAATGAAGTCGCGGCGATTGAACAAAGCATTGCGATGGAGAAACCTCATGACGACCTCCGGGAAAACTTCATCGACAGATCGTGTTTGCTGGGCAGAAAGGCCTGCCGGATGGCCTGCCCGTTTCTAATGGTTATACAGGAACTCCTTCGAATTCAGGAGTGCCCATAACAGATCCTCAAAGCCTTTTCGCGAGTCCGGCGACCTGGAGACAACGGCCTCGGCCCTCCGTTTGTTCCGACGGGTTGGGATAGCGCGACACTGCCCTCAGGTAAAGCTCTTCCACGATCTCCTGGTGAGAGAGACCAGCGGCGAGCAAACGGGTTAGAACCCCGCTCTCGTCGCGAACTTTGCCGTGAATGGTATCGCCGCTGATCCGGTGCATCACCTGATTCAGGGTGAGGTTGAACGCTCGTTCGCACACCTCCTTGCGAGGCGAACGGTCGAATAGGTCCAGAACGTGGGACCCCACTTCGGGAGGCGAAATCTGCGAAGCCCGTGTACCTGGATAGTAAGTTTCGAACCGTTCAGGTATGCCTGTGGCCTGGCAAATCGAGTCCACCAGTTGCTCTGCCCTCAGGTGGCGGGGGTAACGCCGGGAGTAGGCTATTCGGTCATCCAGGTTCCCCTCATTGGGCACCGAAGACAACTGGTACGCTTTGGAGGAGGTGATGGTGCGAATCAAATGATGCAGATCGTAGTGATGTCTTGTAAAGTCCCGTGCCAGAGCGTCCAGCAGCGGTTCGTTGTTCGGCGGGTTGGTAGTGCGGAAATCGTCGACAGGCTCTACCAAGCCCCGTCCCATGAAGTGTCCCCACATGCGATTGACCAAGGCTCGAGCAAAGAACGGGTTGGCAGGGTTGGTTACCCAATCAGCCAGCAGAACACGGCGGTCGGTCCAGGCGTCGGGCGCGAGGGCCGCCCCGAGCAGAGGGCGCGGCAGATAAACCTGCTCCGTGTCGGCATCCTGATACTGCGCTGAGAAATCAAGATGAAGAATGTACTCGTTGTGCCGGGGCCCCGCGTCCTTGTGGCGCGTCTGGCTGAAAAAGGCTGCCATGCCGCGGAAATCGTCCTGGGTCCAGCGCTCAAAAGGGTGGTTGTGGCAGCGCGCGCATTCAATATGCACGCCCAGAAAAAGCTGGCTGGTGACCGCAGCCAGATCGGCGGGCTTCTTAGCGAACGGGTAATAGCTGGCAGGCCGTGTCGAATCGTACATGCTGCCCGTTGCCGTCAGCAGGCTTCGCGCGAACTGGTCGTAGGGCATGTTGTCGCGGAAGGCCTTGTTGAGCCAGCGAGTAAAGTTCTTCGGGCCTTTGTCATAAAGCAACTGCATGCTGTTCACCAGGCGCTCACTCCAGTAGAGAGCCCAGAAATCGGCGTACTCCGGGCGCCTGAGCAGGCCGTCGACGACTCCGGCCCGCTTGTCCGGCCGCGGATCGGCCAGAAACTGCCGCACCTCATCGGAGGTTGGAATGACTCCGATGATGTCCAGGGAAGCCCGGCGCAAGAAGCTGGAATCATCGGCCGGCTCCGACAGGGGAATCTGCAGACTGCGCAGCTTAGCGAAAACATGCTCGTCAACGAAGTTGGCTGGAGCGATGTGAGGAAATGGGCGGGGCTGAAGAACAACGCCAACCTTGGCTGCTGCAGCCACGCCGGGCCCGCGAACCACGACTGCCGTCTCGCCGCTTCTCACGGCTGTGACCATGCCCGTGGCTGCGGCAGCCACCGTGCTTTCGTCATTAGACTGAAACTTCACCAGGTGCGTAACATCCCCTTCCGTTCCGTCAGAAAACTTCGCCGTCACCAGTAATTGTCGCCGCGCCTGCCGCCCATGCAAGACCACGTGGGAGGGGTGCACTTGCAGTGCAATCATCTGCCGCTCGTGCTCGGGAATCAGCCTGGCGCCATGGCGAATCCAGTTCAGAATTGCGTCGTACTCGCCAGAGCCTTGGCTGAGCACGGCGCCACCGCCATGCGGGACTTGGAACGTTGGTTTCAAAAGCAGGAGGCTCTGCTCCGGATGACGCAGATTGAGGCGGCGTCCATCGTGTTTCTGGACGATCATTTCGTAATCAGCCCGTGGCTCGTATCCAAACAATGAAAGCTTGAACCCATTTTGCCCGTTCAAGGATCCGTGGCAATTGCCGCCATTGCACCCGATCTTGGTCAGAACCGGAAGAACGTCCCCCGCGAAGCTGGGAGGCAACGGAGATCCGGCTTGCTGCACAAAAGCAATGGTCGAGCTTTCAAGGCCGCGATAGCGGCCGACAATGCGAGCTGTTCCATTGTTTTCGGACTGAATGACGCCCTGGATGTTCACCGTTGCTACTGCAGCCTTTTCTGAAATGAAGGAGACGCCAGTCGTCATTTCCTCTGCGCTTCCGTCGGAGTAGTGCACTACGGCCACTAGCGGCTGGCGAGAGCCCTTTCCAAACAGAAAGGGATTCATTGGAGTCAGGCTGAGCTTCACTGGCGTCCTGGTAGAAGCCCAAACGCTGGCGGAGAGACAACCAGACAATACACATTAACCGAAGGAATCTCGTAGTCGAAATATGTTGCGGATGGCCCGTATCTGCCGTCCGTTTCGGCGTCACTCTCATCCCTTATTCCACCACAAGAGAAATCCTGGGAGCTGCCTGCAGCGCTCCTCCAGCCGACTTGCCCAGAACAGCAACGTGGTCCGACCGGCCGGGCTGGGCTTCCCGGCTGGCAAGAAGTCGAACTTTGATCTCGGTTGCCTCCAACGAAGCAACAGCTCGCTCGGCACTCACTCCAGGCGGCAGGTTGTCAACGGCCAGCTCGATGTCTTGGTCGAAGCTCTCGCTCCTGCGGATCAGAACAGGCAACTCTGCGAAGCCGCCACGGGCAAGGCTGACGCTATCGAGAGACGATTCCAAAGAATAGCAAGGTTTCTCCGCGACGGCTAGCGTCACCTGCTCCATCCGCTCCAGTGCTGTCTCAGGACCACCATACCTTGGCAAAGTCACAAACTTCCACGCAGGCTCCAGATCCGGGCTGGATACAATCTGGATTTGGAAACTGCTTCCGGGTTTCAAGTGAGCTTCGGCTTGAAACGTGATTTCAACCTCATCTTTTCCCTTGGCGATTTCAGCGCTGAAGGGCCGAATCCCTTCGGGAAGGCCCTTCAGCAGAATCGGAATGGCACCCTCCGCCCCCTCGTGCCGGATCGCGCTGATTTTGAGCTTTCCGCTCCCGCCAGCAAACACGTAGGGATGATCGGTTTCCAGCATCAGCTCCACGCGGGGTTGGAACGGTCGGACGACAAGCTGGTAAGGATAGAGGCCTTCGTCAACTGCCGTCGTGCTTCTGACCTCAAGCTCGTATTCTCCATCCACTTCGAACTTGTGAAGGATCTGAGGGTCCTTGTTGTACGAGGCGCCAGGAAACGAAGCATCATCGTTCTTCGCCAGCTCCTTTCCGGTGGAGTCTAGCAGCCGCAGGTGCATATCGGCCGGAGAACCGATGCGCCAGGCATGCACCTCGAACACCAGCGACTGGCCAGCCCTGGCCTCGAACAAGAAGCGCTCTGGCTGGGGATACCGGGCGATTCGCGAGACAGAGGTGGGAGGGCGAAGCCAGTCTACCCCGGTGTGCGCCGGGGTTGAATCCACTCGGAAAGCGAGAGTGCTGGAGCGGCCTCCCGGAGTCAGCAACGCCAGCCGATGTTCGCCTGGCCGGGCTTGGGCAGGAACTTGGATGAGCAGCTCTGCCTTTTCTTCAGACACTTCGACAACTTCTCCGGCGAAGCTTGGCTCGTCAAACCAGACTTTTGAGTCTTTGCTGAAGCGCCCCTTTCCCACAATCGTCGCTCGGGCGGAACTGCCAGGCTGGAACGCAAGAGGGGAAATCGTTGTGAGGTGAGGTGAGCGGCGGATTTCAAGCTGGTAACCAAAACCGGGATCGACATACTTGCCCGCGTCGAGAAACTGGCCGTGGCTCGACTGGACCACCACGTAGTAAGTGCCAGACTGCTGAAAGGTATGATCGAAGAGAGGGTCCCAATTGACAACGTCCTCTGAGTATTCGAGCTCGCGGCGTTCGGAATCCAGAAGAACTAATCCGGCGTCCAAACCATTGCCGTTACGTGAGGCCCTGAGATCGAATACCCAGTTTTCTCCCTTCTGCGCTTGAAAGCGGAAGAAGTCAACTTCGGTCTGCGTGTCGATCTTTCCATTGAGAGTGGCAGGGAGCCGGATCTCCTCGGCCGTGTCAAACGAATCGTTGGGCTCGCTCTCCACGTGATGGGGCAAGTCGCCGACGCGAAACAGAAGCAGGTCGGAGGCGCCGCGGTGAGTGACAACTCTGAAAAAATGAGGGCCGTATCCGGCGTTGGGGTCGACGCGCAGTTCTAACTCTGCCCATGAAGGTTGACTTGTGAGAATTTTCCCCTGGATCGCCGGGCCGAGAAACAGGACTTGCTTGGCCTGGTCTAGGAACTCACCCAGCACCTTGACCTTCAAGGAGACGCCTGGCTGGCTCCCTTGAGGGAAAACTGAAGCGAGCTGCGGAAGATGATGGGCAACTTGAGGCGGCGTCGACTGAGCGCTCACACGAGGAACCCAAGCCAGGATCGCAACCACAGTAAGGGAACATGCGGGAGATAACCGGGATGACGGGCTCATCGCGCCTCGACCAGCAAAAAAAAGGGCCTCTCGCGAGGCCCTTCAGAGGGTTGTCCTTGGACAAACCCTCCGTCAAAAAACGAACCGAATTCCCATCTGGAACTGCCGGGCGTTTACCCGGGTTGAACTGATGGTCCCGAAGCGCGACGTCCCCAAAACGGTTTCGTCGTACTGAGCGGTGTAGTAGCCATGCCCGATCCGGAAGACGGGGCTGTTGGTGAAGTTGAAAAACTCGGCCCGCAGCTGCAATTCAGAGCCCTCCCACAACCTAAAGTTCTTGAAGACGGACATGTCCCAGCTATGGTACCAGGGCTGGCGAAGGTTGTCGTAAAAGCGCGGACCGTTGCCGTTCTGCTGTTCGGGCGGAGCGCAAATGGCGCCCGCACCCGGACCGCTGCACTCCAGAGCGGAGAGGTTGACGTTGAAGTAGTTACCTTTTCGGTCGACCACATCCTGAACGCTGAACTCGCTGCGCGGGTTCCCATTGATGTTCGGGCGTTGGGTACCCCCGCTGATTGGCTGAAACGAGTACAGGTTGACTGGGTTCCCAGTCTGCAGGTTGACCACGCCGTTCAGCTGCCAGCCTCCAACGATCATGTCGAGCACCTTGTTCATGTTATTGCCGAGAGCTCGCCCGCGGCCTACCGGCAGTTCATAGCTGTAGCCGAACACGAAGCGGTGCGGCGTGTCAGCGCCGTCGACCGACCACTCCTTGCTCAAATCATAGGGATCCTGGACATCGACGGAATTGCCGAGCCAGCCGATATACGATCCCGTGTCGGAGTAGTACTTCGAGTAGGTGTAATGCCCGACGAAATTCAAACCGTGGGAGTAGCGCTTCTCAAACCTCAGCAGAAGAGAATTGTATTCGCTGCTGCCACGAGCTGGCCAGTTCTTTGCGTTTATGCCGCCGAACTGAGGATATGGCCTCAGGAGGTTGCCTCGTGAAATGGTTGGGCGGCTGTAGCCCGAGTCGGGTTCGAAGAAGCGGCTGCCAGGAGCAACACAAACGCCGGCGTCGCTATCGAACTGGCCGCAGAACAGCGAGAAAAAGGGGTTGGGGACCTGTTCGCCAAGCTGTGTCGGAGTGAAACTTCGCGCGGATTGAAACGGAATGTTGGCCTGTGCTGTTCCCGCAGTGGGTTGATGGGTACTACGGTTGCCATTGTAGGCAACCTCAACCAGCAATGTGTCGGTCAACTGGTGCTGGAAGCCAATGTTCCACTGGTAGATCTCGGGGTTGCGAGCGGGCGCGAACTGAACGGAGTTATTGCTAAACCCCCATCCCGCCAGGTCGCCATACTTCCGTTCCTGGGGCTGGAAGCTGCGCGTCGGATAAGGATCCGAAAGCGTGCCGAACCGGGTTAGCCCGCTGTCGAAGGTGGTGGTCCAGATGGCGTTTTTTAGGAACGCGGTAGACCCGAGCCACTCGCCCTGAAGCTGTGAAAGCCCATAGTAGACGCCTGCGCCGCCTCGAACCACCGACTTGTTGCCTAAACGATAGGCAAAACCGAAGCGTGGCGCGAAGTTGTTCATGTCGCGATCGATTCTGCGGCGTTCCGCATTGGCTGGAAGCGCGGCGCCCCGCATCCTTCCCAGCCCGGGAACATCGATGCCTGTGTCGAAATTCAGGTCAGCGATTTGCAGCCGATCGTAGCGTTCTGTGTAGGGTGTCTGCCAGTCGTAGCGCAGGCCCAGGTTGAGCGTCAACTTTGAAGTGACTCTCCAGTCATCCTGGAAGTAAAAAGTCGTGTCGGAACTGCGTGTCGCAGTGGCCGGCTGGACATTCAGCTCTCCCCAGGAATCCGGGTCTCCCCAGCCAAGCAAGAGAGAAGCGACAGGATGGCCCTGCTGCGGGTTAAACCCAAACAAGTTCTGCTCGGTAGCGCTTCTTCCGTTCGAATCGAACATGTACGTCCCATTGGGAGCGCCCGGAGCAAAGTAGTTGCCGAAGAAGAGCCGCTGTTCGTAGCCGAACTTGTAGGTATGCTTACCCTTAACCATCGAGACGGAGCTGCTCCAACTGGGCTGGGTGTTGTGCTCGACCCAGACCCCGAACCAGGTACCCAAATTCGCATAGCTTCCCGAGGAGCCGAGAAGAAAAAACGGGAAAACCCCGATACCGCCCGCGGTCTCCAGGTAAGACGGCATTCCCAGGCTGGTCGGGTCAAACTCGACCGGGAGGGAGTCTCGCACGTAGCGGCTGACACCGACGCGATTGGTCCAGATGGTGTTGGGCGTGAGCGACCAAGTGTATTCCAGAACTCCGTTGTGCTGCAGGTAGTCGGAGTTCACGGCGCCGGGATCGGCCGGATTATTGTTGCCATACGCATCGGGAGGTTCACTGCTCCAGGTCGCACGGCTGTAGCGGCCGGAGATACGGTGCTTGTCCGAGAACAGGTGGTCGATCTTGAGGTCCCACTTGCGATTCGGCGAATTGGAGACATAGTTCTTGACGAAGTTGTTGGCATGCGTAAAAGGATCTCCCTCGCTGGTGGGCTCAGGGAAAAAAGAAATCACCTTTGCAGCGACCGGGTCGAAAAGCGCCGATGGGATGATGTTTCCCTGGAATTCGGGGCGATCTAGCGTTACCGGATCGGTGAGAAACGGATTGTAGATCTTGCGAAGGGAACCGTCTGCGTTAAAGGACTGCGAGAAATCCCCCCTGCGCTCTGCTGCGGTCGGGACAGAGGTTGTCTGGGTGCCAGGGGCTTGAAAGTCCACTCGATCGTAGTCAAAGAAGAAGAAGCTCTTGTTCTTGAAGATGGGGCCTCCGATCGAGCCGCCGTAGTTGTCTCGTTTGTACTTGGGTTTGTCCTGGCCTTCGCGATTCGCAAAGAAGTCGTTGGCGTCCCACGCGGCCGGCGGCCCCAGTAGTAGCCGCTGCCATGAAAGTTGTTGCTGCCGGATTTGCTGACGATGTTCAGCACCGTTCCACCGTTGGTTCTGTACTCCGCCGAGAAACTATTGGTCTCTACCTTGAATTCCTGAACAAATTCGGGGGAAGGCTGGATCTGGGCGTAAAAGAACTGATTGCCGGAACCAGTGCCGTCTGGAGGGCTGCTGGAGAGCCCATCCCAGCGTACTTCGGCCGTAGCGCTCTTCTGGCCGTTCGATGAAAAGTTCGTGCCCGCGTAGCCAGCCTGATTGTTGCCGCCGAAGGAGTCATTGGCGGTCTGAGTCACTCCCGGCGCCAGGAACGCAAGATTGGTAATCTGCCGGTCAAACAGCGGAACCTCGGTGATGTAACGATTGTCGACTTCCGCGCCCAGGGCGGCGCTCACCGAGTTCAGGAGTGGGGCTGCCGCGGTAATCTCTACCGTGGTGGTGACCTCTCCAACATCAAGAGTGAAGTCCAAGTCACTCTGCTGGCCGACCCGCAAGACCACTCCAGACCGCACTGCAGCTTTGAATCCCGAAGCTTCAACTCTGATGGTGTAGCTGCCGGGTTGAAGCTTTTGGAAGACGTACTGACCCTGCTCGTCGGTACTCACTTTGTCGGAAACATTCGTAGCTTCGTTGGTGGCTATGACCGTGACTCGGGGAACAGCAGCCTGAGAGCTATCCTGCACGGTGCCTCGCAGCAACGCAGATCCTATGGTTGCTTGGGCGAGAGTTTCCTGTGAAAGCCAGACTGCGACATACAGGGACCCCAGAACTAAAAACACGAGTTTGCAACCGATTTTCATCATGGTGTTCCTCCGAGAAGAGTCGTTCTCCCAATAGGAAGGCATCCCGAGGATGCGCTCGTCGTATAGAGTGCGATGAGAAAAGTGACAGAACGACATTAATACCCTCTCCAGCCCATTGTCAACAGAAAATATACTTCTGAAATCCGCATTGTCCAGTTCAGGGGAAAAGTCTGACACCCGACCCGCATTTGCGTTCCTCGCTCGATGTCAACCTGGAGGCCGAGCCAAAGCAGGTGCCATGAGCCGTATGCGGTGGCTGAGGGTCGGATCGGCCATTGCCCAGCCCGAATTCGCGGATCGTGCCGATCCGGGCCCGTCTCACTACGACGTCGCCAAAATCGTTAGGCTCTGGACTACGTGACTGAGATCGTTCCGTGCAAATATTTGAACACGAGCATAGAACGTTAAAGAGTATACGATTGATATTCGGGTCTTGACCCTGGTTTTAGGAAACTTGTTAGGGTGGCGCGGTAGGTCTTGGGATTAGGGACTGTCTAGGAGTCTGAGCTGGAGCAGGACTTTCGCGGGTTCCCGAAAGGGGGCGAGAGACGGAGACTCCGCGTATCCCAGACCGTCAACACCAGAGTCGGCTTGTACACGCACCAGAGTCAAGCGGCAAGCGACGCCGATGAGGAGGCATTCCGCCGGAGTCTTTTTCGATAACCCCTGCCATTGGCTTTGGACGATTGCAGGGTACTGTATTTCGAAGGCATGTACGGTCGTGAAGACTATGGTTGCTCAGAGAGTCTCTTGAGGCGGAAATTGCGGTACTCGATCTTCATGGGCGGTCCCACGTGAACCTGCACGCCGAGCAACCCGTCGAAGCGGCGGTTCTTCACGTCATCGTCGATCACAAGGCTCATGACGTGGTCGTTTAGGATGTGAACCATGACGTTCCCTCGAACGATAAGGTGGTATTCGTTCCAATCCTCCTTCTTGACGAAGGCTTGAAGCCCCTTCTTGTCACCCAGTGAGGCAATGAGCAGAGGCTTTTTCCCCTCTTCGAGCCGCACCATTTCACCCCGCATCGCCAGGAAGGTTCGGCCCCGCTCCTCATAGTTCTGGCCGGTCCACTGATCCTCACCGTCAATATCTGCCTGATAGCCCCGAAGTGCCCAGGGCTGGCCCGGAACCTCGACGACTGCGATAGTTGATCCCGCTGTTACCATGTGCGGAAACGCGGTACTCCACCTTCAGCTCAAAATCCCGTGGGCGGTCGCTCCGCCAGATGATGAAAGAATTCTGCTTTAGGATGGTCTCCGGGGTTACCTCCCCAACCAGACAGCCATGTTCAACACGCCAATACTTGAGATCGCCCTGCCAACCATCGAGTGTCTTACCGTCGAAGATGAGTTCAAAACCGCTGTCTGCATCGCTTGCCGCGGACGCTTTAATCGGAAGGGCAGCCAGCGTCAAGGCGATGCTGGCCAGAACAACAACTAGTGGGATTCGAATTCGATCGTTGCAGAAACTCTACGGGGAGCGAGGAGAAGAGAAGCGCCCCCTGCTGCCGCACCTGCACTACTGGTCTTGACGAACTCTCTGCGATTCATACCCTGACCTCCGATGATCTCCTGCAAACGCAGAATCTCCAACGCGTTCTACCAGACCGCCCGACTCCGGTTCGTACGTCTGCACAGTCAACCCGGCCAGCAAGGAAACGTAATCGAAATGATTCAACTCAAAACGAAGTTCCGTGATTTTCCGGCTCGGCCTCTGCGGACGGTAGGCGTTCGAGCGAAGCGCCACCGACCGGCAAGTAGGTTGAAGGAACAGTGATCGTTTTCACACGATGGCCATGAATCGACAACGTCCACTCACCGTTAAGACTCAGAGGCAGGAGCCCCAGGCCGGCCCGTGCCAGCAACTGTGACGCCGGAAGGTACAGCAGGACAACCAGGAACAGAACCAAATTGCAGCAGCGTGGCCTCATAAACCCCCAAAACAATCATTCACCGTTTCGGTCTGCCCAAGGCTTTCATCCATTCAGAATAGGCTGGCCGCTTGTTGCTGTTCTCGTCCACCAAACCTGTGTCGCGCCACAGACGACCCAGATCCTTAACGTCATCAGGAAACGTCTTCCAAAGGTCGTCGTAGTCCCGGCTGGCAAACTGGGTGACGAACAGGTAGCGATGTTTTTGAGCTTGTTCCAGCAGGGCCTTAACGAAGTTGGATTGTTCCTCAGGATCGGAAGGAAGGTTCAGGTTCCAGGTCTTGGCAACCACCGGCTCCGCCGGATGCCCGCATTCGGAAATAGCAATGGGTTTGCTGCTGAACTGGCTGATGGATTCAAAGGCACGCACGAATTCTTCGTAGCGATGCAGCCCCAGAAAGAATGCATAGAAGCTGACGGCGTTGAAGTCATAGCCGGCAATGAACTGCTTGATGCGCTTCTGGTACTGATTGAGGTCCTGCAGTTTTTTGTCGAGCAGAACGTGCAACGTCACCGACTGTGCCATGGGCAAGCGAGGGAATCTCTTTTTGAGCTCCGAGTGCACATGCTGCGAGAATTCGACGAAGTGTTCCCACTCCGCGGGTGTGTTCTTGAGCAGCTCGTTCGTTTCGATGCCAATAATGAAATAGTCGGGTTCAAAATACTCCGCCATGCGGCGGCAGTAATTGAGGTAGGCTTTCTTGATTGTGGGATGATCGAAGGATTTGCCCTGGAATTCCTGAGGCAAGGGCATATTTTCCTTTTCTCCGTAGTACGACGCCAGCGCGCTTCGCCCCATGTTCAAGGGAGAGATGGCAAGCACGAGTTTCAGCCCGCTCGGCCGATTCCGCCGGCGCTGTTCGATATTCTGTTGGAAGCCTCGTGGGAAGGGGGCATCCTGCGAAGCCTCTGTCCAAGGA
This sequence comes from uncultured Acidimicrobiia bacterium, assembly GCA_963752385.1. Lineage (GTDB taxonomy): Bacteria > Acidobacteriota > Terriglobia > Versatilivoradales > Versatilivoraceae > CAVVYL01. The sequence goes on along the minus strand of CAVVYL010000059.1, from coordinate 29,782 downwards.
ACGCCTTCAATGTGCTCTGTGATGAGGTCGGCATGTTGAGTGATGAAAGCATATGTTTCAGAGACATCCTTCTCGGATGGTCCGGAGGTCCAGGAGGTAAATCCGAGGTAGAACGGGCGAGTGAGCGGCTCCGCAGCGGTCACCGAAAGGGCGGTTCGCGAAAACAGGTGAGGGCCCCTGCCAAAAGCTGCCCCGAACACGAGAAGCACGGCAATCCAAGCCAAGAGAGATCTCGAGAAATGGAAGGTTCTGTTTCGCATAAGGGACATGTCGTTGATTCGCGACTGCCGCAAACGCAGCGCTCTGCCCGGCGTGGCTTTTCACCTTCGCCCTCTGCCGATAACGGGATTACCTTCCTCCAGACAAGGCATCAGCTGGGAGTCCCCACCCTTGAATTCTTCAAAGTCCCAGCGCAGCTGCATGCCAATTGTAGCGAAGAGTCAATCCGCCAGCTCGATCCTCAGAGTTCGAATCTCAAAGGGTCTTAACCGGGCCACTGGCTCAGCAGAGGAGGCCGGCTCAACCACTTCCATCAAGTTCGCCCGCCGCAAGACAGCCTTTTGTTTGAGCAGCAATGCTGGCCAGTTTGCGCCGCTTTCACCTGCGTAGCCTCGGAGGATCCATCCTTTCTGGTCCTCGGCCTTTTTCATCGTTGTCAGAAACAACCGGTCGGCGGATTCCGTGACAGCAAAATGGTTAGGCAATGTTCCAGATTGGTAGCCGACTGAGACCATCGTTTCAAGCGGACTGTAGAGCTCCCAGCTTATTCGGGCAGCCGCTTCCGGCTGGGGAGAAAAGCCCAGGGAAAATCGAGTGACAAACTCGTTCGGAACCGGATGGTTCGTCATGTCTGGCGGCAGCGCCTCAGCTGTGTTCAGGAGGTTTATTTTGAGAGATCGGCCATCAAATGCGCCGCCCCGAGCCTCGCTGGCCATGGCGATCTGCTGCTGGTCCTTTCGCCAGGCCGCCCAACCATCAAACTCTCGGTTCCAGAGCCAGAAATCTCGGGGCAACTCATCGAAGGACCCTTCCTTCGGCGGGCCTGCGTTCGGCATGAGATTGCCGATTTCCTGTGTTCCATAAGGAACTCCGTAAACGAACCTGCCTCCCTTTGGAAAATCCAACTGCCTTACCAGCTTGATTCTCTTGCCGCCCAGCCAGCGCACGGTTTCTGATACGGCGATGGGGTAGTCGCCGTCCAACTGAATCGACAGCCTCAACTCGGCTCCAGAAAGTTCCCCTTCAATTTCAAGGTAGGGTCCACCCAAATTGACGCCTCGCACAACGCGCTTCCAGCGGGCAGGCACAGGTTTGCCGCTGTCTTTTTCGCGAAAGAAACCCGTTCCCGGCGTGGTCTCTACAGGCTGATGGTAGTAAAGGAGGCGGACAACACTGCTGGCGGCTTTGTCGAGGATGGAGGCAAAGCCGGTGCTGCGGCGGAATTGCACTTGATAGAATTCGTTTTGAATGTCCGCTTCGTCCGGCACCGCTTCTGCTTTGGGAAACGATATCTCACCTGCGGTCTCGACTGGCCGAAGATAGTAAGCCTTCCATCCCAGGGGAGGGATGTCCTCCGCGCGAAAACGAATCTGAATCGAACGAATGATCGTCGACTGCACGTTCACGATCTCAAATGGAACCGGATTGCCCCTGAAATCCAGAAGCTGCAGCTTGTGGAACGGCCGGGTGAAGAAGGCAAAGGGATCGCCCACGAGGTGAACGGTCGTGGTCACAGTCTGGCTGCGCGGCCAGTTGAGGGAATTGAACACAACCAGCGCAATGTCCATCCTCTGGGGAATGTGAACATGGCTGGCAATGGCTTGCTGGGATTCCTCAAGAACCTTCCCAGCGACCGACTCACTGTGGTCTCGCTGCCAGCGAAGTGCATCCCCTTCGTGGTCCAACGTAATGAGGTGCTCTTGCCAGCCGTTGTGAAGTCTGTCCATGGGATAGGGCTTCTTCAGCAAAATTTCGGCCAAGCTGGCCCACTTCTCAGCTCGCAGGAGCAGATGTGAGGTTCGAATATGAGGGGTGTAGCCCCCGATCACTGAACCGTAACCGCCTCCCCAAACACTTGGTATTTCACCAGCCAGCACCGGGACCTCTGAGGGAAAATGCTCTCGAAAGAAGATGCCTGGAAGAACAGGGATGAGCCTGAGTTGATCTTCGTATTTCTGGTTCCAGGCGGCAATGTTGCGGCTGACCTCAGAGGGCGGCATGGAATTGTCCCAAGCTACTTCTGCCAAGCCCCGATCGAGTGGCTGCCGATAAGACGAGCGCACGGAATCCTTCAGCCCAGCGGGCTGTTTGATCCGACTTACCAGAATATCCGGACTTATGTCACTCAGCTCGAACTCGGCCAGCTTGGTGCCCTCCATGGCCTCCAAGGATTCACTGATACCGAGGAAATAGCCACCAGCGTAACCCAGCGGTAGACTGGCAACTTGAATTTGTGAACCCTCCAGACCTTTCCAGCGAAACAAGTGGGGCTCACTGGGTCCGGCTCTGCTGATAACCAGGCCACGAACACCAGAACCCGATAGGATTTGCGGCGCCTGCGGAGTCTGCCCGGGAACGTCGCTCAAGGTCTGCACTGAGGGTGTGAACTGAAGGTCCCGCCTGGCAAATTCCCTGGCTGTTAGAATGTTGCGAACCAGATCCTCTCCCGTCACCAGGTTCTGAAGCATGTCGGCCCACTGCGCGGCCAGCTCGATTTTTCCTTGGCGGATGGCCGAGGCAAAGGGTGCGCGCTTCTCGGGATGGGTTTGCAGGTACTGGTTGAAAAGATAAAGGTTCTCAATGATGTAACGGAAGTCGGGCTGTTCCTCAGCGAGCCCGAGAGCCGCGTCGAAAATGCGATGGTTACGAGCGAAAGAGGACGGCGGAGGGCCGGTGAAGAACAGATCAAAATGAGTGGCCGAGAAGACATAAAGGTTCTTGACCGTCGACTTGGGATCGGCGCCCAGAGCTTGTTCCTGGCGCAATGGCAAGAGGGCGAGAAATAAGGAAAGTATCAGCTTAGTCTTTTTCGCCTTCATGGATGGCCCTTTCAATGGCACGACATCAACCAGATGCCACAACCCAGGCGCGGTTTCGCTGGCGACCGGCGAGCCGCGGCAAGATCGCAAAAGGCGTGTTGGCGGGAGGATTCTGTGCCCAAACAAGAGACGGACCCTGAAAGACGGCCAGGATTAGAGCTCGCGATCTTCCATGGTCGGGAAACCGGCAATCAGAAATGTTCCCCGAGAATTCCAGTGGTTTCTGCTCATCGGTAGCGCCGTCGACCCAGATAAAAGAAGCCGGTCGTCTGCTCGAGGGCGCACCGGGTGTGAGGGAGGGGCCAGCTCGCTTGGAGGTTGCCCGTTGCTCACTTGCCAGAGGTACCCCATCTTCTCAGGCTGCGTCCTGTCGTCCTGCGCCGCTTGGTCAAGTTTCAAGACGACCACTCCGATATCGTTACAGCTACTACCTCTGCCGTCAGGCCCCAGTCCACGACCACGTTGGACACTCAGGAGGCTCATTTGTGGCGGCGACGGAGCAAGACTGTCGAGGTGTTTCTCGTTTGGATCAAGTTCATGGTGGATCATGATAAACGAGCAGGGATCGGCCGCCAGAGTAGTCAGAGTGACTGGAAACAGGCTGAAGTTCCACTTTGAACATCAGCGATGTCACTGTATTATGCAGAAGTCAATAGGATAAAGCTTAGGAAGCAACTTCGTTTCACACTAAATCTCCACCTGTCTCGTAACGAACATATTGGACCACGCACGAGCTGTCAACGAGGAAACGCATGCTCCGGGGGTTGTCCCGCATGGACCGTGTGTGAGTAAAGCGGCCTACCATGCCTCGCTCACCTGACCATCACACACGTCTCCCTGAATCCCCGATCAACCAGCAGCGCAATTCACCCGATCTCGGCGGGGGACCTCGAGCCACGCCTCAGGGAGTAGTATTCATTTTCGCCAGCCATCCGCTACCCCGACCTTGATCGGTTTTCCCAGGAGAGAACCTTCTACAGGTCTGATCGCCACGACGACCACCTCCGGCAGTCCGAGATTTACACGATGGCCGAAGCTGGAAAATTCCGCGCAGTCTCCCTTGAGGATCTCGAATCGCACGTTTACTCAGGCAATCGTGACATGATGCACCGAGACCTCAGCAACCTGGAAAGGCAGGAACTCATCAGGCGAGGCGCGTCCCGCTATCCAGATCACCTTCGCGTGATCGCGCTCACAAGTCGGGGCAAGAAGCTTCTTCAGAAGACTCTTGGACAGGAAAGGCAGGAGCTTTATTCAGGGTTTGAGAAAGTCCGGGAGCTCCGGCATGAAAGACTTTGCCGGTGCCTTGGTCCTAGATCGTACTTATGGCAGAAATCCCAGTAGTAACGCAGCCACTTCTTATAGAGGCCCGAACAGTAATCGGGGCAGTAGGACTCTAACCTCATGAGTGGTCATGCACCAGCCAAATCAACTTCGGTTGAGCTTGCCCAGTTCGGATAGGGTGAAGCCCGAAAGGGATTGGGTGAGCGGTGAAACCAACATTGGCGGAAAGGGTTTCGAACCTCCAGCCCGCCAGGGCCAAGATTACTGAACCGCCGTATACGGACCCGTACGTACGGTGGTGTGGGAGGGGTGGGGCTGCGAAGCCTCCCCCTATCCCGATTAGGTTCTCATAACTTTGACTACAGCTCACAGCCCAATACAAATCTGCTACGTGTGTGGAACCCATCTGTCCAACGAAATCAGTCTAGATCATGTACCACCAAAACAATTCTACGCAAGAAAGATCAGACAATCGCATGAGCTGAACCTCTTGACAATTCCAACTCATCCGGAATGCAACCGATCGTACCAAAAGGACGAAGACTACTTTGTTCACTCGTTGGCTCCGCTTTGCCATGAATCCCCTACAGGAAATGAAATTTTCAACGACATTATCCAACAATTCCAACGCCCGGAAGGAATACGAATAGGGAAAATGGTCCTGTCTGAATTTGAAGAAAGGCCCAGCGGTTTGTTCCTACCCCATGGGAAAATCCTCAAAAGATACGATTCAAATCGCATTCGTCGAGTTCTTTGGAAAATAACCAGGGGGTTGTTTTTTGATGCGTATAAGAAATTCCTTCCGGAAGATAAACCCAAGAATATCAAAGTCGCAATCCCTGGAGAGGATCCGCCGCCCACATTCTTAGCCCTCGCAAACTGTGAATCAAAGGGCTTGTATCCTGGTGTCTTTGACTATCGCTTTTTCATCGTTCCTGAGCTCAACAGCTTTCATCTTTGTGGAATGATCCTATGGAGTAATTTGAAAGTTTTGGTAGCATTTCACGATCCTCAGTGTTCATGTGAAGCATGCACCCAAACCTAAATACCCTCGAACAATGTAGGTGAGCCCTAACCGCAGCGTTCAGCCGACGCAAACTGCGTGCGGCTGATGCTGAGGCCGTTGGGCAGACAAGCGAGCGGCTCAAACCGACGCCAGGGAAAACAGAGGGCGAATATGAAAAAGATGCGGAGTCTGTTAACGCTTGTTCTTGTTGGGATCTTCGTCAATGCGCTCTGGCCCACAGCATCCAAGGCCTGGCAAGGTCAACTTACCTCTTGGGATTCTGTCAGGTTCAACGCTACGACTGAGGATGATTTTGTCTACAGGTTTGGAATCCCCGATTATGTCGAGTGGCAGATGCCATGGGCTGAGTTTTCTAAGAACAGGGCGACTGTCGGCAGCGTAAGGGACTATTCACTAAAGTACGTCAACTATAGAGATTCTCTGCTGTTCCTTTCTGGACCTTTAGGTCGAGCATCATCAGGGTGGGCTGAAGTGTCGAGCGGCAAGATCGTCGCACTCGGTTGGGAATACGCTGTCAATTATCGTGAGCCCGCATATTCGACTTGGATGGCGGACACGACCTTCACCATGGGAACAAACCAAAAATTGATGGTCGGAACCAAAAACCTGCGGCAGGGCAAGCTTTTTGTCACCTGTCCAATGCAGAATCAGGATCTCAAGTGCAGCGGTGACATTACAGTGCTATTCAGTCCTATGGACACAAAGCCTCGATGAGGCTGCCCAACACTTATAAGGACTCCCCGAGTCAACAAAACAAACTTCACCCTGGGGCGGGAAAAGCGAAAAAGTGACGACTCTTCGCAAGCTAACCAACGATACCCAGCGGTTCTGCTCGAGAATTCTGACTTGGTTTCAAAGCGGGCAGCAGACCTGTGTCTGCGCCAAACACTTATCGAGGCTCGGTGGTTCGGGCTGAATCGGTGATCCCTTTCCAGCCTGAGACCAGCCAGGAGGAACGGGCCTCCCAGCGTCCTAGAAACTCATCGGTTCCCTCGGACCGTCCTACTCAAAAGTGGGGCTCAACTCGGCTGAGTTGTCCCGTTATCTCCAGGCTCGGGCAAGGGGCAGAACACGAGGCAAACTCGTCAGGTATCGACGTTTTTGGTCGGAGCGGAAGCCAGTGTCCAATCACGCGCGAGGGATCAGGGTCAAAGAGCCTAGCAGCACCCGCAGCGTGGTCGAAGCCACAAGCAATAGGACGGATGGTGCAGACTGAGAGGCTGAACCCCTGGATGTCCAGTTAGGCGTCGGGCTCACCGGCCCCCTCCGTCAAGCGGCCAGAAATTTGGTCAAGTCAAAGGCTTTCTCCCTTCGGAGCATGAAATAGACGGCCCGTGCCAGCTTGTGAGCCAGAACGGTGAGGGCTTTTTCTTTGCCGTGTTTCTTTTCCAGGCGGGCCAACAGCTGCTGGCCTTTTGGGTTATGGCGCAGGAACAAGACAGCGGCTTCCGAGAAGGCCCATTTCAGGTGAACGTTGCCGATCTTTTTACCGGAAAAACCATAGTTCTTTCCAGCCGACTGGCGACTGCACTTGACCAGGCGGCCATAGGAGACAAACTCCTGCACGCGCGGGAAGCGAGCGATCTGGTGAATCTCATAGAGAATCGTCAGAGCCAGGATCTTACCGATACCGGGGACCGTGCGTAGCAGGTAGAAGGCCTGAGAATCGTGATCCTTGGCTTGACGGGTGATGAACAGCTCGAGTTGGTTGAGCAGGGTATCGTAGAAGCCGATCAAGGCCAGGTCGGTTTCAATACTGGTCTGGACGGCGGGATCAGAGAAGCGCTCGGCCACGCCGGCACGGTTGGCTTTGTAGGCGATCTTTTTGCCGATCTCAGGCAGGTTGTATTGGCTGTTGGTGTGTTGGACATGAGTCAGCAGCTCGGCCCGTTTGCGCATCAGATAGGTACGGCGGCGCAGCAGGTCGCGGGTGGAGCGCATCTGGGGCGGATAGACGTAGGCCACCGGGATCATGCCGCCGCGCAGCAGGACGGCGATTTTCTGGGAATCGATGCGATCGTTTTTGGCTTTGCCGCCGTGGATGGCTTTCATGTAGAGGGCATGACCTAAGACGAACTCGATGCCTTGCTGGGCGCAGAGGTCGGCCAGCCAATACCAGGTAAAGATGCACTCGACGGCGACGACCAGATCCTGGCGAAAAGGCTCGATGGCTTTCAGAAAAGCCTCGGGACAGGCGCGGAGGTTGCGATGGAGCAGGACCTCCCCCTGCTGGTCGAGGACACACAGATACATCCAGCGGGCATGCAGGTCGATGCCACAGTAGTAGGCGTGGGCTTTGGTGTAGAATCTCATCAGGTCTCCTCCTTGTGGAAATTGGACACTTCCGGGAGCATACCCAATTCGTATGCTCCCAGGGGAGGCCTTGATGAGTATCAAGTTCACCAGGGTCATATCGGGGCCTGTCGTATTTCAGGTAAGCCAGATGACAGACGAAGCACGGTCGTATATTGTCTTCGTCGATGAGACAGGGTTCATGCTCGCGCGCCTGTGGTGAGGCGTACTTGGGCGCCTCGTGGCAAGACCCCGATTCTCAAGATCAGCGATCCTCACGGACGAATCTCGGTCATTGGAGCCATGACACTCCAACGAGACACATTCGAGTTCGGTTTCTACTTCCATCTCCTCGAAGACAACGCCAATTTCAATGGAAACTCGGTTGCAAACTTTGTTGCTCAAGTTGACCAGCTACTGAATAGTCCAATGACTCTGGTTTGGGATGAATACTGTATTCATAGAGCGAAGCCCGTCAAAGAATATCTGCGGAAGAATCCAACTATCGAAGCCGAGGGGTTTCCACCTTATGCACCAGAGTTGAATCCTGTTGATTACGTGTGGTCGTACGTAAAGTACGGACGCTTAGCGAATTATTGTCCCCGTAACCTCGCCGAGCTTCGGCTGCGCGTGACACAGGAACTAACCAGTGTGGCCCAGCAACCAAATTTGCTAAGAGCCCTGTTTTCACTTACGGGGCTACCTCTATAGAAAGAGAGAACGGATAAGGTGGCCTAACAAACGGCTTGAGACAGATCTTCGGACCCGCTCGCGACGCTCGCGGGCCGGGCCTGCTCAGCCTCTGCGTTCGGCGACGAGTGCTTGAGTCGGAGTGTGAATCTCTCGCCCGGCACAGTCGTCTTACAAAGGGTCGCGACCGGACTTCTGTCAAGACATGCCCTGCGCAGCAGTCTATAAGGTGAGACATCATCGCAAGGCCGCGCCCACTTTGTATTTCTGACCCGGTTTCCCGTAAGATCGCGCCGTGACTACAGATCTCTTACAAAGCGGCTGGACCGACGTTGATCCCGCCGAGTTACGCTTCATTCTGCTCGAGCGCATCGGAGGACCCGGCCAGTATGACGGCCGCGACAGCAATCCGAATACGTTCTATCTTCCGCTTGCGGGCTCTTCCTGCCGGATCAAGCTCACCTTCTCCGCCAGCAAGCAGATAGTCGCCATCGAGCCTGGTCCGGCGTTTGATGCCGCTCAGTGGGAGCAGGTTGTCGAGGAGATCGAGAGAATCGGACCATACAAGGTTGGGCGCGACTGCAGCTTCAGCAGCTTCCGTGTGGCCGGTTCCTGGCGAGGAAAGCGCTCCGGCGTGCAGATCCTGCCACCGCCCGCGGACGCGCCGCGAGCTCCGTTTGAAATGGCCGAGCACCCGTTCATCGTTGAGTACCCGGTGAAAGCGAGCGACCTGTGGCCGATCACGAACTTCCGGCGGATGCAAGAGCACCGGCAATTGACATTACTCCTCAACGTTCTTCTTGCGGGGCGCACCACGATCCAACCGCGCCGCCCCAGGCATTTTTGGGCGATCGCGCATGAGGAAGGGGCCGCCGTTCAAGGAGCCAAATGGGTACAGGAGTGCTACTTCGCCAACTTCGGCGAAGCCGTACGAGACGAGCTGTCACCACCGGCCGCGGAAGCCCTTGAGGAGGTTGACCCTGAAACATATGACGCAACCGTCGGCCACGATGGCCGCGGCTTGCGAGTCCCGGCCGATCTCGATGATTCAATTTGTTGCAGCATGCGGCTTTCGAAGGCGAACCGGGACAAGTTCGGCCGCGCCGGTTTCTGGATGGACATGGCCTCCCGGCAATGGACGGTTTCCGTTTCCGCTTCATTCGCCTCCCTTGTCATCGCCATCGAGGCGCTGGGGGAGCGCGCTCTCTCGCCCAACGAAAAGATTCAGCAACTTCATCGAGCGATTTGCCCCTGGTGCCAGCCGAGAGAAACGTCGCAATGAGATGTATGCGCTTCGATCAGACATACTACATGGAAGCGGGTTAATGGAGATGGATCAGGACGTTCACTTCGGCTGGGCTCCGCCTGAAGAGAATGAACGGGACCTCATCGGTGAGCTCTGGGGGTTAACGCGCATCGCCATGCGGAACTGGCTCAAGAACCCGACGCCGACGTGATCGAGGAAAACAAAAGCGAGGAAGCGCATTTTCAGGCGAAATGGAGGAGGCCTGAACACTTATAAGGACTCCCCGAGTCAACAAAACAAACTTCACCCTGGGGCGGGAAAAGCGAAAAAGTGACGACTCTTCGCAAGCTAACCGACGATACCCAGCGGTTCTTCTCGAAGCTTCTGACTTGGTTTCAAAGCGGGCAGCAGACCTGTGTCTGCGCCAAACACTTATCGAGGCTCGGTGGTTCGGGCTGAATCGGTGGTCCCTTTCCAGCCTGAGACCAGCCGGGAGGAACGGGCCTCCCAGCGTCCTAGAAACTCATCGGTTCCCTCGGACCGTCCTACTCAAAAGTGGGGCTCAACTCGGCTGAGTTGTCCCGTTATCTCCAGGCTCGGGCAAGGGGCAGAACACGAGGCAAACTCGTCAGGTATCGACGTTTTTTGGTCGGAGCGGAAGCCAGTGTCCAATCAACGCGCGAGGGATCAGGGTAGAGAGAGCCTAGCAGCGCCACAAGCGTGGTCGAAGCCACAAGCGATGGAACCGATAGCGCAGACTCATAGGCTGAACCCTGGGATGTCCAGTTAGGCGTCGGGCTCACCGGCCTCCCTCCGTCAAGCGGCCAGAAATTGGGTCAAGTCAAAGGCTTTCTCCCTTCGGAGCATGAAATAGACGGCCCGTGCCAGCTTGTGCGCCAGAACGGTGAGGGCTTTTTCCTTGCCGTGTTTCTTTTCCAGGCGAGCCAACAGCTGCTGGCCTTTTGGGTTATGGCGCAGGAACAAGACAGCGGCTTCCGAGAAGGCCCACTTCAGGTGAACGTTGCCGATCTTTTTACCGGAAAAACCATAGTTCTTTCCAGCCGACTGGCGACTGCACTTGACCAGGCGGCCATAGGAGACAAACTCCTGCACGCGCGGGAAGCGAGCGATCTGGTGAATCTCATAGAGAATCGTCAGAGCCAGGATCTTACCGATGCCGGGGACCGTGCGTAGCAGGTAGAAGGCCTGAGAGTCGTGATCCTTGGCTTGACGGGTGATGAACAGCTCGAGTTGGTTGAGCAGGGTATCGTAGAAGCCGATCAAGGCCAGGTCGGTTTCAATACTGGTCTGGACGGCGGGATCAGAGAAGCGTTCGGCGACGCCGGCACGGTTGGCTTTGTAGGCGATCTTTTTGCCGATCTCGGGCAGGTTGTATTGGCTGTTGGTGTGTTGGACATGAGTCAGCAGCTCGGCCCGTTTGCGCATCAGATAGGTACGGCGGCGCAGCAGGTCGCGGGTGGAGCGCATCTGGGGCGGATAGACGTAGGCCACCGGGATCATGCCGCCGCGCAGCAGGACGGCGATTTTCTGGGAATCGATGCGATCGTTTTTGGCTTTGCCGCCATGGATGGCTTTCATGTAGAGGGCATGACCTAAGACGAACTCGATGCCTTGTTGGGCGCAGAGGTCGGCCAGCCAATACCAGGTGAAGATGCACTCGACGGCGACGACCAGATCCTGGCGAAAGGGCTCGATGGCTTTCAGGAAAGCCTCGGGACAGGCGCGCAGGTTGCGATGGAGCAGAACCTCCCCCTGCTGGTCGAGGACACACAGATACATCCAGCGGGCATGCAGGTCGATGCCACAGTAGTAGGCGTGGGCTTTGGTGTAGAATCTCATCAGGTCTCCTCCTTGTGGAAATTGGACACTTCCGGGAGCATACCCAATTCGTATGCTCCCAGGGGAGGCCTTAATGAGTATCAAAACGCTGCAACCGACGAGCGGCGCGTGACGGTTGCGGCTCTTTTCGAATTGGCTCTCGCGCCGCTCGCGGTTGAGCGTTGAGCCGTTAGGCCGTCCGGACACAGGTCAGCTGGCAAACCAGTCTAAGGAGTCTAAGGCGGCGAGGTTTATAGCGAGGGCCAAGTATGCATACTCACATCCGTGCGATGGTTGCATCTCTTTTCGTGCTGACTGTCATCGCATGCGCTGGGAATCGCAGTGCCGGGTCCGGTGATCCGGACGTGCAGCAGAATATCGAGGCATACCAGCGTGCGCTGATTGCCAGGGGAGTCACGGGAGGAAGCGTTGCGGGCGTATTCAGAGGCGGGGATACCATCGCCTATTCGATCCTCAACTCAGGTCTTGCCAGCGACACACCGATATCACCGAATACCATTTTCCCGATTTGGTCGATGTCCAAGCCGATCACCATCGCGGCAATGATGATTCTGCACGAAAGGGGGTTGTACGGGGTTAGCGATCCAGTATCGAAGTACATCCCATATTTTGCGAATCTAAAGTGCAAAGACGAGGACGCGAAGATCTATCGTTGTAAGAACGAGCTACAGGTCGTCCATCTTCTTTCCCATCGGAGTGGCTATGGCTACTACGACAAAGGGAAAGGTCCCAACGTTGGGGACCCCTACGAGAATCTGGACGAGTTCGTGAGGGATGTTGCGGCTCATCCTGTCGAGTTCGAACCTGGAACGGAGTACTTGTACGGCATCAACCAGGCGATTCTTGGCCGCCTCGTCGAGGTTCTTTCGGGCAAGGAGTTCTTCGCGTTCCTGAGTGAGGCGATCTTCGAACCTCTTGGCATGACCAACACCAAATTCGAGTTGTCGCCTGATGAGCGGAAGCGCTTCCAGGTCTTATTCAAGAAGCCCGATCCATCAGAGGACGGGAGGTTCGATGAAGGCACCTCGACTTTCTCAACCGCTCATGATGAGCTTTCCTACGCGCCTGGTACGAAGGCGCAGTTCGGAGGCGAGGGCCTCGTCAGCACGTTCGACGACTACCGGCGCTTCTGCGAGATGCTGCTGGGTAGGGGCACATACCGGGGCAGGCGAATTCTCGATGAACGGTCCATAGAGATGATGACCGCGGTGACGACACACGGAGGATTGACGAGGGGATACAACAACGGCCAGGACTTTGGTTACTCCCTGTTCATCCTGAGTGAGCCTGCTCTGGACGGCACGGGGTCCTCGAAAGGCATCTTTGGTTGGTCGGGCTATCACAACACACATTTCTGGATAGACTACGAAAGGAACATCTACGGGTTGTTTATGACACGGACTGTCCCATTCTCTTCGGAGATACAGAGGCAGTTTCGAGCGGCGGTGTATCGAGGTCTGAATTGACACAGGATCCATAGAAGCGCGCTGCCTAACACCACGATCGCGCCTCGGTTTCGTCTTAACGACGGGTGAAGCTCGCGCCGCTTGCGGCTGATCGTGAATCCGTTGGGCGCTGCCTTTGAAGCTCGGATCGATACAAGTAACCGGGACAGTAGTGATCGTTGGACCGAGGAAATACTACGATGAAACTCCCTCGACTAAATTGGCGATCTAGTCGGACTGCAGTGGTGATTTGCCTCGGTAGTATCTGGGCGTGGAAACTTGCAGAGATTGCGTATCAGGAAACCAGGAAGCGCGACCCGCTGGGACCTTGGGGCTATGTCATCAGTTTAGACTTGCCAGTGTTCGCTACCTTCACTGCTGGGCTGGGGTGGGCAGGTGTGAACCTCGTGCGACGGTTCAGAGCCAGACGATTGAAGCATTAAGAAGCAATACCAGTTCGGAAAGTACTGGCTCAGATCCTCACGTTTCCCCACCTAAGCAATCTCCTTTGCGCGGAGGAGACGGGAAGACAAGTTTGCTCTCAGTGTGCAGCCAGAACCTCCTTGGAAGCGCGCGGGGTCAACCCGATGGCGGGAGATGCTTTCTCCCGAGGACCAAAGCAAAGAAGGCCTCTTGATCTTGACACCGCGCCCAACCCTTATAAGGACTCCCCGAGTCAACAAAACAAACTCCACCCTGGGGCGGGAAAAGCAAAAAAAGTGACGACTCTTCGCAAGCTAACCAACGAAACCCAGCGGCTCTGCTCGAGAATTCTGACTTGGTTTCAAAGCGGGCAGCAGACCTGTGTCTGCGCCAAACACTTATCGAGGCTCGGTGGTTCGAGGCTGAATCGGCGATCCTTTCCAGCCTGAGACCAGCCGGGAGGAACGGGCCTCCCAGCGTCCTAGAAATTCATCGGTACCCTCGGACCGTCCTACTCAAAAGTGGGGCTCAACTCGGCTGAGTTGTCCCGTTATCTCCAGGCTCGGGCAAGGGGCAGAACACGAGGCAAACTCGTCAGGTAGCGACGTTTTTGGTCGGAGCGGAAGCCGGTGTCCAATCACGCGCGAGGGATCCGGGTCAAAGAGCCTTGTTGCCGGGCACGCGACGGGCACACATGCTGTATCAGGGAGTGAGCGGATAATGGGCTCCGCGGCTCCCTACCGACCGGAACGGCAGGCCTACGCCACGCCCGAGGATGGCCTTTATGTCGCTTACGATCTTCCACGAAGGATTCACCGGCGAGCTGGGGTTGGGGGCGTATAATGCGATCAGCGGGTTCATTCCAGAGATTTTAGATAAAGGGAGGTAGCGATGCCAAAGTACTCTTCGGAGCAATTTGGGGATTTTAGAATTCCCCCAGGGATGGGGAAAAAGATAGTTGTGATTGGGGTCGTGATTGCCTGCCTCATTGTGGTAGCGGGAAGCACCGGGAGTGTCGGTGCAGGACAAAGAGGAGTCTTGCTGCGTTTTGGGGCTGTGACCGGGGAGGTCAAAGAAGAAGGTCTCTATTTCAAGGTTCCTTTCGCCGAGCAGGTAGTTCTGATGTCAACACAGATTCAGAAATACAGTGCTCCAGCCAGCGCTTCCAGCAAAGACTTGCAAGTGGTTACCACGGAAGTCAGCTTGAACTACCAGTTGGAGGGCAGCAAAGTGGGGGAAACTTATCGCAGTATGCGGCAGGAGTATGAAAACCGGGTCATCCAGCCGTTTATCCAGGAAGCGGTCAAATCTACCACGGCCAACTTCGACGCCGAGCAGTTGATCACACAAAGGCCGCGGGTGAAAGCTGAACTTCAAGATTTGATAACGAAAAGGTTAGCTCCCCTGGGTATCGGAGTTGTAGAACTTTCCATCACCGACTTTCGGTTCACACAAGTCTTCCAAGACTCCATCGAGGCGAAGGTGAAAGCGGTCCAACAAGCCCTCGAGGCAGAGAACGCCTTGAGGCGCGTGGGGTTTGAAGCGCAACAGGCAATCGTCAAGGCCACAGCCGAAGCCAAGGGACTGGAGCTCCAAAAGGTACAGATAACGGCGCAGCTACTGGACTTGCGGCGAATCGAGGTGCAGGGACGCGCTGTGGAGAAATGGAATGGAGTGATGCCCACAGTGGTGACTAGCGGAGGACCGGTGCCAATGCTGGATGTGTTTGCCCCACGGCGGTAAAGCGAGGGCTGCACGTCCGGCCCCCTCCGGAGGAGCTTCGCGCTGCAAGCCGACTTCGGGTTCCTCGATATCGACCAGCTCCATCACATCGCAGCCGGCACGGTCGACTACTACATCGTGGACGGGATGAACTTCGGGTGCATGGAGGTCATGGTTCCGCCGGACTCTCCGGCTGAAGCTGCCCCGCCTTCGCGTTCTTTTTGGAAACAGCAGTTGAGCCTGCTACAGTCTTCTCCGTCTTCCCCGGCAGTGGGAGGCGGGGCAGCTTAGCCGAGAATCGTTAGCCCGCAAGGCGCGACCGCCCGCGTCGTTGATACTGACACGGTGATTCAAACCAGGAAGGTGAATATGACTGAGAGCGACTCGAGATTTAGGGTCGCGCCTTGGGGAACGCCCGGGGTGACGGCTGACGCCTCGCGACGACGGCCAGCGTTGGCACAAGGAAGGAGGTAAGACGATGACAACTTGTTTTGATGATGCAACCCTTCGATGGGGGCGCGTTCGACAAGGCGATTTGACGACGTCTCGCCCCCGCGATAGTCTGCTGCGGGCCTCGATCCCTACCCGGTTGATCGGGACCCAAGCGTGAATGTCCCGCATTGATGAGATCGAGAACGGTATTCGACAACGCTAGCGTCTCTGCTTGGCGGAGCATCACCACCAACAACCCCAACGTATGGTTCGAGCTTGGCTTCGCCGATCAGCGGTGCCGCGCGACGTGGTCCTCGTTTGCGCG
This sequence comes from uncultured Acidimicrobiia bacterium, assembly GCA_963752385.1. Taxonomy (GTDB): domain Bacteria; phylum Acidobacteriota; class Terriglobia; order Versatilivoradales; family Versatilivoraceae; genus CAVVYL01. The sequence continues at coordinate 13,998 of CAVVYL010000059.1, read as the reverse complement.
GACAGATCGAAACATGCCCTTCTCCTTTCGATGTTCACACGGAGGCATCTCAAGTACAAAACGGACGCTCAAGAGTGCTTCATCGCACGAGCCTGGAAAGCAGATCAAGTGATCGATCTTGAGTGCCCTTCTGAGAAAGCGAATCGGAAATCAAGAGGTATCTGCACAGATATCCCCGCTGAGGGAAACGGGGGGATTGGACGCAAGCATGAGATGCTGTGGGCCTGGTGCACGGTGGTCCTGAAAGAACTGCCTTAAGCGCCCGAAGCAGCGTGACGATTCCCTCGCTCGCCAGGTTAAGGAAGACATGGTCACGGAGCGGGTAGCACAGACGTCGCCGGTTGAGTCTCGCGCTCCGCGCTCTCCTGAAGCAAGACTGATGATTTCCACGGGTGACCTCCGCGACTATCAAGGCGATTACACGACCGCCTACTTTCCCACGGAGGCCGGAGCTCGACTGAGCTCATGAACGATCAGAATCGAGTCCTCCTTCGAAAGCCCAAGGAGGATATCCAGCGTTCTTAAGTTGCCGAACAAGGCGGGTGAGGATCGCGCTAGATAAACCTCCCCCTCGTATTGCCTCAACTACACGGGGTGGTAGCGCGCTCCGTCGCGTTCATTCAGCGTGCGCTGAGCGCCCGTTCCACCTTTCTGCCTTTCGCCACTCGCAACTGAGGCATTATCCCTGTCATCTCTTCTTCTCTTATTCAGTTTCCTGAAATGAAGTTGGAAAAAAGTTGGACATGCGCCAGGCGCCCCAGTAGGAACCCGTCACTGCTTTCCCAGGATCCTCGGTACCCAGCGCACGGCGTTGTCGCGATAGAGCTTGCGAAGAATCGGCTCCGGCAAGGCGAGCCCGCGGTACTGGCGGCCGTTGTCCTCCACCATTTCATCGGTTGCGAAGAACTTCCAATCGCGCTCGTATTCTGATTCCCAACGTCTTACAGTCTCTTCTGTCTGGCTGTTTGGCATCCATATGAGATCTGTGGCGTAAAGGACACGATCAGGGTACTTGGTGAGGAAAGCGATCACCTTCTCGCGCGGCTGCAGCATCAGGTAGGGAATGCGCGCGGCGGTATCCACGGCGAAGTTCGGGTAGAGGTCGAAACGCTTGGCGATTTCGTTCACATCCAATTCCAGGCTGCCGAGATGGCAGCCAACCACTTTCAGTTTTGGATGCGCTTTCACCATTCGATCGCGCGCGGCGATGATAGTTTCCTTCGAAGGCCGTTCCGGGTGAAGGTACATATGCCACTTGGGATTGCCCTTGTAATAGCCGTAATCAGGGCTGGCCGGATCGAGAGGCTGCCAAGCGGAGGTGGGCTCGGCGATATGGGCAAACAGCGTTCTGTCCCGAGCGGCGATATGATCGAGTATGGCGGCAAAAACAGGACTGTCCGGCATGAGGTACTTCCCTTCCCTGGATTTCAACTCCATGCCGATACTCTTGTAAATCTTCACAGCCACAGCACCATTGTCAAAAGTCTTGTCGAGCTTGGGGATGATCCTTTCGACGAAACTGCTGCTTTCCCAGTCCTGCGGGTCAAAGGTCGAGCACCAGGCGGCGCGGCCGTGAGTGGTGCGGAAAACCTCGAGCGTCTTCGCATGTTGGGGCTCAGCCTCTTCAAAGCCGGGATCGTACTTGTCCACAACGCAGATGTTGAGGAGACGCATGTTCAGCCGTTCCAGCAGGGCTGCGAATTCCGGCGCCGTGTTGAAGACGTGAGCGTGGGCATCAATGCGCTCAAAACGGGGACTGGATCGCCCGCCCGGCTCTACGTTCATGGGCCAGCAACAGGCAACCGTGAAGAACAGCGTGGTCAACTTTTTCATAACCAACCTCCGGCGGGACTCTCACACTGATTCTTGGTTTGAATCCGGACCAACGAAACGTTGCCTGAGGCTAGCTCCCCGGTGGAGCGGGCGCAGCGCCGCACGCGTCTCCGGCAGCTTCTGCGAACCAAGCGGTATCGTGAACACCGTCACGCATTTTTTGCCGGGTACCGCGGGCTCGCGCTCGTTCTGCCTAACATAACGGTTAGCTGTCCACTTCCGTCGGCGAAACAAGAACTGTTGTCGGCGAATTCATTGCTCCAAAACCTTGTCCGCAGCTAATTTTGAGAATCGAACGAAATCAGCTCCCGTGACCAGATCGATGCTGACAGTCCCATTGGTGTCTTCGATGGTGCGAATCTTGCCGGGCTCCGTTTCAATGCGGATCTTGACCCTCTCGGTCTTCACAATCCCAGGATCAACTTCAGTGTAAACGGCGAGCGGATCATGCAAGAGCACAGCCATGTCCTCGTAGTAGCGATCTACACCGAAGTTCTTCATGAAGACTTTGAGGCGGGCTCCGAAATCCTCGGTCATATAAGTCATAACCTGGGCGAGCGGTGAAACGGCCTTTCGAAGACGGTCGAAATCTCGCTGAAACAGTTTCGTCTGAAAGGTGACTTCCGCCGGAACCAGCATGACCCGCACGCCGGCGCGCAGCACCTGAGCGGCAGCATCAACGTCATGATGGAGATTTGTCTCAAGATGCTCGGGAATCTTCTTCCCCTGAAGGTTGAAGGGGCGTACCGAGCCTCCCATGATCACGAAACGCCGGATCTTGCTGCGCAATGCGGGCCGCTTTCGCAGGGCCAACGCCACGTTAGATAGACCACCAACCGAAGCAACGACGACAGGTTCTCTCGACTGGCTGAGAACTTCAATGATGAGGTCCGCGGCGTGGGCTTTCGACACACCGCTGACGACTTCACCCTCTTTCAGGAGGCCTTTCCCTTCCCAGCCTCCCATCTTGATTTCATGCCCATCCATAGCCTTTACTTCTCCCGAGGCCACCGGGATGTGTCCTTTACCCATGAGCTGGAGCAACTTCATGGCGATGGCAGATCTCAGAGCCACATCTCCGTAGACTGTGGTGACTGCTTTCAGGTCGATTTCCGGACAGCGAGCTGCCAGCACCAGCGCATAGGCGTCGTCGACGTCGCTGCCAATGTCTGTGTCGAGGATGAGTGGAACACCCGTCGAACCTGCCCGCAGCTGGCGCCCTGCCAGCAGCAGTGAAAGACAGAAGCAGATCCTGATGGGTAGTGTGCCGTGAACGCGACTGGCCATGTTGAACCTCAGATCGGGCTATTTCCCCCTGGCACGACAGGTCTATCCTGCGCCAGGGATCTTCAATCCAAAAAGGACCTCCACCAGCCGAAACCAGACAAACGCTCCAGCATAGAAACCGGCCATTGTCACCACAATCGACAGCCCAACCGCGATCCAGCCCACCCTGCGCCCGGGCTTGGGCAATTCCTTCTGCAGTATTACGAACATCGGCGCAACTGCCGAGCCATAGACCACCACCAGGAAGGGTGCTGCGACCAGGGCTGAAAACCAGTCGCCCTTCCACAACATCGTCGGCAGCATGAAGTCCTGTTCGATGATGATTCCCTTAAACCCGTAAATGAAAAAGACCTGCCAAGGTGTGAACGGATAGAGATGGGCCAGCAGCCACCAGGCCATAACGACACCCACATAAGCGCCCAGCCATAAGAAGCTGCTCAGAGCCAGATTCGGATGGAGATCTCCTTTGAAGGATACGGCCAGGTTTCCCATCACCACATCGGAGAAAAAGAGTCCCACGATCAGAAACTTCAACCAGACTGGAAGAGAGACAGCTCGTCCCCAAGCCTGGAGCGGTGCGCGGAACAGGAGAACCAGCCACCAGATCAACGACAAAGACAACGGCCAGATTGAGCTGAAACCACCCGTTCGGAGGAAAACGACACCGGATGCCGCATACCAGACCCAGAACGCCACAAAGAGAACCCGAGCCATCCTGCTGGAACTCGGCCATAGTTCTTCGGAACTCCGTCGGGCTCCACCAACTGAAGCAATCTGCGGTTCGTGCATTGGCTTCGTCCTAAGTATTCAGAGAAGGAGAGACCATTTTCTGGAGTGCCACTGGCTCAGAGGACGTTCACTTCACAGGAGCGCGTCTGGTCTGTAACCTCAGCGTTAGGCAGAAGAAAACGATATCATTCCACCTAAGGTCCAGGACTACAAACAACCGGACGGTCAACCTTACACGTTTTCGTAGTCAGCAACTCCGGAGCGCAAGCGCTGGAGGCAGCCGGTTCGCTCAGCGCTTCCGGCTCTCAGACGCGGCTCCGCGAAGAGCGCCTTTTGAAACGGTCGGGCTTGGCTGTGATGCCCTCTTTAGTCGCAACTGTGGTTTGGGGTTGAATCGTTGTCCAGCCGATGCCACAGCCGACGAGTCCACAGACTCACCGGATTGATCGCCGCTTGACTTACTCCTGGCTGAAGTTTCGAGCCTCTCGCTGAAAGACACTCCAGGCCTTCTTGGCTTTGCCGTTGCGATCGAACAAGCCGAGCGTGGCTAGGTAGGCTTTGAACTTGTCGCTGTTCGGCAGCTTGTAGTATTCGCCAAACTGATCGACCAGCGACTGCGCAATATCAGACATCCAGAGAATATTCGCAGCCAGGACCCGGTTTTTGTTTTCCCTGATGGCTGCAAATATACCTTCCAGGAATTGGGCCTGGATCTCCTCCGAGCTGTTCAAGAGTGTCGACGAGGGACAACCGATTTCTTGAAACAACACCTTCCGGTTGCCAGCAGCGCCCATCATCTCCTTAAGACGAGCAACGGCCGTCTTGGGAGGCAGAACTGTGAAATCCGGATTGAGTGGATAGTAGGTAAGTGACAAGAAGTCGGTCAGTGACACCACGGGAGCGTAATCGGTCTGGAGCCTTGGGAGCGCTTCAGAAGTGAGGTTGACGGCAAACAATGATCCCGCAAACTGCTCGCGCACCGTGGGAAGCACTCGCTTCATCAATGTGACGTAGGGAGTGATCTCATTCCTGTGGTCGTCAAAGTAGGCATTCACTTCATTGCCAATCGTGATCCATTTCACCCGGCCGCGAAACCGGGGAGCCACAGCTCGAAGCAGGCGATCGAGCCTTTCTGCAAGTCTGTTGTCGTCGAACGCCCAGTTGGCATAGGCTTTGGGCATCGAACGCTGATTGGTATCCACGATGCGGATACCCAGTTCAATAGCCAGATTGAACTCCTCACACAAACTTGTTGAGAAGTCTATGTCGTCTAACTTGTATTCCCCGGGGACGGGCTCCAGTTCATCCCATTTTGGGGCCATATGCATATACGTCATGCCCGCATCGACCGCCCTTTTCAAGGTCTTGCGCACCGACTCCGGCGTGTAACCTTCCGCCGGAGAAGGATTGTAATCAATCCCGATGAACAGTGCCGAGCGCTGAGATTCACCTGGGCTGGAACGCGAGGATTTCTTCGAAGACAAGACGAAGGCTTCCGGACCCTGCCCAAACTGCACAAACCCGACCCCTGGCGCAAAGGTCCAGTAGTTGCTCTCTCCCTTGTCGTCTGTAATTCGAATCTCAATGCACTGTTCATGCTGTTTCGTTGGCGTCGACACCGTCTTGTGGCGCGAGAGAATAGTCATTTTGCCTACAGCGTTCGACCAGGAAGCGTTCTCGGCGGCTGCAAAATCGAAATACAGCAGAGGGGAGGGCAACGTGTAGACGCCTTGACCCATGTCGATGCCTTGCAACAGGACTTGATGTCCTGCCGTGACGAATTGCAATTCCGCGGGAATCCAGGGGTTCTCCCAACGCACGCGGTAGGCAGAACCAGCCTTTCCGATGACCTCGAAACTGATGGGCTCGTCGGTCACGGGCGAACGCAGTTCCCACCGGTCGCCCATGCCTAGAGGCAAATAGTTAGCTGCTGTTTCTTGCGCCGCCGCCTGCGCTGAACAGATTGCCAGAAGCACTAAGACAGAACCAAAACTCTTCATCGCAACACCTCTGAACGGTCCTGGTGATCCGGTCCTTCGCCTTCCCTAGGCCATCACTTTTCTGACAACGTTTCCTCGTTGTCCGGTCAGCCGCTGGTTTAAGCCTTGGTAAAAGTAGGTCAACTTCGTGTGGTCCAGCCCCATCAGGTGCAGGACGGTGGCGTGAAGATCTGAGACGTGGCACGGTTCTTCGACGGCTTTGAATCCAAGCTCATCGGTCGCGCCGACGACCTGACCGCCCTTGACCCCTGCTCCAGCGAGCCACATGCTGAAACCGTACCAGTTATGATCTCGACCGGTCTTGCCGAGCCCTTCGCTCGTTGGCGTGCGCCCGAACTCGCCGCCCCAGATCAGAAGGGTTTCTTCCCAAAGGCCTGTGCGTTTGAGGTCGGCAATGAGAGCCGCTATGGGCTGGTCGGTTTCCGCGGCGTGCAGCTTGTGATTCTCGAAGCACTCGGTGTGGCCGTCCCAGGTCGATTGATCTCCGTCGCCGCCACCCGAGTAGATCTGGATGAACCGGACCCCTCGCTCCAGCAGCCGGCGCGTGATGAGGCACTTCCGTCCGAAATCAGCGGATTTCGGATTGTTCAGCCCGTACAGGTCGCGGGTTCGGGAATCTTCCTGGCCGAGATCGACGGCTCCGGCGGCAGTTGTCTGCATGCGGTAGGCCAGTTCATAGGAGTTGATCCGGGCAGCCAACTCCGATTCGCCCGGCCGGGAACTCAAGTGATCGCGATTGAGCTGCTGCAGCAAATCCAGTGTTCGGCGCTGCGTTTTGTCGCTGACACCTGTCGGGCTGGCCAAATCCAGGAGTGGTGGTTCAGCGCTTCGAAAAAGGGTTCCCTGGTAGGCTGCCGGCATATAGCCAGCCGTCCAGTTGGAAGCGCCGGCCGTGGGTCCTCCTCCTTTGTCGGTCATCACGACAAAGCTGGGAAGGCTCTCCTGGTCCGTTCCCAGTCCGTAGCTGAGCCAGGATCCCAGGGCCGGTTTTCCGATGCTGACGTTCCCGGTGTTCATCTGGAGCAGACCCGAGGCGTGAGCAGCCGTGTCCGTGTGCATTGAACGGATGACGCAAAGATCGTCGGCAAACTCCATCAGATGGGGATAAAGGCTGCTAATTTCCAAACCGCTCTGGCCGCACTTCTTGAACTCAAAGGCTGATTGCATCAAATGCCCGACGGGTCTTCCGTTCGAGCCAATCTCCCTGATGGCGCCCTGATAAGCGCTTCCATTGAATCTGGAAAGCGCCGGCTTGGGATCAAACGTATCGACGTGGCTGGGGCCGCCATTCATGAACAGGAAAACCGCATGCTTGGCTTTGGCCGGAAAATGTGGAGGTTTAGGCGCCAGAGGATTTCTGGCTTCATCGGCGCGAAAGCCGGCGGCGAATGCAGAACCTTGAAAAAAGCCATCGCGAGAAAGCAGATCGATCAAAGCCAAGCCCGCAAACCCACCCCCGAGTTCCCACAGGAATTCGCGGCGAGTCCGGTTGCAGGGCACGGGGTTTCTCCAATAAGAATTACACGTCTCTTTCATTTCCCTTCTCTCCTCCCATCCCCTCGCTCTTCTCCTTCGTCTCAATCCGCATAGACAAACTCATTCAAATTGAAGATGGCGCGGCACATTTGCTCGAGCGCTTTCTGTCGGGCATCCTGAGGCGCCAATGCGTCCCTGGCCGCTTCGGCCTCGCTGGTCAAGCTTCTTGCGGTTTCATCAAGAAACTGGAGCATTGTTGCTTCCTCGCTGGCTGATGGAGGGCGGCAGAGCGCCAGCCGATAGGCGCGACCGATCTGCTTGCGAGGGTCTGAGCCAACGTCGTTCACGAGCCGGCGGGCAAGGTGCCTGGCCTGGCGGTTGACGTCTTCACCATTAAAGAGCGTCAGAGCCTGGGGAGCAACACTGGTAACCAGGCGATTGGCAGAAGAGCGCGTCGTATCACAAAAATCCAGGACCTCGAGCATGGGAACCACCAAAGAGCGCTTGATGTGTGCGTAGATCGTCCGGCGCGAAGCCTCCTCCTCGTCGAACGCGTGCCACGCCTTCTCTGGTTCTTTGTGCGATTGCAGGGCCGCTTCGGGTATGTAGGGGTACATGCTGGGTCCATACATTTTCCGATTCAACTGGCCGCTCACCGCCAGCATCGAATCGCGGATGGCTTCGACTTCCAGACGATGGCTGGGAAAGCGCCACAACAGCCGGTTCTCAGGGTCCTGCGCCTCGTGCTCGGCATTCCACTGGCTCATCCGGTAGGTATTGCTTGCCAGGATGAGTCTGTGCAGCTTCTTAAAGGACCAGCCCTCTTTGACAAACCAGCTGGCCAGCCAGTCGAGCAGTTCTGGATGTGTCGGCCTCTCTCCCATCCGGCCAAAATCACTCGGCGTGCGAACCAAACCCTGACCGAAATGAAACTGCCAGACTCGATTCACGATAACTCGCGCGGTCAGCGGGTTTTCCGGACTGGTCAACCAGTTGGCCAGCGTTAGCCGTCGAAGACTGGTGCGGTTCCCAGCGGGGAACTCAGGCTCACGGCTCACCAAGATGGCCGGCACGCCCGGGGTCACCTCCTCGGCAGGCTGTGAGGCCTGACCGCGGGAAAGAATGCAGGTCGCGGGCGGAGTCGAGTCTTTCTCGTGTAGGAAATAGCCCCGCGGCAGGTCTGGATGGGACTTTCGGATTGCCTCAATCTTCTGGTGAAGCGGCGCCGTCTTTTCCTTTAGATCAGTCGGCAAAGCGGCCGCGACGAGCTTGTCGAAGCTGGTTTGAAACGCCTGGGCATAGACCATCTGGACTTCCGTGCGGTTCCCGGGCTCAACCAGCAGGGCTTCTAAAGCCTCTGGCGGCAGGCCGGTCTTCCCTGACTTCAGGAACTCTGCCCGAAAGCCAGCTTCACTCTCAGCGATCTGCTTCTTGAGTTCACCAATTGGCTTGTCACGCCTGGCTTCTGCGTCGACCTCAGCGGCAGTTCCAAGCGGCAAATCCAGCTCAACGCGGCCTTCTCGGGGCCGCTCCAGACCTCTGAAGACCGCCACCATGCGGTAGTAATCCCGTGCCGTAAGCGGATCGAACTTGTGATCGTGGCAACGAGCACACCCCAGCGTCAGTCCGAGAAAGACCTGGGAGGTCGTGCTGACCACATCATCCAGCTGGTCGAAATGGTCTTGCAGCTTGTCTGCGGGCTCTTCATCCCAGGGGCCGAGCCGGTAGAAGCCGGTGGCGACGAGAGTTTCAGCGGAACTGCCTGGCAATTCGTCGCCCGCGAGCTGTTCGAGGATGAACTGATCGTACGGTTTGTCGTTGTTGAAGGACTGGATCACATAATCGCGGTAGCGCCACACGAAGGGCTTGACGGAATCCCGCTCATACCCATTCGTCTCGGCGTAACGCACCAGGTCCAGCCAGTGCCGTGCCCAGCGTTCACCGTAGCTGGAGCGAGACAAGAGATCGTCGACTACTCCGTCGAGCGATTCTGCTGTGGGACTTTTCGAGAACAGCTCCTGCTCCGTCGGAGTAGGAGGTAACCCGATGAGATCGAGATAGACACGGCGCAACAAGGCACGCGAATCAGCAGGTGGGGAAGGAGTCCAACCCTTTTTCTCCAGTTGGGCCAGCACAAAGTTGTCAATCGGCGTGCGAATCCAGTCAGTGCGCTTGACCGCTGGAACCTCCGGACGTCGGATGGGCTGAAACGACCAGTGTTGCTTGGGAGTCTGGCTTGAGCCTGTCTCCGCGTGCGGAGTTTCGGGCCAGATCGCACCTTGATCAATCCAGCTCTTGAGCAACTTAATCTGGGCTGGGGTGAGCCGCTCCCCGTTCGGAGGCATGACAATCTTCGGGTCGAGTCCTGAAACATACCTGATCAGTAGGCTTTCGTTACTCTGGCCTGGAACAATGGCCGGCTTTCCTGAGAGTCCTCCTTTCAGAACGCTCTCTCTTCGGTCAAGTCGCAACTCGCTCATCTGATTCTGGCTGCCATGACACATCGTGCAGCGTGTTTCCAGAATCGGTTGGATGTCACGAACGAAGTCTACACTTGCGCCGACTGAAGCTGGTGGTTCCGTGATCTTCTCGCCTTGGGACAGGGCCAGGCACTCCGTACCCAAGACTAATGTCATTCCAATCCAGACTGCTCGTTTCATCGGTTCGAAAATGAAGCCGCGCCAACCCACGAGAGTTCTCCGTACCTTTATAAGAACTGATTGTCTCTGCATTGACCTAGTAAAAAGGGTGCTCGACGATGGACTTCGGCGGGGGGATGATACCCAGCCGATCTGTCACGAACATCAGCAAGCCAAGGACGACATGAGCTCCAAGCCAAGAGAGGCCCCATAGGACAGGAATCTTCACAACATGCACCCACGCAGGCGCCTGCGGAAATCGGGGCTTAAGATCCACCTGCACCGGTACAAGGCCGAGACACAGTATTGAGCCGTAGACGATCAAGATGTAAAACAGCCAATAGGCGCCAGTGAAGGGATGAGTGCTAATGTTCTGAAAAAAACCGATCAAAAGCACCGCCTTCTGTTCCACCACCCAACCGAAAGTGCCAATCGTTATGAAGATCAGGGGAATGGACCAACGGAAGAGAGAGAAGGCGACAGCCCAGGCACAGGCCCAACCGCCGTAGAAGCCGATGGCGAATATCAGGTCGGGGATCAGTTGGGGATGAAGCAGAGCGGGTTCTGGATTTTTCTCCAGGTAGTTCCCATACCAGGCAAAGAGTTCGCCACACCAGCCCGCAACAATTGAGAAGACAATAAACTTTAGCCATAGTGGCAGCGATATCTTTCGGGCCAGTCGAGTCAGTTCGGGCTGGAAGAAATAGCCGACGCCGAAGGCAGTGTAAATCAGCGGCATCGGATCCCGGCATAGCGGAGAAACACTCTTAGGCAGGATAAACATGACCAATGGTATGAACGCGGTGATAAGGACCGTGATTCTGGATCGCGTTTTCTGATTTTCCGGCGCATTGAGCAGATCCGGCGGAGATTTGCCGGGAATGGCCTCACCTGACTTCAACGGCTGTGGGCTTTGGTCGTATTGTTCAGCCATTCCCGTTACCATCAATCGATCCGGAATAACACGGCCAGCAGAAGACTTCGCTCTAAAAGATGATCTTCAGGGCTATTTGTCCTATGCGTGGAGGAAGAGCTTTGGTTATGAGTCCTCCCGTTTGCCAAATCGCATTGTTGGAAGAATCCGGGTAAAGAAAATTCACGCGATTGAAGGCATTGAAGAACTCCCCGCGAAACTGGAGTTGTACGTTTTCGTGCACCTGAAACTCCTTGAAGACGGACAGATCGACGTTGGCAAGGCCAGGCCCTTCAATGATGTTTCTGCCGGAATTGCCGTAGCGACCACCCCCCTCGGTGGCTGTGGAACTAGGTGGATCCGTAAACGCTGTCTTGTCGAACCAGCCGGTGGTACTTCTTTGATCCTCGGGTAGATTCCCATCCTTGATCCGGTCAGCCCGCAACTCACCTACGGTACAACCGCAGGAGTCTGCTGAGCTGGCGAACACGGAAAACGGGTTTCCTCCAGAAAAGGTCAGAATTCCATTGAACTGCCAGCCACCTAGAATTGCATTGGTAACCGAATTCCATTTTGACCCAAAGTGACGTCCTTTGCCAAAGGGAAGATCGTAGTTGAAAGCGGTCACAAAGCGATGGGTCCGGTCAAAACCGGACCGACCTCGGTCGGCACTCCAGTCGAAGGGATTCTGGGGGTTGGCACTATCGTTGTTATGACCGCCGCCAGTCGTGGGACTGCCATTCAGATTATCAATGGACCGAGACCATGTGTATGTCGTTAGGAACTGGAGTCCATAGGAAAATCGTTTCTGGAGTTTGGCCTGTAAGGAATGATAGGTCGAGGCGAACCCGTTGACAAACAGGCCGAGACTATCAACGTTAGGAATCGTGGCGTTGAGTACTCTCCGCTCGGCGACATTGCCCGTTGGACCGGGAGGCGTTGGGTTACCTTCTACTTGTCCGGGCAGCTTGACGCCCCGAGCCCCGACATAGGCAACATCCAGAATCATGTCACCCGGAAGCGCTCGTTCGATCCCAAAGTTGAAGTATTGTGAATAGGGAGTTCGCTGGTCTGGGTCATTCCGATTCCAACTCCCAGTAGGATTCGTGGGATCAAAGTTCTCTACTGTCGGACGAAGTTCAGTCGGTAGGCCATCACTGATGCGATATACGGCGTCTAAGGTCTCACCCAAATTGAAAAAGGTAAAGGCATTGGTATAGGGTGGATTCAATTTCAGGGACTGAACGCTTTTGCCCGCATTGACATAGGAAATGCCGTACCCGCCACGAATGACAGTTTTCCCATCTGCCCAGGGGCTGTAGGCGAAGCCAAAACGAGGAGCCCAGTTGTTCTTGTCGGTGTTCACAAACTGTCGCGGATTACCGTCTTTGCCTGCCAAACGAGCGGTTCCAGTCAGAGGATCGACGTCCGAATACCTGTCCGCCACTTCATAGTATCCAGGATATAACTCATAGCGAATTCCCATGTTGAGGGTTAGTCGGGGTGTCACCTTGAAGTCATCTTGGATGTAAAAGCCATAGTCAATACCCCGCAGTCCTCGTGTTCCCTCGGTGTAGTCCTGCTGAATCTGAAGCGCTCGCCCGGTCAGAAAATCTGCATAAGCATTGCCTGTGAAGAAGGGAACGAACACATAGAAACCTTTACCAAAAAAGTTGCCGATCTGGTTGTCGTGGCGACGCCGCAGGTCGAAGCCAGTCTTGATCCGGTGTTTGCCCCGCACATGGGAGAGATTGTCGGTGAATTGATAGGTGGTCCAACCTTCGACGAAGGGCAGAAAGGGAGACGTGCCGATCCAACCCGGATTCGGGGAGAAGAAAAACCAGGGCAAACCCGTTGTAAACTTATCAACGTTGACATTGCTGATGCCCACCTCGTCAGCAAGGTTTGCCTCCCCGTGCGCACCGTCGTAGTTGGCGCTGACTCGATTCAGGCCCGCCCGGAACTCATTGACGGTTGTCGACGAAAAATTGTGTATTTCAGTGAGACCTACGTTCTGACTGCGTCCCCGCGAGTTACCAGCCAGCAAGCCGAGCACCAGCCCGCAGTCGATACAGGGCCCAACTGTGCCATCCCCAAAAGCCGCTGGGATCACGCTATTAGTCTTGCTGAAAGAATAATGGAATGAAATGGAATCGCTACTGCGCGGATGGAAGTCGAACTTGACGTCAAAGCTGTCGGCATCGTCGGCAGAACTTCCGCTTGTCGCAAAATTGTTGAAGGTACCTAAGTCTTCGACAAACACGCCAGGCACATTCGGTGCGGGATACAACTCGGCGACTCGAAGTGCAGCTGGATCGAAGGCTGACTGGGGAACTTGCTGGCACGTCACAAAATTGGCAGGGTCACACCCTGGATAGAGTGTTCCCAGCAACGCATTCTGGAAGATAGGCGTGCCAGCCGGCAAACTTTTGCTGAAGTCTCCTCGTCTTTCGTCCAGAGTTGGAACCGTCAAGATTTCTGAGCGTCCCAGACGTTGCCGGCTGCCCTGATAGTCCACGAAGAAAAACGTGTTGTCCTTTTTCAGGGGGCCTCCAAAGGTCCCTCCGAACTGGTTGCGTTTCAGAGGTGTTTTTGGCGCGGTGGACTCGCCAGGCGGAGGCGGAACCTGGTTTTCAAAGAACCCATTGGCGTCGAGCTTGTCGTTCCGCAGGAACTCGAAGACCGTTCCGTGGTAGGCATTAGTGCCAGATCGCAGCTGGACCAAAACAATGCCGCCCGCTGCCCGCCCAAACTCGGCTGAGAAATTTCCTGTCTGGATCTGGAACTCTTCGATGGCATCGATGGAGGGCTTGAGCTGAAGGTTATTGTCCCAGTTCATGTTGTCGATTCCCTCGACCATGAACATGTTCTGGTCGGTGCGCTGACCGTTGAAGTTGTAGCCGCTGTTGGCGGCCCCCTGCAGCCCATTGGTGACCCCGGCATTCAAAGGAATCAGGTCTTCAAAACTACGCCCGTTGAGTGGGAGATCGACCACTTGTGACGAGGTGATCACCTGGCTGACCTCTGAAGACTCGGTCTTGAGGTCCTGCGTCACGTCCGCCTTGACCTCGACCGTTTGAGACTCCACACCGACTTCAAGCTTGAAATCAGCCCGCAAGGT
>CAVVYL010000058.1:0-110845 GCA_963752385.1 uncultured Acidimicrobiia bacterium | reverse complement strand
CGGGGCTCGCTATAACTTGGGACTGGCTCTCGGCAAGCAGGGGAAAACGAAAGAAGCTGCAGTCCAGTTCCAGCAAGCCCTCGCCATTGACCCCAATTTCAAGCCCGCTCGCGAGGCTTTAGCCCGGATTGAGGGAAACAGCATCATTAGGTAGAGGAGAATCGATCACTTGTTCGTATCGCTAGCCGCCCGCGCTCTTTGAGCATGACTGCCCGGGCTATGATTTAGTCGCAAACGAGTCCACTGTCCCATCCTGCGCTGCGGATCGACGTCCCAGGTAGCAGATGATGGCCGGTTTTTCAAGGGTTCGAATCAGACCTCCAGCCGAACCGAATCAAGTAACTCGCGAGAATTGTCGTGTTTCAGCCGCTAGGTCGATCTCGGCATAATCGGGGATCTGTGTGAAGCGAGTTTGGAACGGAGAAAGCGGCCCTGCTGGTGATCATTGGAGCTACAACCAATGGTGAGAAGCGTCTGCTGGCCTTCGAGAGCCTGCAGCAAGAGAGCGAGCTCGCGTGAGCCGCCCCCGGCTGACAATTGCTGACGGCTATCTGGGAATTTGGTCGTGACAGCACGCAGCAAAGCTTCCGCACCTTGATCCGAAGCAGACGGCTCGAGCAAACACCCTCCTGTTTTCATTGGCGTGTCCATCGAGCATGCCTTCCTGCCGAACCATAAGATACTCTGTCACGACTCTTTTTCGAATAACACAAGTCCGACAATCTCTGGAGGGCACAAATTGCAGTTCGATACTCGTGCTCCACTACTTCCCACGCCCCCTGTACAGATCGAGCACTTGATCCGAATCGAGTGGACCACGGTAGAGACGAATGTCGTCCAAACTCCCGGAAAGAAAACCATTCGGGCCAAAACCAATCAGGAACTGAGACCGATTGGAGATGTCGTAGTCGGCTTCGGCGACGGTTGTCGAGCTGGAATTCAGGCGGCCGTCAATGTATAGCCGCACAACATTCTTGTCACGCACCGCAGCGACGTGTCTCCAAATCCCGCCCAGATCATCGTCAAAGGAAACAGACTTGCCGGCCTCCATGGCGTAGACGCGGCCGCTCTCCGGAGGATTGGTGGGCTCGTATCGGCCGAAACAGGTGGAAGTGCCTTGGAACAAGCGTCCCGCAAACTCAGTCATGGCGGTGACACGACACCAGCCGTGGACGTTCCTGGGCGAATTGGTTGGATCCGTCATGAGGCTTCTCAGCCGAGTCCACTTCGGATTGCTGAAGCGATGAACACTGGCGTACCCTTCGAACCGATAGACCTCTGCAAGAGGGATCACACCCGCGTACATCATGCCGTTGTAGACCTGAAGATCGTTCACTTCATTGATCTGCACTTCGCCCGTCGAGATACCGAGTTCGCCGGTGTCTGTCCATTCCGATCCGCCCTCATAACGCAAGACCTTTCCTTTTGGCCAAGTGCCTGCATACAGTCGCCCGCCAAACACTTGAAAGCAGTGAGTCTGTGTCACACCATGCGGGTTTCGACCAATGCATTCCCATTTCGTTCCACCTTCGTAGCGGTAAAAGAATCCATGAGTAGCCCCATACAGACCGCCCTTGTAGGGCATGATGCAGTTGAGTCGAGCCGTCCTATCAAGCTGCCCGCAAAACTCCCATGACCCCTTTTCGTCGTAGCGGTAGCATTCCACATTGTCGTCCGCTGCATAGAGTGAACCCTTGAGGGAGGCCAGCGACATCACACAATAGCCCGTGCCAACGGCTCCACAATCGCGCCACTTGTTGCCTCCCTCGTAGCAGTAGACATGATTTTGGCCGCCACGTCCGACATTGGATCTCTCCCAATCCCAGGTTCCGGTACCGACATAGAGCTTGCCCTTGTGCACAACCGTGCTCATAGCGCTCATGGTCATAGGATCATTCCCGATTCGCCCACAGTCCACCCATTTTTCAGGCCCGTCAAACCGGAAGAGGCGGCAGGCGTCTTGAGGCCGGGAGGCATCCGCGATCCCCGCATACAATTGTCCTTTGTAAGTCGTCAGATTCGGGATACAGGGGTTGGTCTTCCATGGCCGGCCGCAGTCCTCCCAAGTCCCGCAGACTCCATTGTCGATTCCAAAATGGATACCCTTGCGGTCACCGACCCCGCCGTAACCGGAGGATCCACCAACCAGGTTCAGATTGAATCCTCTTCGCATGGGCCCATCAAACTTATTAACGAGATCCCCGGGCGGGGATTCCATCTCTTCTTTCACTTTTATCCAAAGTGCTATAGAAAACGGCTCGGTGCCAAAGTTGATGGCGGCAGAGTCTGCGACTTCAATACTGCTGTCGACTCCATTGAAGACGGCCGCTCCGTTGGCACGACCATCTACTCCTTCAGCGAAGGAAACTGCCTGGGCCTTTCCATGGTTGAGACCAGACTTGTCCTGGCAATCTCCATCTAGCTTCCAGTGAGATATTAGCTCGGCTCGAGGGGTGACCTTGGCTGTGGATGGGCGTTCAGAGATCTTTGGCCTAGTCTCCTGGCTTAGGAGTGCGGACATTTCGAGAGGAAGTGCTGGAACGCATGCGAGCCCTGCAGAAGCCCGCACTGCATGAGTGAGTAATCGCCTACGGTTCATAGTCAGTCTCCCTGGCTGTCCAGCCGGCCAGATCGCGCGTTCATTAGACCGGTCACAAGAAATATTGCAGTCCTTCCGAGCACTACTTCCCACGACCTCTGTGTAGCGCGGCGACTTGGCTGGCCTCGAGATAGCCACGGTAGAGGCGAATGTCATCCATACTGCCGGAGAAGAAACCTTTTGCGCCGAAACCGATGAGGAGGGAAGATTTGTTGAACAGGTCGTAATCATCGGTGGAGAAAGTGCCTGAACTGGAAGACAGCTGCCCGTCCACGTACAGTCGTATCACATCTTTGTCCCGCACCGCGGCTACGTGTCTCCAGGTTCCACCGAGGTCATCGTTAAAAGAGGCGTTGTTGCCTGCCTCCATGGCGTGCACACGGCCGCTTTCCGGCGGATTACCTGGGTCGTATCTGCCATGGCAGGTGCCAGTGCCGCAATACAGACGGCCTCCAAACTCAGCCATCGCAGTCACGCGAGACCAGCCGTGGAGGTTCAAAGGCGAATTCGTCACATCGGTCACCAGCCGCCTTAACTGTGTCCAGGTTCGACCGCCTTCGAAGCGATAGATCTCTGCGTTTGGGATCACCCCAGCGTAGAATTTTCCATTATAGATTTGGAGGTCGTTCACCTCGTTGATCTGAACCTTCTCTGTTGAGATACCGAGCTGGCCGATATCAGTCCAGTCCGTTCCACCCTCATAACGCAATACTTGTCCTTTCGGCCACGTCCCCGCGTACAGCCGCCCTCCAAACACTTGCAGTTTATGAATTTGAGTTGTCCCTTGGGGCTGCCGACCGACACACTCCCATTTCGTTCCACCTTCATAGCGAAAAATCACACCATCTGTATTCCCTGCATAGAGGAAGCCATGATATGGCATCAGGCATTGCAGCCTATCGCTTCGTTCCGGGAAGCCACAGTACGCCCAGGATCCATCTGTGACGTAGCGGTAACACTTCGAATTGTCATCCGTCGCGTACAATTCGCCTTTAAAGGACGCCAGAGACATGACGCAAAAGGCGTTGCCGACTGCTCCACAGTCGCGCCAGTGAGTCCCCCCTTCGTAACAGTAGACGTGATTTCGACCGCCGCGACCCGCATTGGATTTTTCCCAATCCCAAGTTCCCGTGCCGGCGTAAAGCTTGCCTTTGTGCACCGCCATGGTCATGGCGCTCAGCGTCAAAGGATCATTTCCCACGCGACCGCAATTAGCCCATTTTCCTCCTCCCTCAAACCGAAAAACGCGGCAGGCATCTTCGGCCTTGGATGCGTCGCTGGTCGCGGCGTACAACTGCCCTTTGAAGACAGTGAGTGTCGTAATCATCGGGTTAGCCTTCCAGGGCCGCCCGCAGTCCAGCCACGAACCATTGATTCCGTTATCAATTCCAAAGTGGATGCCTTTACTATCGCCAAAGGAGCTGTATCCCGAGGAACTTCCTGTCAAACTGAGGTTGAATCCTCTTCTGAGCGAGGCATCAAACTTGTTCATCAGATCACCGGGTGCCGATTCCACCTCCTCTTTGACTTTTATCCAAAACGCGATGGAAAATGGTTCAATGCCAAAGTTCAACGCATCGGCGTCCGGCACTTCAACAAAGCTGTCGATGCCATTGAAAACTGCGGCACCGCCGGCGCGGCCGTCAACGCCTTCGGTGAAGGTAAGTCCGTGGGCATCCCCGTGGTGGTGGCCCAATCCATCCTGGCAATCTCCATCAAGTTTCCAATGTGCCACCAGCTGAGCGGCCGAGCTGCTCGTCTTGGCCGGCGACGAGTTGGCAGCCTTGCTTTCTCGGCCCCTTTGGAGCATGGCTGCAGCTTCCGAGCTCACAATACGAAAACTGACAAGACCTGCTGAAACGCGCAGGCCGTCAGCAAGCAATCGTCTGCGGTTCACCGTATTCCCCTTGGAGCTGAGTGTTTGGTGGGGTTGAAGGGAACTGCCCAAACCATGATCGAGGACTACGACTTCCAAGTCATCACAGGAAATCAAGGAACCTGGGTGCGATTGTCCCACGAACGTGTTCGTTTTTCGAGAATCGTGGCTAGCCACTCTGGGCGCCTTTGTGCGGTCCTGGGGGTTCCGCTCCAGGCAAGAAATCCGCGGCTCGCAGAGGCGCCAACCGTGGCTTCCAAGGAGATCTCAAAGCCTCAGCCTTCAGCTAGAAACTGAGCTTCAGGCCGAACTGCAGATTACGCTCTCCTGTGCCTGTAAAGATCTGGCCAGCATTTGGACTTACGATGGTGGCATCTGGAACACCGGGATTCAGATGGTTCAGCAGGCTGTAGGCTTCCGCCCGAAATTGCAGCTTGACACGCTCCCCAATCGCGAAGTTCTTAAGCACCGCCAGATCCCAACCGATGAAGCCTGGCGCATCCAAGATGTTGCGACCTGAGTTTCCAAAGCGCGGCTGGCCGTTGGCCAAAGCCGCCTGCAAGGAATCGTTCGTGAAGCAGCTTGTATCAAACCAGGACTCCAAAGTCTTGTTTCCAGTTCCCTGACAGACACGGTCCGGCCTTGGCGTTAACGTGCCTGTGTTCGAAAAATCCTGTGCCGCCAAGACAGTAAACGGATACCCGGATTGGAACGTAGTGATGCCCGGAAATCTCCCAGCCTCCCACCAGTTGATTTTGCCAACCTGGATGGTTCCAAAAACGTCTTCCCGAGCCAAAGGGCAATTCCCACACGTAGCTGGCAACGAAGCGGTGGCGGGCGTCTAGGTAAGACCTTGCCCGATCTGCCGACCGGTTGTTGTCATTTTGGGGAGCAAGGTTGCCTCCATTCCCTCCCCCGAATCCCTCATTGCCCTCTCCGTCATTGATGGATTTTCCCCAGGTGTACGAAGTAAGGAGATTCAAACCGTGTGAGAACCTCTTCGTCAGCTTCGCCTGAAGTGCGTTGTAATTGGTGTTCGAATCGGTGGTCGTAAACAACATAATATTGAAGTCCGGATAAGGCCGCCGCGGCTGCAGATCACCGACTCCCGGAAGGGGCTGATTAGCAAAAAGATGCAGACTGCCTTGATGCGTCCCTTTGTTGCCTACATAGTTAACCTCCAGCGCTAAGTCCTGGGCCAGTTGCGAGGAGATGCCGAAGCTCCACTGCTGGAGATTTGGAGTGTCGTACTGCGGCGAAACGTACAGGGAGAGGAATTGCTCCTGGATCGGCGGAATTGCTTCACCTGCAAACATATTCTCAAACGTCGTCGGTACTCCATTGGTAAGGGGGGGTGCGGTCCCGAAAGGCTGGAGTATAAAGCCCTGACGGTGTTAAGATGGGGTTGTTCTGAGTAAAGATCAAGTTCTCGGTCGGCAGAAAGTCATAGAAAATCCCGTAGCCGGTACGGACGATGAATTTGTCAGACCCAGTGGGCCGAAACGCCAGACCGAATCTCGGAGCCCAAGTGTTCTTGCTAGGAAAAACTAGGGACCTCCGGCTGCGGCCGGTAAACCCAAGGCTGCTGCGCTGGGCTGAGCTGGCCACCAGACAGCGACCATCCGCAGAATTAAGGTAGGAGAAGGCTGGATCGGTACAGAGGGCATCATTGGCGGCATCATCCATTGCCGTGACCAGAACGCCATTTCCGGGTCCGGAGAACGGCGCTCCTGTAGGAACAAAGGTCGCTAGGCTGTCGCGTTTGTCCACGGGCGGCTGGCGGTACTCATAGCGCAAACCCAGGTTCAGCGTCAGATTGGGGCTGATCTTGAAATCATCCTGGCCATAAAAATTCCAAAATCCTCCACCCACAAAATTGTTAGGCTGGAAACGGACGCTGTGCGTCCCACCGCTGGGGTAACCAGACAGAAAATCTGCAAAGCCCGAGACCAGGGTGACGTCCGGAATTTGATTGGCGAGCGAAGAATATCGGCCGTCGCTACTAATGGCTCCGTAGACGGCGACCGGAGCCGAATACCTCAACTGCTGCCAAAATTGGATATCGGCGCCGACTGTAATGGTGTGTTTGCCGTTCATCCAGGTCAGGTTGTCCTGATACTTCTCAACCATGTCAGGATAGATAAAGGGACGATATTCCGAATCTCCCACGCTAGAGAATTCGCTGATCTGGAATAGCGGGTGACCTTCAAACTCGGGCGAAATCGCTTGCAGGTTCTGGATACCAAAACTCTTCATGAAGCCGTCGGGGCGCGGGCACGAGCTGCAGACAACATTGTTATAATCACGCTGGAAGCCAAAGCGGGCTTCATTCAGCAGCGTGCTACCGATGTTTCGCGTCCACGACAAGGCCAGGTTTTGGCCACGGAATGAAAGGCTCTCTCGAAATTCTGGAAGCGAAGTAAACGAGCTTCGCGGATCATGCCGTTCGGATTGCCCCAAAAGGTACCGGCCAAAAAAGCGGTCGTTGGGACCAAAAATATGATCAATCTTGACGACGAGTATTTCGTCGTTTTTCGTACGCGGCAAAGTGTTGATGAAGTTGCGGGAGCCCGCCCTATTGGGCTCTGGAAAGACCCCGGAGTCGATGATCTTTTTCGCTACCGGATTGATGTTGGTGATTCTGTTGCCAGTATAAGGTGTCCCAACGAGGATCGTCTGTCCGGCATTGCCGCTCCCAGCAGGGCAATCGAAGGAACTCAACGTTCCCGGGTCGAATAATTGGCCGCTGTCGAAGTTGAGATTCGCCGGTCCACCCGATCCGCAAAGATTAATGATATTCCCTGTGAAAGAACTACTGAAATCTCCCGCCTTCATTGCTGCCGTGGGAACCGTCCCCAAGGACGACAAGCCTCTGAGGTCCCGCAGCCCATCAAAGTTGACAAACCAGAAGGTGCTTTGCTTCCGAAGGGGGCCACCGACGGCAAAGCCATACTGGTTTCGCCTGTACTCCGGAACTTCATCCACGAAAGAGTTTCGCGCGTCCAGCACGTTGTTACGCAGGAACTCATAGATTGTGCCGTGCAGCTCATTGCTACCCGATTTTGTTAGCAGGTTTATGGTAGAGCCAGCCTTGGCGCCGAAGGCGGCGGAGTAAACGTTGGTCTGGATCTTGAATTCTGCAACGGCGTCCGGGGGCGGCTGGACGGCAAAACCTCCGCGACCCAGATTATAGGAGTCCACGCCGTCGATGAGATAGTTATTGCTGCTGGTACGCGCTCCATTTGCGGAGTAGGTCGTCTCGCTAAAGGGAGAGCTAAAATCACCGCTGGCGCTTCCTCCGTTATCAGGAGTAGTGCCTGGTACCAGTAAAGCCAGTGCACCGTACCGGCGCAGATTCAGGGGCAATTGGGTTGTCTCTTGGGACCCAATAACGGCGCCGAGACTCGCAGTGGCTGATTCCACCATTGGGGTGCCGCCCACGACATCTACGGTCGTGGTCGCCTCGCCCAGTTCCAGCGGCACATCCACCCGAGCTTGTTGATTGACCAGCAGTCTGATGCCTGAGATTGAAGTCGCTTTGAAACCCTCTTTCACCGCCCCAAGTCTATACTCTCCAGGTGGGACCGCCGAAAAGCTATAGGTTCCCTCAGAATCAGATTCGGAATTGAGAATGAACCCTCGATCCACGCTCGTGAGGGTCATCTTCACACCTGGGATAACTGCGGCGGTCGGATCTGTTACCGTGCCAAATAGATTTGCGTTAACAATTTGCCCATAGGAAGGCTGCACAGTGAGAAACCATCCCACCATGCAGACGAGGACGGTGAAGCTTGCCGCGAGAACTTTCCACACCCGAGTTGCGACTTCACTCAAAGTCTTCATGTGAGAATCTCCTACGGTTCGAATCAAGAATTTGGGGGTCAGTTTTGAATGATCGATTATCTTAGTGCATCTCTGCAACAACAGCACCCACCCACATAAGCCACGGTGGTTGCTCCCAACTCGCCCAGTGGCGCCAAAGCCTGTTTAGAGGACGCCTAGAAGACGACCAGCAAACCCATCAGCTATGTTTTCAACATCCACGAGCACGACGATTATGAAATGAAAGACTATCTCATTCTAGTAGATGCAATCCAGACATCAGGAGCCATTAGCTTAACTCGGCCTTCGGTGGCTTGGAGTCCAAAAGAGGAGTAATCAACCAAAGCAGACCAAGCATAACGACCAGACAAGCCGCCATTGACATACGGAGAGGTCGCATCAAATCCTCACTTGGACTCTTTGATCGAGGTCGACCACCCTCGTTAGTTTTCAGAGACACGATCCGCTGTTGCTTCACTGAGTTGAAAGTCTTGCAACCTCTTTCTGACTCAAAGCCCTGTTGTAAAGGCGCACTTCCTTAATTCTTCCGGAGAAGTAATCCATCTCGCCATAGCCTATTTTTAACGGCGCTGAATTTGACATGTCGATACCCTTTGATCGAAGACCGATGAACTCGCGTGTAACTTGCCGTTGACATACAGCTCCAGCCGGTTGTTGTTCTTCAATGCTACCAGGTGCTTCCATCCGGGACCGAGATCATGGGCGTAGGAGACGCACTTCCCCGCTTCCATCGCGAACACTCTGCCTCGGACATCTGCAGGCGCATCGAGTATCGAACTGGTACAGCTCCCGATGCTTGCAAAAAGCTTCTCTTTGTACACAGTGAGACTCGTCACCCGGGTCCATTCACCGACTCTCTTTCTACTGTCAGGCAGAGACCCGTCGTGCTTAACGGGAATTGGTTCCCATCCCTCAGGGGCAAAGAATCTCTTCAACAGAGTCCATTCTTTGCCGCCTTCGTAACGATAGACTTCGGCTCGGGGAATGGAACCCGCATAAAGCTTGCCGTTATAGACAGTGAGTCCGTTGATTTCAGTACTGTCTCCGAGTCGGCCACAATCCACCCATTCACCTGTATTTTCGTATGCTGCTACTCTGCCCTCTGGCCAGGTGCCGGCATAGAGTTTACTCCTGTAGACTTCGAGAGAATGGATCTGGTTGCAATGCTCCTCAGATCCCAAAGGGTTGCCCAGAGGAGTCCAGTCTGTCCCATTATAGGAATAGACACCAGCCGGGTTCAGGACTCCAACGTACAATTTCTCATCATGAACAGCCATAGGGTGTGCGTAATTGGGGAACTCTCCACACACTCGCCATGTGTTGCCTTCTGCAGCGACGTAACACTTATGGTCATCGCCTACGACGTAGAGACCACCTCTAAATGTAGCCATTCCAAAGAGACGTCGGCAATGGCCCGGCTGCCCGTAGTCTTGCCAATCCTGTCCTCCCTGGTATTGATAGACGCGGCAAGGGTCTAAACGATCCGTTTGAACTCGCGTCCAGTCATAACTCCAGGTCGCGGCGTATAGCTTGCCGTCGTGAACAACCATGGGCCCAACACCTCGCGTCCTGAGTTTTCCCACCCTGCCGCAATCGTCCCAGTTCGTGCCTCCGGCATAGCGGTAGACGTGGCACCAATCTTCCTCCTTAACTCCATCCGTTGTCCCTGCATAGAGGTGCCCGTCAAAGACCGTGAGCGAGTTGCTTACGTAGTTGCTGGTCGCGCTGGGCCTGCCACAGTCTTCCCAATCGCTTGCCCTGCCATTGTCTATCCCGAAATAGACATGCTTGTCATTTCCGTGTGAATTGTAGCCACCGGAACTCCCCTTGATGCTCAAGTTAAAGCCTTTTCTGCTAGAGGCATCATATTTGCACAGCACATCTCCGATGACGTCCTCGAGATTTTGCTTTGTGTAGACCCAAGCGGAGATAGAGAAATCGCCAAACCCTAAATTGATCGCCGCACTTTGAGGTACCTCTATATAGCCTTCCCGACCGTCGAACTGTTCCTTCTCCAGATTCAATCCATGGTTGATGCCGTGATTCGCTCGACCTGAATAATCCTTGCAGTCGCGTCTCAACGGCCAATAGCCCAGCAATCCTTTGTCAACTACGTCCGGATCCGTCCTTGAGGTGCCCTTTTGTTCGAATGCATTGCTCGCCGACGTCATTCCAATGGACACAAGACTGGATCCTGCCGCCACCTTGAAGAGATCGCGACGCGAAAGCTCTGTGAAGCAAGTGCGGCCAATTCTCCTATTTGATGTGACTGGCATTGCGCTTCGAGGACTTCTGTGATCGCCGTTGAACATTTTTCTGGCCTGACAAATCACCCAAGGGTCTTTGGTCAGCGTGCGAAACTCCAGGACTTGTTGGCGAAGTCTCCTAAGTGGCGCAGTGTACTGCGAGCTGGTAGTGACGTTGTTCAGCTCATTCGGATCTTTCGTCAAGTCGTAGAGTTCTTCGGCAGGACGATGAAGGTAATATTCGACGCTCCGCAGGCCTATGACGGCCTTCCGAGAGGATTTGTAGTATGGAAATGGCGGACACTTCTTGTCAACAGAAATTCTTGTTATGCATGATTATGCAAACATATGAAAATCTTTCGGTACATCCACGACCAAAAGTGCACAGGGTAGCCGACCGCAGATGCCTTAAGGAGTCATTAAGGACGGCCAAGTTAACTACCTTGTTGCTGAGGAGCGAAGTTGCATCGCAACAGCAAGGTCCGGAATATTCCAATCTTTGCAGCCCGATGGTGGATGAAGCACTCGACAGCGAGTTCTGGACAAAAAGAGCACCCTGAACCCCCGGGGAAAGTTAAGGTTTGTCGGAGTCGGCATCGCGCACGAAGGGCATTTTTTGGTAGACTCAGCAGCAAGATGAATCCTCTGTTGCCGGGAAGTATGATTAGACATCTTGTTCGTAGCGCAGAGCTGTGGGCTGTTATTACCCTCACGCTGGCACTGAGCCGGGAACCGCCGCTCGTCATGGTCCTTTTCGGAGACTCAATTGAATCACTGGTCGCTCGGGCGGAACGATTCGAAAGCGAGGGCAAATGGGAACAGGCCGCCGGAGCCTATCTTCAAGTTCTAAGAATCGATCCTCGCTCTGTCCCGGCATTGAATCGTCTTGGGGCGTTGCACATTAATCAGCAGAAGTACCTGGAGGGTATCGAGTATTACCAGCAAGCCCTCAAACTGGATCGCCATGAGTTTGGAACTAACCTCAACCTCGGCATCGCTTACATCAAAATTCAGAAGTATCAGGCTGCGGCCGCACCGCTGAAAAGGGCTGTCGCCTCCCAACCTTCCAGTCTGCAGGCAAGGCAGTTGTTAGCCGTGGCTTTGATTGGTCAGGACGACTACGCGGCGGCCATTCCTCATCTCGAGCAACTGGCTAGAATGAGTCCCCAAGATCTGGGAATTAGCTATTTGCTGAATCGTGCCTATTTGCAAGCGAAACAGTACCAACAAGCGCTGACTGCCTTCCGGGAGATCGAGAGGCTCGACCCGGATTCGGTTTGGGTGCGCGTCTTGAGGGGACAAGCCTATGACGGTCTCAGTCAGTACAGCAATGCCATTGAGGAGTTCGAAACCGCAAGAAGACTGCAGCCGGCTGACGCCACCGTGCGGTTCTCGCTGGGATTCATGTACTGGAAAGTCCGGCGCTACCCAGAAGCCGAGGTGGAACTCTTGGAGGCCTTGAAACTGGACTCTCGTTTCGAAGAGGCCAAGTTTTATCTAGCCGACACCTATCTCACCGATCAAAAGCCGGAAAAGGCATTGCCGATTCTGGAAGCGTTGGCGAAGAGCGATCCTACTAACGTTCGCGTGCACGTCAACCTCGGGAAGGCTTTTGAGAAGCTAAATCGCAACCAAGAGGCAGTGCCAGCGTTTCAAGCGGCTTTACGTCTGGACGCCAATCGCGCTGAAGCTCACTACCAGCTAGCCCGCGTTTACCAGAAGTTGAGACGGACAGAAGACTCCCGGCGCGAGTTCGATACCGCCCAGAGGCTTCAGAAGCAGAGACTGGAGGAACAAGAAAGTCTGTTGAAGGCCAGCGGCCAGCGAGGCGACCCCACTCGAGGGCTTAGGACTTTTGCCAACCGACAAAAAATGAGCCCGGAAAGGAACAGAGCTGAAAGTATTTGGTGCGGGCATCAGCTGAGTGGCGATCTTCAGAGCGCGGAGGGGTTGGTCTATCTGTCCCTGCTAGTCGTCAAGGCGCTCGCGGCAATAGATTTCCGTTAAGCCGTCGGGTTAAAGAACTCGAAGGTAGAGGACCGACGGTAAAGGGAATTCTAGTAAGTTTGGGTGTTGTTTGGAGCTCTGATCTGGTCCCCTCTCTTTCCTAGTCAGGGTTTGTGGCTGTCGTTAATTAGTACTTAGAGATTCATGGTCTCAACTTGACAATACCGGATAGCAAGGTATTCGGAAGGATCGCCGAGATGAAGGTGGTCAGGGGCTAGGCGTTTCGGCATCCGTGGTCGAGGGTCCCAAAACGAAATGGCTGTCCCGATGGCTGTTGAGCAAGGGGAAATTCTGCGGCAGTTTGCAGGAGAGTGCAAACGAGTTAGTGCGGAAAGGCCAGACTAAGGATCTGACCGACAAAGAGTTCGATCGTGAGGTTCGTAGCGGGTGCGTTGGCGTGCGGAGGAATACAAACACCTGCGAAAACAGACAAAACTAGACTGAAGATCTCCAGTTCCCGGTTGTCGGCCACACGGAAGTTGAATCAGGCATTTGATTACCGCCTGAGATTACGCGTTCAAAGACGTGAAGGTCTCAGTCGCTCAGATCCTCTGCCCGAAAGGTAGAACTTCCGGAGCAGATCCAGTTAGTGCACTCGATAGCGTCGTTGAAGTTTTGCTAGCTAAGCTTTAAAGAGCCGCAGCAGTTCAGCCGTGATCGAAGCAATGGGACTCTTCACCTCCTGAAGGTCAATAATGAACAGCAATTGTGAGACTCGTGTCCAATCATTAGGAAGCATTTAGGAGGCGCAATCATGCCAGAAAAGCAGACTCTTGAACGAGCACGCCGCGCCAAGCGTGAAGGAAAATCTACCTCGACGCAAGCCGGTGAGTTCGTGCGGGAAGAGATTCATCATATCAGGGAAGGAAAACATGGCGCCCGTTCGGCAAAACAAGCCATTGCCATCGGGCTATCGAAGGCGCGCCGTGCCGGCGTGAAGTTGAAGCCACCAAAGAAAGGGACAAGTTCAGCCAGGGTTCGTCACAGAGCACAGTCGGGCGTTCGAGCGGGCCAGCGCGGCTCCAAGGCCAACCTTCTGCCAAACGTTCCCGAGCGACATTGGAGGCACTGCGCCATGAGGGTACTCAAGCAGCCTCGTCTGAGGCGCTCGCACGCCAGGCTCACCGGAGTGCAAATCGAAGAAGCGCTGCGGAACGGTCTGCATCAGCCAAGAAGGCTGCCGAAACACGCTCCGAGATGCGTCACCACTGACCTTCTTTATAGGATCAAGATGTCAGGCCCCTTTGCTTCCGAATCGACTACTTTAAAATCACCAACTTAGGAAGGAAGAGGCACAACTTGAGTGGATCAATCCATGTTGACTTGAAACCGGGTGTCTACCAAGTCTCTTGTCCTCTTGAGGATCATGATCACAAAGGACCTTGGACTTCAGAGTGACCCAGTGATCTCCTGTTGAGTTGGCTGTAATCGCTGGCGCCCAGCTGCCAGCTGAAACCCACACTATTTGTTATCGCCATTGGAGTTGGCCTCAGCCCGGAAAGGAGTAAAGTATGCCCTTCACATTACCCGAACTACCCTATGCTCATGATGCACTTGAGCCCTACGTTGATAAGATGACCATGGAAATCCACCATGGCAAACATCATGCTGCGTATGTCACCAATCTCAACAAAGGTCTCGAGAGCACCGAATGGAAGAGTAGATCCATAGAAGAGATTCTTGCGAATGTGTCGAAGCTTCCACCTGCTGTGCGCAACAATGGCGGCGGCCACTGGAACCACTCAGCATTCTGGAACTGGATGAAGCCGAAGGGAGGTACGCCACCAGCCGGGGAGTTGGGAGACGCGATCAAGAAAGATTTCGGCTCGTTTGATAAGTTCAAGGAACAATTTTCTAGCGCGGCCATTGCTCGCTTTGGCTCTGGCTGGGCTTGGCTTATCCACCAAAATGGCAAGCTTGTTGTGGCCTCCACTCCCAATCAAGATAACCCGCTGATGGACAACGCCGAAACCAGAGGCATCCCAATCCTCGGGTTGGATGTGTGGGAACACGCATACTATCTCAAGTACCAGAATCGAAGACCGGACTACATCTCCGCGTTCTGGAATCTGGCGAATTGGGATGAGGCCGAAAGAAGATACGCCTCAGTGAAGTAGCCTAGCGCGCCCCGGACATGACGGGAGAGGAGTTCTGCTCGAGCGCAATATGCTCAGATTCACAGATAAGGATCTTGCAGGTACGAGCATTTGGAATTGAGGTCGACATGAGCCCCCCAGGGTGATTCTATGAAGCATGCCCGAAGGGTAACTCTCAGTGTCGCGGCATTCGTTTTGGTGTGCTTCTTTCTACCCTGGATTCAGGTGAGTTGCGCAGGCCTGAAAGATTCCGCTAGCGGACTCGATCTGGCGCGTGGGAGATCGCCGTCGCTTTGGATCGTTCCAGCGATGATGCTAGCAATCGTATGCCTCGGGCTTATTCGATCCATTTGGGAGCGTCTCCCTGGGGTCTTCGCCGTGACTAGCATGGTTGGCGGCGGGCTGTCCGCCTATCTGATGTATCGCGAGCGCCTTCGAACTGGCGAGTCTTCAGGCTTCATAGCTTCGTTCTGGACGGCCTGGTTCTGGCTTGGATCAGCAGCGTCCGTTCTACTTGCAGCGACAGCGTTGTGGTCCTTTGCGAAAGGCGATAAGGAATAGACTTCGTGCGATGCCCTTACGCCCTACTCGGGAGGCTTTTCTTTTGGCTCTGGGCAACCGGCATTCGCAGGCAGCCGAAATGGTGCTGGCTGCTGGAGAATCCGAAGGTGGCTCAGACAATCGTCACCCCTGGCACTGATCAATGGCTCTCCGCTCAATGAGGCGCTTGGTTGCGGGGCATCGGACGAGCTGGTCCCAGCCCCAAGCCATTGAAGTGCAAGTAAAACCATCGACGAGCCTCCTTGAGCAGGAACGGGATTACCTGGCGAGTCGAAAGATTGTTTTCGGCTGTTGAACGAGCACCCGGCCGGATTGAGAACCGAGTCGTCACTTTGCCAGAACTTGGACCAAGCGCAGCAAATAAAGTCCAATCGGTTATTTTGATTGACAACGTCGGCGAGGGGCATCGGTTCATTTTCCCTTTGATGAGTCCCAGTAGAAGACCAACTTTACCCCCGCAAGATGCTCCGTGGCAGGGGCGCCCAGTCCAGTAGCCAGCAGTCGATCAAATGCGCTTGGGGTTCCGCCACGTTGCACGTGAGTCGTGACCCGCAAGTTAAAGCCCAGGCGCTCTCTGGAGAAAGACACACCGGCGATGCAACCTGTTTCTTCCAAGCCGGATCAATCCGCGCGTTTGGTTTCCTGGCCTATCATGCGGAATTGGCAGTCGCCCCGGGGAAGCCAACTTCCGGTTAGCCCGTCAACACAATCGTGACCTGGGCCGAACTGGACTTCTACGACTTGCCCTTAATCCGTCCAAGTGGTTTCGTAAACAGTGGGCGGCAGGGCTTTTCCAACCAAGAATTGGGCGAACTGCGCATGGATCGCAGGGGGTATGGCAATCATCGTAAGCTATCCCGTTTCTGTCTATTATACCGAATAGACATGTTATCCCGCTTAAACAAGCGAGGCGTTAAGACGTTAGAGATTGAACTTGTTCCAACAAAAGAACTGGCGTATGAAATATCCGGATCTAGATAATGACTGGTTAGGCGCGCCCACTGCTTAGCACCATCTAAACCGTAGTCTGCAGGTATTTCACATCGTCAGTCACTATCAGGAGGAGGAATCGCATGAAATCACCAGTCGATCGCAAGACCGTCGACCTGGCGGCCTACCCTGACCTTGTCGTGATCTATCTCGGCATGCGCGTGCGGACGTTGAAAGGTTTGTTCACCATGATGGGGAATGGACCACAGATCGATAAGGCCGGCGCGGCGCGTCCCGAAGGTCTTCTGCACTATGAGAACAACATCATTTTCGGCTTCTTCCCTTTACACCTCGGCATGCGGTGGTACTGGAAAGATTTCGAGTCGATGGAAATGTGGGCGCGTTCGGAGACACATCGCTTCTGGTGGCAGAAGTTTCTTCGCGACTCGGGAGGCACGGGTTTCTGGCATGAGGCTTACTTCATGCGCGGAGGCATGGAGGCTGTCTACGACGATGTGACGGGCTCCCCAAGCGGGTTTCAGGCATTTGCTCCGAGCGTCGCTGCTCGGGGCTCCATGTTCTCAGCTCGCAGCCGCTTAGGCGTGCCCGGCGACACACCACCTCAGCCGGCGGGTGTGACTGAGCAGGAACTGAACTGAAACATCTTTATCGAAATGGTTGCCGCCCAACCAACGTTCCAGCGGACCGCCTACGGCAGCCGCCGAACTCAAACGTTAGATTTGCAACGTTGTGTGCGAAACCTCTTGATCGCACACCAGAATGAGGAACATGACATGACTGAAAAGAAGATTTGGCTCATCACCGGCGCGGGCCGGGGCTTGGGTGTCGACATCGCCAAGGCCGTCCTGGCCACCGGTCACGCGGTTGTCGCCACCGCCCGCGACGCTGCGAAGATCACGGCGGCGGTCGGCGACCACGACAACCTGTTGGCATTCAAGCTCGACGTCACCCGCCCCCAAGACGCCCAAGCTGCAGTCGAGGCCGCCGTCGTAAAGTTCGGCCGGATCGACGTCCTGGTCAACAACGCGGGGAATTTCTTCGCTGGCTTCTTCGAGGAACTCAGCCCCGAACAGGTCCGTAATCAGATCGAGACGCTGTTGTTCGGCCCGATGAATGTCACTCGCGCCGTCCTGCCGGTGATGCGCAAGCAGCGCTCCGGCCTGCTGCTCACAATCTCCTCGACGGCGGGCATCGCCGGCCAAATGTTCTGCACGGCGTATGCCGCCGCGAAGTTCGGCATCGAGGGGTGGATGGAATCTCTCACGCCGGAGATCGCCCCCTTCGGCATCCACACGATGCTGGTTGAACCTGGTTTTTTCCGTACCGAGTTGCTCACCAACGACTCGACCACCTACGCCAAGCCCTCTATCGACGACTACGCCGCACGTACCAAAGAGATCGTTACCGCTTGGAAAAGCATGGATGGGAAGCAGGGTGGCGACCCCGCCAAGCTCGCCGACGCCCTCGTGGAGCTCGGCGCGCTCCAGGATCCGCCCACCCGCTTCGCTGCCGGCGCCGACGCCATTCAGACGTTTGAGGCCAAGGCCAACACGCTTCTCGCCCAGGGCCAGGCCCACCGCGAGCTGTCCACCTCTCTCGCGTACGACGACGCCTGAGCAAAAGTGTTGCTCCATAGCAGCTACAGCAAATCTAACGGCGCTGCAGACCGACGAGCGGCGCATACAGTAATTTCTGATTGAGGATCGGCTCTCGCGCGCCCGTTCGCGACTGAGCGCCAGAGTCGCTAGGCCGACAGCGGAAATGCGATGAAACGCACATGGACGATCATCGGCGTAAGCGACGTTCCCAGCAGCTTCAAATGGTACCAGTCGCTCTTCGGCCAGCCCAAGACGCCTCCGGGCCATGACGACTTTGGTCAGATCTTGGATACAGATGGAACCGTCTTGCTCTGCCTCCACCAGTGGGGCGCGCACGGGCATCCCTCCTTGATGAGCCCCGACGAGGCGTCACCTGGCAATGGGCTCCTCTTGTTCTTTCGCGTCGACGATTTCGGTCTGGCACTGAAGAGGGCACGCGCGCTCGTCACCCGGTTCGAAGAGGAGCCCCACGTGAACCCGAACACTCAAACGAGGGAGTTCTCACTCCGCGATCCGGACGGATACTACGTCACGATCAGTGCGCTCTCTGCGCCCCAGCGAAGGCGGCCTGCGAGGCGGTACAGTCGCCAGAGATAGGTAACAGATTAGTCGCCTACCGTTTACCAATTGCGAGAAGTGCGGCCAGTTGACGTATAACTGCTGAACCACCGAAGCAGGTCGAACGTCGTTCCGAGAGGATGGTCGGCTACACGGAAGTAATCCGACGAGGACCGCCGACAAAACCCGCCGGAGTGCGCACGTCATCAGCATACCGATGCGCCATGCACGTGACTTAACAGACGAACAGTGGAAGATCCTTGACCCGCTAATCCCTAAGCGGTGCTTCCGTTACAATTGTTGGTAAGATCAGTACAAATATTTTCGCTACTGTAACTTACAGCCAAATTTGGCCTCATCAGTTCCATCTGGCTGAAAATCGGTGAGTCTCGGGTCCCTTTGCCAAAGAAGGCCTCGCGAATAGTGGTGAGTTTCGGAGGCACTGTCACGACAGCTGCGGAGGCCATTCAGGGGCTCCAAGTTTGAGGTACGCAAATCATGATGAACAAACGCTTGGCAGATGGGTGGCTGACTACGATCCTGATACTCAGCGTGTATGCTTGGACAATGAGCTTAGCCACCCAGCGGAGTCAACCGGAGTGGCGTGATCCGTCACCCCACGCAGCCCGCTTCGCTAATGTTGGAAGACTACGCCTGCACTACTTGGATTGGGGAGGGCAAGGCAATGTGTTGCTGTTCCTTCCTGGCCTTGGCCAGAGCGCTCACATCTTCGACGGCCTTGCACCACATTTCACTTCTCATCATCGTGTTCTGGGTCTCACACTTCGAGGGCACGGAAAGTCGGGCCCCTGGGTGCTTGCAAAGGCGCGCCCCCACGATCTCGGCCAGTTTCAAATTTTTTCCCAGCTCTGAGGCAACGCTGGGCAATGAACACGGACCTCCGCGCCTGTCACTCACTACACACCGAACTAGCGAGAACCCCTCTGTACAGGCCGCGCGTTGAAGTGAATTCGCTCGTGGAACTGCGCCAAGTCCTCGGTGGATATGGTTATCGGATTCTTCAGAACTACCCAGTGAACTCCTTCGGTGCAAGGGGGCGTCGTGAGTGAACCCTCGTATCGATAGTGCACTTGGACGGCCGGCAGAAAGTTGCCAGGGTTGAACGCAGCTGGTAAGGGGTGTCTCACGTTCACGTCGTTAGGCAGGGCCGCAAAGATAGGTCCGAGCGCGCCGCTCGACGCGCCGCGCACCATTAGAACGGCCACGACGGCATTGACGCCATCGGCGCTAGCGTGCACCAAATGAAGCTCCATGTCTCGACCCTGGCCTTCAAATGTGTGTTCACTTAGTCCGTGGAAGTGAAACTGCCGCAACTCGTACTGGACACCGTTCAGCACGAGCACGTTGTTGCCTTCCGTTTCGATTTCGATCGTGTGCCCGTTGTTGAAAATGAGCCCTGTGGTCGTACCATATTGAACCGGGACCGGCCGCCGACGAAGGGTGGTCAACAACGTTAGCTTTCCGAAATCGACCGGTGACTGCATCTGTCCCTGGCCGCACGTCGCCCAAGCTGGGTCGAGTTGACCCCAGAAAGCCGGGCCAGTGCCTCCGAAGTACGTAAACTCGGTCTGAGAGAGTGCAGACGCCGCCACCAGCATCAGACCGACAATGGCGGCCGTACAGCGCCTCCATTGGGTTGTCATGGCAATTGATTTCATTCGGTAGTTTGTCTCCTTGTTCATCGTTCTCTCCTTTGTTTGTGATTTGGACTCTAGGGTGACTTACTGTCGCTGAAGTTCAAGAAGGACGCGATGCTGCACGCGAGAACTTCGATCGGAGAAACCGCACTGTTTGCCGCGGACATCCCCAGAGCTCAGCCGATGCGGAGCGCATCTTTTCGGCGCTTGCGGAGGGCGGCGAAGTGTTCAGGCCGGCGCAGGAGACGTTCGTCGCCACGCGATTCGCCCAGCTGCGCGATCGGTTTGGGATCAACTGGATGATATCCACGAGCGTCCGATGCCCGCGCAGTCGTAGCTACGAAAGAGTGCGAAGAAGCGTTAGTCCCCCGTGCCATGAGCGAGGTGCCGATCTTCGTGGATCATCTAGGCCGTCGGCAGGCCAGTTATCTCCAGGACCGGTCGGATTTCGCCGGTCCCCAGCCCCGAGGCGCTATAAGTCCGCGTGGATCGCTTCCTCATGGCCCGTCATCCGGGATAAACCCGATCGCAGCAGCTGTTTCGCGTCGTAACGCTCGGACTCATCGGGGCGACGTTGCCCTGTTGCTGCTGGGGTACCTCGCGGGACAAGTGATCGCGCAATCGGCGTCGCGCGCACCGTACTGCTTGGGAGAGCAGACGATCACCGCGCAGCACCGCGACGCCATCGTTCAGAGAGCCGAGCTTTTTGGGTGAGCGCACAAAGCGCTGACGTGATAGCCACGCTCGCGGGCCTGCCGGAGCAGCGCGCGGGCCAGTGCCGCCGGTCGCGCAAGGATGGCAAGCGGCATAGGGGATCCTGTTGATGCGGGCCGCGGCTTGGGACTCAGCCAAAAACGCGCTCACGTCGCTTGATCCCGATCAGATCTTGGTGGCGCGCGTGAGCAGGTAGTCCTGCCTGACGAGATTGTCTTGAAAATATTCCGCGACCAACGCCTCGAGCTCGCGGCGGAACTCCGACAGTCGTTCCTGATCGGAGGCGCTCAACGCCTCAACGAGCTTGATCACCGGCCCGGCCGTCCTCTCGAAATTATTGCGAGCGTGCGCCGGACTCAGGGCCGGCACCCACATGCGATCTCGATCGAACACGATGTCCTTGACGGCTGTTCCCAGGCGCTCCCGCACGACGTTCGGATCGCCCCAGAGCGCTGGTGGCGCAACTCCGGGAGGCGGTGCGGGCGCGTAGCGAGCAACGAGCATCATCGTCCTGCCCACGAACACGTCAGGAGGCCACGTGGAAAAGGCGATCGTCCCTGCCGGCTTCAGCACTCGAAGCATCTCACTGACGACCACGTCTGGCCTGGGGGCGAACATGTGTCCGTACTGGCTGAGCACCACGTCAAACGCTCCGTCGTCGAAGGGAAGCCGCTCGGCGTCGCCCTCGCGGAAGTCAACATTGACGCCGGCAAGCTGGGCGTGCTCGCGTGCGCGTTCAAGTAGTTGAGGGGTGAAATCGAGGGCTGTGACCCGCGCACCGGCTCGTGCGGCGGTGATCGCCACCACACCAGTGCCGGAGGCGACGTCCAGCACGCGCTGGCCGGCGACGACTCGTGCATGATTCACGAGCCGCGCCGCCGTAGGTGTGGTGAAGGTCTCGAGCGGAGCGAAATGGGCCCAGCCTTGCTTTTGAGCCTCCTTGAACGGCGCGAATGGATCCATAGAGGGCCTCTCCCCAAAAACCTGTCCGGGATTATCTCATAATTTTCATCCTGGGCGCGGCTCATGGCCCGCGCTACTCCTGTGTAGATCAGCCGAAGGATTCCAGCCGCTCGGCTCCTCGGCACTTGGCGACGAACAGTAGCCGTCCGGAAACGAAGCCAGATCACTTCCGGGATAGCCGACAAACAGGAACTGCTTTACGAGATTACGGCTTTCCAACTGGGATGCTGCCGGGCCAGCCAACTTGACGCGAGTCTCTTGCGCCGAAGTGAACAGCTGATCAGGGATTCTGAGCGGATGGTCGGCTACACGGAAGTGAATCACTTTGGACAGTTGCTGGCTTTAGTGCAGCAGTAGCAACCTACCGCTCTACGGGCTTCCAACCTTCGAAATCTTTGATAGTGGCGCAATTCGGACCGCCGTCCCGGCCCGCCCCTAGAACACGGGCTTCGAGCACGCCGCCCGTGCGGAGCATCTTCCCTGGAACGCCCTCGAGGGGGATCTTCAGTCTGCGGCTCCAACATGAGTCGGTTTGGCCGGCGTACGTCCCAATATCAACCGTTGTTGTGGCGGTCCCTGTTCTAACGGTCCGCCCAGTGCCGCCCTGCTGTGGGAAAGGCCCTCCCTGATCGACGGCTGAAATTCAAAGGTCAAATCGTTTCCCGTCGAGCGCTGCCTTTGGACGGGCTCGGAAGCGCTTCCGTTGCCCTGCTGCAATGCGAAATCAACGCCTGCGGGTGGCTGCTCGATGACAACCCGGAATGTGAGTCCACGAGCCATATATTGTGAAGTTTATGCCAAAGTTGCCACTTTGCCGATCGCTTCCTGTTGGCCCGTCACTCGTCCTGGGGGTCCTCGGCTTAATTTCTTACCTGTCCACGACGTTCAGGGAGTATCGACTGCGGGAGGAGTTGAGGCGACGGAGTTGTTATGGCCTCGTAGATGAGTCTCCCGTCGCGGATCGTGTAGCGTACGGTAGCAAACGCGTGCACATCTTTAGAAGGGTCTTTATCCAGGACGACCATGTCTGCTATGAGCCCCGGAGCCAGCCGTCCTAGGCGCGCGGATTAGCCGAATCTCTCAGTCGGCGCAGTTGTAAGCGATGCCAAAATTTGGCGAAAGCTCATTCCGGCCTCACCCATCAAAGCAAACTCTTCGGAGGTGTCGTAGTCATCCATGTAACCGACATCGGTGCCAAAGAGGATCACTCCACCCGACGCCGCCCAGGTTCGCAGTTGCGCGACACCCGATGCCACAAACTTCTCCCGCTGTGACGTGCGATCATTGCGCAGTTCGCGTCTCCAAAATTTGAGGGTCGGAATTACGGAGACACCTGCTTTCTTCATCGGAGTGACCATGGAGTCGTCCAGTACCCCTGCGTTAGGAATGGTGTGCACGATCACGTCGGCTCCACCGTTTATGGCGTTCATCAGTCCCTCGCGAGTGTGAGGATGGGCGAAAACCAGTTTGCCTCGAACGTGAGCTTCGTGTGTCGCCGCCGCAATCTCGGCCTTAGGCAGCAGGACCGGCGGCCAGCCCAAACTTGCCGCGTAAACCTTGATGCCGTCCACGCCTTCGTCGAGCAGCTTCCTTGCGGCGGTACTGGCTTCCGTGGCGTTGGACACTTCAGGTAGCTCGAGCTTCATGGTTCCGACGACATCGAGAATGCGCTGCTCTGGTGCGCCCCCCTTGGGGAAAATGACCTCCCCGGTTGAGTGGATTCGCGGGCCTGCAATTTCACCGGACTCAATTGCGCTCGCGAAAGCGACGAGTGTTCTCCCACTTTGAACCGGTATCGAAGACACTCGGAAGCCGTACTGAGTCAGCATGTCCTGAAGCTGACCGGCCAGCTCAGGAGCAGGAATGGTTGAGACATCCGCCCACTTTCGTTGGATAAAGTGAACATGGCTATTCCAAAAGCCCGCCATGATCGTCCGGCCGGAGCATTCCAGAACCTTGATGCCGCCGGGCAGGGTGACCGAGCTACTGGGCCCAAGTGCGGCAATCTTGACATCCTTAATGAGGACGACACTGTTCAGAATCGGTGGCTCGGTCGGGCTGACATAGGTGCCGCCTACGAGTGCCCACGTATTCGTGGCAGTTGAGCTGTTTTGCCCAAAAGACCAGAGCAATGAAGCCGTCGGAATCGTAAGTCCCAGAGCACAAGTGAAAGGGAAGAGTCTAGTCCGCATGTGTTTTCGATACGCAACGGTATAGGTGCCGGTTCCCAAAAACATGCGCACGCCATTCCGAGGCTTGGTGTGAAGGCCCATCCCTACAAATGTTGCAATATAAGTCAGGGCTCACTAGGCCAAAATCAGCTGGTCGATTCACTAGTCGTCGGCCAACCGGACAACGAGTGAGTGGAAGTTACTATACCGGCTCAATCCCGATTCGATCGTTAACCGCGGACCGAATTCGCTGTTTGCAGCCGAGATACCGCTCGGTGGTCTGGATCGAGACGTGTCCAAGAAGAAACTGGATCTGCTCCAGTTCCCCTCCCGCCGCATGACACAACCGGGCGCAGGTCCGCCGAAGATCGTGCGGGGCCAGCTTCTCAATGCCGGCTTTGCGGGCATATTCCCGGACCACATGCCAGACCGCCTTCTCCGTTAGACCTTCACCCCATACCTTCCCGTCCTTGTTTACCCTACGGAACAATTTGCCGGCAGTCAGGTTGGCTGCTTGGAGCCAATCATCCAGGAGGGCCTTGACCCATCCGGGCATCGGAATCGTTCGCGTGTGGCCGGACTTGCCTTTCAGCTCGATGATCGCCCAATGTTCCTCACGCTGCTGAATATGGCCGAACTCAAGATGGACGGCCTCGTGCCGCGTGACTCCGCATGGGAGAAGGATTGCCAGCAGGGCGCGATCTCGTTTGCCCTTCAACCCTTCGACATCCGGCGCATGCCATAGTCTCTGTGACTGATCAGCGGTGAGCCAGTTTCCAAGCCGGACACCGAGTTTCTTCACGCCCTTCACTCGCCGGATGCCGGCGGCCAGGTCTGCGGTGAGAAGTCCGCTGTCGGCCGCCTCGTACGCAAGTCGACGGACGGCTCCTAGACGAAGCTTGATTGTTCCTGGAGCCAGAAGACGTGACTCGAGGTGAATTCGATAGCGTAAGACTACTGTCTAATTGAACGACAGCCCGGGTTCGGAACAATACCACTCCACGAACTCATCGATTGCGTGTCGGTAGCCTCGCTGAGCTTCCGCCGAGCTCAGGCTATTCAGTACCGCGGATTTCGCCTGGTCCAACTCCGGCAGGCGAAGGACCGTCCTAGGCGTACGATGCCGCCGCGAAGAATTCTTCTTTCCCATCGTTGGCGGCCCTCCTCGACCGCACAACGATGATGCATGTGGACCGAACTGTCCGTTTGGACCGTCACCCAACAACTAGCCGCTACAATGACCAGCAGCCACATCTACCGGTCGATGACTTCTCGGCCCAAGGGCAGCCATCTACCCAGGAAAAGGGGCGGCAGTTTGCGATTTTGCAGGTTAAGATTCGTAATATATTGAAGATCGTAACTTTCAACATCAACAACATCAATAAGCGGCTGGACAACCTGGTCGCTTGGCTCGGCAAAACGGAGCCAGATGTCGTCTGCCTCCAGGAGCTGAAAGCCGAGCAACGGACATTCCCAGAGCGTGCGCTTCGGGCCCTGGGTTATCGCTCAGTCTGGCAGGGCGAGCGTTCCTGGAACGGCGTGGCGATCCTCGGGCGAGACCACGAGCCGGTATTGACTCGATCAAGCCTGCCTGGTAATCCTGAAGATAGCCAAGCGCGCTACATTGAGGCGGCCGTAAAGGGAGTGTTGATCGCTTCCATCTACCTCCCGAACGGCAATCCTCAGCCAGGTCCGAAGTTCAATTACAAGCTGGCTTGGTTCGAACGTCTCATCAGGCACGCCGCCGAGCTCATCGCCGCCGGTCTGCCAGTCGTATTGGCCGGCGATTACAATGTGGTCCCAACTGTGCAGGACATCTATCCAACGCGATCCTTAGATAACAACGCGTTGATCCAACCGGAGAGCCGGCAGGCCTTCGCTCGACTACTAGCTCAAGGCTGGACGGACGCTCTGCGGAGGCTGCAGCCGGAAGGGCCGCTCTGGACGTTCTGGGATTACGAGCGTGACCGGTGGCGCGCCAACAAGGGCATGCGGCTCGATCACTTTCTGCTCTCGCCGATGTTGTGCGAGCGCCTCGTGGACGGCGGTGTAGACAGATGGGTGCGTGGGGAGGACAACGCCAGCGACCACGCTCCGGCGTGGATCGTACTGGATCTTTGACATTGTCCTCACGCGCCATGGTTCGGAATGCTCGTCCGCGACCGTAAAGTCCCTCAAAAGAGGGTTTTCGTCGGTATTGTCAACACTGCAACCGTCACGCTTGCCAGTTTCGCGAACCGAAGGGC
Organism: uncultured Acidimicrobiia bacterium; assembly: GCA_963752385.1. GTDB lineage: Bacteria > Acidobacteriota > Terriglobia > Versatilivoradales > Versatilivoraceae > CAVVYL01. Next base: position 84,758 of record CAVVYL010000058.1, on the reverse strand, counting down.
ACCGTCTCGATGGAGAAAATTGAACACAGGGAGTGAGAAGTTCGCCGCTTCGCGCGACGAAGCGAAAGATGACCGCAAGTCCGAGAAAAACCACTCGCGAGAGGACGAGTTCGAGCCTGGGGGCTGGAGGCCGACACCAAGAAACTTCCGGCGCCGAGCCAGAGGGGAGCTCTTGCTCTTCAATCCCCTTTATAGGACTACGGCGTTAGGAGGACCTATCGCCCTATCATGCGGCAGTGACCTCGGGGAAGCCAACTTCCGGATTGCCCGTGATACGGCCAGTGATCTGAGTCAAGAAGGTAAGGGTGGACCAAGGCTCCATCCTTTCACTCGCCTCCAACGGTTGTCGACGCCACACGAGAAATGAGCCTAACCGCCTGAAAGGCTTCGAGCCTTGTGTAATCCACGTCGTGGGTCTGCTCAATGGAACACATCGCAACCCCTAACATAGCTCGCAGCTCGCGCATCATCCTCATGTGCACCTCTATGGTAAGATGACCTGCAATCCGGGGATTCCGATTGACCTCTGTAGAAGTGCAACCCACACATGATCTGCCGGCCTTCGCAGGAGGTTGTTGACAATGCGCACGGTCTCCGCTGTGCTGTTGCTTGTCGCATCCATTGTCGGCGCCGAGGATTGGGACCGGTTTCGAGGACCCAATGGATCCGGCGTTTCAGCCAGCACTGGATTTCCCACTGAATTCGGCAAACAGAAAAAGCTCCTGTGGAGGACCCCGGTTCGTCAGGGCAAGTCCTCGCCCATACTCACCCGTCGTCATATCTTCCTGACGGGCTTTGAAGACGGCAAGCTCTACACGCAATGCTTCGATCGCGAAACCGGCAAATTGCTGTGGGAGCGGGCCGTAAACCGCGCCCGCATCGAGTCAGTCAACGCGCTGAACCATCCCGCGGCCATCACTCCTGTTGTTGACGGTGAGAATGTCTATGCATTCTTCTACGAGTACGGATTAGTCTCATACAGCCCCGGTGGAGAACTTCGCTGGGAGGCAAAGCTCGGAGCTTTCTCGAATTCCATGGGACATTCCTCCTGCCCGATCCTGGCCGGAGGAAACGTCATCCTTGTGCTCGATCAAATGGTCGATTCCTACATCGCCGCCTTCGATCAGACCAACGGCGAGATTCGTTGGCGAACTTCGCGCGAAGAAATGGAAGGATGGGCGACGCCGCTGTTGTATCAGCCGTCTGGCACCCCTCCTCTGATCGTGACAGCCAGCCGCGGCCAGCTGGGAGCTCATCGCGTCACGGATGGAAAGCGCCTGTGGAGCCGCTCCACTTTGTCCCCCTCCGTCGTAGCAAGTCCGATCCTTGATAAAGATATCGTTTACACGTTTGGCTACGGCTACGACGCGATGAGTCCGTTTGCCGCACAATTAGAGGAGTACGATAAGAATCACGACGGCAAGCTTTCACCCGATGAGTACGCGAATAATGCGTATCTCCTCGGCATCGGCCGATTCGGAGGCAACAAGGATGGCATCGTGACGCAGGAAGAGTGGGAAGCGCGCCAGCGGCTCTCGATGGCGCCATCTAGTCTGGTATCGATCCGCCTCGAGACCGGCGCCACGACTGCCGGTGACGGCCAGTCGCTCACCACAGAGTTGTGGAGATATGAGAAGAGCTTCGTAGGCGTTGTGCCATCGCCGCTTCTGTATGATGGCGTCCTCTATTTAGTGAAGAACGGTGGAATCCTTTCGACTTTTGACGCAAAGACGGGTGAGGTGATAAAAACGGGCCGCCTGACCGGTGCTGTTGGACCATATTCGGCGTCCCCTGTCGCTGCGGAAGGTAAAGTATTCTTGGCGAGCGAAGAAGGAAAAGTGACTGTGCTCAAGGCCTCTCGCAACTGGGAGATCACGGCGATCAACGATCTGGGGGAAGGTTGCTTCGCAACGCCCGCCCTTGCCGGAGGAGACATTTATCTACGCACGTCCGAAGCGCTTTATCGGTTCGGATCTTCCGCGGCGGTGAAGCCATAGGCCGCCCCAGGTTGATTTTGATAATCGACGTGCCGCTTGTCTAACGAACCAGCCGGTAAAGGGCGGGTGGGCAGAGCGTCCGCCCGGCTTTTGTCGCCAGGATAGTCAGCTTCCAGGGCTGGCCACCATCCTGCAAGGTCCATTGTGGCCCACGCCGTACCAACGTAGAGGATTGGTTTGAGGTCACGGACAGAACCCGGCCCAGGTGGCCCGGCAGATCGTGAAGTCATCTGCCACGATCCGTTCTGCTGCTGTGTGTCGACCAGAAACTTTGTAGCTAGCTGGACAGCCTCGGCTACACCTTTATGTCTCGAGCCCCTCAAGACATAAAGGGCTTGGCACCCTCGGGCCTGAGAGAATTCGGATGTCGAGTCACCAAGACGCGTACTTGTTGGAACCTTGATCCCTCCGGCAACAGAACGAATGGACCATTAGCCTTCACGCTGAAGCGTGAGTTGGGCCTCTATCGTTGTGACTTTGGCGGTGATCGTTTCGGAGGCTGCCGACAGGCAGCCTCAACCTTAGAAGAGTTCAAAGGTCACGTTAAGCACCTCGGTGACATCACGTCGAGAACGAAGATCTATAGGGAGGAATGAAAATGAGTTACCGATTCATATCGCTAGCGAACGAGCAGATCGTAAAGGGGATGTTTTCTAAGAAAGCCACCTGTGCGATGACGCTGCTAGTGTGGCTTTTGGTGCCATTGTTGGCTTACGGACAAAACGCCAAGCAACTGGAAACGGTAAAGCGAATAAAGAACAACGAAGCTGTATTCGGATCCTGGATCTATCTGACCGACCCGGCTGTCACCGAGATCATCGCCAATGCTGGGTACGATTTCGTCATATTCGATCTGGAGCATGGACGGTTGGACGAAAACATCTCCTACAATATGAGCCTCGCTCTAGGAGATTCAAAATGTATTCCTATCGTGAGAGTTGCTGCCAACCAAACCGATCAAATTAAGAAAGCCCTGGAGACTGGGGCCCTAGGAATCATGGTCCCTTTCATCAACAACAGGGAGGAGGCTGAAATGGCGGTTAAGGCATCCAAGTACCCTCCTGAAGGCAACCGGGGCGTGGATTACGGGCGCGGGCAGAAATGGGGAAAGGATACCCAGACTTACTACAACACAGCCAACAACATGATTGCCGTCATCCTCATCGTGGACACCAAAGAGGGTGTTGAGAATATTGACAGCATTGTGGAGGTGTCGGGCATTGATGTCATTTTGCCAGGAGTTTATGACCTTTCAGGCGCTTACGGAGTACCGGGGCAAACAAACCATCCCCTGGTCCTTGAAGCGGTGGAGAAAATTGTTAAGGCCTGCAAGAAGCGGGAAATCAGTATTGCTGCCTTTGCTACCAATCGAGAAGCCATCGAAAAAAAAATGAGACAAGGAGCCCGTTTCATTGAACTCACCGTAGACACCGATCTGATCTGGCAGGGGGCCGAAAGATTACTGAAGGAAGCAGAATCCGCCAACTGGCGGTCCAGTGGGGAAGGTCAGTAGTCGGGCACGGCTTTATGCAGGGGACCGGATCGCACTCCCAACAGGGACAACTATCCAGGTCCTCGAAGCCAACCGATAGGGAAGGTCAACATCTGAATCACCGTTTGGCTCAAGGCCCAACTAGCTCTCTTGTACCCCCACGAAGGCTCTCTTGGACAATACCCATAGAATCTTCCTGGTAGTCTTTGTCTGCCTTCTCATTAAGTCTTTGAACAATCCTGTTTAGTTCTGCAGCCCTTTCTTTATTGCCCTGCCGGCGAGCGATAACACTTAGTTGATAGTAGGCGCTCACATGATCTGCCTTAAAGCCGCAGGCCTTCTCGAAGTACGACCGTGCTAATTCATAATCTCCTGTTTTGAGGTACAGCTTCCCTAGAACATAGTGGGTATTAGCATAGAATGGATTAAGGTCGAGAGCCTTCTTCAAGATCAATGCTGCCTTTTCTAATTGCTGAGGCAAAGGTTCCTGCTCAGATTCTAACAATTGCGCACCAAACATGTGATGCAGGAGGGGATCTTTGGGCAGAAACGCGGTTGCCTTAGCCAATAATTCCAAGGCTTCCTTCTGTCGATTGGTCACCAATAGTAGATTGGCCAGTGCCAAATAGGCCGACCGGTTCTCTGGGCTAGTTTGCATTCCTTGCTGGTACCACGTTTCGGCTTCTTTATAGTCTCCTTGCTTCTGATAGAGCAATCCGACTTGAACCCGGAGCCTGTCTTTTTCGACACATTTTCCCAGCCCTTCAGTGGCGACTCGAATCGCGGTTTCGGTGGCCCCTTCATTTGCCAATACGGTGCTCAGATCCAGATAATGGTCCGGATTGTCAGGCTCAGCCGTAATGGCCTGTCGCAGTGACTCTCTAGCCTGGGCTAGGCGTCGCATCTTGTTGTAGATCCATCCCTGGAGGTTTAGCAACTCGCCCCTTCGGTGTCCTCGTGAAAGCAAGTCGTCCACAACATGTAAGCCATCCTCCAATTGACCTGCCCGGTACCTTACCAAGGCCAGATTGAACCCCAGATCATAGGAATTGGGGTTCTTTTGCCATAGTTCCTGGAAAACCTCTGTAGCCTCCGTGTTGGCCTCAAACTGCGCTAATAGCACGCCCAGTTCAAATCGCTCCACGTCGCTGTCACGAGACTGATCTCGTATTTGTCGAACAAACTCCAGGGCTGAATGGCGCTCGCCAAGAGCAAAGTGGACTCTGGCGAGCGCGAGTAGAACCTGGGCGTTGTTTGGCGAACACTCGCGTGCCCGGAACAAGTGCTTCTGGGCCACTTGAAAATCGGAGCCTTCAATGGCCAAGAGGCCCAGAAAGAGGTGGGGTACGAAATCTGTGGGCTCAAGCTCCGCCAGAACTTTGAACTCATCGGCAGCAAAACTAAGATCCCTCCTAGTGAAAGCATTGACGGCTCGATTCTTTCTCGCGGGAAAGAAATCTGGAGCAAGAGACAGTGCGCGACGGTAGGCATCGTCCGATTCGTTCAGCCGACCCAATTGAGCCAGGACCACTCCGAGCATATTGTGGACCTTGGGACTATTGGGAGCGAGCTTCACTGCTCGCTGAAATTCCTCGAGAGCCAACCTGAAATTTCCGGACCGCGCCAGTTTAGTCCCCCGAACATAGTGAGTATGATCGGGTTCGGACGCAGTAGTCTGGGCCAGTGCCACAAATGCTGGTCGTAGAAGCATCATGCAAATGAAGGCTAGAACCCGACGCTGTTTTCTGCAAGAGACTATTCGACTCATGTCAAACGAGCGCTAGGTGCCGCTACAGGGAGGGGTGAGAGTGGCACGTACTCGGAGACGTACTTCCGCGAGAGCTGCGATGGCACAAGCACCACTCTTGCGGATAAGAGTATGGCAGGTCAACTCCGTGTGATCCTTCAGGATCAACTCTGCACAAGAGTACGTTTCACTTGGACAATTCTTGGGATACCCGCTCCGCCGCTTCCATGACTCGCAGTGTGTTTTCGCCTAGGATCTTCTTAATCTCTGATTCTTGGTACCTCTTGAGCACCAATGCTCCGGTAATTTTGGGTAGCTGCGTCACGTCTTCCATGCCCTCGGGCATGGGGGCATCACCATCGAAATCGGATCCTAGGCCAACGTGATCGGTGCCTGCCAGTTTCACGACGTGATCAATGTGATCGATGATCTTTTCCCAACTCACTTTCGGCGCCGGCCCAAATTGCTTCGCGATCTCTGCTTGACGGCGCCCTTCGTTTTCTTCCCCCGGCCAACGTTTCGTCAATTCGTCCACGAATGTCTGCGTCTTTCCCCAATATTCATAGCGAGCATTATCAAGATAAACATCGTAGTAGTTGATATGTATTACTCCTCCCTTTGCAGCCATGGCTTTGATCATATCGTCGCTCATATTCCGAGCGTGTCCTGAAAGCGCGCGGCATGAAGAGTGTGATGCGATCAGGGGTGCTTTACTCACCTCTAGAACATCCCAAAAGGTTTTGTCGGAAACGTGGGAGATGTCGACCAGCATGCCCAATCGATTCATCTCGAGAACAATCTCTTCTCCCAGATCGGTCAAGCCTTGATGCATTGCTGGTTGCCCCGATGAATCCGCCCAATCAGTATGGGAGCCGTGGGTCAGTGTCATGTAGCGGGCCCCCAGCTTGGAAAACATGCGTAAGACGGGAAGGCTATTGTTAATCAATTTACCACCTTCCACACCGATCAGGACCGCTAGCTTGCGCTCCCGGTATGCCCTCCGAACTTCAGCGGCAGTCCTGCAAAGGGCGATTTCGCTCGCCAGATCCTCTGCAAGTTTGTGAACGGCTGCGATTTGAACGAGCGCCTCATTGACGGCTGCCGGACCAGCCGTGTTTCCCTCCATGGCAGCAATGCCCATAAACATCGCGCGTAAGCCGCCTTTCTTAATGCGAGGCAGATCCGCATGACCTTGATCGTGTTCTTGACCGAAGTTCCAGCTAGGCCGTGTCACCATGATCCACGGGGTGTCGATGTGGGTGTCGAGGACCAGAGAAGAAAAGTGAAGCTGACGAGCCCTGTCGGAAGCCACGACAAGAGTAGTCCCCAAGACAAGGGTAATGAGGGCCTTCATCCTATTAGGCTCCTTTTGCCCCACAACAGCCAGTCAGCCTGAGGCGCACTGAGTCTTGACACCACATAGGGAATCGCTTCGAATAGAGCGGTGGCCGCGCTTATGGATCATGCGATGCCTCTTCAAAGCTTCTCACTATGGATCTTGGACTCATTCGTGAAATTTATCAGCCTCAGGATGTCAAAAGACGAATTTGACAGACAACTGCATGATCCGCATTTGATAGGCACTGGTAGCACGCCCGAAGTTCGATTGCTCCAAGGCATTGGCCACTTCTCTGATATTGATTCTGTTGAAAAGATTGAAGGCTTCGGCGCGAAGCTGCAACTGGGCTTTTTCCGCACGTCCTATTGGTATGGGAAACGCTTTGACAAAAGCGGCGTCGACACGCGCACTCCCCGGGCCTCGGAAGAAATCTCTAGGCAAAGTTCCTGGGCGAATATCCGAAGGAGATGGAAGTGGAAACAGGTCGGCTGTTAGGGCTCCGTTCAACCATTCCTGCCTGCTGAACGAATGGGGCACATCGCCCGTGGGAAGGTCGGGTCGCTCACCTCCTTGACCGTCCGCATTAAAGTCTCCCCCTTGTCCATAGATTCTGTCAGTTATAGGGAAAAAGGGTCCCCCGGAGAGCAGCTGCCAGATCGTATTGAGCTGCCAGCCTCCAAACACTGCGGCCAACCATCCTGACCGGCCACGGAGGATGGGTAGCTCCCATACGCTGTGCATTGTGAAGACATGGGCGATGTCATCTCGTGCCGAATCGAACTGCGGATTGTAAGCCTCTGTTGCATTAGAGGCATAATTGCTATTGTTCGGCGTGCCGAAGTTGCTCCTCCCATGGTTATAGGTATAGTTGGCGCTGAGCTGCCATCCTTGGCTAAATCGCTTGGAAGCTCCCAAGATAAGGCCGTGATAGAACCGCTTACCCAAGTTGGTGGTAACTAGAACCCCGCTCCAGTTAGGATTGAGCCGGTCCAACAGACCGTCCGCGAGGTCGCCCGCGAACCGATTGGTATTGAATCCGTAAAGGTCATTTGTACAACGCCGGTACTTGTAGTCGGCATGAACCATCAGGTCGGTAAAGAGCTGGTACTGAACGCCTCCCAAGATGTCATAGACCGCCGGGTTCTTTAGATCGGTGACTAGAGCCCCTAGCTGGACCCTCTGCCCGTCGAATCCCCCCACGGCATTGATATTGGTCGGTACCAAATTGGGATTTACTGGAAAGTCGAGCGTCCCAGCGGGTGCCAAGCCATAAACAATAGGAATCCCCTCCTGAACTCCACCAACGACGTCAGCTGCATCTGGGGGATTAATCCCCGTGTCATATAGTGGAAATGAATTGATCTCGTCGTGAAGCAGCGCAAACGCGCCACGGATCGAAATCTTGCCTTGCCCACTAGGATCCCAAGCTAGACCGAGGCGAGGACTGAGATTGTTTTTGTCGGTGTTGTAATAGCGGTCTACCTTTTGGTTGATGACTGACGCAACACTTGTTGGGTTGAGTTGATCGGAACTGAGGACTGGTTGCCAATTGTTCCTGCCATTGCCCAACCAGTTGTTAAAGAAGGACTCGTAGCGTAGCCCGTAGTTGAGGGTAAGATTGGGACGAAGCTGCCAGGTATTTGCCACAAAAAAAGACAACTCCTGCATCTTGAAAAACAATGGCCGGATTCGGGCCAAGGGCTCGCCCGAGTTTAGATCAAACGTGCGTGCTTCTACATAGGGCTCATCATCGGCAAAATCCAGCAGGCTCCCGAACCCGTAGGTGGGGATATCATTGGAAAGAAAGGTCTGCAGATCGTTAGTGGCATGACGGTAAGCGCCCCCCAACTTGATCTGATGACGGCCCCGATTAATCGAGATGATGTTTCCAAACTCGTAAACATTGGGTGCAAAGCGCTGGTCCGACCAGGCAAAACTGCCAAGAGATATTCCATCGTCAGTGCTTATACCCGGTATATTGTAGGCTCTGCTATTCGACTGCACTCGCTGAAGGATGTTGAAGTGGCCAAAGCGAGCTTCGTTCAATATATTGGGTGAGAAACTGTGAGTATAAACGACATTTTGAAACTGCGTCTTCAGGTTTTCGGGTCCCCAGAAGGCATCACGAAGGTCGGGAGTAGCACGTTTCGAGTGGGTATACCAATAGCTCCCGTAGATGCGATCATTCCCACTGGGTGAGGAATAGTCGACGCGTCCATTGAACTGATATCCCTCGCGCTCAGTAGGCCTGTCAAGTATCACCTCACCAATATCAGGAATGCCGTCGGGCACCGTAGACCATGTGAGTATGCCGGGCTCTGGGCTTCCCAGATCCACCAAGCCGGAGGTGGGATAGCGAAATGGCGGGTAGTCCTGAAGCAATTTAGCCCCGATGGTATTAGGCCGAGTTCCTACCACAAAGTCCTTGAAGGCCTGGGTTTCTGCCAATGCTACACTACTGGTAGCCCTTCTCTCACGCAGTCCTTCGTAGGCCCCAAAAATGAATAGCCGATCCTTGACAATCGCGCCCCCTCCGGTTCCCCCGAAGAGACGCTTGTAGGTGTTAGGAACAGCATCGCGTGTGCTGCCGAAAGGCACGGCATTAAAATTATCTTGATTCGCGTTAACGTGGGCGGTCCCATGCCAAGTGTTAGTTCCTCCCTTGGTCGTGACGCGGAATTGTGGGCCACTCATGTTCCCAAATTCGGCCGTATCCGGATTGACGGAAACCCGAACTTCATTGACGGCATCCTGATTGGGGCTAAAGGCCATCGCCCAAACGCTACCTTCGGTATAGCGCATGTTGATACCGTCCACAGTGAAGTTGCTTTTGACCTCACTCCCTCCCGAGGAGATTTCTGGGGCGGCATAGGTGGAAAAAGCGTCACAGCAATAGTTGCCAGACCCACTTTCCGGTCTTGCAGTAATTCCAGGGGTCATAAACGCTAAATTGAGAATGCCGCGGCCAAGTAATGGAAGTGACTTCACCTCCTTCTCGCTGATGACCTCAGTTACCCTTGCAGTTTGAGTCTCCACTTGCGGCTCCTCGCTCGTTACGTTGACGGTTTGGGTCATCTCACCTACTTCAAGGGTAAAGTTTAGACCTGTGACAGACTTAGACGTCACCTCAATGCTACTTCTGATGATCGTCTTGAATCCGGTGAGCTCCACTCGAAGCTCGTAAATACCCGGCAATAGGTCGGGAATCCGATAGTACCCGTCCTCAGCAGAAAAGGCACTTCGCGAAACTCCCGTACTTTCATTAGTCACTCTGACCTGTGCTTTCGGTACACTGGCCCCTTGCGAGTCTGAAATGTGCCCTTGAATGGTGCTGGTTTCTTGAGCCAGGTTCAAACCCGAAGCCGCCAGCAACACGACCGATATGGTAACGACCAGCCTTAGAACTCTGTAATCCCAGTTTCTGTTTTTCATTTCGTTATCTCCTGGACACTCAAGGTTTTCCTTCGCGTAACCGGACGACACGTATTGGGAACGAGATAGAGATGAAACCAAATTGCGCTCTCCCTCTGCTTTGGGTCCGCAATCACCTGTTTGTCGGACTCAAACACGTCTCTCCAGGTATCCACCTGGAGCCGGCCAGTCTTTGAGGCGTCGGCTTCAGACCATCATGGCGTGGACGAAAAGCGGGGGCTTGTGCAGGTGCCCGATCCGTTCTCCAGAGTTTTCATAGATAGCTGGACGAAAAACAAAATAGCTTCAACCTCGATTTTATGTCAAGGAGAATTTTGGGAGTCTTCGCGAAGGGAGGAAACTTGCGGAAAGCATGGATCTAGCTCGAGACCAGTGACAAAAGCGATCGTTCCTGATGGTCTTGCCGAGTGGAATTGGCCGGCAACGGGACTACCAAGTCTTCGCGGAACGGGTCCGAGGCATCTGCTCAGCATGTTGTCGGGTTACCGACGCTCTCGCCTTCATCCGAAAGTGCGTAAGACCGGCACGCTCACTGTTCCTTTCAAGCCAAAATTTCTTTGATTACCCTCCCGCCAACATCCGTCAATCTAAAATCGCGTCCGCTGTAGCGGTAAGTCAACCTTTCGTGATTGAGTCCAAGCAGATGCAGGATCGTAGCGTGGAGGTCATGCACATGCACGGGATTTTCCACAACCTTAAAACCGAAATCGTCTGTGGCTCCGTAGGTCATCCCACCCCTTACTCCGCCACCGGCCAACAACATGCTAAACCCATGTGAATTGTGGTCCCGGCCGTTGTGGACTTTGGCACTTGTCTGGACAACAGGAGTCCGACCAAATTCAGTTCCACAAATAACCAGGGTTTCATGCAGCAGCCCTCGCGACTTTAGATCCTGCAGCAAAGCAGCGATAGGACGATCGGCCTGGAACGCCAATTTGCGATGGGCTTGAATATCTTGGTGGCTGTCCCATGGAGCTTGGTGACCGAAATAAACCTGCACCACGCGGACTCCACGCTCAACCAACCGCAAGGCCATCAGACAACCCCTGGCGAAGTCTCCATCCCCATACTTTTGTCGAGTGGCTTCATTCTCTTTTCGAACGTCCAGAACTTCGGGGGCTTCCGTTTGCATGCGGTAGGCAATCTCCATGGACTGGATGCATGCCTCCAACTGCGGTTGGGATGGTCTTCCCTCAAGATGGATCCGGTTGAGATTGCCAAGAAGGTCAACCTGACTACGTTGTTGAGAAAGGTTTAGGCGCTCGTTGCCAATATCCTCGATGAGTCTTTGAGGATCGGTTTCCTTGTTGGAGAGATAGGTCCCCTGATAGACGGCAGGCAGGAAGACGGAATTCCATAGTGGTGGTCCAACGTCCGGTATACCAGGGCAAAGAACGACGAATCCTGGCAGACTCTGATTCTCCGTGCCCAGCCCATACGTAATCCATGATCCCATCGACGGGCGACCCGCCTGAAGGTGCCCGCAGTTCATCATGTATATCGAGGGCTCATGGTTAGGCACATCTGTGAGGGCAGATCGAACTACGCAAATGTCATCGATACACGAGCCTACGAAGGGAAAGATCTCACTGACCTCGATGCCGCTCTGTCCGTACTTTCTGAAGCTGAAAGGAGACTTCAGAAGATTCCCGGTCTTGCCTTCCGTTTTCAGCTGCCCCCCCGGGTACGGCTGTCCGTCGTACTTCGTCAGCATCGGCTTGGGATCAAACGTGTCAACCTGAGACACGCCACCATTCAGAAAGAGAAAGATCACGTGCTTGGCACGAGCGGGAAAATGGGTGGCCTTGGGTTCCAGGGTTGTAGGGGCTGGACCGGCGCTCGCTGCTAGCGTCGATGATTCGCCCAGAAGACTGGCCAGACCAACCATCCCAAATCCGCCGCCCATCTTGCTCAGCATCTCGCGACGAGTAATATGTGAAAAATCGATTCTCTGTTTCATTTCCTTGTAGTCCTGTCTAAGATGATCAATCTAGAAAGATGAACTCATTAGTGCTCAACAAAACTTGCGCAAAGCGTTGCCAAGCCGTGGAACTGTTGGAGGGATCCTTTCGCGCATTCTCAAGAAAACCGATTCCCAACCGCAGTTCCGGTTTGGTTGCGTCGCGCCCGTAAAGCAATCGATAGGCGCTTCCTATCCCTGAGACTTCATTCCCACCATCTGCTGACAAACGATTAGCCAGTAGCTCGGCCTGTCGCCAGATGAAGGAGCTATTTAGAAAGAACAGCCGTTGTATTGGGACGTTTGTACTATTCCTCTGTTCATTGGTAACACTGGCATCGGGAAAATCAAACCTTGCCAGTGTGCCGTTCAGTTTGAGTCGGCTAATGGTTGCGTAAATCGTGCGCCTCTTATGGTCTTGGTTCAATTCCGCAGACGGTCCACCAATCGAGGTATCCAGGGTTCCCGTGACGAACAGCAGGGAGTCCCGTAAAGCCTCGACATCTAGCTGGCGGAGATTGGCACGCCAGTACAACCGATTGTCGGCGTCCTTGTTGGCATTCGCTTCGTCATGCTCGCTGCTTAGCTGATAGGTGGCCGACAACATTATTTCCCGGTGGATGGCTTTCATCGACCAATTCTTTGTGATAAACCGCTCTGTGAGGTATTCGAGCAGCTCGGGATGGGTCGGGCGAGCTCCTAGCTGGCCAAAATTGCTGGGTGTACCCACAATGCCTTGGCCGAAGTGATGACTCCATATCCGATTAACCATCACTCGGGCCGTCAAAGGATGACGAACAATAGCCTCAGCCAGTTCCAGACGACCGCTTCCCTTCCGAAACGGGGTCGGTTCGCCATCGCTCAGAATGGCGAGAAATCTCCTTGGCACGTCTTCGGCAAGATCGGTAGGACTACCGCGCAGATGCAGTCTCAGATTGCCTGGGTTATGCGCCTCGCCAATGCCGTGCGTGTATGGATACCGTGCTGGCAAGCTGGTTTTGAGGCTCTCCAACTCTGCCCGCATGGAATCCAGGTGACGTTTCCATTCACCACTCAGGAACCGGTCCAGTTTCTCGTCCTTGTAAACCAGAACACCCGGCGTCTTGGAAAGCTCTCCCATTAAGCCCTGTTCCAGAAACAGATCGCTCCACAGAACGAACTTGTCGCGCTCGATTGCAACGAGTGCACCCTCGCGGTCCTCATCCGCAGGCATGAAGCTGTTGGGCAAGAGAACGTCCTCAGCCTTTCTCTTGCGCTTGGCCTCGGCCATAACGACTGGAAGATTTTTCTCGTCGACTTCCCTTTGCTCCGCAATAATCTCTAGAACCAGCTTTTGAAAGTCACTGGCAACTTTGTTGGCGTTCTCAACCGTCCCGCCCTCGGCTAGCAGTTCATCCCATGAGCTGAGATAGGGGTGGTCCTTTTGTGGACTACCGAGGTACTTCACCCACCGTTCGAGAGCCTCCTGGTCAAGTCTCTCCTCCTCGGCGATCTTGGCCGGTGTCATTCTTAGTGGTCCCAGTGTCTTCCAGGCGGCCACCATATACCTCGAGGTTTGCCTTGCGAGAATATTGGCTAACTGCTTGGCTTGTTCTTCGGTGAACTCCCTAATAGCCGCTTCGTGGTCTTTGATCCTTTTCTGTTGGTTCTTGAACTCGGCTACTACCTGTTGGGGGACGAGTGGATACTCCGCATACTCGGTTCCTGCAAAAACTCCAGCCAGTGCGTAGTAATCCCTCATGGAAATCGGGTCGTACTTGTGATCGTGACATCGAGCACAGGCCACCGTGAGCCCCAGAAACCCGCGCGTGACCACATCAACTCGGTCATTGCGCTCGTCAGCTCTGGCCTGATGTGCTTCAGCCGTGTCGTAGTACCATGGGCCCAGCCCAAATAATCCTGTTGCCGGGGTGAGGCGAGTGCCGAGTTCTGCTGTGGGGTCTTGCTTATCCAGGAGATCACCAGCAATTTGTGCCTTAGCGAAGAGGTTATACGGCACGTCCTTGTTGAAGGCACTGACGACCCAATCGCGGTAGCGCCAAGCATTCGGATACAGCTCCCGCCGAGCTGGTGCTGCGGAGCGGACGTCGTCTTCGCTGTAACGCGCCACATCGAGCCAATGGCGTCCCCAGCGCTCTCCGTAATGCGGTGAGGCCAGTAAGCGGTCTACCACCTTGGCAAATGCCTCTGTGGAATGATCAGATAGGAAAGCGTCCATTTCTGCCGGCGTCGGCGGTAAACCGATCAGATCAAAGCTGGCTCGGCGCAACAGAGTCCGCTTATCCGCCGCCCGAACCGGCTCGAGCCCTTCCGCTTCCAGCCGCGACAGAATAAATAGATCCACTGGAGACTTGGCCCACCTCACAATCTTCACTGATGGCAGAACGGGCTTTTTGATCGGCTGAAAAGCCCAAAACGCTCTTTGCTCCGCAGTGATCTTGAACTCTCCTGATTGAGCAACGTTCTGCTTACCGCCTTCCGGCCAGGGGGCGCCCATTCCCACCCAGGCTGTCAAGTCTGCTACTTCCTGGTCCTTTAACTTGCTTCCCAGCGGCATTTTCAGACGTTCGTGGGTATGATTGACTGCACGGATGAGCAAACTCTCTTCTGGCTTCCCCGGTACAATGGCAGCACCCGAATTCCCGCCCTTCAGCAAGTGTTCCCTGGAGTCCAGTTGTAGACCGCCGAGCTTGGAGTTGGTATGACAGGCAAAACAGTTGTTCGCCAAGACGGGACGAATTCGGGTTTCGAAGAACTCCCTAGTATCGGTTGCCTCGGCGGACCCCAGTCCCGGAGTAACCATCATCAAGGCACCAGAAAGAAAGAGGCCCAAGCCTATCTCAATGCGCATAGGGCTATTGTACACTCATTTGTGAGATCCATGAGTCTCAGGAAGACACTGTCAGAGCACGAATCTGACGGACAATGCATGGTGCTCATCTGATAAGCGCTTGTAGCCTGCCCAAAAGTTAGGTCGCTCCAAGGCGCCGGGCTATGCTCCCTCCTAAGAGGAGCGTTTGATGTCGCTTAGCGCCGCTGTCCAGAATGAAAAATGGGTGCCGTTCATGTGTCCGTTTGACGTCCGAACCGCGATTGTCGAGAACCTTGGAGATCGCCGATCGTGAGCGTGAACGTGCGGCTAGACCCACAATTCTAGACCCACAATTGCAGATCACGATCATGCTCTCACCACAGAATTCAGAATGCTGCGTTCGCACGGTGAAGTTTTTCCTGTTCTTAGCTCTTATTCTACTCCTGCCCTAGTCCATTTCTCAGGCAAATGTCGACTAAGAATACGACCGACAGCATGTGATTTCTAGCGTTTGTTTTGAAATTGCGGCAGGATGTAAGTGGCGGCGTATTCCCGAAATAGAGCACTAGTGATCTACTGAGCTCCTGAATCCAATGATAATCACCGACGTCGAGGCCATTCATCTCCGCCTTCCCAAGGTGGAAGAGATTGCCGACGGTACGCAGGACGTGCTGGTTGTCAGGGTCCATACCGATGGCGGGCTGGTCGGAATCGGAGAAGTGACAAGCCAGTCCTATGTCTGCAAGGCCATTTTCGAAGCTCCTCGTTCAGCCGAAAGACGCCATGGCCTCGCTTACCTTTTGCGAGGGCAAGATCCTTTGGATGTTGAGGGGCTATGGCATCGGATGTACCATCACACGAACCGCTACGGTCGGCGGGGAGCGGCGATTCACGCCATAAGTGGGGCGGATATCGCTCTGTGGGATCTGCGGGGCAAGATACTAGGCCAGCCCGTGTATGAATTACTGGGAGGAGCTTGTCGAGAATCGGTACGGGCGTATGCAAGCTTGCTTTTTGGATCTTCTCCCCATGAGACAGCTCAATTAGCCCAGCAAGCCGTTGATTTGGGGCTTACGGCGGTAAAATTTGGCTGGGGACCTTTCGGCAAGGAGTCGACAGCTGATTTGGCGCAGGTGGAGGCGGCGCGCCATGCTGTAGGTGAGCGTGATCTGATGGTGGATGCAGGGCAAGCTTGGGATGTGGCTACGACACTAGATCGGGTGCGACTTCTTGATCCCTTGAGGATCACATGGCTAGAGGAACCGCTCTCTCAGGATGACTGGAGGGGATATGCCGAGCTTTGTAAGACATCTCCGGTACCTATCGCAGCCGGAGAAGGCGAAGTGACGCGCTGGGGATTCGAAGAACTGATCGAGCGTGGATTACACGTCCTTCAGCCTGATGTTGCATTCTGCGGTGGTCTTACAGTTTGCCGTGAAGTCTCACACTTGTGTCGCCAAGCCGGCAGACGCTGTGTTCCCCATTGCTTTAGCACGGGAATCAATCTTGCCGCCTCGCTACACTGGATGGCAGCCTCCCCGGAGGGTGACTTGGTTGAGTATTGTCTTAGACCGTCCCCCTTGATGAGGCATCTGGTGCGAAATCTTCCCCCATTGATCGATGGCCGCGTCCCCGTTCCGGAAGGACCCGGATTGGGCATCGAATTGGATGAGGCTGTGCTGGAGCGTTTTCGCGTTTCCTACTCCTAGACTATGGAGGTGAGGAGATGTGAAGAAAGTGTAGTTTCAGTCGCCCTGAGAGTTCGTTGGCTGGAAAAAGCCGCCGCATGGGCCGTCGGTTTAATAATCGAAAGATAAAGGGACTTTCGATTGGGGAACTTCAAGCCGATGAGATCCGAACGATGGTTGGAGGTAAGGAAAAGTCGATCTGGATCTTCGTCGTGATCGACGTCTGGTCTCGGCTTTGGCCGTCAACCGTGGTCGGCAAACGGAGCTACCGCAACACAGTGGACCTGTTTCGAGACGTTTCAAACCGGATGAATCTGCAGCTGGCTCCTTTGATCACCACCGACGGATTCAAGTTTTACGAAAGAGTAGTCGGACGAGTCTTTGGATCAGCGTGTGTCTATGGTCAGGTCATCAAAACACGCAGGAACGATCGAGTGGTCAAAGTAGAGCGAAGAGCTGTGATCGGAGCTGGGAGATTGAAACAAGCACTGAGGGGTTCAGAAGATTCAGAGAAACTGAATACCTCGTTTGTCGAGCGCCTGAATCTCACGATCCGACTGGGCTCGGCCTATCTAGGTCGCCGAACGATCTGTCAGGCCCGGTGGAAGGAACGTCTCGAAGATCAGCTCGAGCTGCTTCGCTGCCACTACAATTTCGTGAGGCCTCATCGCGGATTGAAATTTGGACAGGAAATCAGGACGCCAGCCCAACAGGCTGGCCTGACCCACAGGCAGCTGACTTTGAGAGAAGTCTTCTCATCGAGACTGCTTTTTGGGTGGTCGAACAATGTCCTATTCATGCTCTTCTACTCGGCTCGGCCGGTCACCCTTGCCACTCGAGGAACGGCTCTGGCTCCCCTAGCAACACTTGATGACGGAAGCACCACATTTCTTAGACGCCCTACCATGGGGCGGACCCGGTATTGACTACACACAGGTTTGCATTGGTCGCAAGCAAGTTAATTGGTGCGCCGGAATGCTTCGCCCGACTTCGCAAGTCGCTGCCGCTCAACTCGCCCGTTGACGCCGTAAATGCTTATCCCCCTGACAATGATCTCTTCGGCCAGATTGAAAGAGATTTCTCGCAGGGGAATTCCAAGGAGATCTATTTGCCGTAATCGAACGACCCAATTTGCTCGACGGCCTTCTGGTCTAATGCCATAAGCACAGCGATCAATAGTTCAACTGCTTTGTCGAAATCTTTGCGACTGAGAATACCGATGTGAGAATGTAGGTAACGTGTCGGCACGGTGAGGTTGATCGAGGGTCTTCCGCCGCTGAAACGTTGGATCTCCGAACCATCCTCTCCGTAACCAGTCAAGACTTCGTATTGGAATGGAATCCTGTTTCGCTGAGCCACATCTACGATGAAGTTACGCAAACGGCGATTCGGAATCATGCTGCTGTCTAACAGGAAGATCCCAGGACCTTTCCCGAGGGCCTCCTGAGCTTGTTTAGCATCAATTCCGGGGTAGTCGGCGGCGACACCTACTTCCAGGGAGATTCCGAGGTCTGGCTCGGCAAGCGCGGTGCTGGTATGGGCTCCTCTCAAGCCGACTTCTTCCTGAACAGTCGCCACGGCAAGGATAGTATTGGGATGGTTTCTTGATTGCAGGCGTTTTAGGGCTTCAATCATGAGAGCCAGACCGACACGGTCATCCCAGGCCTTGCCCATGTAATACTCGCCATTCGCCATGATCTGGAATGGGCTGTCTGGAGCAATGGAATCTCCGGGTTGGATTCCCATGACATCTACCGCTTCATCTCGGCTGCGCGCTCCGACATCCAGAAAGACGTCTCTCATCGGTACGCCACGTTCTCGTTCTTCCTGGGACATCACATGAGGTGTCTTTGAGCCTGAGACGCCAGTCACCCGACCCTTGCGAGTCATAATGACCCAACGTTGAGCCAGGAGAACCTGATCTCGCCAGCCGCCCACTGGGTTCATATAGACGAACCCTTCATTGGTGATGGTTTTGACAATGAACCCGACCTCATCCATGTGGGCTGCCAGCATGATGCGTGGTCTATTGGAGGTGCCTTGCAGGGTTCCAATGATGGAGCCGAGTCCGTCCACCCTCACTTCGGATACCAGAGGACGCAGGTGACTCATCACGATCTTCCCCACAGGCTCCTCGGATCCCGAAGGGCCATGGGCCTCTGTGAGTTCCTTCATGAGGCGGGCGGTGGCATCTAGCGAAGAGTCCTGACCTAGATTGAAGGGAGATTGACTCAGGAATACTACCACCAACAGGCAACCGACTCGATGAATCACGAACACCCCTCCTTTAGGCCTTGTTCTGGTGCCGGATGCGGCAGCCACAGGCCGACGATCTTCCGGCCAGGACGAGTTCGACCTGACACCACGTCGCTCTTTGCAGGTGTAGGCCAAGACCGGCAACGTTCTCGAGAAATGTCACGACCGCATCTCACATTGAGTTCTGCAAGTTCTTAGATGCGATCGACGCGGCGATGCCGCAGGATCAGGGTGCCCACAGATGGTTCCGGACGACTGCACAATGTGATTTCGCGGAAGTCCCGCGTCATGTGCTTTGTTTATGTCTATCCCGGCAGGCGATTGGAGCGCTATCAACTTGTCCTTAGTCTGGGAATCATCTTGGCGTATCGGGCAGGCGACGCTTTGGCGAGAAAGGCTTCAAAGCACTTGCGGGCGCGAGCGGTCGTCAGCCATCCTGTAAATCGATCAGGTCCGGATCCAGTTGCACGGCCTTTTCAAAGTATCCGCGCGCTCTAGCAGCGCTGAATGCGACCACCCCAGACCGTTGTGCGCGGCGTAATCCAGATTTGGTGGTGATGACCCACCCTTAAACGCGCTCGGTACCCTTTCTGAGATATAGATCGCCAAGGAGCCGATGCAACCTTCCACTTCGAAGGCCACGCTCGCCCCATTGTAAACCTTCATGGCCGGCTTTTCATACTCCGTAGAGCGTTCGCGGGCCAGTTCCGACCGACGCGAGCACACAGGCGTCTTCGCGTCTCACATCATCGAAGCCGAGTCTGTCCAGTTCATCCAAGAGAGTACGGGTGCATTCCTCGTAATGATTCCCCGGTGGCTTTCCGATGGAATCGCGATCAACCGCTTCGTAAGATCCGGCATCGCTGGTTCGCAGAGCCGTTCGCGCAGTCGGGACGAAAGCTGCTCAGGATTTAGGGTCTCCACTTCGCTGGTAGTCCTCTTGTGTCGAATCGCGAACCATCAGTGCCCAATGATGCCACAACCGTGTGTCGTATACTCGTGATGTCTGACGCACGCCAAATTAAGCAAGGGCCGACCCGCTGGCGTAGGGCTGCACCAGTTCCGTCTGGTTGGTCGTCTATCCGGAAACTAGAAACAGATGGTTTCTGTGTAAGCACTCGACCGGGTAGGAGCTATTTCTTGCGGTTTATCGTCGGAAACCAGGCTGAACAGCTCGAAAATCTGGCGACACCTCTCGTTGTCCAACAGGATTTGCAGGATCGTCTCATACTCGAACTCGGACAGGCTTCAGCTCGGTCTCTGGTTCAATGATAGCGATTTTGTGAGCACTACCTTGTCCATCCGCTCCCATCCCGATCTACGATCTTCGTTGCTGTGAATTCGATGGGTTGATCGGCTGCTCGTGCCGTAGGATACGGGCCGACCTAGGGCATCCTTGGCGGCATTCGCTTCGGACTTCGGATGTCTTCAAGCCTGGAAAAATTGAGTGATCTCGGCTTCTCTCGCCCGAGAGGGGAGAAGAGCGGGAGGCGAGCGTCCCCGCGAGCCGCTCCGGCCACGGGTCTTCCTGATAACCGGCTGGCGAGAGTGAAACGACTGAGAATCGTTCACGGCCCTCCCTGTTTTTCCCGGTTCTAAGGGGAGTTTACTCAGGCTGGGGAATGAGGGGAACCATGCTGCGACCTGGCCTCGCCATCTCTCAGCGCCTTGCAGCCTATCGCCAGCGGAAGATTTCTTGTTAAGGTTGTACTGAGAATCCCAGTTATATTCGTCTTAAGAATCAGAGAGCATAAACCTCCTAGCCAGTAGGGTCTTGAATTTGGACGTATAGGGGAACCTGTTTGCAGCCCAATGCATTTGTCCCCGCAAGACCTGTCTGTTTCGCGGCTTCGAGGTGGGAGAAGCGTGAATGCCGATTGAGGGGCGCAAAGAGATCTGCCTGGACAGGGAATTACTGCGGATCGTTCAGGAGGTTTCGAGGCTGGAGCAGAAAGTCACCAAGCTGTTTGAGCTCTTGCGGGACCCTGTCTATCGGTACCTGACCCTGGTGCTGGGAAATCGGTCAGATGCAGAAGACCTCACTCAAGAAGTCTTCTTGCGGTTTTACACGTGTCTGGCCAAGGGCCAAGCCGTTGAAAACGTGAGGGCATGGTTGTTTCGGGTTGCCCAAAATCTGGCGGTGGATCTGCTGCGGAAGTCGCACCGGATGGAGCCTATGCAGCCCGAGGCGTGGGATCAGCTCGCCTTGCAGCGTCTGGATCCCTCCCCGGACGCGGAGCTTCAGATCATGGAACAGGAACAGAGAAGAGCTTTTCTCGTCAGCTTACGAAAGCTTTCGCCTCAGGAGCGGCACTGCCTATACCTCAGGAGCGAGGGATTGAGCTACAACGAAATTGCGGAAATTCTTGGCATTGCCGCCACGACGGTGCCTACATTTCTGTCCCGTGGCATCAAAAAGCTTAGGAAGAATCATGACTAAATTGAGCTATCGAGACCTGCTGCGATGGGCGTCTCATCCGTCGGAGGAAGAGCTGCTGTCTTACCTTGACCAGCAACTCCGAGCCCGGAAGGCCGGGTGCATTCGCCGGCATCTGGAAGGCTGTTGGCGCTGTCGGGGGAAGCAGGAGGAAATCGAACGCTCCATTTCCGGCATTGTGAAAAATCTGAACGGGCTTTTGGGTGATTCGGCCGGTTATCCCGCCCAAGCCCAGCCTCGATTCGAAGACCGACTCCGGCGACTCGCGCTTCAGACCGAACCTCTTCCACCGTTTCTCAATCTCTTCGCCTCGCTGTCCAGAAGTCGCATCCCAATTCAATTAGTCACTAGCCTGCTCTTCGGCCTCGTCGTTGTGCTTTGGTTCCACTCCTTTGGATCATCTCCTCCGCTGTCCGCCAAAGAGGTTTTGCATCAAGCCGAACAGGCCGCGAGGGTCAGGATTCAAAACGTGGTCGCACCGGTTGTGTACCAGAAGTTGAAGATACGCCGCCAGAATGCTGCTCTCAGACGGGAGGAGGCTGTCTCCTGGGAAATCTGGCGCGATCTCGATAATTCGCGGTCCAGGGAGCGTGTTCTGGACAACAAAGGGTTGCGGTTTATCGAGGCTTCGTTGAATAGCTGGTCTGCCGACGGTCATGGGTTGGACCCTGTCCCGCAGAGCCAACAAAAACCCGGGGCCTTTCCCGGGCCGGTTTCACTGGGCTCTCCCGACCTTCCCTCAATTTTGACCGAGTTGGACCAGGTCTTTCAGGCGAACCACATGAACCGGCTCGACCCGCTTTCTCCAGCCAGTTACGTGTCGTGGCAGCGGTCCGTAAGCCCAAAATCCGAGGAGGTCATCGAAACCTTTCTGCCGGATGGTCAGAAGTCCTTGACACTCAGGAGCGTGGCAGCCCGGCCGCTCAGAGAGAATGCCCTCGTCCGGGCCGAACTGGTCGTGCGGGCCGAGGACTGGCATCCGGTGGCCCAGCGTCTGGAAGTGCAAGGCGAGCAGGGTATGCGGAATTACGAACTCATTGAGATGGATTATACGGTGCTGGCTTCCAACTCGTTGCCCAACTCGATTTTTTCGGATCTTCCTGAGCAACCACTCCCCATCACGAGTGCTCCTGTGCCTTCGCCCGCGATTAATCCGACGACGGCTGAGTCGTTGGCCTCGGAGGTGGAAGCGAAGTTTGCCCTGCACCGAGTGAGGGCTTGCATCGGCAGGCCGATCTCCATCGTCAGAGTTGAGTCGGGCCGGATTGAAGTGCGAGGAATAGTGGAGACCAAGGCACGAAAGACTGAGTTGGACTGGGCTCTGAAGGGTATTCCTTGGGTCAGCCTCAAAGTCCAAACGATGGAAGAGGAGGCCTTGCCTGCCGAAGCGTTGCACGCTGCCTCGAGCGAAGCAGAGGGAGCCACAACGGTGGTGCCCTTGGGGACGGAGTCGCAGACTGTGAAGGGACTCGGCATTCAGGATTTGCTCGAGCAATACTTCCGCCGAGCTGGAGGTCCGACAGCTAGGGTTCCAGAGCAAATCGCGTCTCTGTCCAGAGACGCCGTCTCTCTCTCTGAAGGTGCGTTGGAGGAAGTGTGGGCCCTGCGCCGCCTGGCGGAAGGAAGTCTTTCCATCAATCCTGAAGAACTGCGCATGTCCAGCCGGCGCTTACTGGAGACGATGGTAAGGGATCACGAGAGTGCACTGAAGGCCCATGCCCAGAAGTCCCATGCTTTGCTGAAACCTGTGCTAACCGTGTTACTCGTGAACCAGCCGGGGTCTGTCGCGGGGGAAACCGATGGAACGGAAGATCGGCTGAACTCAAACGATCCCGAATGGATCGCTGCGTCACTGCGGCTCTTTGAAACGGTCGACCGAATGGTTCGCCTGACGTTGGGCTTGTTTGCGGATACCCGGCTTCCGTTCGACTCGCGAGAGGCGGCCATCCGGGACCTGTTGTCGGTCTTTGATCGCGTTGAAACGGAGCTTGACCTCCTCGAAGCCCAAACCGCTCGCACTTTCGCCGAGCAGTCCGACTCACTCGCTGTGCAGGAACGTAAAGAGTAGCAGGCAATTGTAGGTTGCTGGAAAGCTGCCACGGCCGAAAGGCGTAGCCTTTGCGCAAACCGGCAGCCGAGCCGTTGGAAAGGGTCAGGTTCACGCCCTCATCGGGAGCCTCCAGTGCTTGCGAGACTTCTGGGTGGCTAGTGGCCGCTCAACGGCCCTACCTGCTCCTGAGAGAGCGGCGCCTTTGCCTTTGCCAGCGATCGATTGATTAGCCATCCCTCGAAGCCAAGACGCTTTCTTTTCTAGGGTAAGGGAGTTTCTTCGCAAAAAGGGAGGCAAGTATGCAACGTATGCAAGAGTTCTCAAGCTCCTCAAGCTGGCACGGCAGAATGGTTGTGGCCCTGTCATGCCTCTGCCTGCTTTCATTGGCAGCCGGGCTGTTTGCGCCAGATGTCCTGGCCCAGGTCTACAGCGGCTCGCTCACCGGGGTCATTACCGATCCGTCAGGCGCGGTAGTACCGGGCGCCAAGGTCAAACTGACTGATGTTGACAAGGGTTTCACTTATGATGCGGAGACGGATAGCGAGGGAAGGTATTTGTTGCGTTCATTGCCGCCGAGCAACTACCGGCTTTCTGTTTCGTTGTCAGGCTTCAAAACTCACGTGCAGGAAGGGATCACGCTCAACGTCAGTCAAAACGCAACCGTCAATGTGGCTCTCCAATTGGGTGCTGAAACCCAGACAGTTGATGTGGTGGAAGCCACACCCATTCTTTCGACTCAGGACGCTGTCACCGGGCAGGAGCTGAACCGGACCTACATCAATGACCTGCCTTTGGTGGGGCGGCAGATTTTCGATTTGGCCTACCTCTCCCCTGGCATAACAGAGGCTGCGCAGAACGTGGGCGGGCCTGACAATAACTTCGTCTCCAACGGTGGACGCAACGCCACGGCTGATATCCTGCTCGACGGCGTTTCGACCACCAATATTGAGCAAAATAGCGGCATTCAAGTCCCCCTTTACACGCCGTCTGTCGACGCTGTTCAAGAGTTTAAGGTCCAACAATCCAATTTCAGCGCTGAAATCGGCTTCAGTGGGGCCACGGTCATTAACGTCATCACGCGCTCCGGGACGAACGCGTTCCACGGAAGTGCTTATGAGTTTCTGCGCAACGATGCCCTCAATGCCAACAACTTCTTCAACAACCGCAGTGGAATCGAAAAGGCACCTCGACGCTACAACCTTTTTGGCGGCACCATTGGCGGTCCGATTAGGAAGGATCGGACTTTCTTTTTCTTCGACTACGAAGGTGTGCGAGATCGCGAGGCGGAGACTAGGCTGGGTGGCGTTCCGAGCTCGGCGATGCGGGCTGGGAATTTTGGCGAGATTTGCCATGACGGCTTCGACGCTTCAGGGCTGTGCGGTGATCCCGAGGGCCAGATCTGGGATCCCTATTCAGGCGAGCCGAATGACGACGACGGATACATCCGGGACCGATTCGTCCCCTTCAACCGGTTGGATCTCCACCAGAGTCCAGGCCACCCCGATCTGGCGGGTACGCCTTTTCAGTTGCCGGCCAGACCAGGAAACCTGATCGATCCGGTGGCCTTTAAGATGATGCAGTTCTACCCACTGCCGAATATTCCCGGGGGCGACCAGTTCGAGAACTGGATTTTTTCGGGATCCAGTCCTAGCCGCAACGACCAGTTTGACATTAAGATCGACCACAGCTTCGGCGCCAACGACCGGATCAGCGGCAAGTATGCTTTCACCAGGAGCTCCAACGAACCGCTCAAATGCTTTAGCAACCCAGGCGATCCTTGCGATGGTGGAAAAGACCGAACCCCGGCTCACCTGTTTAGTGTGAACTGGGTCCATACCTTCAACCCCAAAACCCTGCTGAACTTTACTTACGGAGTGACACGCCAGCTGATCGATAGTCACAATTCGCTGGAGGGCTACCCGGACTATGACATCGTCAGAGACCTGGGGTTGCCGGCATACATGCTGCGTTCGGGTGTTCCACAGTTGCCGGAGATCACTTTGGAAAACTACCAGGGAGTTGGAACCCAGAGTTGGTCTTTCTACCGGAATGGCAATGAGACCCATCATCTGTTGACTAGCTTGAGTCGCATTCAGGGTCGACACGATCTGAAGTTCGGCTACGATGGGCGTATGCACCGCCAGAACTCGCTCTTTCCCGGAGTTCCTGGAGGAGTGTTCGCTTTCACTAAAGCCGGTACGGCCCAAACCGCCTGGAGCGGCGGCGGTGGTGACGATCTGGCCAGCTTCCTCATGGGCGCAGGGACCGGCGGCGCCTGGGGGGAATACCAGGTGCCGGTGACTCCTGCCGCCCAGAGCTTCCAGCACGCCGGTTTCGTCCAGGACAACTGGCGTGTGACCGACAGGCTCACACTGAATCTGGGTCTGCGCTACGATCTGGACCTGTCTCGCACCGAGCGATTCAACCGGATGAGTCATTTCGATCCGGAGGTAACTTCACCATTGGCAGCACAGACGGGTCTGAACCTTCGCGGCGGAATCCAGTTTGCCAGTTCCAGCGATCGGGCCGTTTACGGATCGGACACCAACAACCTCGGACCCCGTTTCGGCTTCGCTTATAAGTTGACGGAAAATACCGTAATGCGTGGCGGCTACGGACTGTTTTATGCTCCAAGTCGTCGGGGCGCGGCCGGTCCGGATGCGATGGGCTGGTGGGGGTTTGATGCCTATACAACGTGGCTACCCACCTTCCAAAACGCTGAGTTCATCCCCGGGGCGCGCTTGAGTGATCCTTTCCCGATTACCGGACCGGATCTGCCCCCCGGTAGCTCCAAAGGGTTGCTGACCAGTGTTGGAGGCACTTTCAGAGCTCCCGTCAGGAGTATCACAACGACACCCAACGAGCAGACCTGGAGCTTTGGGTTCCAACGGGAGTTGCCAGGTAACATTGTGATTGACACGAACTACGTGGGTAAGAAAGGGACGAACCTGTATTTCGCCAATGCGGGACAGGTCAATCACCTTGGACCCGACGTGGAGAGCATGCCTCGAGATGGGATTATTGCCCTGAATGACTTCGTGCCCAATCCATTCGCTGGGGTCATCACCAGTGGTGAGTTGTCCGGTCCTGAGGTCCGGGCCTATCAGCTGCAGTTGCCCTTTCCGCATTTCACGAACTTCAATGCGGATGACCGGCCCGTAGCCAACTCGATCTATCATGCTCTCCAGTTTCGCGCCGAGAAGCGCTTCTCGAATGGGCTCCAGTTCCTGGGGACCTACACTTGGTCCAAGTCGATTGACGACTCCTCCGTAGCCAGCGGCGACACCGCTTGGCTGGGTGGAGCCACGAGTCTCCAGAATCCGAACAAGCGCTTCCTGGAACGCTCCGTCTCCCAGTTCGATATCCCGCACGTCTTCCAGTTCAGTTGGGTTTACGATCTGCCCATTGGGCGAGGGAAGGCGCTGGGTACGGACTGGAACCCCGTGGTCAGCGGAATCTTCGGGGGGTGGAAGTTCAGCGGCAGCTGGCGAATGGGCAGTGGCCAGCCCATTGGCTTGACTCTGGCCGATGGCGTGTCGCAGGGCGTTCCGACCTATGGCGCCCAGCGTCCCAATCTGGCAGGGAGGCTGGAGGGCAATACTGGCCCGGACTTTGTTGGCAGCTACTTTGCCAATCCAGAAGTCATCGAGGTGCCCGATGACTTTACTGTTGGCAACGCTCCACGGGCACTCGACAGTGTTCGGGCTCCCGGAACGAATCTGGCGAACCTGGGGCTTTTCAAACAGGTTCCTCTGGGCAGTCTTCGCGAGGGAGCACGTCTGGAGTATCGAGTGGAGTTCTTCAATGCTTTCAATCGTACGCATTTCAGGGCACCCGACACAACTTTCGAAGGTGGAAGCTTTGGAAGAATCTCAGAGCTGTTACGTGGCCCTCGTGAGATCCAGATGGCTCTGAAGTTTTACTGGTAGTGCAGGGCAGACAATCCTGCTGGTGGCATCCCTCCGGGTTTCTTATCGCCGTTGGCCCATTCGCAAGTGATGTCGCTGACGCTCGACCACCGGCGAACAGCTGGCAAGCCTCCGGCGTGTTCGGCACAGTGCTCAAGAAAATAGGAATAGCGATTCCAGGTGCAGGCTGAGAGTCTGCATGGTCTGTACTGCTGCTGAGCGGACCCCATCTGACGATGTGGTGCGCTTGACCAGCAGTGCACCTTCCTCCTACTGCTGAGGTCATGCACCCATCCATCGGTGTTACTCCGCACTGTAGCCAATCATGACGCAACACTGTATTGGTGCCACGAAATCTAATCTGGTGTTCCTCATTGTCTGCGCGCTGGTCTGTTGTTCGGCCACCCATTTTGCCCTGGCTATCCAGGAATCTTCGCCTCAGTTTCATGCTGAGAAGGGTCTTGGGAGAGCGGCCAGTCCTCCTGCGCAACACACAAGCACAGTCCAGTTCATGGATTGGACTTGAGCTTCAAGGGAGCATCAGCAACCGTGATGCCATCGGAGCGCGGGTTTCCCTGTCGACTGGCAGCCGGACTATCGTTCGTTGGGTAAAGGGAGGCGGCAGCTTTTTGGCATCTCATGACCGGCGAATCATCTTCGGACTTGGGCAAGGGCCGGTTCCATCATCTTTGTCAGTGGAAGTTCGCTGGCCCAACGGAGAGATTCAGAGAGAGTCTCGAATCTCTCGGCCCAGCAGTACCATCGGATTGTGGAGAGCTCCAGCCATCGGCCGAAGTAGGACAGCAGAGCGCAGCTGGCCTCTCACACCCGCGTCCTGAAGCTGTCGAAACACTGAGCGAGCGCCCGAAATACGTGGCCCCCGTTTTCCTACTGGGCGTGTCCCACAAGTCTGTTGCCGCACAGAGTTCTCTGTTGTCCCCCAGTCCAACGCGTTCCAGCAGTTTTTCGCAGCTCCTCATAACAGATTTAACAAAGGGAGCAGCGCGAAGCGCTGGGCTTGTCATTCACGTTTCCCGTCGTTGTCGGGATGTTCAGGAGAAACTGCCATGAATCGATTGACTCAACGCGGAGCTCTTCCGCTGCTTCACTTGCTGATCCTTGCCGTCGGGTTGTTGTTCTCGAACGATTTCACTGCAGCGGACAGCCGAGCCAAACTTCCTGCCGGCCCTTTGATTTGCCTGTGGGAGCATCAGGCAAGTGTGGATATTACTCCTGTAGTCAAAGCCGTAGGATTCAACACGGTATGGACACACGATCCCCCCTATAGCGGTCAGAAGTGGGAAGAAACATTGATGTACCGCCATCTTCAGGTCCCTGGCGTCAAACACGTCATTGCAAAGGTCGACCGGACGATCTGGGGCTGGACACATGAACAATCTCTTAAACACGCCGAGTGGATTGCAAAACTATCACTCACCCACAAGGAGATCATTGGACTTTATTTGAACGATTACTACGACGAGATTACTGACAAAGGCCGGACTAGCGAGCAGTGGGCAGAAATCATAGCGAAGGCCCGATCGGTCAATCCGAACCTGCCACTGTGGGTGCCTCTCTATCCTCCCGGCCACTTGGAGAAGCCTTACGACTTCGACCACGATGCGATCATCATGAACATTTATGATGTGAAACAAATTCCAAACGCAGAGAAGCTGCTGGCTGAAACAGAGAGGAAGCATCCGGGAAAGCCCATCGTGACCGGCCTGTATGTAAAGAACGACGATAAGCCGGCGCGTTGGATGAAAGAGGCAGAGTTCAAAGAATTGTTAGGTATCTTCGTCAAACATGTCAACGCCGGCAAGACTGTCGGGCTGAGGATTTTCAGGGCTGCCGACTTGAGGGACCGTCCAGAGTATATGAGCTGGGCGAAGGAGGCACTGAAGGACCTCAAACTCCCGCAAAGTAGCCAGTGAACAACCCCACTCAGCAATCAGCCGGCAGCACCCAGGAAGCCGACAGCGGTCTCGTCGTCGGCAGGGGCACCCGCCAGGATCATCTTCAGGAGGCAGGGGCGTTTCAGGAGGAACTGCCGGGAGCCCAGCTCTCCCAGAATCTCGTAGCCGTCGATGGCCGGGACGGGGCGCTCTCGGGAGCCACTGTCACGAGAGCGTTCGCCACTTCCAGGTGGGGCCGAAGGTCATCGTCGGAATAGTATAGCGATTGGCTGAAGCTGCGTGCCAAGCAAGGGGGACAATCTCTCTGACGTCTGTCTTAACAAGAGCCCCATGTGCAGCTTTTCAAGAACGTACCGAAAAGCAATTCTTAGATCATCATATATTGGTAACGTCCCCAGAATCGCCGCGATGATGACCCATCCGTGTATTGAGAGTCGCTGCCGTTTGCTGCCAGTTCACTTTGTATAACCTCTGTCGGGTCCTGTCTTGATCGCTGACAACCTATCCGATCGCATAACCAGGCTATCCTTTCGTATGGATTCCAGCCTCCAGCGGAGCTGCCGTTGATCCGACCGAAGGTGTCTCACACAATTCAAAACCCTAAGCGGACTCAAGGATTCCCAGCAAATAAGAAGGGACTTGTCCTGTGCTTTATCCGGCAGTGCAGGGGAATTTCACCTTCTTGCAGGCCGCCCGACGGAGGCGGCGAAGCACTTTGAAAGAGCCATGGAGCTGGGCCCGAAGCCGGTTCCGAGACGAATTTTTTTCGAGAGCGAGCTAAAGGCTTGCCGGCTATGCCGCTCAAATCAATGATCGTTGAACCGCCCACCCGGCCATAGCTCCCGCCTAACGCCGCAGCGTTTACTGATCCAGTCGAGTGGCTGTGTAGACGGCCACTCGGAAACTATGGTAGCTCTGCAGGCCTCTCCATCGCACCAGCGCTCAGTCCAGATGGATGTGTAGTCGGCAAACCGGAAACTGAGAACTGTGCTCCTTTTAGTTACTTGAACGAAAACAGCTAACCGGAAACTGACACCGCTCTGAGCGGGCTCAGCGCTGTCAGGAGAATTCGCAATGTCGTTTTCTGGAGAACGTCTTCGACGTCGTTTTTAGTTCAGGACGGCGTCAGTTTAGCTGCTTCACAGATTACACCCACAGAAAACTTCACGCTTTTCCTCCGAAAACTGACCGCTGGTTCTTGGTTCTCGACTTTGCGAATTTCGGAGGCCCGACCCGGGCGGTTCACTTCCAGAGCCTGGAGTCATCTCCTCAGCAGAGAAAATTCCTCTCAACCTCGAATTTCCGAGGTAAGTTTTTGGGCTCTTTTCCCACTCTTAGAGATGTAGGCAGATTCATGTGCTTTGAGGGTGTCATGGTTGGCATCGTGTGCCACCACGGCACCTCATGCCGCCGTGGTGTCTCGTGCCTGGGTCGCAAGTCGCGCCAAGGCGCCAGCTGCTATCGTGACAGCAGCTCGTCACGCTCTTATCATCAGGAGGAATCAGATTATGAAAGCCGTTATTCTCGACGTTCAGAAGTCAGAAGTTCGTCTCTTAGACCTTGAGAATGCCGCGACCTATCTCGGCATCAGCCGCTCTGCCGTGCGGCAGCTGGTGGACAGCGGTCAGCTTTCTCGGGTCTTGTTGCCAAGTCCTCGCCGACCACACGAGACCCTGGATCGTTTCCTGGTCGATAAAACCGAGATTGACGCTTTCATCGAGCGGAACAAAGAGCGGGAGCGACCTTGAAATATGGGGAGCCTTTATCTTCGAGGAAAGACTTGGTGGATCAAGTATTACCGGAACGGGCGAGCCATGCGAGAAAGCTCAAAGAGCCCTCGCGAATCTGATGCAAAGCGGCTTCTTGCGATCCGTGAAGGTGACGTTGCTCGAGGGCTCCCTATCACTCCCAGGCAGGGGCGTCTCACCATTTCTGAGCTGCTGGAAGATGTAAAAATCGACTACCAAGTGAACCGCAGGAAGACGTATCGAGATCTGGAGGTTCGATGCAGGCTGCACCTGCTTCCGTTCTTTGGCAAGTATCGCGCCTGTAACCTCACAACCGATGAGGTCAGAGCGTATATCCGCAAACGTCAGACCGAGGGTGCCAGTAACGCTTCGATCAACCGAGAACTGGCTGCACTCAAGCGGGCCTTCACGCTCGCCTCGCAAGCTGGCAAGCTCCTCTGGAGGCCATACATCCCCATGCTTCAAGAGGACAATGTCCGCCAGGGATTCTTTGAGCTCCCTCAGTTCCTCATCGTTCTGAATCATCTCGCAAAGCACGTCCAACCTGTCATCAGATTTGCCTATGTTACAGGCTGGCGCTCCGTCAGCGAGGTGCTGCCGTTGAGATGGGATCAGGTTGACTTTCAAGCCCAAACTGTTCGACTGGAACCCGGAACCACTAAGAACAAGCGGGCGCGAGTTTTCCCGATGACCGATGAGCTCAAGCAGCTGTTGAGGGAACAGTCTGACAAGCACCGGCAACTTCTTGCCGAAGGCATCGATTCTCCTTGGGTTTTCACTTACAATGGCCGACGATTGAAGAGCTTCAGAAAGGCTTGGAAGACTGCTTGTAACAGGGCTGGGGTCTCAGGCCGGATCCCGCACGACTTTCGACGAACTGCCGTCCGCAATCTGACGCGAGCAGGAATTGTGGAACGAGTTGCCATGGAGATGACCGGGCATCTCACGCGGGCTGTCTTCGAACGCTACAATATCGTGAGTCATGGCGATGTCGAACACGCCAAGACGACGCTCAATTCGAAGATGGGCACAATTTCGGGCACAGAGCCCATCGGTAAACCAGAATGACGAATCTGATTTCGAGCTAGCTGAAGCACTTACGAGATGAACACCCACAAGGACCTTCTGTCTTCGAATCCGCAGGTCGGGGGTTCAAATCCCTCCGGGCGCGCCAGTTTTTCAATAACTTACAAGCTACACTGAACTGCCGGCATTAGTCAGTGGCTGTTCCGATGGCTGTTTGGCTGGAATAACTGCCAGGGTATCAACGGCTTTTCTGAGATGATGAGGCGCAAGATGGACATATCGCTCGGTCATGGCGAGGTCGTGGTGCCCCAGCAGCTTCTTGACTGTGTAGAGGTCCACGCCGGCCATTACGAGCCGGCTGGCAAAAGTGTGACGCAGATCACGCCATCGAAAATCATCAAGTCCTGCCTTTATCACCCAGGTTCCCCACTCCTTGGGCAAATCGGTCAAATGCAAACCCTTGACTCGCCCAGGAAAGACATAGGGGTTGTCGAGCCTTCTCAGGATCTCTCTTAGCGCTTCACAGACAACGTCGTTCATTGGCACTTGTCTTGGTTCCCCGGCCTTGGATTCTTGCACTGTCAAACGGCGCTGTTGAAAATTCAAATCTCTCTACTACGACCAGTTTGGGATCTGAAATGCGACAGCTTCCCCTCATCCGCGTATTGGTTAACTTTCATATAGTTGGATAGAAAATCCTTCATCGGCTTGTCGTATTTTTCTGCCGAATAGTAAAGTGCAAAAAAGCGGAGGACCAGCTCCGAGTCGCGTTGGCGCTTGTCTTCTTGTGTCTTTCCGAACACCTTTCGCCAGTTCGAATTCTTGTTCAAATCGATTAGTAACTCATTGAACGGCCCGTGGTAGACGCAGTTCCTAATCTCCTGACCAACAAGCTGGGTTCCACCAGTGTTTAGCCTTTCAAACACGTGATAGATACTCGTGCTGTCGTTTGGATTCAGTTGCTTGATCACGAAGGCTCTCAACACAGAATCATTCAAGGTGTTGAGAGCAGCCTCGTCAGATTGGAGGTCAGAGTGAGTTTTGCCAAGATAGGGACTTTTGTCATTTAAGCCTGTGAGTTTAAACACGCTTCTTTTGCCGCGGGTCTCACGTCCGAAATAACCATCGAAGAAGTAAACAATGCTAAGTAGTCGCTGCTGCCCATCCACAACCAAAAGCTTGTTAGTCTCAGGCTCTGTGTATAGAAAGATGGAAGGAACAGGAAGTCCCAGAAGGAATGACTCGATAAGCCGGCTGAACTGCTTTATCGTCCAGACGAACTTACGCTGGAACCCGGGGATCTTGATTGAATGATTCTTGAACTTTCCGACCAATCCTTCCAGGGTGTAGTCTGCAGGATATGTGACGATGCTGTACGTGGACGGCTCGCTCTCCTGATCTTCGATCTCACTTTCAATCTTCTCGATCAGTTCGTCATTTTCTGGGTTGTAGTCTTGGACCATTTTTGCCTCGGAGTGTGAAACTTGATGACGTGGGCTCCCGGACCTTGTTCTATACGGTTGCAGGGAAAGCTAGTGTTTCACGCAGCCTTACCTAATCAGATCAGCTTCTCTAAGCGGTTCCAGCACGCCGTTCTGAAGTTTGCTGCGGTCGAGAGGTTTTTCTGATTCCGCCCGAACAGACACCTGGACTTTGCCGGTGAGGTCGGCCAGGTTCGCCAGGGCATTCCAGGCTGTGAACAGTTGATCGCGGTTGGCCGTGAAAGATAGCTCCACGACCTTGTCGCCCGCGGACGGAGCTGAGCCGCTTGTTGTCTCCTTCGCTGGGGCAGGCGAGAACTCAGGCCCGGAAGGGTAAACTTCACTAGGGCTAAGTCCCGGAACGGTGGGACCAGCACTGGCACCCGCGGGAACAGGCTGCGGCATCGCCTGCGGCAGCATGAGGAAACCGGAATCCAGGTCAATCTCGTCCTCTGCTACCGACGTGTCGAATCTCACTTTGGCGAGACTGACCTGAAACCTACCATCGGGCCCCAAGGAGGGTGTGCTCCCGACAAAGTAGCCAAAAGTGCCGTCTTTGATTCCCTCAACGATAGCTTTGCGGATCGGCGTGTCAGATAACAGCCGGGTGAAGCCCAGGAAGGAGAAGAAGCCAGGAAAGCAGCCAGCTTGCATGTCGTCGCAAATCAGAGATGGTGCAGGCTGCCTCTCAGCACGTTGGATCACCTAATCTAATGCACGAAGGCTCGGTTAGGTTACCCGACCTAAATGCCCGTGTGCTTTCGGTCAAGCAGGAGAAAGCCACCCGGCATCGGCCGGGCGGGGCGTTGAAAGGAAGGTATGAGCCCGTTATTCCGGCTCCTGCTACTTTTGGATGATCCAGGTATGAGTTTGATCTGCTAACTTGGCGAGATCGAGGAGGTCGTCAACGCCAAACGAGTCCAGGACCAGCCGAACAGGCCCGACAGGCGGCCATGGCCCATCAAACCGCACAAACCGGCAAGCAATCTTAGCGACAGCAACAGAGATTCCGTCCAGCTGCCCGCCGGTGAAGCGCTTAGGCCGACAGAAAGCAGCCTGTCGCCAAAGACCCCAAGTCGATAACCGACTGGCCGCGCGCGCTCCCGCCGCTGATTGGGGTTCGGGTTTGCAAGCTCGCTGAGATATGCCTGCCTTTGCGGGTCCGACTTCTGTGTCAAATTGAAGCACTGCGCCTCGGGAGGACTCATGCCTTCGCGTCGCCTGACCAGCGATCGCGGAGCTGCAGGGCTTGAGTTCTCCTGGGGCTCCAAACTCGTGTTCTCCTAGGTAAACCATTTCTCCACTGCTGCGACTTTCGGCCATATTCGGTCGCTCTTCAGGACGCCCCGTGTCTTGCAGCTTGCTGCGTTGGCGATGGCGACCCTGATGAATTGGTTTCGTACTGAACTAACTTGGTGATTTCAATTCGAAACGGAAAACATCGGCGTGGCCGACACGACTCCGGATCCACAGCCGAGGTCGCCCCCCGTCCTTGTCAGCCTGTCCATACTTTCCCACCTGGCCAAAGTTTGAGGCGCAGACGCATGTTTCGCATCGCAACCCACGGCACGTGCCCGCAGCCTTTCACGGCCGCGAACAGAACATCGTCGCGCATTCTGGGAAAGACGAGACTGGCAAACGGTCGAGAAAGGGGAGGGAATGAAGTGACAAACTGGATGGCACGTTTGGGTGTCGATGCCGGCGACTCTTGCCAGGTCAATCGGTTCTGGTAGTCGTCGTCCTCACGAATGTCACTAACGTCACTAATGTCACTAATGTCGAGATTAATCGAACGCAAGAGGGCATGCACCACCAGGACAGTGATGTCACTCCGAGTTGAGACTTGGGTTTCCTGTTGGTATGAGACAGAGAGTTCTTCGAGGCGTTTCCAAAGCTCGTGAATTCCTTCTTGCTCCAGCCAAGCTGCTACTGCGAGAGTTGAGCGCCAGGGCTCAAGACTTCTTCCCGACAACCGAACTCGTGATGAAACCATTTCATTGAACCCAGCCAGCTTTGTCTGGAATAAAAGCGCTAAGGCCCACAAGTCGTCAATGAGGGCTCTTGGATCACAGGGCCAGAGTTTGTAGTCCAGCGGGTCAGCGTTCGCGCGCTTCCGATCAAGCGTGCGAATTAGGGGTACAGTAATTGTGCGACTTGCCAGAACAGGATCGAAGTTGTATCGCAGAAAAGGCTCTGGCACAGAACGTATTGATATACCGTGTTCGCCACGTCCTGTCCGACTGTAACTCTTTGATGGGAACCATGCTTCCGCGGCGATTGCCAGCTAACAGAAGCGCCCTTTTGTCCGGGTCGAATCTTTTTGGGTCGGCAATACTCTCAGCGTCGTCGAAACATAAGGTCGATCCGTAATCCGCCAAGTCTCTCAGACAGGCGTAGCTTCCTCCTGCGAGAATCATTTGACCCAAGTAGCTCATTTCCGAAATCAACGTCAATAGCTGCGTTTTGCCGCTACCTTTTTCGCCATTGGGCCATAAGAAACCCATTACCTGAAAGCTCTCGAGAAACCAGGTGCTCATGATGTAGCAGGCAATCATCTCTGCCATAGTCCTTTGTTCGGCAAGGCTATGATCAAAATCGATGAAACGATCTACCACCGACACGATGCGTTCGAAGACATGTTTAGGATCAGGCCTGTTGCCGGCGATAAAACTCTTGACGCCCTTCGTTGACCACAACTTTTCGTCTGGAGGTGCGGAGGAGTGCAAAGACCTGCGAAAACGGCCAAAACTAGACTTCGAAGCCGATGAAAATGGGCGAGGAACCAGGGATCAGGGATCGGATCTGTTGGGGGACTTTCGAAACGCTACTAAAGAAGGCACTGGACCATACGGCCGAGTTTAGCGGCGCATACCCTTTTCCTTCCTCTCCAACGACTCCACCGCTCGAACGAGTTTCCTCTTGCCAAACGCAAAAAGTAGCTGATTCGAATTGTATCTTTCGGCTCAACCAACCGCCCAACCTCCAGCAATGTTCCCCAGGTCTTTTGGGAGTGCACGGGTGCGGGCCGATTAGTCCTAACTAACGCCGTAGGGTTTACCGATCCAGCTGAAAGGTCTGGAAGCTGATGTCACCTAAGAACGAAATCTCAAAGTTGAATTTTGCTTACGATCTCCTCAATCGAGCGACTGGATAGACGGGGATTCCACGATCCAAGTCATTGCAGGACGTCGTGTCTGGCTATTTGGAAAGCGCCCCGAGCTTCAAAGGTTCCACCAGACGAGCTGGAGAGGGTCAGGAAGGATGATATAGAATCTCATGATCAGTCATTCATATCGCAGCGCGACCATCGGATCTACTCGAGTGGCACGCCGCGCGGGGATATAGCACGCCGCGAATGGCCAGGTCCCCAGTACTTTCCTTCTGATCAAACGTGAGACGCCTAGGTTCACCACCAGCCGTTGGCACAAGGCAGATGTCGCGGTCACGTATTCGATCTGCTTTATCTGGACGGCCACGACCTGCGGCGGCTTCCCTGATCCGACGCAAAAGCGATTCTCAAGGCTGGAACTTGCTCCGCTATCTCAAGTTCAATACAGCGAATATGTCGAAGATCAAGGGCAAGGCCTTCTTTGATGTGGCGGTTGAGCGAGGCTTGGAAGGAATTGTTGGGAAGGATGGAACCAGCCCCTATATCTCAGGGTATAGAACCGGCTCCTGGGTAAAGTTCAAGAACTATCGGGTGCAGGAATTCCAGATTGAACGCTTCACAGGAAGTCGCCATCACATCGAGTCGTTGCTGTTTGGCTTGTTCCGAGACGGAGACTTCATTTACGTCGGGCAACACGGACAAGAGCTTGCCAAAAGGCAAGCAAGCAGAGGATCTCCGATCTGAACTCGCGAACTTGCTGCGCAACAGTTCACCATTCAAGAACAAACCGGATGTCACTGGTCGGGTTCACTGGCTAGAGCCGAAGCTGGCGCGCAGGGTGCGGTTCTTAGAGTGGACCGAAGATAGCCACGTCCGTCACGTTGTTCTCCTCTCCTGAATTGAGGTGCATCGTGACACCACATGACTGGTCAAACATCAGTCCCCTTGGCTGAGGCTGCCGTCCCGGTAGTAAGCAACACCTGCGTGCTCTAACTTTACGAACCGGACTGCAGCACGCTTGTGGCGTTGGAGAAAACGTTGCTAACAGTTTTGCCCAGGTTTGGGAGAGCTGCTATTACGATCAGAGCGATGAAAACCAGCAAGAGGGCGTACTCGACTAGATCCTGACCTTCTTCCTGCTCAATAAACCGCTTGATTAGTTCGACCATTGTTATTCCTCCTTGCTTGATTGAGTATTTGAAAACACCCTGGACTCTGATCTCGATCAGCTCCTGCAGGGGCGGTTCCGCCGAAGATTCCTCACCAGATTCTTGTCTCGGGGCTTGAGGCGGAGCAGGTTATCCGACACAGCGACAGCCTGGGAGATGTCCCGCTTCTGAGCCAACTGCTGCGCGGCTCTCAGGTACGCCTGGCTGGCGGCTTGGAGTTCCCAACTTCCTCCAGCCCCAGCGCTAGACGGAGTTGATCTGGATGCGCAAAAACCCTTGGCCAGCCCGGCGACCCGTGCTCGCCAAATACTCTCGCCAAATACTATGGTTTCCTCAGTGTTCGGGGTCAACCTCCGAGCCTTATAGAGCAACAGATGGTCTCGTTACCGGAGAATCTCAATAACGTCCATGATGTTGAACTGGGCATCCACAATCAGCGCTCGACCTGCAATGAAGAGACGAGCATAATTGCGCGGCAATCGGGACAGGCGTCCATCCAGTTCCGTAGGAAACCGCCCCACTTTCTTCTGCAGTCCTGGTGGTAATTGGCCATTGCGCCTTAGGTGCTTTTCCAGACCTGGAGGAAGCTGACCACCTCGCTTGGCCAGCCCGGGTGGAAGATTGGAAGATTGTGAGCAATATTCCCGAATGATTTCCCGGTCCCGTTCACCAAATACCACGCTGACTGAGACTGATCCTCCTCGTCCGCGATCATAATTTTTGGGTAACCAGGCGATTTGCGTTGCACTTGAGGATCGGGCGGAAGGGGAATCCCCAGTTTCTGGTGCGAGCCCTGAATGTGCGAATGAGACTGCCGACGCGGAGATCACAACATGGACAGCTAAAGATAGGGTAAGGCTGGTAATGATCATCCTGAGGGCGACGGCTTTCGAGTGTTTGGCGAAATGCATAGTGACCTCCCTGTTGAGGAGAGATTTGTTCCTACTGTTGAAGAAACCCCAGTCAAAGACTGTGCGTCCGAGCAGGGTACGCACCCACCGCTGTTGAAGCCATGACTTACTTATCGGCATTCCCGGAAAAGTAATCAGGCTAGCGTGTGTAATTCAGGAATGCTGGTTCGGCTTCAACAGAAAATGGCAGATTGGCGAGCAACTCAAGTGTCCTACAGCTCGGTGAACCATCTGCAACTTCAATCGACCCTCTCGCCGAAGCCGAGACCCAGAATCAGTCCGGTCATACGGTGTTCGTCATAAAGTGGCAGCCTCCAGCCCAGCGTCGTGGGACCTCCGAAATGAGGCTCGCCCCCGCGACGATCCAGCGCCAGAAGCGTTCCTCGACCAGGAGATGACAGAGTGAAAGTGACAGAGTGACCCGGCGGGCTCGGAGTGGCATCTCCCAGCGAGCCTATCCTTCTTCTGCTACCCTGATTCCTTAATTTACTAGCCTGAGAACCAGTACAGCAAGGATGCGACCGACCTTGCCAACGTGTCGTTGGACGTAGTTTCCCGAAAAAAGGCAACTCTGCCAGAAAGCGGGACAGTTGATGCCGAGCAGGTTACTGATTTCGATCCTCCGCTCTACAACGTTTGGAAGCACACAACTGGTCACATTCCTTAACTCAGAAACTTGGACATTCATGAGCAAGGAGGGTCAATCTTGTGCATTAGGAAGAAGTAGCCAAAGACGGGAGATGACCCAATATCGTCAGCAACACATTCGAATGAGACTGTTTCACGTGGCTAATGGTCTTTTTGGTTAGAAAGTTGCCAGTCAATCAGTGTGTCCACGGGAAACACGTTTAATCCAATTGTTCTTTTGTCAAAGAACAACACCGACACGCTCTCAGGAGGCAATATGCGGCTTAACTTGCAGAAGGTCAGGAACATTGTTTTATTCCTCATAGCAGGAGCTTTATTCGCGCCGACTCTCACGGTGCGCGGAGAGGATCATCTGGTGAGTCCGTCGGACCTGCATGACACGCTTGCCAAGTCCGTAAAGGCAAGACAAGCGAATCTAGAGAAGGTCCAACGATTCTTCTCGTCTGAACGGGTGCGGCAAACCTTAGCTTCCACCAAGACCGACCCGAAGAAGGTCGAAGATGCAGTTCACCTTTTGAACGATGAAGAGCTGGCGCGCTTGGTCGCTCAAACTGAAAAGGTCCAGACAGATATTGCTGGCGGTGCTTTGGATAACCAACAAATCACCTACGTTGTTATTGCTCTGGCGGCGGCGGTCCTGGTGCTGGTTCTCGTGGCGGCCTAGCTTCTTCGTCAGCCCTACAACCGACTTCTTTTACTCTCTGCCAACGGTATTGTCAACTTGACGTCGACCGTGGGTGGTGAGGACAGTTGGCAGTAGGGGTCTCGGTTTGTTATGCGCAAGTCACTTCATGCCAAACCAGGAAGGACTACGAACTCGCCGCCTCGAATCGCTAATAAATGAAGGAGGTACAACTACGGTGATGATGAGAAGACTTACGAACACGGGATTGTTTGCTTTGATATTGTTGGGCCGGTCGGCATTCGGCGCGGAAGTCAATATTGGAATCAATATTGGCGCTCCGCCGCCTCCCAGAGTGGTTTACGTTCATCCGCCAAGACCAGCTCCGGAGTTCGTGTGGATCGAGGGATACTGGTACCCCGCGAGAGGACATTACCACTGGCATGAAGGTTATTGGACTCAACGACCATATGACGAAGCGCGATGGGTGGCGCCTCGCTACGATGGACACAGGTATTTTGTCGGATACTGGGAAGGCGATCATTGTCGGCACGAACATCGACACGATTGGGATAAAAAACGTGACCGAGATTATAAAAAGGGTCATGGCCACGGAAAGAAGAAGCACTGAAATGCTGGGTTTACAACGTCTGGACAACGGTTTTTGCAAAGACAGGACAAAAAAGAAAGCCACTCGCGAAACTGAGTGGCTTTAATCGTCTGGTATGATTGCTTTTGCTTCGTTTAGGCGTTATTGGACGGAGAGCGGCTACGACTAGTGCGTTGGGGTGTAAGCTTCCTCAACCTGGCTGCTGATACAGCCCGAGCACATTGCCCCCTGGATCGCGGAATCTCGCGGTGATCTCCGGCGCGTCCGCGCC
The DNA here is from genome assembly GCA_963752385.1 of uncultured Acidimicrobiia bacterium. Classification (GTDB taxonomy): domain Bacteria; phylum Acidobacteriota; class Terriglobia; order Versatilivoradales; family Versatilivoraceae; genus CAVVYL01. The sequence goes on along the minus strand of CAVVYL010000058.1, from coordinate 44,129 downwards.
GATTGGCTGGACAATCTCGCAGCCCGCCGCGATGATTGCGTCACATGTCGCAGCCACACTGTCGACCATAATGCAGGCCCGGCGTTGGTGACGGCGGACGGCCGAGCAGCCACGTTCCGCTTACTTGCCCGACGCCGTCGTCAAAGGCTGTGCTGCCATCGCCGCGCTTCCTGATCTTCCAGTCGAAGACCTGTTGATAGAATTCCGCCGAGCGCGAACTGTCGGTCGCGGGCATCTCGATGTAGCCGATCTTGCCGTTCGCAAATGTGGGAGCCATTGATTTCCTTTCGTTCATCATCATTCTTACACGTCATCGTTTGCCAGTACGTCCCCATCACGGTACAAGAGTTTTACGAACCAGGGCAGAGGGTCATGATTTAGAAGACGCTGGCACTGGGTCTGTTTTTCGTGTTGCCCGCCCACACCCAGGATGCACACAACAAATGCGCGATCTCAGGTACTGTTGCACCGAAGGTGCTGTGGGAGGTGGTTCGGCAAGCTGCAGTTCGCGCTGTTATCGAGAAGCTCGCTCCGCATGGCCTTCGTCGCACCTGCGCCCGTCTGTGCCACCTCGCCGGCAGCGAACTGAATCAGATCCAATTCCTGCTCGGACATGTCTCGATCCAGACCACAGAACAATACCTCGGGCGCGGCAAAAGCCTCGCGGCGCCGTCAATGACCGACTGGGCATTGAGCCAGACGAGAAGCCCACATTGAAAGTCGATGGGCGGCGAATAGGTCGCCACTAGGCGACTTAACTGGCCAATCGTGATGCCCGCGCACATCTAACCCTCACAGAATGCGAACTCTGTCGGCGCGTGCACAGATTGGGCCAGTTAAATCGACATTAACCGGCCAAACTGTTTGACCAGAGAGCGCTTAGCCTGAAACAAAGGTATCAAACAGATTTGGCCGGTTAATTCTAACTTATGAGGATCTATGGGTCGGGGCGCCGAGCTAGCAGGGGGCTGAACTAATCATCTGCTGGCTGCTCTACCTCTTGACTGAGACGTCCTGAGTGACACGGGATCTCGAACGGAGGTGGCCCATGCGTACGAGATTCCTACAAAGTCAGCTTTTTTGGATTAGAAGTTCGAGTCGGCAGTCTTTCCCAGTTTCCGGTTAACCGACAATACGGGAGTGAGCCGGATCGGCGTTCCTCTTGGCCGGCGACAGCCTGCGCAAAGCCAAAAAGAGCCAGACGCTGGCAGCCACCGCCTCCGGCTCATTTCAGGCGCCGCTCTGTGATGATAACCCCGAGAACCGGAGGAGTCAGGCGGGCTAACTCCTCATCGGCGCTGCGGAGGGGGCGAGAGACAGCCTCTCTCGCTCTTTCTTCTCACGCCGCCGAACCCTTCTTTGCCTGGACGCTTTTCTCATGTTTAACTTCAGCGCCAATCACCTGTCTCTGCTCTCGCGCACGGAATGTCGCAAGTGCACCGTGTTCGTCATGAAAGACCTCGATACCCACCGCCTCTATCGCCTGTATGACTTCTCCAAATCCCAAAGCATCCTGCCCGATCAGGCCTACTGCATCTTTGGTAAAGTCAACAGCGCAGACAAACTCTACCTGGTGATGGAATCGGTCAGGATCGACACTAAACACTCGCCGCCTTCCACTTCTCCCGCCCCTCCCGACGGCGCAGGCGGCTAAATCTCATGCCCTAATTCCAATCCGAGTCCTCCAAAGAAAAGGCTTCGGCGCGCCCTCATCTCAGCGGCCTGCACCCCAGTCTGTCTCCAGCAAAACTGGCTCCCTTTTATCCCGTTGCTAATGCTCACGGCCTGCATGCGCAAGTTGCTCACGATTCTGAACGCCATGATGCCTACGAACACTACGTGGCAGCAGAGTAGTCCAGCGGTGCACCCTTGGGACTTTCAAGACAGTTGCTATCGTCTTGTTGACCGTGTTCTGGAAAGGGCAATGTCGAAGGCATTACGGATGGCAAGCTGACGCCTCGGCGCCGGGTAGGCGGCACGGCGATAGCGTCGACCAGCGTTTCGATCGTAGCGATGCAAACTCCACGGCATCACTTGGTCCCGATAAGATTGAGGAATACCCCTTTGTGGTTGTACCTCAGGTCGGTCAGGTTGTCGGAGAAGTCGGTGAAGTTGTAGCCGACGCCGACCTTCAGGTTCTTGCCGATGTGACGATAGATCGCGGCCAGCGCGCCGCGGCGGCGTTGACGGATATCCGGGAGGTCGAGCATTCGCAGCTCGGCCATGCTTTCCCAGTTCTTGCGGAACCGCCGGTCCACGCGCAACACGGCGAGCTGCGCGGCGTTGTCGAAGAAATTCAGCTGCACGCGATCCAGGCTTGCCTGTCCCAGGCGGTAGGCGTACTTGCCGCCGATCGACCAGTTGGCCGTGAGGTCGTAGGTAAGATCGAGCGCCGCGATGTGGCTCTTCTGAATGAACTCGACCGCAGTGTTCCGCATCGTCACCTGGTCCGTGGTCGGGACGTTATAGAAGTACGTGTATTTTGTCAGGACGCTCAGCCGGTCGTGCCGCACTGGACGGTACGCGTAGCTGACCACGCCCTCGGTGTATCCGCCGCCATACAACCCGCCGAGCGAGCTATCACTGACCGAGTGGTCCAGCTTGCCGAGCATGCGCCAGTCGGGAGTCAGTTGCACCTTGAAGTTGTTACGGAACAGCCACGCAGTCCTTCTGCTGTGCGTCGTGTCGAGTTGTTCCACGAGGTCCCGGCGATACTCGACACCGCTCGAGAACTGCACCTTATCGCGGCCGTAGCCCATGCGGACTCCAGCCGCTTTGCGATCGGTCGCGGCGCCGGTCAGGGAGTCGCGCAGCTTGCCGATCTCCGTGCTGCCGCCGAAATTCCAGCGCTCTTTCGGCACGAGGTTGATTCCGGTGGCGCGCGTGAGGCCGGTCTGCCCGCCCCTCTGGTAACGCTCCTCGAAGTAAACACTGGAGCTGTCGGAGAGCCTTCTCTTCACCCCCGAGATCAGGTTGCCCTGGCGGACCTGCGCGCCGTTGTCCGTCCGCTCGTTTTCCAATGAATAGTTCAGGTAGAGATTGGTCAAGTCGGAATAGAGGAAGCTGGTGCCGATCTTTCCGCTGGGCCCGAGGTCCCCGTCTGAAGCCTCCCCGTCGATCCGGAAGCGTTTCGTCAGGCGATAGGAGCCGCCCGCGCCGAGGCGACCGTTGCTTTCACGGCCGCCGCTTGCCGCGACCGTGTCCTGGACGAAGCCATAGGCTCGCCATGCGGCGCCGGGATCGAACATCACCTGGGCGGCCGCGTCCGTGCGCTGGCCCTGCTCCTGGGTTAGCGGAACAACCGGCGAACGGTCATTGCGCAGATCGTTACGCACGCCGGTGCTGACTTTCCATCTCTCGGTCAGCTTATAACCAAAGTCCAATTCGATCGCCCGGGTCTCGAGCCCCTGGACTTCGATTCTCTGATCACCCTTGGCCGCCAGGCTAAGGCGCTTCGTCACCGGCATCCTGAACGTGCCGCCGTATTGCTCGGTGTCCTTGAGAGTCGCCTGTCCCGGCGCCGAATATCCGGCGTCGAGGTTCTGCGTATAGAAGGTGAAGAGACCATCGCGACCCTTGAGGAAGTCGCTTAGCCCGACGCTCAGGTCGGCGCGGTAGGCCCCCGCTTTCGCGTCCGTGGACGACAGGTCGGGGCCCTGGAATCCGAATCCGCCATCATTGGACTGTAGCGGCGTGGAGATGAGACCCTCGCTCCGGCCCGTCTGCACCTTGAAAAAGGAATTGGCGCTCATCCGCAGGGTCATGTCCGCGGCGCCGAGGTTGCTGTCGGCATCGCCTTCCTTGTTGTGGTTGGCGGTCAGGCCGAACTGTAAATGGTCGTTGACCCAGTAATGACCTTGGCCCCCGGCGGAGACCGCGTCCAGCTGGTCGAAGCCTGGCGTGTACTCGTAACGTACCACCACATAGGCCTCGTTACCGCTCAAGCTTCTGTTGCGCACCAGCTGGTTGTCGTCAGCAGTCGACGAGAGCGGCTGGGTCAGCAGCAGCCGGCCCTGCAGGTAGTCGATGTCGTAGTCCACGCTGGGCCGAAGGTTGACCACACCCGTGACGATGCGCGAGTCCCTGTCGCGGATCTCGATGCGGACCCGCTCGGAGCCCGTCAGGATGTCCTGGTGCTGCAGGAAGTAGAGCGACCCGCCCGTTCCCCGGAATTCCTCGTAGGTCGACAGCGTTCCCGGTTGGGCGGCAAACCCATCCACGGTCATCCGTCGCTCGCCGAATTCAGTGGTTGATTCGGACCCGTAGTGCGCATTGGCCCCGTACAGGCCGCGGTCGACGTGGGCCAGCTCGTTGCCCATGTAGCCGGCGTTGAAATTGCCCCACATCCCGTAATTTTCGCCACGGCTCGCTTTAAAGTAGAACTTGCCCAAAGTCGGCGCCATTTCTGTCACGACACCGTCATCGCCGAACGTCGGGTAATGGTAATCGGGATCGATGCGCCGGAACAACGAATCGGGCGACTTGTCGAGGAAGTTGCTGAAGAGGCTCTTCACCGGACCTTCGCGAGTATCCGCGCTCGCCGTCAATCGCCAGCGCTCGCTGACCTTGCCTTTCACGTAGAACGCTAGCCGGCCATCCAGCGACGAATCGTAGGGCTGCGGGGCGTTCTGGCCCTGCAGCAGATCTATCGGCCCGTCCGAACGGCTCCCGGACACCGTGATGTCGGCGACGCCGACGTAGAAGAGGTCTCTGCGCTTGAACTCCAGGTCACGAAGATAGAGCGAGCCGTTGCCCGCATCGTCGAGCACCGCGACTTCGACCGTATGCGTGCCGCCCGGAAGGATCTCCTCCGCGGCGAAGTTGCCCTGCGGATCGACTGGAACCTGACGGCCCGTCACCCATATCGTGTAGCCCGCCGGTATGCCACTCCCCTGCACGTTCACCGTGCCGCTGCCGAGCGGAATCTGGTGGCGCGCCAGGTGGTTCTCACCGTAGGCGGCCAGCAGCTCGCGCGGCGACGTCGCATCGGACGTCACGACGTTTCCAAGCGACGGCTCGCGGTACAGCCACAGCGGCCGCGCGTCCGTTTCGTCGAAATGACCCTTCGAGTCGTAGGCGCGCAGCAGGTACTTGAGTTCGCGTGCCGGGCCCGCGACAGTTTTTGCCGACGGCTGCCATGATGCGAGGCCCGCGCCGTCGACCGCGATGATTTCGAGCGGCGCGGCCTGCAATGACTGCTCCTGCTCGAAGATTCGGATTTCGGCACGCTCGATGAAGGACGAATAGTTGGTGTACATCCGGAAACGCACGACCGGGGCGGGAACGCCTTCCACGTCGCTGACCGACACGGCGACTGGATGCGCCGCGACGCTGAGCCGCGGCCGCGACTCGAGATTGTCGAAGCGGAACTGGATGTTGGCATTGTCGAGCGCGACGTCGGTGCAGCGCTGGACGTCGGAAGAGCTGCGGTTCGGATCGTCGATCGGCTTACCGTCGACCGTGATGTGCATCACGTTAAGATCGTAAGGGCTCTTCGGACGAAGCTCCTGGGTGAGACGCGTGATGTCAATGCCCTCGTAATTGTCCAACGGCAGCGGTTCGTCATATACCACCTGCACGCGCACGAACGACTCCTGGCCCTGGATAAAGCCGGCGTTCACGACGTCGTCGGATTGGACATAGCCACGCCCCTCGTGCTCGGACTTAGCACCGGACAACACTGGGTCCTGCATGACGATGTCCATGGTGCGGCGCGCCCGCGCCGCGGAAAGGCCGATGTCGTCGCCGTATACGGACGCCGTACGGCGGTCGAGGCGCTCGTTCTTCGTATAGCCGATAAACCGCAGTCGCGGATTGGTCCGATCCGCGATGTCGGTCAGCGCGCGGCGCAGGTTTGCCGCGTAGCCAGGCGGAATGATCGGCTGGCCGTCGGTGAGCTCGAGCGCCGGGATGCTACCCCAGGGCGGATCGTAAACCTTGGTCACCACTTCCTGGACGTCGCCGGGACAGAGTTGCGGCTCGTCCGGCAACGCCTGGAGAGGGTCGTCGTACCAGAATTCCACTTCGACGCGGCGATTCAAGGCTCGTCCCTGCACAGTGTCGTTGGAAGCAACCGGGTGTGAGGCGCCGCGACCGTCGCTTTCGATCGCCGAGGCCGGCAATCCCAGGGTTTCCTGCATGGCCAGCGCGACGCGCTGTGCCCTTGCCTTCGACAACGACAGGTGGTCTCCGTAAATGCTCTGGTCGCGGCCGGTCAGCGGCGCGTCGTCGGTATAGCCGATGAACCTGACTCTCACGCTCTGCTTGTCTCGCAGGTTGTCCAGCGCCTGCCGGACTTGTCTGGTGAAGGCTTCGGAAATAGGAGTGTTCTCGTCGTCGTACCGCAGTGGCACGACGATGTTCCTGACGCGCGTGCGCGGCGTGAACCCTTCCTTGAATCGCATCTTGCAGACGTCCTCCACCCGGCAGACCTTGATGCGCTTGGTGACATCGGTTGCATCCGACTGGAGAGACCATTCCCGGAATTTCTGGTCGTCGGACAGATGCCGCTCGACCGGCTCGCCTGGCTTGGCCGTTTTGAACGGACCGGTGTGCGAGTTGACCTGACCGGCGTTGAACGGACGCGTAGCCGTGTTGAACGGGCTGGCAGTCGTGTTGAACGGACTACCAAACGGACCGGTGTGCGTGTTGACCTGACCGGCGTTGAACGGACGCGTAGCCGTGTTGAACGGGCTGGCAGTCGTGTTGAACGGACTACTAAACGGACCGGTGTGCGAGTTGACCTGACCGGCGTTGAACGGACTTGTAGCCGTGTTGAACGGACTGGCGGCCGTGTTGACCTCATCGGCAGGCGCCTTGATCTGACCGGCGGCTGTGGAGGCGGCCATCATCAGGAATCCGAAAATCAGCGGTAGATGGCGGTGCTTGTTCATATCGTTCACCTGCTTCCCGGCAGACGCACTTCGGGTTGTTTCGGCGGGGCACCACGGCGCCAGAAGACTTCAGGCTCGATGGTGAGCACGTAGCTGTCGTTCGCCGCACCCCACGCTTCGGTCAGCTGCCGTTTGACCGCTTCAACGCGCCGTTTGACGAGTGCCGCATCCTCCGTGTCGGCGATGTAGGATAGGCGCAGCACCGCCGGCGCTTTGCGCAGTTCTTCGAAGAGTAAGTTGAGGCGTGGCCTCCACTGGAGGCGGATTTCGGTCGTACCCGGCTCGAACGCCGCATTCAACAGGTCGATGGAGACCACCCGGTGAATGGACGCACCGAAATTAACTTGCAGAGTCTTACCGCTCGTGGCGCGCTGGATCTGCACCTGGTCCGTCGACATCCGGTAGCCGCTCGGCAGCGTCCTGTCGTCGAGCTTCAGCACAAAATTGCTGCCGCGGCTCTCATTTGGCGTGATCGCGCAGGTGATGTGGTACCGCCCGTACTTATCGGTCGTCGCCTCCAAACCTCGTGGTGTTACCACACGCACGCCGGGCAGGCCCTCTTCGCCGTCGTCCTGCCACCCGTTGCGATTGGCGTCGTTGAAGACCTTGCCGGTCACGTCGCTGCAATCGAATGTAGGATCGGGCACGAGGCGCACAGTAGCAGTTGCTTCCCCGGACATCGTGTTGCCGGTCACGACGTTCAACGCCTGCGCGCGGTTCACGTATTCGCCCCCAGTGACGCCGGCCCCCACGGCGAGCAGCACTTTCACCGTGCGCACCTGATTGCCCGCAATGACCAGCCCGTTCCAGCTGAGCGCCCCGCCCGCGACCGACGGCTCGGTCGGCACGCCGTCGAGAAGCGCAGAGCCCTTGATGTAGCTGAATCCCGCAGGCAAGCGATCCACGATGCTCACATCCGTGAGCAACATGCCGGAATGGTTGTTCGCGGTGATCGTGTACGGAACCAGCTGCCCGCGGGTAACGTTGACCACCGGCGTCGTCTTGGAGATCGCGATCGAGCCGAGGAGCTGCGGATCCAGCGGGATGTGGTTATTGAAGATCTGGCTCGAGCCCGGCATCTGGCTGCCGTCCAGCATCAGGTGGACGTAGTAATTCGTGCCGGCGCTGCGTGACGGTACCGATGCAGCCGGCGCGAACTCCGAAGGCTGAACTTCGCAGAATAGGGCCGAGCCCGGAATGGCATCGGCGGCGCTGGCCGGGCAGGCCGGCACCGAGAACGCTGCGGTCGAAGCGTTGGACGTCGGCGGGATGATCTGCGAATTGCCCGCAACGTAGGTCGTTCCCGGCGGCGCCGTCACCCCGATGAGGTAATCACCGCCGCTCGGGCAGGCCGGGTCGCTGAAGTTGACGTCGAACTTGTAATAGCCGTCTGCGAGCGTGATCTGCCCTTGCTGGGCCGCATCGTCGAAGCAGCCCGCCGGCAAGGGCGAGGCGCTGCGGGCATCCAGCAGGGTGAGTGTCGCCCCGACAACCGGTGTACGCGCCATCGAGTTGTAGATGACGCCGTTCGGATGGATCGGCAGGTTCAGGCCTTGCAGATTGGCGCCGGACCGCACGACGATGTCGGTGATCCGTTGCATTCCGTTCGTGAACGGCGAGACAGCGCGGCCCAGCATCGCCGTGTTCGCGCCCGCGCCCGGCGCGCGGAACCGCAACTCGTAGCGAATGGCGGTCTGGTCGTTCCGCTCGACGCGGTTGATGGTATAGCCGCCGTTTGCGTCCGTCTGAACGGATTGCGACAGCTGGTTATCGCGGTAGAGCTCCACCGCCCAACCGGCTAGAGCGCGCTCACCGGGATCCCGGACATCGTCGAAGTTGGCGTCATGCCAGACTGACCCATTCAGCACCGCGAAGCTGGAGGTGCCGGGGGTGCCGGGGATGCTGCCGACGGTAAACGACACGCTGGCGCTCGTGGTTTGTGTGGGCTGGTTCCAGGTGGCCACGGCGGTATTCGTGACGATCGTGCCGTTCGCGATTCCGGCGGCGAGAGTGGCCCGGAACCTGAGCACCAAGGCCTCGCCCGGCGGCAGCGGTCCGCTGACCGCGCCGTAGTCGACGGTGATGGTCGAGCCGGCGAACGTGACGCCCGTCGTCGCTCCGTTCACCGTCGCGGATCCGTTCATGTATGTAAGCTGGCCAGGTTGCGATGCATTGAGGTCGTCGGTGATGACGACATTGATGGCGGGCACCGCCGCGATGTTCAGCACGCGGACGACGTATTCGAGTTGGGCGCCGGGGACTGCAGCGCCGCCACCGACGACGGTGACCTGGTTCGTAATCGAAAGCCCCTGAGCGTTACCCACCACGACGACCGTCGGCTCTGGGCCCGTCGCCGGATTGCCGTCGCCATCCGTGAGAAGGTCCGGCAACTCAACGGTGTCGACTACGGCCTGGTTGCTGATCACGGTGCCCGTAGGCGTGCCGGGATTGACGCGCAGGTCGAACTGGAGCACTGCCTTGGCCCCGGCCGAGATCGTGCCGGCGTCGATGCCCGAGGTGAGCGGCGATACGCCCCCGTCCGGCTGGCCGACGGGCTGTCCGTTGAGCAGTGTGGAATTCGCGATGTACGTGGTATTCGCTGGAACCTTGTCGCGCAGGATGACGACCGTCGCCGCGACCGCCGCGGAATTCCACACAGTGATCGTGTAACGCAGCACGTCGCCCGGATCGACGATACCCGGCGAGCTGAGATCGCCGAACAGCGCAACCCGCTTCTCGGCATAGAGCAAAGGCAGATTTCCGACGATGTCGCGCGTCGGATCATTGGGCTCCGGCGTGTCTGGGTCATCGGAAGGTTGGTCGGCGATTCCGCTTGTGGTGGCTGTGACAAAGCCCTGGTTCGAGATCACCGTACCGTTGACGACATTCCGGTTCACGATCACATCGAACGTGATGGTTGCAGTGGCGCCGGCAGGCATGGAGCCCGGCGTCGTGTCGGCCGGCGAGTTGATCGGCATTCCGTTCACGAGCGGCGCCATGCCCGCGACATCCGCGACCGCGGCGCCGTTCAGCTTCGTGCTGCCCGCGACGTATGCCGTGTTCGCCGGCACTGCATCGCGCAACGTGCCATTCACGGCATTGCTGCTGGTGGTGTTCTTCACCGTGATCGTGTAGCGCAGTGTCTCGCCGGCGAGCAGGACGTTCGGGTCGCCCGTCAGATCGGTGGAGATCTTCTGCACCAGGAAGCGTGCCGCCGATACGATCCTCACCCTTGTGGGATCCTCGTCGCCCGGGACGGCGGGGTTGGCCGCGCCATTGACGCTCGGGTCATCGCTCAAGGCGAAGACCGTGCCGTCTGCGAGGCGGAGCGTCGACTGGTTGGTGACGACGGTGCCGTTGGAAAGGCTCGAAGCCAAGGTGATGTCGAACTCGATCAGGGCCTGGCTATTGACCGGCACGTTCAGGTTACGGATGTCGATGACGCCGGTGCCCTTGGCGCCGCCCGTGCTGCTGGTGCCGCTGATGTCGGCCCCGGCCGGGGTTGTGACGAGCGTGAGCGTGCCCGGCACGAATGCCGGTTGTGCGTTGAGAGCATCCATCTCGTCAAAGATGCTGAAATTACTGAGCGCCTGACCAGGTGTGCGGAAACGCAAGGTATAGCGCAGCTTGTCGCCCGGCGCGGCGGTTGTCGCGGGATTTGCCCCGCTTGTCAGATTTGCGGCGGTCTTCTCGAAGTAGTAGCCGGTGAGCGCCACCGTCACGGTGTGGGCGTCCTCATGGTCAAGGATGCCCGGCGTGCCGTTGGTCAGCGTGCGCGTGTAAGGCTTACGGTTGGCATTGCTGCTGTCGCCATTGAACCACTGGATGGCTCCCGCCACATTGGTGAGTGCGACGCCATTCTGCGTGTCGGCGTCGAGCTGCGTCCGGTACCTGACGATCAGCCGCTCACTCGGACCGATCCTTGCCGCGGCCGTCAGCATCGTGATGTCGAGCCGGCAGTTGGGCGCAGCGCTGTAGCTGAAAGAGTAGCCGCTGCCCTGGCTGAGCGGGCCCTTGCCCGCGATCGGGGTGACGCCGTCTGCCGCAAAGACCTGCGCGCTCAGGATTTCGGGCGTCCGATCGCACATGCCGCCCGTCGCGCCGTGCGGCAACAGGTCACGGAGGGTCACGTCCCAGGCATCGCTGGTCCCGGTGTTCTGGACGTTGATGGCGAAATCGCCCCACTGTCCAAGATTCATTGTCGCCGGGCCCGACTTCGTAACGCTGAGCACCGGTGCGGCAATCGTCAGCGGTGGCGTGACGCCCCACTCGCCCGGCAGGGGCTCGTAGTGCACGCCGTCGATGAGCCGTCCGAAGTCCCACTTCGCCGTGTTGATGAACTGCTTCCCCGGCACGTTCGCCGGCGTGTCGTTGAGCACGACCGTGACCTCGATCACGAACTGCTGCCCGGCGGGGACGACGGGGAAGTTGTCGAAGGTGAGCTTACCGCCGAGGTTGGAAAACGTATGGGGAATCGCGGTGCCGTTATTGAGCCAGTAGGCGCGCTCGCTTACAAAGCTGAGGTCCACGCCCGTCGCGGTGAGGTCGTCCCAGACCGTGATGCCGTGCAGGTCGTTTGGCGATCCGCTGGAGTTGATGACGGTGCCCGATAAGGGATCGAACAGGACCGGGATCACCAGCTTGTAGGTAAAGGGAACGCCGATGGTAGCCGTGGTCTTGCCCGCCGGATTCTGTTTGTTGATCTTCTCGACTGGTATAAAGAGGTTCTGGCAGCCCTCATGGATTCCGGTCGACGAGCCGTTGGTGAACCAGATCTTGTGCCCCTGAACGGCGTTACACGACATCTGGCCCGTGTGCACGACGTTGTCGAAGATGACCAGCCATCTCTCGTTGGTCTGGCCCGGTTGTGTCAGGAAGCTGAAGTTGGTGCTTAGCGGATTGGACGCGGGAAAGTTTCGGATCGTGCAGTTGCCGTCGATCTGGATCTGCGAGGGAGCAACAGGGTTAACAAATCCATCGACCACGCCGCCGAGATCTTTGACGCAATCCTCCGCGAGCGCCGGGACGGCGGTCAGCAGCAACAGTGCGAAGGGGAACAGCAGGATCTCGATCCAGCTGCCGTGCAGTCTCGCATTGTTCGTGTCTCTAGAAGTCATGTACGCCCTCGTTCCATTACCATGCAATTCGTCGCTGGAGGGACCGAGGCAGCCCACGTTGTGGACTGGATTCCGGCGGTCCCGCCGTCATAGGGCGCTCAGCGCCCCTTTAGACCGGTGACTTTGCGTCGCCATCTTTCGATGACTTTGCCTTTGTCAGAATCGCGTCGAAGTCAGCTGATCAGATCACTTCCAATCTCCTGGTTCACGACGCCGGCAGGAAGTCGATCGGGTACACGATCGTCACGGCCTGTACGTCCTTCGCGCCGAAATTCATCGTCTTGACGCGGCTCACGACCTGAGCTGCGAGATCCGGCGCATCCATGTCACTCGAATGCAGCGCGCACATCGAGACGCTGCCGTCCGGCTCGATCGTCAGGCGCAGCACCATCTGGCCTTTCAAGCTGGGGTTATTGCGCAGCTCCCGGTTGTACAGCCGGTAGAACGACGCCTTGTAGCGGTCGAACACGATCTGTATTTCTTCGTCGGTGCGGGAAGCCCCCGGCCCGCTGCGTGCCTTCGGCCGGTCGCCGCCGCTGATCGAGGTGATCGAGCTGGTCGCGCGGCCTACTCCCACGCCCTGGAGCCCGCCTCCGCTACCGCCGGCTCCGCCAACGCCGCTGCCACCGATTCCGCCACCGCCGGTGCCACCGCCACCGCCTCCTCCGCCACCGCCTCCCACGCTGCGTTTCAGCGAGGCGACGTTGATGCCGCCGCTCGATCCCGCCGCATTGGTCGTCAACGTTGAAGGTGACGATGGCCGGCCGATGTCATCGGCGGCACCGTGACGCGCATCGGCTCCGAGAAGCGGCACGATCTTGTCCTGTGCCAGGCTCGCGAACTTGTCCTTGAATGCCAGGATGCCCGCGTTTCCAACCTTCGGCTGTGGCTGCGGGTCCACGGGAACGCCCACCTCCGGACCTGGCGGGAGTTCCGGTCTCCCAGGCCGGTCTGGGCCTGGCGCGGCGTTCGGTCTCGGTTTCAGCGCGGGTGCAGGCGCCCCCGGTGGGGCCCCAGCCGGAGCCGTCCCGCGCGCTAGAGGAAGCGCGGCCGCTCGCGGGGGTATCTTGATCTCCGGTGGACGATAGAAGACGATGTCGATCTCTTTCTTTGAGTCCGCACTCCGAAGCAACGCTTGCGCCGGCAAGAGCATCAGCAGGGCCAGCATGGGCACATGGAGCGCGACGCTCGTCAACATGCTGCGGCCTGACGGGGCTCCGAATGCTTTGAACATGCTCCTTTTGGTTTCCATGGTCGTCATCAAGCAACCACCTCACCGGGTCGCGATAAATTCAATCTTCAAATCCTCAACGCCGGACTTGGCAAGATCGATGATTCGCAGAACTCCTTCATAGTTCAAACGGTCGTCTGCGGCCAGGAACAGCACTCGCTGTTCCGTGGGCCGGCCGCTCAGTGTCTGCGCCACGCGCGCAGACAATTCCGCGGCAGGGATCTTTTCATCGTTCAGAGTCACGCGACAGTCTGCCGGCAGCCCCTCCCCTGATGGCGGCTCTAGGATGGAGCACTCCGTGGGCCCGATTCTCAGGATCAGCTGCGACTCCACGGCCTGCACCGGCACGGCATCGGCGGAGGCCCGAGGGATATCGACGTCGTAGCCCTGCATGAGAAGGGGAACGACGACCATGAAGATGATCAACAGCACGAGCACCACGTCAACGAGCGGCGTGATGTTGATCTCGGACTGCAGACTTGAGCCGGAATCGTCTCTGTTAAACTGCATGATGTCACTCTCCCCGCGCGTCAGCGCGCTTCGCGATCAGTCCCACCCCGCGGAAACCGGCCTCTTTGACTGCAATCATGGCCTCCCGGACCTGGCGGAAGTTGAGTTTTGCATCGCCCCGGATCACGACCCTGGGGTCCTCCTCAGTGCCCGCCGCAGCGAGGAGGGCCTCGCCGAATTGCTCGGCTGCGACCTGCTGATCGTTGATCCACAGTTTGCCGGCGTCGTCGATGGAGACCAGAATCCGGCCTCTCTCGTCGCCCTGATCGCCCGGCTTCGCCGTGTTCGGCAGGTTGACGTCAGGTCCCTTCCTCATCTGCGGCGCCATCACCATGAAGATGATCAGCAGCACGAGCACGACGTCGACGAGCGGCGTGATGTTGATGGCCGCCTGCATCTTGGCCGACTCACCGAGCCGCATGAACCACCTCCGGTACGTTGACGTCGGAAACCCTGAACCCGGAAACCTTGAGATCCGGTATTTTGGTCTCCGGTATTTTGAACAAGCAGTTCACGAGCTGGGTCGAAGCCCGGTTCATCTCGACGTGGAAAGTCTCTATCTTGCCCGTGAAGTGGTTGAACGCGACGACGGCCGGGATCGCGACGAAGATGCCCAGAGCTGTCGAGACCAGCGCCTCAGCGATGCCGCCCGAGACCACAGACATCCCGCCGGACCCCGTGGCCGCGATGCTGCGGAACGCGTTGATGATCCCGACCACGGTGCCGAAGAGGCCGATGAACGGGGCCGTGGATCCGATCGTGGCCAGGAACCCGAGCCCCCGCTTCAACTGGATCAGCGTCTCGGACATGGAGTCCCTGAGCGCGCTCGTGACGAGCTCGAGCGAAGCGACCGGGTCGCCTCCGGCCTGGCGCACCCCTTCATACTCGTGGATGCCTGCCGAGACCACCTGCGCCACATGGGAATTCTGCTGCTGCCGCACGGCGTCGATCAGCTCCGAGATCTCTCCCCCGTGCATGAACTTCTTGAATACGGGCTTGAACATCTCCGACTGGTGCGAGGCCGAGCGGAAGCGGCGGTGCTTGTCTACGATCATCCCCACTGAAAAAAGGGACAGCACGGCGAGGCAAAACATCACCGCGCCTCCGAATAGACCGACGTTTCCGATTAGTTCTGTAAAGGTCATTGCTTCCTCCTCTGCGCCGCAGTTGCGGTCGCATTTGTTTTGGCCGGCGCACCGCCAAGGCGCGCCGTTTCCTGTGTGATATCGTAATAACTGAGCATCCTCATGAAGACTTCCTTGTCGATAGGTAGCCTCGAGTCGTCGAGCAGCGTCGAGATGCCCTGGACGTTGCCGAGTTCCGAGCGCTTCCAGGGAACGATCACCAGCGCCTTGGGTGCTTCCTGATTGCCCAGAATGGACATGCCGAGCGCCTTTCCTCCGGGGACGGAGATCAACTTCGCGTTTTCGTCCGTCTTTGTCTGCACCTCTTCAGTCTCCGTTTGTGCTGCTTCCGTCTTTGCCTGCGCTGCAGCTGGTTGATTCTGGTCTTGCTGATTCTGGCCCTCCGAAGCCTTCTCTTGCTGCGCGAGAACAGCCGTGGGTGCCAAGGCAAAGACCGCAAGCAACATCCAGTAAACGGTTCGGCTCATGGCTTCTCCTTTTTGCTTCCGCGATTGCGCAGGTCGGCAATCCATTTGGCGACCTCGGCGTCGTCCGGGACGATCCGGCTGTACGCCTCGTAATGCTCCAACGCGCACTTGGTGTCCCCGAGATACAGGTCGCACAGAATGCCAAGGTTCCGGTGCGCATACTGAAAGTCGGCGGACTGTGCCAGGGCCGCCTCATAACTCGCGCGCGCTTTCGCAAAGTCTTTGTTGCGCCGCTGCACCATGCCGAGCTCGTTGTAGGCGGCGGGGTGTGGATTCAATTCCAGCGCCTTGTTCAGGCTGGCCTCGGCGCGTCCTAAATCGGCGGTGCGCGCGTATGCAATGCCGAGATCGATGTGCGCAGCCGTTAATCCGGGCCCCTGTTCGCTCACTTTGAGCATCAAGGCGACGCCCGGCTCGTACTGCGCTTCCTCCAGCATGCGCACTGCTGCCTCATAGTCGGGGCGCACTTGTTCCATGACCGGCACCGTTGCCGCGTCGGAGACCTCGATCGCCGCGAGAAAGCCGCTGCTCATTTCGTGTTTCGCGTACCGGCCCGGCATCAGCTCGGTCAGCCTGCTGAGACTCTTCTCGGTCCACGCGTTGAAGACGCCGTCGTGCAGCAATTCCATGTTCTTCTCGTGTACGTTGATGGCTTTCTCCTCGAACGGAAACGCTGTCTCATCGAGGTCCATCTTGAACGCTTCCAGATCCGCGGCCTTCAGGTCGGCCGGGCGCTCCGACTCCAGCAGTGAGCGACTGAAATTGAAGTAGGTCTCGGCCATGTAATACGTCGCGGCCGCCGTCACGTCGGCGATTTCGTAATGCACCAGTCGGCCCAGGGCCTCGATCGTGGCATCCATACGCTGCTGCTTATCCTGCAGGCTGGTCTCGAACGGTTGCCGCAGCTTCACGGCCACGAAATCACGGTAGAGCTGCTCCGCGAGGACCAGTGCCGAACGGGCCGCAAGCGTCCGGGTCCGGCCGGTCCTTTCCGGCCCGGCGCCTGCGTCGATGCGTACGATTTCCTCCAGCTCGTGGCGATAGGGCGAATCGTCGTGCGCTGCCTTGTGCATCTCGGCGATCTTGAAGCGGGTCTCCAGGGCTGTCTCGACCGGCCGGGGAAACTCTTTGACATAGCGTTGGTACGCCTCCAACGCGCGCTCCCGGTCCTTGGACTGCTCGTAAAGGTCTCCTGCGACGAGCAGCGCCTCGCTGCGTAATGCCGGATCTTCGGACTGGGATGAGATGCGGTCGTATTCGCCGGCGGCGCGCGACAACTGGCCGCTCTGCCGGTACGCGTGGGCGATCTGTTTGGTGGCCTCGAGCTGCAATTTGTGCTCCGGGAAGGTGCTGCGAAACGCTTCGAGCACCTTCACCGCGGCCGCCCAGTCCTCGAGCCGGATCAGCGCGGCGCCTGCGTCGTACTCGGCCGCCGACCGGATGCTGGACGTAGGCGCTGCCGAGCGAATCCTTAGGAAATGGTCGGCTGCGGCGCGATAGTCCTGCGCCTCGTTTGCGAGCTCACCCTGCTTGTAGATCGAGGCGGCGAGGTTGTCGACGAACGAGGTGCGCGACTCGTCGCCCTCCGGCGTAACCGTCAGCACCTGAGCATAGGCGCGTTCGGCCTGCGGGTACTCGGCGAGCTCGAACGAGCCGTGCGCCACGACAATCCACGCCGAGCGTCGGATGGGCATGTCCGCGCCGGGATAGGTATCGATGAGACGCTGGGCGGCCGTGACGGCCGCGCTGTAGTCCTTCATCTCATACATGTCATCGGCCGCCGAACCCAGGATCGCCGAGGTGTGCTCGTGGTCCGGAAATGCGTCGGCAAATTTGAGCGAGCTTGCAACCGTATCGCGCTTGACGGCCTCCTGCTGGTCCTTGCCGGCAACCTTCAACTGCTCGCGATATGCGTAGACCGCGGCATAGCCCGCGGCTGCCGCCTGCGGATGTGGCGTGTATCCGTAGGCCGTGCGCTCATACTGTTTGGCTGCCTCGCCGAAATCCTTGTTCTCGAGGAGGAGGTCCGCAAGCTGGTAGTTGATCGACGGCGACGCGGCGTCGGTCGGGAACGAGTCGAGATAGTCGCCGTACCATCGATGCGCCTCGCGATAATTTGCGAGCTTCTCGCCCGATTCCTGCGCGTTCTGATACTCGGCGTGATAATGGGTCGCGAGGTCCTTCAGGTTCGTCTTCAGGTAGGTCAGCACCTCCGGTGACTCTTCGGGTTTGAAGTGTCGCCAGTATTCGGCCTTCAGTCCGTACTTGGACGCGAACTCCCGCTTCGACTCCAGCACCAGCTGGGGGAACCCGCCCTTTGTGAAAGTGTCCACGACGCGCATGCTGAAACGCGGCGCACCACGGTGGAACGGATAGAGCGCCACGAAAGTCTTGAAGGTCTTCGCCGCGTCGTCGTATCGCAGCTTTTCCAGGTAGTGATCGCCAAGATTGTTGTAAACGCGGTCCGCGTAGGAGCGATTCCCAAAATTAGAGTAGTACCCCCGGACGGCATCCGGCCCGCCGAGGTTGCTGAAGCTCAGGCTGATGACTCGATAGGTATCGGCGACGCGGCGTTCGTCCTCCTCCTCGTGCGTCTGATCGAAGTCATAACCGATCGATACCTTGTAGTCGAGCAGGGCCATGTACTTGTGCAGGGCCTCCTCGTGGAGATCCTGCTTGTAGAACGTCCACCCGAGCTTGTAGAGAGCGAGCTCGTAGTACGAGGACTTGGGGCCTAGCTTGTTGATCTCGGAATAGGCGTTCTCGGCGTCGCGATATTTTCTGCGCGTAAAGAAGTACTCACCCCGCCGGAACTGCACCTCGTCGTAGTGCCCGGAATTCGGATTCGCGCGTATCAGGCGCTCCATGGTTTCCATGGCCTCATCGGTGCGGCCCAGCTCGTCGTACGCCCGCGCCATCTGATAGAGGACCTTGTCGCTGTTCTTGTAACTGGGGTACTCGGTGAGCAACCGGTTATAGAGAGCGATCGCCTCGAGTGGACCCTCGGGATCTGCGACAGCGCGCACCGCGTCCGCCGTCGAGGCCCCGGCGTTGTTGCCCGCCGGAATCCCGGCCTCCGCTGTCGTGCGCCGCTCGAAATCCTGATCGGATTCCCGCAAACCGGCGCTGGCATTCGCTGCAGCCGGATTGGGCCTGCCGGGCTGCGCGCCCGCGAGCGCCTGGGCGGGCTGCGGCGCGGCCATTTCCCGCGGCCTGGTGTCGGTGCGCATCCCGAACTGCTTCTCGAGTTGCAGGTCGGCGAGGCGGCGCATCGCCTCCGGTGTCATCGCTGTTTCCGGTGCCTCTTCGAGGAAGCGCCGGTACTTCTGCATGGCCTGCTCGAGGCCCTGCTCAACCTTCACCTCCTGCACGTCCGGGCGTATGTTACGCAGCTCCGCCAGCGTCCCCGCCGTTCCCACTGGCTTGTTGACACGCGCGGCGCAGCCGGCCATGAAAGCCAGCGCAAGCACCGTCGGAATGGTGAAGGGACGTATCAATGTTCCTCCGGGCCGGACTCGGTGCGCGAGGCTCGATCGTAGCCATCGGCAACGCCGAAGCGCGCCTCGGTCTGCTGAGCCACCAGGCGTTCGCGGCGGGCTTCGAGCTGGTTGATGGCGACGGTCTCGATCATCTGTCCCTGACGGGCCATCAAGACTTCGACACGTTGCAGTGCTTTCCCGACGCGTTCGCGGAGCCCTGCAATCTGGGCGTCGTATCCGACGTAGCTGTGCGTCGCCGCCTGCCTCGTCCTGACAAAGGCGTCGTACTGTTTAGTGAGAGCGTCGACAGGTTCGTTCAGTTCGTTCAGGTGCACATATGCAGCGGTCAGCCGCTCGTGGTACTCGGTTTCCAGCCGCCATGTAAGCGCGCCGCGCAGGCGGGCCGCGCGTTGCCGAAGCGCGACCAATTCGGGATTGTCGGAATCGCCGAGCTGTTTCTCGATGAGTGCGATGCGCTCGCCGGCAATCCGCTCCTCCGCGGTCGCCAGATAATCCGGCCGCGGCGAGGTCAGCATCGTCTTCAAGCGCTCGCTGAGGTGCTTGCGCTGCTCGAGTTCCAGGCGAATCCGCGAATCCAGCTCCCGGAACTGCGCGTCGACTTCGGGCAGCAGCGGCTCGTAGTTCTGGCTGCGCAGCCGGATGATGTCGTCGAAAGCATCGAAGCTGGTATTCCAGGCCTTGAGTCTCGACTGCAGGTCCTCGAGGTCGAGGTAGTTGTGCAGTGCGGTCTGGAAGTCGTGAGAGGCCATCAGCTCCATCAGGTAGTAGGTTTCGGGCGCGTCGGGCAGGCTGCGCAGGCGGATGACCCAAGTTTCGTCCTGCCGGCTCTCCTCGCGGATCAGGGCCTTGAGAAAGCTCCCTTCCCGGATGCTGCCCACGGAGGCGTCCACTCTTTCGATTTGCTTGCTGTACTGATCGAGCGCCCGCCCGTACATGATCGCGGCGCGGCCGTGCAGGTTCAGGCTGGCATAGGCATGCGGCGCGGCGAGCATGGCTTCCTGGACTGCGGCATCCGTCGGCTCCCGTTCCACAAGAATGTTCCACGGCACGAGCGCGCGGTCATACTGCTGGGCCGTGGCCGCGGCAAAGCCGGCCCGCAGCAGAGCCTGGTTCGAAAACGGCCCCTCGAGGCGCACGCGCTCCAGCGACTGTTTTGCCCGCTCGAATTCGCCCGATTCGAACAGCATGCTGCCAAGCACCAGGTTGGACTTGTCGCGGATCGCAAGCCCGGCGTCATCAGAGGCAGGAGGCCGTCCGGCCTTGTCAAGCTGCTCGATCGCCTCCCGGCTTCGACTGTCCTGCAACAGCGCGATGCCGAGGTTGTACGCGACAAACCCGGTCAGGCTCTCGTCGCTGTGCACCTGCTGGAGTACCTTGACGGCGTCGCCCGGCCGGCCCGTCGCCATATCGATGTTCGCCCGTAGGAACTCGACGTCGTCTCTGATCTCCGCGGGCACCACACCGTGGATCCGCCCCAACGCGTTCTGCGCATCGTCGAGCTGATCCTTCTGGAAGTGGATGCGGGCGAGCCTGAACGCGGCCTCGTTTCGTACGGCTTCATCGACGGCGCCTTCGAGCACCGCCTTGATGGCGCGCCCTGCGCGGTGGTGCATGCGGTAGTTGAGCTCGAAGTCGCCGACCGAGAATTCGGCGTTGTTAATGTGATAGTGCAGAGTATCGAGTTCCGGATGGTCGAGACCGCGGTACAGGGCAACCTCGGTGTCGAGTCGCTGGAGCGCATCGAAATACCGTCCCTGCCAGGCGTGATAGAGCGCCTCGCCGAAATAGAGGTCCCTCAAGTCGCCGCCTGTGGCCGGACGGGCGGCAAGTCCCAGGGCCAGGCCAAGTCCGATGAGCCGTCGTAACGTTCGCATCGATTACCATTCCCCCAGCGCGATCGGAGTGTTGCCGGAACGCGGTCCGGCCAGTGTCAGTCCCACCAGCTTTGGCTTCACTTCCTTGCGGAAGGTAAAGCGTTCTGTGCGGCTGAAGTCCGCGCCGCCCTCAAGCTTGCCGTCGACAAGCACCTCGAGCTGGTGATCCCCGGTCGCCACGTTGCCGACGTAGATCCGTTGAACGCCGCCCTTGCGCAGGGCCTCGAGCTCTTTGAAGCTGTAGATGTGGTGCGCGACGAGCTGGCCGTCGATCTGGAGCCGCACGGCGTCGAGGCGCATCTGGTCGCCCTTGGCCAGCGCGATGAAGATCGCGACCTGTGTCCCTGACGGATAGAGCAGTTTCTCCTCCAGCCGGCTCAGCTCCTCCGAAATGTTGAGGATGTCTGATTTGATCTTCTGAACCTGTTCGTCGAGGTCCTTCATCTGCTGTTGGTCGTTTTGCTGAGCCCAGCCGTGGACACTGCCCAGGCAGAGCAGAAGGGCAAAGATGAAGGCGCGCGCTGCCAGAATGGGTTCCCAACGCACGGGCGCCCGACTATCGGACGGCAGGTGCATGAACCTCCCACCGGGTTCGATGGTGCGTGTGTTCGTGATCCAGTTGCGTCGGGCCATGGCGTTCCTCCTGACTCCGCGATTGAGCGAACAACGCAAGCTGAGCAATCGCAATGCCACGACCCGCAGGAGCCCCAGGCGGCCCGCAGATGCACAGAAATGCGGGTGGTCCCGATGGCAATCTTGTCGTCGCGGTTGCAGTTCAGTACGTCGTGGGGAACGTTCGAGGCAAGGTCCCAACATATTTCCCATAGGCTGATCGTCCGTGGCGACAGCAAGAACGGGGTATAGCAGCAACAAAAGGGCAGGAATTTCTCAACCTCCTCGCGCGAAGGATTGGGAGATCGGAGAAATGTTTGCAGAGGCAGTCTTGGAGGACCTCACGAAGCGGCCTTTCCGTGGCCAACAAGTCTGGATAAGCGAACTCCGAGTGCCAGCCTACCTGGTCCGGACTTGGTGGGATTTCACAGGAAGGTTCACCTGGGTTTCCTTTTCGGTGAAGTGAAGTCATCGTCAGAATCTGATTGTCCGCCTCAGGTCGTTGCAAGCGGCGACGACTGCCTTCTTAGGCAGCTTCGAAGGTTAGTCACTTCATCGGAACACCGCCAACAGCTAATTCAACGGCTCTTGGTAAGAGCAAGAGGCACGGACTGGCTACCCATCTTTGATGAGGCGCTAAAGCACTACTGTTCAAACCCTGCCCAAGACTGCATTCAGGGGGTTCTGGTCAGAGGGGCGAATCCTCCGAATCAAAAAGACCTCTCTGGATGTCATGAAACCCTTGCTCAGGAGGAAACCACTTTTGCCGTGAGTCTGTTCGGCTTCTACTTGCCATTCAACAAAAACCAGTGGCCTGAGCTCATTTACCAGGAAGGAGCGACTCGGTGAGCATCTTCCCTTCGGATTATGTTCTCGCACAGTTCGGGGGCAAGGAACCTGTTCGTGAGCGCGTGGAATCAGCCAAGGTCTGGTTGGCAAAGTCTGTGCCCACCCAGATCTCAGCCCGCAACTCCGGCGTCTCCGCGCCTCGTAGTGAGCATGCAGTCAAAGCCCTGCAAGAGTCTTTGCAAGTCGTAGAGCTAAGCTAAGAATACTTGACCTGATGCTGGGCACCCCTGACGGGCAGCCCGGGTTGGAACTCCTGCCCGAATCAGAGTCTCGGTTCTTCTACTCCGAGAAGCCGGACATGCACGTTGAGTTCTTCCAGGACGAGAGGGGTAAAGTCACCGACCTCATTTGGCGCCTGAACAAGAAAGACAGCCGATTGAGCAAGATCAAATAGCCGGGGGGACTGACTTGCTTCCAAGTAGGACGCAACGCGGAGTCGAAGCCTTGAACGCTCGCGTCAGGGGAGCTTCGGGCAGACCAGATCGAATGGCGCCTGATGCGGGTTATCCGAGCACCTGCATTGCGTACTCTAGTGAATCCCGAAAAACGCAGAAATGCTTGCGATGGACGGACAGACGTGGGCCAGGCTTTCTGTCAACCAGATCGACGTGAAGTCTGCCGTCGACAGCGGAGCGGTTCGGCTGCTCAAGGAGGATGTCGCGGAAGCACAGTCGCTGCTGGACCTGTTCGACAGTTTTGAGGATCGCCGAGATGAAGGTGGTCAGGGGCTAGGCGTTTAGGCATCAGTGGTCGAGGGTCCCAAAACGAATGGCTGTCCCGATGGCTGTTGAGCAAGGGGAAATTCTGCGGCAGTTTGCAGGAGAGTGCAAGAGAGTTAGTTGCGGAAAGGCCAGACTAAGGATCTGAGCGACAAAGAGTTCGATCGTGAGGTTCGTAGCGGGTGCGTTGGCGTGCGGTGGAATGCAAAGACTTGCGAAAACCGACAAAACTAGACTTCGAATCCGCAGGTCGGGGGTTCAAATCCCTCCGGGCGCGCCATCTATTCCAGCCTAAATTCAACAGTTTCACAATCTTCCCTCCAAACCTGCAAGCTCTCCGATAGGGCCGAAAACGTCTGTACACGTGTGTAAATCCACCCTCGCGGGCACAATTTCGGGCACAGTCCTGGCCACGAGAACCCCCTCCTGGCCTTGCGATTCCACATATCGATTCTTCACGGAGCCAAGAGCTATGCCCCACATTTTCACTCTCACCAATGCCAAAGGTGGATGCGGTAAGACCACCGTCGCCTTAAATCTTGCCGTCTGTTTCGCCAAGGCAGGCTACCGAACCTTGGCCATCGACTTAGATCAGCAAGGGAATCTCAGCGCCGGGCTCGGTGTCGACCTCAACGAGCTGGCTTTCACCGCTCATCGGCTTCTGGTGAATGAAGTACCTGAGATTCAGCGCTATCTCGTCGAAATTCGCCCTCAACTCAAACTTCTTCCCAACTCGATTGACATTGAAGCCGACGACCTCTTGGAAGCCAAAAAGTCAATCGGGAGCTGCTCCTGCGTAGACAGTTGAAGCCCGTCCTGACCGAGTTCGACGCCATCCTTATCGAGACGCCTCCAGCCATGCGAGCGGCAACCGTGAACGCCCTCGTCGTGGCGGACTTGGTGATTATTCCCATCGACTCCAGTTCGTTTGCCCTGCTCGGTATGAACCAGCTTCTCAAGACCTGGCCGAACGGAAAGAAGAAAACGCGTTAGAAATCTTCGCCAGCGTGAGGGCAGGTGAAAATTGACAGTGTTGCCTCTTGAATTCTATTCTACGTGTCTTTCTTAACCCCTTCTCCAACTCCGGCTATCTGCTGGGGGGAGACTAATCAAGAGGTCGCCAATGGTGCTCCGCGCTTCCTGGACTGGCTACTTGAGGCTTTCACTCATCACGATTCCTGTCCGACTCTTCAACGCGATCAGCAGCGCTGACAAGATTGCTCTCAATCAACTTCACAAAGGTTGTAATTCCCGACTCAAACAGAAGATGGTTTGTCCCACTCATGGCGAGGTTGAGCGTGAACAATCGTCAAAGGATACGAGTACGAGAACGACAACTACGTGGTAATCGAAGACTCAGATCTCAAGGCCATCCGGCTGGAAACTACCAAGATCATTGACCTCGTTTCCTTTGCAAATGCCAGCCAGCTTGATCCGATCTTCTTGGACTCCCCTTATTATGTTTCTCCTGACGGGCCCGTGGCTGAGGAAGGATTTCGCGTACTGCGTGAGGCGATGCGCGAGTTGGCTCGCGTCGCTATTGGCCGCGTTGTGCTCTCCGGGCAAGAGCACATCGTCACTCTGGGAGTTCAGGAAAAAGGTCTCCGACTGAGCACTCTGCGTTATGCCTCGGAGATCAAAGCGGCCGCACCCTACTTCGAGGAAATCAAGAACGGAAATGTCAATTCCGCCCAGCTTGGGCTAGCCAAGCAACTCGTGGAGCAATTCACAACCGATTTCAAGCCGGAAAAGTTTACGGATCGCTACCGAGATGCGCTCATGGAGGTCATCAAGACCAAAATCGCCGGGGCGCCGGTCGTCGCCCAAGAGGTAAAGGTCGGGAAAGTGATCAATTTGATGGAGGCTCTCAAGCAAAGCCTCGAGAAATCGCAGGCGACAACCGTCAAGAAGCCTCCCATCGAGTGTCACGACAGCCACGCGAGCCGAGAAAAAGAGGCGGCGCGGATGACCTAGCTAGAGAGCAGCGGAAACTCTCGATGGGGCGGACCGGACCTTGATCGTAGGCCCAGGCCAGTGCGTACGGCGAGGCATTGTCTTCTCTCCTCTCCCGCCTATAACGCCTCCGTGAAGATGTATTCGTGTTGGCCCTCGCGCACAATGAGAGCTCGCTTCTCGTTGCGTTTGCTTTCCACAAACTCAAAGCCGGCTCCGCCAGGATCAATGGTCATGAAGGAGATTGTTCCGTCGTCGTTTTTGCGGGAAGCCACTGAGCTGCGCCACTCACCGAGATCGAAGACGGCGGAAGAACCCTGGCGGAGAACCGCAAGCTCTCCCAGCTCGGGGCTTGTGTAATGAGCAGCTAATCTCGCGACGGCCTCCTTGTCCGCAGGCACAACCAGGCGCTCGCGGAACTTGGCTTGAGCTGCTTTGTAGTTTTCGGCGTCCTTCGCGAGATCCTCCTCCGCCTCCGGCTTGCCATCGAATAGCACCTCCAGGAACCGGCGCCTAAAGGACCCCAGCATCAGCCCGCCAGTATCCGCGTTCGTCAGAATAACAGCGCCGACATTGTGCTCGGGCAGGAACAGGATGTCGCTCTTGAATCCGAACAAGCTTCCGCCGTGGAACACAACCGGCGTGCCCCAGCGATTCTCAACCTGCAGGCCCATTCCGTAGCTGCCGTAGGCTCCAACCTTAACATATGGCTTGCGGCGCACCAGCAGGTTCGTCTCGGAGACGAGTGCCTTGTCGTTAGGGAGCTTGCCTTTTGCGAGCTCGAGCTGAACGTACCGGATCAGATCGTGGGCAGAAGTCCAGACGCCGCCGGCAGGACGATGCGGATAAATTGAGTAGTTCAGATTCATCGAGGCGACCGCCTGCTTGCCGTCAACATCGTAAGAGTGTGGGGTGGCGTGATTGCCCTTGAGCACGCGGGCAGTGTCGAACGTCGTCGCATTCATTCCCAAAGGTTCGAAGATTTTCTTCCTCATCCCTTCGTCGTAGGCCTCGCCCAGTTCGAGCTTCGGATTGTACAGGTATCCAGCCACGTAACCGGCACCCGAGGCCATGATATTGCTGTACTGGAACACTTCGCCAAACCCGCTTGTCGGCTGCATCTTGCCCAGCATCTCCATTGAGATTGCAGCCGTGGCGTTGCGGAACTGGAACAGCCATGGCAGATCCTGGCGTGGCAGCCCCGTGCAGGCACAAATGAGGTGCTCGATGCGCACCTGCTCGGTCGTTCGCGCGTCGCCCAGCTTGAACTTCGGATAAGCGGCTTTGACAAAGTCGTCCCATTTAACCTTGCCTTCGTCGACGAGCTTCGCCAGCAGCAGAGTCGTCATACCCTTGGTGTTCGAGGCGGCCATGAACAGCGTATTGGCATCAACCGGATCGGGCTTGCCGAGTTCCTTTACCCCGTGGCCGCCTTCGTACACGATCTTGCCATTGTCGATGTAGGCCAAGCCTACACCAGGAACGTCGAGCTTCTTGATGGCCATCTCGACGAACTCCTTCATCTGCGCGAGGCGCTCGGCGTTCAGCGCCCCGGCTTTGCGTCCCGCAAAGGATTCGCGCCGATACGTGCTCGGCCGCAGACTCTCCAGAATTAGAACCGCAGCGGCGCCGCGCTTTTCGAAGGTTGGCTCCTTGCCGTTGAGGAGGACGACCGTCCAGGTATTCTTGACACGACGTGCCGACGCTTGCGCCACAGCCCGTTCATTGGGCGAAGTTTCGTAGATGTAGACCTGAACCTCTTCCCAACCTTCGCGGGCCGTGGGAGAGAGTTTCTGCCGAATGGCACGTTTTTCGCCGCGTTTGTATGCAGCCCAGGCGGCGTCGATGGCGGCTTCAGCGGTGGCGGCATCAGAATCGAAGACAACGATGTGCGAATCAGCCTCGGGCGGCTCGACGACAATGAGCGGTCCGGAGTAACCATCGACCACCCTCCTGGAGCCGTAAACGTGGCTCCGCCGGATGTGGTGACTTCTTTGTCAGCGGTAAGTTTTTCGGAAGAGGATGGGGAGGGCGCCTGCGCTGCCGCAGCGATAGCGGCCCAGGCCATCATGGAAATCAGAAGTCGTGTAAACCTCATATGGCAATTCCTCAGCTAGATAGACATGAGTCTGGCAGAGCAGGTGCGGGGAGTCAATGGAAGGGAAGGTGCCGCGGTGAAAGCTGAGAACAAACAGCGCCCAGCTGTTGGGCCGCTCTCTCATTCGCCTTGTGGTTCTTTCGCTGCGAAGCAGAATCAAGCATTGACGGCGGCAATGTCGGTTCCTTGCAAGATTTGAAGCTTCGGAGTGGTTTCTGTCTTCCGAAACGGGCAGCACTGCCAATAAGCTTCTGGTCTCACGGTATCCTGCCGAACGATGCCATGTTAGCGGACCGGATACCCAGGAAGGCAGACATCCAGGTCCAGCTTCACACTCCCAGCAGCCAGCCCTCGGCTTCAGTTTTCATCAGGTGGGACAACCCATAGACGTACCATTCCACCTGCCGAACGTACTGAGGTTGAGTCGTGGTGGTGAGATCGGTTTTGAAGTCGACGACGATCCATTTTCCATTTTCAACAAACGCCAGATCGAGCGTGCCTTCGATTAGCTGCTTTTCACCCAACTTGAAGAGCAGTGGAAACTCTCGGTGGAGGCGACCAGACGAGGCCGCCCGTTTGACAAGCGAGTGATTCAGTGCGGCTGAAATAGCCTGCACAGCGGCTTCCACTTCTTCGTTTGGGGAGCCGAGCAGCCTTCCCTGAATGCTCGCCAGGTCAGTAATCGTTTTCTTGTCCGCACGAAGATCGACATCCCGCAAGACCGTGTGAATAAGAGTGCCGAACCGAAGGCCAGAGGGGCGGCTCTTTTTCTTGGGAAGTGCCTCAACCTGAATCAAGGACGAAGTCGGCGGCGGTTGCAGCGACCGCGCTCTCGTCACCGTCAACACCTCACAGGCAGGCGCGCTCGCCCTGGCTATCCATTGTGTCCGCCGCTGCTGCCACGCCCGGTACTGCGCCAGTCCGGCACGGGTCGCTTCCCCGGTCTCGTCTTCTGTCAGGATCTGCTGCTCCCGAAGACCGAAGTTCATCGGGATATCTAAATTCAGAACCGACGGATCCCACCAAACAACTTCGCAGCCTCCGCATTCCCCACGGTGCAGTCCCGGTTTTACCGAGCTCTGCAGCATTCCTGGGACAGGGGCCCTTTCGAGAACGGTTTCATCTCCGAACGCTGGACAGCCTGGAGCCTTCTCTGCCGTTCGCCACCTATCCTTAGGTGGATAGATGGCTTTGTTCAGCGGTTGAATCCATCCTTCACGGGCAACGTCCCCGACCGCCGGGACTACCAGAAGATCCCTTGCCCGGGTCGCAGCGACGTACGCCACCCGCACTCCCTCGGCCATATCACGCTGTTGTTCCTCTGTTGCATGATCGAGCAGGTCCCAAGGAGCGTAGCCAAGGATTTTCATGGCCGCCAACCCTCGTCGCGCATCCACAAACTTGTCAGGCTCCGTATGTGTGAGTTTGCAGGTCAAGTCCGCCAGAACGACCACCGGGAACTCCAATCCTTTGGCGCCATGAACCGTCATCAACCGGACTCCTTCAATCGATTCCTCAACGATGGGCGATTCACTAGAGTTCGGCTTCTCGGCCTCCTGCTCCAGCAGGTCGACGAATCCCCGGAACGAAATCCCGCCGCCCAACTCGAATCGCCGTCCCAGGTCCATGACGCGCTGCACATTCGCCAACACCTGCTGACCCGACGGACGCAGCGCAAAGCCGGCATGGGCCCGAGTCACTGCCAGAAGCTTTCCGATGGTCTCCACCAGTGAGCGCTGGTTTCGCCTGCGGTGAAGTTCGGCCAGCGTTCCCAGAGCTTCCTTCACCGGCTGAAGGTCAGGTTCAAGCTGTTCGGGAGTTTTGCGGAAAGGGTGGAGCTTGCCTGCCTCATTGCGGAAACGGAACAACAGATGATCGGGAATGGCAAAGAGAGATCCTCTCAGCGTAGCGAATACAGAAAGCTCGTCATCCGGCCATTCAATGGCAGTGAGCGCCGCGCGCAGGGTTTCCACTTCTTCCCGATGATGAAAGGAGCGCGCACCGACCAGCACGTGTGGAATGCCGCGAGCCTCGAGAGCCCTGGTATAGTCGCGTGTCACGTCTTTGCCGAATGTGACAAACCGTCGAAACAGGACACAGACATCCCGCGGGGAGAGCGGCAGCCACTCGCCAGGACTTGCCGGATTGCCAACTTTCCAGCCGCTCTCCTGTATCAGCCATTGCACAAAAGCCGCCACCGCATCAGGAAGACAAGCCTCGATGGCAAAATTGGCTACTTCGCGTCTACCGTAGGGGCGAGGTGCTGGCAGAACAACGACGTTCGGCTGGTCGCCGAGGGACGGTCGGAATTCCTGAAGTGGCACGTACTCTGGCTGACCGCTGACTGGGTCGCCATTCATTTCCGTCTCGAACGCTGCGTTCACTAGCTGCTGGATGGGCTTCACGGCGCGAAAACTCCTGCTCAGATGAACGACCCTTACACCCGCTTGCAGCAGAGTCTGTTTGATCTCCTGGTAAAGCAAAACATCGGCTCGGCGAAACCGGTAGATCGACTGCTTGGGGTCTCCCACGAGAAATAGCTTACCGGCAACGGGACGCACACGGTGCCAGTCTGCTTCCTCCGCGTCGTCAGCCGACAAAAGCAAAAGAATTTCTGCCTGTAGCGGGTCGGTGTCCTGAAACTCATCGACAAAGAGGTGAGTAAATCGCTGTTGGAAGTAACGCCGGATGGAGCGGTCTCCGCGAATCAAGTCGCGGGCGCGGATGAGCAGATCGACAAAGTCAAGAGCACCCACACGGCGCTTCTGCTCCTCATAGCGCTCCACCAATTCTCTCAGTTCGCCTTGCAGAAGGGCCGCCAGGTCGGCGTCTGCCTGCCGCTGGAATTCCTCCAGAGCTGACACGAGCTTCTCCCGCGCTGACGTGACTTGCTCACGAGGCAGTCCCTCCGCAAATGCGCCTCTGCCTTTCCTTTTGTCCTTCTTCAGATTCTTGCCAAGCTGAACGAGCAGTCCTTCGAGTTGGTCGTGATCTCTGGCTCTTTCCCGTTCGGCTCGCTCGATCCAAGTCGCCACGTCTCGCGCTGAACGCAGAGCCTGGTAAAGCTCATCCTTTTGGTTCCTACCACGCTGACTGAGTCCCGCCAACTCCTGGACCCAGCGCACCAGCCCATCGATAATGCTTTCACGCTCGAAGGCTTCCCGACGCCACGTGGCTGGAAAATCCCGCCACTCCGCCAGGCTCCAGCCTGCGTCTCGAATGCGATCCAGTGGTGAGCCTTCTTCGGCATCACGGAGGGTCATCGTCCGGCTGAGCGCGCGCCGCAAGCCAGGTGGTGGATCTGCCAGCTTCTCCTCGATCCAGCGGCGAAAGACGCGTTCGAAGACCCGCGGCGCTTCATCTTCTGAAAGTTCCTGAAATGCCGGGTCCACCCTGGCTTCCACCGGCCGCTCTCTCAGCAGCTCAGCGCAAAAAGAGTGAATCGTCCCAATGCGGGCCTCTTCCAAATGAGCGACAGCGCCCTCCAGGTGTTGCGCTTCGGCGGTGCTGGAAATATCTTGACGCGACAAGTCCAATTCCTGACGAAGACGGATTTTCAACTCACCGGCAGCCTTTCGGGTAAACGTGACGGCGACAATCCGATCAACCGTCGTCCGGCCCTCGCGAAGCACCGCCACAATCCGCTGGACCAACTCTGAAGTCTTGCCGGTTCCGGCGGCAGCCTCCACCAGAAGACTTTCGTCGAGATTGCGGCGGATCAGCTGGCGGCTTTCCTCATCTCCGGTGATCGGTTTTTTCCTCGGGCTCATCGAGTCTTCCTGATATCGTCTAATTTCTCGAGTCGTTGACGGGACTTGCTTCGCGTCCTCAACTCCTCATAAGGCCCGCAGACCAATCGGAAATCGCAAAAAGTGCAGGCATCGTGTCGGGGCGCAGCGGGGAAAAACCCCTGTCGGACCGCTTCTTCAATCGAGTCGGTCACGAGTTGAACGGCGCGTCGGGCGTGTTCATTGATCTCAATCACCTGCTCTCTGAATCCGCCACGCTGAGTGCAATAGAAGAGGCGCCCCGATTCCACCGGGAGTTTCAACAGGCTCTCTGCAGCGAGCGCATACAATAAAGGCTGCAGAACCTCCCCTTTCCCTATCCATTGGACAGGCTCCTCCGGGAGCTTGCCTGTTTTGTGGTCCGTCACGCGCAAGGCAGTGCGGGTGGCATTCGATTCAATCACATCGATGGATCCCCGCAGTCGTACACCGTTCAACACCATGGCTTCTTCCTGGCGGCTTTCAGCGTCCTTTCCGGGTTCTACCGGCAGTCCAAAGGAATATTCAAAATGGGCAGGTGTCCAAGACTGACCAAGCGAGATCACTTCACGAATCCAGCCGCGCAGGTCCAACCGCAGATCCTCTATCTCCCGTTCCCACACACGGGGTATGGCAGGGGCCAGCTTTTCGCGATAGTCAGTTGCCGCAGCATTCAGGACCTCGTCCGCAACATCCAGGATACGATCCTGGTGCTGGAGGTCCATCGGCAGTAACTGTTCGCTTTGAAGCCTCTTGAACAGTTGAAACTGGACGGCGTGGAAAACGCTTCCTCGGGTTAAAGGGTCCATCTGTACAACAGCAACACCGGTCTCCCGAGGCCGCAAACGGTGAATGCCCTGCAACAGAAAGCGATAAGGGCATGAGGCATAGCTCTGGAGACTACTGGCGGAGTATGCGCGCTGGGACAACAGATGCTTCTCAAGAGCCTTCAAAGTTTGAGTGCCAGAATCTACCAGCCCATCGGCATCGGTAAACTGCCGGGTGTTCCAGCGCTTGAAGCGGCCGCGCAGCGACCGGGCTAAATGGGCGTTCTCCTCAAGCAGGAATCGGGCTGTGCCCTTGGTGGTTTGTCTGGACTCATGGAGCAACGCGTCCAGGACAGCCAGGTCGTATTCCGCATCGTCGATGGCTTGGTCCAGCTCTCGCGGAGCCGGCCAACCCAGGCGAGAACCAACGTCCGTGGCCTCCTTCTGGATTGTCTTGAGATCAGGAAGCCGGCCGGAGGCGGCTCGCAAGATCTCCAGCGCGTAAAGCGATGGCACTCGAGATCGACCTTCCACAAGGTCGATCCGCGGGTAGGAGCTCGCGAGGCGCCTGCGAGCCGCGCTCGCGGCCGTGCGCAACAGCAGCCGTTCCTGTTCGGCGAGGTCCTGCCGGCGACGAAGCTGGCCCGGAAGCTTCTGTCGACAGTCGTCCAGCAACAGCGGGTCTTCCAGCAGCTTTCTCGGGAAACTGCCTTCCGCCAAACCTGGCAGGAACACCAATTCAAACGAGCGCGCGGCAGCTTCGGCGATCGTTCCCACGAAGACCCGACCGTACCGATAGTCGGGAGGCTCAATGCGCAGGAACGTCAATCGATCGGTCAGAGTCTCACGCACTTCCGGCAGGGCTACCGGGCCTACGTCGCTCATCGGTTCCAGTTCGGCAAGCACTCCCAAGACGGACTCCGGACTGCGCAACACAATTGTTGCCAGCCGTCGCAGAACGACCAGCCACTCACTCCAGGAGGCTTCGGAGGGCAAACCACCGAGGAAATCGATGACAGGAAGTGCGAACTGCTTCAGATGAACCAGCCGCTCGAGTTGGCTTTCAATGTGCTTCCGGCGCGAGTCTTCCTCAGCCGTTTCCTGAAGCTGCAGCTTTAGCTCTTGCTCCAGACCGTCCAGCCGCCGCGCCCAGCGGTCTCGACCGCCAATCACCGCGGCATCCACCAGCAGGCGCTCCCAGTAGAGCGGGGTGCGCAGCGTGCCGGCAATCGATGGAGCGTCATCGGATTCTGGCGTTTCCGGCAAGTCTTGTGTCTGCGGTTCAGGTTCAGGGAATTTCAGGCTGAGCTGGGCGTCGTCGGCGGGTCCAACCCACGGAACCGGTCTTGGCGACGGAGCGCCGCGTTCATCTAACCCCGGGACTTGACCGAGGGAAAGATATTCAGCAAAACGCGTGGCTGGCAGCCCCTCCTCGGCACAGGCTAGCAGGGTCAGGAAAGCTCGACCAGCCGGATCAGGCCGCGCCGTTCCGCGGCTGTAATAGGCAGGAATCTCCGCTCGGCGGAAAGCCTCCTCCAAGACGGGTTGGTAAAGCCCGGGATTACGCACCAACACTGCGATTGCGTCAAACCCGACTCCTTCACTGGCTGCCTGCGTGATCCGGCGAGCGATCTCGATGCACTCGCGTCCCTGTCCAGGGGCCGAGAAGAAATCGAGGCTGGAATCCAATGCGCGAGCTGGCGGTGTTGCACTGCTGAACAGAAAATGGCGGGCCTGGTCGAGCGCAGTGGGAAAGGGAGCGTCAAATGTCGAGTCCACGCGAGCCGAGCTATCCAGATCTTCAGCGGTGACTCCAAGCAGCTCTTCCCAGATCCTGCGGTTCTCAGTGTCGCCGGCGATGACGGTTGCCAGAACTGCGGGGGCCTGTTCTACGAGGCTCTGCAGGAACCTTTTCTCCAGAGCGGACCGGCAAGGGACATCCAGAAGCAGCAGAGGCAGTCGCAAGAAATAGTGACTGCCTCTTTCCACGGTTTCCAGCGCGAGACTGAACAAGGAGGCTAAATCCGCGAGAGCCTGGTCCGCGAGTTCCTGCGCGTACATTTCCAGCAGCACGGCCAGATCCGGACCGGGCTCACCGATTGCAGCCAGTTCGCCGGGACTGATGCCCTCGAGTCGCAGCTCGGAGATGGTGGAAGCCAAGGCCCGAGCAAAGCCGGGCATTGATGCTACAGGAGAAAAATAGCGGAGAGTTTTCTCGCTCAGGCAGCGATGAACGCTGCGCGCTGCGAGCGCTTCCGCCCCCAGCGGTGTGAGCGCAGTCAACTGCTCTGCTCCCAAACGCGGCGTGGCCAACGCCGCAGCCAACTGCGCCGGGGTCATTCTGTGAGCCCCTGGCACTCCACCGTTCTTCAGAGTCAGATCACGAACCAGGTCGTCCGCGGCTGCTCTGGTTGGTGCCAGAACGAGCACCTCGCTGGAATGGGTGATCTCCTCAACCCAGTCCTGGGCAACACGGAGGCGTAAGGATGCGTGCGAACAGACTAAGCGGTTCACAGCAGCAGTCTAGCCCAGCTCATCATTCCAGACGAGAATATTGAAAAAATATTACATTAGATATAGTCTAACTTCGTCATGGACGCCGAGGCGATTAGACAGTCCTTCGAGGACAGCGGGTTGCGGTGCACTCCGCAGCGCTACGCCGTCATGGCATTCTTAATGGAACACACCGAGCATCCTACGGCTGCGGAAATCTTCAAAGCCGTGAATCGCGTGGACCCGCGCTCCTCAAGGGCCACGACTTATAACAATTTGCGGGACATGGTGAGGGCGGGTTTGGTGCGTGAAGTGGCCGTCGAGGGCCGCGCCGCTCGATTCGATGCGAAAGGCATGCGCCATCACCACTTCATCTGCGACCGCTGCGGCAATGTTGAAGACATGGAGTGGTACGATGTGACCAGGCCCGCCTTGGGCTCTCTCGGTAAGCGGATTCTTCGGGAATGCGAACTCATTTTCCGGGGGCTCTGCACGAAGTGCGCTCGGCAGCACGCTTCCCGTTAAGTGTCGTATGTGTGGATACCGGCTGAATGGCGCGTGAGCAAAGCGCGGCCGGGAAGGCAGGATGGATTCCTATTTTGTCGCAGTCCTTATGAGTCAATTCGCAAGGAGGATGAACAGATGGAAAAAGAACTCACCACTGCAGTGGGGGCGTCTGTCCCCAAGAATCAGGAGCAAAACTTGTCAGCCGAAGCCAAGTGCCCGATAACCGGCGGAGCTGCCAGAGGACCGTCGAACCGGGACTGGTGGCCGAACCAGTTGCGCTTGGACCTCCTGCACCAGCATTCCTCTAAGTCCAATCCGATGGGTGAGGACTTCAGCTACGCTAAGGAGTTCAAGAGCCTCGACCTGGCGGCTGTGAAGAGAGATCTCACAGCGCTGATGACCGACTCGCAGGACTGGTGGCCGGCGGACTTCGGACACTACGGACCTTTGTTCATCCGTATGGCGTGGCACAGCGCCGGTACCTACCGCATCGGCGACGGCCGCGGTGGCGGCGGCAGGGGCCAGCAGCGCTTCGCTCCGCTCAACAGTTGGCCGGACAACGTCAGCCTCGACAAGGCGCGCCGACTGCTCTGGCCGATCAAGCAGAAGTATGGCCGGAAAATCTCCTGGGCCGACCTGATGATTCTCGCTGGCAACGTTGCCCTGGAGTCGATGGGGTTCAAGACCTTCGGCTTCGGTGGTGGACGTGAAGACGTCTGGGAGCCGGATCTGGACGTGTACTGGGGCTCCGAGAAGATCTGGCTGGAGGACAAGCGCTACTCCGGCGACCGCGATCTCGAGAACCCGCTCGCAGCCGTGCAGATGGGCCTGATTTATGTGAATCCGGAAGGACCCAATCAAAAGCCAGATCCGGTCGCCGCCGCACGGGATATCCGCGAAACTTTTGCTCGCATGGCGATGAATGACGAAGAAACCGTCGCGCTGATTGCCGGCGGCCACACCTTCGGCAAGACCCACGGCGCCGGCCCCGCGTCCCATGTGGGGCGCGATCCGGAAGCGGCGGGGATCGAGGAGCAAGGCCTCGGTTGGACGTGCACTTTTGGCACGGGCAGAGGCGGTGACACGATCGGCAGCGGTCTGGAAGTCACTTGGTCTCAGACGCCGACGAAGTGGAGCAACAACTATTTCTCGAATCTGTTCGGCTACGAATGGGAGCTGACCAAGAGCCCGGCCGGTGCGCATCAGTGGAAACCAAAGAATGGCGCGAGCGCCCCTACCGTGCCGGATGCCCACGACCCGTCCAAGCGTCACGCGCCTTCCATGCTGACCACGGACCTCTCCCTGCGGTTCGACCCTGTCTACGAGAAGATTTCACGGCGCTTCATGGAGAATCCGGATCAACTCGCCGACGCGTTCGCCCGGGCGTGGTTCAAGCTGACGCACCGCGACATGGGCCCGCGGGCACGCTATCTCGGTCCGGAGGTCCCAGCTGAAGAGCTCATCTGGCAAGACCCCATCCCTGCCGTCAATCACAAGCTGATTGATGCACAGGACATTGCCTCCCTCAAGGCCAAGATCCTGGCTTCCGGTCTGTCTGTCTCGGAGCTAGTTTCGACCGCCTGGGCCTCGGCGTCCACCTTCCGTGGCTCCGACAAGCGCGGTGGGGCGAACGGGGGGCGCATTCGCCTCGCGCCGCAAAAGGATTGGGAAGTGAACCAGCCGGCCGTACTGGCCAAGGTCCTGCAGACATTGGAGGGGATCCAAAAAGATTTCAACAGGTCGCAGTCCGGCGGAAAGAAGGTGTCGCTGGCGGACCTCGTCGTTCTGGGTGGCTGCGCGGGCGTCGAACAGGCTGCAAAGAATGCTGGTCACAAGGTGACAGTTCCCTTCGCGCCGGGACGCATGGACGCCTCGCAGGAGCAGACCGATGTGGCCTCCTTCGCCGTACTGGAGCCGAAGGCAGACGGCTTCCGCAACTACCAGAAGACCCGCAATGGCTTCTCGGCCGAGGAGTTGCTGGTTGACAAGGCGCAATTGCTCACCCTGACCGCACCCGAAATGACGGTGCTCGTGGGCGGCCTGCGCGTTCTGAATGCCAACGTCGGACAGTCCAAGCACGGTGTCTTCACCAAGCGGCCAGAGGCTCTCACTAATGACTTCTTCGTGAATCTGCTCGACATGCGCACGACGTGGAAGGCAACCGCGGAGGACGATAATGTATTTGAGGCACGTGATCGCGTAACGGGTGCACTGAAGTGGACCGGCACCCGTGTCGATCTGATCTTCGGTTCGAACTCACAGCTCCGTGCCATCGCGGAAGTCTATGGGTGTAATGACTCGAAGGAGGCGTTTGTGAAGGACTTTGCGGCCGCGTGGAGCAAGGTGATGAACCTCGATCGCTACGACCTTGCCTAAGCTCGGCGGGAAAGAGAGTGGGTAGGGGTTCCCGTTCCTGTGGTTTGGGTCGGCAAAAACGGAAGTCCCTCGCTTTAATGGGCGCGCGGGGCCCGACGCCGGTCTGCCGCGCGTCAACAACTACGTAGGGGTGGCGGGAACCGTGTAGCCAACGTGTCGATCCCACAGTAACTCCCGACCGGAGGCCGACGGCGCCACCCTTCACACCCCCAACAACCACCCCTGCGCTTCAGTTTTCATCAATTGAGACGAACCAT
Organism: uncultured Acidimicrobiia bacterium; assembly: GCA_963752385.1. Lineage (GTDB taxonomy): Bacteria > Acidobacteriota > Terriglobia > Versatilivoradales > Versatilivoraceae > CAVVYL01. The sequence continues at coordinate 6,994 of CAVVYL010000058.1, read as the reverse complement.
ATACTATACCATTCCACCTGGAGAAGCCAGTGAAGTTGATTCGTCTTGGTGAGGTCGGCCTTGAAATCGACGATGTGCCCTTGCCATTTTCCACAAATGCCAGATCGCGCGTGCCTGGATCAATCGCTTTTCACCGATCCTGAAGAGAGTCCAAGTCCGCGAGAGCCTGAGCCGCGAGTTCCTGTGCATACGTTTCCAGCAGCACGGCCAGATCCGCACCGGGCTCACCAATCGCGGACAGCTCACCCGAGGCAATGCCTTCCAGTCGCAGCTCGGAGATGGTCGAAGCCAAGGCCGGGCAAAGCCGGGCATCGACGCTACGGGAGCGAAATAGTTGAGTGCTTTGTCTTTCTGGCAGCGATAAACCGTTCGCGCTGCGAGCGCTTCTGCCCCAAGCGGGCTGAGTGCAGTGAGCTGTTCTGCCGCTAGTCGCGGTGTGGCCAACGCCGCAGCCAACTGCGCCGGAGCTCATTTTGTGAACGCCTGGCACCCCACCTCTCTTCAAGGCAAGACGGCGCACCAGGTCATCCGCCGCTCCCTTGTGGGCGCCAGAACGAGTAACTCGCCGGAGCAACCCACCGCTTCGATCCAGTCTCCTGCGATCAAGAGTCGTCGTCCCGTACTTGATCGAACCAACTGTTTCATTTCCCTTGTTCATCCCAGCAGGACGGGCCCAGTAGTAAATTTGTCCAGCAGACTAATTCGGAAGCCAGACGTTCGCCGCTTGGAACGATTTTGCATCCACATGGAACCACGATTGGCCTGCTAAAACTAGTGGCGGTCCGGTAGTTCTCTGCTAAAATTTGCGCGCCTCACCTGGTTTCAGCCATGAAATTGACCTGGCGGACCATGATCCTTGACGAGAGGCAGGCTAAGTCACTTGGCTCCGCCGGCACAGGAGTCATGAGCCTTTCCTTTGAAGAAAGAATGTATTGGGTTGTCTGATATTGGAACGGCTTTAGAGCATCGATAGAACCGCAATTGGCCTGGGAAAACCAATGCCGATCTCGGCAAATTCTCTGCTAGAATTTTCCCGACCTGCTCTTGGCCTCAACCCAAATCCAATGCTTGGCGTGTGAAAGAATCGTTGGCTGGCCTTGCCCGGTTGGAGGGGTTCGAGCGGCAGAAGCAGTATCAACGTGTCAGCTGGGGCTCAAGCTCATTACTCTCCCCCTCTGGAGAAAGCAGCTTGATTGGACTTTTTCAGTAACTTCGCCCAGCTCGAGGAGCACGATGAGCAGCTTGTGCGCCTGGGCTTGCTGGCAGAGCGCTACTTCCCGGACGACCCGAACACCTCCCTGCTGAAGCTCGGCAGCTGGCCGAGCTGCTCGCGCAGCTTGTCGCGACCCAGATCGGCCTTTACGTCTCCCGGAGGAGGCCCAGTACGACCTGCTTCGACGCCTGCAGGACCAGGGCATCCTCCCGCGTGAGATCGCGCAGCTCTTCGGAGAAGTACGGCGGGCCGGTAACGCAGCGAGTCACGCGATCGCGGGCGACCATCGCACTGCGCTGTCTATCCTCAAAATCACTTGGCAGCTCGGCGTCTGGTTCCATCGCACCTTCAAGGACCCGCGTTTCAAGTCCGGGCCCATTCTTCCCCCCGTGCCACCAGGGATGAAGCCGAAGACTTGCGCGCCGAGCTGGCGCGTCTCACCAAGGCGCTTGCCGACTATCAGGCTGCGCATCACGAGGCCACCGAGCAACTCGAGTCCACTGAAGCCAAGCTTCGCGAAGCCACAGGACGAGCAGACCTTCTGGGAGCAGATGGCCGCTCGAGGCCGAGCAGGCCAAGATCGCGCTGGAGCAGAAGCTCGCTGCGGAGCAGGCTCAGTGCGCTCACTCAGCCAAAGGCCACCGTCGCCGCGCTTCGTCACTGCCGCCAACACCGCCGCTGCACGCTGTCGATCTCGACGAAGCCGACACCCGCAAGCTCATCGACGAGCAACTCCGCGCAGCTGGATGGACGGTCGACTCCGCGACGCTCACGATACGCCAAGGGCGCGCGCCCGGAGAAGGGCAAGAACCTCGCGATCGCCGAGTGGCCGACCGCAAGCGGCCCCGCCGACTACGTGCTGTTCGTCGGGCTCATGCCGTGGCGGCGGTCGAGGCCAAGCGCAAGAACATCGACGTCTCCGGCGCCCTGCAGCAGGCGAAGCGCTACAGCCGCGGCTTCATCTCCGCCGACGAAGCTGCGCTCGCTTCGTGAGGCCTGGGGCGGCGAGAATGCGTATCGCGTTCCGTTCGTGTTCTCGTCCAACGGCCGCCCCTATCTGCGCCAGCTCGCCACACGCAGCGGCATCTGGTTCTGCGACCTGCGCCAACCCGAGAACCTCGGTCACGCGCTCGATGGGTGGTACACGCCGGAGGGTCTCGCCGCCCTGCTCAAGCGCGACGAAAGCGCGCCCACGAGCAGCTGCAAGACGAGCCCTTCGACTACGGCTTCCCGCTGCGCCACTACCAGCAGGCCGCGATCCAGGCCGTCGAGGCGGCCATCGCGCAGGGCCAGCGCGAGATGCTGCTCGCGATGGCGACCGGCACCGGCAAGACGAAGACCTGCATCGCGCTCATCTATCGCCTGCTGAAGGCGCAGCGGTTCCGGCGCGTGCTGTTCCTGGTCGATCGCTCCGCGCTCGGCGAGCAGGCGGCCAACGCGTTCAAGGACACGCGGATGGAGAACCTGCAGACCTTCGCCGACGTCTTCGGCATCAAGGAGCTGGAGGACACAACGCCGGACACCGACACCGCGGTGCACATCGCCACCGTGCAGGGCATGGTGCAGCGGGTGCTCTATCCCGCCGAGGACGCCGCGGCCCCGTCGGTCGATCAATACGACTGCATCGTCGTGGACGAGTGCCACCGCGGCTACCTGCTCGATCGCGAGCTGTCCGACACCGAGCTCGGTTTCCGGAGCTTCGACGACTACATCTCGAAGTACCGGCGGGTGCTCGACTACTTCGACGCGGTGAAGATCGGGCTCACCGCCACGCCGGCGCTGCACACGACGCAGATCTTCGGCGCGCCCGATCTTCACCTACAGCTACCGCGAAGCCGTGATCGACGGCTTCCTCGTCGATCACGAGCCGCCGGTCCAGATCAGCACCGAGCTCTCCGACGGCGGCATCGTTTGGCGCGTCGGGCGAGCAGGTGGCCGTCTACAACGCGCAGCAGCACCAGATCGACCTCTTCACCACGCCGGACGAGATCCACATCGAGGTCGAGGACTTCAACCGCAAGGTCATCACGGAGTCCTTCAACCGCGTGGTCTGCGAGTACCTCGCCAAGCGAGCTCGACCCGCAGGTCCCGACAGAAGACCCTGATCTTCTGCGCCAACGACGCCCATGCGGATCTGGTCGTCGATCTGCTCAAGAAGGCGTTCGGCGACCAGTATGGCAGCGTCGAGGACGACGCGGTCCTCAAGATCACCGGCACGGCCGACAAGCCGCTCCAGCTCATCCGGCGCTACAAGAACGAGCGCAACCCCAACATCGCCGTCACCGTCGACCTGCTCACGACCGGCATCGACGTGCCGGAGATCTGCAACCTGGTGTTCCTGCGCCGCGTGAACAGCCGCATCCTGTTCGACCAGATGCTCGGGCGCGCCACGCGGCTTGTGCGACGAGATCGGCAAGGAGGCCTTCCGCATCTTCGACGCCGTGAGGCTCTACGAGGCGCTGCAGATCTGACGGCCATGCAGCCGGTGGTGGTCGATCCCGATCATCAGCTTTCACGCAGCTCACCGAGGAGCTGGCGCAGGTCACGAGCGACGAGGAGCGCGGCCTGGTGCGCGACCAGTTCATCGCCAAGCTCCAGCGCAAGAAGCGTCACCTGAACGAGACGCAGCGCGCAGGACTTCGAGACGTGCGCCGGCATGCCGCCGGATGCGTTCATTCGACCAGCTCCGCACATGGCGCTGGCGGACATCGCCGCCTGGTTCACGCAGAACTCCGGACCTCGGTGAGATCCTCGATCGCAAGAGCGAAGGGCAGCGCCGCCAGTCTACATCTCGGACCACCAGGACGCGCTCATCGGCACCGAGCGCGGCTACGGCAAGGCCGAAGAAGCCCGAGGACTACCTCAAGGAGTTCGCCGAGTTCATCAAGAGCCGATAGCAACACGATTCCCGCGCTGGTCACCGTGCTGACGCGCCCGCGGGAACTGACGCGCAAGCAGCTGCGGGAGCTCGCGCTCGAGCTCGATCAGCGCCGGGTTTACCGGAGACCAGCCTCGCCACCGCGTGGCGCGAGATGACCAACCAGGACATCGCGGCCCGCATCGTCGGCTACATTCGGCAGGCGGCGATCGGCGATGCGCTCGTTCCCTACGAGCAGCGCGTCGACCGGGCGCTTCAGAAGATTCTCGCGTCAAGCCGTTGGACGACGCCGCAGCGGCAGTGGCTGCAGAAGATCGCCGCGCAGACCAAAGCCAACCTGATCGTCGATCGCGAGGCGCTCGATGACCCGGACCAGTCTTCAAGCGCGAGGGCGGCGGGTTCGCGCGGCTCGACCGCATCTTCGGCGGCGAACTTGAGCAGGTGCTCGACACCTTCAACGAATCACTTTGGCCGCCCGCGGCCTGACATAGGACGACATAGCGACTCATGAGCAACGTCACCCACGACATCGTCCAGAAGCTCTGGAACCTCTGCAACGTCCTGAAGGACGACGGGGTCACGTATCACCAGTACGTCACCGAGCTCACCTATCTGCTCTTCCTCAAGATGGCGAAGGAGACGGGCACCGAGGACCAGATCCCCGAAGGGCTATCGCTGGGACGACCTCGAGAGCGCAAGGCCGCGCCCGACCGGCTCGAGCTCTACAAGCTCAGCTGATCCACCTCGGCACGCACGGCTCGACGCTGGTGAAGGAGATCTTCGCCAACGCCAGCTCGTTCATCAAGAAGCCCGCGACGCTCTCCACGCTGGTCGCCGAGATCGACAAGCTCGACTGGTACAGCGCGCGGCAGGAGGGCTTGGGCGACCTCTACGAGGGCCTGCTCGAGAAGAACGCCAACGAGAAGAAGTCCGGCGCCGGCCAGTACTTCACGCCGCGCCCGCTGATCGACCCATGGTCGCGGCTGATGAAGCCGACGCTCGACGACGTGATCCAGGACCCGGCCGCGGGCACGGGCGGCTTTCTGATCGCCGCCGACCGCTACATCCGCGAGCACAGACGACCCGATCGCTGGACCGAAGCGCAGCAGCAGAAGTACCAGCGCGAACACCTTCTACGGCATGGAGCTCGTGCAGGACGCGCATCGGCTCGCGCTGATGAACCTGATGCTGCACGGCCTCGACTCGATCCGAAGGCGCGGGCATCCGCTACGGCGACACGCTGTCGCCCGAGGGCGAGGCGCTGCCGAAGGCGACGCTGATCCTCACCAATCCGCCGTTCGGCACCAAGAAGGGCGGCGGGCTGCCGACGCGCGACGACTTCACCTTCCCGACCAGCAACAAGCAGCTCTGCTTCCTGCAGCACGTCTACCGCGGCCTGAAGCCGGGTGGCCGGGCCGCCGTCGTGCTGCCCGACAACGTGCTGTTCGAGGGCAACACCGGCAAGCAGATCCGCGCCGACCTGATGGACAAGTGCGACCTGCACACGATCCTGCGGCTGCCGACCGGCATCTTCTACGCGCAGGGCGTGAAGACCAACGTGCTGTTCTTCACCCGCGGCGAGAAGGACAAGGGCAACACCAAGGAGGTCTGGGTCTACGACCTGCGCGCCAACATGCCGCAGTTCGGCAAGCGCACGCTGCTCACGCGGGAGCACTTCGCGGAGTTCGAGGCGGCGTTCGGCGACGATCCGCTGGGCGGCCCCAAGAGCCTCGCGAAGCGCAAGGACACCGGCGAGGCAGGTCGCTTCCGCAAGTTCACGCGCGATGGATCGCAGCGCGCGGCGACAGTCTCGACATCGCCTGGCTCAAGGACGACAGCGACGGTGACACGACGAGCTGCCCGAGCCGGCAGCGCTGGCGCGCGAGGCGATGGCTGAGCTCGAGGGGGCGATCGAGGAGCTGCGCGGGATTCTGGAGGAGTTGGGCGAGGACGTTGAGGAGGTGGAGGCGTGAACGAGCTTCCGGTGGGATGGGATCGGCTCGGTCGATCAACTGATTACCGCGGGACAGCGCCTGTCCGATGGTGACTGGGTTGAAACTAAGGACCAGGATCCCACTGGAGCGATTCGTCTCCTACAACTTGCCGATATCGGGGATGGCGTATTCATCGGCAGGGCTTTCCAACCGATTTGTCAATCAGGAACAGTTTGAGCGCCTGAGGTGTACTGAAGTGCTTGAGGGCGATATCCTGATTGCCCGCATGCCAGATCCTCTTGGTCGTGCGTGCCTGGCACCGAGACTTGAGGCACCGATGCATCACCGTGGTTGACGTAGCCATTGTGCGACCCGGGCCATCGTCCAGTCAAAGCGAAGTGGCTGATGCACTTCTTGAACGCGCCTGGCACGAGGCAGGAGATCGAGCTACAATCATCAGGAACCACGCGGCGCCGTATATCGCGGGCCAATCTCGCAAAGGTGCGACTGCCCAGTCCCGCCCCTCGGTGAACAGAGTCGGATCGCCGACAAACTCGATGCTGTCCTCGCACGGGTGGACGCCTGCCGTGAAAGGCTCGACCGCGTGCCCGCAATCCTGAAACGCTTCCGCCAATCCGTACTCGCCGCCGCTACCTCCGGCAAGCTGACCGAGGAGTGGCGTAAAACGACGAAGTCCTGGCAACAGTGGAAGCACACAACGGTTGGATACTTGCTGACGGACATCCGATACGGGACTGCCAGAAAGTGCCTGCATGAGCCGAAGAGAACTCCCGTACTTCGTATCCCCAACGTCATCGCCGGTCGTGTGACTCATGACGACATGAAGTACGCGGAGTTTAATGAACAAGAAATTCGGAGTCTTTCCCTGACGCAGGGGGACATTCTGATGATCCGCTCGAATGGAAGCATCGGCTTGGTAGGACGCATAGCCCTTGTAACAGAACGCGA
>CAVVYL010000057.1:0-29039 GCA_963752385.1 uncultured Acidimicrobiia bacterium | reverse complement strand
ACAAAGAAAGCCCGGAGAGTAGAACAATCGTGCCCAACAAACGACCAAAACGATTCATCACCATCATCCTTTTCTCGGTGTCCCACATCTCCGACTGATCCGTTCCAGCAAACTCAGCTTCCGATTCATCGAAATCGGACATGGACACCGCAAGAAACAGGTTGGCGTGATTGTATCATGTCCGAGGACTGGCGGATCATCTGGCACTCAGGGCGGTTTTGAAATCCGTTCATCAGAGCATTTTCACATTTGATAGAATTCCCGGGAATTGGGAGATGAGCATGCAACGGTTGCTAATCCTCTGTGCATTCCTCGCCGCGCTGCCGATGGCGGCCGACGAGAAGGCTGATTTCTTCGAGATGCGCGTTCGGCCTGTGCTAGTCAAGAACTGTTTTTCATGTCACACGGCATCGAAAATGGGTGGTCTGGCGATGGACTCGCGCGATTCGCTGTTGAAGGGCGGGCAATCTGGACCTGCGCTGCGAGTCGGAGACCCTGATAGCAGCTTGTTGATTCAGGCCGTTCGCTATGCACACGGCAAATTGAAAATGCCTCCCAGCGGCAAGCTGGAGGAACGGGAGATCGCAGACCTTGCCGCCTGGGTTCTCGACGGTGCGGTCTGGCCCGAGACCAAGATTTCCGCAGCTAAGGCAGGCGGCGACGGACCCAAGGTCAGCGCCGAGCAGCGGGCTTGGTGGGCCTTTCAGCCGGTGAGGAAGCCCGTCCCTCCGGCAGTGAAAAACCTGGCTTGGTCAAAATCAGCGATCGACAGATTCATTCTCGCCAAGCTCGAAGAAAAAGGAATAGAGCCCGTGGCGCCTGCCGACCGGCGAATCTGGATCCGGCGCGCAACCTACGATTTGACGGGTTTGCCGCCAACGCCGGACGAAGTCGATGCGTTTCTAAAAGACAAGTCGCCGGGCGCACGAGCTAAGGTTATCGACCGGCTCCTGGCCTCATCCCGCTATGGAGAGCGTTGGGGCCGCTACTGGCTTGACATCGCTCGCTACGCTGACGATCGGCTGAATTCTACAAAGGACGATCCACAACCAAACGTCTGGCGTTATCGCGACTGGGTCATTCGGGCTCATAACGACGACATGCCCTATGACAAGTTCCTGATGGCGCAAATCGCAGGGGACCTGATGCCAGACCCGGACCGTTACCGCGCCGGGCTGGGATTTTTTGCCAACAGCCCGCAGTTCCAGGAAGATCGCGTGGATGCTCTCACGCGAGGGTTCTTGGCGCTGACAGCCGCTTGTGCGCAGTGCCACGACCATAAGTTCGATCCGATTCCAACACGAGACTACTACTCGCTGCTGGGCGTGTTCGAGAACACCAAGAGCGGAGAGTTTCCGCTGGCGCCGAGGGAAGTGGTTAAGGAGTTTGACCGGAGAAAGAAAGCTGCGGATGAATCTGAAAAAGCAGTCACAAAGTTTGAGGATGAACAGGCCACCCAGCTTGCGGAGATCTTGGCTGCGCAGTCCACGAGGTATCTCCGAGCCGCCCGCAGCGGGGCAGACGACGGTTCGCTCGACGCGGAGACGCTGGACCGTTGGAAGGAGTACCTGACTTTGGAGCGCCAGCACCCCTACTTGAACGGGTGGCGCGAGCCCACTTTTGACGACGCAGCCTTTCAGTCCAAGCTACTCGGCGTGATCGCCCAGCAAAAGGAGATTGAGCGTGAAAACTTGATTCTGCTTGGAGGCAAGGATGATGAGGAAGCCGTGCGGGTGATCGAGGTCAAATCTCTGCCGCGCGAGGAGTACATGCTGTGGAAGGAGCTGATTTCAAGCCAGCCATCCGGCAAGCGTGAAAGCGGGATTCTGTACTACAAGGGAAAGAAGCTCGACCGTTTTCTCGCTGCTCACTGGAAGCAACACCTCGACTACCTGCGCACCGAGTTTGACCGCAGGAAGCAGGAAGTGCCAGAGAAGTACCCGTTCCTGATGACAATCGAGGACGTCGACAAGCCAAAAAACCTGCGGGTGCGTATTCGAGGCAATCCCGAAAACCTGGGTGAAGAGGCGCCACGGCAGTTCTTGACGGTGTTGTGCGACGGCGAACCAAAACCATTTTCCGAAGGAGCTGGCCGTATGGATCTGGCGAGAGCGGTGGTTGACCCGGCGAATCCCTTGACGGCGCGCGTGGCCGCGAATCGGGTCTGGATGTACCACTTTGGCCGGGCTCTCGTTGGGACGCCAGGCAACTTCGGCCGTTTGGGTGAAAGGCCCTCCCATCCTGAACTGCTCGACTATCTGGCCGCCAGACTCGTCGAACAGGGTTGGTCGCTGAAAGCGCTGCACCGGGAGATCATGCTTTCGGCAACCTATGCTCTCAGTGCGACGGCGGCGCCCGCCAATGAGGCTGCCGATGCCGATAACAAGCTGTATTGGCGGGCAAACCGCCGTCGCTTGGATGTCGAGCCGTTGCGCGATACGCTGCTGTTTGTTTCCGGAGAAATGGACGAAAGAGGCGGTGGCGAGGCCAAACCACTGACCGACTCCCAGAATAAGCAGCGCACGGTCTACGGTTTCGTGAGCCGGCGGAGTCTGGACCGTACGCTGGGTCTATTCGATTTTCCGAATCCGATGGCGACCTCAGATCGCCGCGTACAGACGGCCACACCGCTGCAGCAGCTATTTTTCCTGAACAGCACCTTTGTTCAGGATCGGGCGCGTGCGCTGGCAGCTCGACTGGAGCAGGCGGAGGACAATAAGACGCGCATTCGAGAAGCCTACCGCATTTTGTTTCAGCGTGCTCCGGAAGCAGAAGAGATGAAACTCGGTTTGCAGTATGTCGTGTCGTCGAAGGATGCCTGGCCGCGCTACGCTCAGGCGCTGCTGAGCTCAAACGAGCTCGTGTTTATCGAGTGAAAAGGGGTGGACATGATCTCACGAAGGGAACTGCTGACCCGAACGGCGCTCGGATTTGGAGCCCTCAGTCTCAATCGCCTGCTTGCTGAACCGGCCACACAGGGCACTCTTGAACGGCGCCTGACGCACTTTCCGCCGAAGGCCAAACACGTTATCTACCTGTTCCTGAATGGGGGCCCTTCGCAGGTCGACACCTGGGACCCAAAACCGATGCTAACCAAGTATCACGGCACGCTTGCGCCGGGCGGCAACCAGAAGACGGAGCGCAAGACCGGGAACCTCATGAAGTCACCGTTCGAGTTCCGGCGCTGTGGACGCAGTGGAGTGGAAATCAGCGAGATCTTTCCAAAGCTGGGAGAGCACATCGACGATATCTGCGTTATCCGTTCGATGCACGTCGAGCTGCCCAACCACGAACCTTCGTTGTTCATGTTCAATACCGGCCACATGTTCGCAGGACATCCTTCCTTGGGTGCCTGGCTGACCTATGGGCTCGGAACTGAAAATCAAAACCTTCCGGGATTTCTGGTGTTGTGTCCGGGGTTCCCGGTGGTGGGTCCGCAGCTCTGGAGTTCGGCCTACCTGCCGGGCATTCATCAAGGCGTCTATCTGCCCAACAACGAAAAGGAGCCGGAGAAGCTCATCCAGCATCTGCGCAACCATCAGATGGCGCCGGAAGACCAGCGGCAGCAGCTCGACCTGATCCATGCACTCAATCGGAGTCACCTGAAGCGGTCGGGCCAGGATCCACAATTGGAAGCGCGAATTCAGTCGATGGAAGTTGCCTACCGAATGCAATCAGAAGCACTCGATGCTTTTGACCTCAGCAAGGAACCCACGAAAGTTCGCGCCCGGTACGGCGAGGGTGATTTCGCCCGCGCCTGCCTGATCTCTCGTCGTCTGGTGGAGCGAGGCGTGCGCATGGTGCAGGTCTACTACGGCAACAGCCAGCCGTGGGACAACCATGACGATATCTTGAAGCACCGTGAGCTGGCGGCAGATTCGGACGCGCCAATGGCGTCGCTGCTCGAAGACTTGAAATCCTTGGGGTTACTCGACGAGACGATCGTCCTCATTGGCGGCGAGTTCGGCCGGACGCCAGCCGTCGAAGTGAGCGCCATCGCCAAGGTGCACGCTGGGCGCGATCACAACAACCATGGCTTTTCAATCCTGCTTGCCGGAGGCGGCATCAAAGGCGGCATGGCCTACGGTGCCACCGACGAATTCGGCTTCAAAGCAGTGGAGAAACCGGTCCATCCACACGACATTCATGCCACCATCCTCCGCCAAATGGGCATTGACCACACGCGCCTCACCTACCGGCACTCGGGACGCGACTTCCGGCTCACCGATGTCGAGGGAAACGTCATCGAAGAAATCCTCGCGTAGTGAGTCGCTTTCCTGACGGAACGATTCAAGGCCGCGGAGCAGAGGTTCGCGAAGGAAATCCAAACCCGTTAAGGCCAGATAGGTTGGGCCACACCGATCACAGCCTCCGGACTGCGTGTCGTTCCGAGCGGCAAATCCTCGGCTAGTTGAGACCTGACAATTCGGCCTGACCAGCACGCCGTCATTGTGCGGTGAGACCGCCCCTCTGCCTGGCAATCCCACAACGAGAAGCGTGTACAATCAACTCGGCGTTGTCGGAACGAGCAGAGCTGCGACCTGTTAACCCAGAAGAGTAAGCCATGTGGTTCTTGCTGGCCTGAAGTTTAGTCTTCAGAACCTGGCCTAATGACGAGATTACCCTGGAAACACACATCGCCAAATGCGCCCATCTGTGCGTTAATTATGCCGCAGGGGTTGATCACCCAGTATTCCCCATTCACTCGCGAGCCTTTCAGCAACCCATCCGTGACGAAACCTTTGATCACGCCCGTGCCCTTCAGGTTGTCTTGCGTTACATGGGCGTGCGCGTTAAAGTGGAGGGCCCGGCCGTTGATGTGGTAAAGAGCCTCGATCGTATCAATGGCATCTGTATGGTTGTAGTTAAGAACCTCCCCCGCAAAAGTGCCACCGCCGACATCCCCACTGACGACGCCCGCCATGTTTGGCAAGTCAGTTACCCATTTTAGCAAGGTGACTTCGACGCGGCCACGAAACCTGTCCGCCGCTGTTTCAGGCGGTCCGCCGGCCAGGGCCGGTGAGATCTGGAGCAGGTTAACTGCGACCAGATAAACAATTCCCAGTCGCCACAATTTCTTCATCATCGTTCTCATCGTTTTCTCCTTGTATTCTCCTTGTTGGCCTTTGAGGCAGAGGCGAAGCATATCCACCTCTAATATGGAAGAAATTGGTCTTGCATCCCACTGCATCGTGACGAAAAGCAAGGCATCCGATCATCCCCGCGGCAGAAGGTTAGACGGTTCCTTCGTGAGCCCACAGGCTTCGAATCTGGGGCTCATGATGTTTTCTCCCTTGTAACATAAGCATACGGGCTCCAGCCTTATGCTCGTCTCACTGGTTTAGGCGGAAACGGTGGGGAGAAAGGGCCACGAGGTTCGACTTTTTTTTCAGTCCTCCTGAAAAGGGGGGAAGGGCCATCAGGCCCAGGGGATGTCCCGATCGGGGAAGTACTGTCCTCGATGTCTCAGGGACCCCTTGCACCCGGAAGGTGTGAAAAAATGCTGAACCGTTGAGGTAGGAGGGCGAGGCTCCCGCCGAGCCGCGCTTGATCAAGCACTTGCGGCAGGCGGCTCACCCTTCCGACTTTTTTCACAGCTTTCCGCTTCCAAGGGGACTTATTTTCATCGTTGGTGGCGCCGCCGCAGGCGGCATGAGCGGCTCCCGTGAGCATCTTGAGCGAGCCCGCCATGGAAGAATTCGTTAACGGGTGGTATCATCAAAGCCCACTGACACTCACCCATACACCCCAAGGAGGTCTATGGCGACCTCACCCAAAGAAGTCACTCAGTTACTGCTGGCCTGGGGCCAGGGAGACCAAGCAGCTCTCGAAAAGTTAGTTCCACTAGTCCACAAGGAGCTGCGTCGCCTCGCCCATCACTATATGGCGGGAGAGCGCCGCCAGCTTACGCTGCAAACCACCGCGCTGGTCAATGAGGCCTATCTGCAACTGATCGATTCGAGTCGGGTTCAGTGGCAGAATCGTGCCCAATTCTTTGCCATCTCGGCACAGCTGATGCGCCGAATCCTGGTGGACTTTGCTCGAGCACGTCAGTCGCACAAGCGAGGAGGAAAGGCTGAACCGGTGTCACTGGAAGAAACCACGGAAGTCACCCAACCCTTGGGAGCAGACTTTGTGGCGCTGGATGAGGCGCTGAACGCCTTAGCTACCTTGGATTCGCGCAAGAGCCAGATTGTGGAGTTGCGTTTCTTTGGTGGGTTGAGTGTGGAGGAAACGGCAGTAGCTTTAAAGGTGTCGCCGCGCACAATCAAGCGCGAATGGGGTGTGGCACAGGCCTGGCTCCATCGCGAGCTGAGTAGGAAGTGATGAGTGACGAGTGGTTAACGGGTACCTGTTCATAGCCGCTCGGGTTTTACCCAGCGGGGCGCAAGCATCGTGTCTGCAGTGGGGAGGGAAAGCTCTGTGTCTGCAAAACCTTTTGGGCGGGGTTCAAGTTAACTCCTCAAGAGATCGCACTCGTACTCTTGATCGCAATTGTCCTCGAGTCGAGATGCCGACTACGAGCAAGATCACGAGAAAGACACGCATGTCCGTCTCGTAATCGCCGATCACTGATCACGTGTCAGCGAACATGAACCACGGACGTACTGACCACTGATCACTGCCTTTATGTCTCCTGAACGTTGGAAGCAGGTTCAAGAGTTGTATTCATGCCACCCTCAAGCACGAGCCACCTCGACGCGCTGCTTTTTTGGAGGAGGCCTGTGCTGGGGATAATGAACTCCGCCGAGAAGTCGAATCGCTCCTGGCTCATCAGGCGCAAGCCCAGGGGTTCATCGAGTCCCCTGCCCTGGAGGTGGCCGCTCAGATGATGGCCGCGGATCAAGCCCAGTCGACGGTCATTCGGGGCAAGTCCCCGAGTCATTCCATGATTGGCCAGACCATTACTCACTATCAGATTATAGAGAAGCTCGGCCAGGGAGGAATGGGAGTCGTCTATAAAGCTGAAGACCTGAAACTCGAGCGACTCGTCGCCTTGAAGTTTCTCCCGCCTCATCTCAATCCCGATGAGGAAGAGAAAGATCCGCTTCGTCCGGGAAGCCAAAGCCGCTTCGGCCCTGGACCATCCCAACATTGGGACTATCCATGAAATTGCAGAAACCGAGAATGGGCAGCTATTCATCGTCATGGCCTACTACGAAGGTGAGACGCTGAAGGAGACGATAGACCGCGGGCCCCTATCGCTCAGGGAGGCGCTGGATATCGTGGTGCAAATGGCCCGGGGTCTGGCCAAAGCGCATAGCCGGGGATTGTGCACCGGGATGTCAAGCCGGGCAACATCATCGTGACCCGGGAAGGACTGGTCAAGATCATCGATTTTGGCCTGGCCAAGTTAGGCGATGTCACCAAAATTACCAAGACCGGTACGACCGTGGGAACGGTGGCATATATGTCCCCGGAGCAGGCGCGCGGGGAAGAGGTGGACGAGCGGACTGACGTCTGGTCGCTGGGCGTAATGGTCTATGAGCTGTTCACCGGCCAGCTGCCCTTTCCTGGGGAACACGTCGAGGCGATCCTGCATGCCATTCTCCATGCGAGGCCCAAGCCGCTCAAGCACTCTGCGGAGTGACGTTCCGGCAGAACTCGAGTGGATTGTCCAGCGGGCTCTGGATAAAGATCTGCAATCCCGCTATCGCTCTGCACATGAAGTCTTGAAGGACTTGGCCGACTATCAAGCCAGCATCGTTGCGCCTGCTGTTGGAGTGGGTGGAGGTGGGCTCCTTGGATGGATCAAACAGAAACGGGTAGCCATTCCGGTGCTTCTCACCTTACTGGTGCTGGGCTCGCTCTTGGGCTGGTTTCTCCATCGCCAAGCTAAGGTACACTGGGCCAGAGAGCAGGCCCTGCCGGAGATCAACCGGCTCATCGATGAAACAAAATTTGCGGCCGCCTTCGCTCTAGCTCGGCAGGCAGAGAAATACATCCCCGCCGACCCGAATCTGCTCAAGTTGTGGCCTGCCATGTCCGGATGGATTTCGGTCCATACGACTCCTCCTGCCGCAAGGGTATACCTGAAGGAATACACTGCCGTCCAGAGCGACTGGATGTATCTGGGTCGGTCTCCGATCGAGAAGGTGCGGATTCCGGCTGGAGTCTTTCGCTGGAAAATCGAAAAGGAAGGCTTTACCACCATCGAAGATGTCGGGGGGGCCGCCAACGCTTATTTTTCTGGCTTCCCCTGGTCTTTTCGACAGCAGCGGCTGAAGACAGTGTCTTATGTGTTAGACCCGCAGGGGAGCCCTCCCCCTGGCATGGTCAGGGTTTCGGGTGTCCCCGGCTTTGAGCGATTGGAACCCGTCCAGTTGCCCGATTATTGGATGGACAAATATGAGGTTACCAACAAGCAGTTCAAAGAGTTCGTCGACGGCGGCGGGTATCGCAAGCAGGAATATTGGAAGCACCACTTTCTTAAGGGCGGACCAGGCCTCTCGTGGGAGGAGGCCATGGCCGAGCTCCACGACGCGACAGGCCGGCCGGGCCAGCGGCCTGGGGAGCTGGGATGCTTATCCGCCGGGGCAGGGTGATTATCCGGTGACTCGGGTGAGCTGGTACGAAGCCGCCGCCTACGCCGAGTTTGTGGCAAGAGTCTGCCCACGATTTATCACTGGAACAATCGCCGCCAACACACTGCTGAGTGCCTACATCATCCCGCTGAGTAACTTTAGCGGTCGAGGCCTGGCGCCTGTCGGGCGTTATCAGGGCATGAGCGGCTACGGGACCTACGACATGGCGGGCAATGTCAAGGAGTGGTGCTGGAATGAAGCCGGTGGCCACAAGCGCTACATCTTAGGGGGCGCCTGGGATGAACCGGTTTACATGTTCGGCGGGGATGCGCGGTCAGCGTTCGACCGAGCCGCAAACTTTGGATTTCGCTGTGTGAAATACATTTCCAAGGAAGCACTCTCGACGGCGGTCACAGGTCCCGTGATCTTTTCCGTCCGGAACTATGAGGAGGAAAGACCGGTCTCCGAGGAGATCTTCCGGGTTTACCGCAGCCTGTATAGCTACGATAAAACGCCACTCAGCGCTGCCGCGGAATCCGTTGACGAAAGTGATCCGGACTGGAGGAAAGAGAGAATCACTTTTGCCGCAGCGTACGGCAACGAGCGGGTCATCGCTTATCTGTTCCTGCCTAGAAAATTCGCTTCCCCCTTTCAGACCATAATTTATTTCCCTGGGGTTTACGCCATGGATTCCCGCTCCAGCAAGGATATGAATGTGAGGAACGAAGTAGAGCCTATCATTAAAGGCGGCCGGGCTATCCTTTGGCCCGTCTACAAGGGCACCTATGAGAGGGGAGGAGGAGATGAGCTCAAAAAGGCTTCGGACAGACTCTACCGGGATCACGTGATCTACTGGTCGAAGGACTTAGGCAGGTCCATCGATTACTTAGAGACCCGCCCGGATCTTGACCCCCAAAAAATCGGCTATTACGGACTTAGCTGGGGCGCAGCAATGGGCCCCATTCTGATTGCTCTGGAGAATCGCCTCAAGGTAGGTGTCCTCCATGCTGGGGGGTTCTCCTTCGAAAAAGCTCTACCGGAAGTGGATCAGATCAACTTTGCCCCACGGGTGACGATTCCGGTCTTGATGCTCAATGGCCGCTACGATTGGTTTTATCCCCTTGAGATCTCTCAGCCGATGTTTCGTCTTCTCGGAACGCCTAAAGAGCACAAGCACCATGCCCTTTTTGAGGCAGGGCATGTGGTCCCCAGGAGCCATTTCATCAAGGAGACCCTCGATTGGCTGGATCGATATCTGGGGCCGGCCAAGCGAAAGGATCAATGAGCCAGGCCACTCTAGTCAACCGTAAGGGCCCAGCAATCTGAACCTTGATTCCTGGCCGAGAATCAGGCTGACTATCCGGTCTCCGGAATTAGTTGGTACGAGGCACATCGAGCCAAGACCTTGCAAACTATTATGAATTTCCGGTCTTCCTTTCCTTTCTTGTAAAGAACGGCCGTGCAGTTTTCTATCCCGTCTATAAAGGAACCTTCGAACGCAGAAATGATGCTTTGATTCCAATCCGTAAGGGGGCCAATTCCCATTTGTGGACGGAATACCTGGTTCAACTGGTCAAAGATTTCAAGAGAAGCATCGACTATTTGGAGACCCGTCAGGATATCGACAGCAAAAAACTTGGCTATTACGGAATGAGCTGGGGAGGACTGCTTGGAGCCATCATCCCGGCTGTGGAGGAACGACCTAAAACAGCGATCATATTGGCAGGAGGCTTCACCGGGCTGGGACGGCCTGAAGCAAATCAAATCAATTATGTTACCCGCGTGAAAATGCCAACCCTGATGTTAATTGGCAAATACGACACGGCTTTCCCTTATGGGGGAAAGCCTATGTTTGATCTTCTGGGAACTCCCGATGAGCACAAGGAACTGAAGTTGTACGAAACCGACCATATCCCACCCAGGAACGAATTTATCAAGGAAATCCTAGCCTGGCTCGATCGCTATTTGGGACCGGTGACATAGAAGATGTCGCGTTTGAAGTGAGGCCACCACGATGACCGCCTTTTCGACACTAGGCAGAACCTGCGGGTTCTATCCGGAGATGCCCAGCTTGCCAGTTCCTTTCTTCGCGCTCTTGCGCGCGGGTGTCTTCGAAGCGGGTTTCTTGGTCGACCGTGGTGTCGTTTCTGGGAAAGAAGCCACTCTCGCCATTATGGGTCTCAGGAATTCTTTGGGGTCGGCTGTCTGAGTCAGCAGGGGCAGCGCCGCAGTACCGCTTTCACGTTGGCTCACCGTCAGGTGCTATTTATCTGCAGCCAGGCAAGTACATCTTGGATGTTTTTATCGGGCGGAAAGACAGGGTAGAAGTGCTTCACAATCTTTCCATCCTTCGTAATGAGAGTAACACGCTTGATCAGACTCATGCCCTCGACCTCGAACATCGGCAGCCGAAGAGCTTGAGCGAAGGCGAACGAGCTATCGCTCAACAGCTCGAACGGAAGGTGCAGTCGCTCGGCAGCCTCTCGCTGACACTCGGTGGTTTGAGTGCTCAGCCCAAACACTTGAGCCTTCAGCACCTGCAACTCACGGTAGTGATCCCGGAAGGAGCAAGATTGCGGAGTGCAACCTCTGGCGCCGGGGATTTGATCCCATCCGGCGGGCAGAGGTCGATCGGGTCGTCCGGTCATCGGGTAGCAGTAGATCACCAGCCAACCCGGAATCTGTGCAGGATTGACGGCCCGTGCCCCAGTTGACGGTAGTGCCAACGAGGGAAGCGCGATTCCCGGTAGATGATCGCACGCCCCATCGTCACTCGGAACAGGAAGATCTTTTGGCAGTTCATGAAGGTTCGGCATCTCTCCCATTCAACATTCCCCGTCGACGCAACTTCTTGCGACCACCAGTGTGATATCGTCTTCCTGTTCGCGACCGCTGAACGTGTTCACCCTTTCAAGGATTCTTTCCAGGAGCCCCTCGACGGGCAGATGGCACTCGGCGCGAAGGACTTCGATGAGTCCTTCTTCGCCAAACTCCCGACCATGCTGGTTCATCGCGTCTGTGATACCGTCTGTAAAGAGAAGCAAGGTGTCGCCGGGTGCCAGCTCTGTTTCGGCGCTGGCGCACTCCCAGTCGTTGAACATCCCAAGAATGGTTGAGCCAGCAGCCAGCCGCTCGAGCGCTCCCTCCCTCCGGAGAAGAAGCGGAGGTGGATGTCCGCAATTGACATAGCGCAATCGACGCGTTCTGTCCTGGTACTCCGCAAAGAATAGCGTGGCGTAGCCAGCTTCAGGCGTGTTCTCGTACAAGAGCCGGTTTACCGATTTGAGGAACGTGGATAAGTCCTCGAGAGCCAGGGCGTATTGGCTGCGAAGATTCGCCTGCAGATTCGCCATGAGCAGGGCACCTGCAATACCTTTCCCGGAGATATCACCAATAACGATCGCCAGTTGCCCCAGCCCCAGGTCCAAGAAGTCGTAGTAGTCGCCGCCAACCTGACGAGCCTGCACGCAGGTCCCTCCATACTCGAGGGCTTTGAGGGACGGCCGTCGTTGGGGGAACAGCCGGGCCTGGACCTGCTTGGCAATTTCCATTTCGTAAGCGGCCCGACGTTCAGCCTCCTTTCGATCCTCGGCTTCGCGGCGGTGGGCGTTCAAAAGATCGGTCAGCCAGGGACCCTGAATCAAGGCGAACTCGTTGCCGTCGATATCCAAGAAAAGCGCCAGAGTGCCCCAAGGCTGCGGCGTCGGGGCTTGGCTAAAGCGCACCCCACGAGCCGACCATTCCTGGAATTTGGCTGCGAGATCCTCGGTCTCCAGCGCCACACCAGTGTGAGAGCCAATCTTGAAATTCTCTTCAGAGCCTTTCCTCGGCTTGAGCAAAGCAAGAAGGACAGAACCATCCGGAGGAACCACCGCCACCCAGCGGCTCTCGGTATCCATTGGGGCGTCCACTACAAGCCCGAAACCCAGCTTTTCGACATAGAACTTGATGCTTTCATCTTGATCGCGGACGTACACCATGATGCTATGAATACCAAGGTAGGGTTGCGACTTGGTCTGATCGCCTTCGGCGCTCCGAGACAGCTGATAGCGCCTGAGCCATTCGTCAGGAGGCAAGAGTGTTGGAGTTTCAGCCATGCCAAGGATTATATAACGAGTCCCTCATCAGTTGCTGCCGTTCAACCTAGTGGAATATCTGGGCTGCTCCATTCCACTTGGAGAAGACAGAATCCTCGCAGCCGGCTCGCGCCGGTGGCGCTTTGCCAGATTTCCTTTCCCTGGCCGCCTTGACAATCCCCATCCCGGGACTGAGAATGAGGGTGCTTCTGTCGAGGGTTCATAATGAGCAGGCATTGCATCTTCAGAATCTCGTGTGTTGTGCTCCTGTCCATTTCTTGTGTCTCCTTTGCTCGAGGCCAGAACTCACAACAACAGCTTCAAACCCACTACCAAAGAGCTCAAGAAGCTCTTCGTCAGCAGCGGTATGATGAAGCCGCCGCTGAATTTCAAAGGATTCTCCGCCTCAATCCCAGAGTCGCTGAAGCTCACGCCAATTTGGGAGTCATCTATTACACGCAGAGAAGATATCCAGAGGCGTCTGAGGCCTTCACGGAAGCTCTAAAACTTAAGCCATCGCTTTCGAAAGCTGCGGATTTCCTCGCAATGGTCAAGGCCAAGACCGGCCACGTCGACGAAGCGTTGCCGCTTTTGGAAAAGGCATTTAAGAATTCCACTGATGAGCAATTGCGACAACAAGCGGGTCTTTTCCTGGTTGAGCTTTACTACGGAAGGCGCGAATTGGACAAGGCCTTGGATGTCGTACAAACCCTTCAAAAGCGCTACCCTGAAAATCCCGAAGTACTCTATGTCGCTTATCGAATGTATTCCGATTTGGGAGCCAGGGCGGTGTCAGGTCTGGCGCGGGCATCTCCTAGCTCAGCTCGCCTGCACCAGGTAACCGCCGAGCTCTTGGAGAGCGAGGGGGACTTCCCTCGAGCCGTAGAGCAATATCGCAAGGCCTTGGAAATGGATCCCGCGCTGCCTGGGATTCATCGGGCTCTCGGGGTTGCGATTATGAGTGCAGCCCAAAGTGAGGCTTCGCTTCTGGAGGCTGAAAAACACTTTGGACTGGAGCTGGCAATCAATCCAGGTGATGCTCACTCGGAGTATCAGCTAGGAGAGATCGATTGGGCGAGACATCAAATCGAACAAGCCCGCAAGCGCTTCACTCGAGCTATCGAACTGCTTCCCAACTTTACTGACGCCCTGATTGCTCTTGGCAAGGTCCTGATCTCGCAAGCGCAGCCAGACAAGGCACTGAACTATTTGCAACAGGCCGTTCGTATCGATCCGGAGAACGAAGTTGCCTACTATCGTCTGGCGGAGGCTTACCGAAAGCTTGGAATGGCTCAGGAGGCAGAACAGGCTCTAGGTCAGTTCAAGAGGCTCCGAGAAGCTTCCGCCTCGATCGGGACCGTTTATCGTCAGGTCCAACGGAATCCGGTCATTGGACAAACGATAGAAGGCAGCGATAAGTGACGAACGGCAAGTAGAAGTGGCAACGGTGAGCAATACGCCCGGGGTAAAGCGATTATGACTCTCCTGAAACGCCTCGTTCTTTTATGTCTTCTGGCCTTTTCATGGTGTGAGCATTCCGAAGTCCTTCTTGCACAGCAGTCCGATCGGGCCGCTCTCGAACGTTACTTTCAGGAGGGCGAGAAAGCGCTGGCGGAGGGACGCTTCGACGAAGCGGCCAAGGCTTACGAAAAGCTCAGCCAGCTAGATCCAAAGACAGCCGAGGTTCATGCGAAGCTCGGTCTTATTTACTATCAGCTGGGGAGATTTGCCGAAGCCATTCCGTCGTTCCGCCAGGCTCTTAAGCTCAAGCCAGGTCTGCCTGGCGCCGACGTCATCTTGGCCGTATGCTTGTCCGAACTGGGCCATTATTCTGAAGCCCTGCCTGGCTTGGAGAAGGGATTTCGATCTTCGTCTTCGTCGGACGCGTCGCTGCGCCGGCTGATTGGTCTACAGCTCCAACGCAGTTACGTAGGTCTCCAACGTTACAGCAAGGCTGCCGAGATTACGCTGGAATTGGACCGGACCTATCCGGAGGATCCCGAAGTGCTTTATCATGCTGGACGCTTTTACGGTGACTTCGCTTTCTTAAAGATGCAGAGGCTCGCTCGAGTAGCTCCGGACTCTGTTTGGATGCTTCAGGCCACGGGAGAAGCGCACGAAAGTCGTGGGCACTATGACCTGGCAATTCGAGAATACCGGAAGGTGTTGGCCATGGAGCCGGGTCGTCCAGGCATCCACTTTCGCATCGGTCGGGCTATTCTCTCGGGCTCCCGGGAGGCTGGCTCGCAGAACGAGGCTCTGAAGGAATTCGAGCAGGAACTCCAGCTGGACGCTACCAATGCCGGTGCGGCTTACGAGACGGGAGAAATCTACCGCAAGCTAGGCGAACTCGACAAAGCACAAAAATTCTTCGGCATCGCTGTGAAACATGACCCAAGTTTCGAAGAAGCCCTAGTTGGTTTAGGACGTGTGCTGACCGAGTTGAAGGCACCCGAAAAAGCATTGCCTCACCTCCAGGCAGCTATTCGCATCAACCCAGACAACGAAGTCGCTCGCTACCGGCTTGTGCTCGTCCACAGGGCGATGGGAAACACCCCTGAGCAGCAGAGAGAATTCAAAGAGTTTGAACGCATCAGGGCACAAAACCTCAAACATTTGAATCGAGCCCAGCCGCCTCCTTCTCAGCTGACTGACTCGACCAAGCAAGAGCTGGATTCTGAGCCCACCCAATAGAAGGCAACAGCGAGTTTGTCGCGAGGATCCCGAGTGTCTTCGTCGGTTGATCATCTTCGGCGGCAACCAGTTTCCGTCCAAGGGTCAGCTCCCGACCTCGCAAACAGTGGGATTCTTCCAAAGGCACTGAGCCACAATACCTGGATCATGATTTTGCGAAATCGACTACGCTCACTAAAACTCTCATGAGCAAGTGAAATGATGTACGGTTTTTCGCATTTTTCGCTTGACACCCTTCCGCAGCGTCCATACTATGGCGCCATTCCTATTGCAAGATACGGCCTATCACGAACCAGTGTCGATGATTTGCCAGTTTCCATTTCCATTCTCCATTTAGGCACGTGATTTCTTCTCTTTGGTGCCTGGTCCTATGAACACCGACAAGATTTGCAAGCGTTGGTGCTAGACGCCTGTCAGCCACGCCCTTCGCATAGAAGGAAATGAGCGAAGGGAGACAGGAAGACCCAAGTGTTTCCGGCAGGCAAAGATCTCTCTTTCCGGGTAGGAACCGCGCTACATTCCAGCTAAGGAGGCAAGAACATGCGTATCAGGGCGCTCGCCTTTGCGGTGGTTTTGTTCTGTCTGGCAGTTTACGCTGTTCCCAAAGCTCACGGACAGCGGGTATCCGGTTCGATCACGGGATATGTTTACGACCCCTCAGAGGCTCCAGTCGTAGGAGCAACGGTGACGGTTACCAACACGGATACTGGGGTCGCTGGCACGCGAACCACCGAGGCCACGGGCTTGTACCTCTTTACCAATCTCAACCCGGGCAGTTATTCGGTGGCGGTAGAAGCCGCAGGTTTTCGGCGCTACGTTCAAGAAAATGTGGTACTGAGAGTTGATTCCACGGTGCGGGCTGATGTGCATCTGGTGATAGGCGAGCTGACGCAAGAGGTTTCGGTGACCGGGGAAGCCCCCATCCTGAAGACCGAGAAAACGGACGTGGGCACTTCGATCTCTGAGCGCGACCTGGAAACGCTGCCGACGCTAGGCCGCAACATCAGTCAGCTCTACAACCTTGTTCCTGGCGTGATTAAGAACTTTTTTCAAGTCGGCGTAGGAGAAAACCCTTCGGAGTTCAACGGAACTCTGGTAAACGGGATGTTTTTTGGGAACAGCCAGTACGAGATCGATGGAATTGAAGACACCGCCTTCGGCTTCAGTGGATTCCAAGTGATCGTGCCAAATGTGGAGTCGGTGCGGGAGATGAAGATCACAACCGCAGCCTACGATCCCGAGTTCGGTTCCTCGGCTGGAATGGTGGCACAGTACGTGACGAAATCCGGAACGAATGACATTCACGGATCCGCCTTCTGGTTCAACCGTAACAGCGCGACATTTGCTGCAGATCCGTTCACCGAAAAACTTCCAGGCACCGGCGAGGACGGAAAAGGGACCGGTCCGGCTCCGTTCAATTGGAACCAAGGTGGCTTCAGCCTCGGTGGGCCGGTCAAGAAAAACAAAATGTTCTGGTTCGGAGACTACCAGCTCACTCGCACAGCTCAAGGTTCTTCCTTAACCGCTACCGTACCTAACGATGCTTTCCGGGCCGGAGACTTCAGCGCCTTCGCGACAACAAATCCCATCTTCGACCCTATGACCGGGAATCCCGATGGTTCCGGACGCCAACAGTTCTCCTGCAATGGCCGCCTCAACGTCATCTGCCCAGACAGGATCAATCCAGTTTCCAGAAAATTGCTGGAGCTGCTACCGCCCCCCAATCTCAACCAGAGCACGGATCTGAACTTTGCTGGCGCTGGCAGCAGCAAGGTCAACCAGGATCAGTTTGACGTGCGCTTCGACTGGAATATCAGAGACGCCGACAAATTCTTCGCCCGTTACACTTACTTCTCGGCCTTTCAGGATAACCCCCCACTGTTTGGGCCAAAAGCGATAGGACCGGCTGTGGGCGGTCTCAGTCCTCAGACTGGTGACTTCCGGAGCCAGCATGTGTCACTGAATTTCACCCATACTTTCAGCCCTACCCTGTTGACTGAAGCACGCGCAGGCTTGGTGCGGTTTAGACTGGATGGCTTCCAATATGACGCAGACCTCAGCACGAATGACGAGGTCGGGATTCAAGGAATCAACGACGGCAATCGACTCAATGGTGGTCTGGCAGGCATTAATGTTCTGGGCCCGGTAGGCCAATGGTTCATGGGAATCCTGGAGGGAGTTGGAATTCCAAGGATCGATCGAACCACCAGTATCCAAATAGTCAACAACTGGACCAAACTTTCCGGAGGACACCAGTTCCGTTGGGGAGCCGACATTCGGCGGAACCGATTCGACTTCATCGCGGTCAATGCCAGTACCCGAGGGGATTTCGATTTCCCGCAGGATATTACCGGCAGCAAAGATGTCGTCGGCTCCGGGCTTGGTATGGCGACCTTCCTGCTTGGGATGACGTCAAATTACAGCCGCGCTGTTCTGCCCTTCTTCCCGGCTGAGCGTCAAACGCGCTGGGGGTTCTATTGGCAGGATGT
Organism: uncultured Acidimicrobiia bacterium; assembly: GCA_963752385.1. Lineage (GTDB taxonomy): Bacteria > Acidobacteriota > Terriglobia > Versatilivoradales > Versatilivoraceae > CAVVYL01. The sequence continues at coordinate 11,255 of CAVVYL010000057.1, read as the reverse complement.
CTGGCGAGCCACTCCCAAACTGACGGTGAACTATGGTGTGCGCTACGACTACCACACTCCTGTCACCCCCCGCCTGGACGGCCAGCTTGCCAACTTTGATCTGGACACGGGCGACATCCTTCTGGGTGGGCTGGGCGACGTCTCACGTTCGGCGGGAGTGAAACGAGACCTGAACAATTTCGCACCGCGCCTCGGCCTGGCTTACCAGTTGACTCAGAAGACGGTCGTCCGAGCTGGTTTTGGGCGGAGCTTCTTTGGCTCAAACTATGGTGGCGTTTTCTATCACCTGACCAGCTTTTACCCGATTGCCGACCAACAGAGGATTCAGGCGTCCAATGTTTACTTCCCGATTTTCACTCTGGACCAGCCTGTGCCGCAACCGGCTGCCCCTTCTTTCCCAGCCAGCGGTCGGTTGAAGGCACCTCCGGGTACAACACTGAAACATCGTCCTTTCGACCATCCGACTGAATACGTCGATTCCTGGAACCTGACGCTGGAGCATCAAATCGCTCAGAATTTCAGGCTATCCCTGGCTTATGTGGGCAATGTTGGTAGGCAGTTGTGGGACCAACCAAACATGAACGCAGCTCCAGCAGGTCCTGGAGATCTGCTCAGTCGAAGACCTTACTATCAAAAGTTTGGCTTGGACTCACCGGTTATCATGGGTTGCAACTGTTCCTCCTCCAACTACCACGCCATGCAGTTTGTGGCAGAAAAGCGATTCTCCATGGGTTATTCTCTTAACTCTTCCTACACATGGGCTAAGGCGCTGGATTATCAGCTCGGCGGGTTCGGGTGGGGTGAACCCGGTCGAGACCCTTACAATCGCGCCGGAGCGTATGGGGTCTCTACTTATAATCGAGCGAGCGTCTGGACCCTCGGCCATATCTGGGTCTTGCCTTATGGCAAGGGCATGCCCTTCGGCTCCACTGCCAAGGGCGCTAAGAGAGTCTTGCTCGAAGGATGGAATTTCAATGGGATCACCACGGTGGAATCCGGGTTCCCGATATCACCTCAATCCAGCAGCGGAGCCAATCTCAACGGGGACTTTGGCCAGAGACCTGATGCCATTGGTAATCCGAAACTTGAAAACCGCACCCGCGACCGTTGGTATGATCCGGCAGCTTTCACGACGAACTTTGCGTGCTGCCGCTGGGGTAATGCAGCACGTAGCACGATCCGTGGACCGGGCTTGGCGTCAGCCGATTGGGCGTTATGGAAAGAATTCAAATTTGGTACGCCGTTGAACGAGGAAACGAAGCTGGAGTTTCGCTGGGAGAACTTTAATGCCTTCAACCGTACCCAATTGGGTCCGCCGAATAACACTGTGGACGGCTCCTTAGCTGGGAGAATCACCACGCTGGCCGGCGCTGGAGGCGGCTTCGGAGTGCTCGTCCCCATGCGGCGGATGCAATTTGGTCTGCGCTTGACGCTGGTAACGGACGTCGAGCAGAAAGTCAAACTCCGTCCTCTCCTGCACTATCGCCTCAACTCTAGATCAGCGAGTGCCTTTCTTGCCAGCGGATGGTGGGGATCTCTTTCCAAGAGTTGTCGGAGGATTTGCTGAGCTTGTTGCCCTCTCCCCTCGGCAGCATAGACTTTCGAAAGATTCAAATAGGGCTGATCGAAATTGGGCGCAACACGAATGCATTCCCGGAGTACTATGGATGCCTCTTCTTTTTGACCGGTCAATAGATAGAGCACACCTAGGTTGTTGAGAGCCTCAGGATAGTCAGGACGCAGCTTCACCGCCTTTTGAAGATACTCGCGTGCATGAGCCACGTCGTTCTTCTGTACAGACACCATTCCTAGGCCATAGTGGATCTCAGGATCTTCTGAGTCAACCTGCAATGCCCGCTCAAGAGTCGCCTGCGCCTCAGAGAGGCGCCCTTCCTGGCGGTACATGTTGCCAAGATTCTGCAACGCCGTGGCGTACTTCGGATTCTGCTGAATCGCTTTCTCAAAGTGTCCCATCGCCTCTTTGCTGTGCCCTTCCTGCAGCGCCGTCAACCCCAGATTGTTGAACGCACTGGGATAGTGCGACCGAAGTTGAACCGCGCGGCTGAGTGACGAGCGAGCTTCGGCAGTCCTGTCCTGCCTGAGGTAGAGAGTTCCCAGATTGTAGTGAGCCTCCGCATAGTCGGGATTCGCCTGGATGGCTAGCTGGAAAAAGTTCGCCGCCTGCTCCAGGTAGCCTCTGCGGAAGAACGCGACCCCGTGAGTAAAGTGGTTGCGATGAAATCCGCCAGCGTAAAATCTTCCGGAAAAGGGCAGTGCCTTTGTCATCCGCTCGTCAGGACTCTTCGGCATCTGTAACAAATCCTCACGCAATTGGACAGGGCTAATCGGTCCTTGGAATATCTTGACGATGAAACCGCCATCATCTATCAGCAACGAAGACGGGATTTCGAGATCTCTTCGCCGATCAAAGAGGTATCGGTATAAGACGTTGTACATCCCCGCCACATCCTGCGAGGCTAAAAGAATCGGAAACATCAATTGGCGTGCCCGTGCGAATGAGCGAACGGTCGCCACTTCCCCAGGATCATTGACATTGACAGAGATGACTTGAAGACCCGTCACAGCCCACTTCGCGTGGTGTTCCTGGAAAGCCGCTAATTCCGCATGACATGGCTGGGACCAAGTAGCCCAGAAATTCAGCAAGACCGGACGGCCGCGGAAGCTGGAGAGTCTATAAATTTGGCCATCCAGGTCCGGCAGTGCAAATTCCGGTGCTGCCAGAGGTTCAATCAACCAAGTGCCAAACCCAGAGGAAGGAGGTCCAGAAGATTGCTCAGCTGCTGCCATGGTAAATTGCGTCTTGGCCTGGAACGGCTGCGGCCCGGAAATGACCTGAGCCCTCCTCGATTCCAACTCGATGGCCAAGCGGCACCTGTTCGAAAAATTCAACCAGGCCGCTGGGCCAGCGGACCTTGACGTTCACAGAACCTTGGCTTGCACCGAGGCCAAAGAGCAACTCTTTAGTGTGCTGCGAAAGGAAGCCTGAGCCGGCCTGAAGAGACCTGACCTGGTGTCCTTCTTTCGTTTCGATTGTGACGACCGCTCCAATAGCATCACGGTTACTCTTCCGGCCACGTCAGGCGAAAGGCAATGGCGGACCCCACGTGCTCCAACTCGTTGTGCAGAATGCGCAGCTGCGGTGCGTTGCGATTTTTCAGAAAGACTTCCAGGCGACCATCGTGATCAAAGTCGGCCAGCGCGAAGGCTCGTGCGTCATCGGGAAAGTCCAGGCCGACTGCTCCAGAAACATCTGAGAATGTTCCATCGCGATTGTTGGCGTAGAAAACGTTTCTTTCGTAGCCGTTCCATGTCCAGTCCGAACGAACCAGTTCGTTAATCGCATTCCAGCCCTGCTCATAGTTTGGCGAAGGAGTAGCCTCAGGCGGCGAGTGAGCCACGATCTGACGCCAAAAGAAACTGGAAAGATCTTTTCGATTCGGTCCGGAAACCATGCCTGTGGCGATGTAGAGGTCGGGGTACCCATCGTGGTCGAAGTCCCAAGCATCGCTGGACCACGACCAGCGACCCATCTCAACCCCTGCGGTTCGACTTGTGTCTTGAAAACTTCCGTCACCCTGATTGCGGAAGAGCGAGTTCCCGTTGGCATGTTTTTCGTAGGCGCTTCGAATGTTCGCTGAAACCTTTTCCATGAACGGCTTCTGGACCGTAATCCGTTTACCAGCCTCGGACCACATGTTTCCAACATAGAGGTCCTGTTTCCCGTCATTGTCATAGTCAAACCAGGAAACGCTCATCCCGGCGCCGAAATCTTCCACGCCCGCTTCAGCCGCAATGTCACTGAACGTCTCGCCCGCGTTGTTGAGGTATAGGTTCTTCCTTCCAAAATCGTTAGCAACGTAAAGGTCGGGCCAGCCGTCTTCATTGAAATCACACCAGCCACAGGCGAAACTGTAACGGTTATTATTCTGGGTTAGCTTTGTGGCCGCCGTCACATCGCTGAAGCTGCCGTCCCTATTGTTGCGAAAGAGAAAGTTAGGAGGGCCATTCTGAGCATCATGGTATGGAACTGGAAAGCGATATTGCTCCTGACCCTGGTAATAGATGTAAGTACAAAGATAGATATCGAGCCATCCGTCCCGGTCATAGTCGGCGGCGGCTGCCGATGTGAATACCCCCTGGGGCGGCTGACTGAACCTGAACGCATCCCGCTTGAAGACAAATTTCCCTCCCCCCTGGTTAAGGAAAAGTAGCGGGCCACTGGCCCGGACCACGATGAGATCTTGATGGCCGTCGTTGTCCACGTCCACAAACAACGCAGAGGCAGTATTGTCGATAACGCCCACTCCAGCCATCTCCGTTATGTCCTCAAACGTACCGTCCCTTCGATTGCGGTAGAGACGGTTGGGAAGGCCAGCGGGCTGGCAGACGTAAAGATCGTCATATTCGTCGTTATCGATGTCTCCAAGGGCGATGCCGTTGTTGCCATAAATATCGATGCCGCAGGCGACATCGAGGACCGTGCGCCAGTCGTCCGTCCCACGAAGCAGGTGAGCCGCATAGGACGAGTTTTGCCCCAGCACTTGAGCAGTGATGTCCCTGAAGCCTGGACCCTTGACGAGACTTCGGGTTTCCTCTAAGGCTTGCCATCGCCGAATACTCAGTATCCCCTCTCGATTCTTTTCCCAGTCAAGCTCCCAGTGCCCTATACGCTGCTCGCGGGAGTGGCCCGACAAGGATCCCACTAGCTCGTAACACACGCGGGTTGAAATCAACGTCGGAGACTGCTCGCTCACCAGGATGCTCTCTAGCCTGAAATCGGCAGTTGTTAACTTCAGCGATGGGGCTACCAGAGAAGGCAATTCCCGGAGAAACTCCTCGTGTCCCAGGACGGGGTGGGGAGAAAAACCTCTTCGCCAGATCTGCACTCCAGGATCGGACCTTAGGGAGTGTTCCTCGGTTGGTCGAAGAGAAGTTGCTTTGATTTCTGGAGAAAGAAACTCTTTAATGACTTCAAAATCCCAAGGAGAACGACGAAGTGCTTGGCTCCATTTCTCCAAAACGGCCTCGATTTCTTCGGCATCCTTCTCTACAAGAAAGGCGTCGAGACCGGGCTGGATTGCTAGAGCGACCTCGTCCAGCGGCGACTGAAGGCGATAATGAGGCTTCAAACGATAGTCAGTCCTGATCGCATTCATGCCTTCCTGGTTGAATTGGGGCCTGGGGAATGCTTCGAGTAGAGTTCTTCGAAAACAGGAAGGCACCAGCATCGCGGCTATCCGGCTAGACCAGACCAGGAATTTGCGCCGCGAATGACGTGACAATATCGAGGGAATGATTTCGTGGGCTTGTTCACGAGCGATAGATTGGTCTTGGATAGTCGATTCTAGACTCAACACCTTCACCAGTCAATTCCTGCAAGACCGCCCCTCAGCTGCCTGGCCATATTTTTCCGAGTCATACCTAGCCATTTGGGCGATGTGCACAGTTTTCGCCAGCGCTAAGCTTGGCATTGTTTGGGCAGCACATCTCTGGAGAATGAAACTTTGGAGGAACCGATGCAGAACGAATCATCTGTTTCAGGGACGTGGCGAGCGCTTTCCAGCGAGTCAGCGAGCGCCATTGAAAAGGTGGGGGCCACGGTCGTGGCGGTACACGCCCGGCGGCGTATCCCTGCGAGCGGAGTCCATTGGCGACCCGGAATCGTCGTCACCGCTGACCACGCGCTGGAGCGTGACGAGGAGATCAGCGTTACGTTGCCAGACGGCCGCACCACGGTTGGGACGTTGGCTGGCCGTGATCCCAGCACGGACGTCGCAATCCTCAAAATTGAAAGCGTGGACCTGCCGGTGCCAGAGATCGGCGACATCACAACCCTGAAGGTAGGGCAGTGGGTTCTGGCTGCGGGTCGCACATCGGAGGGTGGCTCGCGAGCCAGCCTGGCACTGGTGGGGGTGGTCGGGCCAGCCTGGCGAACCTGGAGGGGCGGGGTCCTGGATCACACAGTGCGCCTCGACCGCAACCTTCACCCGAACCTTTCGGGCGGACCAACCGTGGACGATCAGGGGCGACTCCTCGGGATCAACACATCCGGGTTCTCCCGGTACACCGCAGTCGTGATACCCGCCTCGACGGTCGAAAGGGTGGCCACAGAGCTCGAGAAAAAAGGACGTATCGGGCGCGGCTACCTCGGCGTCGGTATGCAGCCAGTCCGGCTACCGCGTAAGTTTCGCGAGTTGTCGAAGGCAGGAAGCGAGACTGGAATCATAATCATGAGAGTCGAGCCGGAGAGTCCAGCCGAGAGAGCGGGCCTGACCCTCGGAGACGTGTTGATAGCGCTGGACGAGACTCCTGTGCGTGATATCGATGATGTGCAAGCCTACCTCACTGGCGAGCATATCGGCAAGTCGGTGAAAGCGTCTATCATTCGCGGTGGAGCATTGGCGGAAGTTGTTATTGTCGTGGGCGAACGTCCTCTGGCGAATTGAGCGCCCTGGCCAGCGGGAGCCAGCTTCTGGCAGCGTTTTCGGCACGGGGTTTCTTTAACAACCATATGCTGGCCGCATCTTGACTTAAGAAGTTTTCAAAGCAGCCTGCCGATCTGGCGGTCAGGAGCAGACGAGGGACACTGTGATCAAAGTGCTTGTCTGTGCCAACTCAACCGTTGAGCTCACCCGGCTGGAGGCAGCGGTCAGGTCGGCACCCTCTCTGGAACTGGTCGGAAGCAGTCTGGGGAGAAGCGGCCTTCGCCAACAGCTTGCCGATACCCAGACTGATGTGCTGCTGGAGTGCTCGGTCCTCGACGACCTGGAAGAATCGCGATTGCCGGACTTGGATTCGAACGGCGTCGCGAGAGTCTTGCTCGTAGCTGAATCAGAATTCGCCTTGGCCTTGGCAGCGATTCAGACCGTAGACCCGCTGTTTCGCGGGGTTCTGCCAATGTGGGCGACCGCCAGAGAGATTCAAACCGCCATCGAAGCAGCCGCAAGCGGACTGCTGGTTTTCCACCCTGATGTGGCCGAGCACCTGGCGAAAACATCAGATACGGCACCCCGTGCGTCGGGCGCCTCGCTCGGGCAGCAGCTGTCACCACGGGAGAGCGAGATACTGAACCTGCTGGCGGCAGGTCTCGGCAACAAGGAAATTGCGTTGCGGCTGAAGATTTCAGACCACACCGTCAAATTCCACGTCACCTCCATCTTCAACAAGCTAAGCGCTTCAAGCCGCACGGAAGCCGTTGCGGTCGGAATCCGCCGCGGTCTGATCGTCCTCTGAGAACGAAGTCGATCTCAGGTCGCTAAGCGACCGTGTCACAGGTCTCGAGCCTGGCCGTGAGCTGTTCTTTACTGTTGCGGCCTCAGTGCCTCGCGTTTTGTTGCTGTCAACGACTACGACGGTGATTCCTTGCTTGGCCAATGACCGGCTGATTGAAAGCCGCGAGCCCTCTTACACCCGACTGCTTTGTATGCTTCACCCTCATCTCAGTTCCTCGAGGCTTCCTTTCGATCAGCAAGCAGACTGCGCGTTGTCTGATAAAGAGTGGAATTGATCACATCGAGGGTGGCTTCAACTTCGCGAGGACTACATCTTAGAATTTCTGCAATCTGCTTTGGCCGGTAGCCGCAGTAGTGGTTCCAGATAAAGATGTTCCTCTGGGTTTCGGGCAAATCCGCCAGCATTCTCAGAATGGCAGTTGTTGCCTTTTCTCGAAATTCAGATTGTCTGAGATTGTGAACTGCAATCATTGCAACCTTCCTCTTGTCCTACCACCGCGCTAAGTAATGCGGCGGCGGTTAGACCTTGCTGGACCCCGAGCGCGATCTCTTTCGCTCCAGAGGGTCCTAACTCGATAGTCCAATGTCTTATTCCCACTCTCAAACCAGCAAATGGGTTCGGTAAGAAATCTTCTGGGTGGGGTGCTCCTTGTGAGTCTTTCTAAAGACTTATCTTTACAAAGTCACGATACCGCTCCCAGTTGACTTTGTAAAGTAAAATGTTTAGATATAAGACATGATTCGAAGATTTCGAAAACCCGAAGACCCAAAGACTCGCCGCGCAATTGTCTATCTGCTGAAAACGCAAGGTCCTCTGACGTCCGCGCAACTGGCAGATCGGCTCGGACTGACGGCTATGGCTATTCGGCAGCACCTTTACGCGCTGCAGGCGGAGAAGTTCGTAACAGTCGAAGAGCGCCCTGTTCCCATCGGTCGCCCCGCCAAGCATTGGCAACTGACTGCCGAAGCGGATCGCTTCTTTCCTGACGCATACTCTGAGCTGAGCCTTTCACTCATCGGCGCTTTGGGAGATGCGTTTGGACCGGAAGGTCTAAAGCGCGTGCTGGAAACTCGCTACGCTCGTCAGCTGGCAACCTATGTTGAAAGGATCTCGCCTTCGGCCTCGCTGAGAGGAAAACTTCAGCAACTGGCGCGCATTCGAACCGAAGAGGGCTACATGGCCGAAGTCAAGCCTGGCGGGAAAGGGAGCTTCCTTTTTATTGAGAATCACTGCCCCATCTGCGCCGTCGCAACCCAATGCCAGGGATTTTGCACGGCGGAACTCGACCTTTTCCGCAAAGTGCTCGGGCCTGAAGTCGGAATCGAACGGGAAGAACACATCATTTCGGGTGCACGGCGATGCGCCTATCGCGTCAAGCGTGCATCATAGAGTTCTTGCAGGCTCAGTAACAACCACCAGCGCGTCTGTTACGGTCGAACAGTTGCAGCTGGCCCTGAGGTGCCAGCTGCGATCCATGGGCTTAACCGGCTGGTGATGACCGAGGGGATGGATTCTGTTCGAGGATGAAGGAACGCCATCTGGAATTTGGCGTTCTAGTCGAGCTAGAGCGACTACTCCCTTCTGTAAACAAGTTCGACGTCAGCTTTGAGGGAAAGAAGGCGTCCTTTCAGCTTGCCTGTTAGCCTCGACGAGCCTGGCTGCTCGGACAGAGTAATGCCGTCGCGCTCGACTTTGTAGGTTCCATCGCCTGAACTTTCACGGTGGTCACTTTGGCGCTTTCGGTGTAGCGATACCGGGTCGTCCAGTGGAATGTGTGATCCTCCCGAAGCGTAACAGATCCCCCAACGATCTCTTGCTTGTAGCCGGTGGTCGAGTTCTCGGAGACCACAGCCGGCAAGTCTCGACCAGCCGCAGTGACCAGATCATAGACACCGGCCACGACGGTGTCCTCTTGCAGGCTAGTTCCTTCGTCGACCGCACTCATTGCCCTGACGGACAGAAGCCCAGCCAAGGCGAAAACCAAACCTGAGACGCGCCGAGTCTGCACTTGCCACATTTCATCGCCTCCGTTCCAAAAGACTAGCTTGCTGCAGGCGGCGCGCATTCACAGCGTGTTGAGAAACGCGATCAAAGCCTTGCGATCTCCTGAAGAAAGATCCATTCCGAATGAGTGCCCCTTAACGGCTCGTGTCTTGACACGGGTGCCACGAAACCCAGTCGGCACGTAATCTTCGCTGAGACGGCGCGGATCAAGCCAGTCTTCCAGAGTCGCAACTGAGCCGTTATGCTCGAACGGGCCGCGATACCATACGCCTTTCAAGGACGGCACTTTGTAGTAACCGGTTCCTCGCCGGGTCTTCAAAGCCAGAGTGGGATCGGTTTCTACCGACACTGGCATGATGTCATATTTCTGGCGATGCTCTTCGCGCAGATCAAAGCCCTCGGCGAGGGTGAGCTTGTTGTTTGTGTAGAGCGGGGCGGTATGACAGGTATCACAGCCTTCCCGCTCAAAGATCTTCTGCCCGTGGGCGGCCAGGCTGTCGAACTTGTTTGGATTGGCTGGCGGCTCGAGTGAGTACAGGTAGAGCGCCAGGGCATAGAGCTGTTCATCACTATACCGACCGCGGGTTGTCGGGTCCGGCAGGGTGCGAAAATCTCTCGCTGCAGGAATGAAGCCCCCATAGCTGGCCAAGTCGTCTGCTCCCTGATTCAAGGCAGAGTAACGCATCAGGTCAACGATGGAGCGATGGCGCACCAGGCCCGTGTGATCCAGATATTTTCTGTCTTTCAGTCCGATAAGGTCTGGGACTTGTGCAGGCCAATGAGGGCTTGTGCCCTGCCGAGCCAGCACGCCGGGCGGAATGGCCTTGTGCCATTCCGCCATAGTGCTGAGGGAGATTTGCTCGAGTCCTTCCTGTGGGTCGGGTTTGACCCAAGGAGCGCCAAAAAGGGACCGCTGTATTCTTCGCACTCGTTCTTCCGTAAAAGTTTCTTGCGCCTTGAATACACTGGCGCGGTCGAAGGGAAGATTGCCCTGTGCACCCTTGATGACTGTTCCATCAGGCATCACTCTCGTGTGGCACATCGCGCACGAGACGGTTCCCAGCTCGATTTTTCCCTTCTCTCTGATGACGTAATGAAAATAGGGCAACGTCCCGTCTTTCGCAATGAGTGTCCCGGTCTCTCGTACCACATTGGGTCTGTGACGTGAGAAGCTTTAACCACTGCATCGTAGAAGATCGGCGCATCAAAAACGACCTCTCCAGCCTCGATCCAGTCTTCCCGGGTCTTGAGCCTGGAACCATCAAAGACAGTCTCCGGTTCCTGCTGCGTTAGCCACTCGCGATATCCTTGTGGTTCTTTGCCGGGGGCGTAGACAGGATAGCTCTTGTAGATCGGTCGAACCGGGATGCGATAGTAGTAGTCGGCAGGAATATGCTTTGGAGAGGCGGAGGGATCTGCCAGCGGTAGTTCCAGGGCAGCCATCTGGTCGTCATCCCACAGACGGGGGATGGCAGGCAAGAAGCTATCAGCCGTTATCTCAGCCTGCTGGTGTCCTCCCACGGCAAGTGCACAGGCTGCCGACCCTGTGAAAGTGATCACATGCATAATGGTCTTCAGCTTTGCAATTCCGCTTAAATTCCCTTCCCCATACCCAAAGCGTGCCCGGTTATTCACTTTCATTTCTTTCTTCCTCGCAAACCTTCTCCTCCAGGCAGCGCTGCAGGCGGGCTGCTTGTTTCGACACTCTCGCTGTGGACCCCTAACGCAAGCGTCTTGCCAGTCACGGCTGTGGCTAAGGGCAACGATCCCTTGCCAAACCGGTAGCTTTTGGAGCAACTTGCGCTACGGGATCTTATGGCCAGAGAGCTAGAGACCAGGACACGCGGCGCGGTGAAGCTGTCACCTGCCTCAGGCTGAGACGATTCACTTTGCCACCGAATGAGGCAGTTGGATATCTGTGCTAGCGAAGAGCGTGGGACTCGGTTACAGGGCAGGTCGTGGCAACGATTTGCAGTACGGCTCGGTCGAGGCGTTGG
>CAVVYL010000056.1:0-426009 GCA_963752385.1 uncultured Acidimicrobiia bacterium | reverse complement strand
CCACCAGTTCCGCTATGTCCTTGTCTTTAACGTTGGCCTTCTTCGCTAGCAGACCGTCTTCCATCATGGTCATGCAGAACGGGCAGGCAGAAGCCACGATGCCAGGTTTTCCCGTGGTTGGCCCAGTGCCGATGCGCCTCCTGTACCTGCTCCACGCGCCTTTCGTTCACGCGCTTGCCGGGCTCTTCCTCGATCCACATCAGTCCTCCGCCGGCTCCGCAGCACATGCCGCTTTCACGGCTCTGTTTCATCTCCACGATCTCGAGTCCTGGAATCTGCTTCAACACTTCTCGCGGCGCATCGAAGACGCCGTTGTGGCGCCCCAAATAACACGAGTCGTGGTAGGTGACTCGTCCCTGGAGGGGGTTGACAAGCGCAGCTTGCCCTGTTCGAGCAACTCATGGATCAACTGCGTGTGGTGCACAACCGGGTAGTTTCCACCGAAGTCGGGATACTCCTTTCCGAGGCAGTTGAAGCAGTGGGGACAGAGTGTCAGGATGCGCTCAAACTTGTATTGATTCAGGGTATCGACATTCATCCGAGCCTGGATCTGGTAAAGATACTCATGTCCAATTCGGCGCGACGGGTCGCCTGTGCAGCTCTCCTCTTCTCCCAGAACGCCGAAAGAGACTCCCGCCTGGCAAAGAATCTGCACCAGGCTACGGGCGATTTTTTGATTGCGCGCGTCGAAAGCCGCCGAGCAGCCGACCCAGAGCAGGTACTGCACAGTTTCGCCGGCTTCTTTGATTTCCGCCATGGTTCGCACGGGCAGGTCCCTCGCCCACTCGAGCCGGCTGGATGGATGTTGGTTCCACGGATTCCCTCGCTTCTTGAGTCCCGGTGAAAACATCGGCAAAAGTATCCGGATAACGGTCGTTGATCATGACTTCATTACGCCTCAGTTCCAGGATTTTGCCGAGAGGATCGATGTACACGGGACAGGCCTCGACGCAGGCCATACAGGTCGTGCAGGCCCAGATTTCCTCCGCCTGGATCGTCGCATCCATGATTGGTTGTCGCTCCTTGACCTTCCCGAAGAGTGGCGTTTCGCGATCGGCCTGATCGCGCAACTTGATCACGATGTTGCGAGGGGACAGCAGCTTGCCCGAATTGTGAGCGGGACAGTTCATTTCACACCGGCCACATTCGGTGCAACTATCCAGGTCGAGCAGATCCTTTCGCGTCAGGTCCTCGATGGTTCCAAATCCCAGTGGGGCGTTATTCTCGAACGCCGCCTCCACGTCAACAGCGGCCAGTTTCCCCTTGGGTCGAAGGTCACGGAGCAGAACGTTCACTCCCGCTGTCAAAATGTGCATCACCTTGGGCGTAAAAGGAAGCGCAGCGACCCATCCCAGCGCAAGCGCTCCATGAAACCACCAGGCGTACCAGTGCCAGGTGCGGATTGTCGGAGGATCGACCCCCTCCCACCCTTTGGAAAAGAAAAAACCAACGGGGGACCAGTAGGGCGAGTATCCGAGTTCAGCCGCCCTGGCTGCCAGACGCATTCCTTCCACCACAAAGCCGGTCAGGCCGATGAGGAGCAGCCAAACGGGCAACAGCAGGTCGACAGGCTTCCAGGTCAGTTGAGGGCGTTTCAGTGCATAGCGGCGCAGAAGCGCTACCAGGAGCCCGACCAGGAATAGGGCCCCCATCGTGTCCAGGACGAGTTCGTAACCGAGAAAGAAGATCCGACCCAGAAGCCACGACGCTGTCTGAGGACCTTCTGAAAAAAGTCGTACTCGATGGAGACAATGATGGTCCCGATGAACAGGGCGATAAAGCCCCACATGATCATCAGGTGCATCACGCCGGCGAGTCGATGCCGGCGCGCGACGGTGCGGTTTGAGAGAATCTCTGAAACGGAGTTTACGAGGCTAGCTCGAATCATCTTCCATGACAGCGCTGTTGGCTTTCCCCTGAGCACTTTCTTTATATGCCGGGAAACACCATATCCAAAGAGCGCCAGCGAGAGGACCACCAGCGCGTAGAAGGCTAGCTCTCCGAGTAAGGAGATATTCCAGAAAACTTCACGAGTAACTCGATCGTCGGGCATTTCGGCCGTCCTTCGGTGTCCCGATCAGGCTTGCAGGAGATGGGCGGATTAGGGATCTTGACAATCTGTCGGGACTGACGATATATACTCCACTCGGTTTGATGTTGGCATCAAATTTTTTCTGCCTCGTATCTAGAATCCTCAAGAATGTGTCAGACGTGTCAAATTTTTCCAGAAACACTGCGTGACAAGGTCCCAGCTTGCTGCAAAAAACGCGGCGTCCACACCATCTCAAAATGAGTGAGGGTTTTTCTCCTGAAACACTATTCGCGGTGTTTGCACGTTATCTGGCATGGTTGCATGCAAGAGTTGATGGGTTTTGGCGTCGGTGGGGAGGCGCCTCCATTATTGAGGCTTACTCAATCTGGTGAGCCGTGAGCGGTTCCGTGCATTCTCCTTGGCAGACCAAAGGAGGCGAGCAGTGTTTCTGACGATTGACGATGAAATTGACGCGAGGGTTGAGTTACAGCTCGCACGGATTCCATTCTAATAGGACGGGCAGATGACTGCTGAAAGGGATAGCGACTGATGGACGGTGTACCGAGCCACGCAAACGTGGTCATTATCGGCGCAGGGATTGTGGGCAATTGCGTTGCGTACCACTTGGCCCAGCACTCCTGGAAGGATCTGCTATTAATAGACAAGGGGCCGCTGCCCAACCCGGGCGGCTCTACGGGGCATGCCTCCAATTTCATCTTCCCGGTGGATCACGCGAAAGTGATGACACAGATTACGCGGGACAGCATGCGGCAATACAAAGAGCTTGGCGTCTTCCGAGAGAGCGGCGGACTGGAACTGGCGAGGAGCAGACAAAACTTGGAGGAATTGAAGCGGCGGCTGGCCACGGCCAAATGCTGGGGGGAAGAAGGAGAGCTCGTCACTCCTGAGCGCGCGAAGGAATTGATGCCTTTCATCAACACCAAAATAATCCTGGGGGCCTTCTGGATCCCGAGAGTTGGAGTTGTGGATTCTCTTCGCGCCGGGACAATGATGCGGGAAGCAGCCCAGCAGAAAGGCGCCCTGACGTTGTCTCCCAACACAGAAGTTCACGGCCTAGTCGTCAAAGGCGGGCGGGTGCGAGCCGTCAAAACGTCTCGAGGCGAGATCCGGACGGACTATGTGGTGATCGCCTGCGGCGTGTGGAGCCCACGTCTAGCGCGAATGGCCGGAGCCTCGATCCCTCTAACGCCGGCTGTCCACCAGATGATCAGCGTCGGCCCGATCAAAGCATTCGCGAAGACGACGCAAGAGATCGATTACCCGATTATCCGGGATATGAGCACCATGATGTACGAAAGGCAGAATGGAAGCGACATGGAGATCGGTTCCTATGCTCACCGTCCAATCATGCATGAGCCGGATGACATTCCTTCGATCGAACAGGCGAAGCTGTCGCCGACGGAACTGCCGTTCACCAAGGAAGACTTCGAACCGCAGATGGCTCAGGCGCTGGAGCTTCTGCCAGAGCTACTGGATGACAGGGATGCTGGCATCCAGCACGCCATCAACGGACTGCTTTCCTTAACCCCGGACGGATCTCCCGTTTTGGGAGAGACGCCGGAAGTCAAAGGCCTCTGGTCCGCCGCCGCCGTGTGGATCAAAGAAGGGCCCGGCGTGGGCCGCTTAGTTGCGGAATGGATGATCGAAGGCGAACCCGAATTGGATCCAAATGAGGTCGACATTGCGCGTTTCTATCCCTACGGGCGAACGAAAAGCCACATCTGTAGTCGGTCTTCGGAGGGGTACAACAAAATCTACGGAATCATTCATCCACGGGAGCAGTGGCAATCTTCTCGAAACGTTCGGCTGAGTCCCTTTTATGCCAAGGGAAAAGGAGCTCGGTGCAGTTTTCTTTGAGACCGCCGGCTGGGAGCGTCCCCACTGGTACGAGTCGAACCGCAAGCTGCTGGAGGAGTACGGAGAGCGCATCCAGGATCGTCCCAACGAATGGGATGCACGTTGGTGGTCGCCGATCATCAATGCCGAACACCTGGCTATGAGGGATCGGGTGGGAATGGTCGACCTTTCCGCTTTTGCGGTCTTCGATGTGACAGGTGCAGGTTCGCTTGATTATATCCAGAGGTTGACTGTTGCCCAGATGGATGTTCCACCCGGCAAAGCTGTATACACCCCACTCCTCAACCAATCCGGCGGATTGAAGTCCGATCTGACGGTCACCCGAATGGCGGAAGACTCTTTCCGAATTGTTACCGGAGGAAGCCAAGGAGGTATTGACGGAAAATGGTTTCGGGACAACCTACCGGAGGATAGATCTGTGGACCTCGAGGAGAAGACGTCGTCTCTCTGCACAGTGGGTGTTTGGGGGCCCCGTGCCCGCCTCCTGCTCGAGTCGGTTACCCGCGATGACGTGTCCAACAAAGGATTTCCGTTCGGTACAGCCAGACAGATAGAGATCGGTCCGGTTCCGGTGTGGGCGCTGCGCATTTCGTACGTTGGTGAGCTGGGGTGGGAACTGTATGCTCCGATGGAACAGGGCCAGTTGCTGTGGGACATTCTGTGGAACGCCGGTCAGGAGCATGGCCTTGCGCCGATGGGGATTGGTGTGTATGGGACGACCGCTCGTTTGGAAAAAGGATACCGGCTCTACGGCAACGAGCTCGAGACAGAGTACAATCCGGTCGAAGCAGGACTGGCCCGTCCCAAGCTCAAGGACCAGGACTTCATTGGCAAGCAGGCCTATCTGAAAGCCCGGGATGAAAAGCCGGCTGCTACGCTTTGCACTCTGGTTGTCGACCATCATGTTTCTTCGTCGGGGGAACGACGGTACATGCTGGGCCGGGAGCCGGTGCTGACCCTTTCAGGAGACCCGATCGTGGACCGCAAAGGCAGGCGTTCTTACGTCACCAGCGCCGGCGCAGGTCCCTCGGTCGGCAAGCATTTGTTAATGGCCTATCTCCCCCCCATGTACGCGAGCGCGGGGACGCAACTCAAAGTCGAGTACTTCGGTGAACACTATCCCGTCACGGTGGCTGTGGCGGGTAGCACGCCTCTCTTCGACCCCTCTGACGAGAGAATGAAACAATGAAGCTGGAGATGCAGCATGAATATCATGGTGTGTGTCAAGCGGGTCCCTGACACTGGGGCGCGGATGGAAATCGCTGCCGGGGAAAAAGCGATTGAGACCCGGAATCTGGGCTTCACTATCAGCCCTCACGAAGAATGCGGCGTCGAAGAAGCAGTCCGTCTAATTGAAAAGCTAGGAGGCAGCGCGACAGTCCTTACGCTGGGACCTCCCGATGTGGAGGACCAGCTGCGCGACTCGATGGCTAGGGGCATTGATCGTGGGATCCTTCTGGAGACGGATGGGGATGAGTGGGATCCTGGCCAGACCGCTTCAGCGATCGTTGAAGCCATTCGGGCAAAGCAAAGCCAGGGAGACCGGTTTGACCTGTTCCTGTTCGGCAACGAATCGGCCGATTCGGGCAATTACCAGGTTGGGATTCGCGTGGCTCAGGCTTTGGATCTGCCCTGTGTCACGGGAATCAAGCGTCTCGAAGTTGAGGGAGCAAAAGTAGTCGCCAGGAGAGAGAGTGCCACCGGTTGGGAGATTTACGAAGTCATGCTGCCAGCGGTACTGACCGTGAGAGAAGGTTTAAACCTACCCAGGCACCCCTCGCTAAGGGGAACCATGGCAGCTCGAAAAAAGCCGGTAGAGCGCTTCCGGCCGAATCGAAAGCCTCCTGGGCTGGAGTTGTCGCGGCTGAAGCTTCCAGCAGACCAAGGCAGTGGAGCCGAAATACTTGGTCAAGGAAAAGAAGCTGTTCCGCGAATTATCGCGGTTCTGGAAGAACTAGGGGTCTTCTAAACTAAGATGGTTCTGGCTTTCATCGATCACGACCGGGGAATATTGAATCCGCTTTGTCTCCAGGTGTTGACCCTTGGAAGGCAACTGTCGGAGAGCTCAGGCGTGCCATTGCAGGCGGTGGTGATCGGTTGCGATACTCCTGGTCTTCGAGATGAGATTCATCGATACGGCGTGTCACGGATACACCTCGCCAAACATCCCTGGCTGGACGACTACGCCCCGGAGGCCTGGGCAAAGAGCGTTGCGCAATTGATCAAGTCAGCCCAGCCCCGAGTGGTGCTGGCCGCCTCGACTGACAGAGGAAATGAAGTTCTCGCCCACGTCGGAGCCCTGACAGAGTTACCCATGGCGGCCAACTGCGTGCAGTTGAACCCTGGCGAACCCTTCCAAGTGGTGCGCTACCGTTGGGGAAGCAGTCTGCTGGAGGAGGCGGATCTTCACGGTGATCCGAAACTCATTACTATCGCGCCCCATATAATTGATGCCAAAGAAGGGAAGACCTGTGCAGAGCCGACTCTGGAGGCCTTCTCCCCCGAGCTGGAGGAAAAAGATCTCCGAGTCCGCGTCACCGCCCGAGAAGAAACCCATTCGGAAGGAGTCGACTTAAGGACGGCTTCAGTCGTAGTGGGAGGGGGACGGGGAGTTGGTAGTCAGGAAGGGTTTAAGGTTCTGGAAGAACTGGCCAGCTTGCTGGGGGGCGCTGTAGGGGGTTCACGCGTGGCCACCAATAATGGTTGGCGGCCGCATTCCGACCAGATTGGTCTCACCGGGAACCGCATCGCTCCAGACTTGTACCTGGCCTGCGGAATCAGCGGCGCTATTCAGCACTTGGTCGGATGCAATCGAGCCAAACACGTTATGGTGATCAACAAGGACCGAGGAGCACCGTTCTTTCGGCGGGCAGATTATGGTGTCGTGGGAGATTTACACGAGATTCTTCCGGCCTTGATTGCTGAGATTCGGAAGAAGAAATCGACCTAAAGAAGCCAATCAGTCTGCCTATTCGGGCTGCTCTGCAAAAGCCATCCTGCGCTGGAGTTTTTACATTTTCGCGCTCGGAAGTTGCTTCCGTGCAGTGCCCCCCGGCCTGAAAGGCCTCAATAGTCAAGCCCAGGGCAACGCCCTGGGTTACAAACGCCAACGCAGGTTCCGCCCTGTAGGGGCGGCCTCACGGCAAATGAAGGCCTCCCACGCCACAGTCACTAGCTCAAGTTCTGGTTCATCTGATCTTTAATACCAAGAGCCGCGAACCCGTTCTATCTGATGACATCCGGCCGGAATTGCATCCTTACATGGCTGCGGTCCTGAAGGGAATGGATTCGCCAGCTATCCTGATCAACTCTGTCGAGGACCATGCCCACGTCTTGTTCCATCTCTCCCAAAAACCATGCCTTGTGTGAGGTGATCGAGAGCGTGAAGAAGGACTCGTCGAAATGGATCAAGACCAAGACAAGAACTTACCGAAATTTCCATTGGCAGAGCGGATACGGGGCCTTTTCGGTCAGCCAGTCCAGTGTAGCTCGGGTGCTCAGGTACATGGAGAACCAGAAGGAGCACCATCGAAGACGAACTTTTCAAAAGGAGTTCCGTGCGTTTTTGAAAGGATACCAGGTGTCTTATGACGAGCGGTACGTGTGGGACTGAACAGACAAAACCGCCCTTACAGGGCTTGGATCGATGGGAACTTCGAACCCAGGGCGTTGCCCCATAAGCGCTAACTTAAGAGCTGAATAGTTTCCGGTTAGCCCGTCATACGTCAACTTGACTTGGCTTTGGTAAACGCTAGGCGACAAGGCAGGATCTATCCAAGTATGTCCGCGACGCGGCGCCCGCCGTCACGATCGTCGCGAGCATCATCAGTCGCTTGTGGCTGTCGCGCTTGCGCCTGTTATATAGACCCACCGCCACCAGCACCGCAAAAATAGCCAGGTTGCCGAGCGGAACCGCAAGAAATTCCAACGGGGGCGGAAGCTCTGGAACCTGACCGCGTTTCGCGGCGGCGACCGCGACAGCGGTTCCCACGTCACAAACTGCGCTGGTCGCCGCGAGGCGCACTGACATGCACCGACGTCTCGGAGTCATCGGCGCTCCTGATTGCGTCTCTAAGGCGCGACTTTGGTGGAGGTTCCTTCTACGATGGTTACATAACGGCCGTTCGCGTCGAGCATTTCATACTTCGACGTAAACTGAGAGGCTGATTTGATGGTGACTGTCGTTCTTCCTTTGACGGCTTTGCCAAACACACTTGTCTTCAACCATCCACGTCCAAGTATTTCCGTTAACCGTTCCTGTGCCGATACCCACAAGTCCGGCGCTGTTCGCGTAATATGATGTGTAGACCTTCGCATGGCTGTCGTAGGCCATGATGCCGACCATCCTCGGTATGATTTGCCCTTCAGCGCGGCGAAATCTCGAGATAGAATCCCCCCGGATCTAATGTATCTGTTTCGGTGGTGACAAACTTACCGGCCGGCACAAACTCGTTGGCTTTAATCTCGCCTTCCGTTTTCCATGTGCCAAGGAAGTACTCCAACTTCTTGTGCTCGGGGCCTGGCTTGGGGGGCTCTGGTGGAGCTTGTGCGAGCGAGAGTGCTGTGAATCCGCAGATCAGAATGACGGCGACCGACGATCGTATGCTCATTTCTTCCTCCCTTCGAAAGCGCGCTCACGATAGCTAGCCCGGCCGTGACGTGTCCCTAAGGATTTGTTAAGATTCGCCGAAATCTGATGGCCAGCCGGTGAGGTATTTCATTTCGACGAGTTCACGCTCGACGTGCGAGAGCGGCGTCTGCTGCGCGGCACGGAAGCCGTTCGCTTGTCACCGAAGGCCTACGATGTGCTGGTTGCGTTGGTGCGGCAGCGGGGCCGTCTGGTCACGAAGGACGAATTGCTGACGCGTCTTTGGCCCGAGTCATTTGTCGAAGAAGGCATTCTCAATGTTCACGTGGCGGCGCTGCGCAAGGCGCTTGGCGAGGACGCGCGGCCGGCCGGCCTATATCGAAACGGTCGGCGCGGTCAGGGTATCGCTTCATCGCTGCAGTCAGGTTCGATCCGGGCGACGAGAAGCCATTCGCACCGAGCGCCATAACGCGTCCCGTCGAACTCTACGAGCTTGTCGGCCGCGGCCGGTCTCACCTGTTGTCAGGCTCGTACTTCGAACTGCCGGCCGCCGTGGACGCCTTTCGTTCCGCGATCGAGATCGATCCGACCTATGCACCGGCGCACGCCGGCCTGGCGCGCGCACGGTGCGTGCAGGCAGTGTTTCGCGCGGTGCCGCACCAGGAAGCGTTTACAGAGGCGAAAGCGTCTGCCTTACGCGCGCTGGCGATGGACAGCGCCTCGGCGGACGCGCAGGTTGCCCTTGGCACCGTCCTTTTTCTCAGCGAGTGGGACTGGACGGCGGCGGAGCGCAGCCTGCGCCGCGCGCTCGAGATCAATCCCGATCACACCGAGGCGCTTCTGCAGTATGGGTCGCTACAGGAAGCGCTCGGGCGGCTCGACGATGGGCTGCGATGCAAGCAACAGGCGCTCGCGCGCGATCCGCGATCGCCCGGCGTTCTGGTGCAGATCGCCATCTCGTATTGGCATCAGCGGAAGTACGACGAGACGCTAGTCTGGGCTCGGCGAGCTCTTGAGATCGACCCGAAGCATGTGCTGGCGAGCCAATTCATTAACCACGTCTATATGAAGATCGGGGACGTCAATAGATTCGCGGCCTGGACCGTCAGCAAGGCCATCGAGTTCGGCTTTTCCGAAGAGAGGGTGGCGGTGATGAAGCAGGTCACCGCGGACATGCAGCAAGTGTACGCGACGGCCGGCCTCTCCGGGGTGAGGCGATTCATGGTGGATCAGATCACGAACCCGCAACTGGACTTCGACGTGTTGCTGAAGATGGCATTCTTCCGCGCCATTCTGTATGGGGACGCAGGCCGGCTCGATGAAGCGTTCGACTGCCTTGATCAGGCCATCGCGTTCCGCGACCCAGCACTCGTTCACCTGGCGGTCGCACCGGATTGGGACAGCCTGCGCGGTGACCCGCGGTTCGCAGAACGCCTGCGATCGATGCGACTGTCCTACGCCGCCTGACCAGCCCCGTTAGGAATTCTGCTCGGACCAATACAACTTGGTTCTAAGTACGGATATCGCGCGAAGCGCCACCATTGGAAAGCGGAGAGGGGGGATTCGAAAACCCACAAAGAGTGACGGAATATCACGTTAGCTTCGAATCGTAACGATACTGGATTCACAATGGGCATGTCGGGACACGCGCTGGGTCACAGTTCTTCATACCCGCCAACGTAGTCTCTTGGATGCAAGGCTCCGTTATGTAGGCCCCACCGCAGGAGTCCCGGATGAGACTCTTTTTGCAGCCATAGGCCCGCCCACATCCGTTCTTCAGTGGCGAGTTCGTGCACGCGCCCCTTGTGAACTAATCTCATTTACTTCTCCTTTCGTTTTGCTTCACAAAACACTGCGGACAAAAGCCTACGCTATAGTAAATTGGGGCATTTTTCACTGGGTGAGTTAGTTGCCACGGCCACGACCGCCACCTCCTCCGCCAAATGTCACGAAAGTACGCCGTCCAATTCGTGTATTCCACTTTGATTGTTAGTTCATGCCCGCAGGCATATTTCGTGATGACAGTCTTTGGATCTGGCTTCCACATCGGTGATTTGATTTTGATCTCTTCGTCGTCTCCCGACGGCATTACTTCGCATGGCACGCCATAGACATAACCAATCCAGCCAGCCAGCGGCTCGATTGCCGGTGTGCACCAGAGTCGCTTGGGATAGCCGAACTGCGCACGATAGCCATCCTCATGCTCGATGACCTTACCCCATAGGTTAATCTCGCCGTAGACGAGCCTGAGTCCAGAATTGGTTTTTCCTATCTCACGTAGGAGTCTCGGCTTCTCCTTGTAAGCATAGATGCCACACGTACAAGTCAGGTGTGGTGCCTGCTGCTCGCTGGGATCCTTCCCAAGGACCAAGGTGCCAATGGTCGAATACTGTTCACAGCGCGCTTCAATCTTCTCACGAGGCACGTAGATCGTGTCGTTGCCAAGATTGGCAAGGAAGTGCGGATACATGAAGTTCCATTGTCGCCAGCCGACGATGGGTTCTCGGACGATCACTACGCTGGCTCCTTGACTGGATCGGCTGGCTGCTCGAATGGTACTTCTTTCTCTGGTACCGGTTCTTCTAGTGGCTCAACTTCGATGATTCTTAGTGGTTCACCTATCTGAGACATGCTGTACTCCTTTCATTATGATATGCGCCAGCCCGAGTATGACCTCGGAAAACCTGCGCGATTGTCCGCAAGCACGTTATTGATATCAGCAGGTACCTCCAGTGATTATAGCAGGACCCATGCCGTCCTGCTACTTCTGCGGCGTCCGGAACGCTTTCATTGCTTCCCACGCACCTGGCGCCTGCCGTTCGAGCCACGCGACGTACCGGGTAACTGCCTGTTCGAGATTCCGAGAGAGCGTGGAATTGTTTGTCATCTTGCGGAGGTCGTAGACGATGTCTTTCACCTTTCCCAGGTGCCAACCATTTCGCCGCCGGCAGATTCGAAAAGACCCGGCGACAACGTAAAAAAGACGATCGGAACGAAACGACCCACGGTGCAGTGTTTGCTCCTGCGCTACGGCACTAGTGTTCGACATATCTGCCTTCCAAATCTTCCGAATGGTTCACTGCACAGTTCGTTGCAAAGGTAAAGTTCTTCGAAGCGCGATCAGGTTTCTCGAGGCGCTCCCTTTTGTCAATGAACGTTACGACTCCGTCGGTGACATGTCCCTAAGGATTTGCTAAGATTCGCCGAAATCTTATGGCCAGCCGTGAGGTATTTCATTTCGACGAGTTCACGCTCGAGGTGCAAGAGCGGCGTCTCCTGCGCGGCGCGGAAGTCGTCCGCTTGTCACCGAAGGCTTACGATATGCTGGTTGCGTTGGTGCAGCAGCGGGGCCGTCTGGTTACGAAGGACGAATTGCTGAGGCGCCTCTGGCCCGAGTCATTCGTCGAAGAAGGCGGTCTCACCGTTCACGTGTCAGCGCTGCGCAAGGCGCTTGGCGAGGACGCCCACCGGCCGATCTATATCGAAACGGTGGCGCGGTCAGGGTACCGCTTCATCGCTGCAGTCACCTGCGATCTGGCCCACGAGAAGCCATTAACACCGAGCGCCATAACGCGACCCGTCGAACTCTACGAACTGGTCGGCCGCGGCCGGTCTCACCTGTTGTCAGGCTCGTACTTCGAACTGCCTGCTGCCGTGGACGCCTTTCGTTCTGCGATCGCGATCGATCCGACCTATGCGCCGGCGCACGCCGGCCTGGCGCGCGCACGGTGTGTGCAGGCAGCGTTTCGGGTCGTGCCGCACCAGGAAGCGTTTACGGAGGCGAAAGCGTCTGCCTTACGCGCGCTGGCGATGGACAGCGCCTCGGCGGACGCGCAGGTTGCCCTTGGCACGGTCCTTTTTCTCAGCGAGTGGGACTGGACGGCGGCGGAGCGCAGCCTGCACCGTGCGCTCGAAATCAATCCGGATCACACCGAGGCGCTCCTGCAGTATGGGTCGCTCCAGGAAGCGCTCGGGCGGCTCGACGATGGGCTGCGTTGCAAGCAACAGGCGCTCGCGCGCGATCCGCGATCGCCCGGCGTTCTAGTGCAGATCGCCATCTCGTATTGGCATCAGCGGAAGTACGACGAGACGCTTGTCTGGGCTCGGCGAGCTCTTGAGATCGATCCGAAGCATATGCTGGCTTGCCAATTCATTAACAAGGTCTATTTGAAGATCGGGGACATCAATAGATTCGCGGCCTGGGCCGTCAGCATCGCCATCGAGTTCGGCTTTTCCGAAGAGAGGGTGGCGGTGTTCAAGCAGGTCACTGCGGACGCGCAGCAAGTGTACGCGACGGCCGGCCTCTCCGGAGTGAACCGATTCTGGGTGGATCAGATAACGAACCCGCAACTGGACTTCGACCCGTTGCTGAAGATGGCATTCTTCCGCGCCGTTCTGTATGGGGACGCAGGCCGGCTCGATGAAGCGTTCGACTACCTCGATCAGGCCATCGCGTTCCGCGACCCAGCACTCGTTCACCTGGCGGTCGCACCGGATTGGGACAGCTTGCGCGGTGACCCGCGGTTCGCAGAACGCATGCGATCGATGCAACTGTCCTAAGCCGCCTGACCGGGCCCGTTGCAGCAGGGCGGGATAGCGTTGTGATGGCCTGCTTCTGAACTTCGCCGACGAACTGCGGCGCCGCGTGCCTCTGAGCAAATAACTTCAAACTGCATTTCGCGCAAGGCTTGTTGGGGATCGATTTTCGAGGCGCACCGCGCGGGAATCAGCAGTGCAGCGACGGTGTTCGGCAAGCGATCAATCACGGCTTATACGCATTGGCTTTGGCAGCGAGCACAACGGCGAGCGTTGGATTACATCCAAGTTTCGTGATCCTCGACGAACATTACAGCAGAACGCCGACCCTAATCATCGCCGCGGTTTCATCGAATGAATCGGTCTCGACGCTGGAGTGCCACTTTGACCTGTCAACGCCTTATCGTATAGGCGGGTTCCTGCATTCACGCGATTGTTGAACAGAAATAGGTCCTTGAAAACGCCGTAGCGTTTACTGATCCACTGTAGTGGCCGTGTAGTCGGCTAACCGGAAGTAATCACGTCGCTCTTTCGCTTCAGTCCCCGGACGACGAACTGTCCACTCTTAAGTTAGCGCTCATGGGGCGTTGCCCTGGGATGGATTAGAGATGGCCCTCTGGGCCGTTGGAGTTTGCGAGGTCATGATTGGAATGACAAGCATCAGTCACGGCCAAGATGCAATTCCCATCCGGAATGACGGGTCCGATCTTTTACTTTGTTTCTGCCACTGCCATTTCAAACTCCAGTTGGGGCGATTTGCCAGTCGCCCGGAGGCCGGACTCGAAAGTCCACCGAACCGGCAGGCTAGAAAGCCTGCCCCACATTGATTGCTGCAAACCGCGGGTCTTCAA
The DNA here is from genome assembly GCA_963752385.1 of uncultured Acidimicrobiia bacterium. Classification (GTDB taxonomy): domain Bacteria; phylum Acidobacteriota; class Terriglobia; order Versatilivoradales; family Versatilivoraceae; genus CAVVYL01. The sequence continues at coordinate 412,124 of CAVVYL010000056.1, read as the reverse complement.
CTTCGGAATTCAGGCTTAGAGGCCGCACCAACTGATGCTGGTTCGGCAGGTCTGGCAACTGTCTCTCGGAAAATCAGCACGATGGTCGCGATCAACGCTGCCAAAAGAAGGAAGATCATAAAGAACCCGGCCACAATCGAAGCAGCCTCCATCGTGGCAATGCCGCCCATCAGGATGAGAGCGGCGGCCGTTATCCCCTGAAGCCCGCCCCAGACAACCCGCAGCCAGTTAGCCGGGTTCTGGTCTCCACCGCTCGACAGAATGGCAATGCTCATGGCACTCGCATCGCCTCCGGCAACGAAGAAAATGGCAATCAACAAGAGAAAGAGCGGCACGGTCAAGGCCGCCAGGGGCAGTTGATGCAGCAAAGCGAAGACCGGGTATTCAGCGCCTCGTTCCGTCAGAACCTGCGCCAATCCGACTCTCTGCTGAAGCTCTAAAACCAACGACGACCCGCCAAAGACTCCAAACCAAACCATATCCGCGACTACGGGAGCGATCAAGCCGGCAACGACCAGTTCGCGAATGGTACGACCTTTAGAGACCCGCACATAGAATATGCCCACCATCGGCGCCCAGGAAAACCACCAGGCGTAGTACATCACCGTCCACCGAGTCATCCAGGACGCGCCCTCACCTTCCAGCACTCGAGTGGCGAGCCAGGGTAGTGTAGCCAGGTACTCTCCGGCAGCCTTCAATGTCATCTGAAACGCAGGGAGTAGAGGGCCGGTAAGAAAGACAAAGATCAGCAGAACGAGCGCCAGAACCACGTTGAGCTGGCTTAGGACTTTCATGCTCCGATCCAGGCCTGAAATCGAAGACGCCGTCATCCAAACAGTCAAAAAAATAATCAGCAGTAGAGTTCCCGTCACGCCGAGTCGAACTCCATACTCATAATGGAACCCTCCTGCGAGTTGAAGCCCCACGTAGGCGAGCGAAATGGCAGAACCGGCAACCGAGACCAGCGCACACAAGCCGTCCACCGCTTTACCTGACCAGCCATGGACTGTACTGCCAAGCAGGGGATAGAGTGCCGAACTGATGCGGCAAGGCAGGCCGCGCTTGTGTACCAGGTAGGCTAGAGGAATCGGAATCACCAGATAAATGCACCAGGCGTTAAAACCCCAATGGAGGAAAGAGGTCACCAGGGCCCATTGGGCTGAGGCCTCGCTGTTTTTTTGAACCCCCGCAAACTGTGGTGGATTCGAAAAGTGTGTCAGCGGTTCAGACACTCCGAAAAACACCAGTCCAGCGGCTAAGGCTGCGCAGAACAAGAGACCAAACCACGCGATAGCCGAAAACTCGGGGCGATCTTCCGGCTTTCCGAGTTTGATCCGCCCCCACGGACCAAAACCCAAGACCATCATTGCCAGGAGAAACAGCGCGTCCATCCAGATGTACAACCAGCCGGTGCGACTAACGATCTGGTCGCGCAGCCAGAAGATCAGCTCTCGAAAGGAGCCCGGGCTCGCCAGGCTGGCAGCCAGTCCACACACGGAGATCAGGAGCGCCGGAAGAAAGTAGCTTCGCACAGACCCGGAAGCGGGCTGCTTAAACGAACAGTTTTCTTGAAGTGGGAGAGGACCTTGAATCATAGCACTCCTGCAAGTTCGAATGCGACTGGGCGCCGGTTGGTGTTCGCACCCTTGCGGCGCGACTCTTCGGAACTAGGCGTCGAACAAGTTGACTTCGTCCAAGTCGGCTTCGTCAATTCGCATTGGTTTGAACCGCGAAGAGCGCCAAGACCGCAAAGGGCAGTCGGAACTGTTCCGGGCCTGAGAATCTCGTCAGAAATCTTAGACCCAGATGGACGACCAGGCCTTGGATAAAGGGCCTCATCAAGCAAAGCTTGGCGCTCTTGGCGGTTCCCTGCCGCATGAAGGGGCTCGCGTACTGTCGCCGCCTGCTCACCCACCGGCAACAACGCCCGGTTCACGCGTCTGCGCCGAACGCCTTGACACGCGCCGTCTGCCGCTCCGGTCACCCCCGGGCTCTTCGGAAGTCGGCCGGTGAGCCGTCAACCAGGCCTGGCAGTTCTCGTCGTGGTTCAGCATGACGTCCGATGCCAGAATGGCCTTGCGAATCTCAGATTCAAGCGGATTGGTGATGGCGCACGTCAAACCAGCGCCTATAGCCATCGACAAAAAAGCGGCGCCGAGGACGGGGCGGTTCGGTAATCCAAAGGAAATATTGGATGCGCCGCAAATCGTGTTCACACCCAGTTCCTCGCGAATCCTGCGCACGAGCTTCAGGAAGGTCACGATCGCAGAAGAGACTGCGCCCACCGGCATCGCCAGCGGATCGATGACCACATTCTGACGTGGAATCCCGAACGCTTCCGCACGTTCGACAATCTTTTTGGCCACGGCAAAGCGCAGCGACACGTCGTCGGGAATTCCCGTTTCATCGTTGGCGACTCCAACCACGGCCGCGCCATACTTGGCGACGAGAGGCAAGACTGTTTCCAGGCGTTCCTCCTCGCCTGTCACGGAGTTCACGAGGGGCTTGCCCCGATAGGCAGCCAACCCCTGTTCGAGCGCAGCGACAATCGACGAGTCAATGCTCAGCGGAACATCCGTGACGGACTGCACCACGCGAATCGTCTCAGCCAGAATGGCCGGTTCGTCTGCCAGTGGAATGCCTGCGTTGACGTCCAGCATCTGAGCGCCGGCCGCCACCTGCGCCAAAGCATCGGAGCGAACCCGGTCAAAGTTTCCCGCAGCCATTTCTGCAGCCAGCGACTTGCGACCCGTGGGGTTGATCCGTTCTCCGATAATGACAAAAGGGTGTTCCGGCCCGATCGTCACGGTGCGGCTGGCTGAGGCAATAACTGTTTCCATTGAGTTGTCTCCGTGAAGTTCCACTGCGCCCGACTACGGCGGGTTTGCCGCGGCAATAACCCCGCTTCCTCGATGATTTCTGCTACCAGATGTTCCTGCCGGTAAGCCATCATGTGGATGCCCCGAACACCGGGGATCTCTCGAATTTCTTGAATGATCTCGAGACAGATCTGCCGACCTTCCTCTCGCTGTCGATCCTCAGGAACACCCTTCAGCCGAGTGACAACAGCCTCGGGAATGACGACTCCCGGGACTTTGGTTCGTATCCACTCAGCGGCCTTGGCCGATCTCAGCGGCCCAACTCCGACGAGGATAAACACGCGTTCGTGAAGTCCCAGATCTCGTACATCCCTCATGAACTGCTGCAAGCGGGGCACGTCAAAGCAAAACTGGGTCTGGATGAAATCGGCGCCGGCCTCGACTTTCTTGGCCAGCCGTAAGGCTCGAAAGTCGTAAGGCGGCACAAAGGGATTCTCTGCCGCTCCGAGAAACAGCCGCGGTGGGCATTCCAGCTTACGGCCACTCAGAAACTCGCTCCGGTCTCGCAAAACGCGCGCGGTGCGCAGCAAACTGATGGAATCCAGATCAAACACTGCCTTCGCTTCAGGCTGGTCTCCTGCCTGGACGCCATCTCCGGTCAAACACAAAACGTTTCGCACGCCCAGCGCCGCTGCACCCAGCAGGTCGCCTTGAATGGCAATCCGGTTCCGGTCTCTGCAGGAAACCTGCAAGACCGGCTCATAGCCCGCGCGTGTCAACAAGGCACAGACGGCCACGCTGGACATGTGCACATGCGCGCCAGAAGCATCCGTAGCGTTGATGGCATCGCAAACCGAAGCCAGAACCAACGCACGTTCATACACAGCATGAGGGTCAGCGCTGTCTGGCGGATTCAATTCAGCCGTCACCGCAAACCGCCCCGAGCGCAGAACTCGCTCCAGCCGGGAATCCGCTTTCGGCGCGAAGTCCGTCATCAGTCCCACCCCGCCGGCAAGCGGGCTGTGATGCCGCTCGAATCGTTGATCCAGGCGGACGTACCTTGCAGTTGGCGATTCAACGGAGGTTGGATATTCATGATCTGCGCGCCGTACCAAGGCATCTGCCTGGAACGTTCCCACGCGCTCACCCAGATGCATGGCATGGCAGGATCAATCTCGCAATGGCCATCCACGCGAACTCCTCCACAGGGACCATTGCGCAGGTTCTTCGGACAAGTCATCGGGCACGTCATTCCCGTGCTGTGCAGCACGCATTGGCCGCACATTTTGCAATCGAAAAGAGGCCCTTTGCTGAATTTTTCAATCCGAACAAAAGCCTTCTCAACCCAGCCGTCCGGCTTTAGCCATGGAGTGAAACACTTGACGAGGCGATGGCTCACAGCATACGCGATCTCAAGCCAATGAGGCCTGTTTTGAAGCTTTCGAATCATGCTGGCTGACTCTCCTGGAAGTCACGACCCCCGTCGAGCGCGAGCTGAGCCAACCGGCTTGGCGGGTAGTTGGATTCGATTTCAGACACCAGGCTGTTTGCAACCGGTTCCAGATCACCCTCACGCTGGTTCCACGCCGATGTCCGCCACTCGGCCAGGTACGCATCCGTGCCAGTCAATCCCGCCTGCATCGCTGCTTCATCGATGGCCTCCTGGAAACGCTCGGTCAGGTTGCGCGCTAAGCGTTTGCCACCCGCACGGACTTTGAGCTGAGCAGGAATGTCACGCCAGAAAATGATTTGATACTCAACCGTCATTCTGCCATCAACTCCACGAGCCGCGACTCCAAGCCACCGTACCCAACGTGTCGGACCTCGAGTGGCAGGCCCAATCGGCGTGCTGCTTCCCTTGCCTTCTCTTCCAAAGCCGGGTCGTCGCTCTGAGCAAGATAGACAGCCCGTGAGTAATTGCCAAAGTAGTCATCACGCAGCTCGGGATAGCGATCCAATCCCAGCTCTCGAATCACCAGCGACTCGAACTGGCTGACAAGAAAGCCGGTAAGAAAGAAAGTGCCCGGTTCCGCGGCCATCATCTCGTCAAAAGCCCGCTCTGCGTAGATCTCATAGCAATGCGGGCCTCGAATCCGACGGACTCCTTCCATGTCCAACAATCGGTCCAGCTGTCCCCCTGTCCCACAGTCTCCGTAGACGACAACGACGCGGCCAAACTCCTGGCGCGCGGCCCGGATGCGTTCTTGAATTGCGGCGGGCAAGCGGTCTGGGTGATTATGCAACAGGGCAGGCACGCCTGAGACTTCGGCGTTCCAGCCATGTTTGGCTTTCAGCTGGAGCACTTCTGAGACCAGGGCACCACATACAATCAGTGCCGTCCGTGTCTTCAAGCTGTTTTTGTCAGGCTGCATTTTGGAAAGTCTGCCCTTCATCTGAAGGTGCTACCCCGGGTCTCTTCTATTCAGAGTGTCATAGTGACGGCTCAAGCCTGTACGGGTACCTGGCTGCGGCGTTCGGCAATGAGTTTCTTCGCCGTCTGCACAGCAACCGATGCGTCTCGACAGTACGCATCGGCGCCCACTGCGTCGGCAAAGGGAGCATTCACCGGAGCCCCGCCCACCAGGACAATCACCTTCTCTCGCAGTCCGGATTCCTTCAGCGCCTGGACTACTACTTTCATGTAGGGCATGGTTGTGGTTAACAGGGCGCTCATTCCCAAGATATCCGGCTGCTGCTCCCGGATTGCCGCAAGGAACTTGTCGGCGTCATTGTTAATTCCGAGATCAACGACCTTGAATCCGGCGCCTTCCATCATCATTGTGACCAGGTTCTTCCCGATGTCGTGAATGTCGCCTTTGACGGTGCCAATGACCATGGTACCTATCGAAGGAGCCCCGGTTTCTGCCAAAAGGGGCCGCAGGATCGCCATGCCTGCTTTCATCGCCTTCGCAGCCATCAACACTTCCGGCACAAACAGAATACCGTCTCGAAAATCCACACCCACAATGTCCATTCCCGCCACCAGACTCTGGGTCAGCACATCGTAAGGCACCATCCCGCGCCGGAGAAGTTCGTTCACTCCAGACACGACTTCCTCAGCCAACCCATCGTAAAGGTCCTCATGGATCAGGCCCAGCAACTCGGAAGTCTCCAGTTGGGTAATGTCAATCGATTCGCTCATTCCTCTTAGCTCCTGTGTTCCGCATCAGCGGTTGGCGTTATGGGTCAGAGCAGTGGCTAGCAGATACAACTTGCGCACTGAAAAATAACCCTGTAGCGCGGACCTGCCGTCTTTGGGCAGGTCCGCGGCAGTTCGGGACAGAAACCGCAGACCGCCAAAAAGCAACGGTCTGCGCACAACTGTTGCCACGCCATCTGCAGAATTCCCTATCCCCGCACCGCGGCTCCTCCAGGCTCGCTGACCCGGCGGCGCCGGCGTTCCCGTGAACTTTGCCGCTCGCGCGCTGGCAGGATCTCCCCGAGATGAGGGAAAGAATCTGTCGCGTGGGGCAACCCCATCGCCGCAACGAACTCGTCCTGAAACTTCGGCTCAACGGCAATGGAGACGTAACGCACCGAACGGGCCAGCTGAACTGCTTCGTCACGGCGTTCCCGATTCAGTAGGGCAATACGAGCGCCGTCTCCGGCGGCGTTGCCGATCGCGGTCACGCGGCTCAGTTCGCAGTCTGGAATCAAACCCAGAACCATGGCATGCCAGGGGCTGATGTAGCTTCCGAAAGCGCCCGCCAGGCAAATTCGCTCCACTTTCGAAACTCCACCTCGCTCCATCAGGAGTTTCACTCCGGCGTAAAGGGCCGCCTTGGCGAGCTGAATGGCCCGGACGTCGTTCTGTGTGACCACGATCGGACGGCCGTTGCTGGTCTGATGCGCTTCAGCCAACACCAGCTCAGCGGAGCGTTCTTGAAATCGAACTCTAGAACTGCGTTCAGCCGCCGAATCGCGAAAACGGCCATCCGAGTCAACAACTCCGGCCAGAAACATTTCCGCCACCGCTTCGATGATTCCGCTTCCGCAGATGCCGGTTGCCTGTGCAGGCCTGGACGTGTCCACCCACTCGTCGGAGCCAATCACCTTGAATCGCGTTTCCAGGGTTCTGGGGTCGATACGCACACGCTCAATAGCACCCGCGGCAGCCCGCTGGCCGTGTGTAATCTGAGCCCCTTCGAAAGCCGGACCCGTCGGACTTGAAGCCGCCAGCACCTGTCGCCTGTTGCCGAGGAGAATTTCGGCGTTGGTTCCGATGTCAACGATCAAGGTCATCTCATCCTGCAAATCAGGAGCTTGCGCCAGCAGCACCGCCATGTTGTCGGCGCCGTTTTGTCCTGCGATACAAGGCAGGACATGGACTCGAGCCGAAGTATTGGCAGCGGTTAGACCTAAGTCGCGAGCCTTCACATCGAGTGCTCCGCTGGTCGCCAGGGCGAATGGAGCTCCGCCGAGTTCGACCGGATCGATGCCAAGAAAGAGGTGATGCATCACGCTGTTACCGACGATCACGAACTCGAGAATGCTTTGCGGAGAGATGCCGGCAGAGCCTGCTGATTGATTGACGAGCTGATTCAATGCCTCCACGATCGCCTGATGCAGGCGCTCGGCTCCACCAGGATGCATCATCCCATAGCTCACCCGGCTCATGAGATCTTCGCCGTAGCGCACTTGCGGATTCACCATCGCTTCGGTGGCCACGAGCCTTCCAGTCCTCAAATCCGACAAGTGAGCGACCACCGTGGTTGAACCCACGTCGATGGCCAGACCGTAAACACCTTCCGCATAACCTGGCTGGATTCGGAGAACTTCCGCGTTGCGCCAGAGGCTCACGGTGACCGAGTTTGCACCTTCGCGCAGCGCCGGCTGAAGCGTTCGCAGTGCCAGCGCGTCAATGGTCAAGTTGTGCAGCGACCACTGCGCCGCGAGAGCTTCCTGAAGCCGCTCCCAATCTCCGCGCGGATCGTCCAGCTGGGCGGCTTCACATTCGACGTAGACCTGACGGACGGCCGGAGAAACATCAATCGTCCGCTCCGTCGCACTCTTGGCAATGACCTGCTTGCGGGCCTGGCTCTCCTCCGGCACGATAATGAGCAAGTCTCCCAGCACGCGCGTGGCGCAGGCCAGACGCCGGCCGTGGCGTTCCCGCGTTCTCCAGTAGTCCTGCTCTCTGCCTTCAATGGGAGAAAGATGAATAGATTGAGAACAGAGGGCATGCTTCGGGAACTCACCCTCTTCAACGGCAATCTGGCATTTTCCGCAAGTCTGCCGTCCTCCGCAGATCGATTCCAACTCCACCCCTAACTGAGCGGCTCCATCCAACAGAACGGTGCCGGAGGGCACTTCACCTCTAAGCCCAGAAGGCAGAAAAACCAGACGACAATTAGTAGCAAGCGAATCGCTCATCACATTAGCTCACGCTGGCTGGAACGGCTCGTTTCCGTCGCGCCATGAAGTCTTTCAACGCCTCTTCAATACCTGGGTCTAGCGGCGGTGGTTCGTAGCTCGCCAAAAGCTCCGTGACTTTTCGATGGGCGCGCGTGAAGGAATCCTGTGAGCCGTTCTCCTGCCAGACTTCGGCCGAGCGTGTAGTCAAAAAGCTCCGCCCGGTAGAAAGCCGTTCGAAAGCGCTTCAGCGTGTGCTCGGTACCCAGGTGGTGGCCGCCCGGGGGGACTTCCGCGATAGCGTCCAGCGCGAGCGCATCATCCGACAGATCCATGCCCTTTGCCCAAACATGCAGCATCCCAAGGATTTCACAATCTAGGACAAACTTCTCGTAACCCGCTGCCAGGCCATTCTCCAGCCAGCCCGCGGCGTGCAGCACGAAATTAGCCCGCGCCAACACGGTGGGCAGCATGACCATCACCGACTCATAGCCTGCTTGAGCGTCCGGAATCTTGGAGCTCGAGAACATGCCGCCGCCCCGGAATGGCAGACCATAGCGCCGTGCGAGCTGCGCGCTTGCGTAAAGGCCAATCTGGCTTTCGGGCGAACCGAACACCGGCGCGCCGCTCTGCAGGTCAATGTTGGTGAGGAACGAGCCGTACACGACGGGAGTCCCAGGCTCAATCATTTGAGTGAACACAATCCCTGCCAGCGCTTCCGCATTGAGCTGGGCAACGGTTCCCGCAATGGTTGTAGGCCCCATCGCTCCAGCCAGGATGAAAGGAGTGATGATTAGCGCTTGGCGGGCCCTTGCATACACCTTTATCGCTCCAAGCATGCGATCATCAAAGCGCCGCGGACTGCTGACGTTGATCAGCGACAGGAGGCCCGGGGTTTGGCGGAGGGTCTCCGCCCCAAACAAGATCTCAGCCATCGCAACACTGTCGGCAGCGTTCTCTGCAGAGGTCACCGAACCCATGAATGCTTTGTCGCTGTACTTGATGTGACTGAAAACCATGTCCAGGTGACGGGTGCTCACCGGTTCATCGGTCGGTTCAACAATGGTCCCTCCAGAGTGGTGAATGTAAGGGCTCAGAAAGGCCAGCTTCACGAAGCTAATGAAATCCTCCAGCTTCGCTTCCCGCCTTTTCCGCTCGAGGTCCACGACGTAAGGCGGTCCATAAACTGGCGCGAAAACCATGGAGCTCCCGCCGATTTCCACACTGTTCTTGGGGTTCCGGGCCAATTGTGTAAAGGTCTTCGGCGCTTTGGACACGTACTCTTCGACTAGAGCCGGATCGAAATAAGCAATGTCGTCTTGTACCCGAACCCCATGCGACTTCAGAATCGACCGGGACTCTTCGTCGTAGAACGCGATGCCGAACTCGCTCAGAATGCGCATCGAAGCCTGATGGAGCCGTTCGATCCCTTCCTCGTCGAGGAGACTGAAGACCCGCGGGACATAGAGAATTGGCGACATGGATTTAGCCGCCACCACCTGCCCTGCCTTTCGTTCCCGGCGATGGGCTCGACGTTCGGATGAATCGCTGGACATGTGCAAACTCTGGTTCAGATAACTTCGGGGCCCGGCTCCGCAGGAAACCGGAAAGACGACGTCTCCTGCACGAGCTTTGTCTTCCCTCTTTCTCTAGCCGAGCAAAAATTATCATTGTTCTGAAAATATGTCAAAATTTTTCCCAGATCACTCAAGCTTGTCTTTGACGAGGTTTGGCTTCGACGTCTGCGACGACCGTGTTCACAGCGTTTGTCACGTTCACCCCTTCCAGGCGCACTACCTTTCCAACCAAACCCAACGCGTGCGTCTGGGATCGTCGGCGGACTGCCAGCGATTGAGTCATTCCTTCGCGCGTCTCTTCTATAGAAGACGCCGTGGTTCGGTGCGCAGCCATTGCTTCTGAAAGAAGGGTAGGCCGTTGCGGGTTACGTGGAGATTGATAGCAATGTGGAATTCGGTCTCCGTAGAGCGAATGGTGCTTTCCGCGGTCACTTCAATGATGCCGTCCTCGCGCCGGAAGCCTATCTTGTGTGTGCCGACGATGGAAGCCTGCGCGGGGTTGTCAGCGGACGCCGAGCAGCGGAATTCGGATTGGCCCGTGACGGACCCGAGCTGCTCGTCCAGCACCGTGGTGCCGCCGCCGGTGCGGTTGAGCACCGTAGCGGCGTTAGTGATCTGGTCATAGAGAACCTGCTGGAGAGGAGGCAGCCCGCCACTCGAGGTCACCAGGCGGTGGAGGTTGGGCGGAGGAAGGAATTCCGGCGGCGCGACCGTGGATTTGGCCACCACGGGTAGCACGACCCGGGACAGATGAGCGCCTCCTCTGTAGACCCGGTTCCTGGCTCGATACGGCGTGGGCCACAGATTCGGAAAATCGGCGCTCGAAATCGCCAGCCGCAGCCGATGTCCCGCTGGGATGACCCAGCCGGTGGGTGCCATCGGAATCTTCAGTTCGTAGATTTCTCCGGGCTGCATCGGCTCCGGATTCGTCAACGAGCTACGGCGGGTCCCATTGAGTGCGCCATCGGTAATCAGGGCGGAGTAGCCATCTGGGGCGACATCTGGCGAGCTTGGCGACGAAAGAAGCCACTTTGGCGCTCGAGGCCCCGTGCAGAATCACCTGGGGCCAGCCCAGCACGTGTGTCTCCTGCTCAAACACAGGGCTCGTGTAGACCAGGGAATAGGCTTCGTCGGCTCGCTGATCGTCCGCCAGATACAACCGGATGCCACCGGCCGACCAATAGGCGTTGCTCAATCCGACCGTGCTTCTGTATTCGAACTCGTCAAAGGCTTGTTTTGGTTTCCCGCCTTGCGAGCCGGTGAGTTGGCCGCCTTCCGCCAAGTAGAAGGTGACCTCTCGCGCTGAGGGAGTGGGGAAGTTGGTGTCGTTGCGCCAGTGGCCCGGAATGATGTCCAGTCTACGATCCGGTTTCGTTGGCTCCTGCATGTAGAAGGAGACCGGCGGTTCCTTCATGATCCCGGTGTCCTCGTTGCGAAGCCAATGCGCGAAAAAGCGGGAGGCTTCATTGATCCAGTCGATGCGCGGCCCGGGCACGGAAGTGTGGGGCTGCGTATGAACCCAGGGTCCGATCAGCAGCTTCTTGGGGGCTTTCAAATGGGTGTACATGCGCAGCATGGCATTGACGTATCCGTCGTGCCACCCGCCGATCAGGAACACCGGAACCTGAACACGATCGTAGTCCGGGCGCAGAGAGCCATTCCGCCAATAGGGCCCGTCCAGCTGGTGCTTCACCCATTCCAGCAGGTACGGCTGGTTGTTCTCCAGCCGCTCTTTCCACATCTCGGCCCAGTTGGAACCGGCTAGCTCGGGGAGCGGCGGCAACGCGTTCATGGCGACCATGTTGCCGCCGTACGTGCCCACGTCGTAGTACATGCGCATGTTGCCGCCCCGGTCATAGTGGCAATCATCGGTATAGCGGTCGTCTGTGGCGTAAAGCGGCACGATGGCTTTCAAATGGGGCGGGCGGTGCGACGCCACCTGCAAGGCAGTGAATCCGCTGTAGGAGCCACCGTACATGCCGACGTTACCGTTGCACCAGGGTTGCCGCGCCAACCACTCGACGGCATCGTAACCGTCTTCCTGCTCTTGAAGGCGGTATTCATCGGTATTGATGCCTTCCGATGTACCCGTGCCGCGGGCGTCCAACCTGACCGAGGCGAGGCCGCGTTCGGCGAAGTAGAAATGTTCGCCGACGCCCCCGCGCCCAACATCGTCCTTGCGATACGGGTGGTACATGATGATCACCGGGAAGCGTCCCTCGGCTTCCGGGCGAAACAAGTCGGCCGAGAGCCGCTTGCCGTCGCGCATGGGGATCATCAGTGCTCGTTCGGTTCGGACCTTGAAGGTGGCTTTGAGCGCAACAGGCTCGGCGAAAAGCCGGGCAGAAGCTCCAATCGCGATCAGGTGCGCGAGGAGGCCGGCGATCAGGTATTTCGAGGTCACGTTCTTGTGCATGGATCTCACTTTGTTGGCGTAGTAGATGTCTGCGGCTGCCGGATGCCAAACTGCACTTTGGTTCGAGCGTCTATGCTCAAGGCCAGGGCTTCGGCCAGGCGCAGTCCGTTCATCGCTTCGGTATTGCTGTAGTACGTCAAGTAAGCGCTGGCGAGGTCTGGTTCGCCGGCTTCGTAGAGTTTCAAGGCCGTTCGCTCAACCGCGGGCTGAGCAGCGATCAGGCCCGCTTCAAAGGCTGTCAGTGAAGCAGTAACTTCCGGAAGAAACTGGTCTCGATGCTCGCTTGTCAGATAGAACAGCCGCTTGAAGGCTTGGAATGCGTACCGCGTTGATTCGATCCCTTGCCACGCCGGGTCCATGAAGTCATCGGCTTCGCCGGCCGTCAGGTAGCGGTGGCGCTGGTATTCTGGTGGCACGTCGTTCACACCCAAACGGAATGGCACAAACGGAGCGGTCACGGGTGTGGCGCCTGCTACCCAGAGCACGCCCAAAGCCGGGTGCGTTATTCCCTTTCGCAGATGGGCCACCTGGCCGTAGCCGGCAGAGTCGCGAGTGACCTCGGTGGTTCGCACGGCGGCCATCACATCCTCAATCCGAATCTTGCCGGCAAGCTTACGGAGGCGTTCTTCCATCATGACAACCGCCTCGTGCCGCATCTTGCCGTCGCCGTACGCCTTGTTGACGTTGAAAGGCGCGCCAGACTTCGGGTCATACCAGCCTTGCTCGACGGCGAGCGAGATCAGATTCGGCGAGCCTCTGTAGTCAGGATGTCTTTGATAGTCGGCCGGGATGTCACCGATGTAGCCTGGCCGGGAAACGCGAATGTCGTCGGGCCCAAGCCGCTGTGCCACCCAGAGCCCCTGGCCGCCCGCGAACTCGATCAGTACCCAGCCCTCATCCGCATCTGCAAACAGGTGCGAGTTGCCACCGTAGGTCGCGTAGCCATGCTTGTTGACCAGTTCACCGACGATCTCCACCGCTTCACGCGCTGTTCTCGCCCTTTCCATGACGATTCGGGAGAGATCGCTGTAATTGAGTCCTCGCTGTGGGTTCGGGGTCATCTTTCGCAGCTCTTCGCGTGACGGCGACCAGACGTCGCGAGCCGCCACCAGGTGCTGGTTTAGCCCACCGTTTGTAATTGGCGGAGGAAATCCGGCAAAGGAAGAATAATTCATGGTGATGTACTTTGCCGTGCTCCGGACCTGGGGGATCTCGATCAGCGTGCCAGGATACTGCGAAGCCCCTGTCGCTCCGACCTTGATGGTGGCTCCGGGCGGCCATTCGCGCGCAGGCACGATCTCCAGCCAGTGGCTGGACGGCTCGTCTCCGTATCCCGCCAGAAATACACTTCCGTCCGCAGTCAAGTTTTTGCCGATGTAGATACAGTAGCTCGCCCAGCCAAAATCACAGGCTGCGACGAGTACTGCGGCAGCGGTCAAAATCCGGATGGTACCTTTCATGCTAAGTGCTCCATTTGGTAAATAGGGGTAACGAGCCAACGGGCAGGATGGAGCGGACGCTTCAACGCACGCTGGAACTTGCGTTCCCATCGCCCTTTCAGGCTGACCAATCAGGCGAGATGCCTGCACCACAAAAGGAGAGAAGTCCGATCCCTGGAGTTTCTTGAGCCCGATCGCGCCAGACGCACGGTGCCTGGCAAGCGGTCAATGGCTATTCCGACAGCCCAGATCGGGCTGTCGGCGAACACGGGAATACCTGGCTTTCAGCCGCGGTAACCTACGGCGTCGCGTCCTCCGGCGTACGAATGCCGTACAGCACCTTGGTGCGCGCCTCGATGCTGGCGGCAAGCGCCTCGATCAGACGCAGCCCATCTCCCGCGGCCGCATTAGCCTGCTCGGTGAGATAGCGGCGCGCAAGCGCGCCTTCACTTGCTTTCAACAGAATTTCCGCAGTGCGCTCGACTCCGGGCTGCGCCTCCAGCTGGCGACTTTCGAACGCGGTCAGCGCGGCCGTCACCTCCGGCAGGAACGCATCCCGGCGCTCGTCTACGAGATAGAGCAGGCGCTTGACGGCGCGGTTCACGTAGCGGGTCGACTCCAGGCCCTGCTGCACCTGCTCGATGTTGGAACGCTCGGCCTCCCCGGCAGTGAGGTAGCGATGCCGCCGGTACTCCGGCGGAACTGACTCGACACCAATCCGCCACGGGACGAACGCCGCCGTGATCGGCGGCCCTGGCGCTACCCAGAGGGTACGCAGATCCGGATGGATATCAGCCCGAAGGTGCGCTACTTGACCATAACCTGACGAGTCCCTTCCGCTCGCATGCAACTGCTCCATCAGAAGCGGCACGTCGACCTTCGGCGCGGCCGACCGCACCGCCGCTTCGACCTTGCGAGCCTCCGCTGCGGTTGGCTCACCAGACCTGTCCCGGCAGTAGACGCCTATCACGTTGAACGGTGCGCCGCAATCCGGCTTGTACCAGCCCTGCTCGACTGCGAACGACACGAAGTTCTTTGAGGCGAGATAATCCCCACTCTCGCGCCAGTTCGGAGGCAGCGTCTGCACGTAGCCGGTTCCTGTATACCCCCGCCAGTTGAGCCACACGTCGTTGGGACCGAGCCGCTTGGCAACCCACAGTCCCTTGCCTCCAGCGAACGTGAGCAGGACCCAGCCCTCATTCGGATCGGCGAATGCATGGGAGTTGCCGCCGTAGGTGAAGTCGCCGTACCGATCGATGAGTTCTACTGCAATATCGAGTGCCTGCCGGGCCGTCCGCGCGCGCTCGAGGACGATCCGCGCCAGGTCACTGTAGTTCAAACCGCGTTGAGATTTCGGAGTCATCTCCACGAGCTCGCGCCGCGAGCCTAGGGCTACGTCACGCACGGCAACGCCGTGCTCGTTCATGCCACCGTTGGTCAGCGGCGCCGGGAGACCCACGTAGACGGAGTAGTCCATGGAGATGTAGCGGAAAGTTTCCCTCACCTGCGGAATTTCGATGAGCTCGCCCGGCAGACGCGCCGCCGCCGTCCCACCGACCGCCTTTGGTCGCACCCGCCGGATACTGCTGGCGCGGAACGATCGAGAGCCAATGGCTCGACGGTTCGTCGCCGTAGCCCGCCAAGAGCACGCTGCCGTCTTTGGTAAGGTTCTTGCCGACATAGATCAAGACGCTCGCGAGTACTACTTGTTGGCTTGTCAGGATCAGGAAAGCGGCGAAGCAATCCAGCGACGATCGTTGTGGGCCGACGGCTTCGTGAGAGGGAGTGAAGGCGCCGGATCGGGGCGATGGTGGCAACCAGGGCTTCATCTCGATTTGACGTCACCCAAGCAGGTCCGCTCGAAACAGTCGGCTAATGACCAATGTGCCATGCAGAGATCCTCCAATCAGTGTGGTTTAGCTTCCTAGGAAATCAATGCCTGAAAATCCAAACAGTCCTTTCTCGACGGACCGTGTGCAAGCGCATCCTCAAGCAGGTCGAAGTCATCTGTCAAGATTGATTGGGCCGGATGACACTCTCCGAGCCTCTGTGTCTGTGGTTTGTTCTTGGCCCTCTAAGCCTGCTGCCATCAGAACTCGTACCGCAGAGCAAACTGCATCTGCCGCGGGCTGGTCAACGTGTCGGTGTACTTTCCGAAGCTGCCGACCGACGTCGAGCGATAGACTCAGCGAGGCGGGGTCGAACCGGACACTATTCGTCAGATTGAACGTCTCCCACCGGAACTGAATGGAGTGTCCTTCGTTGAAGGGCATGATGAATCGCTTCCCAAGGCCGGTGTTGATTATGAACAGTCCCATCACCCCGCAAACTATTCCGGCTGCCGGAACTACCCATGAGCGTGAACTCGAAGGACTCGCGTCCTACCACCGGGTCAGGAAAGATGTTCGGGCCACTCTCCCCGACGACCGCCGGTGCGTTCTTGGTTGTCTGCTGAACAGGACGGCTGAGCATGAGTGGCGTACGGAGCGGGTCCCCAACTGGTGGGCCAGACGGACCGTTGCTGGCTGCGCCGAGAAGCCCGCTGGACTGGAACCAGCTTCCGCTCAACTGCCACCCTCCGAGGATCGCCTGAACCACCCCCGGGGCTGAGCCGAGGAACCGCTTGCCTTTCCCGACAGGCAGTTCCCAAATCGCAAACATGTTGGCTGCATGGGTGACATCATAATCCGATACGGCCCCTTATCTCGTTCGGGTCCCAACTGTGCGGGAGGACCCCGTAGTTCCGGGCGGTGTTGCTGTTCAGGTCGATGGACTTGGACCAGGTGTAGTTGAAATCGAACCGCAGATCGTTGCCCAGCCTCTTGCGCACGGTCCATTGCATGGCATGGTAGTTCCCACGGCCATCGGACGTATAGTCGTTATAAGTGGCAACCTGCTCGTTGAACATGGCGAAAGGGCCCGAACCTGCTGCATGAGGGAGCGCAATTGATATCGATGTCGTAGGTGACGGCGCTGGTGTCGACGTTGTAGGCGCGGAACTTATTGTAAATGGCCTGAGTGGCCGTCAACCCGCCTCCGGCGGCGCCAGGCCACATATTCTCCCAATAGGGAATGGGGCCAACCTGGTCAACCGGCACGTTGCGCGCGCCAGAGACCCAGCATCTGGCGGGCCGCCTGGATGTAGGTCACACCGCTCGCGGGATCTTTCATATCGGTATGGAGTGCCAGATCACGGTTGAGCAGGGAACTGCGCGCCAGCCTGCCCACATAGGCGGCTTGAACAAACAGGCCGCCGCCGAACTCGCGCCCCACGCTCAAATTCATGTTCATGCTGTAGGGGTAGCGCAACCCTTGATCGATGTTACTAATGAGGGCCTGGATACGCGGCGCTTCCTGAGGAAGGCCTCCCGGCGGCGCCGGCCGGATCAACTGCGGAGGTAAATCAAACGGGCTGGTGAATCGCGGCGCAATCACCGAGCTGAGAGTTCCCGCGGAGTTCGTGATTGACGACGATAGCCCGAACGAGGCGACACTGCTTAGCGTGGCGATGATGGGGTGGCCTAACTGGTCGTAGAACACGCCAAAGCCCGCCCGGATGGAGGTTCTTCCCGGACCTCCGGTCAGCTTGCTAAGCCAACCCTGGTCCCAGGACGGGCTCCAGGCAAGGGAAAAGCGCGGCGCCAGGTTCTTCTTGTGGTAGGGATAGATCGGCATGCCGCGGGGATCATCGGCTGCGACATACACGAGGGGAGGGACTTGGTACTGAGGGAGTCCTTGCTTCCCGAGGTCGTACCTCGCACCACCCCACGCACCTAATTGCTGATTGAGCGAAACCTGTAATCCATTCGTTTCTCTCACCGGTGGCGCAAGTAAGTAGCGAAGACCTGCCGAGAGGGTCAGCGAACGGCCTACTTTCCATGTGTCTTGACCGTAGAATTCGTATTCTTCATTGCCGAAGGTGCGGTTCAGCGGCGTGCCCACCGGAATCACGGTTCCGTCCAGCTCATAATTGTATCGGGCGGTTCCCCGCGGGATCACTCCCAGAGCATGGCCCACCGCTCGGCGGTAAGAATTCTTGAAATCCTGGTCCAGGTCAGGCACATCGTACTCGGAGGCGGAACCTCGCAGCCAGCCCTGCCACATATCCACGTTGTGAAATGAACTACCGTAGCTCAGCGAACGGTTTCGAATGTGGCGGACCGTGCCCCCAAACCGTCAGCTCATGTTGCCCTCGAATCCACGTCAGGTCCTGGCCCAAGTGGTAGGAAGGGATAATGCGCGACGTACCCAGTGTGGTCGCAAACCGGCTGTCCCAGCCCTCCGGAACGACAAGGCTTTGAGTCTGTACGCCAGTGTTCTCAAATCCCGCGCGGGTGAGGCCAAAGCGGGTGGTGGTGATCAGGTTGGGCCGCCAGACGGCGTTCCAGCCCGCTGCGAAACCCTTGGTATTGTCCAGCGCCACCGATGCCGGATGATCACCCGGAAACTGGGGCACGCCGATCGTGTTTTCGTTCTGAAGATTTCCGCGCCAAAACAGATTGTGGCGGCCGCTGGAATCCAGGGCGTAAGTCGAAGCGCGCGGTGTAGAGGTTATACCTGGACTTTTGCGGCGCCGTGAAACGGAAGCCCTGGAGGTTCAGCCCGTCGCCTACGGTGAAGTCGTTCGGCAGCGGATAGGACTGCATGTACTGCAGAAAGGGGGCGTTGACTCCAATCCCGGCCGGATCGACTCTGGTCTTGAGATCATCGGGAGTCAGACGCGCGACGGTACCGGCGGTTGTTCTGTACTGAACGATTCCCTGGCGCAATTCGGCCGAGGGCACGGTTCGCAAGACCCCGGCTAGCACTCCGATCGCGGCGGCCCTCATAGTTCAGAAAATAGTACAGCCGGTTCTTTCGGATCGGGCCGCCCACCGCCGCGCCGAACACGTCCACCAGAAGTGCCGGGCGCTGAACGCCGGTCTTGTTATTGAAAAATGAATTCGCCGAAGTGGCCGTGTTGCGATGGAAGTCATAGACCGAACCGTGGAGGTCGTTGGTGCCGCTCTTGGTCACCAGGGCGATCTCCGCACCGGAGGAGCGGCCCTGGTCGGCGCCGGCATTGGAGGTCGTGGTCCGGAATTCGCTCACCGAATCCAGGCTCAGCCGAACGACGGAAGTGAAGGCCCGGCGCTGGTGATGATCGTTCACATCGATGCCGTCCAGGGTCATATTGGCCTGATCGCCCCTGCCACCGTTCACCGAGCCATTGCGGTCGTCGGTGTTGGATTCGTTGAACGATGTCACACCCGGCTGAAAGGCGAGCAGCCCCACCACGTTGCGCAGGTAGAGCGGCACCTGGAGGACTTCCTTCGTCCCAATGGCGTTGCCCAGCGAGGCATCCGTCGTGTTCACCTGGATCGCCTCGGCGCTAACCGTCACTGTCTCGGTTATCTCCTTCACACGCAGCGAAACGTTGACCGTTGCGGGCGTGTTCACTTGTAATTCCAGGTTCTCGACAATCACGTCGGCAAATCCGACCGCTTTCGTGGTCAGCCGGTACCTTCCTGGCAGGATTTGCGAGAAGCTGTATCGTCCCGTCTCGTCGGAGACCGCAGTTCTGCTGATGCCTCTGCTCGTATCCTCGATGAGGACGGTCACATTCGGCGCCACAGCGCCGCTTGCGTCAGAGATAGTCCCGGATAAAGATGTGAACGCCTGACCGAAAGCAGTGGAGCAGCTCGCACCGATGAGAAACGCTGCGACCGCTGCCCAGATAACAGCCGCCTGGAACCGATCGACCACTGATATGAAAAGGTAGCGCGTGATTCATGTCCGACCTCCTCTCACCTGCATAGGATCCGGAGGCACGCCTTCTGACGCGAGTCTCCAAATCCGCAGGACGAACTTCGTTTGAGCTGTAATTTAGTGATATTGTACTAGCAGGCGAGAATTACCACAGTTGTAAGAAAAGGTCAAAGCCTTTCTAGAGTTTTTTGGTTTGGAAGATATTTTTCTCTTTTTCTGGGTCTTGAGCTACCCAAGGCCTTCAAAAGCCCTCGAGAGCCGCGGTAGTCAGGGGGACGTGTCGCCAATCTACCCCAGCTGGTGGTACTCCTATTTCCGCCCTTGACCTTGGGCAAAGGCTCTGTGGCGCAAGACTTATTCATACTCACCCAGCCCAGGACACCTAACCTAAGCCGGAAGCGAGCATTCTGATCAGAAGGCCCGCTCTCCGAGCAGGCTGATTTCTGAGCCTGGGCAGCTTGCCAGCTGAACGCAATAGGACGGAGACTTTATGAAGAAAGCACTTCTCTGGGAGGAAATGACGAGGGAGGCGCTTAATGCTGTAGCGCCTCAAGCCCTGGCGGTTCTGCCCGTCGGAGCGGTCGAGCAGCATGGGCCTCATCTCCCTGTGGGGACGGACTCTTTCACGGTGGAGTACCTCGCTCGTGCGGCTTCCGATGAAGCGGCTGGCTCAATTCCGATTGTGCTGGCACCGACCCTTCGGTTTGGATCATCGCATCACCATATTCCGTTCGGAGGGACTCTCTCGCTCAGCACAGAAACCTACTACCGGGTCCTCTGTGAGTTAGGAGAATCCTTCATCCTGGCGGGGTTCAAGCGTCTCTTTGTTCTCAACGGCCATGGAGGAAACAACGAGCTGATTCAGCTTGCCGCTCGTGATCTGGCCTTGAAGCATTCGGTCAGTATTGCAGCAGCTGCCTATTGGACCATTGCGTGGGACGACCTGGTGGCCGAAAAGGCGCATGAGCATGGCCTGCTGCCCGGACATGCCGGGATTTTCGAAACTTCGCAGATGATGGCGCTCCGCCCCGAGCTGGTCGAGGAATCGAGGCCGCATCGAGACTCCGTTGAAAAATCCGATCCCCGGAGCTTTTTCGACGCCTACCGTGTTGAAACGCACGGCGCCTGGCAGGCCATCGATGGCTATTCGGACAATCCCGATCAGGCCGGCAGCCAACTTGGCAAGACCTGGCTCGCCGCCGGGGTCCGATCCATCGCTCGCGTCTTTCTGGAGTTCTATTCGGGAGCAGCGTGAGCTAGTCTCGGCTGTCAAGGCAGCCTCAGTAGGACAATCAGAAGGATGACCGCGAATGCCAGCAATTCCCGGAATCCCGGCGACCGAGGCCAACAGGCCGAGTATTGGGTGTGCGAGGAAGAGCTCTCACTCGAACTTAGGCGTAACGAGCAGGGGGTGTCCCAGGGTATCGCCATTAGCCTTGAAGCCATTGTGGTCTACGTCAACGTAGGTAGGATTCGTGAAAGCCAGAGGATGCATCGCTGCTTCCGAGCTTTGTCCCCAACCTTTGCTCAAGTTTGACTTTTCACCAATTGCCACAACAATCAAGTGGGCATCTTCCCTGAGCTTGACCTGTAATGTCTGATTAAACTTGACGACGTCATCCTTGAACTTGTCGGGGTGGGTTTCGCGGCTATAGTTGTAATCTTTGTGTTGCCTGCTATTGACAAGGACCTGAACCCGGTCAATATCGAACCAATTCGGAGTTTGAACTTTCACTTTTAGACTGACAAGTTTCTCTGCGGTCACGGTCGATCCAATGGGTGATCCATCGCCAACCGTCACTTGCAGGAAGGGGCCATTGGTAATCATCATGCGTCCAGCCTTAGAATTGCGGATGATCTCCTGGTAATCGATGGCGCCAGGCTCGTCAGTCGAGCTTGCGACATAGGTTCGCCATCCACCAACCCCCTTATTGAAGACTCGATGGGCATCGCTAACCGCGATGCACCAAATCAAATGGCCCTGGTTGAGCAGTTGCAACCAGCCGAGCGTGCGGTTTTCCAACTTCTCGACCCTGTCTCCTTGTCGCCATAGATACCAGGGGTTCGTGTTCAAGATTTCCGTACTCCAGAATTCCGCCGCATCAATCAAGTGCTCTATGCCTTTAAACCCGCCATCAGCAATCTGGTCCTGATTTCTGTCATTGAAGACCGTACCCACCGTAGGGTGATTAAGTTGGACCCAGCGGTCAGATCCATCTCCGGCGGCGTCCCGCAGGACAATGGCATTCAGCCTGGGGTCAAACTGCCAGACTGGAGCTCCTCCGTCTTGCGTGTAGAAAGAGGGCTTCAGGGGGAAGGAGTTTAAGTGCTGGCCATCACCGGTGAGCTCTATTCCGCTGATTGTCTTCAGGTGCTTCCCTACCCCCAATCGGTCGATATGGGGCTGCCAGTCGTAAATGCGGTTATGTTCTGTGGTGGGGGCAAATTCGATGTGTTCAGCGACATGACTGATGATTCGGTCGTCGGTATTGCAGTAGTTGTCGCCGCTAGGTGTGGAATGAGAGTGGAAGTCGCTGCTGATCCAGCCGCGGGTATCAACTGTTCGCTTCAAGATCCCGGCGACGTTAAGAGTCTGGCTCCTTCCCACTTCAATAGCCCGTTCAATGAGATCATGTTCGGGCCCTCGCGTGATACGCAGTACGTATTTGCCTGGTGGAATCTGCTGGGTAAACTGCCCATCGTGGGAGTGGTACTGATGATTACAGCCGCGGGCGCGATAATCAGTACCAAGATCCGGAGTTGGGGTGCCGTCCTGGCCAATAAATTGGATCTTACACGGCGCAGGCTGGCCAGCTTCGTCGCGGATATCGAAACTGACGGCCGAAGCGACTGGGGCATTAATCACTAAACGCTTCGTTTCACCCCGGACGACCGAGAAGGCTTTCTCAGTCTCGCTTGAAGGTTCTCGCCCAATGTCCAGAAGCTTTGCCTCATAGTCGCCTTGGGGTAATTGAAAGGCAAAGTTTCCGGCCGCATCAGGGTAGGCGGGCAAGCTGGAACCCCGGACGTTTACCAGCAGGCTCGCATGGAGTGCCGGCCTGCCGCCACTGTCCTTTGCAGTTCCTGCGACCTCGCCAGCAGCACTTCTTAAGCTGGCGAGTCTACCGTAAGCCGCTAGCGGAGAATCTGCCACCGCCAGGGCCACTGTGTAAGTACGTTGCTCACCAGTCTGAAGCTGAACTTCTCGTTCTGACGACTCACCTGGTTGAGGCAAGGGTCCCCAAGCATAGGCACGTTTGTCAAATGGATCAATGCTGTCTCCAACGTGAATGTCACCGATCTGCCATTGCTGTGAGAACTCCTTCCAGATCGGAAGTGGAGTGATCTTCTTTGCGGCCTTCGACTCGTTCCGATAGGTAGAGGTGATAACCAGGTGTTGCCAGCCGGGCTCGAGACGGTATTCATGACGAGTAAAAAGGCCATCTCCCAATGCCGCTGTGCGGACGGTTTCTACAACGGCAGCTCCATCCCTGCCGTCGCTGACGATTCGGACGTACGAAACCGCGCCGATTTGTTCACCCGGCTGGAAGAGTGTGATTTGGTCGTTGCTCGCGCCGCGCAAGTCAAGATCATAGAGACAACCTGATGTCACAAACTCCCAATCCATCGCCATATTAGCTCGCCGGTGCGGTAGATTGGCGGAAATGAGCGCGTGAATCCTCTTGTTGCGCAGCACAAAATCGCCAATGATCCCATCAGCCTCCTTGCCAGTCGGGAGGAGATCGGTCCTGTCCTTTCCAACTTCAATTGCTTCCACACCTCCGTTCTGGGCCGCGAGGACATAAACTAGCAGCAATAAGAAACACCCTGCTAACACTAGCCTCGTCATGTTAGCCTCCTAAGATATAGGTCTGCAGATTCGGCAATTGCCCTGACATCTATTTCAAGCTTCTTCGACCGACTTGACATCGGAGCCGCTACAAATTTCCCACTATCCAACTTCGTTTCAAGCCATTTCCCACTCCGACTAGACGGGCTACCAAAGTCAGGAGTGCTGCCTACGATGCAAGCAGGATCACCGCGACCAGTGCACAGATGACTCCACCTCCCTGAAGCGGTGTGATGGACTCGTCGAGAACGAAAGGAGCGGCTAATGTAACTATCAGTGGATAGAGCGAGGTAAACGGAACCACGATGGAGGCCTTACCGCCATGTCGCATGGCGGCTAGGAGCGCCCAGGACGCCACAGCATTGAGAAGGCCGGCCAGCAGACCCAAGAACAGACTTGTCCGCGAGTAACTAAACAACGGACTGCCGCCAGACAAGAACGGTGAGACGATGAAGAAGGCGACCATCAGCCATATGAGGGCCGATTCTGCGCTAACGTGGTTCGTGGATAACTTATAAAAGATACCCTCGATGCCCCATAAGACAAGAGCGGCGACTGCGAGCCAAAACCAAGGAGCCGGATCCATTGGCAGGTCCTATGGGGTCACACCGAAAAGGCGATGATTGCTATGAGAGCAAACCCAACCCCTAGAGTCTGTAATCGCGATAGTCTTTCACGCAAAATCAGAAGCGCCAACACCACGGTGACCATGGGGTAGAGCGCTGTGGTAGCGGTAACCGCGGGTGTGTTCCCGCCGCTTCGGTAAGCGGCCAGAAACGCGACATTACCAAGAACGCCAAGAAGGCCATTGAGCAGGCTATAGAAAATTCCCTTGGCATTCTTCTCCAGCTTGAACTGTCGGGCCTTAAGAAGCGCCAACATTACCGGCAGAGCTCCCCAGGGGTAAAGGAATTGCACCGTGCTTGCAGGCAGTTCCCTTGATGCGATTTTCGAAATGATAGCCCACGCTGCCCAACTAAGGATCGCAAGCATCGAATACCAGAACCACTTTATTTCGACTGCCGCTGCAAGCCGCATGAAAGTGTCCTTAGAGGACATTAGAGCCTTTCGACACTCCTCCCCGAGCCACCGCTGCGACAAAGAGGTCTATGGGTCCGTGCTGGTCCTGTCGATCGCCGAATCACCAACTGGGGCTCCACTGCATATTCCTTGCCTTGACGCCGCTTGGAGCGCAGGATCTCTTCCAAAGCCTCAAAGGCTATTCTTCCCAAACTTTCCCGCGCCAAGTCAATGGTAGTAACTGGAGGGCTGGCCAAGCGTGCACAATATATGTCATCTGAACCCAGATGCAACTAAAGTTGTCTCCAAAGGAAACCCTTGCATCAAGAAATCCCTTGACAAGGTGTCGAATAGTGAACCAAGGTCAATCGCTTTTCGGCAACCGACTAGATCTGAAGTGCAAGCTAACACCTTATCTGGTAGAGATGGACTCGCACAGTTTCAAGGCAGCCCTGTTCCAAGTCGGCTGACTCTCGTGGTCACTTGGAGAGCGGCACCAACTCAGTGCATCTCGCTACCTGAACCACAGACCGCAAGTGAACAATTCTATTGGCAGCGTGGCGATACTTTCTGGCGCAATCGACTAACGCTCAAATCACCGGAATGGTCATGGAGAACAATGGCGCATCGGTTGCCGACGTGAAAATCAAAGCAGTGAGTACAGCAACCAACATGGAATATCCAACTTCTTCCATGACAAGGAACAAATGAGTACCTCATCGCATCCTTGGCCTACCTTTGCTGGACCGACCCATATCCCCTACGAGCGGGCGACGCGTCGCTTGTGGGGGGATAAGGTCTCAGGGGAGGTGGCCGATTGGATCTACGTTTCGAGCGAGAAGATTCACCAAATGGTATTTGGTTTATCACCGGGAAGCGCATTCCGACATTCCGAGCGGTACCGCACCCTTTTCGCTGCCGATGAGGTTCTCTACGTCCTCAGCGGGACCTTACTGCTAAGCAACCCGGAGAGCGGAGAGGTACATCGGGTCTGTCCGGAAGAAGCGGTCTGCTTCCGCCGGGACACCTGGCATCATGGCTTCAGCCACGGGCCTGAACCTCTGCGAGTACTGGAATTCTTCGCCCCGCCGCCTTCAAAAGGTACTTCACAATCTTACGCGCGAACGAAGCCGAATTTGATGACGTCCAAATACGTCCAGGATCAATGGATGGGGCGATGGCCCATGGCCCAAGCCGAAGCCGAGCGAGCCTTCACCATGCGGCTCTTGCGCGAACCTGATATCTTGTGGCGACTGGAGGGGCGGGAAACTCAGTCTCTGGTGGGCATCTTGTTTAGCACGGAATACCTGACCGTTGGCAAAATTCACTTGCTACCAGGACAGAAGACCGATGTCCATACCCACGGGGGTGATGAGAGTCTTTACCTTCTGGAGGGCAGTTTAGGCGTGCAAATCCCCGAAGGAGATTGGCAAACTTGGTCTGAGTTAAAGCCGGGTGACGGTTTCTACGTTCCCGAGGGCGTTCCGCATCAATACTCCAATATTTCCGAGCAGCCTGCCGTGGTTATTTTCGGAGTTGCCCCCCAATACCTGCCGGGTTAGCAGATGCCACCTGCCCAGTGGTCTCCAAAACCAAGCCCGCGAAACCCCGCTTGTGCAGTCGGCCTGGACGTAGGGGGAACCAAGATCGCGGGCGGCATTGTGGAGTTCCCTTCGGGTAACATACGGATTAAGCAGATTATTCCCACCCGGGCGGATCGCGATGGTCGGGAAGTTCTTTCAGATGCCTTGGCTCTAGCCGGATATTTGGTCGCACAGGCTGTTGAGGTTGGTTCAGAGCTTGCCGGAATTGGTGTAGGGGTAGCGGAGTTGGTGGATCTGGAGGGCAATGTAACCAGCGGGTATCGAATCGGCTGGCGAGGCCTACCGGTCCGGGCCAGTTTTTCTCGCCTGGCCCCCGCGACTCTCGAGGCAGATGTCCGGGCTGCCGCTCTGGCCGAAGCGATGTTTGGCGCAGGCAAGGCTTACAATTTGTTTGTCTACGTCACAGTTGGCACGGGCATTAGTTACAGCCTTGTACAAGACGGCAGTCCCTATGCCGGCGCACGAGGGAACGCCGAGCTTCTGGCCAGCTCGCCTCTGACTACGACCTGTACCCGATGCGGTACCCAATTACACCCGGTGCTCGAGGAGATCGCCTCGGGTCCAGCGCTGGTTGCACGCTATAACGAGCTTTCTGGTCGGCAGGTGAAACAAGCCGAAGAAGTAATGGCAGCAGTGGAAGCGAACGATCCAGTGGCACACCAGGTGGTCCAAGCAGCAGGCGAGGCGCTGGGTGCTAGTGTGGGTTTCTTGATTAACATTTTGGATCCTGAAGCCGTGATCGTCGGTGGTGGGCTGGGCCTGTGCGGTGGACTCTACTGGACCAGCTTCGAGACTTCAACCAGAGAACACATTTGGGCTGACAACGTCCGGGATTTGCCGATTGTGCCCGGATCCCTCGGGACTGATGCCGGATTCATCGGCGCTGCGGCTTCAGTCTGGCAAAGTCAACACGCTTCAAGCCCCGCCCCTTAGACCCAATTTCAATCGCCAGCAGAATCCCTACGATTCCAGTGCCTTGCGGCAGTAGGCATAGCATTTCCTAACCTCGGCGATGGTGTCCATGCCGGGCTTTCCGTACTCATACTCTATATTGGCAGGGATCCTCCAGCCCTGGTCGCGCAGCAAACGCAACACGGCGATGATTGGCGTATCACCTTGGCCAAAGGGCATGTTCGGGCCGTGATTCTTTTTGCGGTCCTTGATGTGGAGTTTGAAAATGCGGTTGTGGTTTCGTCGAATGGTCTCAACGGGGTCGCCGTTCGCGGCGACGAAATGTCCGATATCGAGGTTCACGCCGATGTATTCTGAGGCTCCCTCCATCGCCCTGGCAAACGTTTCAGCGGTCGAGAACTCATCGGGATCGGTAATGCGGTCGTGGCCGTGAAGTCCCACTCTGATGCTGTACTTCTTGGCGTAGGTGTCGATTCGCCGTGTCTCACTGATGGGGGCCGAGGCTGTGATGCAACCGACGCCGAGGGCTTGGGCCATTTCGAAGCCACGTTGCATCTCTGCATCGTTCATGTCGGCGGTGAATTCGTAATCGTAGGCGTAGAGCAGAATACCAGTTCGGTCAAACTGCTCCCGAATCTGACGAAAGTAGGTCAGTGGAACATTGAGGCGCCATTTCCGCAGGTCCTCCCGCTTCAAGTGCATGGTCTGAATGGGCGGCGAGTCCAGCAAGTACCCTGAATGGTGGTTGTGCGTCTCAATTTGACCCTCCCAAAGCTCACACTCGCCCAGCCCTACCTTTCGAAAAGCTTCTAGAATGGCGGCTAAAGAAGGAAGGTCCCGAAACGAATAACTTTGAGAGCCGATCTGCACACCTTGGACTACGGAATTCATCTTCCTTGTGGCGGCCGGTTGATCACGCGCGACCAGGAAACCAGTGGAGCCGGCGAATAAGAGTTTGCCTGCGCCCCGGCGGGAAATCGTAACCATACTCTCCCTTAGACCGTTATGCGCGGTGAAAGAAGAATTCTGTGCTCGTCTTGGTCGAGCTGGCGCTCCTGCGCACGCTTCCCAACGCACGACGGGGGACAGCGGTCCCACGCGCGCGTTCCACCACGGATATCAAGCGCGGCAGCCCTTGTCCAGTTAGCATTGCCGGCCTGCAAGAATCCTTCCTGTGCCAAACTGGTATTCCGTGCGAGTGTAACTCCGTCTGCGAAAATCTCCATTCACTGCAGAGAACGCTATTCCCTATCGCTAGTCCGGATCATTTGTTATCGGTAGCGCGGAGCCACGGTAAAGAAGAACTCCACCGGCTGGTCGGACATGCTGCAGTATTGATGGGGCGTTCCCTCCGGAATGAACATGCCGTCTTTGGGATGGAGTTCAAACCACTCAAACGTCTCAGGCAAGTAAACGTTGAGCCGGCCCCGCGTGCAAATCAAGGCTTCATCTCCGGGATGCGTTTCGGCGTCGGCCATCTTGTCCACGCCCAGTTCGATAAATCCGACGGTCATCATGTCGGTGCTGACGAAGAGGGACACGAGAGTGGGCGTTTTCGTCCCGGCGATCAGCCGCAAACAGTTCTCCCGGCGGATCGTGAGCAATCCACCTTTTCGGGCGGCCGTTTCCTGGGTGTTGAACAGTTCGCTTGGCCATTTCCCGAGCAGTTCGTACCGCCCGTTCACGATCTTGTCTAGACCAGGTTCTCGTGCGGAGGTAATGATCTCTGGCTCGGTCAGCGGCGGCACGCAGCCTTCCAGGATCAATGCTTCGCGCTGTCCGAAGTTGTAGCCAAAGTGCCACTTGTGACCGTGCCAGTAGATCGCCTCGCCCTCGTTAGCCACCGCCACTTCTCCGCTCTGCGGGTCATGGATCACGAGGCACCCCTGGAGCACGTAATACAATCGCTGTTGGTTATAGTGGGTTTTCCACGCCTTCGAATATTTGAAATAGTTGCCGGGCCGCAGTGAAAACATAAAGGAGGCGATCCGTTCGCCAGCGCCATAGTACCAGTCAGAAACCTGGTGCGATTCTTCGTCGCCCCAAAGATAACGCGTCGCTTCGCCGTAGCGAATGAGTGTCGGTCCTACCAACTTCTTGACGTTTTTGGCTTCGTTGATGAGTTTCTTGTTAGCCATGAGCAGTCCTCCTGAAGATGAAGAAGCATTGATTGGAATCGACGTGTGAGATTATAAGCTCTCTAACAGGTTTCTCGTTGGCTTGCTCGTGCCCTCGCTGATTGACGAGGAGTACCAACGTCTTTGCTTCAGCTTCCTATTGCGTCCCTCTTTGAGTCGCCCTGCGTCACACTGACGCCAAACTCCATGACCCATCTCTACACTGCGGACAGTGCCGAGCTGCCCGCTATTGCTCGTCTGCCGGGCGCGTGTGATCGTGGAGATGATGGCGGTCCTTACGCTCTTCTAATCGCAGATCGAGGAGACGAAAGCGCGAGTGAACAGTGACCGCACGTTTTTCCTTAGCCGATTTCCCGCAGGCGTCAATGACTTCGAGCAGATGAAGATCCTGCTCGATATTATGCAGAGGAGCACGTCCTTGTTGGAGGACGGTTACCATCTCCGCCAGACCGTCTGCCCACAACCAGGTGGGTTCTATCGGTTCATACTCCTCCCAGCATCCGGACTCGTTGCGCCAAAGCTCGAAGCCCTGCGGGTCCCAGTCATCGCCCAGCAGATTGGCCGTGCCTTCGGTCCCGTAGAGTTCCAAAGCCGGACGCCGGTACCGTTGAATCGCATGACTCGTAACAATTGAGGAAAGTGCTCCGTCTTCATGCCGCAGAATAACATGCGAAACATCCGCGTTGGGCGTTTCAATCACGTCTTCGCCTATCTCCCGGAGCCGGACGGCCGTCACTTCCGCCGCCAGCGTTTCGACGACCGGCCCGAGGATGGAGGTCAGGCTCTTGAAGTTGTAGATCCCAATGTCCGATACAGGACCGACCTCGTGATACCACCGAGCCCAGGTGGAACCCGCGTTGCCGTACAACCCGCGCGCCGAATGGACGGTGCCAATGGCACCGGAACGAATTCTGCTCCACAGCGCCCGAAAGGTCGGTGCGAGCTGTACGAAAGGCGCGCAGAGCAGGTGCAAGCCGCGCTCTTGTGCCAACTTGGCCAACGACTCGCCCTCGCCGTGGCTCTCCGCCAGCGGCTTTTCGACCACCACGTGCTTATCATGCTCCAGGGCCAGCCGGGTCAAGGCGGCGTGGCTTTCCGGCGAAGTGATGATAACAACCACGTCCACATCGGAACGGAGGACTGCAGCCGTTTCGTCCACCAGCTCGATTCCCGGCCGCCGTTCCCGAAGTCGAGCCCAGTTCTCCCGCCGGCGCGCGCACACTGGACCGGCGGAAGCCAGCCCGCGCGGGACCAGGCGATCCAATACCTGCAAATAGGCCCAGAGTACGTTGCCTGCCCCAATGATTCCGACTCGAACTGGCTTCATCGCTGTTTCCCCTGGGCGCTTACCCTCCGACGGTAGTCTCATAGGACAACATAGCCCCTCCGGCCAGCGCCAGTGGAATCCCCAGCCATTCCTGCAGCGCCAGCCTCTCCCTCACGACACCTTGGCTAGCACCACCATGGGCAGAGGGTACTGCGCCGGCATGGGAATCGCGCTGCTTCCCGGAAAGTGAAATCCTTGGTGGCTGCGTCTCGAGAGGCGGAGCTGTCTCATTCCTCAGATTGGAGACTCGCGATCGCGTCTAAGACCCGGCAAGGCAGAATCCAAGAGCGTTAGCTCGTGATCACTTCCGGAAGGACATGCCCGTGGACATCTGTCAGTCTGCGCTTATTGCCGTTGTGATAGAACGTGAGCCTTTCATGCTCGAGACCTAACAAGTGCAGTACTGTGGCGTGAAAGTCGTAAACGGTGCAAACATCCTTCACCGCCCGCCGGCCGAAGTCATCGGTGGCACCGTAACTGGTGCCGCCTTTCACTCCGGCTCCCAGCATCCAGACAGTAAAGCCGTCGGCGTTGTGATCCCGTCCCAATGCTCCAACTTGATGGGTCGGCATGCGCCCGAACTCAGTTGTCCAGAGCACGAGGGTATCGTGCAACAGGCCTCGCGATCTTAGGTCCTTGATCAGAGCTGCGGTGGGCTTATCGAGGATGGGGCAATGCCTCTCCAGGTCTTGCTTCAGGGTGTTGTGCGCATCCCAGTCCAAAAGGCCGGCCACGCTGGAAGTGTGTGAGCCGCAGAAAAGCTGAACGAACCGGACCCCGCGTTCAATAAGTCGCCGGGCCAAGATGCAGTTACGCGCATAGGCAGCAAGCAGAGAGTTGGGATCGTCTGCGCCGTAAAGGTCACGGGTGGCCTTAGTTTCTCTGCTTAAGTCGGTGGCTTCAGGCGCCGACAACTGCATGCGCGCCGCCAGTTCGTAAGCAGCCACACGACCGCCTAACTCTGCGTTTCCCGGGTAGTCAGCATCGTGGAGCTGGTTCAGCAAACGCAGAAACTTCCGTGAGTCGGCTTCCGCGGTCTCACTAACCTCAGCAGGCCGGCTCAGGTTCCTGATGGGCTCAGAGGCGCTAAACGGCACGCCCTGATGCGCCGCCGGCAGAAAGCCGGAACCCCAGTTGGCAGGACCAGAGGTCGGCAATCCACGAACATCCGGGATGGCAACGAAGGTGGGCAGGTTTTGATTCTCCGTTCCCAGCGCGTAGCTGATCCAAGCCCCCATGCTCGGAAATCCTTCGGTGATAAAACCCGTATTCATCTGGCAACAGGCTGGCCCATGCGTGCTGGTTTTGGCTGTTAAAGAGTGGATGAAGGCCATGTCGTCTACCAATGCTCCGAGATGTGGCAGAAGATCGGACACCCACTTCCCGCTCTCGCCGCACTGCCGAAATGACATGGGACTCTTCATCAAGTTGCCGTTGGCGGCTGTGAAAGAGACCAATTTTTCCTCTCCCGGCATGGGTTCCCCGCTGCGCTTTTGAAGCTCCGGCTTATAGTCAAAGGTATCCATCTGCGAGACACCCCCCGGACAGAAAATCTGGATGACCCGTCTTGCTTTGGGCACGAAGTGAGGCTCACCCAAGGGAGATGAATCTCGAGCTAACAGCCCCTGCTCTTTCAGCAATACAGCCAGGGCGATACCCGTTAGTCCGCTGCCCATC
This sequence comes from uncultured Acidimicrobiia bacterium, assembly GCA_963752385.1. Taxonomy (GTDB): domain Bacteria; phylum Acidobacteriota; class Terriglobia; order Versatilivoradales; family Versatilivoraceae; genus CAVVYL01. The sequence goes on along the minus strand of CAVVYL010000056.1, from coordinate 380,245 downwards.
TGGCCCAAGAATTCACGGCGATCCATCCAGAAGTGGGTTGAGTCACTGGAATTGTGGAAACCTGTTTTCATGGCCGGATCTCGCCTGCGGAAAAGTGCCTCCTACATGATGTAGAGGAATTCATTGGCATTCAACATTGCTCGACAAAAGATCAAGAGACCGTGTCGCTTAATCAGGTCCTGAGCGGCTACCGCTTCCTGTTGCTTCGGCGAGCGACCAAAGGCCAACTCAAAAGCCTGCTCCACCTGAGCGTTGATATCCTTATCTCCTGCTTGGCGGATCAGGCGCTCCGCAAAAAACCGCGCCTGGTCCAAGAGGAATGGAGTATTAAGCAGACTGAGTGCCTGCAGTGCGGTAGTAGTCACCATCCGCTTGGGTTCGGGCAGGGCAGAATCAGGACAGTCGTAAGGCCCCAGCAGGTCGTCCTTTACGGACCGAGCCGACTGATGGTATACCGCCCGCCGATAGGTTTGCCCGTCAAAGCTCTCACGATAACGGTAGCTCGCCACACCGTCGACGGTGTAATTATAAAGACGAAAGCCCGGTCCGCCCATGGTTCGGTCCAACTTTCCACTCACTGACAGCGCCGTATCACGAATTGCTTCCGCTTCCAATCGTCTGATCGGAAAACGCCAGAGATACCGAGCATCGCTGTCGATGGAGGCAGAGTGTGGATTATAGTCGCTGGACTGCCGGTAGGTGGACGATAGCATTAACTCTCTGTGAAAAGGCTTCAGCCGCCAGCCGAGTGTTTGCAGACGCAGGGCGAGCCAGTCGAGAAGTTCCGGATGAGTTGGGAGTTCGCCTTGAAAACCAAAATCACTGGGTGTTCCTACCAGTCCGTGGCCGAAATGGTAATGCCAGATACGGTTGGCCAAGACTCTGGCTGTAAGCGCATTACGATCGTCGCTAATCCAGCGGGCCAGTGCTACTCGACGCTCACCTTCGGAGGCGTTCACATCCAATTGGAAACTGGGCAGCAACTTCTGGAGCGTGCTCAAGCCACCGGGCAAGATAAGATCGCCGCGGTCCTTGGCTATTCCACGCTTGTTTAGATATGTGGGCTCTTTGGGTTGATTGAAACTACCGATGTAAGCCATGGGGAGTTTGGGAAGCGCATCCAACTGCTTTTCCAGCTGGGCTCTCTCTTGGCTCAGCGATTTCCATTCATTTTGCTCGTCCCGCAAAAGGACGGCCTGCAGGAAGAATTCTTCCCGATCCTGCTCAGCGTATGGCGGCCGGTCCTCCGAGTCCGCCACGCTTTGCCAATGAGTTCCGTCGAGGGATGTCTCGAACACGTAGCCAGTCGGGAGCCGTTCCGGTTCTCCCTTGGAAGCTCCAGGCCGGTCGCGCGACCAGGTGATCCGGGAGATCAATTCGACTTTCTGGAATTGCAGTGTGACCTCTCCTGTCCCGACCTCGCTCGAAATCCATATCTCGTTAAACATTCCGTCATTCACGAACTCTTGTTTGTAAAACGGCACCTCCATCCCGTCCACGCGCTTTGAGCGCGCAGTCACTTTGGTGCCATGCGATGCCAATGCCACGTTGATGGGGGTGGGTCCGTGGCTCCATACCTCGATCTCGTCGAGACCGGGTTCCTGGTTATGAGTAGTTGCCAAGATTCGCATGCGAGCGAAGCGAGTCGAAACGGGAGGGAAGGTCTCTTCATTCCCCTTGACGTCCACCGGCGGCCGGTACTGCTTTGCGAGCTCCTCACGGCGCTGCTCTACCAAGGGTTGCCCTCGGGCTTTCAGCGCCGCAATCCGCTGTTTCACCTGCTCTAGTTGTTCGAGAATGGGTTTTTCCTGAGCTTGACGCCTCTCTTTCTCTTCCCGAGTTGCCAGTTCGCGTTCCCCGTGCTGCACCCCTGCAAAGATGGCTTGCAGCCGGTAGTAGTCGGCCTGTTGAATTGGATCGAATTTGTGATCGTGGCAGCGGGCGCAGTGCACAGTCAGTCCCAGGAAAGAGGAGCTGGTGGCCAGGACCATGTCATCCAGATCGTCGGCGCGCTGTTGCAACCGGACCTCAGCGATTTTGCTCAGCACTGCATCGTGAGTCCCAGCCACCAGGAAGCCAGTAGCGACCTCGATGTCGGGATCGCCAGGGGCAATCTGATCGCCTGCCAACTGCTCCAGGATCATACGATTGAATGGCTTGTCCTGGTTGAGAGACCGAATAACGTAATCTCGGAAAGGCCATGCCTGGTCGCGCAGAAAATTTTGCTCGTAGCCGGTACTCTCGCCAAAACGGATGACATCCAGCCAGTGACGCCCCCACCTTTCGCCATAGTGCGGTGAGGCCAGCAGCCGATCGATAAGCTTTTCGTAAGCTTCCGGACTTTTGTCTGCAACGAACGCTTTCACTTCTTCCGGGGTAGGGGGAAGTCCAAGAAGGTCAAATGTGGCCCTGCGAATATAGAGCCTGCGGTCGGCCGGAGGAGACGGCTGGAGCCCTTTCTCCTTGAGCTTGACGTAAATGAAACGGTCGATGGGAGACGTGGACCACTCGGCTGGGAGCCCTTCGGGTTGAGGTAGAGGGTCATTCCGCAATGGCTGGAAGGACCACCAGTCCAAACCGGCGCGAGGCCGCGTCGGAGCCTGACTGACCGTACCCGTCCATGGCGCACCTGCTTCGATCCATTGGCGAATCATCTCCCTCTCCGGGCCAGGGAGAGGATTGCCGGGAGGCATTTCGCCTTCGGAGATCTTACGCACCATCAGGCTTTCGTCGGGCCGGTTGGGTACAATCGCCGGCCCACTTTTCCCGCCTTTGAGCGCCTTCTCGCGACTGGTCAGGATTAGGTCTCCTGTCTTCAGCTCTGCGTTATGGCAGGCAAGACAACGCTTTTCAATAATGCCCCTGGCGCCAGACTCCAGGTCGGACCTCTCCTGAGCCCAAGTATTGAAGGAGGTGAAAAGGAGAAAGAAAGGGACAAGAATTCTTGTCATACCCAATGGTAGCGTTTTTTAACGGACCGCATCAAACTCCGCTCTACCCGATGGCTGATACCAAAAGGTTATTCCAGGTGCGCGCCGAATTCATCAACGTCTGGAACTAGCACGTCTGCAGGGGATTCGAGCCCGACATTCGACAGACCCTCACTGCGGCTAATTTTCCCAGTCGATTACAGGACTCGACAAACGAAAACTCTCCGCAGGGATACGATTTCATTGGAAAGAGCTACCCATTCTCGGTTTCGATTTGAGTAATTAGACGACACTCGCATTTTATAGTAATAGACAACATCCAGTCTGGGATAGGGTCCTTTTCCTGATTTAGTGGGAAACCAACCCCTGGAAATCGCGCTACCTCGAAGAATGAGGCAGAGCCAATTTTTCGTTGAAGACAAGCGGTAGGTACGTGATAAGAGAGCCTGAACTCCTCTTAACCCGGCGGCATTTCCTCAAGAAGGCGGCAGCAGCCACCGGCGTAGGTGCGTTTTCTGATAGGGTCAGTAAATCTCAGGCTCGAACCAGTATCGCTGCCCCAGACCGCGGAACGGCGCTCATCATTGGTCGCGTTCTGGAGGCAGAGACGAAACAGGTCATCCCTTGCACCGTCACCATCCGTACCAGCAGCGGCACCATTTTGACGGAGCATCCTAGCTTCACTGGAGGATTCCGGTCCAATGGTCAGTTTGAGAAGGTAGTGCCTCCGGGAGAAGCGGTCGTCACAGTAAGCCGTGGCTTCGACTACGTTGCGGTTGAGCGCCGGCTTCACCTCCCGAGGGGGGAACGCCTCGAATTGACCTTTGAGCTGAATCGCCGCACGACCGCTTCGGCGTCGGGGATGGTACTGTGGGGATAATCACGTTCATATGATCCATGGAGAGGAAAAAATCACGTTGACTTTCCGTACGTGGCATTGGCAGCGAGGGCTGAAGGGCTCGACTACATGTCACTGGCCCAGCGATGGAATCTGCCTCGGAGCACGCCCGAGCAACTGGAAGCGGCTTGCAACAATGTGAGTACTTCTGATTTCCAACTGGTCTGGAATATGGAAGCGCCCAAGAATTACTGGCGTGGGGATGTGTCAAAGTGTCTAGGGCATGGCTGGACGCTCGCCATGGGGGGTTACACTTCAGATGGGAAAGACGCTACCGGCGAATTGATGCGGATGAGCGCCGGAGACTACGAGAGCGACGAAACTTCCACGCCGAACTTCGAAAGCCATGAGCTCATACACTCTCTCGGGGGCATTGTCTCCTACACCCATCCCTGCCGCTGGTGGTGGGGAAAGTGGGGCGGCGAAGGAATCTATCCGCTTGAGGAGAGGAAGTTCATTTCTAACTTAGCTCAAGAGCTGCCTTACGATACTGTGGTGGGACCGACCTACGATACGATTGACATTCTCATGCAGCCACAGGAAAAAGCTGCCAATGAAAGAGCGCAAGAGCTTTGGTTTCTGTTGTTGAATCAGGGTTATCGCCTAGCCGGCACCGCCTCTTCAGACACCACCTTTGACAATGAAGCCAGGGGGGTTCCTGGAAGGGTAAGAGTCTACACGCGCGTTGAAGGTCAACCCAGCATTAGCCGGATTGCAGATGCCATGAGGTCCGGCCGGAACTTTGTCACGAGCGGTCCGCTCCTGCTGCTGGAGATCAACGGCTATCAGATCGGCGACGTTGTGCGTCTGGACAAGCCTCTGAGCTTGAGGGGCAAGGTAGAGGCATGGGCCCTGGGCGTTATGGGTGAGTACCTCACCAAAGTAGAACTAATCAGCAATGGGAAGGTAGTCAAGACGTTCGACATCCATGACCGGAAAACAGAGTTCATAGGTGAGTTTGAACTTCCTGAGGCAAAGACTGCCTGGTATATCGCCCGCTGCTACGGATCGAGCTCCGATCAGATAGCCGTCACAAACCCGATTTACTTTGAGACGCCCGACTATCGTCCACCCCAACCCATCTCGGCTCGGGTCACGGCAAGAGTTACCGACCATGAAACACTCCAGCCATTAGAAGGAATCTGCGAGGTCATCAAAATGGTCGGCAGGACGCCGGTGAAACAATCTGAGCATGCATTTCAAAACGGCACTTTTACGCTCGAGGTGCCGGGTACAGCCAGGCTTCGTGTCCGGGTGCCCGGTTATGCTCCGACAATGAAAAGCATCTTCATGGATTACGCACCTCTCTTGAACTTGACGCTCAGCGTGCACAGCTCGGAGTTGCTGGATTGGCGTACCTTTGAGGAGATGAGCGCGCTACTGGGCGAAGTTCGTCTCGAATTCGCTCTGGCTAAAGGACCTACACCCTAAACGTAGACTGGAGACAGCCGGGCATTGGGGGACCCTTGAGTCCTGCAGGTATACCCGCGAACCCCGTCAGAAGCCTTCGGGCCACGCAGCGCTGTCCCACGTCCCACGAGGGCCGCACCTCGTACCATCCTTCCCGCTAGCTTGCTCGGCAAGCTTGCCCTCGCTGCAAAGGCACGAGAGCGCAGCCGGGGATTCAGCTATAGCTATGCCTTAGTGGACAAAGTCCGGCATCTTAGTTCCAGCGTGGACCACGCCACGGCAAGAATTGAATGCCGTATTTGAGAATTTCTAGCGAGGTTGGGGGACAGCTTTTTGAGGCGACGGAAGGCATTGAGCACGATCCGCTAGAACTCACTGAACGAGTCCTCATCGGATGCGAATCACGCTCCTTTCACGCGCAATCTATTGCCCAGATCAAAGGATTTGCTTTTGATTGAGGGGTAGTGACTCATTTTGACTTTACATAAGGACTGAGGTCTAATATTTCATTCTCTGAAAACGTTGGCAAAGTCTAAGGGAGGATAAAATGAAATCGATACGTCTTCCACTTTGGCTGCCATTATTTTTGGTGATTCCGCACGATCACCAGAGCGCAATCATCCATCGAACCCATCACGGCCAAGCAAAGGCTCCTTTCGTATGACATTAAGCCCGATGGCTCTAAAATCTTGAAGCAGGAACAGGTGGGAGCGTTTTATCGTTCATCGTCAGGGGCGGTGATGCATACCATCGGGCAAGTCTCTACGTTCATCGATGAGCAGGGCAACGTTTACGAAGTCAGCCATCGCAGCAAAAGAGCAAGCTTTGTGGAGCGGCAGCAGCTCCCACACCCGAGAAAAGTGCAGGGCATCAAAGGCTATGAAACGGTGAACGGTTTCAATTGCGCTGTCCGCACGATTCTTTTCAACGGAAAGCCTGCTGGTAAGGAGTATTGGTATCCAACCTATGCTCTTACAGTCAGAGCAGAATGGACACAGGGCGACTTGCAGATGGTGAAAGAGATGTATGACATCAAGGTCGAGGAGCCCGATGAGTCACTGCTCAGCATTCCAGAGGGTTATTCCATCGATTAGCCGTCCGGAACAATAACGATCATGGTGGAGGCGGCGGGAGTCGAACCCGCGTCCGAAACTACTCAGCAAGAAGAATCTACGCGCGTATCCAGTTCCTTTGGTTTTCGCAGCCCAGCATTGAGAACCGGCAAGATTGCTGACCCGCTAGTCCGTTGAGTTTCGCCGTTCACCCCCAGACTTTGGTGAGGGCTATCCTGTGTGTCGACGCTCCACATTCACCGTACAGGCACCAGCAAAGGGAACGGCTACCTAAATTAGGCAGCTAACGCTAATTCGTGATCAGCAGTTAACTTTAGTTCCATCTTTTTTACGAGGCCATGGTCCTCGGCACGCATCTTCAGCCTTGTAATCCCGTCGAATCCGTTTCGCCCCCAGATAAGGCGCACAACGCTTACGGCAGGTGACCTCAAGATCCAAAGACATTATAGGAACGCCGTTCGAGCAGTGTCAAGACATCCGAGGCACTATAGTGGGGCCCCGAGAGAGGGCCAACAGTGCGCTTGACAGCACAGCAAGTGAAGTGGGGAGGAAGGTAGGCTCAGCCTCGGGCAGCTTCCAGAACCCGCCGTGGCGGGTTCTTGATGTCCCAGATCAAGCCAAAGAATGAGAGAAGCCTTAACGTGTAGTAGGAAACATCGATCTCCCACCAGAAAAAGCCCATGTTGGTCGACGTCGCGTAATAGTGATGATTGTTGTGCCAGCCCTCACCCAGGGTGATCAGCGCTAAGATCAAGCTGTTTCGGCTGGTGTCGGTCGTCTTGTATCGAATCTTGCCGAACATGTGGCAGAGCGAATTGATGACAAAGGTTCCATGGTACAGGAGCACGGTGCTGACAAAGAAACCCCAGACCAGACCCTGCCAACCCATGAACAGGAAGCACGCGACGGCCAGCAGAAAGGGGGGTATGACGTGAAAACGATTCAGCCAGCGAAGTTCCGGATAACTGGCAAAATCCTTAATCATGTCGAACTCTGTGGCCTCGTACTTGGAACTCAGAATCCAGCCGACATGAGACCACCAGAACCCTTCCCTCTCAGGCGAATGGACATCCTTCTCCTGGTCGGAATGCTGATGATGATGCCGATGATGCGCCGCCCACCACAGCGGCCCCTTCTGGGCGGCAGAGCAACCGATCCAGGCCAACACAAACTGAAAGAGACGGCTGGTCCGGTATGACCGGTGAGAAAAATAGCGGTGGTAGCCTGCCGTGACGCCGAACATGCGGACAACATACAATGCCAAACAGAGACCCAATGCCTGCCAGGAGACTCCCGTCCAGAACGCACTCAGGCAAGCGAGATGCATGCCAAAGAATGGAAGGCTCCTGATCCATTCGATACGGCGAGAATCCGGAACTGAACCAGTTTGATTAGTGACCGCCACGACGCTCATGTGTTCCTCGACCACTCCTGCACAATTCAGTCGACACAATCGACGCGAATCATAGCGAAGAAATCAACTTGGGATTGTAATATTAGTGTAATAGGGAACTTAGGGTGGGGCGGGCTTCGCTTCAAAGCGGGCCGCTCAGGGGCTTTTTGGAAAGACGCTCCATCTCGACTTGCAGCTGAGGCAAGATGAAATGCAGCCACCACGGCGTTTCACGCGGCATGGAGAGGGGTAACCATCACGTGTCTCGGTCCAGCGCGCGAATGCCCTGAACCAGGCTTCGCGCCTGCTGCCGGACCATCGCGCTGACCTCAGAGCAGATGAAGAAAACAAACCCGCGATCCATCCAGAACTTTGCCTGTTCCGTGGTGCCTACCACCATGCCACAAGGTTTGCCGGCCTTCAGCGATTCGTTGCGGACTTGATCGATAGCCGACACCACCTCGGGGTGATCGGTTTGTGCCCAACGGCCAAGATTTGACGAGAGATCGTAGGGACCCAGCATGGTGGCGTCAATCCAGTCGTGTGCGACCAGCGATCTCAGGTTTTGAATTCCGGCTGGACTTTCAAACTGGGGCATCAGAAATAGACTGGACTCGATCTCATCCCAACCCTCGCGGTCCAGACTGCGATTGGCCAGAAGGGATGGGCCGCCCGGACCCCGTTTGCCTTTGGGTGGCAAGAAGACCGCTTCACGCAAGGCATCGATTTGCTCCTGCCGTTCTGTCCAAGGAAGCATCAACCCTGCCGGGCCCATGTCCAGATATTTTCGAACGATGTGATACAGGGTCGCTTCGGGACGAATGAGCAAGGGAAATTCCAGCAAGCGGGCCGTCCGGCAAAGCTCCTCTGCCTGCCGAAAGCTGGCAGCGCCGTGCTCCATGTCTAGAATGGCAAAATTCATTCCTTCGGACTTGAAGATCTCCAGGTAGCCCGGCCAGCAGTCCATGGTAAGCATCGGACCGAGAGTCAATCGATTCTGTCGAACCCTTTCTTTGAGCAAAGATGCCAGCATGAATTTTTCTCCCGAGAGAGCCAAAGAATCGATCCGCGAATCCTGCGAATCGGCATGGAAGACGTTACTCCTGTCGGTTCCTTCTGAGAATGCGCATCAAGACATTTTCTGACGAGATCCTGTACACTAATACCCACGCTTGAGAAGGCTGAGCCAACAATGGTTATCCTGGATCGATTCTCCCTTGGCGGCAGAATCGAGCTGGCTACAGCTGGCGCCGGGCTGCTGTTCGGTCGCAGTATATCAGAAGGTTTGGCCAAGGCGGGGACGACTTCGGGCGTCAATCTCCTGGTCGATGGTGGCTGGACAATCCTGTGAGGACAGGACCTAGAGTGGGAAACTCTCCCGAGACCTGTGCACTGGCTCGAAAAGCAAGGTGACAGGGAGAAGCAAGCAGAACGAGCCATGCGAACCCTAGTCGACCTGCAACTCACCCGGCGTTCTCGGCCATCAGGACTCTACCTCGCCGCTGTGATCTGTTTCCTGGTGGCCGCGAATCTCGTGATTGCTGGGCCTCGCCTATCGAAGGATCGCTCTAGACCAAAGATTTGTAGCCGCGGTCGTTTGCCTCAATGCCTATCTGGCCACGCTTTTCCTTCTGGGGAACCGGGAGAGCCAGACGGGCTTGCAAGCCTGGATTCACCAGGACCGCAGGAGAATCTGGCTCTTTCTGTCCGCACTGCTGTTGCCCTTCCTGATCTATGCACTTGGCACGCAATCGTTTCGCTGGTTCCCTTTCCTGAAGCTGCTGGCGTACCTCGTTCTGCCGGCGGGACTGTTGCTCACAATCCGGAGGACCTCTGACAGCATGGAGTGGCAGGATGTTGCGGTCATTCTGATGCTTTGGTTTCCGCTCGATTTCCGCTGGATGCGGGACGTGTGGAGCTGGCCCAGAAGTTCACTGGCCTATTCGATGAACAGTTTGCTGGCGACCTGCCTGGCGGTGTTCCTGTTTGTGGTCATTCGCCGCCTCGGCGGGGTAGGCTACCATTACCATTTTCAATGGCATGACTGGTGGATTGGTCTGCGGAACTTCTTGTATTTCGCGCCCATTGCCATTCCCATTGGGATCCTGACCGGATTCATCAGTGTCTCCAGCCGGTTTGCACCGCCTTGGCAATTCCTTCTCTCCGCCGTCGGCATTTTCATTTTCATTGCAATTCCGGAAGAGCTTCTGTTCCGTGGCATCATCCAGAATTCTCTGCAGAAAGGTCTGTTGAAACCACTCCCGGCACTGATCGTAACTTCCATCATCTTTGGGGCCGCCCACCTCAACAACGGCCCCACTCAGCCCGACTGGCGTTACTTCCTGCTGGCCTCAATCGCCGGTTTGTTTTACGGAAACGCCTATGCGCGCACCGGCAGTTTGATCGCGCCAGCTATTGTCCATACGCTGGTCGATACCGTGTGGCGCAGTTTCTTCCGATGATGCCGAGCGCCTCTCGTCACCTCATTCTGCTCGAACTCGTCACCCTCTACTCGCTCGTCCAAGCCTATATCTGGCGCTGGCAGTACACGCGTCCCCGAATCGTCTGGCTGATTCTGATGTTGCTGGTAGCATCGCATTTCTGGCATCGCGATACACCCCGGAGCCTGGGGTTTCGCTTCGATAACTTTGTGGTCGTAGCGCGTCGGACTGCTCTCTGGGCGATCCCCTTTTTTGGCGTTCTCCTTGTGGCAGGTCTCTGCACCGGCCGGCTGGGGGACTTTTCCCTGCGATCGGGCGCGCTCTGGGCTTCTTTGCGCTACACCCTCTGGGGACTGTTCCAGCAGTACGGACTCCAAGGCTTCTTTCACAATCGCCTGATGGCTATTGTCTCCGACCGGGTTCGCAGTTCCGCTGTCAATGGCATCATTTTCATGAGCCTTCATCTGCCGAACCCAGTCTTGATGGTCTTCACCCTCTTCGGGGGAATGGTCTTGTCCTGGCTCTACGCTCAGTCGAAGAATCTTTTTGTCTTGGGCATCTTTCACGGCATAACAGGACTGCTGCTATCGAACACTTTTCCCAAGGGCTGGCTTCACAATATGCGGGTTGGGCCCGGCTACTTTCGCTAGCTCCCTGGGTGTAATTACAGTCGTCCGAGCTATCTACAGGGCGGGTTGCCTGAATCTGCTCACACCGGCCTCTCAGGCACTTCAAGGATTTTTTAGCAGAAAGCGAACAATTCCGTTACCAAGAGTCAAACTTACCCTATCATGCGAAAGTTGTGTTTCCAGCTTGGTGAAACTCAAGGAGTGTGATCACTGTTGAGCCCTGGGCACAGCGAGTAGAACTCCTTTCCTCGCGATTTAGCAGCGCGCCGTGAATTAAGGGAGCAAAGATTCCTGTCAGCCGCAGCGAAGAATCGAGCTCGCGGAGTATCTAAGATGTCGCATCGAGTCTGCTGTTTGTTGATAAGTGGCCTCATTCCACTCCTGCTGCTCGCCGGCGAAGTCGACGAGCAGTTTCTGGATGCGGTGCGGAAGAGCGACGTCGCTACGGTGAAGGCGCTGCTCGCTAAAGGAGTCAATGTCAACACGAAATTTCGCTACGATCGTATGGCGCTGTCGTTTGCCTGTGACCGGGGCAACATCGAGGTAGTCAAAGCGCTGCTCGATGCCGGCGCCGACGTGAACGCTCGCGACAACTTCTATCAGGCTGACGCGATGGCCTGGGCAGTCATGAAAGGCCATCTCGAGATCATTGTGATGCTTCTGCAAAAGGGTGCCCGCAACGACGAGGATGTTTTGATGGCGGGCGTGACGCGTAACAGCCCGGCACTTGTCAAGGCCTCCCTGGATCGCGGCGGCCTTCCGCCAGAATCGCTCACCGTAGCCCTGGCGCGTGCCAGCCGCGAAAACACCGCCGCGATCGTTGAACTGCTCAAGGCCGCCAATGCTGCTCCGCCGGTCTTCGTTGAAACGGCTACGCTCGAGAAATACTCGGGCACCTATCGCGACCAGAACGGCCAGGAACTTGTCATTGACCAGAAAGATGGAGTGCTCCGGGGCGGCTTCTATAGCCAGGACCCAATGCCACTCGTCGCCCTGGCAAGGGACCGGTTTCGCCCGGAAGCGATACCTGGCGTCGTGGCGACATTCCAGTCAGAAGGAGACCGGGTCATCTCAGTCACAGTGCGGCACGGCAACGACGAAACGCCGTACGCGAAGGTTGACCCAAAACCATAGTTCTGGGAAGAACAGGGTGGAATCACGAATGGACACGATTCAACACAAGTCTGCCAAAAGTCGACCCACTCAGGCGCCGCGTAGGTTGCCTCCCCTTGGACCTCGGATCTTAGTCCTTGGACCAGGCTCTTACCCGCATGCTTCCGGCAGCGAAACCAGTGCACCAAGGCTCACTTTCAGAAGTTCACCGAAGGCGGCGCTGATCGCGCTCTTTACAGCACTTGTCGTTAGGACTGGGATTTGCCAGGACTGGCCGCAATTCCGTGGACCGCGGGCATCGGGAGTGGCCGACGGATATTCCACGCCAGTGAAATGGAATGCCGAGACTGGCGAGAACATTCTTTGGAAAATTCCAGTTCCGGGACTTGCCGTAGCCAGCCCAATTGTCTCTGGCGATCGGGTTTTCGTTGTCACTGCGATCAGCGGCGACCCGAAGAATGAAACGTTCCGGCATGGCCTGTACGGCGACGTTGAACCGCACTCCGATAACTCCCGGCACGCGTGGAAGGTTTTCGCGATCGACAGCAAGAGCGGAAGAATCCTCTGGGAACGCGTGGCCCACGAAGGTATTCCGAAGACCAAGCGCCATCCCAAATCCAGCCAGGCCTCCTGCACTCCAGCTACTGACGGGAAGCATGTTGTCGCTTTCTTCGGCTCCGAAGGCCTCTTTGTCTACGACTGGAATGGAAAGCTGCTGTGGAAGAAGGATCTTGGCGGGCTGAATGCCGGGTGGTTTTATGACCCGGACTATGAATGGGGCATCGCCAGCTCGCCTATCATTCATAGGAACAGTGTGATTGTGCAGTGTGACATTCAGAAGAACTCCTTCGTCGCCGCCTTCGACATCCAGTCCGGGAAACAGCTCTGGCGCACCGAGCGCGACGAAATCCCTTCCTGGGGAACGCCCACTATCTACGAAGGAAAGAACGGCCAAGCAGAACTGGTAACGCACGCGACCAAGTTCATCCGGGGCTACAACCCTGCCACCGGCCAGGAGCTCTGGCGGCTTGGTCCCAATTCCGAGGTCACGGCACCCACTCCTTTTGCCGCGCACGATCTGATCTACATCACGAACGGCTACCGGGGCATTCAGCCCATTTACGCAATTCGTCCTGGCGCCCACGGAGACATTTCGCTGCAGGGCGAAGCCACTTCCAGCCAGTACATTGCCTGGAGCCACAAGCGCGGCGGGCCTTATATGCCCACGCCAGTCGTGTACGGCGACTATTTTTACACGACCAGCAACAACGGCATCCTGACGGTCTACAATGCCAAGACTGGCGAGCGCGTTTACCAACAGCGCCTGGGCAAAGGTGGGGCCTACTCCGCCTCGGTGGTGGCCGCCGACGGGAAGGTTTACTTCAGCAGCGAAGACGGCGAGATTCACGTCGTGAAGGCGGGCACGACCTATGAGCTCGTAGCGACCAATTCCATGGGCGAGGTGCTGATGGCCACTCCAGCCATTTCCCGGGGCGTGATCTTCGTGCGCGGATTGAAGCATTTATTTGCTGTTGGGGAGAGAGGAGCGCAGGGCAAGGAGACGGCAGCAAAATGAGGTAGATAATCGCAAGCCAGGTCCGCTCCAACTGAGCGCGCCGCGACCCGTGTACTGCTTAACATGATCACTCTCGAAACCGACCGCCTCACTTCTCCGAATGTTCCGGGAGTCGGATCTTGATGCCTACGCTGAGATGTGTGGCGATCCAGAGGTCATGCGACACCTCGGCGACGGGCAACCCATGTCACGCGAGGATGCCTGGCGCCACATGGCCATGGTCCTCGGTCACTGGCAGCTCCGCGGCTACGGACTGTGGGCTGTAGAAGAACGGGTGAGTGGTGAAATGATTGGTCGCATCGGATGCTACAATCCCGAGGGTTGGCCTGAGTTGGAAGTCGGCTGGGCGTTGCGACGCCGCTATTGGGGCCACGGCTATGCGATCGAAGCGGCTCGGGCTTCACTTCGGTTCGCCTTCACAGACCTGAATAGAGAACATGTCGTGAGTGTGATCCACCCCCAGAATGCTGCCTCCATCCGTGTTGCTGAGAAGCTGGGCGAAAGGTTTGAGCGGATCGAACAGGTTCGTGGCTTCGAGGTTTCGATCTATGGAATCTGGCGGAAGGAGCTGCGCAAACATGAGGGTGCTCTGGAGCCAGTCCTGGAAGGCGCTTCCCTGGCCACGGAACCACAATCAGGGGCCTCAGTTCTGCCGATTCAGTCGGACCTGAGTTTCTTTGTCTTTGGGGCTGCGTGTATGCCCAGACGCGATGATTCCGCAGTTCGGGAAAAGGATCAGTCACAACTTCTCATCAAGTGGGTCGATGAGGCGGGGTCAAAGTTTGTTGAGCGAACGAAAACTCACGACATCAGCCAAACAGGAATTTCGTTCTACCTGAAAGCTCCAATCTGGGTGGACACCCATTTGACCATCACGATCGCATCGAGCGTTCTCTTTGGTCGTCTACACACAAAGACCGCCAAGGTCGTTCGCATCCAAACCGATGCTTCAGGTGGACAGCTGATTGGTGCCCGGTTCGATGAGTAAGAGAGTGTTTACAATAGTCCCTTGGTTCGTAGTCGAGCCTTTGGTCGGAAGCCAACACCGCTTTTCCGACTAAAGCAGGCATCACAAACCAATCTAGCTTGGCAGCATCCACCCGGGTTTGGGTTTATCCGCCGACTAAAGCCGGCATCACAAACCAATCTGGCTTGGCAGCATCCGCCCGGGTTTGGGTTGATCCGCCCCACGCGAATAGTCTCATTGAGAACCCGCAACACGACTTCCCTGGCTGGTCAGTAGCGACCGGCTGGCGCATTCTGCCAGCAGGCGTGGAATGCGCGATGACCTGTAAATAGGAGCCTTCCCCAGGCGCGAATGGCGAAATCGACAAATCGCATCAGTGCACCGCTTCAACGTGCCGTGAAAATTGGCTTCGATTCGTGTTGAGTTGCAGTGATTGCTTCCCCTGTGCCCTGTGGTCCTTGGTTCCCGGCTCGCCTGTTTCTCCCACGTCCAGATCCCGGACAGTTGCCATCACTCATGAGCGGTCTTGTCCAGCCCGCTCTTGATGACTTGGGCGAGCTGCTTAGCGGGTCCCTTGCCCCAGTAATGCAGGAAGAGATAGCGAGGCTTTTCATCGGTCATGTGATGGTGGATTGCGACAATATTAATGCCTCCGGCTCTCAGAGTGCTGAGCACATTCTGAAGCTCACTCTCCAGGACGGCAAAATCTCCGTCAACGAAGGCATTGTCCGGGCTGCCGGCAAAGGCCGCCCAGGTGTTGACGCCCATTTCTTTGCGGGCTTCACAGCCGCAAGGCATGGTGGCGGACCGGCCGATGACGACCTTGAACATCCCATCGCTTGCCTGACCACTGTGACCGACGATCTGCTCGATCTCCTTCCCCTCGATGTCGCTCACGGCCGGAAGCGGCGGTCCTGGAAATCCAACGACGGGCTGTGGATTGGCGGCGCGAATCTCTTTGATCTTGTCCTGGGTCTTCTTGATAGCCGTGGCAAAGGTCTGAAAACCGCCGTCACCGCCAATGTGCATGAAGTAGACTTTAGGTTTGTCGTAAAAGAAATGGTTATGCAAGGCAGTGACGCTAAGGCCATTGTCCAGAGCCACACTCATCACCGGATTCACTTCATCTTCAAACAGAACCAGATCGCCCGTCACCATCGATTCCTTCTCCACTCCCTTCCGAAAGGCGGCCCAGGAAGTCAGACCCATAAAGGGTTTCATCGGCCAACCGTCCACAGTGACGGGAATGTCGGTTCTGGGAAAGCTGACTTTGAAGACGCGTTCTTCAGTGTTGATTGTGCCTTTGACGCCGATGATGTCTTCGAGGATTTTGGTGTTGAAACCAATGGAGCGGGTCTGGGCAAGCACTCCAGTCGCGAGACTGGTTGACAAACAGAGAGTGAGTGAAACGAACTTGGAGAACATAAGGATCAACCCTCCCTGGAACAGAATTCCCTCGTATCCTACTAACGAAGCTCTCTGATTAAGGACAGGCCTTGGCAGCCTTGGAACAGAGACATAGTGTTTTTTGGCCTGCGCCGCCTTTCGAGCACATCCGCGACTCTAAGATGAGACCCGCAGGAACGTCAAGTGCACTCTGGCCTGGATTACGGAAACAGTTCTTCAATCACAGGACCCGGAAAACGACGAAAGCCGCGCTCTGAAAGGGATGGCCGCGGATTCTGGCCTCTCAACTGTCCCGTCAGGGCCAACAGCGTCGGCACAAAGGAGAGTGTGTCGTAGGGCTGGTCGATGAGTAGTCCCCGGGGAATGCCGGTCTCGTTGCCGCCGCTGAACATCAAAGTAGCCCGGGTTGATAGAGGAAAGAAGGAACCGTGATTGCCGCCCGGGTTGAAGCCGCGGACATTGAAATTCCAGTAATTCCTTGCCAATACCAGCAGGTCGGGCTCCACCATCCGCCGTTGTCGCAAACGGAAGCGACGCAACAGGCGTTCTTCTGCGGAAAGCCCAGGCTCCTCAGGACGCAGGATTTCTTCAGCGTGAGAATGAAAATGCTCGTGCAGGCTGATGAGGGCATTGGTGTACCGCGTGCGGTGAATGGCCTGAAACCATTCCTGCTCCGTGTGCCATTCCTCAAGCCAGGCACGGGAGTGGCCCTGCGGCAGAAGCAATTGGGGATCTTCCCACAGTCTCAGCGGCAAGTCGGGTTGAGCGTCACAACGCTGAAATGCGATCCGCCCCGCTTCATCCTGCCGCAGATGAGCCACGGGCGTGTAGCGCAGCACCAACCCGCCACGGGCGTCATGGCGGAATAACACCAATGCCTGACGATCCTCGCCCGCGTAAAGCCAGACAGGGTTCTGCTCCGGGAGCAGGTCAGGATCTAATGCCTGGACTAATGCTTCGCGCGGGATTCTGACGGCGGTGAAGTCAACTGGGCGACTGTCGACCTCCTTCTGAACGTTGTTTCGCACCTGCAGCGCCTGCAGCGATTCAAAATAGTTCAACCGGACAAAGCTGCTCTCCCAGTTCAGGGAACCATCTGGCTGGAGCTGCATGCCGTCCGGACCCGGCCCTGCGACATAGTTTTGCAGCTGGTAGACGGAATTCGGTCCGCCCAGGCTTTTTTTGGGAATGAGCGCCGCGATCTGGAGGTTCCGCAGGTTGAAATTGGCTGGAGCCAGCGCGAGCAATTTCGCGCGCGTGCGTGCAAACTCAGAATAAGCCTGCCAGTCGGCTTCCAGGCGTTCCAGATAAGCTTTCTGGCGCAAGATTTCCAGATCCTCTTCCCGCCCATTGCTTGTGCCGGCCGTCTGGTCTTTCGCCTTGAGACGAGTACGCTCCTTGCGAATCCAGGTCTTGATTGCCTCCAGTTCTTCCTGGATTTCGGTCAATTCCTGCATCCATTCAGGACGCCGCCGGTCGAGGATCTGAAAGAGTGCCTCAACCAGGGCCCTTTCGACCTCTGAAGATCGAGGTTTGCCTGACAGCTGCTGCAACAGGATGTGCAGCGAGTTGAGATCGCTGTCGCGCAAGTGAATGGAGGCGCGCTCGTTACCATCCGAATCGAAGAGGGCGGTAGGATAGTCGCTACCTTCTCCTTTGAGGTAGTAAGACGATTCTGAATTCACGGTGGCGGGAGGAACCCGGGGGTCCAGCGACTTCAGGGAGTAACTTGCCAGCAGCGGGCGATGGGCGAACACATGATGAGCGCCGCCGGCAGTCTCTCCCAACCAACGCACCAGATTGTAGCCTTGACTATAAACTCGCTCGTCTGTGTTCATGCCATGATCGGAAACCAGCGCCAGTGCGGTTTGCTCCGACAGAGGAGCGTTACGGATCGCGTTCCACACACGGCCGATGAGCGCATCCAGGTTTTGAAGCGCAGCCAACTGTGTCTTCAAGTCTCTGTTGAGATGAGCGACGTGATCAAAGCTCGTCGTGTAGTAGTCCAGATAACGCACCGACGGGTCCTTGAGTTTTCTGAACAGTTCCCGTTCCATCTGTTGCAACATGAGTTCTCCGGTGTCCAGGCCAGCGGTCCACTCATCCAGAAGCTCGCGTGGATTCCGCGTCAGGAACCCCTTGCGGAACGTGCTTCCCAAACTCCCCAAACGAGCGGCCCGCTGATAGAGTTGAAAACTGACTTGCCGCTCTTCATCGGAATAAGCGTCGGCGAGCAACGGGACCCGCACTTCGTCCAGCAGTTCCACTCCGGGCATATCCACTCGTTTCTTTAAGGCGAAACCCAGGTAAAACGAGAAAAAGTTGAGATAGTCGTACGTATTGAGTGTGAGACGATCGTACTCGACGTTGCTCTTGATCACTTGGTGCTGACCAGTGTCGAGAATGGACCAGGACGAAGCGGAAAGACTCAGTCCGCGAACATAAAAGTTCTCCAGCCGCGTTCCGCTTTTGTAAAAGACGGCCTCAATCCAAGGCAGGGAGCTCTTGCCGGTTCTCGGATCGCGTCTTCGAACTAAAAGGTCTACCAGATCAAACGGCAAGCCATCGGCCTTCACAACGACCAGCCGATTGGTCTCACTCGTGGTGGTCATGGACATCACGACGGCCAACGCCAACGTGAGCCATGCAACTCGCGAAGCGATTCGAAACCTCGAAGGATGCTGCCAGCCTTTGGCCAGTGGCCAAAAAGGATTCTTGTTAGTGGGGCTAATCTGGGTGGACGATGGTTGGTGGCTGTCCTGCCGGCTCATGCCATTTGATTTCGAAGTGCGCATGAGTCCCATTCTGGATCGCCGCAATCAGCCGCCGGTACTGCTTTGGCTCGGGAAATCAGGTACCGGTGTCCTCCTCTGTGTTTCCGCCCTGGTCGTCCCATGGACATAGCTGTTGATTAGAGCTCGCCATTTGGGATCGAGTTGCGGCCGTTGAGAGAGTAGCAGAAGCTGCCGTTGAGCGCCAGGAGAGTTGATCTGATCCAGTGATGCAAGACAAAGCTCTCGGACCTCAGCGTCTTCGGTCGCCTCAAAGAGCCGGGCAGCGATTTCCGCGGTTCTTGTGCTACCCAGCAAGCCGGTCTGCACCATAAGGAATTGCAGCGACTTGCGAACGTCCTGGATATTCCAGGACACTTCCACTTGCGAGCCAGACTTGAGCACTTCCTCGAGAAACCGGGTGTGGTAAGCAGTCTGACGTTGCAGGCTCAAATCGATTGGAAAGCCAGGCTCAATCGCTTTGCGGTGCCTGTAAAGTCCCAAACTGAGCATGTTTGAAAGTCGGAGCAACATTCGAGTCGTGCCACGATGAGCAAAGGCAGACATTTCCACTTCCCGGTCCATCGCCAAACGAGCCGGCAAACCGTCAGGCCGCTTCGCGTAAGCCAGAAGTGCTTGGTACTGACGGCGGGCTAGTTGGATCTCGGCTGCAAGATCGTTCTCGAGGGAATTCGTGGAAACCCTCTCCAGGCGGCGACTGACCTCATCGCGAAAATCGGGATCAAAGTCCTGGTTGAGCGCCAGCAAAAGCTTCAGTTGAGAATAGGTTCGCAAACGCGACGGCTGATGGATATCGGCTCCACGCTTGCTGGTGACGAACTCAAACACCGATCGGGCTATCAAATAATTCAGATTCCCGAAGGGCGAGATCGAAAGCAGGTAGCGCGAGATATCATCGACGGCATAACGGGATAACTCCCGGCCCTTCGGGTTCAGGCTCTTCCGGAAGTCAACCAGCAGGGCTGGGATTTTCGGGTGATCCAGACCATACACCGCCAGCGGGATCAACTCCACTGCTCGCGCGTTTGCAGTCTCAGAGGACACCGGGCGGTTCTCGGAATCGAAAAAACGGACTTCGCTGAAACCCTCCCAATCGGCCAACTTCGGGTCCTGCCAGGGACTGGCGATACTCAAGAAGCGACCGTTGAATCGGCGCTTGGGAACGGTCTTTACCTCGGCGCGAGCAACCCACAACAGGACGTGTATAGCTGGCCCCCCAGGCATGGCAAGCGGTTCGAAGTACAAACCCTCTTCCTCGGCCCGCTGCCGGAGCAGTTCCCAGTTTTGAGCGCGCTGCTGGTTCGCTTCCTGAGAGCGCTTCCGCTGGACCCGGGGCAAGGAAGCGTCTCGAACTAACCCACCCAGTGTCCTCTCGTGAAGCATGAGCTGCGACCTGGATCTGCTGCATCTCGCCTGCGGAGAAACGGGGATCTATTTCCTGCTGGCCCTCACACAGAGCAAGAACGGCCAGAGCCCGAGCCAAGTGGGCCTGGTGGTAGTTTTGGCGGTTGCGGCGGTAGGTCCGCGTCGAACTGCCGATCAGCAGATCGCTTGCATCAAAAGACCGCTGCATCAGCGCCCAGGAAAAGCGATTCCAGAGACAGGCGCCTTTCTTGATCAAATCAGCTATGGGAGGTGGAACCGTTTCACCGGAATCTCCCTTATTCCCAACACGGCTGTAAAAGAAAGGAACAGCCGCAGCCAACTGCTGCGTCAAAGCCGGCTGCGTGTAAGTGAGCATCCAGACGTCACGCAGCCTGTCGTTAGTTGGGTCCTCATCTCCCAAGGAATCGCGGAGAATACTCACCAGAGGAATTTCTACGGGACCGCTACCCGCAGCCCTTTCGGGTGCTCCTTGGACTCGTCCAAAGAGAGTCAGCAGCTCAGCGCCACCGACGATGGGCAAGTGTTCCACCCGCACTATGGCGGAAGCGCTGGCCCTGCCGTCAGCTTCTGGCAGATGCGCCGTCTCGCAGAAAGCATTTTCCAAGAGACCACCCGAGCCAAGAAGGTGCAGAACAAAAAGAACTCGCCGCAGCCAGCCCGCCGATTGTTGATAAGTGCGATTCATGCGGTCCTTAATTCTGAGGAAGCAGTCACAAACCACTGCTACAGCAAATTCTTCACAGTTTCCCTGTTCCACAGTGTCTTGTCGTCCATGCTCTGGCAGGGCTGCTGATACACTTTCGCAAAAAAACTCAGCCCATGCTTGCGGCGTGTCAGCCCCAACACGATGCAAGCCTGAAGCCACACTGAACTACTCTGAACTGTAATAGATAGCAGGTTGTCTGAAACTCACAAGGAGCCTGCAACGGGGCATGAACGCGGTGCGTTTCGGGTTCATACTGCACCAAGACCCAGTGGCGGCCTACCCGCAAAACTACGAGTTCTTGAAGGTAGTAAGGAGAGCACTCAATTTTGGCGAACCGAGGGGTAACTCGATATTACTGCGCCCGCTGGACACCCTTTAGGGGCAGCGCCGGCGTTCCAGTCGGGCACAGAGTCTTATAGTAGCAGGTGCTTCTGCTGGTGCCGCTGAATTCCGGCGGTCGAGGCAGGCCGTGCAATGCCGGCCATTCTTGTGAGACCGTTATGCGCGGCGGAAAGAGAATTTTGTCTCGTTTTGGTGGAGTGGGCGCTCCTGCGCGCGCGTTCCACCAGGGAGATCAAGGGCGACGCCCTTGACTTTTGCTTTCCACTCGCGGCGCAAGCCTCAGAGAGCTTGTCAACGAAGCGCTGCGCGAGGGTCGATCAGTGCAGCAAATAGAAGCTGGCCGCAGCTGCTACGCCTATCAAAACGACCATCAATGGCAAAAACCTAGAAGCTCGGCGATGTGGACCTCCAACAGCACTTCCACAGTAGGTGCAAAAGAGGTTTTCCCCCGGCATCCAGGACTTGCAATTCGGGCAAACCATTTCCTTTCTCCTTGAATCAACTGGAGCGATGGCCTTGTTCGACCGTTCAGGCTCGGATCTGCGTAGACCCTGGGCCTGCATTCGGCGAGTGCCATCGCTCATCCTTTCGTTCTGCTGTGCCGACTTCGGGAACGTGTCTGAGGAGACGAAGGCGGTCAGTCGCCTATTTCGTCACTATCTTGCCAAGTTCAGTCTTAAGCGCCGCCATATCGATCTTTGACAGATCCCAGCCGCGCTGCTCGGCGACCTCCTTCACCACCGCCTTCACGTCGTCTGGACGTGCCCCGATGTAGTCTATGGCCTTCTTGGCCACATCAGGATGCCCCTTCAGATACTCCACGATTTGTTGAACTGTTGCTCCTGCTTTTCCAGGCTGAACTGATTCTCCTGCCAGGCTTGCTCCTTTCTCGATCACTTCTGATTGATTTCAGCGCCTGAGACTCCTCAGACTCATTCCCGAAGACCTCCTGATCGACGAGTGTTTGCACTGGCAAGCTAGCGCTCCGACGGATGTCGTTCGACTGCCCGACGACGCGCTCGGGTCCCACCGACGGCATTGTCGACTGATGGTCGCGACTGCGGCGAGGTTCGAGCGCCACTACGGCACGACCTTCCAGGAGCTCCTCCCTTCCATCAACTGATTTTGTTGTCCCTGCTGACTCGTCAGCTTCCAGTTCCGAGGCGTGAGTAGAATGCCCATTCCTGAGTTCATTTGTCCTCCTGGCAAGGCACTTCAGGCTTCAGCCCCAACGGGGCTGCGATCTCCAGCCCAGGGTTGCCGCGCACCCACAGCCACGGCAGGACGACGGAGAGACTCTTCGCGCCTCCACGGGCGTTTTGTGGCAGCTTCCCTCTTCCGGTATCGTTCTTTCCGCCGTTTCTATCTGTCATGGCTACTTTCTTTGGCCGAGTATTGCCTACATCCCTTCCACTCTTTAGCGGTAAACGGGCAATAGCAACCCGCACATTTCGCTGTCTGCCCTAAAATTGAGCGGTCAATGCTTTCTTCTGGCCGTAATGCTTGCTTAAGAGCTCCTCGTAACCATCATTCGCGAAATGCGCCAAGTCCATGCATTCGGTGTAGAGATCTATTCCATGAGGTGGAACCGACTGAAAGGTCGCTTTGAGACCCTTGATCGATACTGGCAAGGCCCGGCAAGTCGGTATTTTCGTCGTAAAGTACAAGAACCTTTTTTCTCGGTTCGGAGCCCATCGCTGATGTCGCGAAAGGAAAGCAGAGTAAGCTGATGCCTGAGCAAGCCAGAAGAGCCCAGAGAAGCGGTCGAGCGGCAGGGAGCTTGGGATGATGGCTGCATCTCATAGTTCAACGTCCCGAAGCCGTTTCAAGAACTTTCGATTCTTAGGCAACAGTACTCAGCCTCTTCGCCGCTTTGGGATAGAAGTCAGGACGGCGTTGAGAATCAGACTGAACAGACTGACGAGAATTGAAGTCAGAATCGCGGCTCCGAAGCTGCGGACGGTAAATCCTTCGACCAGCCAGGCGGTCAAATAGAGCATGAACCCGTTGATCACGAAATAAAAAAGGCCCAACGTTAGGCACGTGATCGGTAAAGCAAGAAATTGAAGAACCGGACGAACGAGGGCGTTCAAAACCCCGAACACCGCAGCGGCCACAACAGCCACCGGGAGACTGGCGATACGAAGCCCTGAATAGAGGTAGGACACAATGAGCAGGGCGAGCGTCAGAACGATCCAGTGAATGAGCACCCCGAGTCCTCACCATCGGCACTTGAACTCACCTAATTGGAGCTGCGGCATTCAGCTTTAGGCTTGGGAGCCTCACCTCTTGATTCTTCGCGGCAGCAGGCCCAGGCAGCCAAAAACCCCAACCTCCTCAGTTCCCGATTTCCAAGAACGTAACCAGGCCAAGCCCCTTGGGAGCTTCATGTTGCATTGAAGCCAACTGGCGGGCTACTCGCAAAATTACGAGTGTTTGAAGACGGTAAGGAGGAACACCCAATTAGAACCGCGGATAGCTCAGCATCACTGCGCACCTGCTGGCGCTTGCAGGGGGCAGCGGTCGGCGTACAGGCCAACCTTGTTCCCGACGCGCATTTGGCAGCCCTTGCCATCGAACAGGATTGCTACTCGGCTCCACCGACGGCGATTTCGGCTGTTTTCCCGAGCTGCGCTGGCAGAATCCCTCATCGGGTGTTGTGAACCAGCGACGCTCTTTGGCCTTATCTATCGATTGTTACTTCAGCTTGACACTTCAAATAATCATGATAATTTGAAGTATATATTCACACGATCACTGCTGCTTCCCTAGGCGGGCGATCTGTTCTGAGTGATTCGTCGAGAGCCAGAAAATGCCGCTCACGAACTTTTCCGCGTCGCTTCACCCGTCGTAGTCCATCCTCGCTCCCACTTTCTGCTCGACGGCGAGCTGGTAAACCTTGGCAGCCACGGCTACATCTTCCAGCGCCACACCCAGCGACTTAAACAGCGTGATCTGCTTGGGATCGGTCCGCGGAAGGGCGCGGGCCGTCACCACTTCACTGAGCTCACGAATCTGATCCCAGGTGAGCCGCCCTTTTTCGAGCGGGCCGAGAAACTCGCCACATTCCAGCTTCGCCTGGTCCTTTGAATCCACCACAATCGAACGGCAGCGGCGAATACAGGTCTCATCCAGTTCCCGTTTGGTCAGAAAATTAGAACCGGCCGCGTTGATGTGGGTGCCGGGCCTGAGGTGCTCTCCTTTGAATACGGGAGACGTCGAGTTGGAGATGGTGACCAGGATGTCTGATGCTTCCGCCAGCTCTTCAGCCGATTTGGCCGGACTGCAGGGGATTTGCAGGCGTTCCTGAGTCTCGCGCCTGAACTGCTCCACATTCTCGGGAGAACGGCTGTAGGCCAACACCTGGTTCACTGGCCGGACCTGGCACACGGCTTCCACCTGGCTGCGCGCTTGCCAGCCGGTTCCGATGACTCCGACCACTTTGGTGTCGACGCGGGCCATCCAACGTGTGGCCACGCCGCTGGCGGCCCCGGTGCGCATCTGCCCCAACCGGTTGGCTTCAATGACTGCCAGCATCTCGCCGCTCTCCGAGCTGTATAACCGAACCTGGAATCGGACTCCTCCGGGAAAAACGGTGTAGGTCTTGTATCCCAGGTAACCCGCGACAGGCAATGCGGCAGCCATGATATGGAGCATCCCTTTCGCAGAGTGGAGCCGACGACGCGGCAGATTCTCGGCCTGTCCGAGTCCGAGCTGCCGAAAGGCTTCCTCCACAGCTTCAATGGCCATCGGCATCGTCAGAAGCTGTTCAACCTGCTGCTCTGTCAGATAAAGCGCCATCGTGAGTGCCCTCCAACCACGCGTGACCGTCGAATAGAGTCCAAGATGCAAGAACCCCCAAAATGTATCGCTCATTATGGAACTTCAAGCCAAAAAGTGGAAGAGACCGAGGAGGGAAATCAACGCGGCTGAGGTGAGACAGATTACTCTTCCGTTGGGGCGACGGGAGCTTTCAATCTGCAATCTTGCGGCGTGAGGTCGCTCGCTACCAGCTGTGACTCACGAATACAACTGAGCGACATACTCGCCGTAACCGTTGTACTTCAGAGTCGGACGCTTCTCGCCCGTGTCAACCAGGGTTTCCCTGGCCTGCGACCAGCGGGGATGAGGAACGTCAGGGTCGACATTGGAGACAAAACCGTATTCGAGTGGTTGCAGTTGGTTCCAGAACGTGGGAGGTTTCTTCCTGGTGAATTCGATCTTTACAATGGATTTGATGCTCTTATAGCCATACTTCCAGGGAACCACGAGTCGGACTGGAGCGCCGTGCTGCTTGGTCATTTCGTGGCCGTAGATTCCTGTGGCTATCAAAGTCAGTTCGTTCATGGCTTCAGGCAAAGTCAGGGCTTCGTAGTAAGGCCAAGGGTACCAATGGGCGTTCTTCTGTTCCGGCGCAACCGATGGATTCAAGAAGGTCACGAATCGGACATACTTGGCTGTCGGTTTCGGCTTCACCACCTGGATGAGCGACCTCAGAGGAAACCCGGTCCACGGAACAGCCATCGACCACGCTTCAACACAGCGATGCCGGTAGAGGCGTTCCTCAAAAGGAAACTTTCGAACGAGGTCGTCAATGTCAAAGACCTTCGGGTATTCCACTTCGCCGCCAACCTCGATCTGCCAGGGACGCGTCTCGAAATGCTGGATATGCTTCCAGACTTCCTTCTTCAGGCTGAACTCGTAAAAGTTGTTGTAGGTCGCCGCCACCAGCTCGTTCGTGATGTGCCGGTCCAGCTTGAAGGCAGCATTTCGTTTGGTCGGGTAAAGGGAACTCGTTGGCGACTTGGGGATGAAGGACTCCAAGCCCTTTTCGGCGTTGAAGCCGAAGGCCAGGAGAGCGTTCATTTCTCCGTAAGTCCAGCATAGACCTGCCGCGCCGAGAGCCGAGAATCCTAACTTCTTCAGGATCTCGCGCCGGTTCAGGTAACTCGACTCGGCCGTCGCCAGTCTTTCCGGTATCTCCCAACCCTTAGGCGCCTTGATTGCAGGCATGAGGAGCCTCCCCTTACAAAAATTCCCTTCCGGTATTAATATACCGCAGAAGCCTGGTCTTATTCCGATGACTTCAAAACAGGTCCCGCCCAATGCAAGCTTGGAGGGGACGGTTTCGCGTCAGGTTTCACCCGATATCAACCCCGAAATGAGCTGCTTTTCGTCACCTTTTTGTTTCCCTGAATCCCAAGGAGGGCAGACATGCCGATGACTACAAGAATCGAATCCGATGTTGTTTCCAAGAAAGAGCAATACATCTGGCCTTGCGCGAATACTTATTATCAAGAGCCGCTGGTGGTTGAGCGAGCTGAAGGCGTGAGAGTGTGGGACACTGAGGGAAAGTCGTATCTCGATTTCTTTGCCGGCGTGCTGACGGTGAGCGTCGGGCACTGCAATCCTGAAATCAATGCGGCGATTGCGGCCCAGATGAACAAGGTGCAACACACCTCGACGTTGTACATTAATCAGCCCGTCGTCGAACTGGCTGAGAAACTGGCTGACATCACGCCGGGCCGGTTGCAGAAGAGTTACTTCACCAACAGCGGGACAGAGGCAGACGAGACTGCCGTGGTGTTAGCCAAGCTGCACACCGGTTCCCAGGAAGTGGTGACACTGCGGCACGGGTACAGTGGGCGTTCTCAGGGCGCCATGTCCCTGTGTGGGCATTCCACCTGGCGGGTGGTTCCTTCCTCCGTCCCTGGCGTTGTGCACGCGGCCGCCCCCTACTGCTATCGCTGTCCTTTTGGACTCGAGTATCCTTCCTGCGAACTGCGCTGCGCCCAGGATATCGAAGAGCTGATCCAGACCACCACTTCGGGTCGGATTGCCGCGTTCCTGGCGGAACCCATTCTGGGTGTCGGCGGTTTCGTGACACCGCCCAAGGAATACTTCAAGGTGGCACAGGAGATCGTCAAAAGGTACGGAGGGCTGCTCATTATCGACGAGGTTCAGACCGGCTGGGGGCGCACGGGTGAAGCCATGTTCGGTATCTCTTATTGGGATGTGGAACCGGATGTGATGACGTTTGCCAAAGGTATGGCCAACGGTGTTCCCATCGGAGCGACCATTGCCACACCCGAGGTGGCCGACAGCTACAAGCCATTGACGTTCTCCACGTTCGGCGGCAATCCCGTGACAGCGGCTGCCGCCCGGGCGGTGATTGACTACATCGAGAAAAATCAGCTGGTCCAAAACGCCAAAACTGTCGGCGGCTACCTTCGGGAAAACCTGGAAGAGTTGAAGCAAAAGCACCCTGTGATTGGCGATGTTCGGGGCCTAGGCCTCATGCAGGGTCTGGAGCTGATTCATCCCGACAAGTCGCCGAACCCGCAAGCTGTTGCGCAAGTCTTCGAAAAGACCCGCGAGTTTGGTTTGCTGATCGGGAAAGGCGGCCTGTGGGGACACGTCATCCGGCTCGGCCCTCCGCTGAATTGTTCCAAGAACGATGTGGACGAAGCGATAAAGGCGCTGGACCAGGCTTTCAGCAGTTTGGGCGCCGGAAGCCGGCCCGTTTAGCAAGGGGCTATAGCCCAGATATCGGCTAAACGCTAACTTTCGTCGTTTTGGTCGTTAGTCCTTGACATTTGCTTTCGTGGAACATACCTTTTGCTGGTCACGTTTCCACACTTCAGGTGCAAAGGGCTTCTCGTGAAAGTTCTCCTCTTCTCGATGCCCGATTCCTTCGAGCACATGCCAACGGTCGGCATTCGCATGCCGAATGGGGCGCTTACGTCTCTGGCCGGAAACATCGATCCTCACCATCAGATTGCGGTTGCCGATCTGATTCTTGTGCCAAAGCATATACGCGAGACGGTGACGCGACTGGTTCAAGAAGAGCGGCCGGACGTCGTCGGTTTATCTGTCATGACGTTTCAGCGCCGCACAGCCCTTAAGGTCATCGGATTGGTCCGCCAGCTCAAGCCCAAGGTACATGTCGTCGTGGGGGGCTACGATCCCAGTCTGGCGGCCGAGGCCTACACAGGAGAAGACAGTGGCGTGGACTTTATAGTTCGCGGCGAGGGGGAGTTTACCTTTTGCGAATTGCTTCGCGCGATTGAGAGCGGGCGGGACTACGCTTCGATTCGGGGCCTTTCCTTTCGGCAGGGGGATCAATTTGTTCACAACGCCGACCGACACGTCAGTCGCCTGGAGCGAGACGAGATCCGGCCTCCCAATCGCGCGGCCAGGATCCTAAAGGGATACACGCTGATTGGTCGGCCAGTGGATGTTATTGAAACATCCCGCGGTTGCACCTACGATTGCAGCTTCTGTTCAATTATCGAAATGCGAGGCCGCAATTTTTATACCTACAGTTTCGAGCGGGTGTTGGCCGACATCCGCGACGCCTATGATCACGGCGCGCGCGCCATTTTCATCGTGGACGATAACATCACGCTGGATGTCCGCCGCTTTGAAGCTCTTTGTCAGGCGATCGTTGATGCAAAACTCAACCGGATTGACTACACGGTCCAAGCGATGACTTCAGCCATTGCCAATCATGGAGAGACATTGGCCCCTCTCATGCGGCGGGCAGGTTTCCGTTACGTCTTTCTCGGAATCGAAAACATTCTCGAAGAGGATTTGAAGTTTCTGCGTGCCAAATCTAAGAATGAAGAGCGTCAGCACGGCCGCGCGGTGGGGAACGCCACGCTGAAGGCTATTGAATTCATTCACCGGAACAGGATGTACGTGGTGGGCGGTTTGATCGTTGGAAATCCCGATGATACGCGACAGTCAATTCAAACGAACCTCGAATTTGCCCAGCAACACATCGACTGGCCTTACATTCAACACCCGACTCCTTACCCACGCACGCCGATGACCGAGGATTTCAGAGAGCGCGGATTGATTATCAACGAACGTCTGGAAGAATACGATGGCACGACTGCCGTGGTGCGGAGCGAACATCTGTCGGCAGAAGAGATCGAATTCATGCGGTGGCGGGCCGAGCGCTGGATGAAGACGCATCACATGCCTGCAGCACTTCGGCACTGCCCAGGATTCGTGTTGAGAAATGCTTTCAAGATGCTGGCACACACCTTCCGCGGCATTTCCTGGAAGTCGCTCCTGGGCCTCGAAAACGAGCGCCAGGTTTTTGAGCGGTATCGAGCGATTCGGAATGCGGAGCGGGTCTACCTGTAGCGAGCAAACCTCGTACGCCAAGGCCATGCTCCGTTGGCGTGAGGTCGACCAGACACGTCACGGCAGGACAGAGGATCCCATCAAGTATTTGTCTACGCCTTTGGCCGCCTGGCGGCCTTCGGTAATGGCCCACACGACGAGGGATTGGCCGCGTCGCATGTCACCGGCCGAGAAAACGCCTGGGATGCTGGTCATGTAGTCCTGGTCCCCAACGACGTTGCCCCGCCCATCGAGCTTTACACCCAGCTGCTCGATCAGTCCCCGCTTCTCGGGCCCAAGGAATCCGAGAGCCAGCAACACTAAGTCGGCCCTCACTTCGAACTCCGAGCCCGGTACTTCCGTCATCGACCGCCGCCCACTCGCGTCTGGCTCGCCAAACTCGACCCGAACGGCATGAAGATGTTCAACTTTGCCGTGGGTGCCGGAGAAACGCTTCGTGCTGACGCTCCAGTCGCGGGACCCTCCCTCTTCATGAGAGCTCGAAGTCCGCAGGATCATCGGCCAGTATGGCCACGGCATGGACGGAGTACGTTCCTCCGGTGGCTTGGGCAATAGCTCCCAGGACTGGACCGAGAGCGCGCCCTGACGAATGGCTGTGCCATGGCAGTCGGATCCCGTGTCACCACCGCCCAGGATAATCACATGCTTGCCATTGGCCGTGATCTCTCTTTCAGTGACTGGTTCACCCGCCACCCGCCGATTCTGCTGTGGCAGATACTCCATCGCGAAGTGAATCCCATCCAACTCGCGACCGGGAACGGCCAAATCGCGCGCCTGCGTGGCGCCGCCCGCCATGACCAGAGCGTCAAAGTCTCTTAGCAGTTCATCTGCCGAAACGTTAAAACCCACGTTGGCATTGGTCTTGAAAATCACGCCCTCTTCCGCCATCAAGTCCAGGCGGCGCGTGACGATCCATTTCTCCATCTTGAAATCGGGAATGCCGTAGGTGAGCAGTCCCCCGATGCGGTCGGCTCTTTCGAAGACGCTGACTGCGTGGCCCACTTTGTTCAGCTGGGCCGCGCAGGCCAATCCGGCCGGTCCCGAGCCAATGACAGCGACCTTCTTTCCGGTGCGTACCTTGGGTGGCTGCGGCTTGATCCAGCCCTCGCGGAAAGCGTGGTTAATCACGCTTAACTCAATCTGCTTGATTGTGACCGGATTGTCATTGATGCCCAGCACGCACGCAGCTTCGCATGGTGCCGGGCAAACCCACCCGGTGAACTCCGGGAAATTGTTCGTTTTGTGCAAGACATCAATTGCTTCCCTCCAGCGGTTCTGGTAGACCAGGTCGTTCCAGTCGGGAATGATGTTTCCCAGCGGGCAGCCGGTGTGACAAAAAGGGATGCCGCAGTCCATGCAACGCGCACCCTGAGCTTGGACTAGCTGGTCCTCCGGTTCATGGTAAACCTGAAACCAGTCCCTAATCCGCTCTTCCAGGGGGCGGCGCGGCGCCATCTGGCGCTGGATTTCCAGAAATCCGGTTATTTTTCCCATTCAGGAGTCCCCTAAGGCCCTGGCGCAACCAGGACAGCTCGCCTGGAGCTGCGAAGAAGCAGGGAGGGCGAGCGTCCTCGCGAGCTGGTTGTCAGGAAGACCCGCACACGGAGCGGCTCGCGGGGACGCTTGCCCTCCCTGCCCAACCGCCCTCCCGATTTTTTCACAGCGCCCCTGGCTAAAAGGACAGTCTAGCCTCCCGCAAGGGGACCAAACAACAATGCCGCGACCGTCAGGTTCGACGAGCGAGGATAGAAGATAGAGGATCGCGGAAACTTTTGCAATCCTCCACTCTCAATTCTCGATCCTCAGTCTTCCTTACGGTCGCGGCATGAATCGCTACGCCTGGGCCGCTGCCAGCTCCTGTTCGATCCTCGTGGCCTCTGCCTTTTCCCGCTCCATTTGTTCCAGCACGCGGCGATAGTCGATCGGCATGACCTTCACAAACTTCGGCAGCATCGCTATCCAATTTTCCAACACGCGCTCAGCCAGCGTGCTTTCCGTGAGACTATGGTGATTTTCCACGAGTCTCCTCAATAACTCGATGTCCTGCGCCTTCACCAGAGGTTCGAGTTCGACCATGCTCTTGTTGCACAGCGAGGAGAAAGTGCCTTCTTCGTCAAGGACGAACGCAATGCCGCCACTCATACCAGCGGCAAAGTTTCTGCCGGTCTTGCCGAGCACGACAGCGACCCCGCCCGTCATGTATTCGCAGCCATGATCGCCCACTCCCTCCACAACAGCATGGGCGCCGCTGTTTCTCACGGCGAAGCGCTCGCCTGCGACCCCGCGGAAGTAGGCTTCTCCGCTGGTGGCGCCGTACAGCACCGTGTTCCCGATCAGGATATTCTCTTCCGCAACGAAGGTTGAATTCCTGGGCGGATAGATCACCATCCTTCCGCCCGAGAGCCCTTTGCCAACGTAGTCATTAGCATCTCCCTCGAGCGTCAGGGTGACGCCGTGGGCCAGGAACGCACCAAAGCTCTGGCCTGCCGAGCCAGTGAACTTGATGCGAATGGTATCTTCCGGCAAGCCAGCGTTCCCGTAACGTTTGGCAATCTCGCCGCTCAACATGGTGCCAACAGCCCGGTGGGAGTTCTGAATAGGCAAATTCAAATCCACCTGCGCCTGGTGCCCGATGGCGCCTCGGCACTCCTCGATCAGCTGACGGTCGAGCACATTCTCCAATCCGTGGTCCTGCGTCGTTACGCAGTGGGTGGCAATGCGCTTGGGAACATCCGGCTTATGCAGGATATTGGAGAAATCCAGCCCGCGGGCTTTCCAATGCTCGATCGCATCTTGCATATCCAGCATCTCCGAATGACCCACCATGTCGGAGACCCTGCGGAAACCGAGCTCAGCCATAATTTCTCGGAGTTCTTCCGCCACAAAGAAAAAGAAATTGATGACGTGTTCGGGCTTGCCGGAAAACTTCTTGCGCAACACAGGGTCCTGGGTGGCGACACCCACTGGGCAAGTGTTCAGATGACACTTGCGCATCATGATGCAGCCGGAGGCGACCAGGGGCGCGCTCGAGAAGCCGAACTCCTCAGCACCCAGCAGCGCGGCAATGGCCACATCTCTGCCCGTCTTGAGCTGACCGTCAGTCTGGACGACGATGCGGCCGCGCAGATCGTTCAATACCAGGACCTGCTGCGTTTCAGCCAGCCCCAGTTCCCAGGGGATACCCGCATGCTTAATCGAGGTCAAAGGCGAAGCGCCGGTTCCACCATCGTGACCACTAATCAAGACGACGTCTGCATGAGCTTTGGCAACGCCTGCAGCGATCGTACCGACGCCGACTTCGGCAACGAGCTTGACGGAGATGCGAGCCTGAGGGTTCGCATTTTTCAGGTCGTAGATCAGCTGGGCCAGATCTTCAATCGAATAGATGTCATGGTGCGGCGGTGGAGAAATGAGTCCCACACCCGGCGTGGAGTGGCGAACTTTCGCGATGAATGTGTCCACCTTGTGTCCCGGCAACTGGCCGCCCTCGCCGGGTTTCGCGCCTTGGGCCATCTTGATCTGCAGATCATCGGCATTTACCAGGTATTCTGTGGTGACGCCAAACCGGGCCGAAGCCACTTGTTTGATCGCGCTGCGCCGCCAATCGCCATTCGGATCGCGTTGATAGCGACCTGGATCTTCGCCGCCCTCGCCCGTGTTGCTCTTGCCGCCGATGCGGTTCATGGCGATGGCCAGATTCTCATGCGCTTCCTTGCTGATGGAACCGAACGACATAGCGCCCGTGGCAAAACGCTTGACAATCTCCTTGGCTGGCTCCACTTCTTCAATTGGAACCGGCTTGCCCTTCTTGAATCTCAA
Organism: uncultured Acidimicrobiia bacterium; assembly: GCA_963752385.1. Classification (GTDB taxonomy): domain Bacteria; phylum Acidobacteriota; class Terriglobia; order Versatilivoradales; family Versatilivoraceae; genus CAVVYL01. The sequence continues at coordinate 347,209 of CAVVYL010000056.1, read as the reverse complement.
AAGACCGCGCAGTGTGCAGAGGTTTTTGCTCTGATTGTTGATGAGCTCCGAGTATTCCCTGAAGGTTTTGAAGCTGCCCTGCCGCGTGGCTACTTGAAGTTTGGCCACGGTTTCGGGATTGAAGTGATGGTATTCCCCTTCGCGCCGCCACTGATACTGTCCACCTACATCGAGCAGCGGGTTGCTGATTCGCTCGTCGGGAAATCCTTTGCGATGGCGAGACAGGCTCTCACGCGCCAGGACCTCGATTCCGATGCCCTCAACACGCGAGGGTGTGCCAGTGAAGTATTTTTCTATCAGCTGGCTGTTCAATCCAATCGCCTCGAAGATCTGAGCGCCACGGTAACTCTGGATAGTCGAAATCCCCATCTTGGCAATGATCTTCAGCATCGCCTTGTTGATCGACTTGATGTAATTCTTGCCGGCCTTCTCAATGGTGATTTCCGGCGCAAACAGGTTCTGCCGAACCATGTCGGCCAGCGTCTTGAAAGCCAGGTAGGGATTGATGGCGCCTGCCCCATAACCGATGAGCAGGACGAAATGCATCACCTCGCGGGCCTCGCCTGACTCCACGACAATACCCACTTTGGTTCGAGTGCCTTCACGAATCAGATGATGGTGAACCGCCGACGTCGCCAGCAGGCTGGAGATAGGCGCGTGGTTGGCGTCTACACTTCGGTCCGAGAGAATCAGAATGCTGTAGCCTTGTTGAACCGACTCGGAGGCCTTCCGGCACAGCTCCTCCAGCGCCCATTCCAGGCTGTCTTCTTTCCCGGCCACCGGAAAGGTCATGGGTAAAGTAACGGCTCGGAAATCGCCTACGCTGATTTCTCGGATCTTAGTCAACTCCGCATCGGTGAGGACCGGGCAGTCCAGCTTGAGCATTCGGCAATGCTCTGGAGTCTCGCTCAGCAGATTGCCCTCGCTGCCGATGTAGCTCTCCAGCGACATCACCATCTCTTCGCGGATGGAATCGATAGGTGGATTGGTCACCTGCGCAAAGAGCTGCTTGAAGTAGTTGTAGAGCAGCTGGGAGTGGTTTGACAGGACAGCCAGAGGCGTATCGGTTCCCATCGAACCGACGGCTTCTTCGCCGTCTTTCGCCATCGGCGCCATCAGAAGGCGCAAATCCTCGACGGTGTAGCCGAACGCCTGCTGGAGCTGCAGCAACGATTGCCCACCCACGGCGGCCGGCTCTGTCGGCGCCGGCACCTGCGCAAGATCGATACGGTGCGCCTCAACCCACTCGCGGTAAGGCTTCTGTCGTGAGATGGAAGCCTTCAGTTCGGCGTCATCCACGATGCGTCCTTGCTCGGTATCGACGAGAAAGAGCTTGCCGGGCTGGAGACGCCCTTTGTACAGGACTTCATCCGCAGGAACGTCCAGGACACCTACTTCTGAAGCCATGACCACCAGCTTACTCTTGGTTACCAGATAGCGCGCTGGACGGAGGCCGTTACGATCCAACACGGCGCCGATGCGGGTGCCGTCGGTGAACGCGATGGCTGCCGGGCCGTCCCAGGGCTCCGTCAGGCAGGCGTGGTATTCGTAGAACCCTTTCTTGTCGGCATCCATGCGGATGTCTTTGCTCCAAGCTTCGGGCATCAGCATCATTACGGCATGTGGCAAAGACCGACCGCCCTGAATGAGAAACTCCAAAGCATTGTCGATCGTCGCGCTGTCGCTGCCCGTTTCCGTTACGATAGGGAAGAGTTTTTGTAGATCGTCACCGTAGAGATCGGAAGCCAGCGTGGCCGTGCGAGCCCGCATCCAGTTGCGGTTACCACGCAATGTGTTGATCTCGCCATTGTGGGCCAGGTAGCGGAACGGATGGGCGAGTCGCCATGACGGAAAGGTATTGGTGCTGAAACGGGAGTGCACCAACGCCAAAGCGCTCTTGATGGCTGTATCGCTCAGATCCAGGTAAAACGTCGCTATCTGCCGCGCCATCAGTTGACCTTTATAGATGAGGGTACGGCTCGATAGGCTGGAAATGTAAAAGTAGTGCGCGTCTTCCATCCCGGAGCCTTCAATGCGGGTGGTAACGCGCCGCCGAATCACGTACAACTTGCGCTCGAACTGTGGCTGATCGATCGCCGGATTCTTTCCTACAAACATTTGGCGGATAAAGGGTTCGGCCTGATGGGCCACGGTGCCGATGGCTGAGCTGTCTACGGGCACATCGCGCCAGCCGAGAAACCGCTGACCCTCTTCCTGAACCACCGTTTCCAGAATCTCTTCACAAGAGCGGCGATGCTCCGGGTTAGGCGGCAAGAAGACCATGCCAACGCCATATTCATTCAAGCTCGGGAGTAAGATTCCGGCCTCTCCGCACTTCTCTGTCAGGAATTCGTGGGGTATCTGCAACAGAATGCCAGCTCCGTCTCCCGACTCTGGATCGCAGCCACAGGCCCCTCGGTGCCGCAGATTCGTTAGAACCTCGAGGGCCTGACGGACGATGTGATTCGTGCGCGTCCCATCCAGGTTGGCAACAAAACCGACACCACAACTGTCCTTTTCAAATTGAGGGTCGTACAAACCCTGCTTGGGAGGATAGTGTGGGAAATTCACAGCCATAGCCGACATCCTCGTCGTGGAGCGACGCAACAAACAGCCAATAGGTATTTGCTCCGAACTCGGGGATGGAGAGAACTCATCAAGGCCCTAGGGCCTTGACACCCATGGAGAGCAGTCTAACCTATTTTGGATCTGATACTTCTGGACTTCAGTTCTTCAGATCTCCAGCTTCTCCTTGCCTCAAACACCCAACTGGTTCGTACCCAACGAAGTCTGGCGAGGCTCCAATCTGGAAGAAGGGCAGTTAAATTCTAGTAAAAGCAGGCCTGTAATCTAAATTTATATTTTTTATGGCTTTGATAAAAACACTTTATCCAATCTTATGGTTTCAAACCACTGGCATTTGCCTCAAAATCGTCACCACGCGCCCTCTGCGAATGGCTGATGCCTAAGCCCAATGTCCGACCTCACCCTTGATCACTTAGGCTTAGGTTTTTTTGGCCAATCGTTGCGAGCCCATTTTCCGTAGCTTCTCGTTTTCCGGTTGGTTCCCGCGTGTTCAGATTGGTTTATAATCCGACACCATGAATAGGACATCCAAACTTTTGATTGGTGTCGGTGTGGTTCTTTTCCTAGGCTACGTCGTGTATTCCTCGCTGGGGCTGGACGACCACCGAGTGGAGGTCTGCATGGAATTCCGAGGCCAGACGGCGTGCGCTACAGCCGCCGGGGCCACTCGCGAAGAGGCTCAACGTACAGCTACCGATACCGCCTGCGCACAGATTTCCTCCGGCATGACCGACAGTATGGCCTGTTCGCAAAGCCGACCCAAGAGTGTAACCTTCAAATAGTTACAGGCTTGCAGAGCACGTGCGAAGCGGAGAAAGCTGGCTAGCGCCGAGCATGCTCCCTGTCGCTGCCTGGCGGGGCTGGTTTAACTCACGATCTTCTCGATTACAGTCCCGTGGAGTTCCGTAAGGCGTTCTTCCCGACCGAGATGGAGGTAGGTCAGCTGATTTTGATCCAACCCTAGCTGATTCAGGATGGTGGTGTGCAGATCGCGGTAATGAACTCGATCGGTCACAGCGTGAATTCCAAGTTCATCTGTCTGGCCGAAGACCGTCCCACCCTTGATGCCGCCCCCGGCCATCCACCAAGTAAACCCAGTGGGACTGTGATCTCGCCCGAGGGCGTGCACGTCGAGTCCTTCGGCCAGAGCGGTGCGTCCGAATTCGCCACCCCAAACGACCAGCGTGGACTCGAGCATCCCGCGCTGCTTTAGGTCCTTCAGCAATCCAGCAACGGGCTTGTCCGTTTGGGCGGCCAGGCGACTATGGTTATCGTCAATGTCACTGTGCGCATCCCACTGTGCCTCTGCAGGGCCCCCGCCAGATACCACGCAGACGAACCGAACTCCCTTTTCCACCATGCGACGCGCCAGCAGGCAGCGACGGCCATAGTCATCCGTAGGCTGCTGGCCAATCCCGTAAAGTTCCTGAGTTTGGCGGGACTCCTTTGAGATGTCCACAATCTCCGGTGCTTCGGTCTGCATCCGGAAGGCTAGCTCATAGCTGGCTAGGCGAGCCGAGATTTGGTTGTCTTCCGGTGCCATCGATGCCTGGCCCATCTCCTTGATGAAATCAATGGTGCGACGACGCTGAGCGCGGCTGACGCCCTTCGGTAGATCGAGATTGAGAATTGGATTGGCCCCCGGTCGCAGCATTGTCGGCTGATACGCGGCAGGCAGAAATCCTTGACCGTACATCGGCTGTCCACCTTCCAAAGCTCCCTCCGGTGCAGGTATCACCACGTAAGCAGGCAGTGATTCCGATTCCGAACCCAGACCGTAAATGATCCAGGATCCCATACTAGGAAATCCTGGTACCAGGCGGCCGCTCATCATTTGATATTGTGCGGCGGAGTGAACAATGATGTCGCAATAGCAGGAACGAATGATGCCCATATCGTCCACGCATTGGGCCATGTGGGGAAACAGGTCGGAAACCTCGATGCCAGACTGGCCATACTTCTGGAAGATGCGCCGCGTGCCGAGCAAGCGCGCATTCTCTTTCAGGAACTGTGACCTGATCGGACCGAAACTGGGAGGCAGCGGTTGCCCCTCCAACTTGTTCAGCAGCGGTTTCGGATCGAACGTGTCCATCTGACTCGGCCCACCCGCCATGAACAGAAAGATGACCGACTTCGCCTTGGACGGTAAATGGGGTTTCTTCGGCGCCAGCGGATTAATGATTGGGGAAGCATCGGCCATTATCAAGTCGCGCTGCAACAAGAACGAGAGCGCGAGTCCCCCAAACCCCGCCGCCGACTGGCCAATGAACTCGCGCCGGGATTTGGCAAAGCAAACCTGCGAACGATTGTCAAACAAGCCATTCAAATTCTGGGACATGGAGGGTCCTCATTGCGTCTGACCGCCACAGAGACGCAGAGAAAGAGCTAGAGAACGAAACGCCTGACTCCGTCTTTCAAGAGTCTCGAGTTGAAGTTGATCAAGAGACCGACCTTCTTGCCAGTGACTCTGAGGTAAGTTAAGACCTGCGCTTCAAAGAGGGGATCGAAACGTTCCACGGACTTGATCTCGACGATGACAAGATCTTCAACAAGCAAGTCCAAACGATACTCCCCCAATCCGGCTACCTTTGTAAACTACTGGCAGAACCAATTGCGTTTGATATTTCCAACCGGCGTCTTCGAGTTCGATGCAAAGGGCCGACTGATAGGTTCCCTTAAGCAACCCTGGTCCCAACTGCCGGTGAACTTCGATGGCACAGCCGATGATACTCTCAGTCAGATGGTTGATATCAAGCATTCTCTGTGCCTCAGTGTCTCTGTGGCTAACTGACCACGTCAGTTTAGGTAGAGAAACCCGGGCAGATTGAACATCGCCAGCGAAAACTCACAGAGAGCGGCTGCGGAGGCTCTATCCACGTTTTCCGGCATCCAGGATGGCAGCAACAGCTCCTCGCTCTGAGCGGCGCGCTCCTTTGACAGCGCTGCTTCCTCCGTCAAGAATTGGCCCGCAAGTTGCGCCTCCTGAGTGCTAGCCGGCCGGCCCACCGCCAGCTGAAACGCTCGTTGAATGATGGCCTGCGGATTCCAGCCAATTTCTTTCAGCAGGCGGCCAGCGAAAGCCTGCGCTTGCGAATTGCTAAAGTGGCCGTTCAACAACTCCAATGACTGCAGCGCGTGGGTGCTCTGCTCGCGTCGGGCGCAGGAGTTTTGCAGGTCGGGCGCGTCAAACGCCTCCATGAACGGCAAGCGCAGATTTCGCTTGGCGACCAGATAGATCGTCCGGCGCTGGTGCTCGCTCAAATCTGGGGTCACGGCCCACTGCTTCGGCTTGTACAATTGCCCGACCAACACCTCCGGCACTGGCACAAACACGCCCGGGCCGCCCATCTTGAGATTCAGGTTTCCAGAGACACTAAGGATGGCATCCCGAACGGCCTCCGCCTCAATGCGGCGCCGGTTATAGCGCCAGAAAAGCCGATTGTCAGGATCCTTGCTCATATTCGCAGCTACCATTTTCTGGTGTTCGCCTTCACTAGCCAGCCGATAGGTGTTGGAAAGTACCATCAAACGGTGCATGGCCTTGACGCTAAAGCCCTGCCCAACGAACTCCGTGGCCAGCCAGTCCAGCAGTTCCGGATGCGTGGCTATTGCCCCTTGCGCACCAAAATCGTTAGGCGTGGCCACAATGCCGCGATTGAAGTGATAATGCCAGAGGCGATTCACCATGACGCGGGCAGTCAGTGGGTTCTCAGGACTGGTGAGCCAGCGTGCCAACGCCAGGCGGCGGCCTGTGGTGGCCGACTGAGGGTCATCCTGAATTTCGGGAGCATTGTCAGCCAGAAACAACCCGGGAACTCGAGGGCCAACTCGCGCGCCCTTGGCCGTGTGCACGCCGCGATCCAGAACGTGGATCGGCCGAACTTGCTGGCGGTCATCCGTCAAAGTCCAGATGGCCGGCAGGAGTTCCGGCATGCGTGCCTCAATCTGGTCCAGTACTGCCATCATTTCTTTTTTCTTGTCCTTCAATTCTTTGACGTAGCGGAGACCGATCTCATCAACGCGGCTCGCCAGTTTGAACTCGGCCGCGGCGGCCAGGGCTTTCTGCTGCTCATGGCGCTGCTCGGCTGGAATCGCCAGCACCGCGCGCTCCTCGTCACTCAACTGGCTACGCTTTGCTTCCAGGAGCTGCCGTTTCCAATCTTCCTCCATCTCGGCCATGTCCTTCTTGATCTTTTCCATCTCCGCCTTCACGACGGTGGCTTTGGCCTCCCAGGCGGCTTGGGCCTCAGGACTAGCGAGGGATACCTCCTTAGAGACAGCCGGCGCAAAGAACGCCTGCAACCGGTAATAGTCGCTCTGCTTAATGGGATCGAACAGATGATCGTGGCAGCGTGCGCAGGCGAGCGTCGACCCCATGAAAACCGCACCCACGGCGTTGGTTTGCTCGGTGAGCACTTCGTTGCGGTTCATGTCCTCATCCTGGTTGCCCGCATTCTTGCGCCAGGAAGCCAACCGATTGAAACCGACAGCCACCAAGGCTTCCTGGTCGCCAGGTGCCAGCTCGTCACCAGCCAGCTGTTCTAGAATGAACCGGTCGTACGGTTTGTCCGTGTTGAACGACTTGATGACGTAATCGCGATAGCGCCAGGCATCAGGACGCAGCGTGTCATACTCATACCCGTCCGTGTCGGCATAACGCACCACATCCAGCCAGTGCTGTCCCCAGCGCTCACCGTAGCGCGGGCTGGACAGGAGGCTCTCGACCACTTTCTCATACGCCTTCGGATCGCTGTCTTTGACGAAGGCATCGACTTCCTCCGGCGAAGGCGGCAGTCCGATCAAGTCGAAATAGACTCGGCGCAGCAGCAGGGCCCGGTCGGCAGGTGCGGCGGGAGACAGTCCCTCTTTGTCGAGACGGGCAAGAATGAAAGCATCAACCGGGGTCTTGATCCAGCCTGGATTTTGGACGTTCGGGACTTCGGATCGCTTGGGTGATTGATAGGCCCAGCGACTGCGGTCTCCTGGGGCATAACTCTCCGGCCGAAGCGACGGAGCCGGTTTCGCGGCTTCCGACGTCGGACCGGTTGCTGCCGTTTTCTCCTTGTCGCTAGCAGAGACCGACCAACGGCAGATAAGGAGAAAACACAAAGCCCATAACGCGGTTGGCTTCAGAAAGAGTCTCACCGGACGAGGTGTTACGTGAACAATCCAAACGCTCAGTGCCATTTCTGTTCACAAAGCCAGATTTCAAGTGCCTCATTATCCTCACGAACACGTCGCTTGTCCAACACCGAATCCTTTCCGGGCGATTTGCGCCCTCGATCGGGTTAGTACTCGTGCCCCGATGCCCTCTAGAAAAAGCCATTCATGTGTCAGGCTGACATGGCCCCTGTCGCCTGATTCCGCTGACAGCCGCGTCAGTTTTCGCCGCCAACTCAGCCTATTATGAAGCCCTCTGTGGCCTCGAGCTTGCTCTGGAATACAAGGCGGCAGCGAACACAAACCCGCTACCACCGGGACCCACTGGCCTATGGAACACACTGATGCCACGCCGGAGCAGTCGAAAAAGATTGAGGAGTTGTCCTCGTCTACCTCGCGACCCGTCTCCCGCTGATGGAGAGCGCCGATGCAGGCCACGAGCAGAATGGTTTGGGCACGACTCACTGTTGCCGTATGGGGCGCCGTTCTGTCGGTTCCACTGCACGCCGTGCAGGCAGCCGAAGGCACCTGGGAGACCCTGAATCAACTGAGGCTGGGTGAGAAGATCGAGGTGATCGACCAGCGATTGAGAGCGTTGAAGGGAACATTTGTCGGCGTTTCCCCCGAAGCGATCACTCTGCGCCACTCCAAAGGGGAAACTGCGGTGCGACGGAGTGATGTGATTCGCGTCGGCTCCCATGGTGGGGATCGTCGCAAGAATGCTCTGAAGGGTGCCCTCGTCGGGCTGGCAGCCGGCCTCATAACGGGAGCCGTGGCAGATTACTTCGACGACGTGGACACCAGCGATCCTGGCAGCAACAATGGAAAGTTAGGAGGTGCGCTGGTCGGAGCGGCAGCCGGGACCGGAGTTGGAAGCGTCTTTCCAGGCTATCGAACGATCTATCGTGCCCAGAAGAAGGTCCCCGTCGACCAGACCCCGTGAGTCAACTACTCAGAGAATCTCGCGACGAAGATACCGACAATTTTTCGTGGTAATCCTATCAGTTGGACTTATGAGAAAGTGTGACCTCGGTAACGAATTGTGAGGCCATAGTTTGTGTCAAAGTGTGCCTTCACAGGCTACTTGCACCTGTGCCTCGGACGTGACTTCGCACTCCTGAATATCATTGACAGTCGTACCCCCGAGCCTCTATACAATCGGTGTCGATATGACGTTGTGGAGCTCAACAGCGATGCCCGAATTCATGGTACCTCTCAAATACAAAAAGATCTTCAACGAGTATGATCTCAGCGTGATCAAAGCGGATCATTACGTCGCAGGTTTGGAGGATCTTCGCAGTTACCGGTTGCAATTCATCAATCGGATCAAACAACGCTATCCTCGGTTCAGATATCTCCCGCCTCCAGCTCTCGACACGATCGAGAAAATTGAGAATCTCACCGATGAAGAGTTCTACGAACTCATGAAATCTTTCCGTTACGCTTGATGGCTGATTCAGCGGCTCGACCTCGCTGCAAAGAGCGAACAGCTTGGCCGCTACGCCTTCACTCGCGTTTCTGAACCTGCGTCTCCAGACTTATACTCTGTCCGATGCTCGCAATGATTCTTGAAACGCCTCGCCAGCCCCTGGCGCTTCGGGAAATTCCCATTCCAGAGCCTCAGGCCCACCAGGTTGTGGTGCGGGTGAATGCCTGCGCCATCTGCCGAACTGACCTGCATGTGGCCGACGGTGAGCTCGCGGACCCGAAACTTCCGCTCATTCCAGGGCACCAGATTGTAGGTCGGGTGTCTGCGGCAGGGGAACAGGTGGAGGGCCTCTCTCTCGGAGACAGAGTTGGAATTCCTTGGTTGGGTCGAACCTGCGGCCATTGTGCGTACTGTCAGTCCGGACGCGAAAACCTCTGCGACAAAGCCCAGTTCACAGGCTACCAGGTCGATGGAGGTTACGCTGAATACGTTGTGGCCGATAGCCGGTTCTGTTTCCCAATTCCTGAAGGCTATGCCGACTTGCAGGCGGCCCCGCTGCTTTGCGCGGGGCTTATTGGATACCGCGCTCTCAGAATGGCGGGTGACGCCGAGCGCCTTGGTTTTTATGGATTCGGCGCCGCAGCTCACATCCTGATTCAGGTGGCGCGCCACCAAGGGCGTCAGGTCTACGCGTACACGCGCCCCGGAGACATTGGTGGCCAAGCCTTCGCGCGCAAACTGGGTGCCGTTTGGGCCGGGGATTCCACTCAGACGGCGCCCCAGAAATTGGAGGCAGCCCTCATCTTCGCCCCGGCGGGAGAGCTGGTTCCTCTGGCTCTACAATCGCTCGTCAAGGGAGGAACGGTCGTTTGCGCCGGCATTCACATGAGCGACATCCCCTCATTTCCCTATGCTGTACTCTGGGGAGAGCGAGTGATTCGATCGGTGGCCAACCTCACGCGCCGAGACGGCGAAGAGTTTCTGGCCCTGGCCCCGAAGATTCCGGTGCACACGGAAGTGGAGTCGTTTGCTCTGCCTCGCGCCAACGAAGCTCTGGCGGCTTTGCGATCGGGGAAGATCCAAGGCTCAGGCGTCCTGCTGGTTCACGATGAGAGGCTTCCCGAGGCAAGACATGGACGATAGTGATGGGGAACCTCTGTGAAATCCTCTTCCAGAGCCGTGAGGCGATACCAGTAAACTTCTTGCTTGGTGGAGCGCGCGGTAGCAGGAGCAGCTTCTGTGGTATAGTCTCCTGCAAAGGCAACTCTCAGGTGGGCATACTTATTCCTTCTATTCTCTTCTTAAGACAATGAGGCTACCGGCTGGCCCCCTTCGTGCTTTTAGCTTGCTGTCCCTAGCTTACCTGCTCTGCGCCCCGATCCTGGCTGAGCACTGGCCTGCCTGGCGGGGTCCGGCAGGAATTGGTGTGTCCGAGTCAACGGGGTTGCCGGTCAGATGGAGCCCAACCGAAAACGTGCGTTGGCGCGCACCGCTCCCTGAGCGTGGAAATTCTACACCCATCGTCTGGCGAGACCGGATTTTTGTGACCCAGGCTCTCGAGAAGCAAGGCCAGCGAAATCTGATGTGCTTCGACCGTGCCACCGGCAAGCTCTTGTGGCAGTCCGGAGTTGCTTATCTCGACAAGGAAGCAACACACGAGACCAATCCTTACTGCTCATCGTCCCCGGTAACGGATGGACAACGGGTGATTGCCTGGTTCGGCTCGGCTGGGCTCGTCTGTTACGACCTTCAGGGCAAGGAGTTGTGGCGGCGAGAGCTAGGCAAACAAGCCCATATCTGGGGCTACGGTTCTTCACCCATTCTCCATGGTGACCTGTGCATTCTGAATTTTGGTCCGGGAGAACGCAGTTTCCTGATTGCCGTGGACAAGCGCACTGGCAAAACGATCTGGCAAGTGGATGAACCCGGCGGGAACTTCGGCAGCAATCCTTCCGAATGGAAGGGCTCCTGGAGCACCCCGCTTGTCATTCATACCGGCGCACGCGAAGAACTGGTCGTTGGCCTTCCGAGCCGCGCAACCGCCTTTGATCCGAAGACAGGCAAGGAACTCTGGACCTGCCGCGGATTGAATCCGCTGGTCTACACGTCTGCTCTTTGGGGCGAGGGCGTCCTGGTAATGATGGGTGGTTTCAACGGCTCGTCACTGGCTGTGCGACCTGGCGGCAATGGAGACGTCACCGCCACTCATCGTCTCTGGCAAATTCCGAAGACCAAGCAACGAATCGGGTCGGGGGTGATTGCCGGGGGGCATATCTATATCCTGGACGAGCCGGGAGTGGCCGGGTGTTATGAGCTCCAAACAGGAAGCATGGTCTGGCAAGAGCGGCTGGCCGGCCCCAGCAAAGAGCTCACTTCCTGGTCATCGATGGTTCTTGCCGAAGGCAAGCTCTACGTCATCAACCAGGGCGGAGATACGTTTGTGTTGAAGCCCGGCCCGAGGTTTGAATTGATCAGCGCGAATCCGCTGGGCGAGATGACCAACGCATCTCTCGCAATATCAGACTCCGACGTTTTCATAAGAACGTATCAGGCATTGTGGTGCATTCGGAAGGCGCAATAGTTTGCGTCAGTACGTTGTCAAGTCCCGATTCAAACTCTTCCAAACTCCAACTCTAGCTTCAGTAACTCCAGCGGACCGATCGAAGTGCTGGCCAGCCTGGTTAACGACGGGTCGGCGCTGCCGTGATTTTTCAGCCCCTCAAACCCTTCACTAATTTATGGTTTTGTCCCGGAATGCCGATGAAATGACATGGGTCCTGCCATTGTTAGTTTAGGGGATAGCCAGCATGACACCTCTTGATCACCTTCTTAGCCAAGGTCGAAGCCATTTCCAGTCAAAAGACTACCAAGGCTGTATGAACATCGTCGCTCAGGTCCTTAGTGACGATCCTGACAACACTGAAGCAGCCTGGCTGATGAAGGAAGCTCAACGACAGTGGGAAGAACAGCGGTCTATGGAAGAGTTTGAGATCTACGTCGAGAATCTCAAGAAAGAAGCCATGGACTTGTTCGACCAGGAACAGTATGAACAGTGCTTGGGAACCTTCAGGTTCCTGCTGGAACTGGATCCGGAAAACCACACGTTGCGCGACTATGTGAAGCTGAGCCAGCAGCTGTTTCTGGAAAGACTGGAAACGAGAAGCCCAGCGCGAGAGCCAGGCGAAACTTCTCTTCAAACCGAAACCAAACCGGCAGAACCCAGCGCTGCCGAAAAGGTCGTCACCCCGCCTAACGACGTTCCTCCCTCGAAGCCGGCGCCCCTGAGCCCGTTGCCAGAGCCGCCAGAGTTGCCTGCAGCCGCTGGCTTGAGCCTGCGGGCACGGCGCGGCCAAGCCAGCTTCGAAACCTCCCGTCAGCAAAGCGAAGACCGCCAATTCACCTCTTCGAGTCGCTCTCGCTCGGAGAGCATATCGCAAGCCCAAAAACAAAAGATCATCGAAGAATACCTAGCCTCGACGGCTCGCTCGCGGCAAAGAGGGCGACTGGCTGCGTGGCTTACAGCAGCCGCGCTGCTACTGGCGCTCATCTTGGCGGGGCGAGTCTGGCTCTACCCGTTGCTCAATGTGACTAACAGTTTAGACATTCAGACGAAACCTGAAGGAGCCAGCGTTTTCATCAATAATGAACTTAGGGGCGAGACTCACTTTCACCAGGAGAACCTTCCAGCCGGAAGTTATGAGTTGCGAGTTGAAAAGGTCGGTTACGCACCGTATCATCGGAGACTCGTTCTTGAAAAAGCCCAGACTGCCTGGTTTTTCGTGCAGTTGGAAAAGTCACGACTGGAGGAGTCGACAGTTAAGCCCGAAAAAGCCACGCAGGTCGAGCCCCCGTCTACGGATCTTCCAGCCGACGTTCTATCCAGCCGCACAGTTCCTCTGGAGCCACAATCCCCAGAGGTGAAGGACGAAATGGCCTGCTCGGTAATTCACCTTCACGTACTGGGAAGCTGCACCGGGAGACTTAAGGTCAGCGGTAGCATGATCTCTTTTCGGCCGTCGGGTAATTCGAAGGACGGGTTCACGCGAAGCACGACACAAGTCGAATCCGTCACGTTGGATGAGAAGTTGACGATTCAATTCGACGACAAGAATTACCACTTTGAGCCTCTGGCCAGCAGCAACGACGAACTCGCCACTCTTTACCAGCACATCAGAAGGCAAATGGCCGAGCCAAAGCCGTAAATCAGCGCCACGCGCTCTCAATTCCTGACAGATCTCAGCAACCACTTGCCAGTCAAAGCATCGTCTGAGTCCCGGCCCAGCCTGAATCGGTCCGTTGCTGAGGCGGCCTCGTAAGCCTGGAGTGCCACTTGGTACTCTGCGGTCATCTCAGGGAGATCGGCGCGGCGATTCAGGCTGTCCACCAGACTGTAGAGCGCGAGCGGTCGCGGCGCCACGGCAGCAGCCAGGTCGCACAAATCGCCGGCTGTCAGCACCCCGGGAATGACCACGTCGTGGGGAAGGTAAAGGAACTGGCTGGACAACACGGATCTCAAACTGGTTAGCCCGCCACGAGCGTAGACCGCCCGAACCTCATCTTCGAACAGCGCCGTCAGAAGAGCCAAAATGGCGCCGAGCGGCTCGGACAGAACAATTCCATCAGAAACGCCCAATGGCACTGACAGGTTTCGATCAGGCGGGTTGATCGGAGCAAATGAATCGCCCCAAACTGCCAGCCGGCCAAGATCGAGATCCTGGCGAGTGCGCAAGTAGCGAAGGACGCTGCGGAGGTCAGCCAGCCTCTGACCGACCAACGTTTGACCCAGCATGAATTCTGTTGCAGACAACGACGTATCCTCACTGACGCGTCCCCGGGAGTCTCCAGGACGAGTTTCGCCCGTTCCCCGCAGGTCAGGCAGGCAAACGGCGACTCCGCCAGCCAGCAGTTCGGCAATCACATCGTTCCTTTCCGCGAGGAATTTGCGTTTCCCGTGCTGGGCCACAGCAACGACAACGGGCCGGCGTCCTGCTGCTTTACCAGCCTTTAGAATGACGGCGGGCAGCAGGACGCTCGGCTCGACCTCCAGAATGAGTTGTTCAATCTGAAGTCCGCTGCCCTTCGCCTGCCTCGTTTCCTTCACTGCGCGAGGCTCTTGGGCGTGCAACGTTATTCCCAAGAGTTCTTGCCAAGCAGTTTGAAGCCGCCTGCGCCGGTCTGCTGGTTTCAGCTTTTTCAGTTCAGAGCGGAACTCAGTCACGCGGGCGCGCTCCAAGTCCTGAAGCAACGTGTGTAGCGTTTGTGGTTTGAGCTCCTGTTCAACCTGATCGGTCATGCAGAGCAAGTCCTCAGCCGGTCGTCTGCTGCTGTACTCTTCTTGCGGTCCGCCAGAGATTCCGAACCAGCGCTGAAGAGCCTGATGGAGCCGCCTTCGATGCGGTACGCCAATGTTATTGCAGTGGGAGGCCTGCGGCGGTTGCTCACGAAGCACCCCAAATCCTTGGGTGTAATCGAGCAGATCGGGAACACCGTAGAAGTCGGAGTAGATTCTTCGCAGTCGCTTCCACACCGGGTCCTGCTCCTGGTCCCAGTTGAATTCGTGGGCATAGACAAGGCGTCGCGGAGCAATGCCGCCAACGATGACCCAGGGCAAGAACCCATCGCGACAGGAGAGCCGCAGATTGCGAGTGGATTCCCAATCTCCGCTGCCCGCATAGTTGAAAGAGTCCTCTGCGTCGGACGGGAGTGGGTAAGGACTCTCAGGTTGCGGGCCTCCGAAATTGAATGGGACAGCAGTGCTTACTCGTTCGTCCAGCGCGGCCACCACCGCAGCCGGATCACCGCCTCCTGCCACGGAACCCATCAGGATCATCCGAGCGGCATCGATTCCCGGGCGCGCCAGCAGCAAGTCGATGCCGCGCATCAAGTCCCAAACCATCCACCCGATAAGGCTTTCCCCAACCAGGTGCAATTGAATGCCGGTGTTGTAACGGAAATGATAATCTTCCCTTCCAACGCGGAATGGACCAGCGTAATCTTCCTGGGATCGAAACGGATGCTGTCGCCGCTCACCATGGCCAAGCTGATCCATGACCAGCACCAGGCACCCCAATCGCGCCCACGTCATACCCATATCCTGCAACTCGCCTTGCGTCTTGGGATTGTGATGGCTGTGACAAATGAGGATTCCGGGCATGGAGTCGCGACGCGGTTCTGGAACATAGAGGTTGGCAGTCACAAACAGCCCTGGCCGGCTTTGGAAGACCAGGTTTTCGATCCGGAATCCCTCGCCCGGCAAGGTTTTCGTCACACGAGTACGCAGGTCTTTCGGTGGCGCTGGAAAATTACCAAGCGAGGTCCAAAGGGCAGCGATACGCTGTTTCTTGTAGGATTCCCACTGAGTCCGGTCGACAATGTTTCGCCACTCCAGCGAAGACCGCTGGTTGGCGGCACGGAGCCGAGTCTCCACGTGGTTGGCAAGCATCTGTTTTACTTGTTCGCGAGGGTAGTCGGAGAGGATTTCCGGTTCCAGAGCTGCAAGTTCGGAGGCAAGCGGAATCGCTGTCTCCGGTTCCGCAAACAGCCAGAGAGGGCCAACTGCCAGGAGAAGCACGACCAGCTGGGAGGAACGTAGTCTGGCGGTGAGTTTCATGGATTGAAGATCTCCGGACGCCGACAAGAGATGAGTTCAATGGCAGGACTTGGGTTTCGACCGAGGCTGGCTGTACCGATCCAGCTACTCCTGATTCTGGCGGACGATCTTGCCAAACAACTGGCCGCCGTGGCTCTTGCCACTCCAGGTTCCAGCGTACTGTCCGCGGTAAAGGAGCACTCGTGCCGTATAGGTGCCGACACCCGGAATGGACAGATCGGTCAAGGTGATAACCGGCGTGTCGCCAGCCCATCGGACGGTCAGCGGGATGGGGACTGGAATCTCCCGCGAGCCGTACTTGAGACGAGTCTGGAAGAGCCACGTGTCGCCCGCCAGCTTCGATACCTTGTCGATCGTATAACGCTCTTCACTCGACAGTTCGTCTCTGTTGAGCAGCATCGAGTGCCCGACCAGTACGACACCCGACATCATCTGTTGGAAGTTTCGGTCCCTTTCCCTCTCGCTGCCAGTGTCTGGCTTTCCAGAGCATCCTCCCAACACGAGAAGAAGCGGCAACAGCCAGGGGCGCAATCTTGCAAGATAGACCATGGGGCTTCTCCGGGGTGATTCGATGACTGAAGGCGGTTCCGGTCCGCACGCCGGGAATCGCATGCCACGGGCTGATTTCAGAATAGCGGCCAAACTGAGGCGCCATTCTAGCCGAGATCAGTGGACCTGTCATTCATAGGTCAGGTCCTCCAGCTGCAACGAGCTGGACGCTCGGACCATCGTGCTTGAGTTACTATTCCGCCACTCAGAGTAGGAGAAGGGATGCTGCTCGTCAAGGGCTGGGACCGTTGGACCTCAGCGGCTCTTTGGTCGAACGGCGGGCCAAACTGGCGCTGTAGACCGCACTGCGTCGGCCGTTTGCTGTAATCACAATGGTGTTGAGCGTGACCTTCTGGTCAGGCTGGAGACTTACCTGAAGAGGCTGCTGGTGGATCGGCGACTGCTCGTCAGGTTCGCTGCCATCCAGCGAGTAGTGAATCCTGCTCCCAGGCACGTAAGAAGTCAATCTCACCGTGCGCTTCTCGTCGCTGGTCACAACATCTTCGACCCCTTCGGGTTCAGGAATTCGGTAGCTCACTTGTTGTTTGTCTAGGCGCGCGAGCTGGTGTGGCAACCGGTTGAGAAAGTCGCGATAGTCCTTTCTCTCTAAGGGCGACCAGACGGCTTCAGACAAAGCCAGCATTCTTGGGAACACCATATACTCAACTTTGTCCGGCGTCTTCATGTACTCTGTCCAAACGTTGGCCTGTGCGCCGAGAATATAGCGTTGCTCGTCTGGCTTCAGCTCGTCTGGGACGGGGTTGTAGCTGTAGACCTTTTTTAGGGGAAGATAGCAGCAAATATGGAGCGGCTCGCGATCGGGATTACCCTGACCGTGGTCGAAGTAGCAATAGTCGCCTGGGGTCATAATGACGTCATGCTTTTGCCTGGCTGCCTCAATGCCACCCTTTTCTCCGCGCCAGGACATAACAGTAGCGTTGGGTGCTATACCGCCTTCGAGGATTTCGTCCCATCCCACAAGCCTCTTGCCCTTGGCGCTCAGAAACTTCTCAATGCGGCGGATGAAGTAGCTTTGCAGCTCGTGCTCATCCTTCAAGCCCTCACGCTTGATGACAGCCTGTGCAATGTTGCTTTCTCTCCAGCGGTCTTTCGGACACTCATCGCCGCCGATATGAACATACGGCCCTGGAAAGAGTGCGATCACTTCCGTCAGAACATCTTCCAGAAATTTGAAGGTGTCTTCCTTGGGACAAAACACGTCTTTATAGACACCCCAGGTCGTGCCCACTTCAAACGGTCCGCCCGTGCAGGACAATTCGGGGTAGGCAGCTAGAGCTGCCAGCGCATGCCCCGGCATCTCGATCTCTGGCATGACCGAAATGAAGCGCGCTTGCGCGTAAGCTACGACCTCTTTGATTTGCTCCTGAGTGTAGTAGCCACCGTATGGAACTCCGTCACCAACATAGGGGTCCAACAAGCGGTCTTTGACGGTCTCCTTTCGCCTCGAGCCAATCTCGGTCAGCTTGGGATACTTCTTGATTTCGATACGCCAGCCCTGATCCTCCGTGAGGTGCCAATGGAAATAATTCATCTTGTACTGCGCCATCAGATCCAGGTATTTCTTGATGAACTCGACCGGGAAGAAGTGCCGACCAACGTCGAGGTGCATCCCGCGATAGCGCAACCGAGGATAGTCGGCAATCTCCAGTCGCGGGATCGTCAGTGGGGCAGTTCGTTGCAGGGGCAGGAGCTGAATGAGACTTTGCATACCGTAGAACAAGCCCGCCTTTTGCCCCACAACCTTGACAGTTTTGGTGTCCGCTGTGAGCCGATAGCCCTCTGCCGGGAGGGTCGCGCCGCCATCGGCTGTGAAATGGATAGAACTTCCAGCTCGGGGTGCTTCAGACTCAACCTGTAACTTGAAGCCATACGTCTTATACAAATGGTCGTTGAATAGGTCTGCAGTCCGGCGGGCCTCGGCACCCTCAGACACAAGCCTAGTTTGGCGAGTGAGCAAGAAGTTCCCGGTAAGCAGTCGACTGGAGACCGGCTTGGGCACAATATTAGGAACGGTTCCGTTCAGTTGCGGGGCTTCAACCAGCGAGCCAGATGCCAGGCAGAGCGTAGAGGCTATTAACACACGTCGGTATCGGGTCCTTTTCACACCCGCCTTACGATTTTCCCTTGAAAGTTTCCGCAGAATGCTCACCCCCTAAGTGAAAACCTTCTTGCGCAATCGAAACTCCTCACCATCGCTGTAGAGCGCAGACCCGCACGGAACGCGGGTCTGCGCTATCAAGCTGGGCTGTATCATGACTCGTCATCCCTGGATCGATTAGGTTATGATCAGGAGGCTATGTCTAACTCACCCACGACCACTCTAAAGTGTCCAACCTAGCTTCTACCTTCAGCCTATGGCCAGATCAAGGCGGCGACGGCTGCCGCACTCAAAAACACACCCACACGCTCTGCAGGTTATGAGGAATCTGATGGTCTCAATCATCTGGGGAATACTGCTGATTGCATGTGTTATCGCCTTGCAGGCACCCAGTTCTGCGTATGACCCCATCGTTTTCCAGCCATGGGATGTCCCAGGTGTGAGCTTCATTACCAATTCCAGCCGCACCTCTCACAAGCATCAGCCCGAAACTATGGTCTCGGGCGTTGGCTTGCTGGACTATAACAACGACGGTCTCCTCGACATTTATGCAGTCAATGGGGCCAGCATGCCGGGGCTGGAGAAGACCAGCGAAATCTACTTTAACCGCCTCTTCAAGAACGAAGGCGATGGAACCTTCGAAGATGTTACGGAAAAGGCAGGAGTCCGGGGACAGGGATATGACATGGGAGTAGCGGTCGGCGACTACGACAACGACGGGTATTCCGACATCTTTGTGGCTGGCCTGCGGGAAAACAACCTGTATCACAACAACGCGAACGGAACCTTCACCGATGTGACCGCAAAGGCAGGCTTGGCTTTGCCAGATCCCAAATACAAGACCTTGTGGGCTGTTGCGGCTGCTTGGCTGGATTACGACAAGGACGGTTACCCTGATTTGTTTGTCTCGAACTATTGCGTCTGGGATCCGAAGAAAGAGCCGATCTGTCGCGATACGGGTCAGCCTGATTATTGTCATCCCCGACTTTACAACGGACTTCCTAATTCCCTTTTTCGCAATAATCATGACGGCACCTTCACTGATGTATCTGAGGTCTCAGGCATCCGCAAACACGTTGGGAAAGGAATGGGAATCGGTGTCGCTGACTTCGATGGAGATGCCTGGACCGACATATTTCTGGCGAACGACACTATTCCCGCATTCCTCTTTCACAATAAGGGAGATGGAACCTTCAGCGAGATCGGAGTGGAAGCCGGGGTGGCCTACACCGAGCGTGGACTGGCCGTTTCAGGTATGGGTGTCGACGCGCGCGATCTTGATAATGATGGATGGCCAGACATCTTTGAGACTGCCATGATCGGAGAAACCATGCCCTTTTTCCGCAATCTGGGCCGAAACCTGTTTGAGGATAAGACTCTAGTTAGCGCTTTGGCGGCGGCAACGATCTCCAAAACTGGTTGGAGCAATGGGATCTTCGACTTCAACAACGATGGCTGGAAAGACCTCTTTGCAGCATTTGGCGACGTGATGGATCCGCAGGGCACTTTCCGTGACAGAGTTCCCCAAGCCAACGGCATTTTCGTTAACATGAGAAATGGGCAGTTTGCCGATGCTGGGCTCACAGCGGGACCGATTTCAGCCAGGAAAGCGGTCCACAGGGGTAGTGCCTTTGGTGATATCAACAACGATGGGAGAATTGACGTTGTTGTGACTTCTCTGGATGGCCCTATTGAAATGTGGAAAAACGTTTCTCCCGCTCAAAACCATTGGATTCTTATTGATACCATTGGTACAAAAAGCAATCGCGGTGGCGTGGGTGCGAAACTCAAGGTCGTTACAGATTCTGGAACTCAATTCAACCACGTGAACACCGCCGTCGGTTATGGATCTGCCTCCGACAAGCGTGTACATTTCGGCCTGGGCAAGGACACGCTCATCAAAGAGCTGATAGCTACCTGGCCGAGTGGCACGGTGCAGAGATTGGAAAACATCAAGGCCGATCAGATCCTGACGCTCCGCGAACCGTGAGGGATCCCCTTACGGGCAACAGGGCTACTTAGCGAGTTCCTACGGCGGTATGCCCGAAACAGCCTTCTGAACGTCCTCCTTGGTCTGGCGCATTTTCTCGCTGAGTTCGTTATGGAGCCTTCTTTCTCTCTTCGCCTCTTCATCTCGTCCAAGCCGAGCGTAGGCAGCCGCGAGATGAAGATGGGTTAAGGGGTTCTGGGGCTGGAGCCTTACGGCAGTCTCCAAGGGACCTAGTGCTTCTGGAACTCGTTCTGCGGCGATCAGGGCACGACCAAGTTCGAGATGAGAGTCTGCAAAACCGAGATCGAGCTTTACGGCGCGAGAGAAGTGCGCAATGGCCTCGTTCAAATCGGCGGCTCGAAAGGCCAACTCGCCCAACACATATTCCGCTGCGGCATTGGTCGGGTCGATCTTGAGTTCTTCTTCAAACTCCCTCTTGGCATCTACAAAGGTCGTCTCAGTTTTTGGGGCGGACAGGATAAGGCGCCCTAGCCGGTAATGAATTCCTTGCTGTCGAGGGTTCTTCTCAAGGATCGCCCGATATTCCTTTGCTGCCTCCTCCCATTTTCCTTGAGCCTCTAAGGCTTCAGCGTTCAACTGGTGCACTTGATAGGAGGTGGGTGCTTTGAAAACGAGTTCTTGAGAAGCCCTCGTGGAAAGGTTCGAGTAGACGTGAACGGTTTGGTAGAGCACCTCAGGATCGTCCGGGAACTCCCGGTTGAGCATCCGGACAAAATCGACAGCATCGTTTGGCTGGTTAAGTGCGAAAGAGCACCGGATTCCGGCTAACCCGATTTCATACTTGAGGTGCTTTTCAGAGACCCGCGGTGCGTCTTTCTTGACTAAGGAGAGCGCTTCCTTACATTGCCCACTTCCCGCTAGGCTGGGACCCAAGTAGTAACGGGCCAGAGTCAGGGTAGGCTTCAACTTCAGGGCTTGGCGCAGAGCCTGCACCGCCTCATGTGCACGACCCGAGGAATAGTAGGCAATTCCAAGATTCAGATGGTAATCAGCTACGCCAGGGGAAAGCTTCGCCAGTTTGTCATAACCACGAATAGCGAGCTCCCAATCTTTTTTAGCAAAAGCAGCAAGGGCTTCCCGAGTGAGCGAGTCGCTTTGGCTCTGCTCTATTGTGGGAATGGCCTGCGGAGGGGCTGCTTTGCCGGTGCGTTGTGCAAAAGATGTCTGAGCCAGTATAGCTGCTCCAACCATCACCAGGATGACGACCTTCGTTGGTGTAAATTTCTGCAAAGTGCCTCCTCACAGGTCCGAAGTGTCCTGGACATCCCGAGGTTTCCCCAGCCGCGAATAGAAGAAGAGCTCCAACTAGTCAATGGGAGCCGTGCTCCCGCGCAGTGACTTTGTCCCTGTGAAACAACCGGCCAGACGAGACCAGGCGTTCCCCCATTTGATAATCCATTTTAGCATTGCCGACGTTGCGGGGATGCAGCGCATCACACCTTCAAACAAAAAGCGGGGAACAATGGTTCCCCGCTTCCTGATGGATCATTTTCTCATACCGCTCTGGCCACGGCGAGAAAGGGCATCAAAAGTAAAACTTCAGAGCAAATTGGATTTGCCGCGCTCCTTGTGTACTCGTGATCCTACCCAGGTTTGGGCCAATCGCGCCATTTTCGAAATTGAAAGCGGGTGTGTTGGTCAGGTTGATAAACTCCGAGCGGAACTCGATACGGTACCGTTCGGTCAGGAGGAAGTTTTTCTGAAGACCCAGGTCTAAGTTTTTCAGACCCGGCCCATACAACGTACCGTTCCCGCAAGTCCCAAACTGCCCAGTTGCAGCGGGCGAAAACGCCGACGGATCCATGTACTGAAGTCCTCCAAGCGGAGAATTCGTGCCGAACCCGTAAATATTAACCGGGCCGTTGCAATTGGCTCGGGGACCTCGCGAATTGGTGCCGCTAGAGTCAGGGCCGCCGATGGTGCTGGCAAATCCGCCACGGAGCGTAACGATTCCACTCAACGCCCAGTTACCGACAATATTTCTAACCACTGGATTCCAGTCATTGCCAATTGCTTTCCCCTTCCCGACCGGCAACTCGTAGACTGCATAGCTGGTCAACATGTGCTTGACATCGAAGAAGCACGGCCCCCACTCAGCTTTTGAGTCGTACAAGTTTTGCCAGTAAGCCGAGTTAGAACTCACCTGGCTGCCCCAGGATCCATAGTAGCCGAGAGAATCCGTCATGCACTTGGAATAGGTATAAGCTACCTGGTACTGGAGGCCCTCGCTGTAACGCTTGCGGAGGGTGGCTTGCAGAGCATTGTACTTCTGATTGCCGTTTGACTCCGTCCCGGAAATCTGGCTGATGCTGGCCAGCGCCGGATTGCCTGACAGGTAAGGGCTGGGCGCGGTAATCGGCTTGCCGGTGGAATCCACACCACGCAGTTGCCTCTGGAAGTAAGGCATAGGAACCATCAGGTGAGTTCCGTGCTGGCCCACATAGGCTGCAGCCAAGGTTGTGCTGTTGCCGAACTGACGTTCGACCGAAAGGTTCCATTGCTGGACAATGGCAGGCTTGACGTCAGGATCCCATACCCGGATGGTAGCGTTGACAAAGGGATCCGTCTTCGACTGCAGAACCGTCAGCCCCTGGTCCAACGTCGAGCCAGGAAAAGTCAGGCTGTCATACACTGTGTTGTACTCAGCGGTAAAGGGCGGATTGATCGTGAGACGAAGGTTGGTGCCGGTTCCTTCCAAGTAGCTTGAAATCGAGTATGCCCCCCGAACCACCATAGATTTGTTCATCGCTTCCGGGTTCCACGCGAATCCGAAGCGAGGCTGGAAGTTGCCAAGCCCCCAATTGTAGGAGTTGTATAGAGCGCGACTGTTGCTGTACAGAGTGCTCTCACCAGGCACCTGGATTTCCCCGCTGAAGGGGGCAAAGTTCCGCTGCCTGTCGTACACCTCCACCCAGGGGGTGTGCGTCTCATAGCGCAGCCCGAGGTTCAAAGTCAGAGATTTGGTTGCCCGCCAGTCATCCTGGAGGTAGGCCGCAAAGACGGAGGAACGCTGTCCCCAAGTTCCTGTATCCACGCCTCGCTGGACAATCTGAGGAAGCCCCAGAAAGAAGTCGGCTTCGGGCGATCCGGAGCCTGCACCTGCTGTAGCAGTATTGCTGGGCCCAGCCGTCCACCTTCCGTCGAAATAAATGTTACCCGTTCGTCCATAGTTGCCGGCATAGAAAGGGTTGATGCGCTGCCGCATGAACTGGAACCCTGTGTGAATGGTGTGCGAAGCACGCGTCAAAATCATAGAGTCCTCCACCTGAATCACCGTGCTGGGAAACAGTTGCTGAGTACCGATGTTCGCATTCCCAAAGTTACTCACAAAACCACCGGTGAAATTCAAGGCCAATAACCCCGGGCCACGATTGTTCACACCCTGGATTCCTAGTTGGTCAGCCACGTTGCCCAAGCCGTTGTCCGTCGCGCCGCTATGTGTCTTGACGTAATTGACGCCGAATCGGACGTCGTTCACGAAATTCGGACTGATGGTCCTCGTCCAATTGACGACGCTGTTGTGAATCGGGTTATGCGAGAATTGGCCGAAAACGAGCGGAAACGTATGCTCTCCAGGATGCTCCTGGCGGCTATGGGAATAACGACCGAAGATGTGATCTTTTTCTGTTAGGTTGGAGTCAATCTTAATGTCGAACTGATCGCCCACAACGTTGTGGCGGAATGTGTCGAGCTGATTATTCTGGAGTTGGTCGTTAATCGGCAAGGGGTAGAGCGAGGTATCAGAGAAAAGATTCCTGGCCACGATATTCATACGATCCACCGGGATCCGGTTGTTCAGAAAAGGCACGCGCTCTCCGCTGGCATCCACGTTCGAAGGGTCATAAAGCTGGATGCCCTGGGCGAGCAATTCCGAGAAGTCTCCCACCCGCTCCTTGGCCGTGAAGACACTTAAGGTTGAAGTCGAAGCCGGGTAATTCAACCGCCTTCCCGTGTAGTCGCCAAAGAAAAACAACTTATCCTTAATGATTGGTCCACCGGCGGCGGCGCCAAATTGATTCCAGCGCACTTTATTCTTTGGGGATCCTTGCCAGTTGTTTTCCCAGGTATTGGCATTCAACACATCATTGCGGAAGAACTCATAGACGCTTCCATGGAACTCGTTGGTTCCAGACTTGATTGTGGCGCTGATGATGCCGCCCTGGAAGTTCCCAAACTCGGCTGGGGCGTTGTTGGTGATCATGTTGAATTCTTGAATCGCATCGGGAGCGGGTTGATAACCCACCAGGTTGTCCGACACTTGGTTATTGTCCATGCCATCGAGCAGGAAGTTGTTGGCCTGCTCGCGGTTGCCGTTTACATAAGGCCTGCCGGAGCTGAACCCTCCTGCCTCCGCTGCCGTAAACCAGTTAGGACTGGGGTGCGTGCTTCCTGGCACTAGCAGAGTCAACTGAATATAGTTCCGAGTCGCCAAAGGGAGAGCTTCATTGATTTTGTTGTCAATCACTGTCCCCAATTGCATGGTATCGGTATTTAGCAGTGGAGGCGCCGCCGAGACCTCAACCGTTTGCGTCACTTCTCCTAGTTTCATCTCAAAATCCACTCGAGCCGTTTGGTTCAACTCAAGCACGAGGGAAGTTTGCACGGAAGTCTGAAATCCTGTTGCTTCGGCTCTGATCTCATATTTACCGACTGGGACACGTGGAAGGTTGTAGAAACCTTGGGAGTTCGTTTCAGTGTCCCAGACCGTTCCCCGGTCCAAATCCCTGGCCGTAACCTTGGCGCCGATGATGGCAGCGCCGGAGGGGTCAACCACCTGTCCGGTAATAGCTGCGGTTACCTGCTGTGCCCGAGCCGGTTCCCCAAGCGACAGGAATGTCACTGCGAACAGCAGCAGTAAGAAATGGGCAAAGGTCACCCTTCGGAGTTCTTTCACTCTACAATTCATAAACTCTCCTTCTTCCTTGAGCGGAAAACTACTTGCACGCTGACCGTCTCCACCTGCGTTCCTCAGCAATGTGGGTGAACAGCCATCAGCGAGTTGATGGTGTGAATAGCTGGGTTCGATAATGACCGGTTGCGATTGCATTTGGCGTTAACAGGAGTATAGTTATTGTTACGCCTTTTCATTTCACTAACTTCACTCGCTCAAGGCACTCAACCGTTAAGTGCAATGGTTAACACGTTACATGACTCAGAAAGGCCGACTCGAGAGGAGAAATCGGCGGAGTTGGAACGAATTCTGGAAAGTCAAACCCTGCATGGAGCAGAGATCCTCAAATCCTTTCTCCGTTTCGTGGTAGCCAAGTCGCTAGAGGGTCTGGAGAATGAAGTCAAAGAGTACACCATTGCCACCGAGGTCTTTGGACGCAACCAGGATTACAACCCTCGAATCGATTCTCTGGTTCGCGTCCAGGCAGCACGATTGCGCTCAAAGCTGGAAGAGTACTATGCCTCCGAAGGGAAGAATGATCGGGTACACATTGCACTGCCAAAAGGACACTACGTTCCCGCTTTTGCTTACCTGAATCTCAACTCTTCGCAAGCCGACTATCCCGCCTCTCGGCCGATTGCAACGTCTTCCGCGGCCCAAGATGGTTCGCTTTCTGATCTGCTTAAGCCCTTGCGGCGAATTGTGCCAGCGGGACTAGCGGTCGCCTCTTTAGTCTTGCTTCTGCTGGCCTATCGCTATTACACAGAAGCTGATCAGCTGCGGCAGTACGCCCCCACAAGGCAAGTTGATTCGGCTTTTGTCAGGGACATCAGTCCCTTCTGGGCTGAGTTCCTGGCCAAGGACAGTCCACTGCTGGTGACCTTCAGCAATCCAGTTTTTCAAGGGAACGTCGTCGATGGTCTCAAATACTTGGTCCCGGCGGAATCGTCCGCCCCGACGCTACGCCCTCCGTCGATTTCCCCAGTTGTTGGATAATCCGGCGATCACTGACATTTATACCGGAGTGGGTGAAGTGAAGAGCGTGTACTTCCTGGGAAACCTGCTCTGGAAAGTCGGCCACCCGTTTCGGGTGGAGCGCAGTCGTCTGCTGACGTGGGAGGATCTCAAGGCCCAGAATATTGTTTGCCTCGGAGGACCGGCGGAAAACCTGCAGCTGCGCCGCCTTCCTCAGGAACAGGAATTTGTCTTCAAGTTTGAAGGTATCGAAGGCGGCTCACCGAAGTTCGTCATCCTAAATCGCAAGCCACAGCACGGCGAGCAAACCCGCTATGCCCCAGTGGTCGAAGGGTCTTCTCAAAGCACGGTGACGGAGGACTATGCGCTCGTCAGCATGCTCAAAGGACTCGACCCGAATCGCCGTTTGCTCATTCTCGCGGGGGTCACGACGTTCGGTACCCAAGCCTGTACCGAGTACGTGACCCGGTCAGAAACCCTCAAGCAGCTCATCCAGCAGCTCAATGTCTCACGCGATTCAGCCAAACCGAAGTTACCCCCCTACTATCAGGTCCTCCTTAGGGTCAAGATCAATAGCAGCGTCCCCGTTCAGACGTCATACGTGACTCATCATGTGCTGGAGTGATCCTCGGACTGTTCGTCCGCGCGGGAGCTACATCGCACCAAGGCATCTTGGCCCTCTTTTCGACAGAGGGTGCAAGGCGAAATACTCCAAGCTAGGTACTTCCGTTCGCTATCATAGTAACGTATTGCCAGGTGGGAAAGCCGTCTCTGGAGTTTCGACATTTCCACGACCGGTGATCAGGAAGCAATGCCAGCAACCCGCAGGGTTGCCAGATAGTACCCGGGTCTCCGCGTCGCTTCGACCCAGGTATCGGGTGATCGATAAAATGGTCCCTGAAAGGGTACCAGCCTCGCCTAACTTTTTTCTGCCACCCTCTGGGGTGGGTTTTTCGTTATTGCCTGATTCCTGGGGTATCGCAACAGGGACATCTGGAATACGTCACCGAAATTACGAACAGCAGAAAAGAAATCGGACCTACTTGGGCGCCTGCTTCTTGAGGCTGAAGGTCAAGCGGATATTCGGGCAGCCGGTGATGTTCGTGCCGATGTTCACTGCGAAGACTTCACCGCCGGCGCCGCTGAAGGCGCCCATGCCACCAACCACCGCCACTTGGCTTGCGCCCGAGGGTGCAAACCAGCCCTCGCCCACTAGCGCTCGGCCGTCGTTCAGCAGGTAGTACTCGGTCGCGAAGACGCCGGGTGATGCCGGATTGGCAAGATGCTCCGCGAGAGTACCAGTCGAGGTGCCGCGGCTTACGCAGGTGCCGATACTGCCGGGATCATTTGGATCGTTGCTCTGGGTTCCAGCGGGCAAGAGTGCCGGCACGAAATATCTTGCCGTTGATGATGAAGCCGTCGCCCCGCACGATCTGATCCAACGTAAGTCCCCGAGTGTAGTTGAACGTGCGACAGTCGAGCGCCATATCCAGGGTGATGGTCTTTTCAGTGTCGGCCTGCACCGCCGTTTGCACTCCGACCTGAGACGGAAGGCTGGGCACGATACCTGCCAGACCCAAAACGACCAGACCTATAGCAAACAGTGAAAGCACTATCCTTTTCATAGTTCCTCCTAAGGTTGAATGTGGTGCTAAAGATTGGGCTGGAAAAATGCTGTAGCAGTTTTACGGCGGCCGCCGAACCAACATCAATTTCTCCCGAACCGCGTTTTTGGCGCCTTCAATCTCTTAACGCGCCAATCGGACCGAAACTGGCCGGAACTTTTTGAGGTTTCCCGCGAAAGTTTTCTAAGCGCGCCTATCCCTATATTCAAATTGACTTGCCTATGAGGGGGGATATGGTTTTCGCCACGGCTACCCATAAAGACCTTCGGCGTACCGAGGAAGTTTCGATGACCGAGCCCTCGCCTCGAGACATTACCCAGATGCTTATTGACTGGAGTAACGGGGACCGTGAGGCGCTCGACCGCTTGATTCCCGTGGTCTATAGGGAATTGCGCCGCCAGGCTGCCCGGCACCTGCGCCGTGAGCGCTCGGGCCACACCCTTCAAACGACGGACTTGATTCACGAGGCGTATCTCCGTCTCGTCGATCAAAACAATGTGCGTTGGCAGAACCGCACGCACTTCTTCGCCATTGCCGCGCAGTTGATGCGACGCATCCTTGTGGATCACGCGCGGCGACGGCATCGCGCCAAGCGTGGCGGGTCAGCCATCGCCCTGCCGCTGGAAGAGGGGCTGGTGGTGGCGGCGGAGAAATCAGATGTGAACCTGTTAGCGCTCGATGAAGCGTTGACGCGCCTGGCTGCGCTTGACGTTCGGCAGAGTCAGATTGTGGAACTGCGATGCTTCAGCGGTCTGAGCATTGAAGAGACGGCCGCAGTGCTCGGGGTGTCGCTGACGACCGTCAAAGATGATCTGAACATGGCGAAGGCGTGGCTGCGGCGTGAGATCGGCGGAGGTAAAGCAAAGTGACGCCCGAACGCTGGCAGCAGGTCAAAGAGCTATTCCGCTCCGCGCTGGAGACATAGACTCGAGGAACGCGCCGCGTTCCTTGAGCGAGCCTGCGCGGGCGATGACGGCTTGCGACGGGAGGTCGAGTCCTTGCTCATCTCTTTCGAGGAGTCCGACAGCATCATCGAGACGCCGGTGGCCGAAGCGGCGGCTCAACTGCTTACGAGCGACGAGGCCGAATCTCTGGTAGGCCAGCAACTCGCCCACTACGAGATCACCGCTCTGCTCGGCGAAGGCGGGATGGGAGCCGTTTATCTGGCCAGGGACACAAAACTGGGCCGCAAGGTCGCTTTGAAGCTTCTGCCGTCTTACTTTACAAAAGATGCGGACCGCTTGCGGCGCTTCGAGCAGGAAGCGTGCGCCGCCTCATCGCTCAACCATCCGAACATTCTCACGATTTATGAGATCGGCGAGACGGACGGGACGCACTTCATCGCCACCGAGTTCATCGAAGGCGAGACGCTGAGGGAGCGCATGACGGGCGCGCCGATGAAGATCGGCGAAGTGCTCCATGTCGCCGAACAAGTCGCATCCGCGCTGGCTGCAGCCCATGAGGCCGGGATCATCCATCGCGACATCAAGCCCGAGAACATCATGGTGCGCCGTGATGCGCTGGTCAAAGTCCTGGACTTCGGGCTGGCAAAGTTGGCCAAGCAACAAGCTACGGCCGTGGAAGCGACGACGCGTGCGATGGTCAACACGAGTTCAGAGGTCGTGATGGGGACGGTGCCGTACATGAGCCCGGAGCAAGCGCTCGGGCGCGACCTGGATCACCGCTCAGACCTGTTCAGCCTGGGCGTGCTGCTCTATGAGATGGCGACCGGGGTGTCGCCATTTGCCGGAGCCAATTCAAGCGAGACGCTGGATCGGATTCTGCACGCTGCAGCCGGAAGCCATCAGCCGCTTCAATCACGAGGTGCCGGGCGAGCTGGAGCGCATCGTGGGCAAGTGCCTGGAGAAGGACCGCGAGCGGCGCTACAGTTCGGCGCGGGAACTGCTGGCTGACCTCAAGAATCCCAAGCCAGATCTTGAGGTTGGTGCACCGGCTACAGTAGCGGAGAGCCAGGAGAGGCGGCGAAGGCTACTCACGTCTCGACGTTGGCTCGCCATCTCGGCCCTGGTGATGTTGGCTAGTGGCGGTGCTCAGCTACCTGTTACTGTTCCGAGGCGCGCCCACCGCGAATCTTCCCTGAGATCAAGTCGGTGGCGGTGCTGCCGCTTGCAAATCTGTCGGGCGATCCGGCGCAGGAATACTTCGCCGACGGGATGACTGAGGCGCTCATCAGCAATCTGGCGCGGATTCGCGCGCTCAAAGTGATCTCGCGCACGTCGGTCATGCGCTACAAGGGAAGCCAGCAAGTCGCTCCCGGAAATCGCGCGTGAACTGAATGTGGATGCGGTGATCGAAGGATCAGTGCAGCGATCGGGCGAGCGCGTGCGAGTGACGGCGCAGTTCATTCACCCGGCGACGGATGCGCATCTGTGGGCGCGCGAGTACGAGCGTGACCTGACGGATGTGCTGAAGCTGCAAAGCGAAGTCGCGCGCGCCGTCGCCGATGAGATCCGCATTCAAGTCACCGCCGAGGAGCGCGCGCGGCTCGCCTCCGCCCGCCGCGTCAATCCGCAAGCCCACGAAGCTTACCTGCTGGGGCGGTATCATTTCAGCAAGCCCAATGAACAGGACTGGAAACAGGCCATCGACTACTTCGAGCGCGCGATTCAGCTCGCCCCGGATTATGCCGCCGCTTATGCCGGGCTGTCCGATGCGTGGCTGGAACGAGGCATCTTTGGAGCGAGCAGACTTCAAAGAAGTCGAATCACCCGTCGCGCGCCGCGGCCTTGAAAGCGATCGGGCTGGATGAGCAGCTTGCCGAAGCGCACATCTCACTGGGTAATATCAAACATTTCTATGACTGGGACTGGGCCGGCGCTGAGCAGGAGTTGAAGCGCGCTCTGGAGCTTGACCCCGGCAGCCTTGATGCGCATTATCTACTATGGCGTCTTACTCATGCATCTGGGGCGGCACAACGAAGCGATCAGGGAAGGCCAGATCGCCGTGCAACTGGATCCGCTGTCGTCGACGGACTCAGTCATCTTTGGGCCGGTTTCTTTACCGCGCGCGCAGATATGAGGAAGCCTTACCGCATCTGCAGCGGGCGGTTGAACTGGAGCCTCGGAGCTGTTGCAGCTAATTTCCGCCTGGGTGATGTATACGCGCAAATGGGCAGGTATGATGAAGCGATTGCTGCGTTCGAGAAAAACAGAGAGCTGATGCCTAGAGGTAAGGGATTTTGCAGGCCGGAATCGCGTACGTCTATGCGCTCATGGGCAGAGCAGCGCGAAGCCCAGCAGATGATCAGCGGCTTGAAAGCGGAGCCTTATTCTTATTGCCCCTGTCTACGCGGCGCTCGGCGACAAGGATGAGGCATTCAGGATCCTGGAGAAAGCGGTTGAGGAACGCAACTCGATCCTTGTTCCACTCAAGGAAGATCCGCCCTTTGAGAATCTGCATTCCGATCCCCGCTGGAAAGCGCTGCTCCGTCGCATGAATTTCCCGGAGGAACAGTCCGAACGATAAGGTCCGGTGCGAGCGCAGAAAATCGCTAAAAACGAGGCTGCCTCGAAGTAACGAACTGCTACCACCGACACCTCGATCTGGGGCAGGAACAGCAAAGAGGTGTCCAGAATGGAGAGAAGGGTCAGCCTATCTCGCGTGCTGTAAGTGCCCTGAAGCGGTTGCGCCGTTGGTTAGAATAAGGAGGAGTCAATAACTCCGTACAGGAGAGATGATGAAGAACAATTGAACGCAGTATAGAAAAGATCAGAAGGATATATAGGATTGTTGAGGAGATGCCTGATGCGAATACGCAGGCTCGAACTTTGGAAGAAGCGCGGGCTAATCTCCAAGAGGCGATAACATTGGTTCTGGAAGACAATCGGGTGCTGGCTCAGGAAGCGGTTCAAGGCCAAGAAGTCATTCGGGAAGTGCTGCCCATCTCGGCGGGATGAAACGGCGCGACCTGATCCGGCAATTGAAATCGCGTACTTTCTCTGATCCGGTCGCAAATCACTGCAAGCGGCTCGCCTCTCCCCAACGCGGGAGAGGAGCTTGGGGGGCGAGCTAACCGGCCTGTCGGTCGCGTCGTCATTTGGACTACGGCGGCAAACGAGGAACAGCGGTCCCGCGCGCGACGCCGCTTTGGATGGTGGTGGCGGCGCAGGAAAGCCAGACTTAAGGCCCGTATCACCGCTGCGAGTCAAAGCGCTGTCGCCGCTGCGCTCTGCCAGCGCACTCCAAGGAAAGGTCGGCATGCCATCTCCAAAAATGTACAAACTCCAGAGGGTGGTCAATGACCACCCCGGCCACGCCTCTTTTTCAACTAGTGCGAGTTCCAGGATTCCTGGCGGGCTTACGACTCAATTATCGTCGCAGCCTCTGCCCCCACGCCTGTTACCACCTCCGTGTCTCCATTACCGTCCTTGTGCCCCCTTCGTTTGGTACGGATAGTCTCATACAGGTCGAAGTTCCCGAAGTTCCCATCCACGCGATTTGAAGTGAAAATCAGCGTCAGAGCATCCCATGAAATCGCGGGGCGCTGTTCAAAGTCGGTGCTATTGACAATCGGTCCGAGGTTTTCTGGAACGCTCCACGGGTCAAGAGTACTCTCTCGTCTGGCCACCCAGAAGTCCAAACCTGCCGAGTGTGCCGGCGCGATCGGAGGAGAGAAACAGTTCTCGCCCGTCTTTTCGGACGTTGGCAAACAGGTCCTGTGCGCTGGTGCTCAGCTCTGCCACGAGGGTAGGGGGAAGCAGCGTTCCATCACTGGCCGTTCTGCTCATATAGATGTCGGGAGCCACCGGGGCCTCCCGGGCGATCTGAGGTGAAGTAGAGAACGAATTCTCCCGTTTCTTCATCCTCGTAGCCTGTTGGGCCAAACTCATTAAAAGGCGTGTTGAGGGCTGCCAGAGGAACAGGTGCTCCCAGGCGAAATCATCCCGTTTGTTCCGGCGGGAGGAAACGTACAAGTCGATGCCAGCGAGGCCGGGATTTCTCAGAAAAATCAGGTGTGACCATCGGGCGTCACGAACGGGCAGTTGTCAGTAACAGGGGAATTGATCGTCGGCCCGAGATTTTGCGGAGGTCCCCACGGATCGTTTTTGCTCGCACGCTGAGAAACGTAGATGTCCACTGCACCGAAGCCGCCGGATCGGTTGGAACCAAAGTAAAGACTGAGACCAGACTTAGTAATAGACGGGCAAACCTCAAAATCTGCGGTGTTGACCGTTGGTCCCAGGTTTACCGGTGGCGACCACTCTGAGAAGTGTTGCGCGAGAGCGCCGGCCGGAAAGACGTCTAGCAGCGCGAGCGCTGCCAGGCCGAGGATGATTTCGGTAATGCGTTTCATATGCTGCTCCTTTCTTTTCTCAGGCGCGTGCCCGAGGGTTGTTTTGGTTTGTTGTCACGACCTGTTTGACTAGCGCGGCGGCTCGGGTATGCGATGCTTCAGGGTGCCACCAGGGCTCAAGTGCGAGTTCGCCTTTGCTCCTTTACGCGAGAACTTCGGTCAAACCTCTAATAAACGGCAAAGAATTTTTCCCGACCCCAGAATCCTCCCTATTTCTGGTTCTGTTGATGGTTAAGCGATCAACTGGGTCACCACGGTGGGACTGCCTCGGGGTGCCCGCACTTATAAAAGGCGGAATTTGAGTCAAAACGTCCACGCCACCGAAGATTTTTCTTGTCTACCGATATCCGGCCAAGGAGAGAATCCCACGCCAGTGTTATAATTGCGCGACTTCTCGATCTAACTCGATACCTGAGGAGAATGGGATGTCGACACCCGTGCCTAGGAGATCACCCAACTGCTGCTGGCCTGGAGCGAGGGAGACCGGTCAGCTCTCGAGCAGCTCATCCCGCAGGTCTATGAAGAGCTACGCCGCTTGGCCAAGCGCTACATGGGTCAAGAACGTGCCGGCCATGCGCTGCAAACGACCGCGCTGGTCAATGAGGCCTACCTGCGGTTGATTGATTCGAGTCACGGTGCGGTGGCAGAACCGGGCCCACTTCTTCGCCGTCTCGGCCCAGTTGATGCGACGCATCCTCGTCGATTTCGCGCGCTCTCATCACAATCTCAAGCGCGGCGGAGAGGCGCGCTCGAGTGTCACTGGATGAAGCGATGGTGGTCAGCGACGGAGCCGGCGCCGACTTGGTGGCGCTCGATGATGCGCTCTAGCGCTGGCGGCCCTCGACGCGCGGCAAAGTCAGGTAGTGGAGCTGCGCTTCTTTGGCGGGCTGAGCGTGGAAGAGACGGCCGAGGTGCTCAAAGTCTCACCGACGACGGTACGACGCGACTGGACCTTAGCTCGCGCTTGGCTCCATCGTGAGTTAAGTAAAGTAGTGATGACTGACGAGTGAGAAGTGACCAGACTCAATCACTCGTCACTCACGGCTGTCTCTTATGACTCCTCGAGCGGCATCAGCAAATTGGGCAAATCTTTCACGAGGCATTGGAGCTGGACTCGGGTCAGCGAGCGGCTTTCCTCGCTCAAACCTGTGCTGGCGATAAGGCCCTGCGCAGGGAAGTCGAGTCCTTGTTGGCCTCTCACGAGAAAGCCGCAGAATTCATCGCTTTGCCGGCCTTGGCGGTGGCGGCCAAGGGACTGGCGGAGGCTCCAGCCCGGCCTTGATCGGCGAGCGGATTGGCCATTACCAGATTCTCTCGCTGCTGGGCGCGGGCGGGATGGGAGAAGTCTACCTGGCCCAGGACACGAAGCTCGACCGTCAGATCGCTCTCAAGTTGCTGCCGGCTCGCTTCCTGCAAGATGCCGAGCAGGTGCGTCGTTTCGAGCGGGAAGCGCGTGCGGCCTCGGCGCTCAACCACCCGAACATCCTCACCATTCACGAGATCGGCGAAGCTGAAAGCATCCACTACATTGTCAGCGAGTTTGTCGAAGGCAAGACTTTACGCGAACGGTTGCGGCATGGCCCGCTCAGCATCGGCGAGGCGAGGGCCATCGCCGAACAAGTTGCTGGGGCGCTCAGTGTGGCGCACAAGGCCGGGATCATTCACCGCGACATCAAGCCCGAGAACCTCATGGTGCGGCCAGATGGATTGGTCAAAGTCCTTGACTTTGGCTTGGCCAAGCTAACGGAACGGCCTGCGGTCAGACCGGAGGTGGATTCAGGAGGGGAAACGCTCGTCCAGCTGAGCACCGAGCTTGGGATGGTGATCGGGACAGTGAGCTATATGTCGCCGGAACAGGCGCGTGGGCAGAAGGTGGATGAGCGCTCGGACATCTTCAGCCTTGGAGTGGTGCTTTACGAGATGATCGCGGGGCGCAGGCCATTCGAAGGCGCCACGAAGAGCGATGTGATTGCGGCCTTGCTGACCGCTGAGCCGCCGCCGCTAAGGCAGGATTGTGCCGAAGCGCCTGCGGAACTGGAACGCATCATCGGCAAGTGTCTGCGGAAGGATCGCGAGGATCGCTACCGGCGGCGGAGGAACTGCTCGCCGAGTTGAAGAGGCTCCGGCCCATCGGTCAGACGGCTGACGCGGCACCGACACGCAAAGTTCAAGTCGCTGGGACGAAGGTCACATTGCGGCGCTGGGCTGGGGTCGCTGCGATCGCCGCGGTCCTGATCGTTGGCTGGTCTGGTCTCTCTCATCACGGCGCGCGCTCACAATTCGGCCCGATCAAATCACATCGCTGGCCGTGCTGCCGCTTGCAAATCTGTCGGGCGATCCGGCTCAGGAATACTTCGCCGATGGGATGACTGAGGCTTTCATCAGCAATCTGGCGCGGATTCGCGCGCTCAAAGTGATTTCGCGCACGTCGGTCATGCGCTACAAGGGAAGCAACAAGTCGCTCCCGGAAATCGCGCGCGAACTGAATGTGGATGCGGTGATCGAAGGGTCGGTGCAGAGGTCGGGCGAGCGCGTGCGAGTGACGGCGCAGTTGATTCATCCAGCGACGGAAGCGCATCTGTGGGCGCGCGAGTACGAACGCGATTTGACGGATGTGCTGAAGCTGCAAAGCGAAGTGGCGCGTGCAGTCGCCGATGAGATCCGCATTCAAATTACCCCCGAGGAGCGTGCGCGGGTGGCCTCCGCCCGCAGTGTCAATCCGCAAGCCCACGAAGCCTACCTGCTCGGGCGATATCATTTCAGCAAGAACAATGAACAGGACTGGAAACAGGCCATCGCACACTTCGAGCGAGCGATTAAGCTTGTCCCGGATTATGCCGCCGCTCATGCCGGACTGTCCGACGCTTGGATGCAACTAGGCATCTTTGGGGTAAGAAGGCTTCAAAGAAGTCGAGCTCACCCGCGCGCGCCGCAGCCTTGAAGGCGGTCGGGTTGGATGAGCAACTTGCTGAAGGGCACATCTCACTGGCGAATATCAAACATTTCTGTGACTGGGACTGGGCCGGCGCTGAGCAGGAGTTCAGGCGCGTGCTGGAGCTTGACCCTGGCAACCTTGATGCGCACACATACTATGGCACCTTACTCATGCATCTGGGGCGGCATGACGAAGCGATCAGGAAGGCCAGATCGCCGTGCAATTGGATCCGATTTCGTCGCCGACTCACACATCTTTGGGCCGGTTTCTTTACCGGGCGCGCAGATATGCGGAAGCCTTCCCTCATCTGAAGCAGGCGGTTGAACTGGAGCCTCGGAGCGTTGCAGCGAATTTCCGCCTGGGTGATGTATACGCGCAAATGGGCAGGTATGATGAAGCGATTGCTACGTTCGACAAAGGCAGAGAGCTGACCCCTGAAGTAAGAGGATTTCTCCAGGCCGGAATCGCGCGCGTTCATGCGCTCACGGGCAGACAGCGCGAAGCGCGGCAGATGATCAGCGGAGTGAAAACGCACGCCTTATTCTTATTGCCGCTGTTTACGCGGCGCTCGGCGACAAGGATGAGGCATTCAGAATCCTGGAGAAAGCGGTTGAGGAACGAAACTCGCTCCTTGTCGCACTCAAGGAAGATCCTCCTCTTGAGAATCTACATTCCGATCCCCGCTGGAAAGCGCTGCTCCGCCGCATGAATTTCCCGGAGGAATAGTAAGGACGGTAAGGAAGCCCAAATCGGGTGCTACTTCGCAGTCATCGGCGAGATTAGGTTAGTAGTCTTCACATGACCGCTTAGCCCGGTCCGCGCTCCCTTGAGGTTTGTTCCGGCTCTTCTGGCGGGAGTTCGAAGTCCACCAGGTTCCGGCGGAAACCGTGTGTCTTCCAGGCACCGAAGGCAATCCCTACTAACAGCCAGGCAGAGCCCGCCAGTTTGGCGGTGCGACTGAGATTCAGCCAGAGCAGGAAGCAGACGACAAACCCCAGAAGTGGCAGGAACAGATTGGTGAGCTTCTTCTCTTGCGCCCGCAAATAATAGCGCACGAAGGCAGCGAGGTTAACACCCATGAAGGCGATTAACGCCCCGAAGTTGAGCAACTCTGCGCCGAGCCCGTAGGACACGACAAAAGCGCCACCCAGAGCTACAAGCCCCACGAAAATGACGTTGTTGCGCGGTATGCGTCGCTTCGGTTCGATCGAGCCGAAAAAGGAGCGCGGCAGGGCGTTGCTCCTCCCCATCCCATAGAGGAGTCGGGCGGCGCCGAGTTGGGCGCCCGTGCCGGACCCGATATTGGCTACCAGCAATGTCAGCGGTCACCACGGCGAAGAACCACGCTCCTGCCGCTCTGCCCGCGACGTGCACGAATGCGGTGTCAACATCCGGGAACGGCTCTGAACGCAGGCCAAACCAGCTGGGCCGCATACACCTCCAGTGCCGAGAGAATGCCGATGGTCAGGCAGGTGAGCACCGTGGCCAGCTGGATGTTGCGGCGCGGGTTCTCAACCTCCTCGGAAAGAGTCGAGATACCATCAAACCCAATATAGGTGAGCACGGCGATGGAAGTGCCCCCCAGCACGGCATCGAGACTGAACGTGGCCGGGTCATAGAACGGACGTGTCAGTTCGCTCAAACTGCTAATCGGAATCCGGGAGAAGTAACGGATGACAGCTACGAAAAAAATGGCAATCACGACGCTCATCCCCGCCGCCAACCCGGCGTTGACCCGCGCCGAGGTCTTAATGCCTCGCAAGTTCATGCCTGTCAGCAACAGGAAGAAAAAGACCACGAACACTGCGTAGGGGACACCAGGAGCGAAGTTCATCGCCGCCTTGCTGCACCAAATGATGCAGATCATGGGGTTGAGCATATAGTCCATCGCCATGCTCCAGCCGGTTACATAGCCGGCCGCTGGGTTGATTTCCTGGCCCACGTAAGTGAAGGCGGATCCCGCGCTGGGATAGGCGCGAGCCATGCGCCCGTAGCTGATGGCTGTGAGAAGCATCGCCACCATGGCAATGAGGATCGTCGTCACCACGTGCCCGTGGCTCCGCTCGCTCAGCACACCGAAGACTGACATCGGGGCGGTTGGCTGGATCACGATGACGCCATAGAGGATGAGGTCTCGCAGCGTCAGAGCCCGCTTCAAGCCACCGACGCCTGAAACGCTGCGTGAGGTTGTGGTAGACATTCGTTATCTTATTCTTGGTATCGGCGCAATGATCTCACGGGACCGGCATTGGACGGGCGTCCCGCGTATGGGCGAATGAAATGTTACTTCACCAAGCCAAGGATAGGCACATCCCAGCGGATTTCTTTGTGGAATCGGGCGCGCATATCTCCCAAGTGGGGATCGAGGAAGCGTTGGCCCAAGCTGATCGGAACGGTTTTAACCACTCCCGATTCTTTAGAAGCATGAAGGACCTGCCCGTTCGGATCAATGACTGCCGTCTCCACGTCATATCCGGCCGAAACCACGAACAGGTGATTCTCGATGGCTCTCGCCTTCATCAGCGTGAAGTCGCCACCCCAAATGGGCAACAGGATAATTTCTGCGCCTTGTGCTGCCAGAGCCCGTGCGGGCTCAACATATTCGAGATCCCAGCAAATCATCATGCCGATCTTGCCAAAATCGGTTTCAAACACAGGATAGGCCATACCGGGTGTCAAGCCACCTTCGATTTCCTCGCGCGGCAGATAGACTTTGCGGTATTTCCCCACGAGTTTCCCTTCACGGTCGATCAACACAGAAGTATTGTAGACCGCATTTCCCTCTCGCTCGTAAAGTCCCGCAACAATGTACATCCGGTGCTGGCGAGCTTTCTCGCCGAGTTGTTCGGTCGTGGGCCCGGGAACCGACTCGGCTACCGAGATGTAGCTCCCCGAATTTCCGACCACCGTGATCCCTTCTCCCAAACAGACAATATCGGGCTTCTGGCGTGCCACTTCGTCCAAGGCGTGACAGAACGCTTCGACACTTCCTTGTTTACTTCCCGTGTTTCTGGGTCGCAAAGCAACGCTGCCGATTCGAGCAATGCGGTCCTTGGGAGCTGGCACCTCTTCGAAGCTGATATCGTCCCACCATACCGTTCCCTGGGGAGACCACGCCAGGAGCAATTCTAACCGGGCCCAAGTGGCCAGCTCCGGAGCAGGTACCTGTAGCGTCATCTTCTTCCAATCGCCAGCCGGCTCGAGCTGGTAAGCGTAATCGGGTTGGCCCGCTCGTTTGTCTGCTTCATCCCGCCAATCCAGGCGTGCCACGACTCGCAGTTGTTCGTAGTCCACTCCCTGGGTGCGGTAATACGCCGTAAGCCGGTAGAATTTGCCAGCTTGAACATTACCCAGACGATAGGTCCACCCACCGTATTCGGCTGCGTTGCTGCTGCCGGAAATGGCCAGAGCCGACGACTTGGACCGAAACTGAGTGGTATCTATGTAGCAGCGCGGCATGACCTCCTCTCTTTGCGCCCAAGGCTGCCAGCCCGCGGGCGCCGCAGAGGGGCCTGCTGAGGCAAAATCGTTGAGCTGAATCCTGAGTCCGTTCGCGAAGCAGGACAGGCTCAAGAGGCTGCCCAAAAGGCAGAAGTTAAGAACTCTGCTTAGCCACCGGATCCAAGCCATCATCATTTCCTCCTAAGCGTTTGAGCTACCCTACGATTACCACTCGAACCGCACGTCCAATCGAAACTGTCGAACCCGAGCGAAATCAAATGAGGTGCCAAAGCTCCCAAGATCTGACCAGCCGCCCCGCTACTGCTTTCAGTGACCAGATTGCTCCAGTTGCGATGGTTCCCTCCACTATGTCAGTTGGAAGACACCCTGTTTTCTCGCAATGAGAAAACGAGGGTCTCCATCACCACGCCAACATGCCAGATACCTTGAGAGGGAATAGGA
Organism: uncultured Acidimicrobiia bacterium; assembly: GCA_963752385.1. Classification (GTDB taxonomy): domain Bacteria; phylum Acidobacteriota; class Terriglobia; order Versatilivoradales; family Versatilivoraceae; genus CAVVYL01. Next base: position 307,102 of record CAVVYL010000056.1, on the reverse strand, counting down.
AACGCCCCTGCAGTCGCAGTCGCTGACGGATCGATAACGCGCGTATCTAACTTCCTTGACTTTCTCATGATCCGATTTTTTCACAGCAGAAGAAAGCAAAATGTCACGCCTCCCAGTCGGAAGACCTCCTCAACTGCGAAGTGACGCCAGATACGACTGCATGGTGTGCTTGCTGGCGCCAGCTTCGGCGCGGCCGGACCTGCGAAAGACAGTCAGCGTCGAACGGAGTCTTGAGTGAGGTCGTTGCGAGGTTGGGAACCGGTTGGCGGGTCGTGGGCTTTGAGTAGTAGCGCGGCGACCACCTTTGAGCCTCCTGGGTGCTAACAAAGCTAGCAATTCTGGAGATGATCGCAACGCTCTCACCGCTGTGTTCTAGCAGGGCACAGCAGAAAGAGCAGGCGGAGAGCGCCCGCTCAAAGCGAAAAGCGTCCCTCTCGCCCCCAGCTCGGGCACCAACTCACCACTGTCAATTGTTCATGAGATTGATGGATGGTATCATCCGCCTTCACTGGCGGCCACGCGTCCACGCGAGATTCAGGCCAGCAACGCGTCGGCGATCCTCGAGCCTTTAGATCGTGCTGATATCTCTCTCAAAACCCACCGTGGGCTTGCTGGCTTCTCTGGCTGCGGCTATCCTCTGGGCAGTCTCCGGAGTCTGTGGAAAAGTTCTCCTGGGCGGAGCCCTCTCGCCTTCTCGCCTGGTTTTCTATCGCTGTGCGCTGGGCACGCTCCTGCTCTTTGTCATCCTGCTCCTGCAGAATCCGCTTCGGCTTGAGCTGAAACAGCGGGACCTTGCCCTTTTTGTGGTTATGGGCACGCTGGGGCTGGCGCTGACCCAGTTCACCTACTATTCCGCGATTCAAGTCTTGAGCGTTGGTCTGGCAATTCTCCTTCAATACCTCGCACCGCTCTGGATCCTGCTCTTCGAGCGCCTCTACTTGAAGCTGCCTCTCACTCGCAGCCGGATTGTGGCGCTATTGCTGGCCTTGGCTGGTTGTGGTCTGGTCTCGCTCGAAACCATAGGTAGCGCGCACCTGAGCAGGTACGGTGTCGCCCTCGGAGTGGCTGCCGGGGTTTGTTTTGCAGCTTACAGCCTGATGGCTCAACATGCCTCGAAGTCCTATGCTGAGTTGACCGTGCTCTTTTACAGCCTTTTGTTTGCCGCCTTATTTTGGGCGATTGCCGGTCCGGGGTCCTGGCAGCCACTCTCACAAGTCGAGACTTTCAAATATTGGATCCTTGTTTACGTAGCTGCCTTCGGTACGATCGTGCCCTACCTCCTCTTTATCCGCGCACTGAAATATCTGACGGCAAGTCAGGTGAGCATCGTCAGCACGGCGGAACCCGTTGCCGCAGCAGTCATCGCTTGGGTTTTCCTGGGAGAAAGATTGACTCCGCTGCAAATAGCCGGCGGGCTGTGTGTGCTGGGCGCTATTGTGCTCTTGCATTCCCGTTCAAAAGAGAGAGGCAAGGAAGCCTGAGAGGTGCGAACGCGCATCGAATCATACCCAGAGAGGTCGACGAAAGGCAGTCAGCTCTGGAACGCTGCCATTGAGTGCTTGTAGCGTTCATGATCCTGCTCTGCGTCCAAGGGCCTCGGCAGTGAATTGACCTTTGCGTTCGGGCACAAAGCCGCCGGAGGCTTGCAGTCCAACAAGAAAGTCAATCCTTACCCGTCAACTGCTCGATCTGTTTGCGGATGAGTTTCGCCTGAGTGTCGTCGGGATGCAGCTTCACAAACTCTTGTAGCTCGCGAAGCGCCAGTTCGGTTTTCTTCTGCCGATGGTAGATGTCGGCTAAGGCGAGCTGCGGAAAAGTGAAGTGCTGTGGATCCAGTTGCTTGGTTTTGACCAGGTAGCCAACAGCCTTTTCGTCTTCTTTGAGATTCACGTAACTGAGTCCCAGCTGACCATTGGCCAAGGCATCCAGGGGCCGCGCCGCCACGGCGCGTTGGTTGAGCGCGAGCGCCTCTTGAAACCTCCCCAGCGCCAACAGAGTCCCACCCAGATTTACCAGCGGTGCGTATGCGTTCGGATCCTTATCCAGCGCCTCGCGAAAGTATTGTTCGGCTTTGGGAAATTCCTTCTGTATATGGAAAATAGTACCCAGCCGGTTGATTGCTGCCACAAAATGTGGAGCCAGGTTCACAGCCCGCTCCAGCATTGCGATGCCTCTTTCGATTTCGCCTTTGGACAGTTTCTTTTCCGCGCCCAAGGAGAGGCTGCGTGCCTTCTCCGGAATAGACAATTCCCGCAGTGAGATGACATCCGGTTTTTGCCGGGTAGCGAGGGACCCGGAAGGCTCAACCGTGATAATGTGGTAGATGCGACTCTTGCGATCGGCCAAGCTGGGCGAGACTTCAACCGTCAACCGCTTCTCTCCGCGCCGCCTGAGTTCTACATGAAGGGAATAGGAGCCCGGAGGGACTTTCTTGAATTTGAACTTCCCGCTGAAATCGGTCCAGGTGTAAGTGGAGTAAGGAGTCGTGTTCCCGAACAGAGCCACGTAAGCCACGAGCCGGCGTGGTCTTTGTGGTTGAGCCAAACGTACCTGGCCACTCAATTCAAACTTATGAGGCTCGTTCGGGCTTTGAGCGAAAAGGCCGCAGGCTCCGAGCAAAGCCCACACCAGTGCACCGAGACCACAGGATTGCGGCCGTACCTTGCCTGCTGTTGCGACCGGGTGTTTTCTCATTTCAAATAGGAAATTCCGCAGTCGCGGAATTCAGCCTGCGCTTGAGAACCACCTGAACACTGCTTTTCCAGTTCTCATTGATTCCGACCTGAATCATCGGAACGGCCGGATCGATTTGGCGAACGATCTGCGGGAAGCTACTGTGATAACGGAACTGCGGACAGACGAAAAACAGAAGCGGAGGCTCCGTGCTGAGACGCACGCCTGGGAAGTACCCCTGGCTCTGAAACTCCTGCCGCAGATGATGCCAACGAACCCTTAACCAGTAATCCAGGCCCTGCATTGGCAATTCGATGTCCTCACCGACTTTGAGTTCCAAAACAGCTAGCCGGCCCTGGGTGGTCACACTTAAGAGATCGATCATTCCGCGGTCGCCGCTGAGAAAGGCCGGAACTTGAGGATAGACGAATCTGGGGTCCAACCGAGACTCGATTATTCGAACATCGCGCAGAATCAAGCTTTCCAGCCAGCGCTCGGAATTGAGATCCGTTCTGTAGCAGCCGGGCTGGCGCTCAGCGCCGTTCCAACTCTGCACATGGCTCAAGGCGGTATCGAGGTTGCCACAGTCACCGAGATCAACAAAGGACAGGGCACCTCTTTCAAGATCCATCTCCAGAAGATGGATCTGCTGTCCCGCGCCGCGAGTCCACGCCATGCGGCTCTTGAGGACGAGCAGCTTTCCTGATGGAACGATCAGCGCCAAGCGTTCGGCTGGGTGAGCCTTCTCTGCGCTCAGCAGTTCTCGCCAGATGAGCCCACAGCTGAGGGTGGCGTCGACCGTTGCCTGGTCTTCCCAGGGACCGACTGCTAGGGCGTACCATTCGGAACGGCCCGATCGAAAATGAAGGCGCACATACCTGCCGGAAACGGAATGTTCCAGGTCGCTGCGAACTACAGAATGGAGTGTCGTTATCTTGGGAAAGTTGCCAGCAATCAGACCCTCGACCTCTTTCTGGAACTCTTGCCGGGCAGTCCTCCGTCCAAGCGAGCAAGCCCTTTCTCGCCCTGAACGAATCTCGATCACCTCCGATTTCCCAAGCCACTCGGTCTTGAGAGCCAGCGCGCCAAAAGCGTCCTGTGCGACGTCGACCACCCGCCGACGCACAGCCTTCGATGCCGGCCGGAAACTCAAGATCAAGTGAAACGGCGAGCAGCTGAGCGCGAAGTGGAGCTTCTCCAGCCGGTCAACCCTGTGTCCGTTCTGGTAGAGCTGGGGCTCCTCCAGGGACCGAACTCCCTCTTCGATCCTCTCTTTGAGCCTCAGGATTTCACTTTGTCGAGAAGAGCCTCCCAGTGTTCCTCGGCGCTCGCGAACGCACAGCCAGGTCCGCCCCGGCAAGAAGGGATAGCGTTTCCTCAAAACCTCTCGACTCATAGGCTCTTCGCCGCCTTTTCACTTGACCCTGCGAAATGAATCTTGCTATACAGGGGCGTCGTCCGGCACGGAAAAGCAATAATCTCATTATGTCATTGATTTGTGACTGCAAGAAATTTTCCACATAGAAAGCGGTGCACACAAAGGAGCGTGCAGGCTCCCTGCCCTCCCTTGCGGTCGGGCTACTGATGGACTCTGGCGTGTGCCCGTAGTCTACGCGTCAGCAAAGGCTACGGCGCAGCTGAAGTCTCAGTGGTCATTTCTGTTTGCACCCTTGGAAAGGGGATGAGCAGTGCCTCGAAAAGTCAACGTCGCTCTCATTGGCTACCAGTTCATGGGCAAAGCGCACAGCAACGCTTACCGACAGATGACCCGCTTCTTCGACAGTGACACCGTTCCCGTTATGAAGGTGATCTGCGGTCGCAACGAAACTGCCGTCAAAGCCGCGGCCGAGAAGTATGGATGGCAAGAGTGGAGCACAGCCTGGGAGAAAGTAGTAAAGCGGGAGGACATCGATGTCGTAGACGTCGCCACGCCCGGCGACTCCCATATGTCCATTTCCATTGCAGCTGCCAAAGCTGGCAAAGTGGTGTTTTGCGAGAAGCCTTTAGCCAACAATCTAGCAGAAGCGAAGAAGATGCTGGCAGCAGTTCAGAAGTCAGGTGTGCTCCACATGATTTGTCATAACTATCGCAAGGTGCCGGCAGTAACCCTGGCTCAAAAGCTCATTGCCGATGGTACTCTAGGAGCGATCCATCATTTCCGCGGCACTTACCTTCAGGACTGGCCCGTCGATCCTGACTTTCCGCTCTACTGGCGGTTTGACAAGGCTAAGTCCGGATCGGGCGCTCTCGGCGATCTAGGCTCGCATGTTATCGACCTAGCCCGTTTCCTGGTCGGGGAAATTAGCGAAGTTTCTGCTGCGCTCGAGACTTTCGTCAAGGAGCGCCCCCTGGTCGACAATCCGAAGAAGAAGGGCAAAGTGACCGTCGACGATGCCAGTCTGGCGTTGGTCCGCTTCGCCAACGGCGCGATTGGCACGATCGAAGCGACTCGCTTCGCCCCGGGTCGCAAGAATTACAACCGGTTCGAAATCAACGCCAGTAAGGGCAGCCTTGGGTTCAATCTGGAACGAATGAATGAGCTGGACCTGTATCTTCGCGACGATCCCCAGTACCTTCAGGGGTTCCGCACCATCATGGTAACCGAACCCGTCCACCCCTACTGGAAATGGTGGCCCGTGGGACACGTCATCGGATATGAGCATACCTTCGTTCATGCGGTCTATGATTTGATGCAGGCGATTTCCCAAAACAAGCTGCCCTCGCCAAATTTCGAAGACGGCGTGAAGAACCAGGCAGTCATGGAGGCCATGGAAAAGAGCTCCAATGGCAAGAGGTGGGTGAAGGTGTGATGATGGCATTCCGAAATCCGCATTGCCCAATGGGTACTCCGTTTTGATCAAATTGCTACGAACCTGTGGAGGAGACAATGAAAATCGGCGTATTCACGGTATTGCTCGCGAACAAGCCCTTTGAAGAGGCTCTGGACTACCTGAAAGACCTCGGTGTCGAAGCCGTTGAGATCGGTTGCGGTGCGTATCCGGGAGAGGCGCACTGCAAACCAGCCGAGCTGTTGGCCAGCGATACAAAGCTGAAGGCTTTCCAGGGCGCCATTAAGAGCCGTGGCCTGATGATCAGTGCCCTCAGCGTCCACGGTAATCCCATCCATCCCAGTCAGAAGCTTGCCAAGAATCATCACAGCCATTTTGAGCGAGCGCTGAAATTGGCGAGAAAGCTCGATGTCGATCGTGTGATCACATTCAGTGGCTGCCCAGGAGCGGATGCCAAGGCAACCTCAGCTGCCTGGATCGTCTCCCCCTGGCCGCCGGACTTTGCCCAGGCTCTCGAGTGGCAATGGAAGGAAAGGGTGATCCCGTATTGGAAGGATGCCGTGAAGCTTGCTAAGAATCATGGCATCAAGAAAATTGCTTTGGAGATGCATCCCAACTTCGTGGTCTATAACCCAGAAACGTTACTGAAGCTGAGAAACGCTGTGGGACCGGAAATTGGCTGCAACTTTGACCCCAGCCACCTCTTCTGGCAGGGTGCGGATGTTGGCGCCGCCATCCGAGCCGTGGGAGATGCCATTTATCATTTCCACGCGAAGGATTGCAAACTCGATCCCCGCAACATCGCCGTCAACGGAGTGCTCGACGCCAAGACTTATACCGATGAGATCCATCGGTCCTGGATTTTCCGCACCTGCGGCTACGGCAACGATTACGCGCAGTGGAAAGACATCATCAGCAATCTCCGGCTAGTCGGTTATGACCACGTCATCAGCATAGAGCATGAAGACAGCTTGATGTCGCCGGAAGAAGGATTGCGCAAGGCCTTCCACTTTCTGAAGGATGTGGTGATTTCCGAAAAGCCCGGGGTGGCTTACTGGGCGTAAGGATTGTCGATTCCGGGATTCCCGCCTCTCGATAGGCTCCTCGGAACCGAATTCCTTATGGAGGAGACGTCCGGAAGTCAGGAGGAGGACAGTTGCCCGGGCTCGGCTGTCTCAGTCGAAGTTGCTTCTGCTCTCGCTGCCGTTCCAGAAGCACATTGAGGCCGAGGGCTGTGTCCCGAACACCGAAGGCAAATTGAGTAAGTAGGCTGCCCTTGTACGGTCGAGTGAGGTAGGGAGCTAGCGTTCGAGGTTATTCCTGGTAGCGCTTGAAGAGCAATGCGGCGTTGGTGCCGCCGAACCCGAAAGAATTCGACAGGGCGTACTGAAGGTTGACCTTCCGAGCTACATTGGGCGTGTAGTCCAAGTTGCAGTCAGGGTCGGGCGTTTCATAGTTGATGGTCGGCGGGATCAGCTGGTGGTGGAGCGCCAAAGCCGAGATGCCCCCTTCCAACCCTCCGGCTGCGCCGAGCAAATGGCCTGTCATTGATTTCGTGGAACTGATAGCCAGCTTGCAGGCATGCTCTCCGAAAGCTCGTTTGATAGCCATGGTTTCGAGCTTGTCATTGAAAGGCGTTGAAGTTCCGTGAGCATTGATGTAGCCGACATCACTCGGCTGAATCCCCGCATCCATGATGGTATTGGTCATGACGCGGTAGGCACCGTCACCATCTTCGGATGGCTGGGTGATGTGAAACGCGTCACCGGACATGCCGTAGCCTACGATTTCCGCATAAATCGTCGCTCCCCTCCAACGGGCCATTTCCAGTTCTTCCAGAACCAAGACTCCCGCGCCTTCGCCGATCACGAATCCATTGCGATCACGGTCAAAAGGACGCGAGGCTCGTTCAGGCTCCTCGTTCCGCTGTGAAAGCGCGCCCATTTTCCCAAAACCGCCAATACTCATCGGCGTTATCGCGGCTTCGGAACCGCCGCAGATCATGGCATCGGCTTCACCGCGAGCGATGATGCGGAACGAATCGCCGATCGAGTGTGATCCGGAGGAGCAGGCCGTGCAAGTGGAGCTGTTTGGCCCCCTGGCGCCGAAGCGAATCGAGACCTGTCCCGCAGCCAGGTTCACGATGGCAGAAGGGATAAAGAACGGGGAAATTCGTCGCGGGCCGCCGTTGAGTAGTTCAGTGTGCTCACGTTCAATCGTCGAAAATCCCCCGATGCCAGAGCCGATATGCACACCAACTCGGGAAGCAATGGCTGGAGTGATCTTGAGGCCGGAAGAATCCATGGCAAACTGGGATGCAGCGATCGCGTATTGGATGAAGGGATCCATCTTCTTGATCTCTTTCTTCTCAATCCAGCTTAGCGGATCGAATCCCTTGACTTCTCCCGCGATCTTCACGGGAAACTGGCTCGTGTCGAAGCGAGTGATTTGACGGATGCCGCTCTTTCCTGCCACTAACGAATCCCAGGTCTCCTGGGTGCCAATTCCGAGGGCAGATACGAACCCTATCCCCGTTACGGCAACTCTTCGCTTCAAGAATAAACCTCCTGCTCGAGAGCGCAGCCCACTGGCACTCATGAGCGCCAATTCCCAGCGCCGGTTCGTTTTCATTCACCGAACCGATGACGAGCCTTGCGCAGGCTGAAATTCGGCTTGCTTTTCACCCGCCTTAAGCCTTGGCATGACTCTGGATGTACGAGATTGCATCCTTGACGGTCTGAATCTTCTCGGCGTCCTCGTCGGGAATCTCGATACCAAAGCCTTCTTCGAAGGCCATCACGAGCTCAACCGTGTCGAGCGAGTCTGCTCCGAGATCATCCACGAACGAAGCCGTGGGCGTTACTTCTGATTCGTCGACGCCGAGCTGTTCGACAATAATCTGCTTCACCTTTTCATCAACCGAAGCCATTCCTTAACCCTCCTTACCTTTCAGACCTGCCATTGGCACAAGTTCTCAAATTATAACAAATGAATCTTCCAATCAAAGAATTCAGCCCTGAGGGTACAACCGGAAGTAACGCACACAGTTAGCAAGCCGGTTCAAGAATCAGACGAGCAGTCCTGATTCTGAGCCGGCCTGAAAGTCCACAATACTCAATTCCCAGGGCTAACCCGGGCTGGGTTCGGCTCCCCTTGCCGCACCCCCAGCGCTGCCGGGCCACTCACATGTACAGTCCGCCGTTGATGTGCAATACCTGACCCGTGATATAGCTGGATTCGTCCGAGGCCAGAAAGCGCACCCCGCAGGCGACCTCGCGGTCCGTCCCCATGCGGCCCACAGGAATTCGATCCAGCATTTTCACTCTAACCGCTTCGGGCAGACCTTCAGTCATGGCCGTGCCGATAAAGCCTGGGGCAATTGCGTTGACCGTAATGTTGCGGGAAGCTACTTCCAAAGCCAGCGCCCGGGTCAACCCTTCAAGACCCGCCTTTGAGGCAACATAGTTGACTTGCCCGGCGTTTCCCGTGTGTCCCACAACAGACGAGATGTTGATGATGCGACCGTACCGCTGCCGGAGCATCAGCTTAATTCCTTCCTGGGAACACAAGAACGCGCCCTTCAGATTGGTGTCGATAACTGTGTCCCACTCCTCAAGCTTCATGCGCAGCAGCAGAGTGTCTTTTGCGACCCCCGCGTTGTTGACCAGAATATCGAGCCGGCTGAGATGCTTCACATGCTCAGCGAACGCTGCCTTGACTTGGGCCGGATCGCTCACGTCAACCTGAATGGCGAGCGCTTTCCGTCCGAGAGCTTGCACCTCCTCGGCAACACGCTTCAGCTTTTCCAAGCTACGTCCGCCGACAGCGACATCCGCCCCTGCTTCGGCCAGGACCAGAGCGCAAGCTCGCCCAATTCCTTGAGAGCCACCTGTAATCAAAGCAGTTCTGTCTTGCAGAAGCATCAGGCCTCGAATTGCCTCAATCCCGGCGACCCAAAATTTCGGCCGTCTGGCTCAAGCTCTTCAGGTCCTCTACGTGTGCCGTTTGCACTCTCTTGTCGATCTGCCGCACCAAACCACAGAGGACTTTTCCAGGACCCACTTCCACAAAAACCCGAATCCCCAGACCAATCAGCTTCTGGATGGTTTCGGTCCATCTCACTGGAGCGCAAACCTGTCGTGACAGCGACTCGGCAACGTCGGCGCCGCAACGTAATTCAGCGGCATCGGCGTTGTTGATCAAGGGGACTTCAAGATTCTGAAATCGAATGGGAGCCAGATCTTGACTCAGCCTATCTTGAGCAGACTGCATCAAATGGCAATGGAACGGTGCGCTCACTGGAAGCAGAACTGCTTTTTTGGCGCCTCTCGCCTTTGCCAGCTCCAGCGCGCGGTCCACGGCCGCCACGCTCCCCGCAATGACAATCTGCACAGGAGAATTCAAGTTAGCCGGTGACAAAACCTCATCTCGACTGGCCTCCTCGCACAACTCTGCCACTTGGGCTTCGCTCAACCCAAGAATCGCAGCCATGGCCCCCTGACCGACCGGGACTGCTTCCTGCATATACTTGCCCCGATTTCGGACGGTTCGCAATGCGTCCGCCAAGCTCAAGGAGTTCGCCGCCACCAAAGCAGAGTACTCGCCCAAACTATGTCCAGCCAGATACTCCGGTTGTATTCCTTTGGCAGAAAGCACTCGGGAAGCTGCCACAGACACTGCTAGAATCGCAGGTTGAGTATTTTCTGTCAGCTTCAGACGATCTTCTGGGCCTTCGAAACAAAGCTGGCTGATGGGGAAGCCAAGCACTCTGTCGGCCTCCGCGAAAACGCTGCGCGCCTCCAAGAAAGAGTCACACAATTCCTTCCCCATACCCTTGGCTTGTGAACCCTGTCCTGGAAACACAAACGCGATGTGGCTCATTCAGTCAGCCGCCGCTTCTGTACGAGGGCGCTGCCCGGTGCTTCGCATAGAGACAAGCAGGGGCGCAGCCTCCGGCTAGTTGATCATAATGTTCGCGGCGTGGCTTTGCATGAAGCTTAGCGCCTTGATCTCGTCTTCAATCCTCTGATTAACGCGGTGCACGCAGCACTCTCGCGCCACGCGAATCGCATTCTTGATGGCCTTCGCTGGAGAGCTACCGTGGCAGATAATAACGATGCCGCGCACTCCCAGCAGCGGAGCCCCCCCATACTCGGAATAGTCCACGCGCGTTTTGAAATTCCGGAAGGCCTTGCGCGACAGCAAGGCGCCAATCTGGGAGCTCAAGTAAGTGGAAAGCTCTTTCTTGAGGAGAGTTGTCAGTATCTCGGTCAAACCTTCGCTGAGTTTAAGGGCCACGTTGCCGATGAATCCATCGCAAACGACAACGTCCACGTCTCCTCTAAACAGATCACGACCTTCCACATTGCCGACAAAATGCAGTGGACCTGCCTTGAGAATGCGGAAGACCTCCTTGGTGAGTTCGTTGCCTTTGCCTTCTTCCTCGCCAATGGACAACAAACCAATCTTCGGCCGCGGGACACCAAGAATCGATCGCGAAAAGATTTCTCCCATAATGGCGAACTGCGTGAGGTGGTCTGGCCTGCAATCGACGTTAGCGCCAACATCAAGAAGGACAACAGGCCGATTCTTAGCAGTCGGCATTACCGTTGCGAGCGCAGGGCGATCCACCATCGATAGGGCGCCAATGACCAGCTTCGTCACCGCCATGCAAGCCCCCGTATTTCCAGCGCTGACGAGCCCATCGGCTTTCCCTTCGCGAACGAGTTTGGCCGCGACCCGAATCGACGAGTCCTTCTTCTTGCGAATAGCGGTTGAGACGGCCTCGTCCATCGTGATCACTTCACTGGCGTGAACTACCTGAATAGGAAGGTGAGTGGCTTTCTGTTTCCTTAGTTCTTCCCTGAGTCGGTCCTCAGCGCCCACCAGGACGGCCCCAACTTCGTATTCCTGGACTGCCTGCACGACTCCCAAGACCTCGGAGTGCGGAGCAGTGTCTCCCCCCATGGCATCGACGGCGATCTTGATCATATCCGGAACCCAGCTAGGTCCACTTGTTACTGAGCAAAGTTCACAAAACGCCACATTCTGGCCCGCTTCCGTTGGTGAACAGGGCCACCGAGGGACAGCCGTCCCACCCGACGACAGGTACAACCGAAGTCGCCGCGGAGGTCGGGTGAGTGCCGTAGCCACCAACGGAGCCGCTACCTCGACGCATAAGTCGCTCGCCTAGAACTTGAAGTTGCTACCCCTCTTCTTGAACTTCGATCACTTCACGGCCTGCATAGTAACCGCAGTGCGGACAAGCGCGATGAGGCATTTTTGCCTCATGACAGTTCGGACATTCCGATGCAGAGCGCACATGCAAGAAGTCATGAGCGCGTCTCTTGTTGCGGCGGGACTTCGAATGACGGCGTTTTGGATTAGGCATAAGAAGTAAGATTCCTTGTGGTTAATTGCCGGATGTAGCGGGCAAACTCTAACCGCCGAAACTCTTGAACTGCAGAGCCACCCGACGCCATTCCTGGCCATGAAGCTGCGACCAGGTCTTCGGCAGTCATCGTGCAATGGTCGGGAGATCGCAAAACTGCCGCGCGCCTCAAAAATTCATCCGGTTTTGGATCTTTAGTAACTTCACCAGGCGGGGATCAACAAGCACCGAGTCGCAGTTACAGGCGTCCAGGTTTCTATTTTTGCCGCAGTGAGGACACAGCCCTTGGCACTGTTCCTGACAAATCGGCTTCATCGGAAGGGACAGCAGGATTTGTTCGCGGACAATGTCCGCCACTTCGATAAAGTCTCCGGAAAAAAAAGCGATCTCCGTGTCTCTCTCCTGAAGTTCAATTTCGCCTACCAGCCGATGGTCAGCATTGGATTCGTAAAACTGATCAAACTTAGCCAGAATGGGAAATCGGACCGGTTCCAAACAGCGCGAGCATGGCAACTCAATACCAACACGAAAATCCCCCCGGATCCGAACCTCCCGCAACTGTCGTTCGGCAGTGAGACTCACCAGAACCTTGTCAAGCAGACGGAGTTCCGAAGCGTCAAAACCCAGATCGGTCTCGAGGACCTCCCCTTTCAGAACCAGTGGTCCTAGTTCCAACTCCCTCACGTCGATACGCATAAGGACCCTAAGTGCGTCGAACGCAAAAGCCTTCATTATAGCCAGGGGGCTTACCTTGTCAACTTCAAAAACCGCCACACAAGCCCTGAAAGCCCATCTCCAGGCGCGGTTCGTCAAGCTCAAACCCGTTTGAAACCAGCCAGCTTACCCCAAGAGACACCATTCAGGACACTGGGCTTCCAGCCTTTTGCGCAGCTGCGGTTTGTGCCCGGCAGCCCACTCTACATCTGGTTCCAGCTCTTGGGTAAAAAGAGTTTGCCGTAAAGATTGATGGCAAAGCGATCGGTCATCCCTGCGGAAAAGTCAGCCGCGGCTTGCTCTAGTGGCTCACCTTCTCGTCGCGACCGGGACAAGAATTCGTCAGGCTCGTCGAGCAGGAAATAGTAGATATCGTTGAGAATCTTCTTTGCTTTGACAAACTCCTGTTTCGGGATGCTGAGCGAGTAGACTGACTGATAGAGAAATTGCCGCAAGTCGAGCATCGCCTTCAGGGTTGGGGCACTCATGGTGATAGCTTGCAGGCTGCCTTCTAGGCTGGAATGAATGACGTCGCTTACGAGCGTGTTGATTCGCTGGGAATGGGAGTCTCCCAGAACCTCTGTCACCTCGTGGGGAATATCGGTGGCTTGGATCAGCCCGGAACGAATGGCGTCATCCACGTCGTGATTAACGTACGCGATGATGTCCGATACCCTTACGGTCTGTCCCTCCAGCGTTGCAGGCCGGCCCTGGTCCTGCTTGGTGAAAACAGCGCCAGCGCCTTTCGAATGCTTGAGAATGCCGTCACGCACCTCCCCGGTTAGGTTCAGCCCATTCCCATCGGCTTCCAGCTTGTCCACCACCCGTAAACTCTGCAGGTAATGGCGGAAGCCGCCGGGCACAATCTCATTGAGGATCGCCTCGCCAGCGTGGCCAAACGGGGTGTGCCCCAGGTCGTGTCCCAAGCCGATCGCCTCTGTCAAGTCTTCGTTGAGCCTCAAAGCGCGGCTGATCGTGCGGGCGATCTGAGTAACCTCTAACGTGTGAGTCAGACGGGTTCGGTAGTGGTCGCCCTCGGGTGACAGAAACACCTGAGTCTTGTGCTTCAGCCGGCGAAAGGATTTCGAGTGCAGAATCCGGTCCCGATCCCGCTGAAAGGCGGTGCGTATGGGGCACTCCAGCTCTTCTCGCTCCCGGCCGCGGGTCCGCGAACTAAGCACCGCCTGTGGAGCTAGCACAGCCGCCTCGCGTTCTTCAGTCAGTTGTCGAATAGGTTTGGGCATGCAGTCCAGGTTCTAAGAGGCATAAGGCAGTAGCCTCGCCAGCCAAGGCTAGGCGTGGGCCGTTCCTACGGCTCTACGAGCCTCACCATCGTGTCCTCTGCAAGAGTCGGCGCCCATTACGAATCACACTACCAAAACTTACTTAAACAGGACCTGGGCGGCTGTTTTCAAAGAAACTTGGTTGCGGTCTTGCGGGGCTAGGAGAGATGACCCTGTACCAATCAGTCACCCGTTACCGGGAAAGTTGCTTGAGCTTCTGTTCCGCTTCCGTCACGTGCGAGGTTCCGGGAAAATCCTTGATCACCTGCTGGTAGACCTTGGTGGCTTCGGCAGACTTGTTTTGCTGCTCGTACAGCCCGGCTAGATGCATCAAGCTGTCGCTCCTCGGAACCACGGCGGTGTCGGTAGTAACTAACTGCTGGTAAGTTTCGGCCGCCTTGGCCAGGTTGCCCGTGCTCTCATGAACCGCTGCCAATGCTCGGAGTGCCAGCGCTCCGTAATCCGACTTCTCTTTGCTTAGAGGTTCGAGCGCCGAAATGGCTTCGTTGGTTCTGTTCAACTCCCGAAAACACAACCCCGAATAATACTTTGCGATCTTCCCGGCGGGATGTGACGCATAGCTGGCGATAGTCTTCTGAAACTCTGACAACGCGTTCTCATACTTTTCCTTAGAGGTCGCAAACGTGAGGTCCGAGGGGCTGGCTGGACTCGCCGGTGGACCTACAGAGGCGTGATAGGTCCTTAGGGCCTTACTCAATTTATCCTTAGCTTCCTCATTCTGTTGAGCGAGGTAGTAACGCACTCCTAGAATCGACACCAGCAATACTCCCACGCCACCGAGTCCCATCAAGAGTCCTCTGCGCTTCGCCCGGAAAAAGTCGCGTAGCGCTTCCACGGTCGTCAGAAATTTGTCTTCTTTCAGAATCTCGTGCCTAGTGAGCCGAGCCAACTTTCCACCTCCATAGTGGGGATGGTCAATGCACAGGTCTCATGAACTCAGGGGAATAAGAATCGAAAGGGGTTCTGGCTTGAACCATCACTCAACACCGTTGCGGCGATCGTAACAGTATTGGGAAGAAACTGTCAATTTGAGCGAGTGCTGCGAGAGCCAAGCCAAAGCACCGCCCTGGGCGGCGCGCTCCAAATCGATCACCCAAAGCAAAGCCTACGTTGTCCGCCACTTCTGATCAGACCGCATTCTACCTCTGCTGTCGCTTGTGGTGCCAGCTAATGCTTCCTCAGAAAACCTTAGGAGGCTGGAGAAGGAGGTCCATCAGTCGCCGAGCGCGCACCCACGTCAAATGTAGGTCATTGCCAGAGTCCGGCGAGCTTCGGAAAAATGAACCTGGGTTAACGAGGGTTCGACGGCGCGTTCCCGGCAACCGGGCGAACCCGGTTCATTGCTTTCAGCATGAGGGAAAGCAGCACCCAATTGAAGAATAAGCCCATTTGGATGGAAACGAAGGTGATGGCAAGAAGAGCTGCAACGGTAAACAGGGATTCCACGAAACTCCCTCCAACGCGCTCTGAAGAGTTACCAGAGAGGTTGCTCCTCAGTTAGCAAGCTGACTTTTCGGCAGAATTCCGCGGCCCTTGAGCAAAATAGTAGCGAGCGGGCCTCTCACCGTCGAAGGGATATGGCTGTCCGTTGACAGCTGGCCCTCAACAGTCTCCGCGGCGACAGCGTTCGCCCCCGACGCGTGGGACCGCTGTCCCTCGGCCGCCCTCTCTCCACAAACGCGAGAGAACGGGCAAATCTTGACCAGTTCTTGAACTTCGGCCACGGCAAGGGATCCTCACGCTTTGCCATGAAAACTCCTTCCCCAGAGCTGGAGCCAAGCGGCGAGGTCTGAAGAGATTGACTCTGGTACCCTGACGGCTGTCTTTCCAGGCTAGACGTGAAGTCGTGAGGGATTGCCGCGATGCTTCCGGCCTCTTCTCCGTTTACAACTGCTTCGAAAAGCCGTTAAATACGTCGGTCAACAAAGTATTGTGCGAGAGTGTGGAGGCCGCTCGCCATGACTCCCGAAGAGGTCAAGACTCTTTTCAAATACAACGCCTGGGCAAACGAGAGGTTGTTGAGTTCCCTTCGGTCACTGGATCCGGAGCGATTTGCGCGCCACCTCAAGGCCAGCCATGGGTCGATTCGAGGAACTCTCGCCCATCTCGCGGCTGCCGAATGGATCTGGCTTGAGCGCTGGCGTGGCCACTCGCCAAACCGGCTGTTGCCCGAGGCCGAGTTCGAAACCGTAGAAATGTCCACGCGCCGGCTTGCAGAGATTGATCGTGAGCTCTGGGATTATGTGACTGGACTGAACGAAACCGATCTCGAAGGAAAAAGAGAGTACGTAACCACAGAAGGCAAACCGTACTCGAATGGCCTCCAAGACATGCTGTTGCATTTGATTAATCACTCTAGTTACCACCGCGGACAGGTCGCTTCCCTGCTGCGCCAAGTCGGGGCAACTCCACTGGCTACTGACCTCATCTTGTATTTGCGCGCGATGTCACCTTGACTCACGATCACACGAGATGTTGTGATGTAACGTCCTTGGGACGATCGGCAGATCGCGTCGACTGGAGACCGGCCTTATGACTTCTCGATTCGTGGACCCTAGCGAAATCCAGCGACTAAGAAGCTTCGATTTTCGGTTCCCTTCCGGCAGTTTGAAGGGCAAGACTGTTCTCGTTCCAGGTGGAACCGGCGGACTGGGCGTGGCGCTCCTTGCACAACTCCTGCTCGAGCAAGCCATCCCCGTGGCGGGTTATCGCTCGAATGCCGAGCGGGCTAATGTGGTGAAGGAAAGACTGGAGTCGCGTTATGGAGGAACAGTTCATCTCGTCCAAGGCGACTTGCGGAATGCAGCGGATCGCTGGAGTTACGTCGACGCCGCGACCCGACCTACGGGAGCCATCCAAGGATTAGCCTGCTTTGTCGGCGATCCGGCGCGGGCGAAATTCGAGGACTTGACTACGGAAGATCTACTGGAGTCCTACCAGACGAACTTTGTAGCTCCCATCCTGCTGGCGAAGGCAGTGGCTGAACACATGATCGCGCGCGGCATCGCCGGCAGTCTCGTTTTGCTGTCATCGATGCAAGGTGTGGGACTCTTCGAGAAGAGCGTGAACTACGCAGCCCCTAAGTCCTCGCTCATCCATGCCTGCAGAATTCTCGCGAAACAGTGGAGCGGACCTGCCAATCTGCGGATCAACGTGGTGGCGCCAGGAGCTACAGTCGCTGGGATGGCTGAGGCTTCGGTCGGCTCGGGCAAGTACGACGGCTACGTTGAGACGGGCGCTGTGGCTCGTTTTGGCAAACCTGAGGATGTCGCACGCGCTGTCCGCTTCCTCTTGGAGCCCGACAACTATATCAGCGGACAGGTGCTGGTCGTCGACGGAGGACTAAGCCTGAAAGCCTGACTGTCACACCCCCCACTTACTCATCACTTACTCACCCGGCACGGGCGCATCTTGCCGCAGGAGGCTCTCCGCCTTGAGTTCGGCCCAGAACTCCGTCGGAATTTTTTCTTCCAGCACCTGGAGATTCTCACTCACTCGGTCTGGAACTCGCGTTCCAGGAATAATAGCCGTGACAGCCGGATGTGCCAGAGCGAACTGTGAGGCGGCGGCCTTGAGTGAAACGCGATACCGCCGGGCCACCGTTTGCAAGCCGCGAGCGCGGTCGAGGACCTCCTGCGGAGCGTCGGCGTAATTGTACTTGGCTCCGGGACGCAGGTCCGCAGCCAGAATTCCACTGTTATACGTGCCTCCCAGCAGTATACCGATGTTGCGCTCCTCGCAGAGAGGGAATAGCTCGTCGAGAGCCCCTTGCTCCAGTAGGCTGTAGCGTCCGGCCAGCAAAAAACAGTCGAAGTCGCCTTCACGCGCAAAGCGTGCCAGCAGTTCACACTGGTTCATACCGGCACTGACGGCCCGTATGACTCTCTGGCTCCGGAGCTTGTCCAAGGCCGGATAGGCGCCCCGAATGGCCTCGGGATAATGATTGTCCGGATCGTGAATGTGCAGGATGTCGATGCGTTCAATGTTGAGGCGCTTGAGGCTCTCTTCGAAAGACCGCATTACGGCGTCGTAACTGAAGTCGAATCTTGGTCGCACCGGCGGCGGGTCGGCCCACTGAGCGTCCTGGCTCGTGTCACCTTCCTCGACGGGCACGAGGAGTCGCCCGACTTTGGAAGCCAGTACCACAGCGTCACGACGAATACCTTGCAGGGCTTTGCCGATTCGGATTTCACTTTTGCCGTAGCCATAGAGCGGCGCCGTGTCAATCAAGTTCATTCCGAGAGAGAGGGCGCGGCGCACTACTTCCAGAGCCTGTGATTCTGGAATGTCGCCATACAACCCGCCCAGTGGCGCGCAGCCAAGCCCGATGCGTGTCACTACCAACCCACTCTTCCCCAGTGCCTTCGTCTCCAAGCCTTTCATTGGCAGTCATCTCCTTGAAGGTTTGCTCGGCATGAAAACTTTTTCGTACTCAGCAGCGGCCCACTTGCCTATCAATTCATTTGGTGCATCCAATTTCCAATTCTCCCCCGGATGGAAGAGGGATGAGGGAGGTTGAGGGGAGACGGGGCATCTGACGTCAATGTGAGCTTATGAACTCAATGAATGCAGGATCGACACTGGCTTGCCCGCTTCAGCGCCAACATATTGCCGAGCAAATCTGGAGATCACTATGGGTGGGGCTGTGCGGGCTCCGAGGCTTTGGGAGCTTTCCTTTCGGTAACAGGATTCGTGGTGATCTTGACTTCTCCGGGCTTGACCATGCCTAGTTCCTCCCGAGCAATTTTCTCAATCACTTTCGGATCGGTCTTCAGAGCTTTGATTTGCTGCAGGATTGCTTTGTTTTCCTGGCGAAGCTGCTCGATCTTCTGGTTCAGTTGAAAATTCTCCTTTTCCCTCCGCTTCAGCTCCAGGTAGCCGTTGTCTCCGATGATGGCGTAGGTGAACACCAACAGACCGACGACACCCATAATGAGAATCGAAAGCTTCATGAAGAAGGAACGCTGTGATCTTTCAGCCATAGTTAGGCGCTATGCAGGACGAAGTGACAAGATTGGCCTCGCTTCAACAACGGCTAGGAAGGGCTGTCCTCAGCCTGCCGCGCTGTGTGGGTCCGTGATGCTGAGCAGTGAGGACTCCGCATTACACCGTACCCGGTGCGGGACACCAAGCGTGGCAACCCTTCTTAGTGGATTCCCAGGACGAACTCCTTCGCCACCTCCGTTAACCGTTTCAACTCGTCCCTGTTGTGTGCTTCCACATAGCAACGCGCCACCGGTTCGGTCCCGGAAAGGCGGAGCAGTATCCAGGAACCATCTTCCAAGATCAGCTTGAGCCCATCCTTTCGGTTCAGGTCAACAACCTGCTTTCCTCCCAAGCCTACCGGTGGGTTTTCCAGTTTGAATTTCACTTGTTCCTTCAGCTCTGGCGTCAGATGCAAGTTCAGACGCACAGTATGGAAGGCGCCGACGCGGCTCTCGATTTCAGACAATTGCTGGCGAAGACTCATCTTTCGCTGAGCCACCATCTCGGCTACCAGCAGACAGGCCAGGATGCCGTCTTTCTCAGGCACATGATCCTTAATGGTGAGCCCGGCGGATTCTTCTCCACCGATAATGATTCGATTTTCCTTGATGAGTTCGCCAATATATTTGAACCCCACCGGTGTTTCGTAGAGCTGCCGGCCGTGGAACTTGGCCACCGCGTCGAGAAAATGAGAAGTGGCTACGCTCCGAGCCGCTCCTTCACTCCAGCCACGCGTCTCAATCAAATAGTTGAACAGGAGCGGAATAATCTGGTTTGGCGCGATGAATTGGCCATCCGCGTCCAAAATGCCGAACCGGTCAGCATCGCCATCAGTTGATAGACCCAGTTTCGAGCCTTGCCGGGTCAGATCCGTCCGCAGATCCTCCAGGTACTCTGGCGCTGGTTCCGGCGGATTCCCTCCGAAGAGCACATCCCGATAGTTATGGATGGTGCTCACGGGAACATCTGCCTCAACGAGCAGCTTGTCGAGATAACCCCGCCCGGTGCCATAGAGCGGATCGTAACTGACTCGCAGCCCAGCCTTGCGGATCAGGGCCAGATCAACTTTGCTGGCCAGCATTTTGAGATACTCCCCCGAGGGATCAATCTTCTCGATCAGCGCCGGGTTTGGTTTCCAGTTGTTGTAAGCTTCCGGCTGGCCATGCAGGGCCTGAATGTTCTTTTCGATCTGCCGGGTCACCTCGGGCAAGGCGGGCGCGCCATCGGCGCTGGAAAACTTGAGACCCCCGTACTCTCCGGGATTGTGGCTGGCCGTAAAGTTGATACCGCCATCAGTCTCGCGCCGGAGAATCTCATAGGCGATCGTGGGTGTGGGCGCGGCGGCCCCACAGTAGTACGCCTGGACGCCCTGCGCTGACAGGAACTCCGAGCATTCCCAGGCGAACTGATCGGCCTGAAAGCGTGTATCGTATCCCACAATCAGACGCGGTTTGGAATTGGCTCGCTTGACAAATTCAACAATACCGGCTGTGGCCAGCCGCACGTTTTCAAAAGTAAAGTCTTCTGCGATGATTGCCCGCCAGCCCGACGTGCCAAACTTGATGTCGGCCATGTTCAGCCTGATTACCCGAAACCCTTTACCAGAGCGGGTTTCGAGGGATAACGAACGCTGCCGAAAAGTGGCCGTAGTGTAGCCCAAAACCGATATAATGAAAACACATTTTTTGACGCCGCAGGACTACGATCGCGGCAAGCCAGCCTGTTCGAGGAGGCGTGGAATGACAGACAAAATCGTGGTTCTCGTCACCGTGGGAAGTTCTGAGGAGGCCGCTCAGCTGGCCAGGAGCCTGGTGGAAAAGCGGCTGGTGGCCTGTGTCAACCGGGTATCTGGCATCTCGTCCTGGTATTGGTGGGAAGATAAGGTGACGGAGGACCAGGAAGTGCTGTTAGTCATGAAATCCTCGCGCCAGAAATTTGCTGAGCTAGAGAAAGAGGTCGTGCGCTTGCACTCTTACGCCGTTCCCGAAGTGATCGCACTTCAAATTGTGGAGGGCTCGAAAAACTATTTGAGTTGGATTGAGGACAGTCTTAAGGAAAAGGACTGACGGGTCGAGAGTCCAAAGTCCGAAAAGAAAAGCCTGCAAGTGCAACAGCTTCCCCAACCCGCATCATCGACCTGCAATTCCTTTAGTTCCCTCGATCCTCATCGATCTCCTTGAAATAACCTCTCCGCTTCAAGACCGCTCTTGGCTTGCTGCCGTCGGCGGGTCCGACAATTCCGTCGCGCTCCATCATGTCGATCAACCGTGCAGCACGGCCGTAGCCCAGGCGCAGCCGGCGTTGCAGCGTTGAGGTGGAGGCCTTGCCCATTTCAACCACGATGCGCACAGCCTCCTCGTACATCTCATCGGCTTCGCCGTCGAGGTCTCCTGACTGTTCGTCCTTTGCGGAAGAATCCTCGACAATCTGCTGGTTATACACCGGTTGGGCCAGAGATTTCAGGTGCCGGACGATTTCCGCGGTCTCCTCCTCGCTGACGTACGGCGCATGGACTCGAACCATTTTTGAAGAGCCAGGCGGAATGAAGAGCATATCGCCCTTACCAAGCAACTGCTGTGCCCCCATCTGATCGAGAATCGTGCGGGAGTCGACCTTCTGCGCCACGCGGAACGAAATCCGCGAAGGAAAGTTGGCTTTGATGACTCCGGTCAACACATCCACGGAAGGTCGCTGCGTGGCGACAATCAGATGAATGCCGACGGCACGAGCCATCTGGGCCAGGCGCATGATGGAATCTTCCACATCCTTCGACGCGACCATCATCAGGTCGGCGAGTTCGTCGATGACAATCACGATGAACGGCAGCGGCCTCTTCTCTTCACCCGGGATCTCCGGAAACAGCTCCAGGGTTTTCGGTTTTCTTATCAGAGCGTTGTACTGCTCGATATTGCGCACGCCGACAGTGGCCAGCAGCTTGTAGCGATTTTCCATCTCGTTGGTGGCCCATTTCAAGGCATTGGAAGCACGCTTCGGTTCGGTCACAACGGGAGTCAGGAGATGAGGAATTTCTTCGTACAAGCCTAGTTCCAACCGTTTTGGGTCGACCAAGATGAACTTCACATCGTCGGGGGAAGCCTTGTAGAGGATGGAAATGATCATGGCATTGACAGCCACGCTTTTCCCGGATCCAGTCTGCCCGGCGATGAGCAAGTGGGGCATCTTGGCCAAATCGGCAATGGAAATCTTGCCGACGATATCTTTACCCAAAGCCATCGTGAGCTTGGAGTGGGAATTCTGAAACTCGGCAGACTCGATGATCTCGCGGAGATAGATGGTCTCGCGATGCGTATTCGGAACTTCGACGCCAACCGTGGATTTGCCCGGCAATCGGTCAATCCGCACCGACTCGGCTTTGAGCGCCAGACACAGATCGTCGACGAGATTGGTAATTCGGCTGTACTTCACGCCAGCTTCCGGTTTGAACTCATAGGTGGTAACGACCGGCCCTGGGTGAATCTGGTGCACTTGGCCATGGACATCAAACTCTTTGCACTTTTCCATCAGCTGAGTGGCCCGCTGCATCAACTCTTTCTCGTTAACGGCCTCCTGGCCAGCCGGAGGGCGCAACAGATTCACGTTGGGAAACACAAAGTCGCGAGTGCCGGTCGCAATCACCTGTGCTTTTTCGACCTGCACGCGCTTTTCGGTGATCCGGGGTCCAGGCTCGGCGAAATCCAGTTCGCGTGGTGAAGGTTCTTTCGGAATCCGTTTGGCGGAAGCCACGCCTCTTTCCTTCAGCTCAGCAACGGTCTGGGTGATCAGTGTTCCGGCCCCTGGCTCCTCCCGCTTTAACTTCTTTTCCAACTGAATCCGTTCTTTATCCTTCTCGCGGGCTTTCTGCCAGGCATGCCAGCGGTCCTGCCACGCGCCGATAAACGCGAATCGCTTCTGGAACAAGAGGATACAGCTTGAGAATGAGAAAGTTGTTGAGACAAAGAGCGAAACAAGTATGCAAGACAGCGCCAGAATCAATGAACCCGCAAAATTGAAGCGGGCGCGCAGCCAATCGGCCAGCAGGTCTCCCGTCACTCCACCTGCCTTCAGTGACCAGCCAAAGGTCAGGAAGCCTGGAAACAGCAGCCCAGAAAGCGCACAAGTGGAAGCCAACAAGGTCATCAGTCCTGCGAACTTGAGTCCCGGGTTTTCAATGCGAGAAGAGCAAACCCACTTCCAGCCGAAGAAGGCGAAGACGACCGGCAGCAAGAAAGCCGGATAACCCAATGCCTGAAGCAGCAGATCCGCGAGGGTTGAACCAAACTCACCCACAAGATTCTCAACCGGCAAGTCAGTTATCTGGTTCCGCGAGGTGTTGAACGAAGGGTCCGTCGGATGATAGGAGACCAGACTCAACAATAGCAGAATGGTGAGTGTGAAGAGCACGAGGCCGACCGCTTCATTGGCCCGTGGGTGTTTCGTGGGAACAAGTATGTTCATGGCCGGAACCCTGCAAATTGAATCAACCCCAGGATGATGATCCCCAAAGCGACTCGGTAACAGACAAAGATCAGGAGCGTATTCCTTTGCAAATACCTCATCAGGAACTTAATGGTGAGGTAACCGACAAGCAATGAAGACAGGAACCCCAGTACCATCGGTATCCGGTCGGCATCGGGAACTCCCGCGTGCCACAGGTCGAGCAGTTTCTTGAGACCGGCGCCAGCAATGATAGGAGCCGAAAGCAAGAAGGAAAATCGCGCAGCAGCCTCACGGGTAAAGCCGAGAAATAGACCCGTGGTTATGGTAACGCCTGATCGGGAAGTGCCGGGGAACAAAGCCAAAGCTTGAGCGCAGCCAATGCTCATGGCATCGACTAAGGAAACCTTGGTCAAATCCTTCTCCAACCGGGACGTTTTCTCGGCCAGCCACAACAACAGAGCTACACCGATGAGCGTGATGGACAACAGGAAAGGGCTGCGCAGACTGGTCTCCACCGTCTTCTGTGCAAAGAAACCCGCAACGGCAGCCGGCACAGTAGCGCACGTCACCCACACCAGCAGTTTCGAATTCGCCTGTTTCTCGGCAGCCGGTTTCGGCCCTCCAGGAAATAGCGAGAGAGCCATCTGGCACCAGTCACGCCAGAAAAACGACAAAATGGCAAGCAATGTTCCGGCGTGAAGGACCACATCGAATGTCAGCCCCTGATCCGGCCAGCCGAACAGCCAAGGCACGAGAATGAGATGGGCTGAGCTGCTGATCGGCAGAAACTCCGTAATTCCCTGAACCATTCCCAGGACAATCGCTTGGACTGCAGTCATGAAGCGTTAGGCTCGAGGCTTAAGGCTTGAGACTTGAGCTTGATAGCCGCCTC
The DNA here is from genome assembly GCA_963752385.1 of uncultured Acidimicrobiia bacterium. GTDB lineage: Bacteria > Acidobacteriota > Terriglobia > Versatilivoradales > Versatilivoraceae > CAVVYL01. Next base: position 282,916 of record CAVVYL010000056.1, on the reverse strand, counting down.
GGGGCCTCAAGTCTCATAAGCCTCAACTCTAGTCGTCCCCTTCAAATCTCCAAAATGACCGGTAACACGAGCGGTCGCTTCGACGTTTGCTTGAACAAGAACCGCCGCAGGTCGGTCCTGATCTTTTCTTTGATCACAGCCCAGTCTGTAAGTTCTTCGAACGTGGATTCCGCAATGGTCTGAAGCACGCGCCCTCGCGAGTCATCCAGCAGCGAATCCCCCTCGTCAATGAAAACGAATCCGCGGGTGATGATCTCGGGCTGGCCTTCTAGTTTTCCCGTTGCTTTGTCGATGGCCAGAACTGGCAGCACAATGCCATCTTCGGCCAGGTGACGCCGATCGCGCACGACAATCTCCTCAACTTCGTCGAGACTACCCTCATCAATGAAGATACGACCCACCGGGACTTTGCCGGCGATCAATGCCTCATCCCGCTTCAATTCAATACGATCTCCAGTCTCAGCAATGAGCACTTTCTGCTTCACCGCTTTGAGGCTTTTGGCAAGCTCGGCATGGCGAAAGAGTTGGCGATACTCGCCATGAATGGGAACGAAGAACTTGGGACGCACCAGGTTCAACACCAGTTTCAGCTCTTCCGAGCTAGCGTGTCCGGAAACGTGCACAGGCGGCTGCGAGCCATCATCGTAGTAGACGTGAGCGCCGTGCCTGCAAATGTGGTTAACCATCCTGGAGATGGCCTTTTCGTTTCCGGGGATGACGCGAGCGGAAATGATGACGGAATCGTCGGGTTCAATCTGCACGCCTTTGTAGTTGTCCACCGCCAGACGCGGAAGCGCAGCCATCGGCTCGCCCTGGCTGCCAGTCATGAGGAGGGTCAACCGTTCAGAGGGCAGCTTCCTGACATCCTGAAATCTCGACAAAATGCCATCGGGGATCTTTAGGAACCCCAGATCCCCCGCGATCTTCGTGTTAGCCAGCATCGAACGGCCGCCCAGCAGGACCTTACGATTGTATTTCTGGGAAAGATCCAGAACGATCTGAAGGCGATGGATTGAAGACGTAAAGCAAGCAACGACAACCTTTTTTGGCGCGTGGTGGAAGATCTCGTCGAGCCGCTCAATCACAGTGGTTTCAGAAGGGGTAAAGCCCGTCCGCTCGCTGTTCGTGCTGTCGGAAAAAAGCGCCAACACCCCCCGGCTTCCATATTCGGCTATGGTCGGCAGATCCATAACCTGCCCGTCCAAAGGAGATGAGTCAATCTTGAAGTCTCCGGTGTGAAGAATCGTCCCAATCGGGGTGGTGATGGCGAGCATCACTGCATCCACGATGCTATGGGTGACGTGGATGAACTCCACTCGAAAATCACCGATTTGCTCGACCTGCCGCGGTGCCACCGTTACCAGCTTCGCGTCTCCCAGCAGGCCGTGCTCTTCGAGCTTGGCTCTTACCAGGCCGAGCGTATAGCGCGTTCCGTAGACAGGTGCGTGAATCAAGGCTGGGAGCACAAAAGGCAACGCACCGATGTGGTCTTCGTGACCATGGGTGATAAGGAAGGCCTTGACCTGAGAGGCATTTTCGATGAGGAAGCTGATATCAGGGACAATGATGTCAATACCCAGCAGCTCTTCGTCGGGAAACATCAAACCGGCATCGATGACAATCATCTGGTCCCCGTAGCGAAGGACCATCATATTCATTCCAAACTCACCGAGGCCACCTAAGGGTATTGCTTCAACAACGTCTGGGCTCAATTGTTAGCCTGCGTCTTTCTTTGCATAGATTTAGCCGAGTCTAGCACATTTCTATATTTGAAGGAATGTTTGAGCTGCTGTGCGCCATGGGACGCACGCAGGCACCCAACGTACAGCCAGAGCAAGGCGCCTCCGCCGATCGAGGTACGTGAAGCCTGCGGCGATGCAGCGAGGCCTCCAACGTCGGTTACATCTTGCTGGGTTCGAACATGATTCTCTCTTCTCCGCGAATAACGGCTGAAGCTTCAGCGGAGCTGAGCCAATAGGCTCAGAAAGTCCTCCAGGCTCAGACACTCGGCTCGCACATCGAGCGGCTTCTCCAAGTCTGCCAGGGCGCGCTCCAGACGTTTTGGATCACAACTTCCCTTCAGGCAGTTCCGAAGCGTCTTGCGCCGAAATGAAAAACAGCGCTTTACGAAATCAAAAAACTTCCGCTCTCCCGTTAAGTCCAACGGCTTGATGGTCTTCGGTTCCAACCGAACGACGGCTGAATCAACCTTGGGGATGGGGCGGAAAGCCGACGCCTTGACTGGAAAAAGCCGACGAGAGTGAAAGTGATAGTGTGATGTGACCGTTAGCACTCCATACTCTTTGGAACCTGGTTTAGCGAGCAGCCGGTCGGCGACTTCAGCTTGAAGCATGATGGTGACTGACTCGAACCAGTTCGACTGACGACCTAGCCATTCCACAATTGGCGACGAGATGTAGTAGGGCAAATTGCCCACTACCTTGATTCGCTGCCTGGGCGCCAGCTCGGGAAACAGTCCTTCCAGGTCCAAAGTCAAAATATCCTGGTTCAGGAAGCAAACTCCAGGTCCGCGAAATGTGGAGCCGAGCCCCTCAAAGAGCGTCCTATCCAGCTCCACGCCCGTGAACTGCCCGACTCTGTCAGCCAAATGGGCTGTCAGTGCTCCGGTGCCGCAGCCAATTTCCAGGATCCTGTCTTTCGAGTCCAAATCCAAACTAGCGACGATCTTGTGAATGACTCTGGGATTGTGCAGGAAGTGCTGCCCGAGACTTTTTTTGGCAATCATTTTCGGAGAACGACCCGTTGGTTCCTCTTTTGGCGGGGGCCGTCAAGACCAGACTTGAAGGGAAGCACGAATGAACCTGAATTGGCGCAAACAGACCGCATGCCCGAACGCCCCATTGAATCAGCAGGAGTAGCAGTGACAGGCTTTGACCTCAGCTTGCCTTTTTGTTGCATCCCCAAATCAATTCCGTTACTTTACCTGTTTGTTTTCGGGGTCGGGTTCGACTAAGTAAGGACTGGATGCGCATCCTCTATCTTGCCTCAGAAGCAGTCCCTTTTGCAAAAACGGGTGGCTTGGCTGACGTGGCCGGCGCCTTGCCGAAGTATATTCGTCAGCTAGGGCATGAGACTGTCGTGGTTCTTCCTAAGTATCGCGGCGTCAATGTGAGAGCGCCTCTGCTCCCGAGTGTAACGATTCCATTGGGACGCAACCTGTGCTTCTGTTCGATTCATGAGTCTGACCCCATCGATGATGTTCGTTTTTTCTTTGTCGATTACCCGCCCTACTACGACCGCGAACAACTTTACCGCCAGGCGAACCAGGACTACCCTGATAATGCGGAACGGTTCGCGCTACTTTCGCTGGCAGCCTTGGAATTAGCCAAGAGAGCACCGCTGCCGCCCGACATCATTCATTGCAACGACTGGCAAACATCGCCCGTGCCTGTTTTCCTAAAGACGTTGTATCGCCAGGATCCATTCTTTGAGAAGACCAGAACGCTGCTTACGATCCACAACCTGGCGTACCAAGGCGTGTTTCCCAGAAGTGCTCTCGACCGCGTCGGCCTGCCTCAGGAACTGTTCAACCCTGAGCAGCTTGAATTTTATGGAAACGTCAACTTCCTCAAAGGCGGCATTGTCTTCGCGAACCGGGTGTCCACGGTCAGTGAAAGGTACAGCCAAGAAATCCGCACACCGGAGTTCGGTTGCGGACTGGAAGGAGTCCTTCGGAAACGCGCAGCTGATCTGACGGGAATCCTAAATGGGGTGGATTACGCAAAATGGAATCCTGCCAAAGATCCCTGGCTCGTTGCAAATTACTCAGTCGACAACCTCGATGGCAAGCGGCAGTGCAAAATTGATTTGCTGAATCAGTTTGGCATCCTGGATTCCCGCGACCGTCCGCTGATCGGAATCATATCGCGGCTAGCCGACCAGAAGGGTTTTGACTTGCTGCATGCCGCAGCTGACACTCTGGTTCAGGATGGCTTCTCCATGGTCGTTTTGGGAACAGGCGAGGAAAAATACAGTCGGTTCTTTTTGTCACTGCAGGAAAAGTACCCAAGCTTCGTGGGCGCCAAGATTGTGTACGATGACTGGCTGGCTCACAAGATCGAAGGTGGTGCCGACATGTTCTTAATGCCTTCCCGCTTCGAACCTTGCGGCCTGAACCAGATTTATTCCCTCAAATATGGAACTGTCCCTTTGGTCCGGGCCACCGGCGGGTTGGACGATACGATTCAGGACTTTTCCCAATCGCCCAGCGGCAACGGGTTCAAGTTTTCTCGTTACGCACCGGAAGAACTGCTCTCGATGACCCGGCGCGCACTTGAGGTTTACCGAAGTCCTCAGCGTTGGAGGGAGCTCATGAAGAACGGTATGAGGCGTGATTTCTCCTGGAGTTGCTCGGCACGACGCTACGAGGAGCTTTATCGATCAGCTGTTTCAATGTAGGCGTATTGCAGAGGCCGGCGTTCCGTTTGCCTCTGCGCAAATCAAAGAACGGAGAGACTGACTTGGGTGCGAATACAGTTGAAGTAACTGACACCAATTTTGAAGTGGAAGTCTTGAAGTCCAGCGTTCCAGTTCTGGTCGATTTCTGGGCGGAATGGTGCGGTCCCTGCAAGGCGATTGCGCCCACCATCGAGGTCGTTGCCAGAGACTACCAGGGTCGAGCTAGAGTCGCGAAACTGAACGTCGACGAGAACATCTCTACCGCTTCGCGGTACAACATCAAGGGGATTCCGACTCTTCTGCTGTTCAAGAATGGCATGGTGAAGGAACAGATTGTCGGGTCCACGAACAAGGAGTCAATTGCCCGGATAATTGACAAGCATCTTTAGAAGGCAGCGCTCGGCTTTCGGCAGTCAGGGGGCTGGACGCTCATTGCTGAAAGCTTTGTCTAGGAAAGAACATGGCAAATATCGTGGTCATTGGTGCCCAGTGGGGCGACGAGGGCAAGGGCAAGATCGTTGATCTGTTGACGGAGAAGTTCGACATTGTGGCCCGGTATCAAGGCGGCCATAACGCCGGGCACACTGTGATCGTCAAAGGCAAGAAGTTCGTCTTACACCTGATTCCCTCGGGAATTCTCCACGGCAACAAAGTGTGCGTCATTGGCCCGGGTGTCGTGTTAGATCCTAAGGCTTTTCTATCAGAGGTCAAGATGCTGGAAGACGGAGGCATCCGGGTGCGTGGCAACCTGCTGGTCAGCAATCGGGCGCATTTGATTCTGCCTTACCACCGTGCTGTCGAGCAGGCAGCCGAGGCCGCTCGCGGCGACAAGAAAATCGGAACAACTTCGCGAGGGATTGGTCCCGCCTATGAAGACAAGACCGGGCGCCGCGGCGTGCGCGTGATCGATCTGTTTGACGCTGACATTCTCAAAGAGAACATCTTCGCGGTGACCGCAGAAAAGAACTGCCTAATTCAAACATTGTACAATGGCGAACCACTAAACGCAGAGGCGATCTACCAAGAATATCTGAGTTACGCTCAGCTGTTGAAGGAGTTCGTCGTGGATAGCTCGGCGTACCTGAACCGCCAGATTCGCGCCGGGAAAAAAATACTGTTCGAAGGAGCGCAAGGCACGCTGCTGGACATCGATCACGGCACCTACCCCTATGTCACGTCGTCTAGCGCTTCGGCGGGCGGCGCCTGCGTCGGCACGGGAGTAGCCCCTTCGCTCATCAATGGGGCCATTGGGATTGCCAAGGCCTACACGACCCGTGTGGGCGGAGGCCCCTTCCCTACCGAACTCAACGGGACGATAAGTGAAACGATTCGACGGCGGGGCGACGAATACGGAGCCTCCACGGGCCGACCTCGTCGCTGCGGCTGGTTCGATGGGCCCGCCACTCAGTATTCCGCGTTGCTCAACAATTTGCAGGCCATTGCTTTGACAAAGTTGGATGTTCTGGATGAATTCAAGGAAATCCAGGTGTGCACGAATTATGAGTACAAGGGATCTCCCCTCCCGGAATTCCCTGCTGAGATCAAGGTACTGGAGGCCGTGAAGCCCATCTATCGGGAGGTTCCAGGCTGGCACTGCCAGACCGCTGGAATCAGAAACTACGCCGATTTGCCTCAGAAGGCGAAAGACTATCTCAAGCTGCTTTCCGAGATTACCGAGACCGAGTTTTCGTTCGTTTCCACCGGTCCTGACCGTGAGGATACGATTATCGTTCCAGATTCCTGGATCGCTAAGACGCTAGCGTCGCAGTAGCGACAGGCATGCTTTGCATTTCAGCCGGTCGCAAGGTAACAGACGGGGCAACCTTCGCTACTTCGCCTCCGCCAGGGACACGCTTATCCCGCCCTTCGCTTTGCTGATATCCGCAGCCTGCATGAATGCAAACATTTCAAGCGTTTCTTCCGCCTTCACTGGCGACACACCCGTCTGGAAAAATTTGACGATCTGCACCAGCAGAGGCCGGTAGCTGAACGGCCTGTTTTCGGAGCGCAAGTTGGCTTTCTCGCCGAACAGGGTAATTCCGTAGTCCTCCTTCCCTTTTCGAATGCCGCGCACCACGCCCAGGCGGCCGCCTTCCCATCTGCCGACCACGACGTCTGCACCCTCGGTGCTGACGCGCGTCACCGTCTCGCAGCCGGGTCCCATCAGCGTAAACAGCATTTCGACGGCATGAATGCCATACCACATGAGATCCGGGTGGTGCGGCTCTGTCGGGGCGGGGCCATGAACGTTGGCGCCCAGAATCACGCCAGACTCAGGCGCTGACTTCAACCGCTCGGTTTCTTCCCAAAAACGAAGGCTGGAGGAGCTAAACCAGGGGACACCGGCTTCGCGGGCCAGGCGGGCAATCTCGCGGGCGTCCCGATAGCTGGCCGCCAGCGGCTTATCGATGAACACGGGTTTCTTGGCAGCCAGCACCGCTTTGGCTTGCTCCAGGTGAGGGCGGCCGTCCACACTTTCCAACAACACGGCATCCACTTTCTGGCAAAGAACCGGAATGCTCTCCACAATCTCCACCTTCCACTTGTCCCGCAGCTCAGCCGTGAAGCCATCAACGCGGTTTCGGCTCGACTCAACGTCAGGGCTGCCCCCCTTGAAAGCCGCAACCACTCTGGCACCTGGAACATGGTCTGGGTTCGAGGAATCGTTTAGCAGTTTTGTGAAGGCAATCACGTGCGACGTGTCCAGACCAATCATGCCGATCCGAATCGGTGCCTGTGCCAGCGAAACGCTGCGAATCAGACCCAGTGAGATAATGAAGTACGCTATCACCTTTCGCATTTCCAGAACCTCCTCAGGCCTCAAGTCTCAAGCCTAAAGTCTCGCGCCTGAAGTCACGCTTCCCGCAACCAGCGAAAAATCTCTCCCAGGCTCGGTCGCTTTCCGTACATCAATGCGGCGGCGCGAAACATCTTGGCGGCTGCCGTTACTGCAAAATAGATCGCAATGATAAGCCCAGCAATGGAAATGCCGACGTCGATCCAGGGAATTTGAGCCGACGTGATCCGCAAGAGCATGGTGACCGGCGCGGTCAGCGGAAAATACGAGAGCCCGCGCGCCAACCAGGAGTTGGGATCTTCACTGATGGGCGCCACCAGAAACATGGGGATCATGCTCAGGATCGTCCAGAAGGCCGACAATTGACCGCTCTCCTGAGGGGAATTGCCGAGAATACCTGTTCCGGCCATCAGTCCGGCAAACAAGAGATATCCCAAAAGGAAATAAACCAGTGAAAGGAACATCACACTGGCGCTGACTTGAAACAAAGCCAGGACAGTGACCGAGGGAAGGACAAGCAGGCCAGCATAGAAAGCCACTTGCAGGAGACCGGCGGCGCCAAGACCCAGAATTTTCCCAGCCAGTAACTGAGTGGGGTTTACCGAAGACCAGATGACCTCGATCACACGATTCTGCTTTTCTTCCGCAATTCCCTGCAGCAGGTAACCGGAGGAAAAGAAGATCGACATCGTGAGCAGCAGAAACATACTGAATGGTCCGAAGAACCGCGCTGCTTTCTGGAAAGAATCATCCGCTCCCTCGACATCTCCGTGTTTCGAAATCTTCATCTGCTTCAACGAACCTGGCGCCAACACCCGCTTGCGCGTGTCGCTGTCGATGCGGCCCTGTACCAGACTGGCTCGAATGAGATCGTAGATCCGGCTGCGATCAGGAGGCGTCAGATGTGAGAACATGCCTTTCTCCAGCGAGTAAGACACAATCTTTCCCGTGGTCATGTAATCGGTTTCGATCAGATAGACTGCGGAAAGTTTCCCACCCTTAATGTCTCGGATTGCCCGATCGAGATCCAAATACGGAATGATGCGAGAAGACTTGATCCCAGCGGCTTTTTTGACCAGCTCAGCCGCATCCTCGGGTTGGTCACGTTCTTCAGCTAGCTTGCTGGCCAGCGTGAAGTCCACCACACCCGCCCGGTCGATCACTGCCACCGGTTCAGACACCGACTTAATCGACTGTTCTACGGCCCCGTTGGTCAGGAGACTGATTCCAAAAATGCCGCCAAACATCAGGGGCAACCCCATCACGGCAAAGATATAACCCTTGCGCGTGACGGTGACCAAGAATTCGCGTCTGGCGATCAAACAGATTTTGTGCATAGTCGTACGCTCGAGGCTTGAGACCTGAGGCTAGAAAATACAGGACCAAGCCACCTTATGCCGATAGCAGGCGGAAAGCGCGTTTACAGGAGAGCCTCAGAGCGTAAGTCAGGCCTCAAGTCTCCTCGTCTCAGGCCTCAGCTTGGGCCAGCCAGCTTGATGAAGATCTCCTCCAGTGGCGTCTTGGCTCTCTCGAAGGCCTCTACCTCGGCACCCGTTTCCACGAGCCAAGCTAGCACGTCGCGAGGACGAGCGCCCTCATTCAGAACGATTCTCGTGCCACGCCCATTGAGACTGGTCCTGGCGATCCAGGGGCAGCGACCATAGTTGGCATCCGACTGCACGATCACAGAATTATCAGAGTACTGCTCCCTGATCTCCTCTAAATTTCCGTAAAGGACCTGCTGCCCCTGATGAATCATGAAGACGCGACGGCATAGCGACTCCACTAGATTCATCTGATGGGTGGACAAGACAATGGTTCTGCCCTTCGCCGCCAAATCCTGGATTGTCTGGATCATGGCGCGAGCATTCACCGGATCCAATCCCGAGAAAGGCTCGTCGAGAATCAGGATCTCAGGCTCTGCTGCCACCGTCGCGATAAACTGAATTTTCTGCTGATTTCCCTTGGACAGTTCCTGAATCTTGCGGTCTTTCGCGGCCAGCATTTCCATCCGTTCCAGCCAGCGCAAGGTATTGCTCCGTGCTTCGGAGCGCGGCAAGCCTTTCAACTGGACCAGATACTCCACTACCGCCTGGACTTTCTGCTTCATGTAAAGTCCGCGCTCCTCGGGAAGATAACCGATGCGCCTTTTGTCTTCCTCAGTAAAGTGATGCCCCATGATCTTGATGTGGCCCGCATCGGGACGGAAGATGTCCATGATAAGCCGCAGCAGAGTCGTCTTCCCTGCACCGTTGGGTCCAAGCAAGCCGAAAATCTCGCCGCTTTGAACTTCAAACGACACATCGCTGACAGCAACGATCGAACGAAACGTCTTGCGAACGGAGCGAAGAGCGATAGCGGGAACAGCCATAGCCATGACGCCGACATCATAGCATGCTTGCACAATGTGAGCGTTCAACCAGCGCCCGGAGTGCGTCTGTGATTACCACCACACAGGAGGTCTGAAGATGGAAGTTGGTGTCCGTCGGTCTATGAGCTGAAGTGCGAGATGCAAGGATTCATCAGGGAAACCGTCAAGGGGCCATCCACGTAGAGACTGTGGCTCAGGTTCGCCAGAATTTGCAAATGCAGGTCGGGAGGTGACTGAAACGGTCGAGGTCTCAGCCGCCGCGTTGACACTAAATACCGAGAACTCTACCGTCGGCGGCGAGATTGAAAACAAGCCTATCATTGATCTGCCGCAACGCTACCCAGTTGGCCGTGCTGGTGCCTGGAGTTCAATTCGCGCGTAGTGCATGGCATCGACTGCGTCGATTAATCCGATTCACGTGCGGCTCCTTACTGCTTCAACCCTCGATGACTACAGGCGTCAGAGTAGATCACGCGCCGAAACACCGCCAGACGAGAGTTGATTGCTTCCTCACTCCTCACCCCTCGACTGGTAGTTCTTGGTACGCACGGTAACGAACATCGACTGCAGAACGTGGGTGGTGGGAAAGCTGTTGACCACAATCGTGAGTTCTCGTGGAAGATTCTCACGCTGGAGGATGAACTCTTCGGCGGAGCGGGCCTGGATCCTGATAACGGCCCCATTGGGTAACTCGAAACGAAGCTGCTCGGTTTCAGTTAACTTGTGGATCATGAATCGCGGTAAAACCTCCCTGACATTGTAGTACTACCGCTCGTCATCGACGGCACCTTCAGCCATCACTAGGAGTTCCGGCGCCTGGATATTGCGGGCGCTTTGCTCGATCGGCGCCGGTTCCAGAATCTCAGTTTGCGGTGTCGCGCCCAGCTCTTTGAACTTCCTGGCCGACACCAGGACACGTCCTTCCAGGGAAGCAATGGCGGCGTTGTATGCCTTAACGCTGTTGCCTAGGTTCCTGCCCAGGGATCGGAAGTGCTCCGTCAGCGTTGCTACCCGGTCGTACAGCTCCTTCCCCAGATCGCTGATCCTGCGCGTATTCTCGGCGATGATCTCTTGTCGCCAGCCATAGGCCACGGCGCGCAATAACGAGATCAAGGTCAGAGGCGTCGCAAAAATCACCCGCTGTTTGACTCCATCCTCCAGCAATGCGGCATCGTACTCGACTGCCGCGCTCAGAAACGGCTCCCCGGGAATGAAGAGAATGACGAACTCGGGGGTATCCTTGAGCTGGTTCCAGTAGGCCTTGTGGCTGAGACTCTGCAAATGATTTCGAACCTGGCGCGCATGCGCGAGCAGCAACGTTTTCCGCTGGTCCTCATTGTCCGTCTCGAGTGAGTCCAGATAGGCCTGCAAGGGAGCTTTGGAATCGACCACAATATTCTTACCCCCGGGAAGTTTGACCGTCAGATCTGGCCGCAGGCGACTCGATTCCCCGCTAACGCTCTCCTGCTCGGCAAAATCGCAATAGGGAGACATCCCGGCCAGCTCAACCACCTTGCGCAATTGAAACTCGCCCCAACGCCCCCGGACCTGGGGCAGACGCAATGCCTTCACAAGTCGGCTGGTTTCGCTCTCGAGGTTTTGTTGTGAGACTACAAGCGATCCAAGCTGCTCACGGAGGCTGACGTATGCCTCACTGCGTGACTTTTCAATGGCCTGAATTTGTTGATCGTACCTGTCCAGCGTTTCCTTGATCGGAGCGACGAGATTTTCGACAGCCTTCTGGCGTTGCTCCAGGTCGCCCTTCGCTTCAGACTGAAACCTTTCGAGCGTCGTTTTGGCAAGATCGAGAAACGACTGATTGTTTGCTCGCAAGGCCTCGGCCGAAAGCGCCTGAAACACATCGTTCAGGCGCTCCTCTATTTGTTGAAGCTGGGCGATTTTCTCGGCGGCGTTCTTCCGCTCGTCTTCGAGCCGGGTTGCTAACTCGCGGTCGCGAGCCTTCGCTTCTGACAACTGCTTCGCAAGAATTTCCTCCTCAGCGTCCCAAGCCTTCTCGCGCTGCTGCAGCACTTCGAGTTCCTCTTCCCGCAGACGCAAGCGCTCAGCCAGTCCAGCGATCTGAGCGCGAGATTGCGCTTCTGCTTCCGCAAGCGCTTGAGCCGTTCGAGCTCTGGCGATCACCCAAGCTGTTACGAAACCTGCGATCAGTCCTGCGAGCAATCCAATAAGTGAAACCGTCTCCATGCCTTCCTCATTCATTCGGAATGACGACTGGCATTATGGCATCCGGTTTTGGCGCACGCAAGGAGATCGAAATCGGGGTGGTGAGGTGAAGGACAGCACCACGGTGTTAAGGCGGCACCTGTTCCTTAGGTATGAAGAGAAAGACCCAAGAGCGCTAAAGACAAGGCGAACAAGGTTGCTCGCGAGCATCTAGGGCCGCATGCCAGCTACATTCAACCGAATCCGGTAGAGCCCCTTTCGAGCGGTCATATACAGCGTCTTGCCCTCAGCGTCGCCCCAGTGGCAATTGGCGGGCACTTCGGTGGGTTTGATCGTTCCGAGATGTTTACCATTGGGCGAGAAAATCCAGACGCCTCCCGGTCCAGTACAATAGACATCGCCCTGCGTGTCCACCTTCAATCCATCCGGCAGTCCTTCTTCCGTTTCCGCCGTCGCGTCAAAGAAGGTGCGTCCTCTAGAAAGAGTTCCGCTGGCTGCGACGTCATAGGCCATCCAGATCTTCTTTTCAGGATCCGAGTTGGCCACGTAGAGGGTTTTCTCATCGGGAGAGAAGGCCAGGCCGTTCGGCCGGGTCAGTTCCTTGCTCAGCAACTGAAGCTTCCCGTCCGCTGGAAGACGATAAATCCCTTGGAAAGCGAGTTCCTTTTTCTTCTCATCGAAGAGACCATAGGGTGGATCGGTAAAGTAGAGGCTACCATCTGACCTGTAGACCGCATCGTTGGGACTGTTCAGCCGTTTGCCCTGATACCGGTCGGCCAATACGGTCAGCTTACCATCTTTCTCCAGGCGCGTGACGCGCCGGTCGCCGTGCTCGCAGATAATGAGTCGACCTTCCTTGTCCAAGGTCAATCCATTCGAACCGATGTAGGCGCCCTCCGGAGCTGGAGGTCCACTGTAGCCACTGGGCTTGCGAAATTCCGCAACCATTCCGTCCGCCGTCCACTTCATGATGCGGTTGTTCGGGATATCGCTGAACAGCAGAGCTCCTTCACCTTCTCGTACCCAGACAGGGCCTTCCGTGAAGACAAAGCCATCAGCCAGCTTCTCGATTCGGGCGTCTAACGGAACGATACCTTTCAGAGCGGGATCCTTCTCGACAATCGAGCCGGCAGAAGGGGGTGGCGGTGGCGCAGCCTGTTGGCTAGAGGGCGGAGGTGTCGGCTGAGAGCAACAGATCGCAGTCAAAGAGGCTATGAACAGCAGGGCTCGAACGAATCGTCTCTTCATGAACTTCCCTCCTCTGCGGGCGATTGACATCAAAAACGGAAAGACAATATAGGAAGGGAACCGGAAAGACAAGGTCCTTGAAGGCCCTCTGGACTCAAGGTAGTGACCAAGTCCCTCATAGCCAGCGGCTGCGATTACGCGTGGCCGCTCCAAGCAGTGTTTGTTGGATCGGATTGCAGGAACGCCTAGCTGCTGCGACACGCGACCCGTCCGTCAAACCCATCTACCAAGCAAGGAACCGGCCTCAAGGCTCGGCCAGGTTAGTTTGTCAACACTGACGGTGAGCGAATTTCTCGTTGGTGTTGTCTAATATAAAACAGCGAATCGGTAGGCGGATCGTCCTGTCAGCCTGTCAATAGATGTTCATGGCTTGTCGACAGGCAACGAGTTAATTGTTGGATATCACTTTCCGGCGGGGCGACTTGAAACTGTCGCGGCAATTCGAAATTGATCACTGAGAAAGCGTGGATTGTTTCCTCTCAAGCCGACGTTGCCGATAGAGCAAGGGGTCGATAACTTTGATCATTGCAGCTGTATCCAAACCAAAGCCGAGGAACCCATCAACTTTCAACGCCGCGGAGGTGGGATCCGTGACAACGTCGTTGTAGTCCACATTGAGCAATGAAACATTTTCTCGTCCGCTAAGCCAAACCTCTAGTTTCTGAAGCTGATCCTGAAACACACGAACCACCTGCGACTCGTCCAAGGCCCCCGTGTTCTTATTATTCCGGCGCAGCATGGTATCCTGGGACGCGACGACCTCCGCCAAGTTGCGCTTCATCAAGATGACCCTGTATTCGTGATCCTCCGGCAATTCATATAGGAGTGCATAAACCATCTTCACCGCTTTCCCAGGGGCATCCGCCATCCATGATGCGTCTTTACGCAACTGTTTTACCGGTTCAAACTCGTAGTAGCCGTTGGGATTATCGATATCGGCTTTTCGAATGTTATCCGTAAGTACTGGCATCCCGCCGACCTCGAGCATCCGCATCATCATGGAGGTTCCCGACCTGGGGAGTCCGGAAACGATCGTTATGAAGTTGCTAGTGAACGTCGTCATATCATTCTCTTCCTGTTTCGGTTTCACTGGCCATGACTTCAGGAAAACTCAGTGATCCGTTCGGTAGCCAACCGTCTCGCTTTACCTCAGCCGACCCGTTCTCGGTCTGCTGCCTAAATGACACATTTGGTGGCGTCCTTGAAAATCCGCCGCGTTCGTGACCCTCGCCGCCCGCATTGTCGCCCAGGGCTTTGATAGGAGCTCTTGTTGCATCCTGGCTCACGACACGGGCGTTCCCCGTCATGCCTAGGGCGGCAGTTTACGAAGAGGGGTTCCCACGGCTCCACTGGCACGATGCTATTTGCCCTCAGTCGGCTCTCTTTCGGTCCTCTAGTCGCGCTCGACCTTGTCGTCTTGCTCTCTTCTGATTTTGCGATTCTCCAGTTCTTTTCTCTTCAACTCGAACGTTCTCCTCCGCATCCTGGCTTTGGGATTCAACTCGCTCCGGAAAGTCGCCGATGCCAAAGCCCCGCCCGGGCCAGCCCCAGAACCCTTGGCCTCTGAACCCCTGATCACGGCCGTGGAAACCCGATCTCATGCCGGGCCGTCCCCAGAACCCCGAGCACTCACGACCACCTTGCGCGCCCGCTCTCATGCCGGGCCGTCCCCAGAACCTTTGTCCGCGGAATCTCCGACCACCCCCTTGTAAACCCCGTCCCATGCCGGGCCGCCCCCAGAACCCTGGGCGCCGCCCCACCGCTGAACCACTGCCCTGCGAGCATTCCCTACACGTCCTTCCCCAAAATCTTGGGTTTCGACCAAGGAACCTTTGGATGCGCATCTTCGTTCTCCTTTCTTTTGCAGACCAGTATGATGCATTCCCTCAGTCAGGACAAAGCCAATCCAAATCAAGCTCGAAGAAGCTTCCTAAACCGTCCTGCGCACGGGGCAAGAAGCGTGACAGACGAACCTGTACGACCGAGTCATTCGTGGCCCTGGTCTGAGGCTCATCCAGCCAATCGCTGGCTGCTGGGCTTGATGGATGTATCTGCCGGGCTTGTGGCATCACGCCGAGGTGCCAGCAACGAGTGTAGTCATATCGGAGTGGTAAAGGGATTGAAGGTCCAAAGTTTCTCCACCGTCTTGGGAGATGACGACTGATCCTGGCTCCGCTTCTACACACTGGAAATCGCTACCTCCTTACACCCTGGTGACAGCCGTCTATACCAAAGAGCTTCAGCATTGTTGACACCGTGGGAGCAGAGCCATCACTTGGGTTGATTCTTTTTCTTGTCGATCGGCATGGGATGGCGTTGGAAAAAGGTGAGCAGCATATCGGTCGCATCAAGGTCGTTGGTTCCAGGGCCGAGGCGGGAAAATGCTTCTGGGAGGCCGAGCTTCCGGGCACCTTCAGGTGATATCTCGAAGCTGTGACCTGGCCATTGATGGCCCATACCCTTGATGGTACACAATGTTACTGTTGCTGCTTGCCTACAATCAGCATAGCTGATACAGGTGGCAGCCCCTTTTTTGTAAGTCACCTCCGACTTGCCGGTACAGCCGTTCCACTGTGCCCAACGCCGGATCGTTTCGGGAGCCCCCATTTGCACCATCCGGAATCCCATAGCTGTTCCCCTACCTCCATGATACGGACTGAAGGTGTCATCGGTGCCGTGAAAGGCTAGCACTGGTACAGGGTACGTGGGGTTACATGTCGGAACCCCCAGAGAGCAAGCGTTAACAGCGATCGCAGCGATCCGGTCCGACAGCTCACAGGCAAGACGATAGGTCATCATACCGCCATTCGAGAACCCCGTAGCGAAGACGCGTTGAAGATCAACATTGACAACTGAGGCAAGATCATCCAGTACAGCCCTCACAAATGCCACATCATCCACACCTTGGTTGAGCGGAGGTCCGCAACAATTCCCAGCATTCCAGAAGCGCCTATAACCAGTCGGGTAGGCAACCACAAAACCTAGCGCTCCACTTCGCTCGCTGAGTCGCGTCAACGCAGCGAATGCCTGTGGTTTCGATCCTCCGCCATGGAAGGCTAGGATTACGGGAACCGGTTTCACCCGGTCGAGGCCGCTCGGAATATGCAGGAGATAATTGCGTTCACGCCCAGCCACTGTGATCTGGCGCGTGTATTCGCCCGCAACTAATTGCTGACGCCCCTGAGAGGAGGTGTTGTCGCTCCCAGGTTCACTAGGCGGTGAGAGATTGCTACCGGCACCCGGAATTGCAATCCCCAACGCTAACGCAGTAAGCACGGGTGTAGTTCGTTTCACAACAGGCACCCTCCTTCTGGCTCGAGCTACAGCATTTGAAATACGTCCACACGAGAATCTTATCATCATGACCAGGTTGATGACGTGAAGCCATAAGATTATACAATCGTCATGGCAGTCAGAGAACCCAGTGAAAATCTTGGATTTAGATGGTTGAGTGGACTGTAGGAGATTCGATAGAAGATCTACTGCGGATCGACCACACCAAGTCATGATGTAGGGGCCAGCGAGGCGGTGCGCCTGCGCATATCCGTGACAAGTGGATACAGTCCATGTGTTTCCCACCAATCTGGCACTCGGCAAGACCAAAAACACGCTCAGGTGCCGGTCTTCTCACACCAGCCAATCACGTACAATTCTGTCGACAGTGTACCCAGCCAATGCAGGATTCTGTTGAATCCGCGCCAGCTGATTTCGCGTCTCTTCAGCTTCTGGCGCCCATAGTCGACCAGGTTCTCGGAAAAACGCTCCCAGCATTCCTTTGTGACGTCTCGAACTTCGACTCTGTCAAATCCGGCGCGGCGACAAACCTGTTTATATTCCGCTGGGCTATGCAGGTAATTCGCAGCAGGCTGCCCGTGCGAGCTGGGTGTGAGGATGGCGTCAGAGAAGACGAGCCTCCCCCCCGGTTTCAGCACGCGATACGCCTCGCGTAGAAAGTCTTCGCGTGTCTCGAAATGACAGGCTGCCTCCACACAGATGATATTGTCAAATGACGCTTTCGCAAACGTTAGCTCAGCTGCATTCATCTGGAGGAAGTTGCAGCCCGGCGCGTTTTTCCGGCAGACCTCCAGCTGCTTTTCCGAAATGTTGATTCCCGTAACGTTCTCAGGCGGATAGTAACGGAGCAGATAACGTGTAGTCGCGCCCTTCCCGCACGCGACATCCAGGATGGTTCCTTCTTTCCTCGGAATAAAATTGAGCAGCTTTCCCATCAGGTTGAGGCAGGCTTCCTTTTGGCTCGGTGTGTCCTCTGTCCAAAACCCGAAGTTCCAGAAATCGCTGTACCCGTAATATTCGCCGAGGGCATCATGCGAAAGGAGCCTTCCGTAGTACTCATTGAGCAGATCGCCTACCGTAGCGGTGTGACCCCGGCGCCCCCTGCGCACCCCCACAGGTCCGCTGTTCCTCCCTGGCTTCGACGGTTGTCGTAAGTTGGTGTATGCCCCCTGGCGTCCGGAGGCTTGCTCCCGCAACACCACTTCCACCATCTCCGCTAGGCCCTCCTGGAGCGAAACCTTGGGCACGAAGTTCAGCACTGTGGCCGCCTTGGTCAGGTCGTAACGCAGTACCCGGCGTGCCCTTGGGGTGGGTGTCGCGAAATGAGGTGAGTGCCCACGCGGCAGGCCCCTCCTGAATCGAAAGGCCGCCGTGCGGATCATCACTTCAAGTTGCGCCACGGTGGCCATCTCATTGCCTGCCACATTGAACGCTTCGTTAGTCGCGCCGAGCTGCGCCTCCGCTAGCAGAAGCGCCTCGACCATGTCTCGTACGTTCAAGAGTTGGGCTGGTTCGAAGCCGCCGGGCAACCCGATCCTGCGGAGTACCGTCCCTATCCATAGCTCTGCGAACTGCGCGCCAGCACCGTAGACAATGGAGGGGCGAAGGATCACGAGGGGCAGATCGTGCCGGCCAGCGTAGTCCGAGACCATGTCCTCGACAAGGATCTTGGGAACGATGTAATCTCGTTCGAAGAATCCACCGACATCATATTCGGGCGCGACCACGTCCTCTTCCCCGATTGGCCACCGCTCGGCCGCCGACGAATCACCATAGACGGCAACAGTACTTGTGTAAATAAATCGGCGTAACCTCCGCTTCACGCAGGCCCGAAGCAACCGCTCGGTACCGTCAACGTTGGCGGAGATGAGTTCTTCATTCCTGCTGCGCGGTCCCTCCAACTTCGTCGCACGGTTCGACTGCCAAGCCAAGTGATAGACGACATCGACGCCGTGTACAGCCTTAGTCACGGCGCGTTCATCCGTGAGGCTGCCTTCGACCACCTCCACATTAGGGGAGCGAAGCAGCCGCTCTGCGTGTTCCGAACGACCTTGTCCCTGGCGCCGGGCGAGTACTCGCACCCGTCGGTTACGCAATAGCAGACGCTCCACGAGGTGCGCTCCAATGTAGCCTGTTGCACCCGTTACTAAGGTCGTCATAGGCGTTTCGCCCTACTACCTACCATTCGGTTATCTAGCATCTTGTCAAACACTCGGCGCAAGATGGCAAGTCGGCGCGGCGGCTCCATCTCTCCGGTCACCTCACGAAGCCCGTCCTCGAGCCTGACTTTTGGGACATAGCCGAGCCGCCGATGTGCTTTCGAAATGTCATATTTGAGGATGTCAGTTCCATTAAAGCGAGCCTCAAATAGAGGTTCCACCGGACGATCGTTTGCACCAACCCAGTTCAGCCACAGAAGCGCTACCATCGTGGCTTGAGTGAAGACTTCAGGTCCGGCGATGTTGAACACCTGGTTGGCAGCCTCCGAGCGCGTTCCAGCCAGAATAATTCCCTCTGCCAGGTCGCGAACATGCACCCAGTGCATGCGGAACGCTTGTGCGGCGGGCGTCAGGGTCTGCCACGGGTTCTCCTGCAGACGCCGAACCAATTGCGTCAACCAAGGGGCCTCCTTCCCATAGACGGCAGGAGGGCGCACGATGGTGTACTCGAGCTTGTGGGCATGGTGACACCGCAGCAGTTTCTTCTCACCTTCGATCTTGCTCTGGCCGTAACTCTGGAGGTGCTCACGACCGTGGGCTTGAAGGGGAGCATCCTCGGTGATCGGCCACCTGTCAGGGTCCGGCGCTGGCGCATAGACTGCGACCGAGCTGATGAAGACGAAACGCTTGACACTTCGCGCGCAGGCCGCGAGCAAGTTTTCCATACCCAGCACGTTCACGCTGATCAGATCTCTGGTGCCCGCACCCAACACCCGCGCAGCGAGATGATAGACAACCTCCATCCCTTCCACCGCTTCGGCCAGCACCCGCGGACGCGACAGGTCGCCGACGAGCAGTTCGACACGATCGTGCTTGGGGATGCGATCGACGGTGTCCGGCAGGGCCAAAACACGAACGGCGTCACCCTCGGCCAAGAGTCGTCGCAATAGATGCTGACCGACGAGGCCTGTCGCGCCTGTCAACAGTACGTCCATAGCGTTGGCATTTGAGGTTCGCGGACAGCTGCTCCGCTTCCTAACACTTCAGTTACAACCTCTGCCAGCCCCTCGTGCAGAGTTACGCGCGGATTGAAACCCAGTTGTTTCTGTGCCTTTTCGACGTCGTAAATCAACACATAGCGACGCCAGATCCTTGACGGGTCGGGCAACAGCGTCCCCTCATCTAAGAAGCCTGCCAATCGTCGGATCATGGCTGCGATATTGCGATACATGTAGGTTTCTGTGCCAGAAACGTTAAAAGTACCGTTGGCGGCCGCCGGATGAACACCGGCGCGGGCGATGACCTCGGCCAGATCACGGACATGAATGAGCTGCATGGTTTGCCGGGCCAAGCGTCCCGTCCCGGCCCAGGGATCCGCCAGCACTCGCCGCACCAAGTCCTCCATCAGTTTGCTGCCTTGGCCGTACGACGTTGAGGGACGTAGGACCACGTATTCGAAGCCGTAATTTCCTGCATACTCTTGAATACAGCGCTCGGCGGCCGCCTTCGACAATCCGTAGCTCCGCAGACTCTGGGGGCCACGGGGTCGAACTTGGCTAACCTCGGTCAGTGGCCAAGCTTCTGGGTAGAAAGCACCTTCGTAGACTGCCACCGAACTAGTGAACACGAACCGCCGTACGTTTCCCGCGGTGCTGGAGGCTTGGAGGAGGTGCTCGGTCCCATCCATGTTCACGCGCATAAGTTCCGTATGCGGGCTTCCCGGCAGCAGTGCTGCTAGATGATAGACTGTCTCAATCCCCGCCACTGCGCGGCGCAAGCTTGCTGACTCGCTCAAGTCACCGATCACGATCTCTACGCGGTCCGGATGCCGGATCTGCGGGACCGTCTCCGGCAGGGCGTAGACGCGGATACGGTCCTCTTGACTCAGAATTTGCTCCAGCACGTGGGAACCAATGAATCCGGTTGCACCGGTTAGCAGCACACGCGGGGCTGACCCACTCCTTTCGCGCCGCACTCGTTTTGTTACCCGTGCGGAACGGCTGTCTTCGTGTACTCCGTGCCGTACCACGATGAGCTGGCCGTGGCGCTGCTCAGGATTTTCGGCTACCTGATGCTCTCGAAGGGCGCGACTCCGACCCAGCCACACCTCAGCTCCACCGTTTGGGTTGGGAACATAGGTCCACCCCGTTGAGAGCTTAGCCGCCACCTGTGGGCCGAAGGGGTTGGCCGTTCCGACGAACAAGCCATCTGGGGTGGAGAGAAGCGTACGGCCGCCATGATTATAGGGGTTTCCCATTCCCGTCCGTGTAACAGGGATCCAGTTGCGGCCGTCGTGCGTGCGCCAGAGCTGAAATCCACTACCCAGACGAATGAGTTCATCCACTCCGAAGCGCTGCATCATGCGCCGCACCTGCTGCGGAGGCCGGCGGGCATAGGCAAGGAACATACTCCAGTCGAACGTTGAGACGTAGAGCCACTTCTCGTGGACGACCATCCGCCAGATGTATCCAGCAAAGAAATTGTCGAAGCCGGGACCCATTCCGGAGAGCGGGTATTTCATCCCGTCCGGGGTCCGACGCGGGGTCCCGACGATCAGTTCCCACGAATCATCCGGGTAGATCCGGATCAACTCACCAGCGGCCGGGCCGATGCGGTTATTCCTATCGTATCCGCCATTCTGGATGCCCGTTCCCACAAAGAGAGCTCCGTCGAAGGCACACATGCCCAGGGGCATCTCGTTCAAGTTGCCACGGTAGGCACCGCGCTCAATCACTCTCGTCCACCGGCAGGAACGACGACCGGTTGCCGGGGTCTTCCAGATCTGAAAGCCCGCGTAGTGGTTGAAGGTACCAGCGTAGAGGTGATCATTGAAGACAGCTAATTCAAAAACACCGTTGTTCGTTGGATCTCCGAAGCCCGGTATGCACGCCGGTTCCCACGAGCCTCCGACAGGATCAGCTGAGCGCATGATGACGGATTTACATGTGGTGTTCCACGTCGTGCCTTCGCCGACCGGGGCCACAAACAGCCGGTCGTCAAACGCGATGAGCGAACGGAATGTGGACACGTTGGGATTCCCGAGCCCCGGCTCCGATACGGCCTCAAAGTGCTCTCCATCCTCTGATCGGAGGATTAAGGCCGCGGTGCCGCGCAGCACGGTCGAGATCGTGCTCACGAACAGGCCAGGGGACGCATCCCGACGGCCTCGGAACACCGCCATCCCGCGATATCCAATATCCCGCGGCGCCGGCTGTCCGTTGTGCCGCGGAATGACGGGCGAAGTGAAAACCTTCTCCCATTGTTTGCGCGCCAGGTCGTAGCGCCAGATCTGGGCCAGCAGGTTCAAGTCCTCAACTTTCTCGACTGTCCGAACGGGCCACGGATCCATGACCGGCGGGTCCGCGGGCGGGAACAGCTTTAACAGCGGAAATGCGTTGCGGAGGGTACCTACATACACGCAGTTTTGAAAGCACACCATCGAGTGTGCGTAAGAGTTCTCCGGGTCGTCAAAACCGTTGGCTGCGATCCTCGTGAAGTCTGCCGCACACAGCCCCGACGAGGCATTCCCTTCCTCTATTCGGTGAACCTGCTGGTTCATAGGCAACGTCTTAGTATTTCAGTGGAAACTCCCAAGAGGTCGATCGTCCGGCTGTTTGTCTCCTAGCTGCCGGATAAACTGTTTCAAGGCATGAACAAACCGCTCCTGCTGGAGAATTGGGTGAAAATGGCCGGCTCCGGGCACGATCACCTTTCGACAGTGCGGAAGGAGCCGTTCCAGTCCCCATAGGGTCTGTAAGCAGTTGGAGCGCTCCCCGAAAATGGCAAGGGTCGGTTGCACAACCTGGCGGATGCGATCAACCGTCAGGCCAGCCAAGCTGGCCATTTCTGCGGGTGCAGAGGTTGTTCGTACGAGCTGGAGCCAGCGCCGCGCCAGATGCGAGTCTCTGTTCCACTGGCGCA
This sequence comes from uncultured Acidimicrobiia bacterium, assembly GCA_963752385.1. Lineage (GTDB taxonomy): Bacteria > Acidobacteriota > Terriglobia > Versatilivoradales > Versatilivoraceae > CAVVYL01. Next base: position 260,523 of record CAVVYL010000056.1, on the reverse strand, counting down.
GGATGGGCGTGGCCCTCCAGGCGGGCGCCCGGCCACGTGCGTCACGCTGCAGCCGTGCCAATTCCTCAAAGAATCCGTAAGCAACGCGTGGCAAGTCGTCAGGCACCTCCAAGCCGGCGCCCCGCAGTCGGGCGTGGACCCGTTTCCAACTCCTAGCACCCCGCGGCGGGAGGGTAGGCTGCAACGCTGGTACCCTGGCATCGGCAAGTGTCAAAGACGCTACTCGCGCCGGAAAAAGGGAAGCAAACTGCAGCGCCACCGCCCCGCCGAAGCTGTGGCCGACAAGGTGTGCCCGCTCAATGTTAAGGTACTGCAGCAGTGCCGCCAGCTCCGATGCCAAGTCCAAGGTTGTATAGCCCTTGGCCGGCATGTCGCTAAGACCGTGACCGCGCATGTCGTAAACCGTCATGCGGAAGTCTCGGGATAGGATCGGAAGCAAGCTGAAGTACCAGAACGCCAAGTTGGAGCACAGCCCATGAAGCATCACAATGTTCTGGCCTCGACCCGCTTGCTGGTAATGAAGCGTCAGTCCGTCTAGCTTAACCTTCGGCATGCTATACCGTCATTCTAGATAGCCGAGCGCCTTCAACCGTTCCAGAACCTGGGTATCAAGCCCTGCCTCGAGCAGCGGCGGCTCGCCTCTCCTGTCTGCAGGCGACGGCAAAGTACCCCCCTCATCAATTCGGAGTGGGTGCCCCTCCACAAAGGAGGGCTCGAACACTTCCAGCGCAGGCCTAGCTTCCATGTCCGACGGGACCGGAAGCCCCAGGCTGTAGAGCAACGTTGGCGCGACCTGGAGAATGGAAAGCGGAGCGATTTCCAGCCCACGACGGATACCCGGCCCGCGCCCGAAAAAGATACCATCCGGATGGTGCGTGCCATAAGGCATGCGGCGCGGCTTGAGCGGCGCATCGGCGCGCAGCACTGAAAGAAAGCTGTGATCTCGCAGTGCCAGCGTCAGATCGGGCGCCTTATCCGACTGACTGCCAGGGAACGTTCCTTCGCGCGTCAGCACTCGATCCACAACAGGCTGCCCGTCTACATCCCTGATCGCCAGCAAAGATGCAACAAGGCGGTCACGAAAGCCGGCATACGCTTCGGGCGAGACACCCGGTGCGCCTCGACTCTTCGCCTGGCGGATGAAGATCGCGTTACTGCTGGGCGTGAGCGCAAAGGCGGTAGTTCGGTCCCAGTCAAACAGTGTGCCGGTTTCGGTGAAGCCCTCCAAAGTGAGGCGGCCTTCATGATCGAGCGGAACGTCGTTCTTCCACGCCAGGTAGCCGTGCTCAGCCAGCCAAACGTTGGCGTAGAAGATGCGATTCCCCGCAAGGGTAAATCCATGATCCGAGGTGATAAACATGCGAGCCTGGGGACCCGCCATGATGGAGAGCTCTGCGATGAAGCGGTCCAGTTGCCGGAAATAACCTAAGCAAAGGTCGCGGATCTGCCGTGTCCAAGCAGAAGTCGCGGCACGCGAGGCAGTATGAGGGTCAATGAGATGATAGCAGAGGTGCTGCAGCTTGTCCATCCCATCGAAGAGAATCGCCGTCAAATCGCAGGGTTCTTCTCGCATCAAAAAGCGAACCATCTCGAACCACTGCTGTTCCCGAGCGGTGTGAAATCTGATCCATGCGTCGAATTCCTCCTCGGGCAAGCCTTGCAACGCCTTCCGCTCGGTGTCCCAGTCGATCGCCAGCTCCCGCGCGTTAAAGCCGGGCTGTGCTTGAAGCCGGGAGTAGAGATCCGACGGGTAGACAGCTCTGCGCAGATAGCTCCAGGGGACAAATCCCGGCACAACAAAGCCCCTGATCTGTGGAGGAGGAAACATACATGGAAAATTCAGTACCGTGACCCGGCGCGACTGTCGGCTGGCAATGGACCATATTGTTTCGCACCGGATATCTGAAGAGGTCACCAGTGAATAACCAGGATGGTCGCCTTCCAGTTCTGCTCGAACGAAGTCAAACACACCATGGTTCCCTGGAGTTCGCCCGGTCATCAGCGACGTCCAAGCCTGTGGAGTGAGGGGATGCGGGGTCGAGCGGAGGACCCCACGTGCCCCTCGGGCAGCGAACTCGCTGAGAAACGGCATTGTCCCGTCATTCATCAGCGGATCCAGAATCGAGAACGTGGCTCCATCCAACCCGACCAGCACGACTCGATTGGAACTCTCTCCAGTCACAACTCTCCTCCTGCCACATTTGCGCGCGGGTTAGACAGGATATCGCAAACAAAGTCGACGATATCGGCTATGCGCATCTTTGCGATATTTATCTCGGCTGCTCTGAGGCTCTGAAAAAGGCGATCTTGCAAATGATAACGTTGTTGGATCTCACCAATGAGATAAACTAAGCTAATAGACTCAAGCCCAAGTTCTCCCAATTGGGTCTCTGGTAAGATAGGGCCGACGTCCCAATCGGCCGCTACCTCGGCTAGAATCTCAGTCACAAAGCTGAGAATTGCCTCCCGTGTCGTGTCCTGTTCGTCACTCATTATCACCGTTGGCTTTGGGTTTCATCACGAATACCCGAACGTTTCAGCAAGGCGCTTAACTTCGCTGCGGAAGCCGGCACCGTCCGCTCGCCAGCGCAGCGGACCCTCCAACCCCTGCGGACTCTCCCTCTCCTCCAAGCGCCGACTGTACACATGAGGACGAAGAGCCGGGCTCTTGAGGAAAGTGGGGTCGTTACCAAAGCGTGCGCCGGGGGGGCCGAGGCAAGCAAACGGCGACCGCTCCGGATGCTTCATCTCCTCGATGGCCGCCGAATCAGCACGCAGCCCGAGCCACTCGGCTATCAGGCGCAGATGTGGGTCAGGCTCCGCCAACAAATCCTCCCCGCGGATCCGGAGTTGACGCGATTTTGGAAGGCCTTTCAAGAATTCGCGGATATTCGTATGGAATTTGTACCAGATCATCTGCGGGTCGAGCATTCGTGTTGATGTGTGCCCGTCAGGACCGTTTGCATACGCCACTAAAGCGCACGACCATTGCGCCGAAAGCATTGATTCACAGTTCGAACGTGGGTGGCGCAGCAAATGGATGAATCGTGCACGTGGATAGGACTGTCCTAGCCGCTCCAGGTATCGCGGCTCCGAAACGGCGATGGGACTTTTTTCGACGAAGCCCAGCGGGTGCACCGCCTCAGCTAAAAGCTCCAGGACGGAGCCGGTGTGCATGAAAAGCCGGCAACGCACCCATCGCCGCGCCTGCACTATCGTCGCCACATTCTGATCGCCAAAGAAGAGTTCGGCCACTACGCGCAAGAGCCCGTGTGACAAGAAAGTCCGAGGGCCCTGAAAGCGCACCCACCATTCGCGCAGGGTCGTGGCTACGCTGAGGTTCAATTCAGGCAAGCCGTACATTTGAGGGTGCTGGCCCAGCATGGCACAAACAACCGAAGTGAAAGAACGACCGGGAGCGAGGATGAAGACAGGCTCAATCATTGGGCTTACAAGTCAGTGCTATTCATGGGTGGCAAACCGCCCTGCAAAGGATAGATCGTGCTTGCCGCGATCAGGTTACCCTCTCGCACGGTGAAGGCAGAAATCACCGTGCGTGCAAGGTCCGGAAGAGACTTGACCCATGAGCCAGTAGGGCTGAACTCCAGACGTCCGGTTTCGGGCTCGAAGTGCTTCAAGACTAACGACTGTGGTCCACCTATCAAGCCCTGGCCTATCGCTTTGGCCACCGCTTCCTTCGCGCACCAAAGTCGTAAGCTCCATTCCTCTCTGGAGGATTCGTCCACAGAGGTTAGCAGACTTTGCTCCGCCGGAGCAAAGGCGATAGCCTCAAATCCTTCTCGTGTATGGCCCATGTATTCAAGATCAACACCAACACCCGAGCACAACCCATCGTCGCCGGCTATGGCCAGCGCCGTACCATGAGAATGGGCAATGGAAACAAGTGGCGCACGCTTGAGCTCTGCCTGCCAGGCGCCGCGAACTAGCGGTCTCCCAAGATCATCTGGGACGATTTCGATATCGGCTGGGCACAACCGCAGGCCGTGGCGCTTGCGCAAGAACAGCCGGACAGCATCCTTTGCTGCGGCCCGTCCAAGAAGCCATTCAGCCCTACGCCGTTCAGGAGCCTTCAGGCTTTGCCAAATCTTTTGCTCCCCGGGGCTAAGGACCAGATGTGCCAATACACGCTGCCAGATCCTTCCGTGCGCTTCCAGAAAATCCAGAGGGAGATGATCAATCAGACAGCAAGTGAAGGACTCTGCGTGATCGAATCGGGCGATAACCGGTGAAAATGGCCTACCGAGCAGGACATCCCTAGGTGACACCCTGAGTCGGTAAAAGTCTTCGGGCAGGTCGAACCGCCGATCCCACCAACCTTCAACCTGGATCAGAACGCGCCCATCTGATCCGATGATCTCAATGTCGGACCGCATCTGCCATCCTTCCAGGAGGGCGATTCGAGCCCGGCATTTTGCCAGTTCTCCTGGACGCAAACGAGGTCCGAAAATCTTCAGTGTCTCGACCCGAAACGGAAAGATGTGGAAACCTGTCTCAAAATGTTCCGCCGTCCAATACGCTACCAGTTGCCCGGCAGCGTCCAAAGGCACGGCATCCGTGAGGAAATTCGGGTCGAATCTTGCCCGAAAGAAATGACCAAGGGAAATACCTTTCACGGTGCCTTCGACCCCATCCTCTCCCCAGCGGTCGACAGACACGACACCTTGAAAGCTCGGGCCGTGGAACATGACATCTGCGTAAAGTCGTTCGGGACTCCACTTGGAAAGCCGCTCCGAACGAAGGACGAAATCCCCAGCCGGCGATTGAGCAGAATAGTCATCGCCGAAAACGACCGTTCCTTCAATAACAGGAGTCGCCGGCTGAACAGCCAAGGCGGAGTCAACCCATTCTTTGACCTGGACCACAACCTCGGGCGCGGAAACCTTGTATCGAGCACTCACCTGCAACGTCAGTTGGCCCTCGTCCAGGCCAATCCATCGATAGGCACGGATGTCTTTCATCCCAATGACGAGTTTGTTGGGAACCAGGACGGCGGCCGCTTCGGCAAGCATCTCCATGCTGATAGTCAGAGGAACGACTGACAATCCTCTAAGATTCTCGTCCGTTACTGAGATGTCTCTGCCGAGAGTGTGATCCTTGAGAAAAACGTCGTTTTCCAAGTCAAGCACACGGCGGGCGACCAACTCCCGTCCCGGGGTCAGAGAGACGATGGTTCCGAGCAGCGGAAAGCTCGAAATCGACTCAACGGAAGATGTGGGCGAAGTCCCGCTCAAGGGTATAGCCTGAGATGTGCGGCTAGAATCGGCCTCTCGCCCATTCTGGCCAGAGAGGTAGTCCACGATTTGCTGCAGCGTTTTCAGACTGCTGGCTCGATCCATGCCGTCTGCGGGAATCAGTCCGGTTTGACGTTGGAAGGTTCCAAGAATCTCCACCCGCTTAATGGAGTCGATACCTAGGTCGGCTTCCAGATTCAAGCCTAGATCAAGCATCTCGGCCGGATAGCCCGTTTTCTCACTGATCAGCTTCAGAAGCGTTTCACGGATGGCTTCGGACACCTGCGGAATGTCTTCATGCGTAGCGGCAACATTTCCCAGCTTGACCGGACCAGACTGTATGGCAACATGCGACTCGGGATGTGTTAGTCCCGGAGTGTATGCCAACTCCAACCTTTCTTCCTGTTTCGGTTTCCAGCCCGGCTCTGGAGCAGTTGCCCCGTCGTCACCTGGTGGGTCATCGATCAAGGTAGTTTGCCCTTTGCGCGAGGGGAGGGAACTCGTATTGCCGCGATCCGCAAACGCCTGCATTACCTCTTGCTGAACACTAAGGAACTTTTCCATGGTGCGAAAGTATTCTTGCATGATCAGGGATCGAGAGCCATTCCCGTGCGAGGAAGGGGAATCCAGTGACAGCAGTTTGGACTCACTGTGGGATTCCCGGACCATCGAAGAATCTACCGAAGGTATCTCCTCTGGACAATGTGCCGCAGCTCCTCGAAAGTGGTTTTCTGCAAGAGCCGCAACGAGGCTGGGCTTCTTCGGTGCGACACCGTCCATGTTTGCCACCGTCGCCTGGTTGTCTCGCAGAGTCGAGCTATGATTCGAGGTCCCGATATTGGCTCCTTCCCGTTTGAGCCGTAGTGGCTGCAGCCCCATTGCCAGTCTCAGAGAACCCGATAACTCCCTAGACTTCGGCCCCTGATCCTTGTCACATTCGAAGGACAGTCGCTGCGGCTGGCGCCGCGCGTAGAGGTAATCCAGTTGCATCGGCACTCCATGCGCAGCTAGCAAACCAACCAGGTGGTTAAGTTGCGTGATGCCGGAGCGGTGAGGGACATTCGTGGGAACAGCCAAGTACTGTCGACCGCGGAGAATGTCATCTACGAAAGCTGTGAGATTGTTTCTCGGTCCTACCTCGACAAAAATCCGGGTGCCTCCCTCGTACATTGCCTGGATGGTCTCCCGAAAGCGAACCGGTCGAGCCCATTGCTCGACTGCCAGTCTCCGAATCTCGCCCTCATCTGGGGGGTATGGCCTAGCAGTCATACAGGAATACATTTCGATTTCAGGAGGATTGATTGTCAAGCGCTGGAAGAATTCACGAAGTTGATCGCAAAAGGGCTGGAACATCGGCGTATGGTAGGCCCGACGAAAGGGTAGTTGGGTGCATATCGCCCCCTTTTTGCGTAGCTGCTCGACGCTCTCCGCAACGGCTTCCTGGCTCCCACAAAACACCAGCTGATGTGGGCAGTTATCCATCGCAAGATGCAGATCGCGGTTGTGACCGACAACGGAAAACACTGTGTCACGGTCCGTGCCACCCACGGTTACCAGGACCCCTTCCGGAATTCGTCCGCTGTCCAACAATCGCTCGTAGTATCCATTGAGCTCGAGAATTTCTTCGATAAGTCGATCCTCAGTTTCGACTGGATTGCTCCTTGACGCCACCAATGCCGAGTACTCACCCGTGCTGTGGCCTACAACGGTATGAGGCCGGATGTGCAAGCGTGACAATAGGGTGAAAATAGCTTGGTTGGCAGTGAAGATGGCCTCAGGACCGCAGTCCATCCTCCAGAGCATTTCCTCGCTTTCCTCCGGCTGCCCATTGGCGAGAGGAGGCGGAAACACCACTTGGCTGGGAAGATACTTTCTCTTGTGCATCAAAAATGCGCGGTCAATGAGATCGAACCACGCCCTGACTTCAGGAAAGTGGACGCATAGATCGGAAAGCATGTTGAAATACTGGGAGCCCTCACCCGGGAAAAGGAACGCCAGCTTCCCTTGTTGACTGAGCGGCCGTTGGAAAAAGTAGGTGCCCTGAGCGTCCTTGATTTGCTGGCATTTTGAGTCCGCCAGCCGCGACATTGCCTGGCCTAGCTTCTGCTCAAACTCACTCAGCGAAGAAGCCACGATGGCCAGTCGCATTGAAGAATCCCTGAGAGAGGAGTTCAACGTGAAAGCGAGGTCCTTAAGTTCCGGTTGATGGGAACTGGCGAGGTACGTTTTGATATGCTCGCACTGTTGGAGCAAGTCCTCACGACAATCCCCCTGCACGACGCAAACTTCCGAATCCCACTGCTGCTGATAACTGACCAGTGCATCTTCACGAACTGGCTTGTGTTCCTCGAGAATGACGTGGGCATTGATCCCTCCGAAGCCGAAGGCATTGACGCCTGCTCGACGCGGAGTAGAAGCTCCGTGAATCCAAGGGCGGGTTTCTGTGTTGATATAAAGAGAAGTCTTCTGGAGCTCAAGTTTTGGGTTCGGTTGATCGCAATGTAAAGTAGGCGGCAGAACTCTGTGATGCAACGCCAAGGCCGACTTGATAATTCCTGCGATTCCCGCGGCCGGGATCAAGTGGCTGATCATGGATTTTACAGAACCTATGGCACAGGAGGGAGGCTCTCCATTACGGTGGCCGAAGACTCGGCGGAGAGCCTCGATCTCGGCTGCATCTCCAACAGGGGTCCCTGTACCATGCGCTTCGATCAGGCCGACGGTCGCAGGAGAAATTCCAGTCGCTTCATAGGCACGTCGCAGCGCCAGCTCCTCTCCTTCCATGCGCGGAGCCAACAGACCCAGCGCTCGTCCATCACTAGCTGTCCCTACTCCCTTTATCAAGGCGTAGATCCGGTCACCGTCCCTTTCGGCTTCCCGGCGGCGCTTAAGGACGACAAAACCGAGTCCCTCTCCCAGTAAGGTACCATCAGCATTTTTGTCGAACGGCCGTATCTGGCCTCGCCGCGAGAGCGCATTGAGCTGACAGAAGATCATCAAAATGGGCGCTGGCGTCGAAGCGTGGACCCCACCTACCAGAGCCAGATCGCATTTCATGCTCAGCAAATCTTGCAGCCCCCGGTCAACGGCGATCAGCGAGGATGCGCAGGCCGCGTCAACCGTATAATTGGGGCCCATAAAGTCTAAACGGTTGGCGATGCGCCCGCTCATGATGTTGGGTACGAGGGCCGGCGCCATCTCAGCATTGAAGGGGGGCAGGCTGGCCTTGAGCTCCCGCTTTATTTGCTGCAGTTCTTCGGTACTATGTTCGGGATGAAGTTCTTTGAGAATACGCAAGACCTGATCGACGACAAGGCCGTGCTGCACAACAGTGGTGAAGCCCCGATTGATGTAGGTCCCGCGACCAATGATGACTTCGACGCGTTCCCGGTCCACAACAGCGTTCGCATAGCCGGAATCAGCCAAAGCCTCCTGCGCCACTTGGAGCGCCAGGAACTGGTCCGGCTCACCCCCATCCACGGAGTTGGGCATAATGCCAAATTTGAGGGGATCGAAACGTGCTAGGTCACCAAGGTAACCGCCGCGCTTACAGTAAACCCGGTCATTTTCTGTCGAGGAAGGGTCGTAGAAGAGTTCTGCTTCCCAGTCTTCCGGTGGATCGCCCACCGCATCTACTTTCGCAATGATGTTCTGCCAGTAGGTTCGCAGATCGGGCGCACCCGGAAAGATGCAGGCCATGCCAATGATCGCCACATCTTCCTGCGAGATAGGGCCTTTGTAACCGCCCGGAGTCGGGACGGAACTCATGACGCGGCCCCCTTCTGTTTTGGCAGCTGACCCGAAGAGCCACACAGAACACCATCTGGCGAATCGAACTGCTCGACCGCGTCCACCGCGGCGCCGCGCTCGGTCAGAGATGGATATTCATGTGGTCGCAGACAAGGGCCGGCAGAGGGTAAGGCTACCTTCGCATCAGTTCCAACTGCCCAGGGACCCGCTCCTAGGATCACCTGAGCTTCATTCTTGCAGCCGCATCGAAGCTCCCGTTCCAAAGCGCGCCTGCCGACTTCAGGGTCGATTACTTCGATGGCCCGCTCAGCAAACTGCCGTTGTACTTCTGTGGAGGCCATTCCGGTCTGAGCCCAAGGTCCCCAACTGATGGACACTACGCGCGCTGGCCACAAGCGATCGAGGTAAATGGCAAGCTTGTTCAATACTTCGTTGGCGGCAGCGTAGTCACCCTGCCCCCGGTTCCCAAAACTTGCGGCGACAGAGGCAAAGAAAACGAGGAACTTGAGCGAGTCGGGCCTTAGCTTACGAGCAAGAACAAAAGCGCTAGTGACTTTGGTGTCGAAGACGCGATCGAAAGATTCAGGCGTCTTATCCTCGATCAGTTTATCTTCGATGATTCCTGCGCCGTGGATGACACCGTCGATTCGTCCGTACGTCTCGTACATCTTGTCAATTAGACTTCCAAACACCTTCTCATCCCGGACGTCTGCTTGATAGTAGTGAATCCTGGCACCGGTCTCTTTCAAAACCGCAAGGTTACGTCGAATCTGCCGGTCTCCTAAAAAGCGGGAGTAGGCGGCCTCCACAAGGGCTGGCGTGACGTGCTCTCCAGCCCGGCGCATCTGATCCATCAGCACAGCCTTGACATCAGCAAGAGCCGTCAGTCCGACTGTTTCTGCCGACTCTTCCGGAGCCGGCAATGGGGAGCGTCCCACAAGGAGGAGAGTCGGTTGAAAACAGGTCGCCAGCTCGCGAGCGACCTCGGCTGTGATGCCACGGGCACCCCCGGTCACTAGAATGACTCTGGCAGCGGAACCGTTGGCCTGGGTAGTTACACCTTCAGTCAGTGGCGCGGGCCTTGCACGAATCAAGAGCCGCTGTGCGCCCCTGTAGCCAACCTCTACGTCCTCGTGCCTTGAAACCATTTCGTTGACGATAACTTCGCACATTCGTTGCGGTGACTCACCGGTGTCGAAGTCGATCACCTTGCACTTCACTTCCGGCCATTCGATGGAGAGTGTCTTGATTAGACCACTGATCCCTCCATGACCCGGAAAGAAGGGTTGGCGTGCAGAATCGCTAGCAAACGCTCCACCCATGCTGGTCGCTGCCACCAGCCAACCCTTCCCATGCTGGCCATCCTGTCTAAGGTCGGAACTTGCCGCCTTGGCAAGGCAGAACAGACTCTTAACTTCTTTCAGAAGACACTCTCGCCAATCAGGAAGGTCCATTTCCTCAAAGCCGGGCTTGAGGTGCAGCGGCAACAGGTGAATGATTCCTGCTATTCGGCCGTGCTCATTCCGAATTCCTTGTAGAAGATCCGATACACCTTTCAAGTCGGTCAGATTCGCTTCGTAAGCCTCCTGGGTCACCTTGGTATCGTCGAACCGCATCCGGACTAACACAGCTCGGGCACCGCGTTCACGGAGTCTGTCAAATAAGGATTGAGCCACTCCACGCTCGTCATCAGTCAGCACGAACACTCCGTCCGTCACGATCGGGCTACCTTGGCACTCGGCAGGGCAATCGACTGCCGTCAAGAGGAACCGGGGAACTGTACTCTTTCGTTCCTCGGCACTCTCAGACCTGGCTGGGTTGGACGGAGTAGCTGGCGCGCAGACTGGCTCGCCAGCCTTAGACTTCTGGTGCAGTGGAAGGATCTTCGCGAATGACTCAACAATAGCGCGCAGAGTTTTATGTCGCGCCCAATCTTCCATCACTTCCTGGGCCATTCCGGGATCTGAGGGAAAGATTGAGCGCTGAAGGGTGCCGAGAATCTCCACCCACTTTATGGAATCGATACCTAGGTCCGCCTCGATGTTGAGATCGAAATCCAGCATCGCCGTCGGGTACCCTGTTCGCTCACTGACGATCTGCAGTAGCGTCTGCGTCATCTGCGTTTCTTCCGCGACCACACGTGGTTGCGGCGCTGCAACAGGCTCAACCGACCGTGGTGGCCGGATGTGGGTTGTGGATTCATCGTCAGCTCGCTGTAACGCCACAGGAGCCGGGACCCTATCTCTCGGCAGGAGAGCTGCAGCTACGTCCTCCGACAAGGCACCGCTTCTTCCGCCAGCTCCGTCGAAGTAGCTGAGCATCACTTGCCTTTGAGTCTCTAGGAATTGGTTCATCAAGCGCTGGTACTGGAGCATGACCTCGCCGGCCTCACTACTGCTCACAGTTGGCCGGTGGAGATCCTGAGAAGGCTTTTGACCTTGAACTCGAGTAGGGGCCGAATTTGGAGGCAAGGACTCGGTGGCCCTTTTGCTATCTCCAGGTTGGACCGCAGTTGAGTCTAGCCTTTGAGGATTTGCAACAATTGGCGAGGACGGGGTTGGACTGGGAGCAGCAGTGCCTGGAACTGCGACTCGTGTGCTGCCGTGGTTTGGCTCGCCTGTCGGGTGGCCCGGTGCAATCCTGGGAACAGCAGTTGCATGGAGCGGCCTGGCTCGACCGCCATTAACCAGCCAAGTTGTCGGAGAGAGGGGCTTCTCCTGGGTTTCCTCTACCAGCTTTGCTAGGGTCAGGAGCCTCACGTCTCTTCCTTCATAAAGGAGATCGAGATCGAGGCACACCCCGTCAGCAGCGAGTTGTCCAAGGAGGTGATGAAGCTGGTTGATCCCGGAACGGTTGACCCCGTCGACTCCGATCGCGAGATGAGGCCGATCTTCGAGGATCTGCCCGACCAAAGCCGTCAATACATTGCGTGGCCCAACCTCGACGAAAATGCGAGCACCCGCGCCATACATCGCCTCTACTTCGCCCGCAAACTGCACGGGGCTGACTAAATGCTCGGCCAGCCAAGCAGCGATGATTTTCGGGTCACGCGGGTAGGGAGCGGCATGTGAGTTGGAGAATACCTCACGTTCCGGCTCATAGAACTTGAAGCTTGAAAGGACCTTTCCCAGTCGATCGCGAGCTGGGGCAATCAGGGGCGAATGGAATGCACAAGCAACAGGGATGGGCTTGGCTTGGATTCCATGGCTCTGAAGGACTTCAATGGCATTCTCCACGCCCTGCCGGGTGCCGGAGATAACCGTCTGGCGCGGGCCGTTGACATTAGCAATGCAGATCCCCGCGACCGGCTTCAGGAGTTCGCCAACGAGGTCGGGGGCTCCACTCACCGCAGCCATGGTTCCAACTTCTTCCTGTCCCGCCGCTTCGCTGATGCAACGCCCGCGAGCTTCGGAAATCTCGTACAAGGCAGCCTCGCTGAATACGCCAGCGCTGCACAAGGCGACGTATTCACCGTAGCTGTGGCCCGCCACTAGATCAGGGGAAACACCCAGGGCTTGAAGCAGACGGAAAAGTCCCATACTCGCTGCTCCAAGAGCCGGCTGCGCCACAGTCGTCTGCATGAGGGCTAGTTCAGACGCCCGTTCCTCCTCGGCCGTGAAGCTCGGTGGCCGGAAGACATAAGAGCTGAGGGGCTTCGGTAACCGGTTTGCAAGGACCTGGTCGGCCAACTCGAACGCCTCGCGGACCTCGGGGAAATAGATGGCTAGATCACGGAGCATAGCCGGATACTGTGAACCCTGGCCGGGAAATAAAAAGGCGATCTTGCCGTCTCGGGCTAGCGGTCTTTCTGTGAAGTACACCCCTCTGCGATCCTGAATTCGATGCCCCCCCGGCGTCTTCAAGGCATCTTGAGCCCAAGTCAGCTTCTGCCGGAGGTCTTCGAGCGATGTGGCAACCATAGCCAGCGTCAGCCCCGCTCGTTGCTGGTAGCGCTTCCACAGGCTGTAAGCCAAATCCTTCAAGGCTGGTCTTGCGCCTCGCTGCAGGGAGACATCCAGCGCTTCAACAGCGGCGAGAAGATCCTGACGTGAGTTGGCGGACCAAAGCAGAAGCTCACTTGGCCACCTTTGACAAATTGCTACGCGCGCAGAGTCCGAACTCCCAGCGTGTTCCTCCAGCACGGCATGGAAATTTGTTCCGCCAAAACCAAAGGCACTGACCGCGGCACGTCGAAGATGTCCTGCCGTTCCGTCAATCCACGGGCGTGGCTCCGTGTTAACGTAGAATGGGCTCTCTGGGAAAGCCGCCTTGGAGTTGGGGCTGTCCACGTTGATAGTAGGAGGCAGGACCTTATGGTGAAGCGCCAGGGCGATCTTGATCAGACCAGCAACGCCAGCCGTGCATTTGGTGTGGCCGATCATGGATTTGACGGAACCAATCGCGCTACGCTGGCGCGCAGCACCGGCGGCTCCAAATACTCGTTTCAGCGTTTCGACCTCGGCCCGGTCGCCGGCCACGGTGCCTGTCCCGTGAGCCTCCACCAGCCCAACTGTGGCAGGTGAGAAGCCAGCCTTGATATAGGCTCGCTCCAAGGCCAGCACCTGACCTTCGGGACGGGGAGCAGTTAGACCTTTGTCACGCCCATCGCTCGAGCCGCCGATCCCCTTGATGACGCCATAGATCCGATCACCGTCCCGTTCTGCGTCAGCCAGACGTTTCAGGACAACGACGGCGACTCCCTCGCTGATTGCTATTCCATCGGCGCTCTCGTCGAACGTCCGGCATTTACCACGCGGTGAAAGGGCATGGGTCTTGCTGAACGCCAGATAGCCAAAAGCATTCTGAACGGTGTCGGCGCCACCGACAATCACCATATCGCTGGACCCGGCTTCCAGTTCTCGAACCGCCAGTTGGATTGCTGCCAGTGAGGAGGCGCAAGCTGCGTCTACCGTGTAATTCACGCCGCCAAGATCGAAGCGGTTTGCGACCCTTCCGGCTGCCACATTCAACAGGATACCGGCGAAGGAATCCTCGGTCCATTCTGGGAGTTGGGACAGAATATCAGCCGGAACCTTATCCACAATTGTTGGCAAGCCGGACCGCACGGCATACTTTTGTCCTAAGTCTGCCACCCCTCCGCCGACCCCGAGGATGACAGAGGTGCGCTGCCGGGGAAATGGGCGGGTCGCGTATCCTGCATCCTCAAGGGCGACGCGCACGACTTCCAACGTAAGGAGCTGGAGCGGCTCGATCGAAGCCAAGCTGTTGGGGGGCATGCCGTACCGCATCGGGTCAAAGGGCATGTCTGGGAGGAAACCGCCCCATTTGGAATAGATTTTGTCTCGCGTATTGGGGTCGGGATCAAAGTAGCGCCGCCAATCGAAGCGATCTTCGGGAATCTCACTGATAGCGTCGATCTTGTTGAGAATGTTTTCCCAGTAGTCTTGGAGAGTGGGCGCTTTAGGCAAAAAGCAGGCCATGCCGATGATCGCCACGTCGGAGGGTGACTCTACTCTGCGGCTGTCGCTATGGGATAAGGCGGGCTCTGGCAGCTTCGTCAGTAGCTTTGATCCATTCACTGAAACGTCATTGTGAAGCTCCTCAATGGTGCACGTGGAATCACGCAGTGCAGCCACCTGACCGATCATATACATCCCCTGAGCGTGTTGTTCCGTCTCACTCATCGCCTCGAACCTGGGTGCTTCCGGATCTCTTCCATACCTGGGATGACGGTTTATTCCTTTAGAGGCAATCCGTAGACGACCCACGTTCAACTCTTCGAGCTCGACACGTACCTGTTCAGCTGAAACGCCCTCACCTGTCAAGCGTCGCTTCTCCCGCTCGAACGCGTCGACATAGGGTGTCTGAGCACAACGGATGGAATGACCCGGTCCGGTTTCCAGGAGGATGGTGTCGGTACACTGAAGTGCCCGTTGTTGGAAACCCTCCACTATTGCTCCCCCGGCAACTGCCTCTTTGGTGAATAGATAGGCCGTACCGACTAGGACGCCGATCTTGACACCGCGCTCCGCCAGCGGCGCTGCCAGGGCCGCCACCATGCACGCCGACTGGTCGTTGTGGATTCCGCCCGCAAAGAGAACATGACACTCCGCCATGTCACCCGGTGCCAGCGATTCCAGAAGGGTGTCGATCATCATGTTCCATAGAACAAAGCTGGAGCGAGGTCCCACGTGGCCTCCGCATTCTCGCCCCTCGAAGACGAACCGTCTGGCCCCGTTTTCGAGAAACAGCTTGAGTAAGCCAGGCGAGGGAACATGCAAGTACGTGGGGATGCCAGCGTTTTCTAGGCTCAGAGCTTGATCAGGGCGTCCACCGGCAATGAGTGCGAAGAAAGGTCGATGAGCACGGACCACTTCCAATTGTTCTTGTCGCAGCTCAAGGGGGACGAAGCCCAGGATTCCCACCCCCCAGGGCCGGTCGCCCAGCGTATGAGAGGTCTGTTTGAGAAGCGTTTCGACCTCGGGTGCCCTCATCAGCGCCAACGCCAGCAGCGGCAGAGCACCACCTTTGGCAACTGCTGCCGCGAACGAGGCCGTGTCACTAACCCGCGTCATCGGACCCTGTACAATGGGATATAGAGTGCCGTGAGACCTTGCCAGCGGCCCTCTCGCATCCAAGGGCTTGAGGGCGCGCGCTGTCCGAACGTGCGCATCGATTGATTGGCGGAGACCTTCGAGCACGCCTCCGACCGTGCGAAATTGTTCGGCGAGCGATCGCGCGAAGGCCGCATCTTGCCCAATCGGCCATATCTGGTTCTCGAGGGAATTCCAGCCGATTCGTTGGCGAATTGCCTCGCGCCATTGGGCTAGTGTCGGGGACGCGGACCCTGATAGTGACTGTTGACTCAACGAATCTGCCAGCTCACGCAACTCCAGCACGGCTGCCAGCCCTGGCCGGTAGTAGATCCGGTAGGTTTCTCCGAGCCTGTTTCCCAGACAAATCGTTTCGCTGCCATCCATGCGTGCAATGCTGTTCTTGGTGGCTTCGGGTAAGGTAGACTCCCGAGTTAGCGCAAGTTGTGCGTCTAACACCACGCCAGCCGCACCTGCTGCATAACATGCCGCCGCTGTGTGCAAACCGACTCCTCCATGGGCCCAGACCGGGAGTGATGTTTGAGCCAACAGCCGCTGCACCAAGATGAAAGTAGTCTCTTCACCCACTCTTCCACCGGCCTCGTGACCCTTGGCGATAAGTCCGTCCACGCCCACATCTTTTGCAAGCTGGGCCTCTGGGAGGCTGGTAGCCTCAAGTAACACGGTCAGATCGTTTGGATTTAGACTTCTGATAGCCTTAACGTGCTGCAGCAACACGCTTCGACTTGTTGGGGTGAGAATGACAACCTTGATTTGGCTAGGTAGACGCGATAGTGCAGATGTGGAGAGCTGATCGGATTCACCGGCAACCTTGATTCCATACAGATTCTCTGGGTATCGACGGAGCTTGGCGATTGCTGCAAGTGTAGTTAGCTCGTCGCGAGTGTGCTCCCAGTTGAGCACACCGACGCCACCGGCTCGGCTGGCTGCGATCGCAATCGAAGGATCACTGATGCCGGGCGGCGTGAGTGCAAGCAGCACAAATCCTTTATGGGTGCTAACCCTGCTTTGCATGGCAGCTTGCTGTGTGCTTGATCACCGACGAACGAGGAGGCTCGTGGAATTTGTGACATGGCTCCGCTACTTCCCCGGAAAGGCAGAAATAAGGCGGAACAAACAACCTCTGTGGGAATCCTTCAGGCGGGGCTGAGATCTGGTCGTGATCTAGACCGCTGGAGGGAGATACTATTGCCGACTCCTGGTGTCAACAAGTCCGCGTCCAGACTTCTGTCTGGCCTTCGATGGAGGTCCCCTTGCGGAACCTCCACTCGTTCGGCCCTAACTCCCAAGGCTGATTGTCAGATTCAAGAGATCAGCTGGGATTTTCTAATCCTAGATCCCTTTCGACCCACACACCTCCACTTCAAGGTGTGTGTTTGAGATGCATCAGCCGTTGGAGACAGAGACCCGGCATCTGCCACAGCACCCAGTCGGGAGGGCAGGGGAGGCCCAGAGGCAACCTATCTACGTGCCCGCGCCCCCATCCTTCCTCCCAGTCTGCGTGCCATTGCCTTTCCTCGCAGTCCCCGTGCCCTTCCTCCCAGTCCCCGTGCCCCTCTTCGCAGTCCCCCTCCCCCTCGCAAGCCACGCGCCATCGCCATTGCTCGCAAGCGACGCGCCATCGCCCGACGCACCATCAGTTTGCGCAACGCTCTTTTCAACATGAAAGTACCCTCCTTTCAAGGGATGTTGACAGTGAAAATCGTGCCGATTGGACCCCAGAGTGAAGCATTGGTGGGCCATGGGTTGCCACCACATTACGCGAAAGCAAGCAAACCGTAGTTAATGCCAGAGTCCTTGTCAAGAAGAAAATCTCGCGCCACGATAATCATTGGAAGATTTCAGTTTGAACATTTCAATTGCGCTGAAAATCAGAAAACTTTCGCTGCTACTACAGCTAGAGCAAGGCTTAGCGGGCGAATCAGCCTTGAATTTCCTGTTGACTTTTGGGAAAGAGCGTCTATCCTACGGCTCTATCCTTGGTCCAAATCTACTTTCACGGAGGAGATATGTATACACAAACCTATGGCAGAATACCTCCGGGCTCTATCTTCTGCATCGTTCCACCACACATGCTCGACGAAATTGCGAGAAATGGCACTGAGGCCCAGCGGACCTGGGTCGTGCGCACGCTGAAAGCGGATCGTGCGACGCGCCGTGGTCGGGCTCGCCTTTCCCAAGTAAGGGAGGCTCCCCGCAGAATTCGACGCATGCGGCGCTCGTTCTTTCCAATGTGGGCAGGCGCTGCCGGTTGTGAGATTGACCGTTCCGTCTTTGACGCTCGTCAGACTCAAAGGTTGCCTGGAACCGAGGTGCGTAGCGAGGGCGAATCAGCGACCGACGACACGGCGGTGAACGAAGCCTACGACGGCCTCGGTGCCACCTTCGATCTCTATTCTGAGGAATATGATCGCTGCTCGATCGACGATGAGGGGCTGCCTCTAGACGCAACGGTTCATTATGGTAAGGGTTACGACAATGCTTTTTGGGACGGGCAGCAGATGGTCTTCGGTGACGGCGATGAAGACCTGCCGAAAAGCGAACGGATCTTCAATCGATTTACGATATCCATCGACGTCATCGGTCATGAATTGACGCACGGTGTGACGGAAGACGAAGCCGGCTTGATCTATTTTGGCCAACCGGGAGCTTTAAACGAGTCCGTTTCTGACGTGTTTGGTTCGTTGGTCAAGCAAAGGAAACTTGGCCAAACCGCAGATCAGGCGGACTGGCTTATCGGGGAAGGCCTTATCACTGAGAATGTAAATGGTGAGGCACTCAGGTCGATGAAAGACCCGGGAACCGCCTATGACGACCCCGTGCTTGGCAAGGATCCACAGCCAGGTGATATGAGCGGCTACGTGCGGACCTTCCAGGACAACGGGGGTGTTCATATCAACTCTGGAATCCCCAATAAAGCATTCTATTTGGCCGCCACAAATCTTGGTGGCAATGCTTGGGAACGGGCCGGTCTCATTTGGTACGAAACGCTGACGAGTCCCTCTCTAAGTCGATTCGCCAGGTTCGGATCTTTCGCAGCTCTCACCGTCACGACCGCCGGTCAGCTGTTTGGAATAGGCAGTCCCGAGCAGGAAGCTGTTCAAGATGCGTGGAGCCAGGTCGGCGTGGTTTTGGCGATGGCCCGTGGTATGAGGATCCCTCCTCACCGTCCTCGCGCACAAGCACGAGCCAAGAGTGCTAATGAGCCCAAGAAGGCCGAGAAGGTCCAGAAACAAGGGATTGCCAAGAAAAAATAGCCTTCAAAGGCTCCTTCGGGCCTTGGCGAGATGGTTTTCTTGGTGTCTTTTAACTGAATATCGTCGATTATTTGACCTGCTCTTAACGTCGGTCCTAAAGACCTCCCGCCTAGCTGGGGGCTTCGCTCGGAGACTTGTCTCGGTGAACCGCTCAAGGCGGCCCAAATGTTGGAAAAAGGCTAGCTATTGGACATACTCGACTTGCTGGCTTTCCTGTTCTCTGATCGTCTTCGCATCGCATCCTGCAATCGCAACGAAGTGCCCAGCCAGAAGAAGTGAGACTCGAATGACGATAAGTTTCGAGCGATCCGGTGGTATCGGCGGCTTTCGTCTGACCGCAGAGGTCGATACTCAGACGAAACAGCTGACGTTTGGTGCAAAGGGTTCGAAAAAGGTCTTGTCTGCTGATGACGTCCGGGATTTGGAAGAGCTAGTGAAGACAGCTCGTTTCTTCAGTCTATCTGTGGGGCCGCCTGCTCCCGCGAGGGGTTCTGATCGTCTTCAGTACTTGATAACAATAGAATCAGAGGGTAAACGGCACACTGTTCGAACGACTGAAGAGTCGCTACCTCCGGCCTTGGAGCCTCTCGTCAACAAGCTGGTCAGACTGGCAAAGGGAATAGTTGAAACACCGAAAACCCCTTAGGCAAGCAGGAACGTTTGGCCCAAAGTAGCGACGACTCCGTCCCTGGGGCTCACGATTGGGCACCAAATCAAGGTCCTATCTCAACTGCTCGGCCGGCACGGTGGCCGGATTCTCGGGGCAATGCGGTCTCCCGTGCTTGACGGAGCGCTGCTTGCCCCTTCAACCACAGAATTTCATCGGAATTCTCATTTGGTGCCCCGAAAGGAGCGCCGGGCAACCAAACACTTCAACTCGTTCCACAGGTTATCGTCCGGGTTTGTCTGATCACCCTCTGGAAAGACACTTCCCATATTGCCCGCATCTATGTTGTCGCTGGGTCCCACCGGGGGCATCATGTAATGGCTTTCGGTCGCATGCCCCACCAACCCGCAGACGTTTGGAACCCGCCCCGCCCGGGATAGATCTGGTCGGGAACGCCTTGGCATAGTTCGATCCCTGCAGACTACCTTCCGGCTCCAGGAATTTCCCCCGAAATGACGGGATGCTGGCTAGTGAATCCCGCACGCCCATTTACCCGCCGAAAAATTAACCGTGATTCCCCCCGCCACCGCAGCTCAAGAACCTTACTTTTCGGAAGCCATGATCACCGGACACTGAGAAGGATGAGAAGCCGAACCATAAGCCTCCTCCCCTGATCTGTGACGCTGTTCAATCGAGTGGGGGTGCATGACGGGACTGACCTAAGTTCTTTTGTGGGTGCGGCTCTGACTTGCGCCTTTCGCCTAAAACTGGGTTGTCGTATGATGACACTTTGTGAGGTTCGCTTGAAGCAAAAGAAGAAACTTGATGTGGTAAAGCACGTGAAGCGCTTGAGCCGGGTGATGACCAAGGCTCCCAAAGGACGGATTGTTCGATCGAAGAAAGAGGTTCTGTTGGACAAGATTGCAGAAAAGGAGATTCGAGAGCTTGACTGATTTGGGCACACTCCGGGATGGGACTACTCTGGATGGATCGAGTTTACCGCATAGGCGTAGTTGACGATGAAAGCGAGAGCCTGGCATCAATATGCCGCGCTTTGAAGAAGGTGGGCTACGAGGTGTCTGCTTTTGAAGATGGTGAAGTTGCCGTCCAAAGCCTAGACAGCTTCAAGGACATGGATCTGGTGGTGACAGATCTAAAGATGCCTCGCGTTGACGGGATTGACTTGCTGAAGAAGGTTCGAGAAGTCAACCAGGAAGCTGGCTTCCTCATCGTGACGGGTCATGGCACGGTGGAGACTGCCGTCGCGGCGCTCAAGACCGGCGCCGATGACTACATTTTGAAGCCTCTGGATCTGTTTGAGCTTCGGGACCGCGTTCGCCATATTCTGGAAAGGCGAAAACCAGGCAACGAAATGCGTCACCTGCGCCGGCAGATGGCGCTGGGGCGAGGGATTGAGCAGATTGTCGGCAAGTCCCCGGCGATGGACACACTCCTGGAGCAAATAGCCATTGTTGCTCCGACACGGACGACTGTGCTGCTGCTTGGCGAGAGCGGCACGGGCAAGGACTTGGTTGCCCAAACGCTTCATCAAAACAGCCCGCGCCGCCGGGAGAACTTCCTGCCGCTGAATTGCTCTGCGCTGAGTCCCAGCTTGCTGGAGAGTGAACTGTTCGGATATGAGAAAGGTTCATTCACCGGCGCGCTAGAGCGCCGCCTCGGGAAACTGGAACTAGCTGACCACGGCACCTTGTTTCTGGACGAGATTGGAGAAATGCCGCTCGACATGCAGGTGAAGCTGCTCCGCTTTCTGGAGACGCGCGAGATCATGCGCGTGGGAGGTGCTTCGAGGGTGCAGCTGGACGTCCGCTTGATCGCGGCGACGAATCGAGATCTGGAACAAGCTATTGAACAGGATAAGTTCCGAAAAGACCTCTACTACCGGCTCAAGGTCGTCACCCTACTCATCCCTCCCCTGCGGGAGCGTCGGGCGGATATTCCGCTGCTGGCGTGGTATTTCCTGGAGACCTTTGCCCGGGAACATGACAAGCGAACGCCTGAGATTTCTCCGGAGGCGATGGATGTGCTGGTCCGCTACTCCTGGCCCGGCAACGTCCGTGAGCTAAAAAACCTGATTGAGAATCTGGTGGTCTTCGCGCGACAACCCAATCTGGCACTGTCTGATCTCCCCGCAGAACTCCGCGAGGCTGCCGAGACCAGCGATGCCGCTGAAAGCAGGACACAGGGCCTTTTTGAGGATCTCAACATGGATGTGATCGAGCGGCAGGCCATTGTTAGGGCACTGGAGAAGACAGGCGGAAATCGCGGAAAGGCCGCAGAGCTACTGGGAATCGGGCTGCGCACGCTTCAAAAGAAGCTGAAGGACTATGGGATGACGGAAAGGTAGAGATTGCGAATGCGCAACGAGAATCACGGAATGACGATTTCGAAGGGAATTGCCGAGTGTTGATTGCTTAGGACGAGAATTCTTGCGGAGGTGGCCGAAGTGACTGTCCGATCTCATGCTGGCCTCGCTGCCCCATCATTCGAACAATCGCCAACCGCCATTCCGGAATCCGAATTCGGTAGTCCGCTATGCCCAATCGACTATGCTTCCCCTCTGCCTTAGAAAGCTCTTTCATTGTCGTCTCAATCAGTCGATAAGCTGAGGGGATCAGCTGGTACCTTACGAATCAAATCATGCGTCTTGTAAAAAAATCTCTGGCGATCTCGGAAGGGTCGTGGCCCTTGCGCATGAGCAGCGAAGCGCTGCGTCAGTTGATAGCTTTGGTCATTCGTGCTTAGTTAGTCGTGGCTCTGCTAATTCTTCAAGTGCTGTCTTAGTTCTGGCTCTTCCACATGAGGAGTTTGTGCAATGTTGGCTCTATCTAGTCGCAGTGCCAAGTGGGTTCTCGTGGTCACGCTTTCGGCCTTAGGTGGATTCCTGCTCGGTAACCTCTCAGAGTTTTCGATTCGGAGCCTCAATCCCTTCTCAGGGCGAGCGATGAGGCCAGCAGACCAGGTTTCGTTTGCCGACATTGCCGAACAGGTGAACAGTTCGGTTGTCAGCGTGGTCTCCACAAAGATTGTGGACCTGAATCAACTGCACGAGGATATGGAATTCTGGTATCCGCTGAAGCCCGATGAAAACGGCAAACGGAAGAGCCTGGGCTTTGGGTCGGGCTTTATCCTGGAAAGCCGAGGGCTCGTGGTGACGAATCAGCATGTGATTGCCGACTCGCGCAATATCACGGTCCGCTTGTTCGATGGCTCCGAGTATCCGGCGGAGCTCCTCGGGACCGATTCCTTAACCGACCTGGCTTTGATGCGGATCAAGCCGAAGAATCGACTCGAAGCTGCCCGCTTAGGTGATTCTGACAAAGTGCGCGTGGGGGATTGGGTGATGGCGGTTGGCAACCCGTATAACTACGAACACTCGGTGACGGTCGGAGTCGTCAGCGCCAAAGAGCGCAAGATCGACGAAAACCCATTCGAACGCTACATTCAAACCGACGCGGCGATCAACTTTGGGAACAGCGGAGGGCCCCTTTTCAATGCTCGAGGTGAAGTGGTTGCCATCACGACCGCCATCAGCACGAAAGGCCGCAATATCGGATTTGCCATACCGATCAACTTCGCTCGGGAAATCTTTAGCCAGCTCGGAGAACAGGGGCGTGTTGTCCGCGGCTTTCTGGGATTGATTCCGGAAGAGATTTCCGAAAACCACGCGAAGGTTCTGCAGCTCAGCTCGATTCGTGGCGCTCTGGTTGCTGAAGTGAGCCCTCGTTCAGCTGCCGAGCAAGCGGGAATTCAGCGTTATGATGTTCTCACGGAATTCTCCGGACAGCCGGTGCGCGACAGAGATGACTTCCGTCGCAAGGTTGCCGCAACCCCACCCGGCGCACGGATTGTACTGAAGGGCATTCGCGATGGGAAGTCCGTCGAATTCAACGTTGTTGTGGGTGAGCGCCCATCGTTAACGGAAGTCCGGTTGGGCCCAACTCCGGATGAACCAGTTGGCGAGAGAACCTCGGCGAAGATGGGCAGAGCAGGAATCTCAGTCCAGCAACTGACCGAGCAGCACAGGAAGATGTATCGTATTGATGGTGGCCCCGGGGTGATAGTGGTCGACGTCGATCCTATCAGTCCGGCGGCTGATGCAGGCCTGCGGGTGGGTGAAGTCATCCTGGAAATCAACAAGCATCGGGTCACTTCTTTGCTGGAGTATCAGAAGTTGATTTCAGGGTTCAGAGCCAACGACGCACTCATGCTTCTGGTTGCAAGATCCAGGAACAGCACTCGAATCGTGACGTTGAAGTTGGAGCCGGTCGGGTAGTACTTCTGTTCCCCTTGAGCTGCCAAGAAATTGAGAATTTCTCTCTCCCCGAAGAAGCTCGCCGGATCCGTAAGACTGCCACTGGGCCACAGCGTGGTAATCCTCACTCCTTTGGCGAGAAGGAAAACGAGACCTCGTGAATTCTGCATCGCTTCCCTTGCTTGAGGAAGAGTGGAGACGAGCGGCGCGCCGCCGGGATTGTGACAGCCCGAAGGCAAGAGGTTCAGACGGAGCGTCGGGAGTTTCTGAGGGTGTACACGGGCAATTCTGGCGGGCACTTGATCCGGACCGGCACGACAACGCTGCCAAGACCGCGGCTAATGTACATCTGAGTCTTCCCTGCAGTCACAAGGCCTTCCAGAAACTCCTGATTGGGTTGTGTGATGGTGTTAAGGGATTTGAAATAGCGCAGTTTCACTTGGCCGCCATGGGTATGACCCGCGGCCACGAAATCGACACTCCGCGCAGCGGCTTCTGCGATGATCTCGGGATTGTGGGCCAAGAGGATTCTCGGCTGGTTAGGCGGAACGCCCCGCAACGCCCTGTCGAGATCACTTTGGCCGTAACTATACTCATCTACCCCAGCCAACCAGAACGACTCGCCCCGATACTGGATTCTCGAGGAGGCATTCCTTAGTACCCGGATACCTACCTTCTCCAAAGCCAGCGTCACAGCTTCACCGTCCACCCGCACGTCATGGTTTCCCAGAACCGCGTAGACGCCCAGCCGTGCGCGCAAATCCTTTAACGCTTCCGCCACGGGCTGGATATACTTTTTCGACCAGGTAATGTAATCACCGGTGAGAACCACCACGTCAGGTTTCTGGCGATTTGCGAGCGTGACCATCCGGTACACCGCGTTGAATGAGACATACTTGCTGTGATGGATGTCGGTTAGATGTACTACCCGGAAGCCATCGAAGGCAGAAGGCAAATTCGGAAGGCGGATTCTGTGACGGGAAATCTCAATTTCCTGGCCCGTGACAAAACGCTGGTCGGCAGGGGCTAATGAGAAAAGTGGCAGGCTGAAAGAACTGGCGGTCTTGAGAAAAGTCCTTCTGGAGACATTATTTAGACTCAGCAAGCGCCTCCCTCCAAGAAGTCAAGTTCAAAGTAAGCGCGGATTCTAGCACCTTCCCGGGAAATCGCCTAACGATTTTGATAGCTTTCGAGAGTCTTCGCGCTGAGTGTAGAGGTCGCCAACGGGAGGCGGGGAAATCATGTCAATCGTGCGGTCGCCCGTCGTTGCGGTCAGTGGACACGTGACAACCTCTCATGCCGAGATAGCCTCCACATTGAACGATCAATCCTTCGCTGGGGACTCTACACCCTCAGGTTCGCTCACTTCGTCTGGGTCATAGTTCAGATTGGGAGAAAGCCAGCGTTCCACGGCACGGACGTCCATGCCCTTTCGCACCGCGTAGTCTTCAACCTGGTCTCGCTCGATCTTGCCCAAGGCAAAGTAACGAGCTTGCGGATGGGAGAAATAGAGACCGCTGACGGAGGCCGCCGGCATCATCGCCAAACTCTCCGTGAGGACCATGCCAGTGTTCTTCTCCACTTTCAAGAGATCGAAAAGAACTCGCTTCTCGGTGTGATCCGGACAGGCCGGATAGCCGGGCGCAGGACGGATTCCCTGGTACTGTTCTTTGATCAAGTCGGCGACGGTTAGGCTTTCATTTCGACCGTAGCCCCATTCCTCCCGCGCCATCTTGTGAAGGAGTTCGGCCAACGCTTCTGCCAGACGATCGGCCAGGGCTTTCGTCATGATCGAATTATAGTCGTCGTGATTCTTTTCGAAGTTGTCAACCAGCGGTTCGATATTGATCCCTGCGGTCACCGCGAAGCCTCCGATGTAGTCGGCCAGGCCGGTTTCC
This sequence comes from uncultured Acidimicrobiia bacterium, assembly GCA_963752385.1. Lineage (GTDB taxonomy): Bacteria > Acidobacteriota > Terriglobia > Versatilivoradales > Versatilivoraceae > CAVVYL01. The sequence goes on along the minus strand of CAVVYL010000056.1, from coordinate 234,911 downwards.
TTCGGCGCCACGAAATCAGCCAGCGCATAGTTGGGCTGGCCTTCAGGTCTATCCATCTGCTGGCGCAAAGTGTGGAAAGTCGTGAGGAGCTGTGATCGGGAATTGTCCGTGTAAACCTCAATGTCGTCGCCTGCGCGACTAGCCGGGAAAAACCCGAAAACCGCTCGCGCCGTGAGCAGGCGCCCTTCAACAATCTGTTTCAAGAGGCGCTGAGCATCATCGAAGAGTTCTCGCGCCCTGGGACCGATCTTCTCGTCGTCGAGTATCTTTGGATAAACGCCTCGCAGCTCCCAGGTATGAAAGAGGGGAGACCAGTCGACGTAGGGTACAATCTGTTCCAGCGGAAAGTCCTCATAGACGCGGATGCCCGTGAATGCAGGCTGATAGACGGGCGATTGAGACCAGTCAAGCGGCGTCTGCCTCCGCCGGGCTTCTTGCAGACTCAGCAAAGGCCTCTGGTCCTTCTTGCTCCGGTGTTCCTCCTGAGCCCGCTGCTGCTCGCGGCGGTTCTTCTCAGCAAAGGCGATCTTTCGTTCCGGGCTCTTGAGACTGGCGACAACACCCACGGCGCGCGAGGCGTCCAGTACGTGAACGACAGGTTTGCTGTAACCAGGTGCGATCTTCACGGCCGTATGGACACGGCTGGTCGTCGCGCCGCCGATCAGAAGCGGTAGCGTAAACCCTTCACGCTCCATTTCACGCGCTACGTGAACCATTTCATCCAACGAGGGGGTGATCAACCCGCTCAGGCCGATCAAGTCGACTTTCCTTTCTCGAGCAGTCGTCAGAATCTTCTCACAAGGAACCATCACTCCCAGGTCGATAACCTCATAGTTGTTGCAACCGAGGACCACGCCTACGATGTTCTTGCCGATGTCGTGCACGTCGCCTTTGACCGTGGCCAGCAGGATTTTCCCCTCCGCCTGGTGTCCGCCGCTGGCTTCCTTCTCAGCCTCCATGAACGGCAGCAGGTAAGCCACGGCCTTCTTCATCACACGAGCGCTCTTGACCACTTGCGGTAGAAACATCTTGCCCGCGCCGAACAAATCACCGACGACGTTCATCCCGGCCATCAGCGGCCCTTCGATGACGGACAGCGGTTTGCCGTACTTCTGTCGCGCCTCTTCGGTGTCTGCCTCGATGTATTCCACAATGCCTTTCACCAAGGCATGGCTCAGCCGTTCATCAACGCTACCCTGGCGCCAGGCATCCTGCTCGACAGCAACCTTCCCTTTGTCTTTGACGCTGTCGGCAAAGGCCACCAGCCGCTCCGTTGCATCGGGTCGGCGATTCAGCAGGACATCTTCCACCAGTTCGAGTAGATCCTTTGGGATCTCTTCGTAGACAGCCAGCTGTCCGGCATTAACGATGCCCATGTCCAAGCCCGCCCGAATGGCGTGATAGAGAAAGGCCGAATGCATGGCTTCGCGAACCATGTTGTTGCCGCGGAACGAGAAGGAAATGTTGCTGACTCCACCACTGACTTTGCAGCCGGGCAAGGTCGCCTTGATCTTCCGTGTCGCTTCGATGAATGCCACCGCATAGTTGTTGTGCTCCTCAATGCCGGTAGCCACGGTGAGAATATTGGGATCGAAGATGATGTCGGTAGGATCGACGCCGACCTCCTCGGTCAATATCCGATAGGCTCGCGTGCAGATCTCCACGCGGCGTTCGAGGGTGTCGGCCTGGCCAACCTCGTCGAAAGCCATCACCACCATGCCCGCGCCATAACGTCTGATCAAGCGTGCATGCTCCTTGAAGACCTTTTCTCCCTCCTTGAGGCTGATGGAGTTAACCACCGCCTTGCCCTGAACGCATTTCAGCCCGGCCTCGATGACACTCCATTTAGAGCTGTCGATCATTACGGGAACACGCGCGATGTCAGGCTCGGCCGCAATGAGGTTGAGGAACCGCACCATGGCCTGCTCGGAGTCCAGCAAGCCTTCGTCCATGTTGACATCGATCATTTGCGCGCCGCCCACCACCTGCTGGCGGGCAATGGCTAGAGCTTCTTCATAGTTGCCATTCAGGATCAGCTTGGCAAACTTCGGAGAGCCAGTGACGTTGGTCCGTTCTCCGATGTTGACGAAGTTGGTGTCCGGACGGATGACCAACGCCTCCAGTCCACTGAAGCGGCTGTAGCACTCGACTCGGGGTGGTACTCGTGGCCTGTGGGGACGAACCGCTTCCGCGATAGCCTTGATATGGGCTGGCGTCGTGCCGCAACAGCCACCGACCATGTTGAGCCAACCGTTGGCGGCAAACTCCGCTAACACCGGAGCCATGTCTTCCGGAGTCTCTGGAAATCCCGTCGGCAGCAAGGGATTCGGCAGACCTGCGTTGGGATAGCAGCTCAAATAAACCGGCGCCAGCCGCGACAACTCTTCCACAAACGGCCGCATCTCTTTGGGGCCCAGGGCGCAATTCACACCGACACTCAGGAGAGGGGCATGCGAGATAGAGATCCAGCAGGCTTGCAACGTCTGGCCGGTCAAGGTTCGGTCGCTTCCGAGTTGCGTGAAGGTGACCGAGGCCATGATAGGCACCGTGCGCCCAACGTCATCAAACGCCTTCTGGATCGCGAAGAGCGCCGCTTTCAGGTTCAGCGTATCGAAGGTGGTTTCTGCGATTAACACGTCCGCGCCACCATCAAGCAAGCCCCGGACCTGCTCGTAGTAAGCTACAACCAGCTGGTCGTAAGTCACCGAACGCGCTCCCGGGTCGTTGACGTCGCGAGACATCGACGCGGTCCTATTCGTCGGACCGAGTGCACCAGCCACAAAGCGAGGACGGCTGGGCTCTCTGGCTGTCACCGCCTCAGCGGCACGCCGTGCGAGGTTCGCGGAAGCGAGGTTCAGATCGTAGACGAGCCCCTCCAGGTGGTAGTCGGCTTGTGAAATTGCATTGGAGTTGAACGTGTTGGTTTCGATGATGTCGGCGCCAGCTTCGAGAAACTGGCGGTGGATGTCTTCGATAATCTTCGGTTGAGTGATACTGAGGAGATCGTTATTGCCCTTGAGGTCGTAAGGATGATCGGCAAGCTGCTTCCCCCGGTAGTCGGTCTCCCCCAGTTTGTAACTCTGGATCATCGTGCCCATCGCACCATCGATGATGACGATACGTTCAGGCAAGATCTTCTTCAGGAATTCGCCTCGGGACTGGAGGTCACGCATACGTTGAGGTTCGCTTCCTTTCGGAGGTTCCCAGCAGGCTCCAGCCTGGGAGCGGGACCCTCTGGGGGAAATGAAGGCTCAATTCTAGCAATTCTGAGGGGCAGAAGCCAGACCAGAAGGAAGGTGACGAGCGAGAAGTGGACAGGAGACAGTGGACCGGGAAGGCAATGGGGCGGTCCCCTATTCTCACCCAAGAACTACCAGACGGAGATTCGGACTTCTTCGTTGTCGGTCTTGACGTAGACCACATCGCCCGACGACTTCCAGTCGAGGCAGGCGATCAGATCCCCGAGGTTGGCGTTCGGCTTTTCGAGCGCCTCTGCTAACTGCTCCACTGTTTGCACGGGCAAGCGCACATTCACCTTCTCTCTAGGAGAATCTACCTGGATAAAGAGAGCATCGGCGCGCTTGAAGATCCGAATATGTTCTTCGCTGCTATCCACTTGCACGAGATCGGCATCGGGAAGTCCAGGTAGCTGGCGAAGGATTTCCGCCGCTGCGTCGCGGTGCTGCCATGCCTCCTGAAACTTCGCTTCCATTTTCAGGGGCATATCCAAGAGGTATCCAGCGAAATGCCCCAAAGCCAGGGGCACCGGGACCCAAACCCAGGCGTCCGGCGTTTTCACATGGACCACCGCGAAGCCTGCCTGCACCACATATCCCATGAGCAGCACCGACGCAATCAAAATGGCCAGCAAAATATACTTAAATGCCGTTTTGATGGTCATGGAAACCTCAATCGATCCAGATACGGACCTGGGTCTTGTTATCGTTGACAGTCAGTACGTCGCCCACAACCTTTTGTTGTTGCATGGCCACCAAGGCGGCTTTGAGGTCCAGTTCATCTCCAGAACCGGCGAGCAGAGCGTCCACAACCGGCACTGGAACACGCATGTCAACCTTGGGACTCTTGTTTTCGAATACCTTAACCAGCACAAAGTTCCCCTCCCGGGAAATGCGGACAGTTTCATTTCTTTTTTCCACGGTCACAAATTCGGCGTTTCCTGCCTTCTTCAGCTCGCTCCAAATCTGTCTCATCTCCTCGATGCTAATCTCGTGCGAATCCAGCTTGATCCGGTCTTTGTAGATCTTCTTGTCCCTGGCGATCTTCAGGGCAACATCGATCATTGAGACTGGCAAATTCACCTTGACTAACTCTGGTTCACCCCTGTTTTCTTTGACTTCCAGGTGAAACCAGGGATCCTTGTTCTGAGCGGGCAGCGGAGAAGCCCAAGCGAGGAACAGGATCAGCGACACGAGCTGGCTTAGCATTTTTTTCATGGGAACGCCTCCTTGTGATCTAATAAACGGCGCTGGCTAACCTAATGTTCCAGGTTTTTGCGCGCGGCCGGAGTCGGCTTTGCTCATCAAAAGCAAAGCTTTCCAGGAGAACCTGATGCGAGCGATGGTGTTAGTGCAGGAAAACGAATTTCCGCAGTTACAGAGCGTCCCTGATCCGGTACCAGGAGAGAGGGAACTCTTGGTCAAAGTCGAGGCAGCGGGCATCAACTATGCCGATACCATGATGCGGCGAGGCTTCTATATTCAGAAACCTGCTTTCCCGTATATTCCTGGTTTTGAGTTCAGTGGCACCGTTGTGGGATTAGGGCCAGCATCGTCACCGTCCTGGCAAGGGGCGCGAGTCATGGGGCTCTGCCAGAGTGCTTACGCCGAGTACGTTACACTGGCTGAAGCGCAAGCCATCCCGATTCCTAACAAGTTTTCCTATGAGCAGGCGGCTGCTTTTCCCGTTGTCTTTCTGACTGCCTATGCCGTGCTCAAAATCTCTGCCAAGGCGGTCCCTGGAGAAACCATCCTCATCCACGCAGCCGGGGGTGGCGTGGGAACCGCGGCCATTCAACTCGCCAAAAAAATGGGGCTCGCCGTCATCGCAACTGCCAGTAGCGACGAGAAGCTGGAACGGGTGAAGGCGCTTGGCGCGGACTTCACCGTCAATTATAAGAAAAGAGATTTCGTTGAACCGGTTTTGCAATTCACGCAAGGTCGAGGTGTGAATGTCGTCTTTGAGTCCAGCGGCGGTGACTTCCTGGACAAAGATATCGACGCGACGGCCCCTTTCGGAAGAATCGTGGTATTCGGGATGGCCGGCGGCACATTGCCTCCGCCGAACCTGGCCAAGATGTTCAAGCATTCGATTTCCGTGACAGCGTTCTGGCTGCTGACTCTGACCCAGCAGCCGGCGCGATTCAAGCTGATCGTTCAGGAGCTGATGGACTTCGTTGACCAGCAAGAGATCCGTCCTGTTGTTGGGAAGGTCTATCCACTGAAAGACGCCGGGGAGGCCTTGAAGGCATTGGAATCACGGCAAACGTACGGGAAGCTGGTCTTGAAGCCGTGAGCTGAATGTAGCTTGTCGGTGCGCTGCTTCGCGACGCGCACCGACCGACACTCGAAGGATTGCGGTCCTGACCCCGTCCTCAACTCATTTTGAGCCCTAACACCGACATCCCGTTCTCGTAAAGAATCCGCCGATAGGTGGCAGCATCTGGCGAGAGCTTTCGGAGTAGGGTCAGTGACTGTTCGGCCAGGCATCGGCCACTCTTGATGCCGCCACCTTTTCCGTCGTGACAGTCACAATCGCTGCCCCAGATCAACTTACGGTGGTTCCTTTCGATAAAGCCCCGGTAAAAATCGGGATCGCGCGTCATGGCGTTCAACCCGGAGCCGGCTGACAAGTCAGCAAAGAGGTTGGGATAGTCGGTTAGCAGGCGCTCAGTCAGCCCGCCCGGTTTCACTCGCCCTTTCGGGTAGAGGTCCAGCGGATTCAGTTCGGCACTGATATTTCCCCACCAAGTCTGAGCGTGGCCGACAAAGTTGACCTTGGGATAGGCTTTCAACACTTTCTCAAAGCGCTCAAAGCCTGTGTTGTACATCTCGTGTTCGAAATGCAGCAAGACGGGGACCTTCATTTCCTGCGCGAGCCCATAGACGCCATGCATCTCAGATGAATCCACGGCCACGTGGTACTTCATCTCACCGATGCCGATGGCCCCCCGCTGCAAGTTTCCGCGCAACACATCGACGGCCCGGGACTCCGCCGGATCCGAGCTGGTGAAACGCACGTAAAGGCCCGGATGTTCGGATTCGAAGGCGGCACACTCCTTATTGCCCCCTATGATCTTGAGCATCCAGCCTTCGCCGGGCAACAGCACAGTTGTCTTCACTCGATGCTGCTCCTGATGGGCCTGCACCAGTTCCCGCGGACGGTTGTTGTAAGGCGTGTGCTGGTGAAGATCCAAGATGGATTCGCCGTTGGCGGCGACACAGGGCCTCGGTAAGGCCAGAGCGGATATGGCCCGGAGAAACTGGCGGCGTGTGCGTATTGTCATAGGTGTCTCTTAAGATTTTGAATTCGTGAGTGGGACCGATCCAAAGCCCCAAGCAAGGGGAGGAGATCTCCGGCTGGGTGCTCACTTCAAGCTCTAGCTTGCGGCGGGGCAAGCAAGGCGGCGGAAGCGAGCTGAAGCTTGTGCTTTAAAGCTACTCAGAAGTAACCGCACCCTCAACCCATGTGGTGCCTGCAGTGCCCTGGCATGTATGGCTCTTCTGTCTGTGTTATCATCGCGTCACAGTCAGGGAGATGCTCTCTCAAACTGACCTACCTTGGCAATAGCCTCTTGAATATGCTTTCGATCTTCGCAAATGGAGGAGCCATTTGTATGACCAGCCGAACCCTCGAGTTTCTGCGACCTGCTTTCCGCGTTTTCCTGCTCGTATGCCTGGTCTCCACGTCAATCGGGTCGAGCGTAGCGAACGGACCGCCAAAAACTAGAACGGACAATGTAAAGGAGGTTTTGCACGGCGTGGAGGTTGTCGATCCCTATCGCTGGTTGGAAGACCAACAGAGCCCGGAGACTCGCGCCTGGATTGACTCTCAGAATCGGTATTCTGAGTCGATTCTGGAACAACTCCCAGGGCGGCAACAGCTCAAGACGCGCTTGACAGAGCTCATGAAGATTGAATCCGTTGGGATGCCCACGGAACGCAACGGTCGCTACTTTTTCTCAAAGCGCTTAGCCAATCAGGATCTCTCAGTTATTTATGTGCGAAAGGGCTTGAAGGGTGCCGATGAAATCCTGGTCGACCCGCACTCCATGAGCCCGGATCGGACCACCAGCGTAAACCTGCTCGATGTCTCACAGGATGGAACGGTGATCGTCTATGGCATCAGGAAAGGTGGGGAGGATGAAATCGAAATTCGTCTGATGAACGTCGATTCCCGCAAGACCCTCTCGGACTGGTTACCCAAGGCCCGCTACTTCGGCGCCGCGCTCAAAGCCGATAAGGGCGGTCTCTTCTATTGTCGGCATGGCAACGCAGGCTCGCGTGTTTTCTACCACGAGATGGGCAAGGACCCGGTCTCGGACCTCGAGATCTTCGGCAAAGGGTACGGGCCCGATAAGGGCATCGGCGTTGAGCTTTCAGAAGACGGACGCTATCTCATCATGACGGTCTTCCATGGCTCTGCAGCCGACAAGACGGAGATCTACGTCCAGGATCTCGCTAGGCAATCCGCGATCGCGACGATTGTGAACGACATTGCGGCGCGGTTCGTCGGGGAGGCGGCCGGCGACCATCTTTATCTACATACCAACTGGAATGCCCCGAATTCCAGGATCCTCCGGGTCGATCTGCAGCAGCCTGGTCGGCAGAGCTGGCGGGAGATCATTCCGGAAAGTGAGGCCAACATCGAGGGCTTTTCATTGGCCGGCGGCAAGCTTTTCGTCAACTACCTGAAGAACGTTCGTTCGAGCGTCAAGGTGTTCTCGATTGACGGAAAGCCGCTGCGGGACATCGCGTTTCCGACCCTCGGTACCGTGGGAGGAGTTTCCGGAAGATGGGAGAGCCAGGAAGCCTTCTTCATGTTTACTTCGTTTCACGTGCCCACCACAATCTATCGCTATGACGTGAACGCTGGCGCACAGGAAGAATGGGCACGTCTAAGGGTTCCCATCGAGAGCGATCAGTTCGAGGTCAAGCAAGTGTGGTATGCGTCGAAGGACGGAACACAGGTGCCAATGTTTATCATGCACCGCAAGGGGCTCAAGCTCGACGGCTCTAATCCGGCGCTATTGACTGGTTATGGAGGTTTCACGCAAAGTCTGACGCCCGACTTCAGTCAAACGGCAGCGCTGTGGGCAGAACGCGGCGGTGTCTATGCCTTGCCCAATCTAAGAGGAGGTGGTGAGTTTGGAGAAAGATGGCATAAGGCAGGTATGCGCGACAAGAAGCAGAATGTATTTGACGATTTTCTCGCCGCGGCCGAATGGTTGATCAAGAACGGTTACACAGAGTCGTCCAAGCTGGCCATATCAGGTCGCAGCAATGGCGGGCTGCTCGTCGGGGCAGCCCTGACGCAGCGTCCGGATCTGTTCCGAGCGGTCGTTTGCGGCTATCCGCTTCTGGACATGGTGCGCTACCACAGATTCCTGGTGGCTAAGTTCTGGGTTCCCGAGTACGGCTCGGCGGACGATCCGGAACAGTTCAAGTACCTTTATGCCTATTCGCCTTACCATCGGGTCAAGCCAAGGACGAAATACCCAGCTGTGCTGTTTATCACGGGCGATTCGGATACGCGCGTGGCACCGCTCCATGCCCGCAAAATGGCGGCATTGCTCCAAGCTTCGACAGGTTCGGACGGGCCGATTCTGCTTCACTATGACACCAAGGCAGGTCATGTCGGCTCGGCAACGCCAGTGAGCAAGCGCATCGACGATCTCACCGACGAGCTGAGCTTCCTGTTCTGGCAGCTCGACGTGAAGTGATTGCGGATTTCGGAATCCCTCAATCCACATTCCGAACTCCGCAATCCACTTATCTCTTCAACTCCACCTCGACAACGCGAAGGGGCTTCTGGCCAGCGTTGAAGACTTCGTGGGTGACGTTAGAGTCGCGCCAACCAGCGTCTCCAGACTTGAAGTTGATGGTTTCGTCCTTCTTCCCCTTTTCGGCAAACCCCAGCGATCCGTCGTCGAGAATGACTCCGACGTGGGCCCATTGATGTGTGTGCGGCCCCGGCCGCACACCTGGCTGAAAGACGACCTGACGCACGCGCACGCGGTCATTTTCAAGCAGGACCTTGGCCTCACTTCCGGCCGCCCAGGCGGAGTGGACGTAGTACGACAACCCGCCCACGAGCAGGCCACCACAGACTAAACCAGAGAAGAAGTTACGCTCGAATGACATGTATTCCTCCTTTTTGTTTTATTCTCTTTATTCATTGAATTTCGGTTTTGAAGGCGGGACCGCCCTACACGCCGCTCCTCTAGCACATCATTGACTTCCCTCCGCAACTTCTCTCCGTGCATCGATTCGCAGTCTTTCCCCGCCGTTGCTTTACTCAAATACCAGAATCCCGAACCGTTCCGGATTGTGGGGGTCAGCCTTTCTCAGCCCGGAGTGGCACCACATGCTGAGTCTTCTACCACCCGAATCCTCGGTGCCATCCCAGCGATTGATCTGCACCCGCCACTGGTCGCCACTCTTGGGCGGAAGGTGCTTGGCGAGTTTCGCAAAGTTCTTGAAGGGAATTGAGACCTCCAGTGTCCACCCATGATCTTGATCGTCGCGTTTGTTGAGAGTTCCTCGCGTGGAAGTCTTCATCCGGACGCCGTCAAAGTTCAGAGTCTTGTCCAGGTCTTTGGGGAAGGGGAAGAAGTAGTCGTAAAGTACGCCCCGGACGTTCATCTCCATTCCGAAGTAAGAGTCGGTGTCTTGGGCAGGTTTGATAAAAATCTCGACACAATCATCCTTGTAAGTGGGATCGTCGCGATTCTGGTGAGTGGCCGTAATGTCGATGTCTTCGGCCTCGTAGCCCACGTAAAGTGTGTCTTTGTCCCTGAGGACTTTTGCGACAGTCTTCTGCTTCTTGCCAGTCTGGAAATCCCAGGGGAACATCAAAGTAATGGATGGGGCCCGAGTCCAGGCCTGCTCTCCAAGGTTGCCATCGACAGTGATTGTTTCAGAAATCGACTTCACTTGATATTTCGGGAGAGGCCCTAGGCCTTGAAGCTCCGTGTACTTGTCTGCAAATACGACGCCGCTGACTAACAGACTCAACGCGATCCATCGCTTATTGAACATGGCTTTCCTCCTCTGGCATGAGGGCATTGTCCGTCTTGAAGCGGGCACCCATTGCGGGTATTGAGCGATCGATCCATTAGCTGGCTTCTCTGAGCGCCATCCGCCACTCTCTCTTCCCCATGGCCCACAACAGGAAAAGGAAGCCGTGCGGCACGCAAATCAAATCGAATCGAAGCCACCGGTTACGCTCGGCTCTAACAGCTGAACGAACAGGGCATGTCAAAGTTAGTGCAAACCAGCCAAGCCGTGATACACTCTCGTATCGTTTGCATTCCCGACCCGGTGGGGCAATCGTTCAATAAACGGAGAAAAAAATGGAAACAAAACTGTATGTCGGCAACTTGTCGTACACGACTACCGAAGATGAGCTCAGCACCTTGTTTGCCCAAGCTGGGACGGTCAAGTCCGTGGCCCTCATCAAAGACCGCGACACGGGTCGCTCCAAGGGCTTTGCATTTGTCGAGATGGGTACCCAGGCCGAAGCACAAGAAGCCATCAAGCAGTTTCACGGTACACAATTGCAGGAAAGGGCGCTCACCGTCAACCTGGCCCGTCCGCGTGAAGACCGGAAGGAGGGTGGAGGTGACACTCGCCACCGTGGTCGCGGTGGTCGCACTCGTTCCTGGTGATCAGCCGGCTCTAGCTTAGCTGGATCTTGCCGGGGCGATTGCCATGAAGGGAGGAAAATCATCGCGGCACTTCGGGAGCAGAAGTTTTCAGCAACATGTTCCAGTTCGAGCGCGACTTCAAGGAAGTTTTCTGCTCAACGTCGCCTCTCTCGCAATCTCAACCCTGGCTCAAGACTTCAACAAGTCGCTGGCTGAAAACAACAGTCGTATGAGGCACAGCCTCGCTCATCAAGTCCCTTTGCCAACCTGAAGTGGTGAACAAGTTCCGCTGAAGCAGGAAAACCGCTGTCTGCTGCCGCTCGCGGTACTGCTTCGCAGCGCTTTACAATACCTCAACCGTCTCGCAGTGGCGCCGCTGTCAGCTTTCTCACAGCGTCCCTTGCCGGAGCGCTTGGGTCAGAAACTACCCAAGCTTTTTCTTAGCGAGACTCGCCCGTTAACTCCCGAGATCGAAATTGGCGACCCGCCTGACCCAATCTTTGCTTTGAAGCTGGCCCGATCCCATTCGGACACTATGGTGGTTGGCAGGTTGGTTTCCACCTTGCCATTAACTCCGTTCGCCTGGAGGTCCGCGTTGATGTCCCCGGCGAACTGAACTTCGACCTTGCCGTTGACGCCACTAACCTTCAAACCCTGCTCTCCTAGACGGGCGACCGTCAGGGAGACACTCCCATTGATCCCGGAAATCCTGGCCGTACCTCCCACCTGCGCGAGGTCTACTTTGCCGTTAACGCCACTAATCACTCCCTCACGTTCAATCTCGCCTACGCTTACACTCCCATTGATTCCATGGACATTCAAGGCGACTTGGCGGGGCAGTCTCAACATGACTCGCTGGCGGACCTCAGCGCGCTTTCCACGATCGTGTTCTTCTTCGCCACGAACGACGAGCCGGTTTCCAGTCCGTTCCACAATCACTTTCCGGAATTCCAGGTCCTCGCGGTGATGGGCCGACCGAACGATGTGAACTTCGGCCGTGCTTGTCTGCGCGGTCTCGATCGTGACGGAGCCGTTGATGCCTTTAACCTCTACACGCGCATCGGCGGGCAATGGGTAGCTCTGCCGGAACTCGTCGCGCTCGGGCAAATCTCGCTCTTGTGCGCGTAAGAACGCGGGTGGGCACAGAAGCGGCAGTAACCATAGCAGCATGAGCAAGTTTCTTTTCATCTGGGCGATCCTTCCTTTCCTGTGAAATCCGTCGCGGAAGGGGTGGCGTACAGCGCCGGGGTGAGTCGAGCGTGGTCGGTCCCTCTCCCGCAAAGGGTGCGACGTCCCTCTTGCCAAGGGCGACAAAGCTGAGAACTGCTGTTTTTCATCCTCGGTGGCGTCGCCCCTCGGCATGGGTGGCACCTTTTGGATTTAGAAATTCAAGGGCACAAGGACAAAACGCTGCAATAGAGCGGAGGGCTGCGGACAGCCTGCCCTACGCTTTCCATACTTCTCATACTTCGAGGCGGCCCTGAGTGCGAGCGGGCTGCTTCCTGGTAGATGCTAGGTTCCCAGACACCCTCGATCGCCTGGCGTTTTCCTGTTTGACGAGCGTCACTGCCGTTTGGTTAAGAAAAATCGGCAGAGACACCATGCGACACAGACACCGATCTGCCCCTTCGATCTGAAAGGTTGTTACGAAATACCACGCGGCCAGGTTCCAAGTCGAGGACATGAGCCGCAAGATTGTCGAGAATCAAGATAACGCTGCCAATCCTCATTAGCTCGCATCGCGGGCGCAGCGGAAACCCAGCAACGGAGACCCGTGATCCGCAAGCTCCTTCTTGCGAACCAGGCAGCGCGCATCTGTCTCATTGGAAGAGTAAGACCCGCCCCTCAATACCCTGGGGCCGGAGGCCTTGGCATCTTCGCGGCCGTCAGAATCCTGATAGGGGTACGGGGCAAACAGCGAACTGGTCCATTCAAAGACATTTCCGGTCATGTCGAACAGGCCAAACTCGTTGGCCGGATACGAGCCGACAGCGGAGGTCTCTTGTTTATTGGTATTAGCCTTCTGCGGGTCGTAGGCGTTGCCATAGGCATAAAGATAACTGTTCGGTCCTTTGGCGGCCCGTTCCCACTCCGCCTCGGTGGGAAGTCGTTTCCCTGCCCAACGCGCGAAGGCTGACGCATCCAACCAACTGACCTGTACCACCGGATGAGTCTCCAATTCTTTGGGATAGCTTTTGTTGTTCCAGTAAGGTGGAACAGCATGTCCAGTCGCGTCACAAAACTGTTTGTAGTCCCGGTTCGTCACTTCCTGCTTGTCCAGATAGAACGGTTTCACCCGAAAACGGTGCTTCGGCTTCTCCGTGTCGGAGGCCTCATCGGAGCCTAAGGAAACGTAGCCATCGGGGATGAGCATCATCCCGTCGACTTCTTTCTCTTCTTGACGGTCGGCCGTGTTCCGTCGTAAGACTGGCCGGTCTGGACTCTCCGGAGGCGGTGGGGCGGATCGAGCCCCGCTGGATGATTGCCTTGAACCATCGCGACGCCGGTAGACTACCACGTCGTCTTCACCCGGCGATTGTCTGAGCTCCGGCGAGGAAGAATCCTTGACGGGCTCGGCCTCGGCTGGGGGCTTGTCTGATTCCACCCGACGCTTCAAGACAGGCCGATTCTTGGGTAGTTCCGGATCTTCCTCTCCATCTGCGTCAGGATCCCGTTTTTGCGATTTCTGCGTCTCGGCTTGGGTTGAAGGCTTGGTGCCCGAAGACGATGAGGAGGGCGCCGGAGTCGAAGAACTCGCGGCTTCAGCTTGACTCTTGGGACTTGAAGGAGCCGGAGACCGGGCAGCGGTTGACTCGGACCGTGGCGAAGCCTCGGCTGAAGATTTCTCAGATGGGGAGATTGTCTCAGTAGTCTGCCCCGCAATGCGTTCGTTCTGCCGTTTAAGTTGCTGGGTGCGGAGAACAAACTCCTGAGCCTGCCTCGAATAAAAACGCCCCGGGACTTCCGATACATTGCCGTAAGTGATGCCGACCTCAGCATGTCCATCACTGGTTCGATCAATCTTGGAGAGCACACCGCCAAAGTGGTATTCAGTTCTGGGCGAAAGCAATTTAAGATCGAACTCTGGCAGATCGAACAGGCGCACCCGAAACTCACCTTGACCAGTCAGCTTGAAGACGGCACTCTTGCGGCTTTTGCCTTCGACTTTCACAAACCGGCCACTTCCAAAAGCCAGCCGGTCGTAAATGTCCAGCTTGGCGGCCTCGGCGGGATTGGAGAGCTGGGGTTCAATCGTACGAATCCAGTCGCCAGTCAGTTCGACTTCGTCGCTTGCGGCTTGTTGTCCCCACTGAATTCCGGGCGTCAGCAGCAGAGCTGTTCCCAACACCAGAGATAACCGCAGCCCGATTCGTCTTTCCATTGGTCACCTCCTCTGCTCTCCCATAGTCACCCGGCAGAGCAGTTTAAAGGCATAGGGATGCGTTGGCAACCAGAGGAGTTGGTCGGTGGCAATAAGTCGAGATGGAGCGCGCGCCTCACTCCGGCGGCAGCAACTGAACCTCGAGCAAAATCGAGTTAGGAGAATTCACCGCAACAACTCCGTGAATACTTCATTGGAGAGCAGGAAACCCCGAGGCGTGAGGCGCAGGCGTTCCGACGTGGATTCAATTAGACCAGCCTCGCGGAGGTACGCCATCGGTCGCCAGTATTTATCCTGCAAGTCGAAACCGAACCGTTGCCGGAACTCGGGAAACCAGATGCCGTCGGTCAGGCGAAGCCCCAGAAAAATGGCCTCCTCTTGCCGCTCGACCAAACTTACCTCACAGCGGTAGTCGATGGCATGCTGGCGTTGTTGAATCGACTTGACATAACCTCCAACGGAGCGTTCGTTTCCCCAGCGTTTGCCATCAAAATCAGAGTAGGCGCCGCAGCCAAAGCCAATGAACGGCTGGCCATTCCAATACTTGAGATTGTGTCGCGATTGCTTGCCACGCCTCGCAAAATTGGAAATCTCATACTGGCGATAGCCCAACTCCCCAAATCGATGGACCGCCCGGGTGTAGAAATCGGTTACTTGCTCATCGTCAGGGAGGGCCGCCGGAGTCGCGTCTTCTAAATCGACCTCAGGCCCTAAGCCTCCGGACTGTCCATAGGTTTTTCCAAATGGGGTATTTTCGTGAAGCTCCAGCAAATACATGGAAATGTGGTCAGGGCTCAAGACCTCAACATGATCCAGGTTTTCTTGCCAATGCTTCAACGTCTGCCCGGGCAAGCCGGCAATCAGATCAAGGCTGGCGTTTTCAATTCCAGCGCGCCGATAGATGGAAATGGTATCAAAGGAATCCTGGACGCTGTGACTTCGTCCAATGCGTTTCAAGATATCATCCTGAAATGTCTGCATTCCGATGCTTACCCGATTCACGCCTGCTGCCAAATGCTCGTGCACTTTCACCAGGGTGACACTGCCCGGGTTAACTTCAAGTGTCACTTCCACATTTTCAACTAAAATAAAGACTCCGTTGAGCAATTGCATCAATTCAGCAATATGGCTGGCATCGATGAGCGAAGGAGTCCCACCACCAAAGTAAACGCTATCAACCTCAGCCAAGCCCAGAAGGGCTGAGGAGGTTTTCAACTCCTGGAGAAGGCCCCTGATTCCAAGAATTTCTGCATGCAGCGCCGTGAGATAGGGCAGGACCACTGAGTCCGGATAGACTCCTGAGGCAAAATTGCAGTAGCGGCACTTGGATTGGCAGAAGGGAATATGAATATAGATACCGAGAGGAAAACGCATGTTGCGAGCCGAGAGGAGGAAGGGGAGGGTCGAACTGGAACGACTCCTACTGCCTTCTTGTTCGTCCGTGCCGGCCCTGTCCTATGGCCGATTCTTCAGCAGGTTCTGACTGGCCTTGGAGAGCAGTAGCTCTTTGGAAGAAGCAGCCTGCGGAAAGGTGGCAGCGCCGAAAACCGGCATCAGGGAGGGGAGGGAGCCTCTGCTGGCGATCAGTTGGTTCAAGTCTGCAATCCGCTCACGGACACGACCGGCCACAACATCGACACCCTGTTCGCCCGATTGGGGCAGCACGAATGCAAACTCGTCGTAGGAAAAACGGGCGATGAAGTCGATCTGGCGACAGCAGGACCGCAGCAAGCGGGAGACAGCCTTCATCACACTGTCGCCATTAAGTGCTGCTGTGTCCGCTTCAGCCTCCTGCAGTGACTTCAGTCCGTTGATTTGAGCCAGCAGCAAACCACACGTGTGCTTGAATCGGGTTGACCGGATGATTTCGTGGGAAAGCAACAGATGAAAGTAACGGTTAGTGAAAAGCCCGGTCTCCTCGTCGAACCGCTGGATCTCCATCTGGTGTTTTTCGACTTTGAGCTTGCGTTCGAGGATCCTCCTTTCAAGTAACCGATTTACCGACTTCCGCAGTTGCTCCACACCAAAAGGCTTGGTGAAGTATTCGGCAGCGCCAAAACGCATTGCCGTGACGGCCGTTTCCACCGTGGGATAGCCGGTGATAACAATCACGTCGGTGCTGGGATTGATAACCTTGGCGGCCTTGAGGAGTCCCATGCCGTCGAAGTCCCTGATCTTGATGTCGGTAATAATAATGCCGAAATCTTCCCGCTTGATGAGGTCCAGCGCCTCCAACCCGGATGAACAAACGGTGGTAGGCACATGCTCGGTGGTAAGAATTTCCGCAATCAGATTGCGGATGGTGTCATCATCGTCGGTAACAAGGATCTTGGTGTTGCGCTTCTCAAAGTCGATGATGGTTTCCCTGCTGGATTCCAGGCGGTTTGGAGGAGATTGCGAGCCCAGAGTCCTGATCTTGTCGTCCATGGTGCACCTCCAAGCACAACAACTCACTGCCGCCTCGTGGAATCAACACCCTCAGCACAACTCGAAAGATTCAAATCCGGCACCGTGAGTGGAGAGTAATGTTACCCGTTTGAGAAATGTGGCGCAAATGGTTTTTCGGAGCACTCCCATGACGCTAGCCTTGCCCGTCGGCCAAAATGGGTATTCTGGCACAAGAGAGATATCTCCTGAAAGTTTTCGAGCCTGGGAGAACTGTCCTCAGCGGCGACGGGGGCCAGAGAGTTCAAAGTTGGCTTGCAGCGGCTGAAGGAAATGATTGGAACCCGAAGCTGGTACTCCCACGCGTCAGGTGACGGGGAACCACACCCTGGAATCGTGCGCTCCCAGGGACACACCTACGCCACATACAGCAGACGATGGTTGGGATCGGTGAGATCGATCTCCTCGTATAGCTGGGCCAGGAAATCCATTCCATACCGGGCCAGAAAGTAGAAGATGTTCATCTGCCGTTCCTGTAGCGTTTTGAGCGGGTAAAGGATGGACAGGGCTTTCTCGACTTGCTTCGTGAGCACTTCCTGATGTCTGACTTCGGCGTGAACGAACTTGGTGCGAAGATGATTGACCTGGTACTGGATCTTCTGTTGCGTCGTTTTCAGCGCTTCTCCCAGAGTCTGGTCAATCGCTCTCAACGGCGACTCAAGCTCCGCGATCTTGAGCGTGAATTCCTTTTCAATCTCATCAAACCTGCTAGCCAATGTTTGATCGAGGTTCTGCTCGACAATCCTTCTGATTAGCGCCTCGCTTCCCAAGAAGATGTCCCGAAAGTCTAAGCTGTATTTCTCCAGAATTTTTCCAATTTTCCTTTCGACAATCGAAAAACTAGAGCGTGGGAAAACGATCGGTGCTTTCCTGCCGAATTCGGGATAGAGTGAGCTGACCTGAGCGAGGTAAGCCACCTCCGACGGGCCTGCCACGTAGGTCAATGTGGGCAACAAGTAATCCTGTAACACCGGGCGGAACAAGACGTTCGCGCTGAACTTCCAGGGAGCAGCCCGCATGAGGTCGCGCCACACCTCTGTGGAAGAACAGGTTCCGCTTCCCTTGGCGAGTATGCCATGGTCATCCCGGATGAGAGATCGACGCTTACCGTCGTCATCAAAGAAGAGCCCGGTCGCATCCTCATCGAGAAGCACCTGGGCATGATAGCCTGAGTTGACCAACTGCCGGCTCTGCGCTTGGATGAGCGATTGAAACTTGACTGAATTGACCAGGATCGATTCGAGGGCCGGTCTGGCCAGTCCTTTCAGCGGCTCGCTTTGGGGGTCAACGAGAATGAGGCCATAGTTTGAAAACAAATAAGAAAATACTTCGCCAAATGCAGACGCGAAGCTCTTTCCCTCGCTGTAACCGCCTTCGAGGTTGAGCCTGAACTCACGTTTGAACTCGGAGTCGGGCAAGGCTTCCAGAAATTGCGCCAGCACCCACTGCACTGAGCTGGAGAAGGTAACCTGCCCCACCGAGCGCCCCTGGTCGGTATTGCTAGCCTCATAGCGCACTTGCTGGGGCTGTGAGTCGCCATCGACCACATAGCAGTGGTCCACTTCCGCCAGGTCGTGATCCTCAGTGGCCATCCAGAAGACGGGCACAGTCTTGATTCCGCGGCAAGCATAGTGAGCGGCCAGCTTGACAGCCGTCAACGCCTTGTAAATCGTGTAAGCGGGCCCGGTGAACAGCCCGACCTGCTGACCAGTGACGACAGCCCAGCAATCTGGATCCTTCAGTTTTTCCAAGTGTTCCAAGGTCCGCTCGCCCGCGCCGAACGAGCGGTTCTGGGTTTCCAGAATCTGACAGAGTTGCTGCCGATGGGGCAGATGGCAGGAGTGCGCCAGGCCTTCCTTCTTGAAGTGCTCCAGTGAGTACGGTGCTGAGAAGAAGCCTTGAACCTTTGGAAAATCGTGAAGGAAGTCCAAGAACAAGG
This sequence comes from uncultured Acidimicrobiia bacterium, assembly GCA_963752385.1. Classification (GTDB taxonomy): domain Bacteria; phylum Acidobacteriota; class Terriglobia; order Versatilivoradales; family Versatilivoraceae; genus CAVVYL01. The sequence goes on along the minus strand of CAVVYL010000056.1, from coordinate 216,260 downwards.
CGGACGTTTTCGGGATGTCCTTGAAGTGGATCGTTCGATCTTTGATCATTCTCAGTTGGCAGTTGTCAGGAGCCCGTTGCCAGGGTCCGTTGGCGGTTGTCAGTTCTCTCAAGGGATGGCTCCAAGAACGGACAGCGGAGGGCCGGATGGCAACGAGCTTAGGAGCGCTTCACGATCCGATCAATTTGTGTCAGGTCTACCAAGAGCGGCTCTAAACGGTCCAGGGGCAGTGCGTTGGGCCCGTCACTGAGCGCCCTCGAGGGGTCCTCGTGAACTTCCATGAAAATAGCGTCAATACCTGCTGCGAGTCCAGCTCGAGCGAGATGCTCAATGAACTGCGCTTGTCCACCCGACACCGTACCCTGACCTCCGGGCAACTGCAAGCTGTGAGTGGCATCGAAAACCACGGGATACCCGAATTGGCGCATCACCGGAAACGAGCGAATGTCGACAACCAGGTTATTATAGCCAAAAGAGGATCCACGCTCGGTCAACAGCATCTGCTGGCACCCGGCACCTTCCATCTTCTTGACGACATTCTGCATGTCCCAAGGTGAGAGGAACTGACCCTTCTTGATGTTAACGGGTCGTCCACTCCTTCCGACGGCAAGCAAGAGATCAGTTTGACGGCACAGAAACGCTGGAATCTGAAGGCAATCCACCGCCGCGGCTGCTGGCTCGACTTGGGCAGCGTCGTGAACGTCCGTCAGCACCGGCAAACCGAGTTTCTCCCGAACCGATTTCAACACAGCTAGTCCGCGCTCCAATCCCGGCCCCCGGAACGAGTTCAAGGAACTCCGATTAGCCTTGTCGAAGGAGGCCTTAAAGACAAACGGAACCCCGCACCTCCCGGTGATCGCCTTGATTTCACGCGCCAGGAAGTGGCAATGCTCCGGACTTTCGATCACACAGGGGCCGGCAATCAAGAAGAAGGGCCGACGGCCTCCGACAGGAACAGCGCCGATTTCAAATTCACGAGTGGGGCTCATGAAGTTCAAGACGGACAAACGACCGGTGAGAAGCTCACCGTCTGAGACTCTCCCCTTGCCCCATCACTACCGGGCATGCCCGCAAGAGGCCGTCAAACTGACTGTCTCTCGATGACCTCTCTGCGAGCCGGGGCAGAAGCCGCCGAGGCGAGCAACCGATCCTTGCGATAGGCATAGGCGGCCTCAATGAACGCCTTAAACAGGGGGTGGGACGTCAGGGGCTTTGATTTGAACTCGGGATGAAACTGGCATCCCACAAACCAGGGGTGCCTCTCAACTTCGATGACCTCGACGAAATTATTGTCTGGAGAGGTGCCGACGACCTTGAGGCCATGGGCTACCAGCGTCTCTTCATATTCGCGATTGAACTCGTAGCGGTGACGATGGCGCTCCGAGATCTCGTTCTGCCCGTAAGCCCGGCGCGTCTCGGACCCAGGCGTCAACATACAAGGATAAGCCCCTAGCCGCATGGTGCCACCCAGGTCGTCAATTCCGCGCAGCTCACGCAGTTTGTAAATCACGCGGTGCGGCGTAGCCGGATTAAACTCCGAGCTATCAGCATCTGCCAGTCCACAGACATTTCGGGCGAACTCGATCACGCTGCACTGCATACCCAGGCAAATGCCGAAAAACGGCACCTTCTCGGTCCGCGCAAAGAAAATGGACCGAATCATTCCTTCGATACCCCGTTTGCCGAACCCTCCTGGAATCAGAATCCCGTCGTAATCGCGCAACTGCGCCTGCCAGCCCTCTCCTTCGACGCCCTCAGCCTCAATCCAGCGAACCACCGTGCGGAGATTCTGGACCAGCCCTCCGTGGACAAGCGCTTCCTTTAGACTCTTGTACGATTCTTCAAATTCAACATATTTCCCGACGACCGCGATGTGCACTTCGTCGGCAGGATTTTTGATCCGCTCAATCAATCGGTGCCACTGGCTCATGTCTGACTCACCCAAAGGCAGATTCAGTTGTTTGAGAATGATCTGATCCAGTCCCTCCCCACCCAGGACTAGGGGAACCTCATAGATCGACTCGACATCTTTGGCCGTAATGACGGCGTCCTCTGCGACCGAACAAAATAGGGCAATCTTGGCTTTCATTTCTTTCGACAAGAAACGATCGGTGCGACACAAAAGGATATCGGGCTGAATACCGATGGCACGCAGTTCCTTGACGCTGTGCTGGGTCGGCTTCGTTTTCAGTTCCCCCGCAGCGTTGATAAAGGGGACCAGAGTGAGATGCACAAACAGCGAGTTTTCGCGACCCACGTCCTGCCGCATCTGGCGGATGGCTTCGAGAAAGGGGAGTGACTCGATGTCACCCACGGTGCCGCCGATTTCAACAATCACCACGTCCGCATCGGCACTCACCTTTTTGATTGCGCCTTTGATCTCGTTGGTCACGTGGGGGATGACCTGTACCGTCTTCCCGAGATAGTCGCCGCGTCGCTCTTTCTGGATGATGGACTCATAGATCTTTCCGGTCGTCAGGTTGTGATCGCGGGTCAAACGCGCAGTGGTGAAGCGCTCGTAGTGCCCCAGATCCAGATCCGTTTCGGCGCCATCGTCCGTGACAAAGACCTCGCCGTGTTGGTAAGGACTCATGGTTCCAGGATCTACATTGAGGTAGGGATCAAACTTCTGGAGGGTGACGCGATGGCCCCGGCTTTCCAGCAGCCTGCCGATGGAGGCTGCAGCCAATCCCTTTCCCAGGGAGGAAACAACACCGCCCGTTACAAAGATAAATTTGGTTGCCATGATCGCTCCTTGATGAAGTGGCTAATGCGTTCAAGGTCTTGCGGAGTATCAACTGCCAGAGACTCATAAGCGGTGTTCACTACTTTGATCCGGTATCCATTTTCCAGAAATCGCAGTTGCTCGAGACCTTCCGCCCTCTCCAGGAAAGACTCCTTCAGCGTGGGCAGTTGCTCGAGAAACGTCCTGCGATAGCCGTACAACCCGATGTGCTTGTAAAACGTCTGCACCTGGCCCAGGCGGCTGGCCGAGTGAAACGAGGGAATGGGGGAACGCGAAAAGTAGAGGGCAAAGCCGTCCTTATCTACAACGACTTTAACGACATTCGGGTTTTGGAGTTCCTCTGGCGAACTTCCCGAACTACTCAGTGTAGAAATCATCAGGTCAGGGTCGGAATAAAACGGTTCAATGACAGCATCCAGGCTTTGAGGGGCAATCAGCGGTTCATCCCCCTGCACATTGACGATAATCTCAGCATCGCACTGGGCGGCTACTTCCGCCACCCGGTCCGTGCCGGACCGATGCGAGGAAGCCGTCATGCGGGCACTTCCCCCGAATGATTGGACCGTGTCCAGAATGCGCTGGTCGTCGCTAGCCACAATCACCTGGTCGACCCTTCCAGCCTGGCAGGCGCGCTCGTAGACATGCTGGATCATGGGCTTTTCGGCAATTCTGGCGAGGGGTTTTCCTGGGAAGCGAGTCGAGTCAAATCTGGCGGGAATAATCGCGATGGACTTCAAAAAATTCATGGGTCCGAGGGACTTGACGCAAATGGCTGCATCTTTCTCTGTTACTCCGATCTGTTCTAGAATTCTCTGCGAAAAAGATTGGAAACGCCCAAATCAAAACTGCACTCATCTTTCTGCAATTCGTCATGAAGATCAAGAAAATTTTTGCTTTGCGATCTTGTTTCCGATGATTTGAACAGTACGAGCTCATGACACTTGGCCGGAGCGGCAATGCCAGAGGAACAGAGACCCAATCCGAACAAAAACCAATGGAGAAGCCTTCACGGCCTGGGTCCCATAGCTCTCTTCGCTCTTCGCGCCGTTCGCCTGTGCCTCTATGGCCTGAAAACCAGTTTTGGCCGGGTTACAGCACCGATGAAGGATGGCTCTTTTGAGACCGGCAGGACTGGTAAATTTATTGCGAGCCTGTTTTTTTTTGTCTATACTTTTTTTGCATCAATTGACAAGTTGAGCGGCTCCCGTTCACTTTCGCTATTGACGCCCTTCTTTACAGGAGGTCTCAGCATGAGGAGAACAGAAAACCGGCACTCGACCAAGCTGCGACCGAAAGTCTCTCTTGAGCTGATTCTCGTTTCGATGTTCGTTTTGTTGGCCGAAAGACTGATTGTTTCCTTCGCTCAAGAATCTGAAAATCCAGATCCGCCTCCTGCCTCCAACGACGCTAAGGACTTCATCAAGATCGATGTTGACATGGTCCTGGTTAACGCCACCGTCACCGATCCCAGCAACCGCTTTGTGACCGGCTTGGAGAAGGAACACTTCCAGCTCTTTGAGGACAAGGTGTTGCAACAGATCACTCAGTTCAGCAATGAGGATATTCCAACGTCCATCGGACTCCTCTTTGATGTCAGTAGCAGTATGAGCGACAAGATCGGACGTGCCAAAGACGCGGCAGTTGCCTTTCTCAAGACTAGCAATCCGGATGACGAATTCTTTCTCATCACCTTCGCCGACAAGCCCCAGGTGGATGAAGAGTTTACCAACGATGTGAGCGACATTCAAAACCGCCTGGCCTACAAGCCTGCAAAGGGATCCACCACCCTTTATGACTCGGTATACCTTGGTCTGCAAAAAATGAAACAGGGCCACAATCCGAAGAAGGCAATCCTGCTGATCACCGATGGTGAGGATACGAGGAGTCGTTATTCTCTGGTCAACGTCCGTAACGCGGTGAAGGAATCGGATGTCCAGATCTATGCGATTGGCATCGTTAGCTCCTATTATTCGGATTTCACACAGGGAAGGACAGGGAGAGCGGTCTTGGAGGAAATGACCGAGATCACAGGCGGAAAGGCGTACTTTCCAAACTCGGTTTACGAATTGGAGGACATCTGCACCAAGATTGCCATTGAACTGAAGAATCAGTATGTCCTGGGGTATGCCTCTTCCAACTCCGCCAAGGACGGCCGCTGGCGCAAGATCAAAGTGAAACTGAATGCCCCGAAGGGGTTGCCAGCATTGTCAGTCCGCTCCAAGACAGGATACTTCGCGCCGAGCGGATAAGTTGGAGAACTCGCTTATGAAAAGGATAATTTGCATCGCCAGCTCCTTGCTGTTCTTCCTGTTCCTTCCGACGTATTCGGCACAAGACACACCGAAGAAGGACAAGGATTCTGACTACACCTTGAAAGTGGATGTCGACCTCAGGCTGCTCCATGTGTCGGTGTTTGACGAAAAGGACCACCTGATCAAGGGCCTCAAGAAGGAAGACTTCGCGGTTTACGAGGACAAGGTGCAGCAGGAGATCTCGCTTTTCAGGGAGGAAGACATTCCGGTTTCCTTGGGGTTAGTGATCGACAACAGCGGCAGCATGCGCACCAAGCGCGAGCGGGTCAACAAGGCAGCGCAGACGTTTGTCAAGACCTGCAACCCACAGGACGAAATCTTTCTCATCAACTTCAACGACCAGGTTTACATCGATCAGGACTTCACCAAGAACCTCGACGACTTGACCGATGCGCTCGATACGCTTGACTCCCGCGGCGGCACGGCGGTTCACGATGCGATTTATCTTTCGCTGGAGCACATCCGCGAAGGCAAGGAAGACAAGAAGGCTATCCTGCTCATTTCAGATGGCGAAGATCGCGACAGCCGCTACAAGTTCGACACCGTTCTCGAATTCGCCCGCGAGTCTCACGCAGGCATTTACGTGATTGGCCTGTTCGACAAAGAAGGTGAGCGTTCACGTGCCCAGAAGAAAGCCTCGAAGAACCTGAAAGACTTGGCTGAGGAGACGGGCGGGAAATATTTCTTTCCGGAGTCGGCCGACGAGGTCGAGGCACTCTGCCGACAGGTTGCTCATGAAATCCGTAACCAGTATACCCTTGGCTACAAGCCCACCAACGCGCGCCGCGACGGCACCTGGAGAACGGTCAGCGTCAAGATGAACACCAACAAGAACGCCAAGAAGCTGGTGGCTCGTGCCAAGCGCGGCTACTACGCCCCCGCCGAAAGCTGATGAGGATATCAACCTGGGTAGCTCCCGCAGCTTCTTTCCCGACAGCACCACCGAAGGATCAAACTTGTTGACTTCCACCATCAGGCGCGGCCGCAAACGGATTGGGTTTATGGCCTCCAGGTTGGTCAACTCGTCTTTCACTCCTCCAGCGATGAAGTCCTAAGGCCAGTTTGTGGATCTTGTTCTTGGCCACGTCTTCCATCTGGTGCAAATTGGCTGGCGCCATCACATCTTCGCCACAAGTCGGAGGATAGATAGTTCCCCCTCTTTGCATAACCTCCACAGAACAGGTACAGAAAGGGCCGTCCGCCAACGTCAGGAATTCGCGCAACGCTTCTCGCCGGCTGAGCACGAAGTTACCTTGCACAGAGCTGTGGATACAGAAAACTCTGGCCGTTGAGAACGACAACGGGCCTCAATTTTTTCGCCAAGAGCGCCATCCTCGGAGCTCAGAGCCATGGTCGAGGTTGCGTGTCGGTTCAGCTTTGCTTATGATGCCAACCGCCGGCCGCCTTTGCGAGAGGCTGGATCGATTCTGCAAAGCTCATTGATTGGAAAGCGAGGAAACCTATTGCGTGCCTTTGACTACGCTGCACCCACCAGCCTAAAACAAGCCATCACATTGCTGCAGCATCATGGGGAACGTGCTCGGGTGCTCAGTGGCGGAACCGATTTGATTGTTCAAGTCAGGGAGAGACGGCGCGAGCTGGACCTGATGGTGGATGTGAAACAAATTCCGCAGCTGCTGGAGATCCACTACGACTCGAGGACCGAACTCACGCTCGGAGCTTCGGTGCCCTGTTCTCGCATCTATGAAGATCCTGCGGTCAGCCGAGCCTATCCCGGACTCGTCGATGCCGCCTTCTTGATCGGAGGGATCCAGATTCAAAACCGCGCCTCGTTGGGAGGAAACGTGTGCAACGCCTCTCCCGCAGCCGATTCTACACCCGCTCTCATTGTCCATCGAGCCATCTGTGTCATTGCCGGGCCGCAAGGAGAACGTCGGCAGGCGGTCGAGCAGTTCTGTACGGCACCGGGACGAAACACTCTGCAACCCGGAGAATTGCTGGTCTCTTTCCGCATCCCAGCGCCACCGCAACGATTCGGAGCCAACTACATTCGCTTCATCCCCCGCAATGAAATGGACATCGCCGTGGTGGGATGCGGCGTCGCTCTGAGTCTGGAAGAGGACCTGCAGACGATTGCGAGCGCCAGGGTAGCTCTGGGCGCCGTGGCCCCGACACCACTGCTCGTCGAGGAAGCCGCTGCAGAGCTGATTGGCCGGAAACTGACGCCTGAGGTCATCGAGAAGGTTGCAACGGCGGCTCGGGCGGCAGCACGGCCCATTACGGACATGCGAGGGACCGCGGAGTATCGCCGCCACTTGGTTGGTGTGCTTGTCCAGAGAGCCCTGCAGAAAGCCGTCGACCGGGCAAAGGAGGCAAGCCATGCCAACTAAGACGAAAGTGAGCGCCACGATCAACAGAGAGCCGGTTGACTTCCTGTGTGAGCCACGACAGAGTCTGCTGGAGATCCTCCGCGAGGAACTGAAGCTGACTGGAACCAAGGAAGGCTGCAACAATGGGAACTGCGGCGCCTGCAATGTGATTTTGAATGGATTGCTGGTGAATTCCTGTCTCGTGTTAGCTCTCGAAACGGAAGGAGCCACGATAGAGACGATCGAAGGTGTGATGAGGCCCGAGGGGTTGCATCCGCTTCAAACGGCCTTTCTGGAGAACGCCGCCTTGCAATGTGGCATCTGCACGCCGGGTTTTATCGTGGCGGCTAAAGCCTTGCTCGAACGCAAACCCAGAGCCACCGAGGCTGAGATCCGCCACTGGTGTGCGGGCAATCTCTGCCGCTGTACAGGTTATGACAAGATCGTGCGAGCCATTTTGGACGCAGAACACCATCTGGAGGCGAAATCACTGTGAGATCAACAGAAACATCGAAGGAATACAAAGTCATTGGCAAGCGTCCAGTCCGCCACGACGGCGTAGACAAGGTTACCGGGCGAGCCGTCTATGGAGCCGATGTACATTTGCCCGGCTTGCTCTATGGGAAGGTCCTGCGGAGCCCGCATGCCCATGCGAGGATCAAGTCGATCAGGACTGAGAAGGCTCTCGCTCTGGAAGGCGTGAAGGCCGCGGTGACTGCTGCTGATCTGCCGGATCCGGAGGGCCGGTCAGCCAACCTGGGAGAACTGGGAGAAGTGCCTCTCGAGTATCTTAGCAGGAACGTACTCGCCTCCGGGAAAGCCCTCTACCAGGGTCATGCCGTGGCGGCAGTAGCCGCAACCAGCCCACACCTTGCTGAAGAGGCGCTGGATCTGATCGAAGTGGAGTACGAAGTTCTGCCGCCGGTGCTGGAAGTGCTTCAGGCCATGCAAGAGGATTCCCCGCTCCTTCACGAAGATCTCTTCACGCAGGAGCTGGGACAGAAAGGCGACCGCCCCAGCAATGTCGCTTCGCATCAAACCTTTCAGCGAGGCAACATTCAGGCAGGGTTTGCAGCCTCAGACCATGTTTTGGAGCGAGAGTATCGGAGTGCCACGGTCCATCAGGGATACATCGAGCCCCATGCCGCGACCGCTATTTGGAACGCCGACGGCCACGTCACGCTGTGGTGCAGCACGCAGGGGGCATTCACCATGCGGACTAGTGTCCATCAGATTCTCGGCATTCCAGTTTCGAAGCTCAAGGTTGTTCCCACCGAGATTGGCGGGGGATTCGGAGGAAAAATTCCTGCCTATGGCGAGCCTGTCGCTGCGCTACTCTCCCACAAGGCCGGGCGCCCGGTGAAGGTCGTGATGGACCGCACCGAGGTGTTCCTGGCGACAGGACCGACGTCAGCGTCGTATGTGAGGCTCAAGATGGGGGTGAAGCGCGACGGTCGAATCGTCGCCGTGGAGGCCATGCTGGCCTATGAAGCCGGCGCCTTTCCCGGGTCCATCGTTGGAGCCGGAGGTCTCTGCCTGCTGGCTCCTTACAATGTCGAGAATTTCGTCATCGAAATGTATGACGTGGTGGTTAACAAGCCGAAGACCGCCGCCTACCGGGCGCCGGGAGCACCCAACTCGGAATTTGCCACCGAGGCTTTGATCGACGAATTCTGTGAACGGCTAAGCATGGACCCGCTGGAGTTCCGCTTGAAAAATGCAGCCAAAGAGGGAGATCTGCAAGCGAACGGCGTGCGGTATCCTCGCATCGGCTACATCGAAACCCTGGAGGCAGCTCGAAACTCGCCCCATTATCGCTCTTCTGTCAAGGCGCCTAACCGCGGCCGCGGCGTCGCCTCCGGCTATTGGATGAACGCGGGCCTCACGTCCAGCGTCGTGGCGCGCCTCAACTCCGATGGCACGGTCACCCTTGGTGAAGGTTCCACCGACATCGGTGGGACGCGAACTTCCGTGGCGATGCAGCTGGCTGAATCGTTCGGCATTCGCGCTGAAGATGTTCTTCCTTCTGTCGTTGACACCGAGTCCGTGGGATACACAGAGGTGACCGGCGGCAGCCGGGTAACCTTCGCCACGGGCTATGCGGCCTATGAGGCCGGACAGCTCCTCAAGCGTCAGTTGATCGAACAGGTCAGCAAGCTGTGGAAAGTCGATCCCGTACGGGTGAAGTTTGAAGAGGGAATGCTGCGTGACCGTAAGGATTCATCGAAAAGGATGAGCCTCAAGGAAGTGGCCGAGACGCTGGCTCACCGGGGAATCGACATTGGGACCCGCGTTACTGTGACACCGCAAAAAGTGGGCGGAGCCTTCGGGACCCACATCGCGGATGTCGAGGTTGATCCGGAAACCGGAAAGGTCACGATCCTCCGTTACACGGCCGTGCAGGATGCCGGTAAGGCCATTCATCCCAGCTATGTCGAAGGACAGATGCAGGGCGGAGTGGTTCAAGGCATTGGCTGGGCACTGAACGAAGAGTACGTCTACAATGAGGAAGGGAAATTAACGAATGCCAGCTTCCTCGACTACCGCATGCCCACGAGCCTCGATCTGCCGATGATCGAAACGATCATCGTCGAGGTGCCCAATCCCGGCCATCCTTTTGGCGTGCGCGGCGTTGGAGAAGTTCCTATCGTTCCGCCACTGGGAGCCATCGCCAATGCCATCGCCCGTGCCGTAGGCGTGCGCCTGTACGAAGTGCCGATGTCACCGCCCAGAGTCGCAAAAGCGATTCAAACCAAAGCCGGTGGTTTCTAAGCCAGAGCTTGGGAGAACGACCCCTGGCACTGCAGGATAGCAGGCCGCCACTTGAGCGATTGCTTTTCCGGCAGATCTGACGCACTTGACGGCTGCTAGAAAAACCGATGGAGATGAAACACGAACACAAAATGATGAGTCGCGCTCTGCTAGTGATAGTGGCATTGGCAGGCGTTGCCTATCTGGTGTCTCGAGTTTCGCAGCCAAATCTCAAGGACTGGAGAGTGGAACACCACGTCTCCAACGGTGTTGATGCGGACAATCTTCTCCTGACTCTTACCAGTGACGGGCAGTTGGTTGCAGAAAACAGACGGATCGGCAAGAAGACCGTAAAGACCGCCCCGCCTGGGCTCAGAAAAGGAATAGCCAACATTGTTCGAGACCTCGAGTTGTCTAGCAGACCGTCCCTGGAGCGAGTGCTCGGTCCGAACTCAAGCACGACCTCGTCGGTGTTGATCTTTAGGGGCCAACGCCACCTGGTGATTTTCCCTCAGGACGTTAATGATCTGCTTTCGGTCAGCCTACAGGACGCTCTCACAGATGCTGCACCTGTGAAGCTGAACCTTGGCAGGGTTTGGAAGATCGAAGAGGGATTCGCCGGGGATGAAGCTGAGTGGCAAGGGGTATGGGTCAGGCGCGGCCAGAGCAACTTGTTCGATGCAAAGTGGCATAATCGATGGCTCAGTGAAAATCAGGGAGATGTCATCGAGGTCGAGATTGCCGAGAACGGACAGGTGATCCTCTTCCGTCAAGGAATCAAGATGCACTACCGAGGCAGCTACTCTCAAGACCAACCCCACAAGCTTTCCGGAACTGCCGACTGGTATGGGCCGGGAGTCATCTGGAGAGCCACCATCGAGTATTAGCCCGACTGTCTTGCAGCATGTCGGACTCAATCCCCTCCACCTCGACTGCGGCAGCGTACTGCTCTGGGTGGATGACTGGCTGAGAAAGCTGCATGGACGTTAGCACTACTCAAGCCGAGGGGCTCACCGCGACAGACGGTGCCGTGGCGCAACATTCGCATCGAAGCCGACGTTGGCGTGGTGATGCTGGGCCGTCGTGCGTAAGCTAGCACCATTCGGAGGCCACGGAGAAACTTTGGGACACCGATAGTCCGATGACACACATGGCTGGCGGGCGTGCAAGTTTACGCCTGAAGCCTCCTTCTGGCAGGTTGAGGGATTTGCTATACTTGGCTCTCATGATCAGATCCAACTAATTAGTCAAGCCCGTCCGTCAACTTGGGAAGAGGAACGATGGGTATGGTTACCACACAGATCGAAAGAGCTGCTTTGAATTGCGTCGGCGGAGAGTGGCGCCGCGGAACTTCGTCAGACTGGTTCGAAATTTTCAACCCCGCTACTGCCGAAGTGCTCGCCAAAGTGGACCTCGCCGGCCGGGACGACGTGGGCACGGCGGTAGCGTCAGCTTCCGCCGCCTTCCCCGAATGGCGCCGTACCCCGCCTCAGAGCCGGATTCAATATCTCTTCAGGTTCAAGCATCTGCTTGAAGAGCAGGCCGACGAAATCGCCCGCCTCACGACCCAGGAGAACGGAAAGACCTTGGCCGAGTCGCGCGCCGAATTGCAGCGTGGAATCGAGAACGTCGAAGTGGCCTGCGGCATCCCAACCTTGATGCAGGGCTACAACCTTGAAGATGTGGCGAGCGGGATCGACGAGATCATGATCCGTCAGCCGATCGGAGTGGTCGCCGCAATTACGCCGTTCAATTTCCCCGCCATGATTCCGTTGTGGTTTTTGCCGTACGCGATTGCGTGTGGCAACACATTCATCCTCAAGCCTTCGGAAAGAGTACCGCTTACCGCCTGCCGGCTCGTGGAGCTCCTGTATCAAACCGGCATCCCCAAAGGCGTTGTCAACCTGGTAGTGGGAGGGAAAGCGGCAGTCGATGCGTTGTTGCAGCATCCCGATGTGAAAGCGATCAGTTTCGTTGGCTCGACACCAGTGGCCAGATACATCTACGCGGAAGGCGCCGCTCACGGCAAGCGCGTACAGTGCCAGGGTGGGGCGAAGAACCATGTCGTCGTCATGCCCGACGCCGATCTCGGCATGAGCGCGAAAATCATCAGCGACAGCGCGTTTGGATGCGCCGGACAGCGCTGCCTCGCGGTCTCGGCGGCCATCACGGTGGGAGCGGAATCCAGAAAGATCACGGACGCAATCGCGGATCTTGCATCCCACCTTCGCGTTGGCAACGGACTGGAAGAGGGCGTCCAAATGGGTCCCGTGATCTCCCCAGCGAGCAAGACCCGCATCGAGCAACTGATTGGGAAAGGTCTGCAACAGGGAGGCAAGACAATCCTTGATGGCCGTAACGCATGGATCGAGGGTGGAGAACGAGGTGCGTTCCTGAAGCCGACTATCCTGACCGGTATCGGTCCAGACAATCCGCTGACGGATACGGAGATCTTCGGACCCGTGCTCACCCTGCAACAGGCTGACAGCCTGGACGAGGCCATACAATTCCTCTTGCGAAGCCCTTACGGCAATGCGGCATCCATTTTCACATCGGACGGCAATGCCGCTCGCAAGTTCCGATATGAAGCTCCCGTCGGCAACGTGGGAGTCAATATCGGCGTAGCAGCACCCATGGCTTACTTCCCCTTCAGCGGCTGGAAAGATAGCTTCCTCGGTGTTCTGCACGGCCAGGGGCGCGATGGCGTCGAGTTCTATACCGACAAGAAGGTCGTGATCGAGCGGTGGCCCAAAGAGTGGTCTCGCAAGTTTTGAAGCCTGGAGAGGACCGCCAGGAATGAGTCGCGAAAGCGCAGATCGCCTATCCGAGAAAAAACAAAATCCATCAGTCGCCGCTCGAGCTTGGCGGCTCATCCTTCGGGTTAGTTCAGCAGAATGGTAAAATGTTTAGTCAGGAACCTTGCTCCAGAATGGTCCCTGCCTTTTGACAAGATTACATCGAAACGTCATGCCCGAACTTGTCAGTGTGCACGGAAGAGGCGCGGCCGACAATCCAGCGAATCGATTTGAACGGCTGGTTTATGAGCCCGATAGTGACTGTCCGGAAGATGATCGGTCTCTGCCCGAAACTCAGATTTTCCGCGACATTTCGCGGTCATTGATTACCTACAACGACAGTCCTGATGTCGGATTTGATGCCAGCGTCAATCCCTACCGCGGCTGCGAGCACGGGTGTATCTACTGCTATGCTCGACCTACCCATGAATACTTGGGGCTGTCCGCGGGCTTGGATTTCGAGACCCGCATCTTTGCCAAGCTGGAAGCCCCTCAGCTGCTGCGTCGTGAACTAACCTCTCCCAACTGGAAACCGCAGATTGTGGCGCTCAGTGGAGTCACCGATCCCTATCAACCGGTCGAGCGTGGCTTGTTGCTGACTCGACGTTGCCTGGAGGTATTAGCCGAGTTTCGCAATCCCGTAACTGTCATCACGAAAAACCATCTAGTGACGCGCGACACTGACTTGCTCAGGGACCTGGCGCAGCAGAATGCAGCTGCAGCCTTTCTTTCAGTCACGACGCTCGATGGCAGTCTGGCTGGGAAATTGGAGCCTCGTGCTTCTCATCCGGAACGACGGCTGGCTGCCATCGAGAGGCTGGCGGCGTCGGGAGTTCCGACGGGCGTGATGGTCGCGCCCGTGATTCCTGGTCTCACTGACCACGAAATGCCGGCCATTCTGAAAGCGGCCTTCCAAGCTGGCGCCCGCTATGCCGGATACATTCTGCTCCGCTTGCCCCACGGTGTGGCCGATCTCTTTTCAAACTGGCTGGCCCGCCATTTTCCCGATCGAAAGGAAAAAGTGCTGAATCGCATTCGAGGGACTCGCGGAGGAAAACTCTACGACCCACGCTTTGGCGCGCGAATGCGGGGCGATGGAGAGTATGCTCTCCATCTCTCGAAACTGTTTGCCCTCGCACGCAGTCAAGCCGGAATTGCCGGACGCTTCCCCTCCCTTTCCACTTCGGCGTTCCGCAGACCTGGGCAGACCCAAATGAAACTGTTCGACTAGTCCGCCACGTAGCGACCAAGTTCGCGCGTTGAGTCGAGCCCCCGCAGAAAGGAAATTGTGAGGGAGGTGATTCGAATGTTTGTCAAACCTGCGCCCGAGTCGCTAGTCTATAGGGAAGCGCCGAAGCCGGGGAATCTGAAGCCCGAACAACCGTCACGACCCTTATATCCCTTCATCGCAAGAGGTCTGTATGATCCGAATCTCAAAGTTCAGGAGTAGCGCCCTTTGCCTGATGGTTGCAGCAGCCGCGCTGTGCGGTGGAGTCGCCTTGTCTCAGGATTCGCCACCAGCTCGACCTCTGGTGGTTCTGATCGGTCCTCCTCTCAGCGGCAAAACCACGTTTGTGACCGCTATTGAGCGTAGCTACGGAATTCCGGGAGTTTCTGTCGAGGACCTGATCAAAGACAACGCATCCGAACTGCGGAAAATGCACCCCGCGAACATCTCTCTGGCCGAAATGCGCTATGACCCAGCCATGAGCCGCTACCTGCGGACTCGTCTTAACAGCATGGATCTCAGTCGTGGTGCAGCCCTGGATGGCTTTCCGGCCACACGGCACCAGGCGGAGGACCTGGCAAAGATGATCGCTGACCTTAAGCTGAATCCCATTGTGCTCCAGCTGGAAATTCCCGACGAAACGGTGCGGAAGCGGGCCGCTGAAGGGGGGCGCCAGAGCGATCAACCGAAAATCATCGAGCAGCGAATCAAGGACTATCATCGTGAATTCGACATGATCTCGGTCTACTTTCCCAATGCCAAGATTGTGAAAATCGACGGAACCAAATCAGAAGAAGGCGTGTGGAAGGCCATGCAGCAGGCGCTCGACCAGGCGAAGGTACGTCCCGCAGACAAGTAACGATTCTTTCCCTGCGCCGGCAAACGATGCACGGCAGGTTGAGCTGCTTGGAGCCGTAGGCACCCTCACCCCCATTTGCTCATTTTTCTTCTACCTTGCCTCAGCCCTTTCTGGCAGTGTCATCACGGGCGAATATTGGCCTTTGAGTTCCCGTCGCCACCATTGTCTCGTCGCGCGCCGAGCGGCAGAGTCAGTGAAGTGGTAGTCGTAGAAGACGCCGCGCACAAACTTGGGCGCCGCCTCGGGAAACGGGTTCCTATCCAGCAAGGCAAGCACCTCCGGGCTCCCCTGTAGGAGGCGATTACAGAGGCTCGTAAACCAAACGTTTTGCTGATAGTGGCCCAGAGCCGCAAACCACATCTGCCAGTCCAGACGCGGCTGATGCGGTGCCACGAAGGGTGGCCTGCGCGTAAGCTGGCCGGGCTTATACTTGAATTCGTAACTCTCCCAGTGTTCACCATCCCGACTACCTTCCAGAACGATCTCCGGCCGCTCGGTGGTCATTACGGCAAACAGCCCGTAACGGTTCGCAATGCAGAACGGAGCCGTCCACGACGTCAGGCGTGCCACAGGCGACGGCCAGGGTACTTGCCATCCAAGGCCCTCGGTAAACACATTCGAGGTGACGAGCAACATCGCCACGGCTAACGGCAGGATAATCCAAACCGGCCAGTTGCTGCCCGGCGACGGTTCACACCCCTCTAAAGTTCCTGCCTGGCAAGGAGCAGGGGAAAACGCGCGTACCAGACGCAGCTTGCGCCAAGCCCCCTCGTCAAGAAGCAAGACGCACAGCGCGATCGTCAACAGGTTGAAAAATGCATAGTTTCCGGTCACCAAAATGAAGAGCTGAAGCCACACTAAACCCGCACACGCGACCCACCGGAGCCGCCGTGGCGCAAAAATGAAAAACGGTAGTCCCAACTCCAGGACGAACATGCCTGCCACAGACACCTTCTGAAACCCCGCCGGCAACTGGTGCATGAACCAGCTGACCGCGTTCGGCAACGGTTGAGTCTCATAGTGAAAGTTCAGGGCAGTGAAACTCCGCCAGGTTGGATCGCCACTCAACAACTTCACCATCCCGGAAGAAAAGATCAGCCGGAACAGCAACCACCACAGCAGCAAGAGAACTGGTGCTGCAGGAGCGGCCGTGTCAGAGCGCTTTGGAAAAAGACGAGGATACGCCAGAAAAACGGCTAGAAAGCCCGTTTCGAGCAGCAGCCCATCCCATTGAAACGCCAGAAAATCCCGCCCTACCGTAACCAAGGAAAGATAGAACATCCACATGAGCAGGAACAAAGGAGCGGAAAGAACCCCAGCCAGCGGAACCAAGGCCATCAGAGCTCCTCCAGCGCAGAGGAATTGCCAAAAGGTATCGCTGCTGTTGAACCAGCCAAGAGTCGGTAACAAATAATAAGCCTCCGTCCCCAGTTGCTCGTGGGCCACTTTCAGATAGTAATAGGCAGGCAGAATTCCACGACGTCCAATGAGGCCGGGAACCTGGGTCCACAAGGAAAGGAACGCTATGAAATAAACTGCAGCCAGCAGGCGAAGGAAAACCATCGTTGAAGTGCGATGCTCAACGGACTTCGCATTCAGCTTCGAGAGGAGTTTTTGCAACATGCGCAAATGGGTCTCCTGAGATCGGGGAGTACAGGCGAACGAAAGAATGTGAAGAACGCTAGATCAGTCGCGCCATGATGGCGACTGCGGTCCAGTCCGGGTGCGATATTCATTCAAGGCCGTAGGCCAGTCAACAGCGCAGGGCTGCATTTCTTCGCTTTCAGACCCAAACTCTTTCTCAGAATTTTGATGGAAGCGTTGGAAGAAGCTATAATTTGGACAGGCTTCACTCGTACTCTCAAGACCAAGATGAGTCCTGCAACCCACGTTAGAAAGGAAGGGACCTATGCATGAGAAACCATCTACTCTTTCCTGCCCAGACTGTGACGGCGTCAAGCGCCGGGAATTTCTGAAAACCTCCGTCATCGGAGGTGTAGGCCTGGCGGCTTCGACCGTGATGCCCCGCGGTTTCGGTATCGATCAAGTTCAGGCGGCTTCGAGGCCTTTGCCCAATGCAAGTGCGTCGGAAACTCTGGTCGGAACTCTTTACAAAAGCTTGACCCAACAGCAACGCCAGGCTGTCGCCTTTGAATTCAATCATCCGCTGCAGTCTAAGGTCGATAACAACTGGCACATTACGCCTCACAAGATCAAGGAGTTTTTCACCCCAGACCAGCAGGCCATGATCAAGGAGATCTTTCTGGGCATCCACAATCCAGAGTATGTGGACAAGGTAGCGACTCACATGCAGGAAGACGGCGGTGGGCTGGAAAACTACTCCATTGCTATTTTCGGACAGCCTGGTACCGGCAAGTTTGAGTTTGTCTTGACCGGAAGGCATTGCACCATGCGGTGCGACGGCGATTCCGTGGAAGGCGCGGCGTTTGGGGGACCGATCTTTTACGGGCACGCTTCGCAGAGCTTCAACGAGAAGCCTGATCACCCCGGAAACGTCTACTGGTTCCAGGCCAAGCGGGCCAACGAAGTCTTCCAGGCACTCAATGGCAAACAGCGGGAGATCGCGTTGCTGGGAGACCCCCGGCAGGAGCAGGCAGCTCAAACGGTCGAGTTGAAGAAATCCGGACTGCCGGGCTTGCCGATTTCAGAAATGAGCCGTGATCAGAAAGAACTGGTGGAGAAGGTTCTGGCCGATCTCCTTCTGCCCTTCCGGAAGAAGGATGCGGACGAAGCCATGCGCTACATCCGCAAGAACGGCAGCCTCGACCAGCTCGCTTTGTCGTTTTACAAGAACCTCGACATTGGCAGCGATGGGGTCTGGGACGTCTGGCAGCTGGAGAGCCCTAACATGATCTGGTATTTCCGCGGCAGCCCGCATGTGCATGTGTGGGTCAACATTCGAGCGTGACGCAAAGACGGTACGAGCGTGTCGCGGCTCCGTGCGGTTCCTGTCCTGGCCTAGCACGCTGCCAGCATAAGAGAATTCATCATCTGGGTGAAAGAGACGTCGCCGAATGCGTGGCTTGATTTCAAAAGCCCATCGTTAGACGCTTCGATCAGAAAACGACAGCCTAGGCGGTATGTGAGTCCTGGTGCCGCTCGAAGAACCTCTCCAGGCCCGCTCTCGCTACAGCCAGTTGGTCTTGGAGTTGCCTGGACTCCTGAAGCGACATCGGCTTGAAGGTTCGGGCGATTTCGATGTTCTGCTTTAGCATTTCCAGCTTCGGCATACCGGCATTGACGGCCGCGACAGGCAAGCTGAGGGCATAGCGCAGCAATGCTTCCGCCTTTGCCTTTCCTGGACCCTCTCCCAACAACTTTTCCTGGCCAGAGAACTTCATTGCCACCACACCCATCTTCTTCTTCAAAGCGGCCGGCAAGGCCAGGTCTTCAAAGTCTCCAGCCTTCGATGGGTTCATCTGCATCATGCAGCAGTCGAAGTCAAAGCGCTCAATGGCCGCTTTGGCAGCAGCTCCATCCGTGTGGCTCGTGAAACCGATGAAACGGGTTGCCTTCTGCTCCTTGAGCTTGAGAGCCGCCTCGTAAACCCCGCCCTTCTCTCCAATCTTGTCCACATCATCCATCTTCCCCAGCGAGTGAAAATGGAGCAGGTCCACGTGATCGGTCTGCAGGCGCTTCAAACTGAGGTCAAACTGCTTCAGATATTCGTCCCTGGTTCGCCCTCCCAGCTTTGTCACCAGGAAGACTTCCTTGCGCCTCTGTTTCATCACCAGGCCGACGCGGCGTTCACTTTCTCCCTCGCCGTAGACGTGCGCGGTATCAATGTAGTTAATCCCCTGGTCGATTGCCCAGTTCAGTGCCTGCAACCCCTCTTCCTCGGTTTTATACATCATGAAACGGCTGCCGCAGCCAAACGAGAGCTGGGACACCTTGACACCCGTTTTCCCCAGGACACGTTGGGGAATCCCGTCTGGCTTCGGTGCAGCGAAGACCTCAATTGGCCCGTAGCCCATGGACTCCGCCAGGGTGAGGGTGACTGCTCCAGCCGCCGTCTTCTTCAAAAATTCTCTTCGATCGACAGAACCGTTCATAAAGCGCTCCTTTCTTATTTGAAACCTGCTGGTACTATCTTGAAATTGGTTTCCCGTAAACTTCAATCCAGTCTACCCGTGAGCAGGCAGCACTGCCCCCGCCCGGCATGAGGTCTGTCCAGCCGATTTCGTCAATTCGGCTCAGATCAGGCGCCTTGACCCAATCTCCTTCGACAACTTTCTTGATGTCCAGCCGTCGCCAGCGGACGTCGCCCAGATTGAATTCATGGATGCGCCAGTCGGCCGAAGCTGGGTCGCACTGATCGCTGACCAGCCATTCACCTGCGACGGTTTTAAGAATGATGCGGAGTTGGCGGAAGCCGGCCTGCTTGCTGCGCCAGCGAATCTTGGCCAGTCCCGTCAGATCGACAAGTTGCTTCTGGTGCCGCAAGCTGATCGCCCAGGTGCCGTCCGCTTCACCCGACCAGATGTAATAAGGATCGTCGGCCGGCTGGTCGTGATGACTCTTCTTGATCCCCGCCTGTCCAGGACCATGCCGCGTCATGAGCAAGTCAGGATCGCTGACGTGCTCTTGAGTTACTGGCAAAGCCGCCGGAATTTCTTTCCAGTCCTCTCTCAAGAAGAGTTTCGGCCGCTCCTGGGCATAGACCGTCGACCCGCCCGACGCAATGAGGACGACAACCCAGCCGAGGAATCTTCTTCGTCGCATGATCAATCCCCTACCGAAGAATCGCCCCTGCGCCTGAATCGCTGCACGCTTGGGATGTTCGGAAGGGTCTATACGTTCCAGGGCTGTGCACACGCCTACAGGTAATCGATCCGGAACGCTTTGTTCGTGATGAAGACCACAGTGACGTCTTCCTCCGGACCAGCGCCATGCTCCATCACTTCGCCTTCTGGAAACCAGACAAACGTGCCTGGTGCAAAGGTACCCTTATGCGTGACGAGCTTTCCTTCCAGCACATACATGCCATGACCACAAGGGTGCGTATGTTTGACGTTAATGACGCCTTTGGGATAACGAACAAGCCGGATCTCGGTACCCGTCTCCGGGTCCTCATGAAGATTCTTTCGAAACAGGACACGCCCCAACTTTTCGTTGAAGCGCTCTTCCCAGGGCAGGTCGGGAGCATAGATCGCTTTGAATTCACCCGGCATTTCGCCTCGCATTCCAGACCGTGCACCGGTCTTCTCGACAACCAACCTAGAAAATACCTTGTTCGTCACGAAAAACCGCGCTAAGTTTGCCACTATAGTTTTTCACAGCCAGGCTTTCAAGTCATTTCGAGGTTTAGGCTGCGCGACCAGTGGACAATGATGTTCGGACAGTATCCAAGATTGAAACCGGCAGCCGGTCTCGCGCTGGCGCTGGTACTGCCGAGCTTTGTCCCTCGAACGTACTGGTGTCAAACTCCGCAAGCTCCCGCCTGGGAAAGTAAGGCGCGCACGCTGATTCAGACAGGGCGCTTTGCCGAAGCTGTCGAACTCCTGACTCCGCTCAAACGAAAGAACCCCAAAGACCCTAGACCGTATTTCTACAGTGGATTGGCCTTTATGGAGTCCGGCGACCTGACTCAAGCCGCTTCCGAGCTGGATGAAGCGGTCCGCCTCGACCCAAACAGGATCGAGTATCTTCTTTTCAAGGCCAACGTTTCGAGTCGACTAGGACATAAGGATCTCGCGCTGAAATCTCTGGTGGTGTTCAGTGACACTCGCAAGGTCAACGGCCTGACTCATGCCTGGATGTGGCTCCTGGCGGATTCGTACTACCGCTGTCACCAGCCCGACGACGCTTTGAGGGTTCTGGCTGTGCTGGCCAAACGGACACCTGGAGATAGCAGGGTGGACCTCAATCGCGGCCAAGCCTACCTGCTCAAGGGCGATCAGGAGCGGGCACGCCAATGCTTCAAAACGAGTCTTCAAAAAGACTCTGCCAGAAATCCGGGTGCGTATTATGAACTGGGCAAGCTTCTTCACCAGCTCAGCGAAATTCCTGCAGCCAAACAAGCATTGTTGTCCGCCGTAAAGCAAGATTCGAACAATCCGGAGTACGCCTACAAGCTGGCGACAGTGTGTCTGGCGCTCAATCAAGATGAGGAGGCCGTTCGTTATCTGCAGCAGGTCGAATCATCCGGCTCCAAGCACCCAGAGATCTACTACGCTCTGGCGCGTGCGTATCGAAAGCTGGGCAAGGAAGGCGAGGCAGAGTCCACTCTGAAGAAGTTTCAGGAAACGAACTACAAAGCCAGGAAGCAGGCGGACCAGGATCGCGAGGCCGGCAAACTCATTTCACTGGGTGAACAGCAGCTCGACAGGAAAAACAACCTGGAAGCGCGCCGACTGTTCGAGGAAGCCCTCGCGATTGCTCCCAACGATTGGACCGCGCATGCCTACCTGGCCGAAATGTTCCTGGACTCGAAAGAACTGGATTTCGCCTATCGCCATTTGGTAAAGATGGAGGAAGTCGATCCGGACTCAGTAATCGGCAACTACCTCATGGCGAGGCATTGGTTCTTGCGCCAGGACTTCGTTCAGGCCAGGGACTATGCCGAACGGGCCAGAGCGCTGCGGCCGGCCAATGCCGAACTCAGGAATCTTCTCGGCCAAATCTATACTCGCTTAGAACTAAGAAAAGAGGCTCGCAGCGAATACGAGCAAGCTGTGAGGTTTGCACCGAACGAACCGGAATATCAGAAAAACCTGAAGGCACTTCAGGAGGCTCCTGCCCGGCCAGAGCGCTAACGCTCATGCCTGCGTGGATGCGACCCAAACCTCTACTTGGGCTACAAGGTCGTCGAGACTGGACGAAGATGGAGCGTTGCCAGATTCTTTGTCCCCCTTGGCAAGGGGGACGCCGCGCTTTTTCTGCGGCAGGGGGTCACACTGTTTCGTTCAGTGACTGAATCTTCCGGTAAATCGTCTCCAGCACGCCTCTGAGATTCTGGCGAACCTCGATATTTCGAAATCGCAGAAACTGAACCCCGGTCGATTCAATGAACTGTTGCCTGGTTCTGTCCTTCTCTTGTTCACCAGGCTGAAAGTGACTGTCACCGTCGATTTCAATGGCGAGTTTCAGTGCCGGGCAATAGAAGTCGACCACATAAGGACCGAAGCTGAATTGCCTGCGGAATTTCTGAGCGCAGATTTGACGGTTCTTGAGCCGTGACCACAAGATGAGCTCAGCTGATGGCAGGCTGTTGCGAAGGGACTGCCGTCTCTCCTTTTCAGACTTGTCGATTGAAGACACGAGTCATGGTGGACCCCCTGCCGCTAAGAGCGCGGCGTCCCCCTTGCCAAGAGGGACAAAAAAGCAGGCTGCTTACTTCAATCAGACTCACAGGTAAACAAGACCATTTGCAGTACTATCTTCAAGGCGTCAAGAAGCCGCCAGCTCCTTAGAGAGCGGCGCCCTTGAGCAGGCGGCCGTTGTGGCTCTGTCCCCCTTGGCAAGGGGGACGCCGCGCTTTCTGCGGCAGGGGGTCCTTTGGGGCTTGCCAACCCAGACAAACACGCGGTACCTGGGCAAAGCATCGGCTCCTATCCGTCTCTCTCACGACGAAGCCTTCGGTAGCTGCGCGAGTTCCCTTCTGATCCGCGCCGCCGATTCACGGTAGCGCTCAGCCGTGGCTTTGGTTAGGTATGTTTCGAAGTAAGTGCGGGCACCCTTGAAATCGCCGGCCTGTTTCGAGAGCATCCCAAGATTGATATACGGTTCCAGGAAATCCGGATCGGACCGTAGCGCTTGCTCAAAGTGCTGTCGCGCCGCGGCTGGGTCGCGCCTTCGGAGCGCCAGCCAGCCAAGACTATTGTGGGCCTGAGCGCTCTCCGGGTTCAGAACCAGAATCGCCTTCAGGAGTTTCTCGGCATCCGCCTGGCGGCCTTTCACAAGGTAAGCGACAGCCAGCCGGTTCAAGGTTTCCACGTCGGTCGGGTCTGCTTCGACGGCCTTTTCAAAGGCGAAAATCCCCTCGTCGATCCGTCCCGTTCGTCCATGAATCAAGGCCATGCGCACATGGATGCGGCTGGGATTGGCGACGTTTCTTGCGATAGCCGTTTCGTAGAGCTTGAGAGCTTCTGAGTCCCGATTGGTCTTTTCGTAAGCTTCCCCGAGATAGTAGTAGAGCAGTGGGTTGGTGGAATCCTCGTTTAGAGCCTGCTGGAGCGATTGCAGACGAAGCGCGGCCGGTATGGCTTTGAGTCGCGTGTTGGCCTCGTCAATCAGCTCCAGAATGTGAACACGATCTTTGGGATCCGCGCCCTCTCCAGTCAATTCGAGTTTGGCAGCTCCCCCACCGGTTGCGTAGCCCAGCGAGCGCAGCTGCCGTTCAGTCTCCGAACTCATCGCTTTCAGACCAACCTGCTCTGGAGGTTTGCCTGGTCCGGTAGCCGTTAGCGTCGCCAGTTCACTTTCAAGTTGCCTGGCCTCCTGAGGATGCTTCTGGATCACGTTCGTGCGCTCTTGAGGATCACTCTGCAAATCGTAAAGTTCGGGCCGAGGAGCCCGAATGTATTTCCACTGCGGGCGTGCGCATGCTTCTTAGCTCGGCCCATCCCATGTTGGTCTTCGGATACAAGGTCTCGCCATAGGACAGTGTCGTTTCCACTGGTTTGTCCTGGATCGTTGGCAACAGATTGACGCCCTGGGAAGCAGCGGGGATCTCTCCATCTACTAGACTCAGAACAGTGGGCAACAAGTCGATCGTTCTTGCCTGGTCTCTTGACCCGCTTCCCGGTCGGAAGTCCGGGCGCAACCATCAGCCATGGGATCCGCAACGTTGAATCGTAAAGAAAGACCCCATGAGAATATTCGCCATGCTCTCCCAAACTCTCACCGTGATCCGACAAAACCAGCAGTATCGTCTCTTTCCGCGGGTGACTCCTGGTCTATGAATCCAAAGAGACGGCCCAATTCCCGGTCGGTGTAAGCCACTTCGCCATCGTAAGGCCGTCCGGCATACGTGCGATCGAACGGCGAGGGCGGTTCAAACGGAGCGTGAGGATCGTAGACATGCACCCAGAGAAAGAAAGGAGCAGAAGCCGATCTCTTGTTGAGCCAGCCAATGGCACGATCCACCACCTCGCTCGCTCTCAGGCTCGGATTCTCCAGCGTGGATCTCTTGGGGTCGGGCTCCGGCATGCGATCGTCGTAAATATCGAAACCCTGGTTGAGGCCGAACATTCTCTTCAGCACGGGTGCGCCGACAAAAGCAGCCGTTTGCCAACCCTTCTCACGAAGGATCTCGGCCAGGGTGACATGCTGCGGGTCGAGAACAAAGCCGCCCGTACCTCGAACTCCGTGTACGTGCGGATATTTTCCGGTAAACATGCTGGCGTGCGACGGCGGGGTCAACGGCGTCTGGGCAACAGCGTTTTCAAAGAGAACGCCTTTTGCCGCGACCCGATCCAGGTTCGGTGTCTCGACCTTGGTATTCCCATAGCAACCCAACCGGTCGGAACGAAGTGTATCGATGGTTACCAAGACAACGTTGAGTGGACGCCACGCCCGGGCGGCCGCTGGCGCGGAGGAGGTCTGCGGAGACTCGACTCTGGAGGTCTGGCAAGCCGAGAGGACAGTCAGGAAAACAAAGGTAAACGGACGAAACATGATGGTCTACCATCCTGAGATGGCAAAGGCGCGAAGCGCCAGCAGGAAATAGCCCCGCCCGTCAGGACGGGGCACAGAATCGAATAGTTCGATGAGCGCCGAAGGCGCGACACCAGCTCATCAGTCCCACAGGTACCGTTCATTGTATTCGATCTGATGTTTCTTCAAGAACTCCACATATTCTTCCTTGAAACCTCGCACACGATGGTGCTCGGCCTGAAGGCCAGACACACACTTCGTTGATAGCTGCTCTTCTGTGGGTGCGAACAGATGCTTTCGGGACTGGGCCGTCCCCGGAGGGGACTACCATGAGTAGCCCCGGGTGGAGCGGCGCTTTGGCCGCGGAACCCGGGGTAGGCTAAGCAGGTGCGCCGACCCTGAAGGGGTCGACCAAAAGCGCGTCACCCGTGGGTCTTCCGCAACGGGTCAACTCCTTCGGGGTTGGAAGGCACAAATACCCTCTTACCGTGGGTTTCGCGATGCTCAACCCACGGCTATTCAAATTGGTCCCCTCCGGGGACGGATAAATAGGCAAACTCCCAACCCCGCCCTCACGGGCGGGGCTATTTCCTAACACCGCTTCGCGGCTGTGGAGTGCCGCAGTGGGTTTCTCAACTCACGGCTGTTCAAATCAATCCCCTCCGGCGACGGCTAAGACTCCGGAAAACCTACCCCTCAAGGACGAAACTGCACACCGCTTCGCGGCTCAACCAATGTGCCTATCTGCCCCTATCGATCCAGAAAACCTGAGGGGCAGAGCGGGAGCTCTACACACGTTCCTCGATGGCTCGTCGAATTCCTCTGGACCAAAAAAAACCCTGGCGCCTGTCGGCGCCAGGGTTGAGGAGGAGAAAAGACAACCAGAAAGCTACCAGTTCAATCTCACTGACAACTGGATGATCCGAGGTTCGTTGAGCTGCTGGCTCAGATCCTGCAATCCGGTTGTGAAGTTCGGCAGGATGTCCACAGGATGATTGAACGCATTGAAAAAGTCAGCCGTGAATCTGAGTTTTATGGATTCACTGATGTCGAACCATTTAAAGACCGAGATGTCGGTGTTCCAACTCCCCGGGCCCATGATGAATCCCCTGGGACTGTAATTGTAGGCATCGGTAATTGGCGTGTCGCGAACGGTGCCGTCTGCCAAAACCTGCGGCAGACGGTTGTCGAAGTTCGGGCCCTGGGGGTGAATGGCTCGTTGGCTACGATCTGCTGGAACGAGCGCCAACAAATCGCCGCCAGTAACGTTGGTTGCCTCGGCAGGATCAAAATCACCTTTAAACCAGAGCCGTTGGTGCCTCCCGTTGTACGTCATCTCCACCCTTTCATCCGCGCTCAAGATGGGATCGCTAAAAACCCACTGACTGGAGCTAGGACTTCTCCAGAAGCCCCCCCGCCAGTTACCAATCGTGGCAATCTGCCAGCCGCCAATGACCTGGTTTAAGACTGAGTTCGCGCCGCTCCCAAACTTCTTTCCGCGCCCGAAAGGAAGATCGAAGATCAGGTTGTAGCCGATCCGGTGAGCGGGAACGGTCGTTGAATTGTAATACGCCAGCTTGCGAAGCTGCTCGAAGCTTAGGTCGGGCTCACCCAAGATTTGGCGGATCTCGGGGATCTGACTGCCAAAACCGCCGGAGTTGATGCCTGACCCACCACAACAGTCGAAACCATTGGAGTCAGCAGTCGTCAGAGACCGAGTAAAGGTGTAGAACCACTGGAACGCCAGTCCGTTTGAGTATTTGCGCTCAACTTCAATTTGCCCGGAATGCGTATTCGAGAACCCAGTGCGGTTAAGGATACTGTTGCCCCCGATGAAGCTCCAGTCCGGGTTCACGCGTAACTCGTTCCTGTTGCTAGGCGGCAGCTCTCCTGTTCTGGCTACATAATTGTACTCGGCCTCTTGGGTATTGAGACTCTGTCGCTGTTCGAGATCTCTGCCGTGGTTGCCCGTGTACGTCAGGCGGACCGCAGTATCCCTCATGATTTCCCGCTCAAGCGTCAAATGCCAGTTCTGAGAGCGGCCATCCTTCCAGTTCCTGGCGTCCCAGGGCTGGCTGTTGGCTGCACCAGGAGAGATTGGCACGATCCCCTCCACCAGCACCGTGGCGTTGGGATTGAAGAACTGCGACGTAGGCAGAGAGCGGTAGGCATAATCGCCAGATCCATCGAAGAACTGAGGTTCGTTTGTGTACCGTAGATTCAGCGGAGGGTTCGAGCGTGACGCCTGTAGGATCTGGTTGAGCGGCATGGGCCAGAAGTATTCCCCATATCCCCCACGTAACACGGTTTTGTCGGTTAGCTTAAAGGCTGCGCCCAGACGCGGAGCGAAATTGTTGTAATCGCCTGCGAAAAGCTTGCTTGGATACCCAATCTGGTCAGCGGTGGTATAGGTCAATCCACGAGCCGACCAGGAGTCCAGCACCGATCGGGGCACATCTCGCAGGCCATAGATATCGACGCTGCCGGGAGTGATGACCTCGAACTTACTGGCGACGGTATCGATGTCGACCGCTACCAGCCGGTCAAATTTTTCGGTATAGGGCGTCCAATTGTCCCACCGTACCCCAAAGTTCAATGTCAGACGAGGTGTCACTTTCCAGTTGTCGTTGAAGTAAAGCCCCATTTCCGTCTGACGGAAATAAAAGTATCCACGGTTGAACTGGTTCGATAGGTAATCGGGAAGTCCCAAGGCCAAGTCAGCAAACCCATGCCCGGTGAAGGATACAGGCTGACCTTCCGCTGGATCCCAAAGTGAAGTCCACTGCTCCGCCCCAGTTGTGGGACCCCTGGGCTTGCTGCAGCTCTCGTACATTGTTCTGCTCCGGACGGTATTTTCCGCCAAACTGGAACGTATGCTTGCCTTTGATCCAAGTTGCGTTATCCTCGCCAATGACTGCAGTAAGTTGTTGGTCGCCACGATTGTCAGAATCCCAGTAACCCCAAGGGTAAGCTCCATGAAGCGTAGAGCGTCGGCCAACCGGTGACACCGAAACGGATTCGGGAAGACCAAGCTGTGCCGGCCAGTCCGTGAAATCTGCGAGGGTCCCGGAACTGTTGTTATTCCTGTTGACACCGATGAGCAACTCGTTCAGGAAGGTCGGTGAGAAATTGCGAGTATAGCCAAGGGAAACATTATTGTATTCAAAGTCGGATCGCCCAGTGCCCAAGCCCGCATCAGCATTGACCGGATTGCCGAACAGCCCCCCCTCTGTCCGATTGGATCGTTCACCTCGACTCCAGCGAACGGATAGCCTGTCCTTATCCGAAAGTACCTGATCGACTTTGATTGCAAAACTGTTCCGATCCTCCGTGACGGGATAGGCGTGCTCGAAGTTGCTGCCCACGAAGGGATTGATGTTATTGGTGGGTTTAGCCGTCAACTGCTGCAGTACCTTCAGAGTATTGTTGATTCTGTCGGCCGGAATCCGGTTGTTCAGGAACGGCTGGCGTATCCCGTTCGCATCAGTAGTTAGTGGATCGTAGATTTGGTAGAGATTACCGTTGTCGTCCACTAGATTACTCAGGTCGCCCGCCCACATTGCGTCGGTGGGTACGGCGCTGACCGTGAGACTCTCTTCCCGCTGCTTGAATCCCTCGTAGTTGAAGAACCAGAACGTCTTGTTACGTCCGTCATAGAGCTTCGGCACGATAAACGGACCACCGGCGGTGACACCATACTCGTTGCGAATCAGCTTGTTAGCATCACCCGTTGTGTCGACCCGATTGCGGGTGCGCAATCCAGCTGCATTGTTTCTGTGGAACTCGAAGATGCTTCCGTGAAACTCGTTGGTGCCGCCGCGCGTTGCCAGCGTTACCGTTGCCGGACGTGAAAAGCGCGCGTCAGAACCCACGGTCTCAATTCGGAACTCTGCGATGGTATCCAGTCCTGGCTGAACGGGACGCAACCCTCCGCCAAACCGATCCACCACCGAAATGCCGTCCAGTGTCATCTCGACCGAGCCCACCTTCAACCCGTTGACCCGGGGAGCATTCGAGCCGCCGGCTTCACCCTCAACCCCTGGAGTTAACACAAATAGCTGGCTGATCTGCCGGCCGTTCAGCGGCAACTGCTGGATGCGCTGAAAATCCTTTACGTCGGAGACTTCGGCGCTCTCGGTGGTGATGGCGGGAGCCGCCCCGACGACTTCAATCGTGGTCTCGACGTTGCCCAGTTCGAGGGCGATATCCACGACAGCTGCCTGGCCAACTTGAAGCGCAAGTTTAGTTGACCATTTCTTAAACCCAGTGACCTCAGCCACCAGGTCGTAAGGGCCGTTAGGCACCGCCCCAAAGTAATAAATGCCCTCTTCGTTCGTTTGACCCTTCTGCGCGATACCGGTGCGCTCGTTCGTGATGGTGACGATCGCACCGGGCACCACGGCCTGGTTGGCGTCCCGCACCACACCGCGAATGACACCCGTTCCGGTTTGCGCCACGGCTTCTGTCGGCACCAGCAAAAGCGCGACCAGACCAATCATCCCAATGAAGCACACGATCCTCTTCGCCTTGATCACAGACAACCCCTTCCTCATGGCTTGCTCCCCCTCAAGATTTGATTGCACTGCAGAA
The DNA here is from genome assembly GCA_963752385.1 of uncultured Acidimicrobiia bacterium. GTDB lineage: Bacteria > Acidobacteriota > Terriglobia > Versatilivoradales > Versatilivoraceae > CAVVYL01. Next base: position 187,031 of record CAVVYL010000056.1, on the reverse strand, counting down.
GCTGGGCACTATTGGTCGCAAACTCGCCGGTCCGTCAAGATTTGGTCATCAACATTCTGGCGTCCTGCCGTCTTGACAGCTGGGTCTTGACGCAATAACGAGTCGGTTTGTTCGCGCACTGCAAAGTGCCCAGGAAACAAATTGATCTAAGCCTAATCAACCTGAGGTTTCTTGTCAAACAAAAAAAACTCCATCACAATCGAGGCTTGGTTCTTGACGAGCACGATGACGGACGTGTCTACAGCTTGGCGGCCGCCCGATTTGGCTACGCCCGCCGTCTTCAGCTGAAGCGCGCTACAACCTATAACCCGCATCGGCCAAGAAATCGCTTGACAGCCTCGGCGCGCAGACTCTCTCATACTGGTCATCCGCTTCGAAGTCGTGTTGCCCAGGTCAAGTTAATGCAGAAATGCCGAACAGAGATCTTGACGTTAGCTTCCCTTCTGACCGTTCTGAGCTACGCTTCTGCCACCGACGGTGACAAGCCGTTTGAACCCGGGCCGCTCGTCACGCGAGCGAGTGACCGCAGCTGCGCGGCTGGCGGGATTCCGCGTTCGTGACGTGAAGACCGACATTCCTGTGGCGATCCGGCCGACCCTCCCCTTCTTTCCACCAGAATATGACGATGAGACTCTGGCCAGGCTGCGCAAAAAGTACCCGCTCGAGCGTGTGGTGGCCGCAGGAGGTGACGAGTGGTCCAGTCAGCTGCTGCTCAAAGAATGGGTACACAAGGCCATCCCCGGCGGCACTCCTGCCGTCAGCTACGATAACGCACTTGAAATTCTGGAACATGCTGCGCGCGGAGAGCCCTTTTGGTGCACGCATTACACCATCACTTACGCCGAATGTGCTGCCGCCCTGGGCTGGCAGGTCCGGAAGATCGGTGTCGATCGTCCGCATGGACCCGAAGGAATGGGCAGCAGTCATCATGGCGTGGCTGAAGTCTGGTCTAATCAGTTTCGAAAGTGGGTGGTCATCGACGCGCAAAGCAACCTGCATTATGAGAAGGCCGGAATCCCGCTCTCGGCCTGGGAAATTCGGGCCGAGTGGCTGAGGGACGCCGGCAAGTCGGTCGACCACATGGTTGGAGTTCCGCCGCACTGCGTGAAGAAGAACCCCGCGATGAGCTGGCGGCATTTTACTGAGGACGAGACCTCAACCTACTTCTGGCTTTACGTTGAGAACCGGGTCCTCGCTCCTGAGAAAGATTCAGACCAGAAAGTGCAACTCATTTTGCCTCAGGATAAGGCCAACACCGGACTGATCTGGTACCAGAATGGGGAGCCTGAGAGCCAAGGGCAGTGAGCTTCATATGGGTTATCTCAAGAACCGTTTCGTTCCCACTCAGCGGATCGAAGATGTCTACTGGACAGTAGGCGTTATCGAGGCAATCATCACGGGCGTCTCAGACAGCGCGATCCGATTCAGTCTGGACAGCTATTGCCCTGGCCGGAGCGGCTACGAGGTTTCCCTTGACGGCGTGCATTGGAACCTGGTCAAGGACGAAAGGAACGTTGCGTGGCCGCTCAAAGCCAATTGGAACTCGCTGCGTCTGAGGACCGTCAGCAAAGGTGGCGTGACCGGCCCGGTAACGTCGCTGTTGATGTTCTTGGAAGCTGGTGGGAGCAGGGAAAAACAGGGCGGGAATGCCGAAGCAGCATGCGCCAAGGATTGCTGACTGTTCCGCTTGGAACTGCGAAGTTCCGGGTCTGTCTTCCGGGTTAGTGGAAGGTAGTCTGCCCCAGGGGGGCCATAGATAGTAGCCCGGGGCTGAGCGAAGCGATGCCCCGGGTTGGTTGCCCTATCCGTGTCAAGCGCCCTGGCAGGGGCGTCGGGAGGGAGGTTCACGGTGCCATCGACTCATACCAGTCTGCACTTCCATCTCATCTTTGCAACTAAGGATCGGTACCCATTGATCGGGAACGACTGGAAAGCGCGTCTTCACGCCTATCTGGGTGGATTGATTCGCCACCTTAAGGGTACGCCTCGAGAGATCAACGGTATGGCTGACCACGTCCACCTTTTAGTAGGTCTGCGCCCTACCCATTGCTTAGCCGATGTACTCGAGCAGGTGAAGGGTGTTTCGTCACAATGGGTTCATAGTGAGATCGGCTCTAGAAAGTTCGCTTGGCAGACCGGATACGGCGGATTTACCGTCAGCCCGTCACACCTGGAAGCCGTTAGCCGGTACATACGCAACCAGGAAATACATCATCGTAAGACTACTTGTAAGACTACGTTTCAGGAAGAGTACCTGGCATTCTTGAAGAGAAGTGATGTTCGATATGACGAGCGTTATCTCTGGTGAGCGGTCCCCTGCCCCTGCCGGGGCGATAAGCTCGTGATTGGAGAGTTAACCTGGGGCCGCGCTTTGCGCTGCCCCAGGCTACTGTCTGCCGCCCCTTCGGGGGCTGAAACAAGGAACAGGCTCTGTCTGCACACCACCCGCCTCTGTCTGGCTGAAGTCGCAGAGGCTGAAAATTCGGAACCAAAGGATGTCATGAAACAATTCTGCTGCCTCGCCTATTCTGCTTTTCAGCCTCACTGTCTCCGCGAAAGCGGCTTCCTCCCTGCCTGGCGCCTACTTCCCCCTGCTGGAATCCGGCGCGTCCCAGGTCGAACGCCGTCTGAACGCCCTGCCCAACGCAGACTTGAAGGCTCTGGAGACCGAGTCTGATTGGCGTCATTTTCCCTACGCTATCCTGGCACCGGCCGTGCTCTACGCCAAAGAGCATCCTGAGAACCCCCGCTACCACGATCCTAAGATGCTGGCCTTGGCTCTCCGGATCGGAGACCTGCTGGCGAGTGAGAATGAAAAGGGCCAGTATCAGCCGCGCCTCGATAGTGACTGGGACACAGGCTTGTGGCTCGAGGCCTATCGATTACTGGAGGCCGAACTCGGAGAGGAACGCCGGGTGCGCTGGAAACGGGCGCTTGAGGAGAACATCGGGCATCTGGTGACCGATGCCACGGAGCGGCTCGACTTTCCCTGGTACAACTCTCCTTACATAGGAACCTCCCCTAACCACTATGCCCTATGGGCTTCGTTGTTGCATCTGGGAGGGCGAACCTTCCGCAAGCCGGAGTGGGAGCAACTCGGGAAACAGGTGCTGCGGCGTTACGCGATGATCGAGCAAACCAGCGACGGTTACTGGGGTGAACACAGCCGGTCCGGACCCACCACTGGCTACAATCATCTTACGTTCACGGCGCTTGCCACTTATTGGGAGAACAGCCGAGACGAGGACGTCGTGGCAGCGCTGCGCCGCGCAACGACTTTTCACATCAATTACACCTACCCCGACGGTACACCCGTTGAAGTGATTAATGATCGCAACCGCCATTGGGAGGTGAGTGCCTGGGGCCACTTCGGCTTCTCCCATTTTCCGGACGGACGTCGCTTCGCCGAGTTTCTGACCAGCTTCTTTCGTCCCGACAAACTCAGCATGAGTTCCCTAGGGCGGCTGGCTCAGAACGCTCTCTATTTCCACGAAGGCCCAACTCAGCCAATTCCGCAAGACCAACCTCGCTATTCGCATCAGATGAGTATTCCGGCCGGCATTCGTAAGGCCGGTCCTTGGACCGTCTGCCTTTCAGGTCTGATCGACACCCAGGCCATTAACAGCCGCTTTTACCTCGACCGCCAGGGAAACGTCAGCGTCTTCCATCAGCAGGCTGGGCTTATCATCACCGGCGCCAATTCCAAGCGGCAGCCGGAGCTGGCCACTTTTTCAGAGAAGCTTCTGGGCCAGGTCGTCCACATGCCGCTAAGTAGTCGCCTTCAGATGGATGACACCCAGGATCGGCTTTCGCTGGCCTTCAATACGTTCTTCTCGGATCTCTATGTGCCGTCGCCTTCGGAAGGCGAGTTAGCCCTGCGCTTCAGGATCAGCGGGCGAGGTAAACCTCCAGAGTCAGCCCAACTGACGCTGCAGCTCTGCCTGAAGGCTGGCGAAACTCTGGAGACGGCCACTGGCAAGAAGATTATGCTAGGCGCAGAACGTATCGAGTTTTCTTCTGAAGATCTAGGCGAGTGGATTCGCCACCAGGGCTGGACCCTGAAACTGGCCGCACGGCTCCCGCCTGACCTGGCCTGTGTATCCGCACAATCCCTATGCGGATGCGCCTGAGACTAACCTGAAGTATGCAGTGGGAGCCCTGTCAGTGCCGGTCGTCTTGAAATCGCAGCCCGATCGCCATGTTCGAGCAAACGAGAAGGAAATGGTATTCACGCTGACAGTGCCGTGATTGTGAGGCTTGAGACTTGAGGCTTGAGGACTCGGAGTGTCGGAAGATGCGCGATCCAAAGAAGCTTCAGGCTTTTCAATTGGCTGATCAGCTTGCGCTCGCAGTCTACGACGCAACCCGTGCCTTTCCGAAGGAAGAGCAGTTTGGTCTGGTAACTCAGTTGAGGAGGGCAGCCGTGTCAGTACCATCCAATATTGTCGAAGGCTGTGCTCGCGACACCCAGTCCGATTATCTACGTTTCCTCGGGATAGCCTATGGATCTGCGAGTGAACTGCTCTATCAGCTTTCTCTAGCTTTCCGCCTTAAATACTTGTCGGTTGACGAGCACTCCACACTCAAGGGCCGCTGTGAGGAAACCTGTAAGACCCTGAACGGTCTTATTTCATCCCTGCGACGCTAACCTCCAGCCTCAAGTCTCAAGTCACTCCGGTCTCATTCAGCCTCGACTAGCCTCACCTCAGCCCCGGATACGCCTTCACAACCGCTTCATTCGTGCGAGTCAAGACATGCAGACGGCTTCCGTCGCCGGCCAACTGGAAAGCTCGTTGAGCAAACGAATAGAGTTGGAGGGTTTTCTGTGGTGGCAGGGGATGTTGCATCGCGTCGGTCGGGTTGACAACCCACACTTCTCTGGGAGCCAGTGCTGCCACTAGATCCGGAAGATCGTAAAAGCGCAGGACCGAGGCGACAACATTCTCAAAGACCTGGCGATGGATGCGATTGTCCACGATCGCCTGGTAAGACCAAAACATGTCCTCGAGGACGACTTTTTTCAATCGTGCATCCAGCACCGCTGCATGAAGCAGTGGCACACTCGCGGTTCCTTTACCGAAACCGTAGATTCTTTCCGGGTCAACTTCGGTGCGCTGCTGCAGCAGATCAATGCCGCGTGAAATGTCAAGCGCGCGCATGCCCGCCAGCGGCTTCCCCACGAGCAGCGCAGTCATGGCACTGTCATAATCTCCAAAGTACGGACGAACGTCATGCGCTTGCTGGCTTTCTAAGACTTCCGTCTCCCCTGAACCTCGCACGTCGATGGCCATCACCACCAGCCCGCCCTGAGCGAGTTGTTCCAAGTCCTGGCCAGGCCCGGCGGCAACTGACTTCCCACCCCCGTCGACATAGACAACCGCCGCTTTGCGTCCTGGCGGACTTTCCGGAAGAAATAGCAATGTGGGAATCAGAATCCCTGGCTCACTCTCGTAGGTGAGCCTTTCAATGCGGTAGCCGGAGCGAACCACTTGGCCATAGGATCGAATTACCGGCGCGAGTTTGTCTTCTGCTTGCGACGTCTTCAGATCGAGCAGCTGCCGAACCTGCTGCTGTGTCTTCTCCTGAAAGCGCGTGAAGTCAGCGCGGTTTTTCAGCTCCGGCAGGCTTCTGCCAAGCGCTTGGACTCGCTTCTGGTTCAAGCTGAAGACCGTTTCTCCTCCCAGCGAAGTCTGAACCTGGCCGGTGGGCGTGCAGCGCAACTCCTCTTCGAAAGCCAGCGTCACAGCCACTTCGGCATCGTTGCCTTCGACGCCCTTAAGCCAGCGTCCAAACCAGCGATAGGCAGCCATTCTCAGTGTTTCCGAATAGTCGTGCCCGGCGTCGGCTTCCGCCCGCTCAAGCTTCTCCGAAACACCAAGCACACCGTAAAGTCGCTTGGCCTCGGCATAGGTTTCGCGGGTTCCGGTGATCGAGAAGAAGTCACTCATAGCCGACAGAATCAAGTAGGGCTTTGGCGCAAAGGCGTAAACGAAGTCCGCGTAGTCCAGGCCGTCTTTTAGCGCAGGGATTAGTACTTGCTCGGCGTCCTGATGGCCAATCGTCTCCAGCAAGCGCTGCCACGAAGTGATCCAGCACGACGGAGCCGCTACCTGAATCCGGTCGTCGAGTGCCGCCAGATAGGCCGTCAAGTTGCCGCCGCCGGAGTTACCGGTACAGGCAATCCGCTTGCTGTCCACTTCCGGACGCGAAACCAGGTAATCCAGGGCTCGCAGGCCGTCGCAGATGGAGTATCGAGCCAGGTTGTCGCCGATGAGCATGCATTGAACACCGAGGATGGTGTGCTCTGTATTATTCCTGAAAACTTTGGACTCGCCCCAGTCGGGATCGTAAAGCTGGATGCGTTCGCCCTGCCCGATCGGATCATAGGTCAGTACCACATAGCCCCGTGTGGCCAGAGTGCCCAGCATCCGCTGCCAGGTGGGACGGGCTTTGGTGTCGATTTCGTGTCCCAACGGAAACAAGATCGCCGGATAAGGCGGCCTGCCGCTCTTCGGAACGTAAAGATGGGCGGTGACGTAAAAGCGAGGCTGGCTCTCGAAGACGAGTTTTTCGATCCGATACCCTGGCCGTTCCAGCACACCCACGAGACGTGGATTCAACGGGCTTTTCTCGGGCAGGCCGCCAATCGCGGTCAGGATGCGTTCCCGCACAACCTTCTTTCTGGCCAGGACAGCCTCAGGCGTTGTCAGCGAAGCAATCTTTTGCCGACGCGCCTCCAGGCAAGCTCGAGCCAAACCGTTAACGTGATTCGGGAGCATCTGGCGGAGAGTTCGGAATTCTTCCAGACCCGAAAGAAAGTCCAGTTCATCGGCTGCACGTGCCAGAGATTGCGTGAAGGCGAGCGCGAGGCAGAAAAGCAACAGTCGTGAGTAATTCATCAATTTGGGAACAGCTGTTCAAATAGCCGGGGTCTTGGTTCTGAGGCCCGGAGGTCGGACGTCCCCGAAGGGGACTACCTCGAATAGCCACGGGTGGAGCAAGGGGCAGTATCCCGAGCGCAACCCGTGGATAAGTGGCGGGATCTCGACCCCGCAGGGGTCGACCCAAAAATTAAATTCTCAAAGCAATACTTTCATCAAACTCAATCTCTCCTTCTCACAACTCCTGAACTCATCCCGAAAGGAAACCCTCTTGTGATGTTCTTCCTGATTCTTGATGTACTCAATTACTGCGTCCTTCTCGTTGATCGACAACGTAAATGCCCCATACCCTTCTTGCCAGTAGGTGAATTGGGGGAACGCCCTTCCTCCTTGATCCAGCCAGAGGCACCCAGCTTGATATCTTTCACAAAATCAGCCAGTGCGACACTCGGATGTAATCCCGACAGAATGTGCACATGGTCATCCATGGCGTTGATCCGGTAAAGGTGGGTGTCTCGATTCTTGACGATCCCCCATACATAACGAAAGAGATCGGGGCGCTTCTCTGCTGTCAGACAGGGCGTTCGATCTTTGGTTGAGAACACAATGTGATACAGGATCTGCGTGTAGGTCGACATTCCGTTCCTTGGACAACCCCTTTCGGGGTTGAGCACTCTCCCACTCTTCCACGGGTTCCGCTCGGGCACCTCGCTCCACCCGTGGCTATTCAAAGTAGTCCCCTTCGGGGACAGGTTGCTCAACCGCCGGGTCGCCGGCGAGCGCAAATTCGCGTTGCCGCGTTCCTCTGTGTCCGGTCTTTTTCTCGGTCTCACTCTTCCACGGGTTTCGATCGGACGCTGGCCTCGCTCCACCCGTGGCTATTCAAGGCAGTCCCCTTCGGGGACAGGCTGTTCGACGCGCCCGGTGACCTTAGCTCAATCCGCCTTCGTGGGCGTTTATCCGTGTCCGCCCTGCTTCCCTTACTTCATCCAATCTTTGTACACACTCACAAGTGGAGCGCCCGTTTGGCGTTGCTCAATCCTCAGTGCAGCCTCGACACCGGCAAGGCGAAAAGCCTTCTGAGCGCTTGCGTACTGGCTCTGGACGGCCTTCGTTTCTGCTCGGTGCCCCAGCGGATCGGATGCATTCACAATCCACACTGGGCGCGGCGACAACGTGGCAACCAGGTCTGGAAGGTCGAAAGACTTGAGTGCGCCAACAACGACGTCCTCAAAGACCTGACGGTGAATCCTGGCGCTAGTCACAGCTTGGTACGAGACGAGCAACCCCTCGAGGGCCAGCTTCTTGATGCGATCATCCAGCACGGCAGCATAGAGCACGGGCACAGTGCCTCTATCTTTTCCGAAGGCGTAGATCCTTTCGCGATTCACATCGCTTCGACCGGCCAGCAGGTCGAGGCCTCGCTGGATATCCAACGCTCTCATTCCAACTAGCGGTTTTCCAACGAGTAATGCTGTCATCGCGCTTTCGTAGTCTCCGAAGTAGCGGCGAAAGTCATCGCCGTCGCTAGTAACCTGGGTTTCGCCCATACCCCGCAAATCGACAGACAGTACCACGAAGCCCGCCTGCACCAACTGTTCCGCGTCTCCACCGACCCCAGCGCCGGCAGCCTTTCCCCGGCCATCTACATAGATCACGGCCGGCTTTCGGCTTTCAGATCCCTCCGGAACAAACAACAATGCCGGAATCCGGATCCCGGGCTCGCTCTCATACACAAGCTTTTCGATCCGGTAGCCAGGACGCTCGATCACCCCGAACGAACTGGCGGCTGTCGGCTTTTCCCCGGCGGACCCGGGCTCGCTTGCCAGACCGCCAAGGCGACGGACCTCCTTTCGGACCTGGCTGCGATAAGCTTCGAGTTGAGCCCCTGAAGTCCACTCGGGATCTTTACGGCGAATTTGCTCAACGCGCTTTTGGTTCAGCGAAATCACTGTTTCACCGCCTAGAGAAGTAGCGACCTGCCCGGAGTCGGTACACCAGAGTTCGGCTTCTGACGCAATGGAGACTTCCGCTTCGGGTTCCTGGTCCTCGACTCCCTTCAGCCAGCGGCTGAACCATCGGTAGGCCGCCAGCCGGCGTGGTTTTGTGTATCCGTGGCCGTCATCCGCTTCTACCATCTGGAGGCTGTTCTTGGGCCCCTAGCAGGCCGTAAAGCTGCTTCGCTTCTGCGTAGTTTCGCGCGCCCCGCTAATGGAGAAAAAATCACGAATGGCTGAGAGTATGAGGTAGGGTTTCGGCGCAAAGGCGTGAACAAAGTCGGAATGGTCAAGCCCGTTTTGCAGCCAGAATGGAAAGCACTGTTCCGCATCTTGCGGCCCGATGGTCTCCAGAAGCCGTCGCCACGAGGTGAGATAACAGGAGGGTGCCGCCACCTTGATCCGGTCTTCCAACGCGGAAAGATATGCAGTGTGGGTTCCTCCACCGGAGTTGCCGGTGCAACCAATGCGCGTGGCATCGACTTCCGGACGCGACACCAGATAGTCCAATGCCCTCAGACCGTCCCAGATGGTGTAACGGGCCAGGGTGTCACCGATCAGCAAACATTGAATGCCCATCAGCGTGTGTTCCGTCGTTGAGTGGATCACTTTGGAAGTGCCAAAATCCAAGTCGTAAAGTTGGATGCGTTCCCCCTGCCCTATCGTATCCCAGGCCAGCCCAACGAACCCTCTTCTGGCCAGCGAAACCAGCACCTGTTGCCACGCCGTATGTGCCTTGGCTCCCTGTTCGTGACCCAAAGGAAATAGAATTGCCGGAAACGGACCTTTTCCCTGCTTTGGCACGTAAAGATTTGCAGTGACGTAGAATCGCGGCTGGCTTTCGAAAATGACCTTTTCGATCTTGTAATCTTCCCGTTCCAGCGAGGCGACTGTGCGGGCATTCAGAGGTGTTCGCTCCGGAAGGCCTCCTAACATCTGAATGATTCGCTCACGGATGTAGGCCTGACGAGCGGTGACTTGATTGCGGTCGGCAAGGCGGTTAACCTGCCGCGCTCTTTCATCCAGCAGCATATTGGCAAGACGACGAACATGATCTGGCACCATGCTTCGAATCTTTCGAAAGTCCTCGAGCTCCGAAACAAAGTTTAACGGTTCGGTGGTCTGGGCAAGAACGGTTACCTCGATCGCGCCAAGGCAGAGAACAGCGATCCCGGTGATCCTTCGCATCATAAGGTTTTCCCTTTCGGTGTTCGCGGTTGAGTTGTTGTCGCTTCGAACATCGACACAGCCACACGCACAAGGCGAACGATACTTGTCTTTATCAAGCAACTGCCCTTATACTCTAGCAGCGTCTGTACCGTCAAAAAAGAAAATGGCCTTCAGCCCTGACGACGGCGCGGACGCAGCGAGCGCCCGAAATTCATTTTATCGTTTTCGGTTTTGAACCGAGTTATCAGCTGGCCTAACCAGGCCAGACGGTGTGCTTCGTGAGAAAGATCGATCTCAACGACTTCAAGACCGCTGATCACCGCATCTTGCGCGACATCAATGAGGTGATCGTGTTGAATATCATTCGCGAGCGCCAGCCGATCCCCCGTGTCGGGATTGCCGAGATCACGGGATTGGAAGAGGGAACGGTTTCGCGAATCATTCAGCGCTTTCTGCACCAGGGGCTGGTCTATGAATCCGGTGTGGGCACTTCTACTCCTGCGGGGGGACGCAAGCCGCGTTTTGTGCACATCAACCCAACCAAGAGTTGTGCGATCGGTGTGGACATTGGCGCCATCGAGACTCTGCTCGCGCTCAGCGATCTGAACGGTCACTTGCAGCATTTGAAAAGAATTGCCAACACCCGAGACTCGAGCCAGTTCCTGCAAACCGTGGCTGGCGAGATTCTCGCCCTGATGAAACTCGCCAATCCTTACAGCGAATTAGGCGGCATTGGGATCAGCCTGATTGGCCTGATCGACACACAAGAAGGTACCATCCTCGAAGGCGAGAACCTGGGCTGGGGCGAAAACATCGAGGTCGGCCAGATCTTCAGGTCGAAGCTCGGGGCCGAGGTTCCGATGTACTTTGACAACGGTGCCCGGCTGTCGGCTCTCGGTGAGATCTGGTTTGGAACGACCCACCTTACAGGATTTCGCGATGTGGTATTCGTCGAAGTCGATGAGGGGATCGGCACAGGGGTAGTGGTGAATGGCCAACTTTACCGCGGGTTCCGCAATGGCGCCGGCGAGTTTGGCCACGTCTGCGTTGAGTCGAACGGGCCAAGATGTTCCTGCGGCAGTTACGGCTGCCTGGAGGTTTTCGCATCCGATCTGGCCACCCTCGAGCGCTTTCGACGAAAGACTCGGGCGCGCAACCGGTCAGGCCCTTCGAGGCACTCGACGCTCGACATGAATGTTCTCGTTCATCTGGCTCGTGAAGGCCATCCTCAGGCGATCGAGGCTCTGCAAGAAACAGCAGGATATCTGGGGCTCGGGCTAGCCCCCATCATGTACGGGCTCAATCCCGAAGCAATTGTCATCGGCGGAAAGATTGCCGAGGCCTGGGATTTGATCGAGAAGAGTATTCTCACGGCCTGTGCCCAGCGTGTCTCTCCTCTTTTCCTCGAAGCGACAAGGATTCTTCCCTCCACGCTCCACGTCAGGCCTAGCCTAATGGGTGCAATCGCTCAGGTCTTAGCTCAGAACTTCGCCGCCCCGAAGACGGTATAGGTTAGCCACACACTCCTGAGATCTGTCGGACCGAGGATGAGCGCTAAGAGAAACAGTTTCAAAAGCAAGGTTGACTACTCGCAGCGGCCATAAGCCTTCGTGTTCCATGCTTGTCCGTCAACAGGCTTCACCTTCGGCCTTCTCCGTATCTCCGCGCTATTGTGGCTTGCCCATGACCACAGTCTGGAAAACCTTGAAGGCGCGATCCAGAATCACGCAATCGGCATCCTTTCCCACTTCCAAACTTCCTTTGCGGTCGGCGATTTTCAAGAAGCGTGCCGGGTTGATGGTGGCCATAGCAACCGCTTCGCGGCGCGACAGGTTCATGAGTTCCAACGCGTTGCGGACCATAACGTCCATAGTCACCACGCTGCTGGCAAAGCTGCTGTGGTCCAACATCAAGGCCTCGCCGTTCTTGACCTCGGTTTTCTGCCCATGCCGCGGCCCGAAGGTGTAAAAGCCATCGGGCATTCCGGCGCCTCGCATAGCGTCAGTGACCAAACAGACCCGATCCACGCCTTTAGCCCGCACCGTCAGCCTCAGCAACTCCGGAGGCAAATGCCGGCCGTCGGCGATGAGCTCGGTTGAGATTTCGTTCCGCTCCAGGACGGTTTCAACGCAGCCGCCCTCGCGATGCGGCGGACGTTGCCGGGAAACTGTAGACATTGCACAGTACATGTGAGTGGCGTGAGCCATGCCAACGTCCACCGCTTTCATAATCTGGCTGTAAGTCGAGTCGGTATGACCCCCGGAGATACTGATGCCGCGTAGTGCCCAGGCTCGGATAAGTTCCAGTGCACCCGGGATTTCAGGCGCAATCGTAATGTGCCGGATCTCCTTGTCGAACTCGAGGAGCTGCTCCCACTCAGCCTTTTCGGGGTTGCGCACATGCTCCTGAAGATGACACCCACGCCGGATCATCGAGAGATAAGGCCCCTCGATGTGTGCTCCCAGCACCCGTGCCCCTGCAACGGGATCATTCTGGACGTCTCGCACGACGCGTAGCGCGCTGAGAATCTCCTCCAGCGGCGCGGTCGCTGTCGTGGCCAGCAGTGCGGTGGTGCCGCCGGTGGCGTGGTAGCGGCAGATTCTTGCGAAATCCTGCCGGGTGGCATCCATGAAGTCACTGCCCGCTCCGCCGTGGATGTGGATGTCGATGAACCCGGGAGCTATGAACTTGCCTGAGATGTCCACCAATTCGGCGGTTTCCTCCAGGGGGTAAAGCCGGCGAGGACCAACGAAGACAAAGCGGCCCCCTTCGATGGCAACGACTGAGTCAGGGATTTCTTCAAACGGCGTGATGGCCGTGCCACCTGAGATGATGAGCTTTTTGGAGTTCAACGCAGAATCTCCACCAGTCAAGGGTGCTGCGCCACCGGCCCTAACTTGGTGCGGCCCGGCTCGACGTTTAGACGGCGAACCGCCGCCAAGAAGGCACCGTAGTAAGCTCCGAGTCGAGGAGGCCACGATCAGAACCGCCGCGTACTAAGGTTGCGGTATCGACAATGCCGTTGGACTCCGGGGTCTGCGATCATTCCGGCTCCTCGTCTTGGCGTTCTTGGTGCTCTTGGCGGTTGGCTCTTTGGCCTAAGTTAGAGCTTATGGGCGGTGCGGTTGAAATTCGTGGGTAGGCAAAGCGAGAATCAGCCTTGCACTCCCTGAATCACAATCTCCAGGAATTCACGAGCGCGCCTGGCCAAAGCATCCACGCCCTCCGGGTCTTTGGGACGTGAAATTGCGGGTGCCGAAATGTTTTCGCAAGCAAGCGGCATGGTTAGCCCAGTGAAGGCAACCGGCGCCAGGAGACGGTAGTGGTCAATTTCTCCCAGGCCTGGACCACAGTCTTCATCCTTGGGAAAGTTACGATGATCTTTGATGCAGAAGCTACGGATCTCCGGGACACATTTCTGGATGTCGGGGATCGGATCAATATCGAGGTAGTCCATCACGTTCCCAGCATCGTAGTTCATCCATACCCCCGGATCGGCGACCTCACGAACGATCTTGGCGCAAGCCTCTCCCGTCCCCGTTTCTCCACCATGCTGTTTGATGACAACGGTCACACCTGCCGAACGAGCGAAAGGACCAAGCTCTTTCAGGTTCTTGACCCAGGCATCTCTCTTGCCACCTTCCGTATGGCCGAAGGTCAGCACTTGTGGGATTCCCGCAGCGGCAGCCTGCTCAATCCGCTTTTTGTGGGCATCGACACCATTATCAGCCTCAACATAGACCGCTGCAAACATGAGGACCGGAGTCAGGCCCAGGTCGCGACAACGATCGCTCAGCCTCTTCGCTTCCCCGGGCTTGGCATCCAGATCCATTACGGAGACCTGGCGATTGGGTTCCTCGACGTGTCGCGTTCCCCAGGCCACATATTTGAAGCCACTCCTGGCAATCCCTTCCAAGGCTCGCTGCAACGGGAATTGGGAGTAAGGCAGCGTCATGCAAGCGATCTGAAAGTGGGTAGGCTTCTTGTCCGCAGGTCTCGGATTGCTTCCTGCGACCGTTTGGACAACCCAACTGGCCGCTGTGGCCACCACAGGCATGCCGGTGATAAATGTGCGTCGATGCATTTCAAACTCCGGATTGATGGGTTTCAGGAATCCCGCAAAAAGCTCTTGCCACGAGCCAGCAGGCACGCTTGAGGACGGAACTCTACTTCAACTCAGCTCTTCCTTTGAAACACGAGTTTCCCACCCAGATATGTCTGCAGCACCTGCGTTGCCTTGACATCGTCCAAGGGGCAAGTCATGAGGTCCCGGTCCAGAACAATCAGGTCGGCCAGCTTGCCGGGCTCGAGCGAACCAGTTTGCTTTTCCCGAAAGAGCAGATGCGCGTTATTGATCGTGTAGAAGCGAATCGCCTGTTCCCTGCTCAGGGCTTCTTCGAGGTGAAGTGTCCCATCATAGTTCTTAGCTCTGCGGCTCAACGTCACCCACATAGCCAGGAACGGGTTGTAGGGGTTGACAGATCGGAGCGACCCGATCTTCTGCATATGGTCCGATCCCCCGCCCGCGATGGCTCCAGCCTGAAAGAGGCTGCGCAACGGCTGAAAGTAGCGAAGACGATCATAGCCAAAGTGTCCAACGAGGGTTCGCGTGTCCAGATAGAGCCAGGCGGGCTGAATGTCCACTACGACGCCGAGCTTGGCAATCTTCTCGATCGCCTCGGCACTCATGAAATTGGAATGCGTGATGCAAGGACGGTTTTGTCGCACCGGCCGAGTTCGGTTGAGTTCTTCGTAAACCTCAAGCAGCGCGTGGACCGCCCCGTCACCGACGGAATGAGCCGTGAACTGCAGTCCGCACTCGAGCGTGGTCCTGACAATCGGCAGCAGCCGTTCGTGAGGAATGAACAACAGTCCTCGATACTGCGGGTCGGTGATCGAGTAAAGCTTGCTAACTCCCCAAGGCTGCCGCATGTAGGCACTGCCGGTCAACATGCCGCCATCGAGATACGTCTTGATACCGATGATCTTCAACAGATCGTCCCCCTGAGCCAGGGGATCGTTGGCAACGGCACGGATTTTCTTCTGGATCTCTTCGATTGCGCCAATGGTCTCGATGTGTTGCGAAATCGCGGCCCGAAGTTTCAGCTTGCCGGCCTGATGCAGTTCGCGATACAGCTGGATCTCGTCTTCGTTTGCATCGCGATCGCCAATGCCGGTGAATCCCACTGAATTGTAATCGTCGAAAAGCTCCAGCAGCCTCCGTTTGCGGTCCTCGGCAGTGGGCTGTTTGCCCGTCGCCTGTGACTTTACAAACCGGGTGCAGCTGCGAATGATACCCGTCGGTTCTCCTGTCTCGGGATTTCTCTCGATGTAGCCTGGGCCACCATCGGTAACCTTGAAATTCTTATCCATTCCGCTCAGCGTCAGCGCCAGAGAGTTCAGAGAAGCATCCGGTCCCGTCGAGAAGATAACGGGATTGCGGGGGGCCGCCCGATCCAATTCCTCACGCGTCGGATAGCGCTGCTCGCGAAGCCGAGTGATGAACACCTGGCGCAGCTGGATCCACTCGCCCTCCTTAGCGACTTTTGCCCGAGACTGAATGTAGTTCAGAACATCCTGGATAGTCTCCATCTCCGGGATCGGATGATCGAACTCAGTCAAGCAAGCATCGGTAGGGTGGACATGGGAGTCCATCAGGCCGGGCAAAACCGTTTTGCCGCCCAGGTCCACTAGCTGAGTGCGGGGACCCTTCAAGTTCAGAAGGTCACCCGAACGGCCGACCTTCTGGATCCGGCCGTCCTTGACTGCGACGGCCTCCTGGATGGAGAACCTTTGATCGACGGTGACGACCTTGCCATGGTAGAGAATGAGGTCGGGCTCTTGGGCAAACAACTGTAGACAAGAGCTAAAACCAAGAAAGAGGCAGGCAACATGAATGGATTTGGGAGCGCGCAAAAAGCCTCCTCAGAGAGTGGATCGACTTATCCTCCCACCAGCGGAGGGCACGATCGCCAGTTTGGCCGTCTGCGGGTGGTCATCCGGCTTCGCCGGAAGCCGGTTCAGTGGTAATCCTCGACCCCACCACCCCTGCCGCTGCCGGTAGCTGCGGTTTTCAATCCTCCACCGAGCAGGAAGCTGCGGCTAAGTCACTTTCGTCATTCCCGGTATGGCCACGGGCGGTGTGGGAATGGGACCCCACTCATACTTTTCTGGCGTTAGATCCTCCTTGGAATTCATAGCCTGCTCCCACGTGACCACCTGCCCCGTGTAGGTGGCCATACGACCCATGATCGCGAGCAACGTGCTTTTCGCCATGTAGTCCCCGTTGTTAATCGGCTTTCCACTGCGGATGCTGGCGAACAGTTCGTCGTGCTCAGTCTGATAGAAATTATCGTCCTTGCCACGGTACGTCCACTCGGAACTGCCTGAAATAGCCAGCCGGCTCTCGGAGACTTCTGCCACTCCCTTGCTTCCCATCACATGGCTGCTCATGTCGTTGTGACAGCCGCTCTGCTGACGGCAATTGCTGAAGAGTCTTGCACCATTGGCATACTCATAGACCACCGAGTGATGGTCGTAAATATGACCGTATTCCGGACCGATTCGGACTTGGCGACCTCCCATGCCAACCGCCTTTATTGGATATTCGTTCTTCATCAGCCAGGCGCAGACGTCGAGGTAGTGAACATGCTGCTCGACGTTGAAGTCGCCCGAAAGCCAAGTAAAGTAGTACCAGTTGCGCATCTGCCATTCCATGTCGCTCCAGCTCGCCTGCCGGGGTTTCACCCAGATTGAGCCGCGGTAGTCGTTGGCCTGCAGTGCTCGAACTTCGCCAAGGGCGCCGTCGTGAATTCTCTGTACGGTTTCCCGGAAACCAAAGGAGTACCGGAGACAGAGTCCGGAGACAATCGACAGGTTCTTTTTCTTGGCCTCTTCACAGGTTGCCAGTACGGAACGCACGCCTGGAGCGTCAACGGCCACTGGCTTCTCTGCGAAAACGTGTTTCCCTGCGTCGATAGCTGCCTTCAAATGCCGTGGCCGAAAGTGTGGAGGTTCAGCCATCAACACGACGTCAACGCCACTGTCAATCAGCTTTTGATAGGCGTCAAAGCCCACAAAACGATGGTCACGGGGAACCTCGACCTTATCCTCGATCTTCTGGCTGGTCTTCAACTGGGCGAGACTACTCTCCAACCGGTCTTCGAAGGCATCCGCCATCGCCACAAGCTTCACGTTGGGATCTGCCATCAGCGCCTGCATCGCGGCTCCGGTGCCTCGCCCGCCACATCCAATGAGCCCAACCCGCAAGAGGTCGCTTCCAGCGACGTGAGCACTTCGGGCCAGCAGTGCATTGACGGTGAGTGCGCTGCCCATGGCTGCCGCACTTGAAGACCTCAGGAACTGCCGACGTGATGTTTTGCCAGAGCTCGCTGGTTTGTTGACCCTCTTCATGATTTGTCTTCTCCTTGCAACTGAAGTTTGTTGATTCTTGCCGAATATCAAGCAACGAAAATCTTTCTTGAAACGGTTACATGGCTACTGACTTCCAATCCCCTCTACGAGCGAACTCTTCAACGGGTGCAGCTCAAACTTTCGGAACAGGATTTCGAATCCCTCAGACTCCAGGAGGATCTTCCCGGCAGAGGGAAACACGTCATAACATTCGTTGACCGTCTTGCCATTGACGACCACGGTAATGCGCCTGCCGGCGCAAATGCACTCGACACGGGTCCATTGCCCAAGCGGGCTTTCAACGTCGTTTTTGCCGCGCGTATCGATGAGCTCCTCGAAATCAGGATCGTGTTCAGACCACCAGAACTGTTTGCCCGAATAGGCGGTAGGAGTTCCCCCCTTCTTCCAGCGCGTTCGCCCATCGGAGCCGAGAATCGTGTCGCTGGTCAGCGTAACGGGAACCACGCTACCTTGAGCGTCCTTTCCCCGGATGACGATAAAATCTCCAACGCAACCTTGAGCCACTTGACATTCGATGGAAGACATCCAGGGACTGGGATTGCCGTCTTGGCCGATAGCATGGAGGAGAATGCCCGAGTTCCTCACCGTCTTGCTGCCATAGGTTCGATCTCCCCACTTGTACTCAACTACCAGGCGGTAGTCCCGGAACTGTTCTTTCGTGGCTAGATAACCATCGACTTCGCCGGAAATCTGCAGGATCCCGTTCTGAACTGTGAAGACGCGCCGCGGATCCTGGTAATGAGAATCTTTCAGCCAGCCGTAAAGGCCAGTCAGGTCCTTGCCATTGAACAGGGCAAGGGTGCCGTCCTTCGGGCTGATCGCCTCGCCGCGTGACGGAGCGGCCTGAGGAGTTTGAGCTCCCAACACTCTGGAGTCGAACCATGGTCCTGCCAACACCCCTGCCGACCGCATGAGAAACTGACGGCGAAGTAGTAGCCGCTGGCGCTCAATTGAAGGTAAACTCTTCATCAGTTGGTTTCCTGGTACAAGGAACAGACCTATACTGGCACTTAAGGTATCTCAAATCGCATCACTCGATCAAGGGACGAAACTCCTTAGACTTTTTTAAGCAAAACTTGTATTTTTTCCTTGAGTCCAGGTTCCCATGATTCTCATCGACACGAAAGGAGTGAATTGCCTTGAGCGAACTCAACGTAGGGGTAGTCGGACTGGGTTGGGTGGCAGGCGCCCACATCCAAACCTTCAAGTCGGTGCAAGGTGCCAAAGTCACGGCCGTCTGTTCCCGGCGCGAGCTGAAGGAAGCCGATCTCGAGAAGGAGTATGGCCTTCCGCTGAAGGCTTATCGCAGTTTGGACGCCATGCTGGCCGACCCCAAGGTCGACGTCATCGATATCTGCACGCCCCACTCGCTGCACGCGGAACAGGCAATCGCCGCCGCTAAGGCCGGCAAACATCTCCTCATCGAAAAACCGATTTGCCTCACCTATGCTGACGCTGTCGCGATTCGCGACGCCATCCGCAAGTCGCGAGTGCGCGCCTGCGTCTGCTTTGAGGCGCGCTTCAGCCAGCACTTCAACCTGGTCCATTCCTGCATCCAGGAGGGATTGCTGGGAGAGTTGCACTATGGCGAAGTCGACTACTACCACGGCATTGGCCCCTGGTACAAACAATACGAGTGGAACATCAAGAAGGACTTCGCCGGGAGCAGCCTGCTGACGGCGGGTTGTCACGCGCTGGACGGATTGCTGTTGTTCATGAATGCTGAGGTCGAGGAGGTCACCACTTACAGCACCCGCTCGAAGAATCCCGTATTTCAACCCTACGAGTATGCCACCTCGACCGTCACCTTGCTGAAGTTCAAGGGTGGGCAAGTGGGCAAGGTAGCATCCATCGTGGACTGCCTGCAACCTTACTACTTCCATATCCACCTGGTCGGCAGTCTCGGCAGCTTGCTCGATAACAGGATCTACAGCCAGAAGATCAAGGGCATGACCAAAGAGCGCTGGAGTACCCTGGAAACATCGCTCGTCGACTCCGGCGACGTCAGTGACCATCCATACCAGCCGCAGTTCCAGGCGTTTGTGGACAGCATTGTCAAGAAGGAATCCATGCCGCTAACCGACTTCGATACTGCTTTCGAAAGCCATCGCGTGGTGTTCGCGGCTGATCTTTCTGCCAGAGAAGGCCGTCCAGTGAAGATGTCGGAGTTGACGAAGTAGGCTGAAGAAAGAAAACTCCTTCTCCCAGATAGGCGAGTTTGAGTCTTGCTTCCCTAGTCAATGCGACATAGCCACTGCGCATTTCACAGCTTCACGGCCTTTTAGTTTGACAGGTCGACTGGGAGTGAAGTATACGTTTCTTGGAATTCACAAGAAACTGACGACGCACGATCTTTCCCGCATGCCTCTTCAGACTGCTCTTGAGCAAAAACTCTGTTCCTTTGCAGGCGAACACAGCCACCGGCTGCTGGCTATTGCCCAGGATCTGGTTCGAATTCCCTCGCAGAACACAGCGCCGACGGGCGAAGAAGAGGCTTGCCAGCTTTACGTAACCCGATTTCTCCGTGAGCGTGGCTGGGATCCGCAACTGTACTCGCTCGAAGAGGTAGCCGGTCTCAAAGAACATCCGTTGTTTTGGCCCGGCCGGGATTACCGCCGGCGTCCCAATGTTGGCGCGAGGCGGCGTGGCTCCGGGAGAGGGCGCTCTCTCATTCTGTCCGGCCACATCGATACGGTTCCGAAGGGCACGCAGCCCTGGACGCGCGATCCCTTTGGCGGTCAAATTGAAGGTACCCGGTTGTACGGACGCGGTTCCAACGACATGAAAGGTGGTGTCGCAACCAACCTGTTCGTCGTGGAAGCCCTGGAGAAACTGGGAATTCGCCTGGCAGGCGACTTAGTCTTCGAAACGGTCGTGGACGAAGAATTTGGCGGCGTTAACGGCACGCTGGCCGGCCGTTTGCAAGGGTTCAATGCCGATGCTGCTGTCATTTCGGAGCCAACTTTCCTGCGAGTTTGCCCGGCGCAGCGTGGGGGCCGGGTCGTTCACATCAGGCTGCGGGCAGCTGGTGGTGTCTTGACGGAAGGAAAATTTCCAGCCGGCGTCATTCCTCAGTTGCGCCATTTTCTCAACCAAGTCGCGGAGTTTGCCGCGCAGCGACGCGCCCGCGTCCGTGTTCACGACCTCTACGCTCATCATGTCGACCCGGTACCTGTTTCGATCACTAAGGTGTTCACCAGCCCTTGGGGAACCTCGGAGCCCACAACCATTCCTGAAGAATGCCGGTTGGAGATGTATTGGCAGCTCATGCCGGGTGAACGGCAGGAAGACATCGATCAGGAATTCGGGCAGTGGCTCCGGGAGATGACACAGGCGGCTCCCGAGCTGTTCGCGCTCCCGCCTGAAGTAGAGTTTCCTATTCGCTGGCTTCCGGGATCGGCCATCGTGAAATCGGACCCGCTGGTCAAAGAACTGGCCGAATGCGCCCACTTTGCTCTGGGCAGAGAACCCGCGATCGTCGGACTGGAAGGCCCATGTGATCTCTACATGTTTCAGCAGGGTTTCGGGATCCCCGCCGTCCTTTGGGGAGCGCGCGGCGGCAATACACACGCCGCCGATGAGTATCTGGACATCGATTCGGTCATCGATGCGGCGAAGACCCTTTTGCTGTTTGTATGTCAGTGGTGTGGTGTGGTGGAGTCAGAATCACACGTTGATCAATTTTTGTCCGCTTGCCTGCTGCCCTTGTAGCGCAAACCGATTTTCAGCGAGTTTCAAGCCGCGCTGAGGCTCATAATGCTTGTTTCTGGATTTGCCTCGAACTGCCGCGGACCGGCCAACAAACAAAACTGGGTGGTCCGCGCTACACGTTCAATTTCAAAGGAGAGAAATCGATGTCAACCTTCACTCGCCGTGAATTCGTCCGAAAGTCAAGCACTCGTGCGGCGGCCCTTCTGACGGCCGGACCCTTTCTGAAGACGAGCTTCGCCAGGAATAGTCCCAACGAAACGATCCAGATGGCAGTGATGGGAGTCCGTTCCCGTGGCGCGGCTCACGCCGCCACGCTGTCCAAGTTGCCTAATGTGAATGTGGCTGCCCTCTGTGACATCGACGAGCGACTTTTTCCGAAAGCTGTCGCCGATGTGGAGAAAATCTCGGGTCGAAAGCCCGTCACAGAAACAGACATCCGCAAGATTCTGGAGAACAAAGAAATCGATGCGATTTCGATTGCTGCTCCGAATCATTGGCACGCCCTCGCGACCATTTGGGCCTGCCAGGCTGGAAAGCACGTCTATGTCGAAAAGCCGGTCTCGTACACCATTGCCGAAGGCCGCAGAATGGTCGAGGCCTCGCGCAAATACAACCGGATCGTCCAAACCGGCACCCAGAACCGGACTTCTCCGCTCGTTCAAGCGGCCATGGACTTCCTGCACGCGGGGAAATTGGGAAAGCTGTATATGGTCAAATGCGTCGTCTTCCGTCCGCGCGAAAGCCTGGGGCGGCAAACAAACAGCGCAGTCCCGAACGGAGTTCATTACGACCTCTGGTTGGGACCCGCCCCCTGGCGCCCGTTCAATGAGAATCGTTTCCATTACAACTGGCATTGGTTCTGGGACACGGGGAACGGCGAGACGGGCAACAATGGCCCCCACTATACCGACATGGCTCGCTGGGCGCTGCAAAAATACGAGCACCCGAAGCGGATTCAGAGCATGGGTGGCTACGACGTGTTCGACTGTGACCAAGAAACGCCGAATACCCAGATGTCGATGATGGAGTACGCCGACGGCAGCCGCGTGCAGATCGAAGTCCGCGGTCTGTATACCAACGCGGAGGATGGAATTCGGATGGGCCTGATCGTCTACGGTTCGGAGGGCTGGATGCACTTGGGCGGAAACGAGTGGAAAACCTATTACGGCCGCAAGAACGAACCCGGGGAGCAGCGTGTTGAGAAGGAGACCGAGCATGTCTCAGACATTACGCTCACCGAAGACGGCGCTCACTTCTGGAACTTCATTGATGCCGTCCGCAACAACCAGCGCGATGTCTTAAAGGCCGATATCCTGGAAGGTCACCTCTCAGCAGCTATGTGTCATTTGAGCAATATTGCATATCGGACTCGTCGGCAGGTCGTGTTCGATTCTGCCAATGAATCTTTCCCCGGGGACGCTGAAGCCAACAGCTTCCTCAACCGGGAGGGCCGTTATCCGTTTGTGGTTCCGGAGAAAGTATAGAGAGGATTTCTAACGCGGCAATGGTGGAGCCGCGTCCAGCCGCGAGAGAAGGTGCGAGGAATTCCCTCCTGGGTCACGCCTGGCCTGCCATTCGCCTTGGACACGCAGGGAAATGTAACCCCACCGGTCCTTGCTCCAGAGGGGCCTGCTGTCCACAGCCTCAGGTCAGCCTCTGAGCCACCGGTGCCGAAGCTGGCCGTCGCGGCGGCGCTCCGCCGAAGCGCAAGAAAGCCTGTAGTCAAGTCGACAACCGATATGCGGACGCGAACGGCCCGACGTACCTGCCGACGCCGTCCTGCCCCGGAAGGACCACTAGGCCGCCATCGTTTCGTCAATCAACTCACAATCAATCATGCTGAATCACAATAGAGCCTTCCGCCTGCGAGTAGGCCTTCTTCTGCTCTTGTTCTCTCCGGCTCTCAGCCGTGCTGAGCCCAAAGCCTTCTTGAATCGAGCCGAGGCGAAGAGAACGTTCGCAGAACTCTTGAAGATCCCTGTAAAGACTCCGGCCGTCTCAGTCACTGTCAAGAGCACTAAACAGGAAGAGGGGTTGATCATCGAAGACATCTCTTGGGAAGCGCTCGATCAGGAGCGCCCCCTGGCCTATGTCATCCGGCCAGTTGCAGCTCAGACGCCGCTGCCGGCCATTGTTTGCCTGCATGGCACTGGTGGCAGCCGGGACTCGGAAGTCGCACCGACTTTTGGAATGGGTGACTGGACGCGGCATGGCGATACTGTCTCACACAAACGGCTGTTAGGCTGGGCCCGCGAGTTGGCGAGACGGGGTTACCTGACGTTGACCCTGACTCAGCGCGGACTTGACGTTCGAACACCGGACACCAACGATCAAGCCAAGGATCTGCTAGTTCGAGGTCGCACCCTTATGGGAGCTCTAGTTCAAGAAATCCGGCAGGGAGTGACCTACTTGCAGACTCGTACCGACGTGGCTCCGGGCAAGATTGGGATGACAGGTATGTCCTTCGGCGGCATCACCACGTTCTACACCTGGCTCGTTGACGACCGGATTGCCGCGGCAGCGCCCATTTGCGGCGGTGTCGGCTCGGTCGATGTCTTCCTGAAAACAGGTCGGCGCGGCTATCATGGCTTCTACTGGTGGATCCCCAATATGTTGACGGTGGGTGACCAGGGGGACTTTGCCGCCGCCATGGCGCCACGCCCCTTGATGTTGTGGGCTCCGACCGAAGACGTTGGGATGCCGAAGGAAGGTGTCCAGCGCTTTCTCGAAGTGGTTCAGCCAGCCTACGCCCGAGCTAAAGCGGAGGGTGCCCTCGTGATTCATCGCCCGCCTGGTGAACACAGCTTCACGCTCGAAGCCTTCGAAGCGATGGAGAGGTTTTTCCAGACCCACTTGAAACGGTAAACCGTAGACCGCGACTCAGTACGCGCGGACACTCGAATCGCGAGCACTGCCTTTCTCCTCTGCGCGTGCAAACACGTGCTGTCTGGGTTGTGCGGTCCCCGGAGGGGACTCACATGAGTAGCCCCGGGTGGAGCGGTGCTTTTGCCGCGGAACCCGGGGTAGGCTAAGCAGGTGGGCCGCGACCCTGAAAGGGTCGAACAAGGAACACCTCACCGGTGAACTTCCGGCGCTGGTCAACCCCTTTCGGGGTTGGCTCAGAATTGCTCTGTCACCGTGGGTTTCGCCATGCTCAACCCACGGCTATTCAAGTTCGTCCCCTCCGGGGACCGCTAAAATGTCCAAACTCCAGTCAGCCCCGTTAGGGCGCGTTAATTGACTCTATGAAGCCGACCAATGCCCTCACCACACTTTCTGCGAACGTCAAAAGGGGAGAGAAGCCAGGCGTGGGGGTAGTTCCTTCGTGCCTAGTTGGGATGACCCTCCAGACTAACCAGCGATAATGCCAACGCTCATTCGCCGCATCCTTGTGTTGCTTGTTCTTTCTTCAGTCATCCTCGCCAACTCCAGATCCATCGATCCCACCTTCGAATGGCCTTCCTACGGCCGTGATCCGGGCGGCATGCGCTATTCGCCTCTCAAGCAAATCAATCCCAGCAATGTCTCGCGGCTTACTCGCATCTGGACCTATCACACGGGCGAGACGCTAACGACGCCTTCGGAGAAGCATCGCCCGGAAGCTTTCGAATGCACACCGCTAGTCGTGGACGGCGTCATGTACTTATCCACTCCGTTCAATCGGGTCATCGCTCTGGAGGCGGAGACTGGCAAGGAAATCTGGCAGTTCGATCCTGAATCCGACACGGCTGGGAAGCGGCGACTGAGAGGGCAACATCGCGGCGTCGCTTTCTGGAGCGCCGGCAATTCAAGCGGTCGAACGGAGCGTCGGATTCTCTTCGGCACCTACGACGGGCGTCTGATTGCACTGGATGCCGTGACGGGCAAGCCCTGCCTGGATTTCGGCCGCCAAGGAAGCGTGAATTTGCGGGAAGGAGCTGCGGACGCCTGGCCGGACGCACACTATGGCATCACGTCGCCACCGGCCATCTACAAAGACCTGGTCATTACGGGTGCGGCGGTACCCGAAGCTCCCTCTAGAGGCCCCAGCGGGCTGATTCGGGCTTTTGACGTTCGCACTGGCAAACTGGTCTGGCGCTTCCATACGGTTCCCCCGCCGGGTGAATTCGGGAACGACACCTGGGCCGGAGACTCCTGGAAGGACCGGACGGGAGTCAATGTCTGGTCCGTCATGAGTGTTGACTCCGAGCGCGGTATGGTGTTTCTGCCCGTGGGCTCGCCAGCGTATGACTTCTATGGCGGAGATCGCAAAGGCGACAACTTGTTTGGCAACTCGCTCGTAGCGTTGGATGCCGCTACAGGCAAACGCCTCTGGCATTATCAACTCGTCCATCATGACGTTTGGGACTACGACTTGCCCGCCCAACCCAACCTCGTGACGGTTCGGCAGAATGGGCGCGCAATCCCGGCGGTCGCACAAGTCACTAAGATGGGCCTGGTGTTTCTCTTCGACCGCGTCAGTGGCAAACCGCTCTTTCCGATTGAGGAGCGACCCGCGCCGCAAAGCGAGGTTCCCGGCGAAGTGACGTCGCCGACGCAACCTATCCCTGTGCGGCCGCCGGCTCTGAGCCGCAGTACTTTCACGCGAGACGACCTCACCAACATCACGCCCGAATTGCGCAAGTCTTGTTCCGAACTGCTCGACTTACTCGTCCTGCCGAAGGGCAGGTACACTCCGGCTGGCCTCGACCTTACCCTGATGTTCCCAGGTACCCTGGGAGGAGCAACCTGGTCAGGCGCATCGTTCGACCCCTCCAGCGGATACCTCTATGTCAACACCAACGAAATCGGCACCATCGGCATGTTGAAACGCCAGCCCGACGGCTCGCCCTTAGCGTTTCGGCGTAGGAGTCCCTGGGGTGAGTATGCGCGGTTCTGGCATGACAATTATCCTTGTCAGCAACCACCCTGGGGCCTTCTGACTGCGATTGATCTAAACAAAGGCGAGCTGGTCTGGAGAGTCCCGCTGGGCGTTGTCGATGCCCTGCAGGAACGAGGGATTCCACAAACCGGCACCCCGAGTCTGGGCGGCTCGATCGTCACGGCGGGAGGTCTGGTCTTCATCGCCGGAACCAACGATAGCCGGTTTCGCGCTTTTGACGCGCGGACAGGCAAAGAGCTTTGGGTCGCTCATCTGGAAGCCAGTGGGCACGCGACGCCCATCACCTTTCTGGGCAAGAAAACGAAGCGTCAGTTTGTGGCGATTGCAGCGGGTGGTGGCGGCTACTTCAGCACCACCACTGCCGATGTGCTGGCTGCCTATGCCTTGCCGGAAGGCCAGTAGGGCTCGAGGGCAGAACTGTCACCGCGGCACCGCCCGACCTCATTGTGAACTTTCTCGGCTGTAGGTGAACCAGGTCGTCTCGATACTCCGATGTCTTCGACTTCAGCCAACTCAATATTGTCTTCCTCATCTTCGCCAGGCAGCTTCAGGCGGGTGCTGTCGCTTCAGGACTTGGTACTTTTTGGGATTGCGTTCGTCAGTCCCACAGCTCCTTATGCGCTCTTCGGGATCGTAGCCGAGAAGTCACACGGGCACGTCCCATTGGTCTACCTCATTGCCATGTTTGCGATGAGCTTTACCGCTGTCAGCTATGGACGCATGGCCATGGCCTATCCCGAGCCCGGCTCCACTTATTCGTTTGCCGCGAAGGCACTGCATCCCAATGTTGGCTTCTTTGCTGGTTGGGGAATGATTCTCGACTACATCCTCGTGCCGCTTCTCAGCATTATCTATGTGAGTCTCACCGCCTCACGTTTGGTGCCGCAAGTCCCTTACCCGGTCTGGGTGGTTTTCACGGCGGCGGGCATAACGGCGATCAATCTGCGCGGCATCGAAATGACGGCCCGCGCCAATCTGGTCTTAAACTTGGTGATGATCGCGTCTCTCGTCTGGTTCATCCTGGCAGCAATCATCGCCCTGGTGGGCGGCGCCGGTGAAGGGCGGCTTCTTTCCGCGAGGCCGTTCTACAATCAAGTAACGTTTTCCTTCGCTCCCGTGATGGGGGCCACTTCCATCGCCGTACTCTCCTTCCTGGGCTTTGATGGAATCAGCACACTCTCGGAAGACGCCAGAGGCGGCAGCCGCGACGTCGCCCGCGCGACCGTTGTGGTCTGCTTCATCTGCGGAGGGCTCTTTGTATTGCAGACGTACCTGGCTCAAATGGTTTGGCCCGACTCCTCCAACTTCACCCAAGTTGAAACAGCTTTCATGGACGTGAGCAGGCGTGTCGGAGGCGAGGCCCTATTCTATTTCGTCTCGCTTGCCTTGGTGGTAGCTGGCCTGGGTAGCTCTATCACAGGCCAAGCCAGCGCTTCCCGGCTGCTTTGCGGGATGGGTCGCGATCGGCTGCTTCCGCAGCGGATCTTCGGCTATGTTCATCCCAAGCTCGGCACACCGGTCTATAGCGTTTTCTTGATGGGCGCAATTCATCTTGTCGGCGCGGCCTGGCTGAAGTTTGGTGAAGCCGCAGAAGTAATCAATTTTGGGGCGTTTGTCGGTTTTATGGCCGTGAATCTCGCTGTCGTCCGACACTTCTTCTTTCGTCTTAGGCACCGCAACGGCTTGGACCTGCTGCTCAACCTTGTTTTCCCTCTTCTCGGATTTGGCGTTTGCTTTTACATTTGGCTGAACCTCTCGCGATTTTCGCTCATGCTCGGGGCTGCCTGGATGCTGCTGGGTTTTCTTTATCTGCTTTTCCTGACTCGAGGGTTTCGGCGAACACTGGTAGACCTGAAGCTATGAAGTGTGCTGCCAGACTTGAAGCGCACGCGCCAGAAGTATCAGGGTGAAGTCCTTGGGTTCCCTGGCCAGACCGACCAGAGAGGACGGTTCCTGAATCCTCAGCACAGGCTCCGCCAACTTTGTTCCCGGAGGAAGGAGGGAAGAACTCATGAACCGCCGTCGTTTCCTCAGCAGCACGCTGGGAGTGGGGCTGTTTCCATGGAAGGCTGGGGCCGATGCCCAGGAGCCGACCTCGCCAGAGCCACCCGACTTTACCGCCCACGGCAACCTTGTCATCGAACGAACTGTCTCTGGGAAGCCGCATAGCGGCAAAGTTCTAGCTGCAATTCAACCGCACTCGGACGATATCCCCATTTTCGCAGCAGGAACCGTGGCAAAGCTTTTGAATGAAGGCTACACCGGTTACCTGATCCGCGTGACCAATGACGATATGGCCGGGCCAGGTTCAGTTGGAAACACCGTCCTGGCAAACGAAAACGATAATCTGGAGGTTGCCCGCGTACTCGGTCTACGGAAGGTTTTTGACCTGAACTACGGCAACCACATGATGGACGGCATCTCACGACCTGAGCTGCGTTCCCGGTTGATCCTTCTGTTTCGTCTCCTGCGGGTAGATACTGTCATCACCTACGACCCGTGGGGACACTATGAGGAAAACCCCGATCACTATGTGACTTCTCACTGTGTCGAGGCAGCCTGTTGGATGGCGAATGGCGATAAGGACTATCCGGAGCATTTTGCCGCGGGACTCAAGCGCCAGGCCGTTCGTGAGAAGTATTACTTTGCGCGATTTCAGCAGCGGGTGAATCGGGTGGTCGACATCAGTTCAACGATTGAGAAGAAGGTTGACGTCCTGCTAATGAACAAGGCACAAGGACCGGCCGGCGAGGCGGGCGCACGTTTGCGCAAACAACTGGCCGAGCGCGGTCAGAGACTGCCGCTTCTGGGAGGCGACGACGCGACCGCCAACCGGCAGTACATCAAAGAATTCGTGTTGAAGGGCGACGCCGAGCTGGGCCGCAAATACGGTTTGGCGTATGCGGAGCAGTTCCACTACATTGGCCCCGACAAACCGACAGTGGACGACTATATCAAACAGCATGCCGTCCCGCTGTAGCCCTGGAAAATTCAGACAGCCTTCTTCACATTTGGATTCGGGGCCATCATGACAAGCAGAGTCAGGTTCTCCTGGCTCGCGTTCCTCACTCCATGGACGCTACCGGAGGGCGCCAGGACGATATTGCCAGGTCCTAAGGATTCTTCCTCTTCCCCGACCTGAATGGTCGCAGTCCCTTCCAACACATAGTAGATTTTGTCAGCGCCGCTGTGGTGGTGTGGTTTCTGGGCTTGCCCCGGCTGCAGGCAATACACGTCACAAAACAGATTCTCAGTCTCGAAGAGATTGACCTTCTGCATTTTCTCCGAGGAAAAGGCTTTATTCAAGCGAACATCCAAAGGCTTCACTGAGTCCTCCAAGGCTGCATTACATTTGGATGAGTTCGAGTTCATCCTGGTGTGCGCTTCGCGCATGACTTCTCTAGAAAACGGCCCAGGAGATCGAAACGACCATCGCCACAGCAATCATCATCTTAAAGGCAATTCCTGCCACCCGGCCCAACAGAGTTCCCCAACCTGCCCGCAGCGCCTCGTTCCACTGCCGCTTCTTCCAGTATTCGAAAAGGACAACGATTAGGAATGCGCCCAAAAAAGCGCCAACAAAAGGACCAGCAAAGCTGAGAACCAAGGCCAGTGGCGGTCCAATCAGCGCTGCGCCCAGGAAGCCGCCCAGCAGCGACAGCCACGTCGAGGCGCTGGATGCGCCGAACCTCCTCGCTCCGAGCAGCATGAGCCAGTTGTCTGCGGTTTCGGCGACTACGGTGAGTACACACAGCACCAGAAAGAAGTTCATTCCGATGGCGGCGTTGAAATCAGTGGCCAATCCATAAAGCAGCACCGAAATGAAAATGACGGCGACACCGGGAAGGCCGAAAGGGATGATCACGAGCCCAACAATCATCGCGCAGAAGAGAAGCAATTGACTCAGCTGGCCCAAGAACGTCATGGTGGCACTTACAGGCTAAACGCCTTTTTCATGGCCGCCGCAGTCTTCGCGACCGCTTCCTCCCGAGGCACAGCCCTGAGTGCCGCATTGAATGGTTCTGCATGAATCGGTCCGTCATAACCGATTTTGCGCAAGGCATCAAGGAAAGTCTTCACCGGAATTACACCGGTCGCCACCGGCAGCTCGCGGCTCGAATCGATCTGCTTGTCGAGCGTCAGCCCGGCTGGAGCGTCGTTCAAGTCTACAGCCGTAATCTCCTCGTTCCTGACCGTCAGCAGATCGGCTTCGGTTTCTCCGGCCGTGTACCAATGCCAGCTATCCAGGTGAAACCCAACATTGCCGGTTCCAATGGCTACCAACAGTTCCTTAGTTTCACTCATGGTGTGAAGGAAGGGATGCTTTCGGCTTCGCCATAGCGTCATGGGTCCCAAATACTCCAGCCCCAGCTTCTGACCGTGGTCCTTCAAGATCTGCGCACAAGCCCGGAGCCGATAGGAATGCGTCCTGAAGTTTTGCAGATAGGTGAGCTCGTCACTGAAAGACAGAAAATACGTGCTGACACGCCAGATGCGAGCGCGCTCGAGCGCCCGACAAAACTCCGGCAATCTCTTCAAACCATCTCCAAACGTTGTCTCGTCCTTGCGAAAGTCCACTGGCAAGCTTCCCGAGCCAAACTTCAACTTCTTCGCTTTCAAATCCTCCAGCAAGTTTGCCAATTCACTGTCCGACAGCTGAGCAAAGTACTTCGCATCGGGATCGACAGCCTCGAATCCATACTTGACGGCCAGCTCCACCGACTCGAGGAACGTCGCTTTCGCACCGATGCGTCCACAACTCAAATTCGTATAGAACTGAGTCTCCTTGAGAGTATTGGTGGAAGAGAACAGAGCAGGCGAAGGGAGGGAAAGCAGTGTGGCCGCAGAGGCCGACTGCAGGAATTGACGCCGGGTTCTTGCGCTTGAGATCATGTCTGACACCGAGTAGAAGGAAAGGGAAGAGGCCAGCTATTGGCCGCGATTAGCGTCACAGGCGGCACGCGCGGTGTCGCGCAACCAAAGGAGGCAGCCTTCTTTGCGCACGCAGCGCACCTTACTTCGCTCCAAGTTGCAGCGGAATGGCTTTGATCACCTTCTTCGAGTTGGACGCACTGACCATCTTGCGGCTGGCAGCCTCAGCCGTGCCGAACGGCAGGCGGGTCTTGTCATCAAAAATAGCGCCAACAAAATTGGTGGAATGAAAACTGACATCCAATTCTTTCACAGTCACAGTCTTTCCCTTTTCTCCCAGGTGTCCTCCACTCAAGTTGGCTCCGCGCAGATCAGCTTTTTGAAAGTCAGTTCCATAGATCGTCGTTTCGCTGAGGTCGGCTCCCTGTAGAAGTCCTGCTCGAATCCTGGCGTTCATCAGATTCGCGCCTCGCAGGTTTGCTCGTTGCAAATCGGCGCCGCTCAAATCCGCACCGACCAGGTTTGTTTCGCTGAGGTCGGCGCCGGCCAGGCGGGCACGTTGAAGATTTCCTTGGCTAAGTTCGGCCTTGCTTAGCTTCACGCCCGCCAATAGAGCGTCGCTCAAGTCTGCCTTCAGCAACTTAGCCCCTTCCAGGTTCGCTTGATCAAGCTGGGCTCCGGTCAATTCCGTTTGATCAAACCACCCGCCGGAGAGATCCATTTGTTCCAGGTTGACCTTGTTCATTTTCGACCAAGCAACGTCGGCCCCTTTCAGACACGCCTTGCGCAGGTCCATCCCACTCAAGTTCACCTTAAAGAATTTGGCATTTGAAAAATCCGTCGCGTCCAATTTCACACTGCGAAAATCAATGTGATGCAGCGCCGCCCGGCTGAAATTGGCCTTCGAGAGGTCACTTTTCTCAAGGTTCGCCTTCAAGAGCCTTGCCTCGAGGAAAGTTGCGCCGCTCAGGTCGGCAGCTGTCAGATTCGCGTCCGCCAGATTGGCTTGCGAAAAGTCGGCGCCGCGCAGGATTGCACTACTGAGATTGGCCCCTGACAGATCCGCTGCCTTCAACCTGGCGCCCGAAAGATCTTTCCCGCGCAGATCCGCCCCTTTCAAATCCGCTTCCGTCAGATCGCCGCAGGGGCCGAGGAAGCGGGCGTTGTAACCTTGCACACCCGCTTCATCGAGACACTCACGCTGCTCCTCACGGTACTTGAACAGAAGAGGATCCAAAACATTCAAGGCTGGCGAGGCCGCGGGCCCTTCTGCTTGCCCTAAGTAGAGGACAGCGCCAGGCGCGCCCCACAAAGTCGCACACAATCGCGAGATCAGAATTTTCCAGATGAGGAACTGCCAGACTGAAGATCGGAATCTCTGCGGCCAGGTTTCGCGGGACATCTTCGCAAACCGAAAACGGGATATTCGAGGTGATCCAGTTCCAAGAATAACTCATGCCGGGGGTGAAAGCCAGAAAGAGACGAGCTCGCTGAGGTCAGATACCAGATTCGTGGGCGGTGCCTGCGCCACCAGCGCTAAAACAGCGGGTTGAAACAGGCAGTGCGTTTGTCGGTAGGTTCACTTGCCGCAGAGTTCACAAAACGATCTAAATTTGTTGGCGCAACCTCAAAAAACGCAAAGAGCGCCAAGAGAATTGTCTGATCCTAAACGATTGCTCGTCTTCGATGAGTCAGAGACAGCCCTGGTCTTGATTGGGTGGCCTTGGCATTCCTTGTGTTTCTTGGCGGTTCCGTTTTGACACGGCGAACTGGGTGGCGTCGATTGGTGTTCATTTGCGCTCACGAACCCGGGCCACATCACTTCTCAGGTCAATGCAAATGAGGGTGTCTTCGTTTCTAGCATACAGCAATCCATCGGCGATGGCAGGATAGGCTCTGACAGTTGCCGGCAGCAACTTCGCGCGAGACATGGGACGAAATTCTTTCGGCGAGGCTGGCGCCAACAGGAGTTCTCCGTCTTCCTTGAGAAGTACGAGCTGGCTCCCCGCCAGCGTTACTGTTCCGGCGCGAAACTGTTTCACATTCCAGGCGACTTTGGCGCTCTGTAGTTCGACACACCGTAAGCTGGGTCCCTCTTCCTGTCGCCCGTGATAGCCATAGAGATAGCCATCCCGAACCACACTGGTGGCGTAATGGTTGGAAAGAACGTCATCGGATGTCCAGAGCTTCTTTACCGTGCCGCCCTCAATCTGCAGCAAGGCGGCTCCGGTTTGGTAACTGGCGGAAATGAAGACCAGGTCGCCAATCACCAGCGGCGTTGCCGCATTCACCGAGGCTTGCATCCGCGCACGCCACGGCAACTCAAATCGCACCTTGCCAGTTGCCTGGATCCACATCCACCAGGCCGCTGCGAGTGAAAGCGATAAGGTGCCGGAGTCCTTTGATGGTCGCGGCGACGGGGGAAGAGTAGCTGGCTTCATCGTCCGTGGCGGTCCAGAGAACCTTCCCCGTCTCCCGGTCAAGAGCCACCAAGCCCGCTTGGGCGCCGCCAATATTGAGAAAAACAGCTTGGCCTTCAACCAGCGGAGAGCAGGCGGCCCCAAAGAAGCCCTTGCGAACACCAAACTGCTGATGCGTGTCCGCGCGCCACAACTTGTTGCCTGTCGCGAGATCCAGGCAGTGAAGCACACCCTCAGCGCCAAAGGTGTAAACCCGGCTGTGAGAGATAGCCGGCGTTGCACGGGGTCCCTCGTCAAAGCCGAAGTCATCCCGGTAGCTGGTCAGATAGTCGAATCTCCAAAGCGGGCGGCCACTTTTGGCTTCCAGACACTCCACAGTTTCTTTGCTGCCCAGACGATGGAAAAGGATCAAGCGGCCCTCTGCCACGACGGTAGTGCTGAACCCCTGACCCACTGCCTTTTTCCAGAGGATCACCGGCCCACTCGCCGGCCACGAGGCGGCGAGATCTCCTCCTGGGTAGACGCCATTTCGTGTCGGACCCAGGAACTGCGGCCAGTCCTGGCCCAGATTTGTCGATGGAAGAAGCAACATCACTGCCAGCAGCCAGCGAGATAGTTGGATCTGTGAAATCATCGGAATCTGTGGAATCTGAATTTTTTGTCTTCCCTGGATCTCAGTGTCCCGTGGCCTGCTTCTGCCTACGATCGTATAGTTATTCACTGGCCCTTAAATCGTAGCAGAGCAACCGCGGTGATTCTCCTCGAATCAATTCCTTGGAATTCTGGCAGACATAAAGCAGTCCGCGACTCAATACGAGCCCTGTCCAGCTTTCACGCGCCGCGAACAGCCAAGTTCGGGCCAGTTCCCGGTAACCCTGTGGTGTCAGTTCAAGCCACAACAGATGGCCAAGTTCGCCGAGGCAAAGAAAGCTGCCGTCTGCCCAAAGCAGCGACCCGCGAAAAGTGCTCAACTGCTGTTTTTGTTGCGAGCCGTTCAAGAGGAAATGCTCCTCCCACTCCGGAGAAACTCGCCACACAGGCTTTCCGCTTGTCAGTTCCAGGCAGACCAAGGCGGCATCAGGCTCGTTGCGGCCGTCGAAGCCGTAGAGATATCCACCTCGACGGACGGGTGTATTCCAGTGCAATCCAAAGTCGCTGGTCGTCCAGGCAACCTTGTGACTACCGTCAGGCGAGACATCGAGCAGTGCCCCGCCCGTCCGATAGCTGGCAGAGATGAAGACCTGATTTCCGATAGCCACAGGAGAGGACGCGTTCACCGACTCAAAACTGCGACTGCGCCAGGGAAACTGAAAGACGATGGCACCGGTTTGCGGGTCTAGATTCAACAAACCACCCGTCGGAGGCCGGCTTTCTCCTCCGGCAAAGACGTAGACGCGCCTCTTGCCATGTACGACGGCCGGCACTGGTGACGCATAGCTGGGGCCCCACTGGTCTCCGGCACCCCACAGCATTTTGCCGGTGTGCTTGTCGAAGGCTGCGACACACGGTCCGCCGGGAGCTCCGATATTGATGATAAGCTTATCACCCTCGACCAGAGGAGTTGTCGCCGTGCCAAAAAAATCCTGGTGCACCTTGAACTCGGCCGCGATGTCGCGCTTCCAGTAGATTTGGCCGGTGTCCAGTTTCAAGCAGTGCAATTTGCCGTTCGCACCATACGCGTAGACCCGATCCTCATCAATTACCGGACTGGCACGCGGCCCGTTGTTGTAGCCGTAGCGGTCCTCAAATTGGGTGGAATAGCTGAACTTCCAGTAACGAGCTCCGCTCTCGGCCTGGAGGCACTCGACGATCTCTTCGTTTCCCAAGCGATGCAGGAACACCAGCCGCTCGCCTGCGACCGCGGGCGCGCTGTAGCCAGTTCCCTTGCGCATCTCCCAAACGAGCGCCGGTCCGGTCTTCGGCCAGACCTTCAACAGTTTGGTCTCGGAAGAGACGGCGTCATGCGTGGGCCCCAGAAACGACTTCCAGTCATGAGTCAACGCACCACTCGGCAAAGGCTTGGGCTTGTTATGAAACTTGACGTCGGGGTGGGGCTTGGGCGGGGGTGGCTCCATCGCAGAGACTTTTTCGGCTGGCGGCACCGCCGGGTCCACAAACCGATTAGAGCCAGCGACGACACCAACACCCGGAACTTGAAGGATTAGAAGGTTTGCGACCGCAAAGAGACAGATGGCATGAAATGGAAGAGAGAGTCGTTTCATTCGCTCGTTGACCGCCGTCGTTGGATATGCCGTTCCTCTCTTTGGTCTTTCACAGAAGTTGGGCGCCGGACACATGGTTGGTGGCCAGCCTTCTGAGGCGACAAATTACATAGGCCCAGGGTCACCCTCGGCGCCACCCTGGTCAACCGTCGCAGCCAGAGCGGACCCCGAAAAGGGTTAGACCCGTCGGCGTCGGTCGAAAACTCTGTGCCGTTAACATTTTAAAATCCGTAACCTCTTGCGTCTAGAACGCGATTTCGTGGGCATGCTGAGTCCTTTGTGAAGGGATATAAAATATCCATCAGTATCAGACAAACACCGATATTCAATCCCAAATGAATAGGTTACTCTGATTGTGATGAGAGACAAAGAATTGGATACCCTTAAAGTTTACGTTGTAGACGACTCGGCCCTCCTCCGTCAGCGTCTCGTTGGGCTTTTGTCCGAACTAGATCGTGTGGAAGTGATTGGTGAGGCGGAGGATCGCGACCAGGCCATTACTGAGGTCACAAAACTCAAGCCTCATGTTGTTATCCTGGATATTCAGCTGCGTCAGGGCAACGGGATCGAAGTGTTGACCCAAATAAAGCAAGTTCAACCTTCTCCCACAGTCATCATGTTGACAAATTACCCGTATCCACAGTTTCGAGAAAAATGTATGGCTGCAGGCGCTGACTATTTCCTCTACAAGGCGACGGAATTGGCTGGTGTAACGCGTGTTTTCACAACCGCCACAGCCCATCGACTTCCTTACCGCTCGAGAGAATGAATGCGATGCCAGGACAGGCCATGGAACGAAGGTCGACAGTTCAATAGGCTTGACAATCTACCACTCGCTCCTGTAAAGAGAAGCTGTGGAGAAGAGTTGGTAGCAGTGGTCGATGCGAGCTCTTCCGCATCTCGAGCATGAGACGCCCGTGCCACGCCGGACACCATGGCGGCGCCTGCCCATGCGCGGAACGGAATCCCCACCCACTTTGGCGAAAACAAATGGTCAAACTTCCTAGAGCGGCGACTCTGCAGTATCACCGAGTCGATCTTCTCTGTTAGCACAGTCGGATGAAGGGATTCTGCTGCGCTTCAGATGGAAGTCTTGCGCGGCGCACAGTTCGAGTCGTAGGCCTTCACCGCCATCACTTCTTGGCCCACTCCAGCTTTTCGAGTCCGTAGTCTTCATCCTGCCGGGATGGAACTGCAAATGAGTTCGCGTCTCCGGCATCAATCAGATTGACCGGCATCCTCAGCAACGTAACGTCCTCACAGGGTACGCTGACGATAGGGTCCATTGTGTCATTTCCGTTCGAAATCGCCGGGCGACTAGATAGCACTCCAAAAACTCCTCGGTGGAAGGCCCCGCTGCCGCGCACTTGGCTTTGCGAATCAAATCAAAAATTGCTTGACAACAAAAGTTGTCAATGATGTAGTGAGTCATGTTCGAAGCGAACGTGATCGGTGATTTGGCGGTGCTGGCCCTTGGGCGCTCACGAGTCGGCTACTACTTTCAGATTTGGCGCTGAGCGCGCCTACGCCGCGACGCTCGCCACGCTTCTGGGGACTGACCCGCCAGAAGGTCAACCACCACCTGCGAGTCCTTGCAGCGCACGGATGGGTACGGGTGGCTATGGTGGTGTATCCCCTGCCGAACAAACTCAATACCAAAGGAGAGACATCATGAGCGTGAAGAAAGATGCATCTGGACGCCGATCGGTCCAAGCCGAAGTTGAGGTCCCGGGCACGCCGGAGGAAGTCTGGCGGGCTATCGCGACAGGGCCCGGCGTTTCATCCTGGTTCGTTCCGGCCGAGGTTGAAGAGCGCGACGGCGTGCCCATCGCCGTTCGGACTAATTTTGGTCCGGGCATGGATTCCGTCGCAACCGTGACTGCCTGGGACCCGCCCCGCCGCTTCGCTGCCGACAGTCAGGACCTGGGTCCCAACGCTCCTTCAGTAGCCACGGAATGGATCGTTGAGGCCCGCTCCGGCGGCACCTGCGTCGTCCGTGTGGTTCACAGCCTCTTCGCCAGCAGCGACGACTGGGACAATCAACTCGAGGGCTGGGAATACGGCTGGCCGGGTTTCTTCCGCATTTTGCGGCTGTATCTCACCCACTTCCGCGGCCAGCGCTGCTCAGCCTTTCAACTGGGGGGTCTTGCCTCTGAGCCCAGGTCCGAGGCATGGGCTGCGTTAACCGGCTCGCTTGGCCTGGCCGGGGCAACCACGGGCCAGCGGGTGAGCACTCCCGCCGGCGCTCCGCCACTCGCCGGGCTGGTCGAGCGGGCGGGCGAAGAGGCCTACCCCGAAGAGCTACTCCTGCGACTCGACGTGCCCGCGCCCGGTATCGCCCACCTGTTCGCCATGGACATGGGCGGCCAGGTTTACCTGTCGATCCGTTTGTACCTGTACGGCGATCGGGCGTCCACCGCAGCTCTCCGCGACGAGCCGTTGTGGCAGGCGTGGATCAAGGAGCGCTTCCGCGGGGCTGGTGACTCAAGCAATGTTGCCTGCGCTGGCTAGTGAAACAATGGTCGAGATCGCGCCATCTCCCGGATGGAACCTTCTAATTGCCAGGATTCTCAAACGCGACACCGACGGGCTGAATTTCGATGCTATCCTGAAAAAGATCGAAGCCGAAATCCTGTCGGCTCCCAAACGCAAACAGGAATCGACGAACTGCTGCTTGGTGGAAATCGGCTGCCACATTCCCGAATTCACCCAAAAGTGCCTGGACAATTGGGGAGCGACTCGGCAGGTTTGACAAGAGACCCATACCGAAGGGGTGCACATCGACCTACGCGCCCGAATGGATTGCCGCGGTCCTCAAGCGCGGGAGGTGACTCAGGAAAAATGCACTGATTGCGGGTCACAATTTCGCACATCCTGAAGTTCGAGAAAAGGTGACAGAGATCATCGTGGAAATGTTGGTGCACTTGCTCAGCCGCGCCCGCCGTCCTAAGCGGGACGTCGGGCCGTTTCGCGCCCAGCTGGGCGTCACCACGGATCGTAGGTACCGAAACTCCAGAGATGCCCTTCGAGATCACGGCAGGTGAAGCCACGCCCACCATAATCTTCGTCTTTGATTTCCCGGACAATCTCGGCGCCTGCAGCCTTCGCTCGCGCATACAGCACATCAGCGTCCGAAACCACGACGTAAGTGCTGAACTCAGAGTCGGGGAGCGACCCGATTATGATCATCCCATTGCCGAAGCTGAGCTGAGCGTGGGCTATTGTCCCATCCTGGTCGGCCACAATGAGTTGCTTTTCAAAGCCGAATGCCCGGCATAGCCATTCAATCGCAGCCGGTTCGTCACGATACCGAATCGACGGAATCACAGTTGCTTTGGTGTCCTTCGCGAGACTTGACATAGCGTTCTCCTCTCCTCAAAACCCCGAGGCCGGCGCCACGAGAGCGAGTGACCCCTGTCGCAAAAGCGCGGCGCCCCTTGGCAAGGAAGACAAATCCTAGGAGTTTCATCCTGAGTGGTGCCTTGTCGACTGAGCAACGAGTTCAGTACGGCTTCTTTCACGTGCTCTTCATCATCTCGGTGTATCGCCGCTGCATCTCTTCAGAAGAGACCTCTTCGATGCTATGCCCGATGTTCCACCTATGGCCGAAGGGGTCGCGCACGCACCCCGAGCGCTCACCATAAAACTCGTCTTTGGGTTCCATTTCGATCTCCGCCCCCGCGCTGACGGCGCAGCGGATCACTTCGTCCGCGTTGTCGACGTGGATATGGATCGTCACCGAGGTCCCGCCAATCGCCTGCGGTCCCCTGATGTTGTATTCCGGAAATTCGTCGGCCAACATCAGAGTGGTTCCGTCGAAGTCGAGCTCAGCATGGCCGATGCGGCCGCTCGGCTCGGTGAGGCGGAATTTCTCCTTGGCGCCAAAGGCCTTCTCGTAAAACTCAATGGCCTTCGCCGCATTCCCGACGTGGAGGTAGGCAAACAACTCGTGGACTTTCATGGGATGCTCCTTTCTGAATGAATGATGCCGCGAGTGTACTGCCACCACTGGCCGCCGTCTTGAAAGAAATTGACCTTCTCAGGTGTTAGCGGCGCGATTAGCGAATCGGAACGTGATGCGGAAAGGTTGGCGAGAGCTCGCGGTATTCGCCCGGCGAGACGCCAGCGAATTCCCGGAACTCCCGGTTGAAGTGGGCCTGGTCGCTGTAGCCGGCGTCCAGAGCCACCTCGACCAAGGAGGCGGCCGGGTGGGCGGCAACCTGCTCCAAGGCTCCTTGGAAACGAAGTATCCGACAGTAGAGCTTTGGGGTTAGCCCGAGGCCGCGGTGGAACAGCGCGATGAATCGCCGGTGGCTGTAGCCACTTTCTCTCACCACCTGGCGCACATCGGCGGTTGTTGCGAACCTTCCGAGAGCGCGAGCCACGGCTGGATGAAGGCCGCGGACCGTCGGAAGCCGCGCCGCCAGAAGCGACTCGAGGATATCAAGCTGACGCTGCGGACCACCAGCCTCAACGAGCCGTTCTCGTCGCTTCGACAGCAGACGGACCCCAGAGATCCTCGAGAGGAGTGTGACGGCCGGCTAGTTCGTCGGCGGGCACGCCGAACAACAGCTCGGCCGCGCCCGGTTGGAGCTGCACTCCAACCGAACGGGCTGGCTCAGAGATCTCACGCACATAAAACGTGGCGCGAGCTCCGCCGACGACCGTGTGGCCAACGCGGTATCCGATGGGATCATTGATGCCCTCGAAGAGGCGCAGCGCGTGGTCGGAAAGCCGGAAGACCAGGTGCATGCCGCCCGTCGGCAGGACCCGCTCGCGATCGGCGGCGACCGACTGCGGCGAGGCCGTTTGATCCGTCGCCCACAGGATCTTTACGAACGGACTCAGACGGGGTCCAGGGTGTCGCGTTAAGAACATACGAAAAGTGTTCTCCTGTCGAGTTGCCTATTTAAGGGCTCTCGCCCTTAAGATCCCTGGTGCTCCGCAGGTTACCGGTTGCCGCAAAGCAATTATAGCGCAGACCTGCTTCCCAAGGTCTGCGGCTTGAAGGGTTGGATTCCCCCGGCCTCTTGCCCGAAACAAATTCGTCAATCATATCGTATGGCAATGGCAGAGGCTTGGACAACCCAGGAACGGGTGATGCATCTTGAGCCCAAGGGAGAAAAGCCGATGTCCCTTGAAACCACCGAACCGCAGGGAGAACCCCATTCATTGCTGGCTGGGCGCACGAGCACGGCCGTCCACTGGTTAGCATACGCAAGTCTGCTTGGAAACGGGTGTTTCACGATTGCCGTTCTTGGGCTGCACCTATTGCAGCCGGAACGGTCGCCGCTTAGTGAAGCCGTGAGCTTTTACGCGCATGGCGCCCACGGCTGGCTGCTGACGGTGGGCCTGGTGGCATGGAGCTTTGGATCGGGTGCCCTGCTCGTGGGGCTCGCACGAACCTTTCGGGGTCGGATGGGTTCCGCCAGCCTAGGGGGCTTGGCTATATGGAGCGTTGGCGTGTTCCTCGGCGGAGTATTTCGCGCCGACCCGCCCGGTCACTGGGATCAGCCGCCATCGGTTGGGGGCTTGATCCATGGGAATGCTGCACTGGTAGCCTTCGTTTCCCTCCCGATTGCCGCACTCCTGCTCGCGCGCCGTCTACGTCACGACCCGCAATGGCGTCGGGTCGCTGGTGCCTCGGGGGTGCTCGCCATCGCGACTATGGTCAGCCTGGTGGCGTTCTTTGCGTCGTTAGTGCCGGTCTTTTTCTCACCTGGCCCACCCAAGCTGCTGGGTCTTACTGAGCGAATACTTCTTTCTGTCTATGTCGCCTGGTTGGGCGTTACCGCGATCGGATTGTTGACTACCTCTACCGATCCGTCAGTTACGCCAACTTACTTTCGTCCGCCTATGACAACTTCGCGATATTCCGACCAGAACACGGAGATGTGAGCTAACCCAGCCTCTCCGAGCACTTGAAGGTCTTCCGTCAGACTGAGAGGCTGGTCGCCATCGGTCTCTTCGAGTCGATCCAGAAACTGGCGAGTTGACTGAGCATCGCGAAAGCGTGGATGAGTGGCTCGCCCCCGGCGGACAATTCCGTCCACTCGCACCTGCTGAATGCGTTCCTCGATAACCTTGCTCTCACTGCTAACGATATCAGCATTGATCAGCCATCCTCCCGCTTTCAGGAATCTGAGAGCCTGCCTGATGACCTCCCTCTTCTCGCGATGATTGAGATGATGAAGCGCGTAGGAGGAAAGGACCACTTCGCCGCGCGCTCGCTTAGGAATGATGTCTTGGAGTCGGCGGAAGTCACCGATGTAGAAATCCACCCTTGCTGCCAGCTTGGCCAGTCTGGCTCGTGCCAGCTCCACCATCGAGTTCGATCCGTCAACGCTGATCACTCTTGCCTGAGGGAACTGCTCCAGAAAACGCTTGGTAAAGAAACCCGTGCCTGTCCCGAGATCCAGAGCGGTGATTGCAGCTGAAGGGTCGAAAGGAAGAATCTCGAGAGCCACATTCACCATTTTGTGACGGTTTGGATGCATTATGTCCATATCTGCATCATAGGAGGCCACCCGGGCGGGCAGTTCGTAAGCAGCAATGCCCTTAGTCTTCATGGTATCTTCCCCCAATGTCGCACCTTTTTAGGCAACGCCTAAGGGACGAGCTAAACCGTGTTTTCCCGACCAAGATTTTCGTCAACGGGAAGGTGAATTGGAATAGCAACTCTGTCGAAAGGGTACCACACTCCGCGAAGAGGCTGTACTTCCGCCGTCAAATCCGGGTTTTGAGAAGGACAGTGGGAAATCTTTATCATCGGGGCGAACGGAGGCAGGCCGCAGCGCCTGACCGCCAATCCGGCCAGTGATTCTATTCCGAGTTGGTCCGCAGATGGGAAATGGGTTTACTTCGGCTCGGACCGCAGTGGGGAGTACCAGGTGTGGAAGATGTCGGCGAACGGAGGAGAAGCGGCGCAGGTGACCCGCAAAGGTGGTATGGCGGCGTTCGAATCCCTGGATGGAAAGACCGTTTACTACACTAAGCGTAGTCGCACCAGCAGTCTTTGGAGCATCCCCGTGGAGGGCGGCAGTGAGAGCGAACTCGTTGCGGCGGTGGCCTACCGCGCCTTCGCAGTGGTACAGGGATGGAATCTATTTCGTTTCAAAACCCGCCTCTGGCGGCGATTGCGTGGTTCAGTTTCTCAACTTAGCCACCCGGAGGATCAAGCCTGTCACGAAGATCGGGAAGTCACTGCCTTCTGGTCTGACTGTTTCCCCGGATGGGCAATGGC
Organism: uncultured Acidimicrobiia bacterium; assembly: GCA_963752385.1. Taxonomy (GTDB): domain Bacteria; phylum Acidobacteriota; class Terriglobia; order Versatilivoradales; family Versatilivoraceae; genus CAVVYL01. The sequence goes on along the minus strand of CAVVYL010000056.1, from coordinate 144,199 downwards.
TCCTCTTATATCCCGAGCTAGATCAGGCGGGTAGTGATTTGATGCTGGTAGAGGACTTCCACTAACACGGTGGAATCGAGGCTGAACTCCACTCCGGAACGCGGCTCCCGCAAGGAATAACAATAGCCTTCACGAGGTTGGTTGCCGCGGCGTTCTCAACGGTTTGCATTTGCTTCCAGACGGCTGCACAAACTTCCTCAAAAAAATCTAGCCTGGCATGATAGCTCGCGCCAGATTTTTGCGCCTCAACTTGTGAGGGAAAGAATTCATGATCAACCAACGGAGTGGATTCAATCTTTCAGACTGTCTCATTGCAGCTAGGGCTATCGAGGCGGAGCTCCGCCGGCTGGCGTCAGGCTTGACGGAGGCCCAGTTCCACGCCCTGACTCGCGCGGGAGGCTGGTCTGTGGCGTACTGCATCGAGCATCTGGTGCTGGCTGGCCGCGCCTTTCTTCCCCAAGTGGGGACCATGCTACTAAGGATTCAGAAGCCCGTCACCTCTACCACAGCGGGCCGTTTCCGTATCCTTGGTGGCACCGCATGATTTTGAGGGCCTTGGAGCCCCCCTATAAGCTAAGGACCAAAACGACGAGGGCGTTTATGCCCTGCTCCCGGCAGTCGATCGAACAGACGACGCGTCATTTCTCGAACATGCATCGCGAGCTTACCCGCCGCATTGAAGGAAGCGCCCGTGTAGATGCTCGGCGAGTTCGCGTTCAATCACCCTTTGTCTCGTGGATCTGGTACCCGTTAGGGTTTTCGTTTGACCTAGCGCTGACGCATGAGCGACGCCATCTCTGGCAGGCCTGGCAAGTGCGGCAGCAATTCCAAGACGAGGAAATATCGGTAACGAAGTTTAGTGAGATGACTCATCAGGGCCCAAGACCTGGGTGAGCAGCACCAATTGCCACTAAGGCCTAGAAAATTAGCTTGAAACCAAATTGTATTTCTCTCGGATCGATGCGCAAGACTAGTAATCCGTCCGAACTCGCCCGGGACCAGACCGGTATCAGCGTCTCCAAACTGTGTATGGTTCCAGCCGTTAAAGAATTCCGCTCGGAACTGTATCAGCAGATTCTCTTTGATTTTCGTGTCTTTCAGGATCGAAAAGTCCCAGTTATTAATGCCCGGCATTTCGAGACTATTTCTGGCGGAATTTCCCTGCACGTGCCTTCCGGGACTACATGCCTCAAAAGTCGGACATCCTGGAGTTACAAACGCATCGGCGCTCAACCAATTGTCAAAGGTCTGATTAGCCGGGTAAGGATTCCCTATTTGGTCAGGACGCGACTGGCTGAAAGCACCGAGGTTGGGCCAATCAAAGGCCAGGGCGGCGGTCTTGTATTGTCCAGTGGAGAAGGTGGTAATCCCGTTGAACTTCCAACCACTCACCAGCCGGTCGACTAGGCCAGAGGCGCCGGATAGAAATCGTCTATTTTTCCCAAACGGGAGCTCATAGAGGTAGCTCAGGACAAAGCGGTGTCGGACGTCGAAGGTAGAGTTGCCCCTGTCCAGCACTTTGAAATTGGCAGAAGACGCCGAAAACTCGTCTGTCCCTCCGAGATCGATCGCATGACTCCAGGTATAGGAGCTGAGTAGATAAAACCCAGACGAGAACCGCTTTTCTACCCGGAACGTGAGCCCATTGTAACTGGACCAGCCGGCACCGTAGGTCACCAGAATCCAGCTCAGGTCGGGATACGGAACTCGCTGTTGGATGGGAATTGTGCCAGTGGGATCCTCACTGGGCGCATTCTGATTGCGGCGCTGTAAGAGTTTCTGGCCGGTATTCCCGATGTAGCCCACGTCAACTACCCAGTCTTTACCAAAGGTGTGCTGGATGTCGAAGGCCCATTCCTGAACATAGGGTGTACGGTTTCGTTTGTCGATGCTGAAGGGGTTTGACGTGCCGCCGCCCAGTGAAGCTGCTGGAAAGACGTTGGAGAGGGAGATCGTCGGCCTCACGGGGTCTGAGTTCAGTGTTTGGGAGGAGAAGAAATCAGGCCCAATGACCAGGAATTGCAATTCATTCCAATTGTCGGTGGCGAAAAAGACACCGAAGGATCCGCGTATAACGGTATTCTTCAGAATACTTGGCGAGTACGCAAAACCGATGCGAGGTCCGAAATCGTTCCAATCCGGGTCCACAATTCCATTCCTCACCCCGCCACTCGGTGATGTGACGACCCGCCGCGCGGCAGGATCAAACCACTGAGTTCTGTTGTCGAGGTCATAGGGAGTTTTGGCGTGCTCGTAGCGCAAGCCGAAGTTTAGCGATAGAGTGGGCCGGACGCGCCAATCATCTTGCAGATAACCTGCCCACCAGGTAGTCCGCAGATTTTGCGATGAATCACCCACTGAAGTAATGGCCTGATAGGGCGCCCCTAACAGGAAATCGCCTAGACCTCTTCCAGTGAAACGACCATCAAAGGTAAAGGTAGGTATGCCGCCGAAATCGGTGATTTGAAAAAACTTCTCACGAATGATGTTCACTCCTGCTTTAATGTTGTGCGTTCCCCGCACAATGCTTAGATTGTCCACAAATTGGTAATTCTCATCGAGAGCTCCGATGGATTCAGAATGTGAACCGATGGTTGTGAAGCCGGTAATCCCTGCCCCGGGGCACACCGAAATCGAAGGGATTGGGAGAAGTATTTTTGAATCCAAACACGTCGGCGGCATAATTCTGTCCCAGTGCTCCCTCCGAAACCAGAAAGGTCTTGCTGCGATTGTATCCGAAACGGAACTCGTTGATCATGTTTGGCGAGAAGGTATGAGTTTCAGTGATGGCTACGACTTGGTTTCGAAGTGGGAAATTCAGCCCTGCCAAAGGAATTGGGTCGGGCTCAATGTGGGGCCTGTCCTCGAAAGAATAACTGCCATAAATCTGGTCGCTAGCACCTAAAACCTGGTCGACCCGGACGTTGAATTGGTTGAAATCGTTGCGGATCTTTGGGGAAACGCTGTAATTGAAAAGAGGAATTCCTGGTTGGCCGGCAGGAATCGCGATATTCGGAATTGGAATGAAAGGCTGCCACTTCTGCGCCACGGGGTCCAGTCTGCCCGAAATATCATTTCCCGGGATCGTCTGGCCGGTCAGTGGGTCCTTCAGATCAAAACACTTGGGAGAGCTTGGATTGGCGACGCAGAAAGGAGAACTCGTTGGAAAAATCCCGGTGCCGGTCGAGTCGTCTGCCAGCTGTCCGCGCAGTTGGGCTGGGCTGGGAAGCAAAGCGGTTCCGGAACTGCTGAGGCCTCGTCGCGACCGAAATCCCTCATAATTAAGAAAGAAAAAGGTTTTGTTGCGACCATCGTACAGATGAGGAACCACCAAGGGTCCTCCGAAGCTGCCCCCAAAGTTGTTTTGCTGGAATTGCGGCCTCGGGCGCCCTGCGGAGTTCAGGAAGAAGTCGTTGGCATCCAACGAGCTGTTGCGAAGAAACTCATAGGCGGTGCCGTGGAGAGAGTTGCTGCCGGATTTCAAAGTCGAGTTGACGATGGCCGAAGACCGACCGAACTCGGCGGAGAAATTGCTCGTTTGCATCTTGAATTCTTGAATCGCGTCAATGGATGGCCGCAGACCGACGCTGCCGAAACGTGCATTACGCGTCTCAATGCCATTGACCAGAAAGCTCGTGTTGGATTCCCTGAGACCGGCCACACTGGTAGTGACCTGCCCGTTGCCGGCCCCCGTCCAAAACGATGCCGGCGACACCCCGGTACCGATCGGAGCTACCCCGGCTGAAAGGACGGCGAGCTGCATAAAATTCCTTCCGTTCAAGGGTAGCTCCACAATTGGTTTTTCCTGAACCACTTGGCCCATTGAGGAGGTTTGTGTTTCCAACAGTTGCACGCCCCCAACACTGACCTCGACAGACTGGGTAAGCTCTCCAACCTGGAGTGTAATGTCAACCCGAGGACGCTGCCCAACCAGCAGCTCAATACCCGAAATGGATCCTGTTCGAAAGCCCTCCTTGGTTGCTTCCAGCCGGTAGTGACCTGGCTTCAGCTGCGCAAAAAGATAAGTGCCGCCTTCGTCACTAGTCGTCGTCAGCGCGACTCCTGTTCCCACCGACGTGAGAGTCATCTTGACGCCGGGAACGACTGAGCCACTTTGATCGGTTACGGTACCTAATATGTCGCCAGTGATGGATTGGGAGAGAAGCGAAGTGGTTCGCCAGAAGAAAAAACAAGCCGCCACCAAGATCAGTCCGGATCGCAGCCATTTCATGATAGACCTCCTAAGCGTGTTCGATTTCAGGTTGGTTAGAGGGCACTGCCGTGTAGGACGAAAGTGCGGGCAAAGACTCGGTTGCATAACGATCGCGGGAGTTCAGCTCTGTGACCCAAACCCTCGCTGATCGAATCCTTACTTATCGCTAGTAGTTACACTCAAGCTACACCCGACGGATGTCCCTGTCAAAGATTTTTTCGCATGTTTGGGAAGAATTTCGCACACAAACAAAACGAATTCAAGTTTTCGATAGAGGATGGATTAGTGGACCCGATGGAAGAGAGGACGAGATGCAAGCGAAACTGCCGCCAGCAGATTCTCGCCGCGGCAGCGAAGGAGGCGAACGGGCGGTCGGCCTGGCGAACCGACTGTACTCTCCCAGAGTCGTTGATTTTTTCTCGGTGCTCGAAGCTCAGGAGTCACTCCATTCTTCAGAAGACCAGTCAGTGCGAAGCCAGCGCGATGCAGCCACGAATCTGATTAGCCTGTAGAAGGCACTCGGCGGTGGCTGGGAATAGTCATGGCAGGCAGTCGCAGCTTTGTCCGAAAAGGGAAGCGATGACCCTACGGGGCCGCTGGTCGACCACAATTCGGAGTCAGTGGACGGTAGGGTCAAGCAGGTCGTTAGGTTCGAAAGGCTGGCGCCAGCATTGACCACAGTCAGCCAAGGACGAAGAGCCGTGATAGAGCTGGCACCGGATCTTAGCTTGATTGGGTCAGTGCTTCTTGGGCTTCAGGTCGACTGCCGCTCTATAGCTGCCGTCCATATAAAAAGGCACGGATACATGTTCATGCGTCACGAGCCAGCTGCCGTCGATCTTGCGGAAACCCACTGTCACCCGTATCCAGACATCGGTCTCTTCTTTGTTGGTTCTCTTTCCCGTCATGTGATTGATGCAATGGACGAATGCTGTGTCTCCACCGGCGGCAATTTCAAGATCCGTGATCTCATAGCCGATCGGCCCTTCGAATGTGGCAAACCATTCTTCCAGACTTTTTCGATACGCATCCACGCCCACATACTTCAGCGGCGGTGCGAGGTCGAACAACACGATTCCTTTGGCATAGTGCACTATGATCGCGTCGACATCCTTTTTGCGTACTGCGTTGGCCCATTCATTGACTAAAGCACGAATCTGCGCTTCTTCAGTCGTCATGTTCCTTTCCTTGGTCTTGCCTGCTTTCATGGTCTCATCTCCTTTAGATTCTCCAAAATCCTAGTCGATCTTAGTTCCCAACCACCGCAGGGTGTTGACCTCCATCAGTAAGTCGAACGGCGAGTGCCCGAATCGACACTCCGCCCGGGAAATCATTTGTAGGCCTGTCCTGTCCTAAACTTAGTGCCTAACCAGCCAGTCAGTGCTTCGGCCTTTGCAATTGTTCTTGATTTGTTCTACATTCACGAATAACATTCAGGTTATGAAGGGCGAGAAGCTGGGAGAATTTGAGGAGATGATCCTGTTGACCGTCTACCTGTTGGGCGAGGGGGCGTACGGCGTCACTATTCAACGGGGAATGGAAAAGGAAACTCACCGTTCAGCGTCTGTTGGGGCTGTGTACGCGGCCCTTGACCGCCTGCAACGTAAAAGATATGTCAAATCCCGGATGGGCGGAGCCACGCAGATCCGAGGCGGGCGGCGCAAGCGCCTTTTTCTGATCACGCCGCGGGGCATTGCTGCGCTCCAGCAGGTGCGCCAGGCGCGAGAGAAAATGTGGAGTGCCATCCACTCTTTGTACCCTTCACGAGCTTAGCCATGAAGCTGGACTCACTTCTCCAGAAGTTTTGCTCTATTGACGAGGTCGAGTACGTGCGAGGCGACCTTGAGGAGCTGTTCCATGAACGACTCGCACAAGTGGGGCGGACAAGAGCTAGCTACCAATACGCTCGAGATGTACTGAGCGTTTGTTGGAGCGGCCTAGTCAAACGACTAAAGGAGGGAGACACCATGAATTTTCACCTACACTACCCGTCGAAACGCCTAGCCATCATCGGCCTGGTGGGGTTGCTCGCGCCGGGCTCTTTCCTGCTGGCGGTGCTTCTCGAGGAAGGGTTTGGGATTAGCTTCTTCTCTGAGGCCCTGCGCTTGACTGCCTGGCCGCCAAATCTGCGCATTCTCAGCCCCACTTCACCGATTCTCCTCCTGGGCGGATGCCTGCTGGCTTTCCTGCTCAATCTCCTTTCGGTCTGCAAACTGAGCGTTCAACTCGAACAGAAGGCCCTAGTCAGCACGCTCCGCCTGGAGCCAAAGCTTGTGAACCTCCTCATCATTGCTGCCAGCCTGCTGTTCCTGGCGATCTTTGTCGGGTACGCTTTCGTGGAAAACTACAAAATCCTTCGAACCCACACGTGATAAGTCTGGTCGTCCAAGTTTGGCAGCAAAGAAGGACCCCGAGCGGGTTGAATGAAAGGCAAGGAACGCAGTGCCCACAGGTAGTTTGTTCGCCCGGTACTGGCTCAGGATTTAGAACAAGTTTTTTCAGACGGGATGGGCATTAGTCACCAATTGGGGACCGCATCGGTAGTGCTCTTGAAGCACAAACAATGGTCGCTTCTACGGTCGGTCAGGCAGGTCGATCAGAACGACATCAGAATTCTCTTGAAGACGGTCGAAAACGATCTCCTTGCCGTCGGGCGTAATGTCGAAGGTCCGCATAGCGGCACGGTTGTTCAAGTGAGTCAGCCGGCGGGTTTTCCTCGTAGGCAAATCAAGAGACCAAAAATCTTGAGGCCCGGCTTCGCCCTGCATATAGATGAGGCTCTTTCCCTCCTTGAGGAAACGATAACGCTCTCCACCGTTTCGCACCTCAATTTTTGGGAGATCCACCGGCGTACCATCCGGCAGCACAGCTCGAAGCGATGCCATTATCCCGACTATCGCGCCAGTGTAAACGATTAGCTTTCCCTCTGGAGACCAGACCGGATTCCAGGCGTCACCCTTGGTGAGGCGCACCGGCGGAGCGCCGTCCAACGGAATCTTGAATAACCCCGGGCCCGTGCCGTCACTACCGCCGGTAACAATCCACTTGCCATCCGGCGACCAGCCTGCAGTGCCTTTCACCTCGATGGATTCGGTCAAGATCTGTAACTCAGCGCCATCCGCTGAAAGCATAGCAAGACGCAATTTCCCTTCTCGTCTCAAGACTACCGCCACTCTCTGTCCATCCGGGGACGGGGCGGGCGGCTCTAATAGTGACCCCTGTGCTCCTGGCCAGATTTCTTGTGCCTCTCCTTTACTGGCGCGCCACAGGCCATCTCCAGTGCCCCGCGAGGACAGATAGAACAGCCACGATCCTGCGAATCGCGGTGCTAACGCCCGGACCGTAGGCAGGGCGTAAGGCTTTACGTCGCGCTCTTCAATTGGGCCATGCTGAATCGAGATGCTGAAGAGGCTCGCAGTTCGGATTCGCCACGGTAGCCACCAGACGCCGGCCGTCGGAGCTCGCAGATAAGGACGTGTACCTTTCCAGACCAAAACTAACGCGACGAGGAAGCTTGCGCTGCACATCGAATGCCCATAGCCAAGGCCCCGAGCCGTCTTTGTCTGTCGATGTAAAGAGCAGAGTGCGGTCGTTCAGCGGCGTGATATAACGCAAGTCGGTGTTCATTTGCGTCAAACGCTGTGCCGCTCCACCCGACGACGGAACACGCCAGAGATCATTCGCATTGAAGTTGCCGCGGGTGAAATAGATCCACTGCGCGTCCAGAGACCATGCCGGATAATGCTGATGTGCACTCCAGGTTCCGCCACAAGCAATCTGGCGGGGATTGGCGCCCGTCTTGTCAGCTATAAACATTGGATCTCCGGGATCCGCGGTGTGATACACGATGCTGCGCACCGTCCGGGGACCAAGCAACGTTTACCATGTCTCGGACGAACGGACGAGTCTGCCCACCCATCAGGGGCATCAGGCGAAGCTTGGCACCTAAGCCTCCGGGTAGCCAGATGTGTGAACCATCACCCGAAAAGCCCATTCTTCGCACCATAACACCAGAATCCGCTTCCTTGCCCTTTGTAAGATTGAAGAATTGCCCCGTTGCTACCTGGGTCAACCAGATGTCGTACTTCCCATCGCGGTCGGAAACAAAGGCCACGAACTTTCCATCCGGAGAGATTGCTGCATCCTCTTCGAATCCGGGAAAATCCGTCAAGCGGGTGAAGTGAGCATTGGCCAGTGGATTCTCGAGGGCCACCGGCGTTCTCAAAAGCAGCAAAAGCAAAGTACAGGCAATTAGAGCAAGAATCGCAACAACCCCTATCCACCATGGGCTATTTCGCGACGCAGCCTGCACGGGAGATGGCTCTGCTGTTGTTCCGATCCGCAACGCGCGCTTCAAGTCAACGACGAGATCGCGCATTGTCTGGTACCGTTCTGCCGGATCTTTCTCGAGCGCCTTCTCCACTGTAATCCGCAACAACAAAGGCACCTGATGGTCGAGAGGCTCCGCTGCGCCGTGGACGATACTCTGCAACAGCTCTAGATCGGTTTTGGCCTGGAAGGGTCGGTGACCAGCCAGAAGCTCGTAAAGCAACACACCGAATGAAAAGATATCGCTGCGGCTGTCGATTGGGCGTCCCGAGGCCTGCTCAGGCGACATGTAGGCGAGGGTGCCCATGATGATCCCCGGCTGTGTGGCGGGTGTTCGGGCCGTTGTCTCAGGTGTCGAGCGCACTTCCAGCTTGGCCAGACCAAAGTCAGCAAGCTTCGCATAGCGGTTCTTGGTCACCAGAACGTTGCTTGGCTTGATGTCGCGATGCAGAATACCAGCCGTGTGAGCAGTGGCCAATCCGTCAGCCACGCCCACCAACAGCTCGACGACCTGGCGCCAAGTTCGTCGTTCCGCGCTAGCCCAATCGCTGAGCGTGCCTCCATCGGCAAATTCGGTGACCAGATACTGTATGCCTTCAGACTCTCCTGCATCGTAAACCGTCAGAATGTGCGGATGATTGAGTGACGATGCCAGTTGTGCCTCGCGCTGAAAGCGAAGTAAAGCACCGGGGTCCCTAAATCCTGGGAGAGAACTTTAACTGCGACTGAGCGGCTTAGCTTTGGGTCGCGAGCACGGTAGACCACACCCATGCCACCCTCACCTAGCACGCTCTCGATGTGGTAGGGGCCAAGCCGGGCCCCTGGAGTCAGTTGGTCGGGTCGCTCCAGCATTACATACGCAGGACGATCGAGCAGGCTCCACGTGGGTTTCTCAGTAGCCAACATTGACTGGACTTTGCGTTTCAGATCCTCGTCCCCTTTGCAAGCTTCGGTAAGAAATGCGCTGCGTTCCGCCGGATCGCGCTCAAGAACTGAGAAGTAGAGGGCCTCAACCTGTCGCCAACGTTCCGGATCCATAAGGTGCTTCTATTCAATTCAATGGTGAATCCAAGCTATGTCGCAAGAGCTGTGAAATGCAGGCCATTAAAGACTCTGGGTTGCTGACGGTTTCGACCGGTGGCTCGCGTGGCAAACATCGCGCGGTGACCAACCGCTAAAAACAGGACCGTGCGAAAGCTAAAGAATTCTGCGTTCATGTCCAGAACCGGAGGGGTGGCATGAAGCACAGAGGTTAGTGGGAAGCAGACGAACCAACAACTCGCCGAAACAGGTGGACCTGGGGCGCAAAGGCAGTGACATGCGGCGGCAGGGCGCGATATTCGTCCGAGGCACAGTGTCATGACTGTAGGTCGGTGATCTCAGTGCGCAGCCAGGCCCGGGCCAAGCTCCAGTCCCGCTTGACGGTGGCCGGCGAAATCCGGAGCACTTCGGCGGTTTCCTCAATCGTCAACCCCCCAAAATACCGCAACTCTACCAGGCGCGCTCTCTGGGGGTCAAACGCCTCCAACCTCTGTAGCGCATCATCAAGCGCCAACAGGTTCACATCGCGTTTTTCAGCCGGAGGATCCACTTCACTCAGCGACAGTAGATATTCGCCCCCACCCCGCTTGGCCGCATACCGGCTTCTCGCGTGTTCCACCAGAATCTGACGCATCCGCGCCGCCGCAATACCAAAGAAATGCGCCCGGTTTTGCCAATTTATTCCTTGTTCACCGACTAGACGCAAGTACGCTTCGTGCACTAAAGCGGTCGCTTGCAACGTGTGATCAGGTCGCTCCTGGCTCAAGTAGTACTTAGCCAAGCGCTGCAACTCACGATACACCTGCGGCAACAGTTGGTTGAGCGCCGCTCGGTCGCCGTCGCGCCACTTGATAAGCAATTCGGTTACGCTTGTTGGAGCACCCATTACTGTGCCTATTTGACTGCCGGAGTCTCAGCCTCCAGGAGGTGAGACAGATCGAACGATAACCCTAAGTCGCTCCTCACATACGCAGGAGCTGACTCAAGCTAAAGTACCCAGCCGCAGCTCATAAAGTTTTCGTAGGGTTCTCTGCGCAATTGCTCGCCTGTTTGCAATCAGGCTCAGAAAAATTCATCTTGGCTGAGCCAATTTGCCGTCATTTTTCGCCTTCCTGCATGTAGCTCGCAAGACAGACTGCGGACTACGACCGATGATCGGACAGCTGGTCGATTCGAAATTGGGCAAACGATCGAGCCACGCTTGGTGTCGTGTAGCACGGTTCTAGTATCCCAGAAGACACTACGAAATTGATTGGCACGTAGACACAGCTGACCTGCACCGGGACGATCATAATGAATCACAAAACCGTGTCCCAAGACAACGATCTCTTGTTTCTTACATTCCGGGCGGTGCCTGAGCCGGTGCTTGAAAAAACGCAACGAGTGGTGACCGTTTTGAAATGTTCGCAACAGCAGGTCATTCAAAAGCAAGAGGGCGTGACAATCAGCGGCTTTCCCGTCGAAAACAGAGATGGGCCCTGCCAGCCCGCTTTCCTTGGCCGATCACGCCCTGGGAAGGCAGCATGAGAACAGAGAGAACGCTGAGGCTACAGGTAGCGGGCGACCTCATGCGGTCGAAGGACATGCATTCTCCGTCGGTAGCTAGCCCCTCGCCCGACCTCAGCGACCACTGTCGCTTCAGCCAGCCTCTCCCCACGAAACGGCAGGGGGCAGGATGTGACCCATTCTTGACCCCGACCCGCAAGTGACCCTCGTCGAAAGCCTCAATCATTCTGGAGCTGTCGCGAGAGGGGAATTCTCTCCCGGGAGTAGTCGAAGTACAACCACCACCAACTTCAAATGTCATTCATCTACCAAGAAAGGAAACGTCATGAAAAAGATCACCCGAATGTGCCTCCTCCTGGCTATCCTCGCCACCAACCTCGCAGCCATCGCGACGGCTAACGAAATCACCGATTGGAACCGAAGCTTGCTGCTGCTCGCGAATTTGGACGGCACCAACCCATTGGTCCTCACTCGGGCTATCGCCATCGTTCAATCCGCCGTGTTTGACGCGGTCAATGGTATCGAGCCCCGCTACACCGCAGTTCATGTCCAGCCGGCGGCACCCGCAGGAGCGTCCCGCCGCGCCGCGGCCGTTCAAGCCGCTTATGCCACCATGGTCAAGCTGTTTCCGACTCAACAGTTCACACTGGACCTAAGACGTACGATCTCCTCCAGGTACTCTCGAGTGACGCTCGGGAGACAAGTGCATCCATTACAAGCGGAATCAACTGGGGCCAGAAGGTGGCGGACGAGATCTTGGCGTGGAAGAGCACCGACGGATCTGATCAGGTGTTGCCTCCCTTCCTGGGCGGAGAGGCTATTGGAATATGGCGCCCCACCCCGCCTGATTTCATCCCCGGCATCTTCCAGCAGTTTGCAACCGTGACGCCCTGGTCGATCAACTCCCCCTCGCAGTTTCAACCTCAAGGCCCCCCTGCCCTGGCGAGTCGCCGTTACGCAGCTGATTTCAACGAAGTCAAGACCATGGGCAGCGCTACGAGTGCGACCCGCACGCCCGATCAAACAATCTATTCCCTCTTTTGGGGTTGGACCACGGCCAGCTATCTTTGGAATAACCTTGCCGTTTCGCTCATCGAGCGTCCGAGCCGCAAAGGCGAAGGCTACCGCCAAAACGATTTCACGGGTGAAAGAGGCACGCGGCGTCACACCGGGTTGTTGGAAAGTGCCCGAATCTTGGCTGCGATGAACATCGCGATGGCAGACGCCGGCATCGCCTGTTGGGATGGCAAATATACGTTCGCTTTCTGGAGGCCGATTACCGCCATTCCCCTGGCAGACAGCGACGGAAACCCGGAGACCTCCGCAGATCCGACGTGGACACCGCTGCTACCGACCCCGCCAAATCCGGAGTATCCATCGGCCCATTCGTGTTTCAGCGGAGCGGCAGCAGCCGTGCTCTCGAACCTTCTCGGGGAGAACACTCGTTTCAGCATGACTTCCGATTCGTTGCTCGGGGTGAAACGTTCCTTTGGGAGCTTCTCGGCGGCCATGGAGGAAGTCAAAAATGCCCGCATCTTTGCCGGCATACACTTTCGTTCCGCCTGCGATGATGGCCAGAAGATTGGGATAGACGTTGCCAACCATGTCTTGCAGAATTCACTTCAGCCAATAAACCAAAACCACGGACAATAAACGATTCCTCATCATCGTGGCAATGCCCGAGAATTGGGGAACGCGGCGGTCAACGGCACGATAACGTCAGGTCATGAAGGCGGATCGGAAGCTACATTCGTTGGCTGGCCCGACAAGTGTTTGCGCTTTACCTCTCCGGCCAAACCAGAGTAATTGATGGAATCAACAGAGTTGTGGAACCGTTTGGCTGAGAATAACTGCTGTTAAGCACCAACAGCACGACTCTTTCGCTTCACGGATTGAGGCCCATCCGACGGACCAGATCTTGGAACTTCGGCTCCTCACGCAGGCTGTCCCATGTAGGGTCCACTTTAAGGACAAAGAATATCCTGGAGCGCTCCTCGTATGCCTGCTCCAGCCACTCCAGGGCTTGGGCCTTGTCCCCCAACCCTGCATAAACTTCAGCGATACTAATTGCAGGGACATACTGCTTGCGACTGAGCTGGAGCAAGCTGTCGAGTGCTTTCCTGGCTTCTCGTTGACGACCCGAAGCTGCATAGGCATATCCTAGATTTGCCAGATACGCCGTGACTAGCTCTCCCTTGGAATACTTCACTGCCTTTTGAAGCTCCTCGATGGCGTCCTCAAACAGGCCTTTACTGACATAGATTTGGCCAAGGATTGAGTGTCCAAGGCTGAAATTGGGATCGATCTCCAGGGTCCTGTGCATCTGCTCTATCGCCCGATCGTGTTTGCCAGCCCACCACAGGCTTATTCCCAGGTTTAGGTTGATACTGAGTGATAGTGGATCCAGCCGCCTGGCGTGTTCCGACTCGGCGATGGCCTTGTCGTGCTGCCCGGTTGCACTTAGGTAGAATTGCCCATACCAGGCGTGACCCTGCGCGTAACTGGGATTCAGTTCAATGCCTCGCAGGAATTCCTTTCGGGCCTCCTCCCAGTCCAAATCGTACCGCGCTTTAATCTTGGCCAGCGCAATGTGAGCCTCGGCCAGCTGATTGTCTATTTTCAGAGCAGCAATCGCGGCTGCCCTTGCCTTTGGATAGGCTTCCCGCGGCGCAAGCAGCAAATAGCCACACATCAGGTCGTAGACGTCAGCCAGCCCCGCGTAGGCGGGAGCATAGTTCGGATCTTTTTCGACAGCGCGTTGGAAAAACTTGAGCGCATTGCCGAGGCCCTCGCTGGTTCTCTTCCCCATATGATGGTGGCCGAGAAGGAAAGCTTCGTATGCCTCAGGATCCACCGGCCGCGTCTCGGTCAAACGACTTCTCTGTTCGCGCGTCACTGCGATCTTGATCTCTTCAGCAACGTCTGCCGCAACCTTGCTTTGCAAAGTCAGGACCTTATCCATCTCCCCATCGTAGCTATCACTCCAAAGGTGGCGGTCGCTCATGGCTTCAATGAGCTGTACCGTGATCCGTACCTGATTGGCCGACCGCTGAACAGACCCTTCCAGCACAGCGTGTACGTCTAGTTCCTTTGCTATTTCAGGCAGCCGCTTTCGCGTTCCTTTGTACTGCATGATTGAGGTACGTGAAATCACCCTTAGGGCACCAATCTTGCCTAGCTGGGAGATCAAGGCATCAGTCATACCATCCACAAAGTACTCCTGCTCCGGGTCACCCGTCAGATTCGCCAGTGGTAGAACCGCCAGTGATTGAATGGTGGGGAGCGTGGTTAGCGTTTGTTTCTGACTACCCCACCAACGACCTTGAGTCGGGATTAACGTCATGGCGAGCGCTGCAAGTAACACGGCCAGAAGGAAAAGGGCAAAAACACCCGTTAGCCAGTGCCGTCGCGCTAGGCTCTCCTGATTGGCGAGCGTCTCCTGGGAGGCTGGTTTGGGGCTGATACCCAGTTTTCGTTCACTGTCTGAGGTCAGCCGGTCCGGGATTTGTGACAGGTTCTCCCCTGCATGCCCATCGCCCGAGCTACTCGATTGTCGCCGCGTGATAGTTGCTCGTTTCTCATCTTCTCTAACTTCCCTGACCGGTACCCCAAAACGATAGCCGTGCTTTGGCACCGTCTCGATGTAGATCCCTCCGTCCCCATGATCGTTCAGGGCTTTCCTTAGCATGAAAACATGATGGGACAGGTTCGCTTCTTCTACAAAGCTCTCTGGCCAAAGGTGTTTCATTAGCTCGTCTTTTTGGAGGAGACGGCCACGACTTTCCACCAGCACCAGTAGCAGGTCCATGTCCTTCGGGGACAGCGCGACCGCAGCGCCGTTACAGAGCAGAAGCCGCTCTTCGGGAAGGAGTTGGAAGGGCCCGAATTCGTAAGCGTGGTTTGTTTGTTGACTCACAAGCACTTAACAAAGTCGCCCAACGACCCATCAATGTTTTCTTGAGAAAAAATCTATATTTCTCAAAGGATTTTGCCTTCAATCCGGCTCACACTTCCGCGTCACAAGCGGCGATTCTTGCCACCATCTTGGGCGATTCAACTTTGCGTGAATTATAGCGCACGGGATCACCGAGTAAAAGCAGCAGATGGGACCGGGGGAACGAAGGGTGAGCCTGAACTTTGGCTCAAGGTGGCTGAGCGTATCGTCTTCGCTGCGGAGATCCAAAATGGAAATCTTAATAGAAAAGGAGACCTAAATGAATACCTCGCTACGCTTACTCTCGAAAATGCGATATCTGGTACCAGTGGCTATCTTAGCTGCCGCATTCGCGGCTCCGGCCGGCGGCGACGCAGTCACCGTCTGGAACGCAAACGCTGGCGCGGCCGCCACTGCGGCATGCATAGCTCCTCTCGACAACCCGCTCCACGAATCTCGTATGTATGCCATGATGCACATAGCTATCCACGACGCCCTGAATGCCATCGATCGTCGCTCTCGTCCGTACGCCTTCGATATGCAGGCGGAACCGGGAGCTTCTCCGGATGCAGCAGTTGCTGCGGCGGCACGAGCCGTGCTGGTCCCGCTCATCGGTCAACTCCCGCTTGAGCTTCACAGCCAAACCTGTATCGACGCAGGGGTTGCAAGCGTCGAAGCCGACTATACGGCAGCTCTCGCCACGATCCCGGATAATCAGGCGAAGGTCCAGGGCATTGCGGTTGGACAGGCCGCTGCCGCGGCGATCCTCGCCCTGAGAGCCGACGACGGCGCGGTTGGACCATTTCTTAATTTCAACTGCCCGCCCCGCAGGATACCAAGCCTGGCGAGTACCAATGCACACCGGGTACCCCGTTCATCGTCTTTGAGGGATGGGAAAATGTCACCCCCTTCGTTCTGAAGCACAGCTCACAGTTCCGTCCGGGGCCGCCCTATGCGGTGAACAAGAAGAAGTACACGGCTGACTTCAACGAAGTGAAATCTCTCGGCGGTGATGGCATCACTACTCCCAGCGAACGCACCGCCGACCAAACCGAAATCGCTCTCTTCTGGCAGGAAAGTTCCCCACTGCAGTGGAACCGGATTGCAAGAACCGTTTCCGCCGACCGGGGCCTCGATCTCTGGGAGAACGCGCGGCTTTCGGCCTGCTCAATATGGCGCTTGCGGATGGCTACATCGCCATGGTCGATACCAAGAACCATTACAACTACTGGCGACCGGTCACCGCTATTCAGACTGGGGACACGGACGGCAATCCAGACACGACCGGTGACCCGCTCTGGACACCGTTGCGCCCGACTCCTGCGGACCAGGACTACGCCTCGGGTCACTCAATTGAAGGGGGCGCGGGTGCGGAAGTGTTGAAGCAGTTCTTTGGTACTGACGATGTCATTTTCAACACCTGTAGCACCACCCTACCACCCGGCAGCAAATGCAACGATGCCTCGGAGGTGACCCGCTCGTATACCAGCTTCTCTGAGGCGGCGGCCGAGAATGCGTATTCACGCATCCTCATCGGGTTCCACTTCCGCAAAGCGGTCGAAGAAGGGACCGAATACGGTCGAAAAATTGGCAAGCGGGCCGCCAATCTCTACCTCCGGCCTGTGCACTGAGTTGTGCGCGAGGTCTCACCCATTCGGGCCGTGGGTGTGGATGGCTTCGCTGACGAAGCCATCCACACTTCCACGGACCATCGACATTTATCCGGGGACTGTTCCAAACGAAATCAAGCTGTGCTCCAAAAGGAGTGATTCCCGTGGCTCTTCTTGGAAGTGTGCACGCCGCCGACCGCTACAAGTTCCGAACGTCACCCCTGCGGAACGTGGCGCTGCAACCGGCTTTTTTTCATAACGGTGCTTTCACGAGATTGAAGGATGCGATCCGTTATCACCTCGATGCGCCCACCTTTGCCCGCAGCTACAATCCGGCTGCGGCCGACGTCGCACAACGACCTGAGGTATCGCCTCGGTCCGATCGAGCCAGCTGCTTGCGCGGATTGACCCTCGTCTCTTGGATCCACCCAATCTGTCCATGGAAGAGTTCGAAGACCTAGTCGCATTCGTGGGTGGCGCTCTTCTTGATTTGCGAGCCCGAAAACAAAATCTTTGCAACCTATTGCCAGCGTCGGTGCCGAGTGGTCTACCGACCCTGGAGTTTGAGGGATGTTCGCCGTCGAAATAAGCTGCTATCCCTAGCAAAGAATTCATCTACTTTTCGGACCTGCCGTCGACCAAATACTCCTGCTCGTTGTCGTCTGAAACGCGCTTTATTAGGGGCAGCACCGCTAAAGACTCAAAGGCTTCGTTCCCCGAGGAAAGGGAGCTGCTGCCGCCAGGCGAATCATCCGATTCCGAGCCGCAGCCTCGGCGAATCCCTGCACAGTCTTCCCGCGCGATTTGGCCGCTTACACACAGAATGCCGCTTCACCCCGCCTTCAAGTAGCTTACCGCCACTGAAACCCATTTCTCAACCCGCCCCTTCAACCGCCTATCAGCCAGAAATGTGTATTTGTCTCAAATGTGAGCGGCAGCCTGACCTCTCTGCCGCGGATGCCCTTCTGAGTGACCTCCCGCCAGAAAAACTACTTCGTCGAATGACTCAATGGTATTTTTCATTTTTCCTAAAATATCTGCGTGGCCCATTCGTCTACAAGGATGGATGAGGAAGGCAGTGAGCACAGAGTGGATGACCGCCGAACACGACCAACGCATCTTCGAAGCCATCGAGCGGGAACAGCCCCGGCTTCGAAACTTCATCTGGAGGCAAGTGGCCGACAGGGCCGACGCAGAGGACATTCTCCAGGATGTTTTCTATGAGTTTGTGCGGGCATACCGCCTGGCAAAGCCAATCGAGCAGGCCGGTGCCTGGCTATTCCGGGTAGCCCGGAATCGGATCATCGACTTCTTCCGCAGGAGGAAGCCCGAAGTGTTGACCAACCAACCGATGGCAATGTCGGAGGACGGAGAGGAGCTGACGTTGGAGGGCCTGCTCCCTTCACCCGATGGAGGGCCGGAGGCTGCTTATGCGCGAAATGTGCTGCTGGAAGAGCTCGATGCCGCTTTGGACGAGCTTCCTACAGGAGCAGCGTGACGTATTTGTTGCGCACGAACTGGAGGGTCGCAGCTTCAAAGAGCTGGCCGCCGAGACGGGCCTCAGCCTCAACACGTTGCTGTCACGCAAACACCGCGCGGTGCGTCATTTGCGCCAGCGCTTGCGGGTGATCTACGACGAGTTTACGAAGACAGGAGGACAAGGAAAATGAAAAAGCATTGGATGGTAAAGGGATTTGAACTTGCCCTGCTTGTGACGATCGTCATCGCGGGGTTCGGCCAGGCGGTCCTGCAGTTGTGGAACTGGTTGATGCCGAGTATCTTCGGGTTGCAGCGCATCAGTTTCTGGCAAGCCGTGGGCCTGTTGGGCTTGTGCTGGATCCTCTTCGGCCGAGGGTTCCTTGGCCGACCTGGCTACAGCACCCACTGGCGGTCTCGCATGAGCGAGCGCTGGGACCAGATGACACCCCGAACAGCGCGCCACTTTCCGCAAAGGCCTGCAAGGCCGTTGCGGTCAGTTTGAACCACCCCCGGCGGAGCCGAAGGTTTGACTGATGATCCGGGGAACCACGCCACCGAGCGGCTCGTCAATGGTGGCGAACGCAGAATGCAGTCTTCCCTGTTTCACAGAACTGCGTACACGTCCTACATCTCCCGGTTGGCGGCAGGGCGAATCGCCCACTCCACCACGAAAACAATGCAGCCGGCTCAACCAAAGGTATCTGGCAGCCTGAGTCCAACGGCGCGGTTCCGGGAAGGCATTACCATGAACCGCGCCTTACGGCTGGCCGGACCAGCCACTCCCTAGCAAGGACTTAGTTGCACAGGTGAGTGTGTTTGTTGCTATGCTGACGCGGCATGCTCTAACATGACACCTACTGATAGAGGAGGACAAGACTATGGGACGTCTGCAGGACCGCGTTGCGGTGGTAACGGGCTCAGGGGCAGGAATGGGCGAGGGGATTGCCCGGCTGTTCGCCGAGGAAGGAGGGCGACTCGTGATCTCCGGCCGCGACGAGAAGAAAGGGCAAGCGGTCACCGACAGCATCATCAAATCTGGCGGCCACGCCATCTTTCAGCGTGCTGACGTCACCATCGAAGCCGACTGCCGCGCACTCATCGAAGCGACGGTAAAGCACTATGGTCGAATTGATGTGCTCGTGAACAATGCCGGGCTAACCACGCGGGGAAATATCGAGAATACCAGTGTCGAGTTGTGGGATCGCCTCTTCGCAACCAATGTGCGCGGCGCCTTTATCTGCATGCAACAGGCCGTGCGGCATATGAAGATCCAGGGTCGCGGTTCGATCATCAACATTGGTTCGGTCAACGCCTACATTGGTGAGCCCAAGCTGATGGCCTACTCGGCCTCGAAAGGTGCGCTTATGACGCTCACCAAGAACACGGCCACCTACCTCAATCGGTATCGGATTCGAGTCAATCAGCTCAATGTCGGTTGGACCGATACCCCGAACGAGCATCGAGTCAAAATGCAGGAAGAAGGCAAAGGGACCAACTGGCTGGAGGAGGCAACACTCACCCGCCCGTTCGGCCGCTTGCTTCTTCCCCGTGACATCGCCTACGCAGCCCTGTATTTCGCGAGCGATGAAAGCGAGTGTATTACCGGATCGGTGCTTGATCTGGAGCAATACCCCGTCGGAGCCCCGCCGAATGTCTAAGGTTGCCTGAAAGTTCTGAGCCTGTGGCTTGGACTGGCACTGGATGCCTTTCGGCCGAGGGTTCCTTGGCCGACCAGGTACCCACTGGCGGCACCGCATGCGGGAACTCTGGGAACAGATGCTCTCCAGGATCACCGACTCCCGAAATGGTAGCTAAGCCGCTGCGATCAGTTTGAACCGCCACCGGCGGAGCCGAACCTTTGACTCACGATCCGGGATACCGCCGTCCCCCAGAGACTCCGCTAATAGTGGAGACGGCGGAATGCTATCTTGACTGACTTACAGAACTGCATACACATCATACATCGCTTGATTATCGGCAGGACGATACTCGCCGACTCCGAAGCAATGCAGCCGGTTCAGCCAAAGATACTCGGGATGGCTGGTGAGCAAACGCGGCGAGATGCGTAGCTGCACCGCCTCCGGCAGGTCGCCCCGGAGGAACTTGTCGTGGCCGTCTTCTCCGAAGTCGACCAGACCTTGGTAAGTGACCAGGATCAACGCGCCATCGTGTGTCTCGAAGGTCGTGCGAACGTCGAGGATAGCCACCCCATCCTTTCGTACGGTTACCCAATCACCACCAACCGGTCGTATCCTTCCACGAATCCTGGGGCCGGTTATTTCGCCACCGGTAGAGTAGAAATTTACCCTGGTTCCTTCCGGCACAGGGCCGATCATTTCGGGAGGGCTGGCCAGTGTGCCGGTGTACGAAAAAATGTGTTCCAGCTTGTAGTCGATCATGGCTTCTCCGTTCGATTTATTTGAGTTCAGCTCCTCTGGGCTAGATCCCAGAGGTAAAGCGTCGCCACCGTCACACTGCGGGCCGCCACGATTCATCTCTCTCTAGCTGACCACCCCGCCCTCGTCGGGCAACTGCGTTGCCAAGCAATGAGGCCCAGGTGGAGTGAAGACTTGGGGTTACCTGGCCAGACCGGCGTATTTCGCCGGGCTCTGCTTCGCCTTCTTGGCGCAGTCGTCGCAGCAGACGGTGATCTCCTTGCCGCCGACCTTTACCTTGATTCCGCCATCGGTGATTTCCCAGTCGCACACGGGGCATTTCTTCGTTTTCATGACACATCTCCTCTCTTTGAAATCGAAATGACAGCTGCAGTCGCCGCGACCTTCGCGGCCGTTGCTGATGAAGAGAGGGTAACAAGGCCGGAAAAATCAGGCTTCCAGATTCTTGCTCATTTTGCGAAGCGTTCGGCCGGTGGCCTGGCGGCGTATCTCGGAGGGCGAGCGGCCGAATTCGCGGCGGAAGGTGTCGGTGAAGTGGCTGTGGCTGGAAAAGCCGAGGTCGAGGGCGAGCGCGGTGAGATCGTTTGCACCGTCGGCCAGGTGTTCGAGCGAAGCGCGGAGGCGCAGCCGGGTCAGGTAGCGATGGACGGGTATGCCGGTTCGCCGCTGAAAGAGGCGAGCGAAATGAAAAGGCGACGCATACACGGCACGGGCGACTTCGTCGAGCGTGACAGGTTCGCCCAATCGGCTCGCGAGGTAGGTCTTGGCCGCCTCGGCGCGGTCTGCATGATCGGCATCCGTGCGTTTCGGCGGCGTGGGCGCGGCAGACCGTGTCGCGCGAAGGCGGCTTCCAGCACGTCGGCGATGAGCTGAAGCGCCGTCACATCAGCCCAGAGCGGTTCGAGCGGATCCGACTCGGCGGCCACCAGCCGCTGCACGAATTGGTGGTGCCGCCAGAAAACGCCGGAATCGCAGGGTCCAGTGACGAAGCGAAAGGACCATTCGGGGCGGTCGTCGATCGAGGGATCGAGTTCGCGGACGATGTCGTTGAGTACGCGCTGAGAGGGGATGATAACGGTCCCGCGATCGCCGTGGTCGGCCGGATGGCTGACGCGATAGGTCGAGCCCTTTGAGAAGAACACCGCCTGATTGACATCGGCGGTCACGCTGCGCTGGCCAAAGTGCTTGCAGAACACGCCGCGGCGCATAAGGACGATGTGGTTGCTGCCGCAGTGTTCCTCAACCGCGGGCCCGCCGCGATCGTGGCGGCAGCAGTAGTCGTGCACGCTGACGACGGGGCTGTCGTAGAGCAAGCGGAATGTGAGCGGATTTTCGGCCGGGCGCGTCATAAGCACCATCGTACGTGATCAGCGGGCCCGAATCAAGAGCGGCGCCGATCGCGGCATGTCTTAGAACTGGACATCAACCTTTGACTTCGTCTGCGACTTTGGGCCCGGCGAGGAATCTGTTCAGACCTAACTTCTTCGCGGTTTTATCGTGAGTTCAAGACGAAGTTTTCGACGCGAACAGATTTGGAGAACTGGCCAATGAAGCGGCGCTCGACACGCAGGAGCTCAGCGTCGCTGCAACCACTCTTCGTCGATGACAGGCCCCTGATAGTTGGGGATCCCCTGCCGTCGTGAAGTAAACCGGGCTGCGGTTCACGACCAGCCGATGCAGCGCAGGAAACCTTCCAAAAATAACGTTCCAATACTCCGAGCTGACCAGGGCCTCTCTCCTTTTCAATATTTGGAGTGCGAAAGAAGCCTTCTCCGTCGGGAGTAGCTTCACCGTCACCAGTTCTCTCTCTCCGTGGTGGGCGCGGTCCGCTGTGGTTCCCGGTGTGTTCTGGCGACTTGCTCGTTGGACGCGCTCTCCGAGCAGAGTGGCGCCAGACCATTCCGGAGAATCTGCTTCGGGGCCTTGAAATCACTTAACCACGCCTGCTTTCAGGAGCGGTTCCTTTGCCTGAACCTAGCCAGGTCAGTGGTCCAAGCCTCAGACTACTGTGAACCATCGCTCTGCGCCCACGAGATGAAAACTTCGGCTACGGACTTCCCAAGCTGCACACCAGCCACGTTGTCCATTGGGTAGTGAATGCCAGCCCAAATTCTCGAGTCGCCGCCCTCCTTGCCGACGGCGCGAATGAAATCTGCACGCGTCGGGAACAGGTACGCCAGGATCTCGGACCGAGCGGCCGAGAAGGTCGAGTGGTTTGAAGGGTAACTCGGGTGGTGTGGAACCGGGAACAGGGGCACAATGCGCGGATCGAGCTGATGAGGCCTGATGTACCAGTATGCGAACTTGCCGTCCTGGCTTGCGATAAAGGCGTCGAAGTAGCACGGCTGCGATCAGCGCGTATGCTCTCGCGACCCGAGGCGGATTCTGATCGAGCCGGTCTTCGAAGATCCACTTGTCCGCGTGCCGGTAGGGCCAGGTATTGAGACCTTCCGGGCTTTGCCAGTAGAACGCCTTGTAGTTGGTCACAAATGTTCCTGGGAAAGGTGCGAACCGCGTCCGTCTCGGCCACCACTTGGGGCGAGTCGCATGCCGGTGGAGGCATGGGTCTGAACTCGTTCGGAGAGTTTAGCAGCAGAGGACTCCAGTTCGCGGCCGTGACGCCGCCGGGATCGATGCCGCCACTGATCCATTTACAATCGCCAGTCGGCACGGTTCCTGTCCAAACGGCATCTCGAGCCATCCGCCTTTGCTTTCTCGATGACCTGCTCGGCAACTTTCCGGCCGAGCGCGCGCCCGGCGTGGTAGTCGCTCGGATATTGAAGTCCGGCAAGCACACGGGACCACCCCGCCTGGTCAGCCATAGTCTGAAACGACTGTGCTTCCGCCGGTAGGAAATACGCCAGAACAGTCGCCGCAGCCTGCGCCGATGCGGCATGCTCAGACGGATACGACGGGCTGTTGGGGACCGGCAATGCAGTTCGCAGTCTGTGATCCAGCTCGCTTGGGCGACGCCGATTGTAGAAGTACTTCGATTCCCACGTCGCAATCGTCGCGTCATACATTGCCAGAGCCACGTAGGTATACACTCGGTGCGGATTGGCTGTCGTCGGTGTGGCGGCAAGCAGACGTGCGTTGATCATAGTCGATCCAGCGATATGCCGGGGCGCCGGCGTCCCAGAATGCGATCTGCTGTTGGACTTGGGCGTCGTTTTGGCTGATCAGGTCAGCCAGCAACCTCAATTCGGCTCTTGTCTGGCTACGTCCCGGGGGCGGCGGAACGCGGTAATCCTTACCAGAAGAAATCACCCAAGTCCGCCAATTTCCTGCATTCGGTTCAATTTGACCATCGGCTTGCGCCCGCAGCGACGACCGCCAATTTTCTGTATTCGGTTCAGTTTGATCGTTGCTTAGCGCCCGCAGCGGCAGCACGACAGCTAGGAACAGGATCACCCACAGCAGTCTATGCGCGGTCATGTGCGCCTTTTCCTTTCCTGAGTCGACAGCGACGCCCTTAAGGTGAGGATGAATAGCATCATTGGTAAGAGGCGGTATTCCTTTATCTCTCAGAATGGCAGAAAGACGATCGAGCATTTGCGTTCTCCTTTCAGAAAAGACAGTGCCTGACTTGTTTGCGTTTGGCCCTGATGAACCGCGACCGGCTCAAGCACCATGCCGGTGTCTCGTTGCCAGGACAACCATAGAGCCTGCAGCCTTTGCCCATTTTTAAGTGGGACCTGCTCGCCTGCTCTTGTGAGATGACTCCTGACTTTGAGACAATGTCGCGTATTCATTTGGGAAGGCGAAAACGCGCGGCAAATCGGCTCAGCCAACCTGAATTTTTTTCGGAGGCTGTCTTCTACAGCTCAAACTGTTGAGGTGAGAACGATGGAGGGAACCTACGAGCCCTCTCGCGAGCTGTGTTCTGTTTATCCTGATCAAGCAGGCTCATTGGAGCCAGAAACGGTAATAGGTTGATCTGCTTTCATCTGGTCATCAGTTTGGCCTCTTGTCTTCCATAGAGAGGCAGCAATGACATCTTCCGCAACCGTAACTGAACTGCTCATCAAATGGCGCAACGGCGACAAAGCAGCGCTCAACGAACTGCTGCCACAGGTTTACGGTCAACTGCGCCGCTTGGCCAACTATTACCTGCAACAGGAACGGCCCGATCACACACTACAACCCACAGCCCTGGTTCATGAGGCCTACCTGAGGCTGATGGGTGAAAAGCAAATCGACTGGCAAAACCGGGCTCACTTCTTTGGCATCGCGTCGGTGCGAATGCGCCAGATTCTCGTAGAGTACGCCAGAGGTCGGCAGGCGGCTAAGCGCGGTGGGGGCGAGTATCGGCTGTCCCTGAGTGAGGTGGATCCAGTGGAAAAACGCGACATGAGCCTGCTCGCTCTCGATGATGCGCTGCAGAAGTTGGAAATATTGGACTCGCAGAAGGCGCGTCTGGTGGAGTTGCGCTATTTCGGCGGGCTGACGATTGAGGAGACCGCGGAAGTGCTCCAAATTTCGCCGGCTACGGTCAAGCGCGACTGGAACCTGGCCAAAGCCTGGCTGCGCAATGAGATCAAAAGCAGTGACGAGCGATAGAGTGAAGTGGACTGCGACCGCCGCTTATCACTCGTGACTCATTCTCATTGCCGTTTATCACTTGCGGTTCCTACTCGTCACTCGTCACTTATCACTTATCACTGCTTCGATGACACCTGAGCGTTGGCGACAACTGGAGGCTGTGTTTCATGAGGCTGTGGAGCTTCAGGAAGAAGAACGAGCAGCCTTTCTGGCCAAAGTCTGCGGTAGCGACGGACAGCTACGCGAGGAAGCCGAGCAATTGATTGCCGCTCACGAGCGGAAGAGCAGCTTCATTGACCCTCCAGTGCTGGCAGAGACTGTGGAGTTGCGAGACGATCAGCCATGAATCTCTGCTTGGGCGTTACATCGGGCCCTACGAGGTCATCAACCAGCTGGGTCGGGGTGGCATGGGAGAAGTCTTCCTTGCCCAGGACACCCGGTTAGGACGCAAGGTCGCACTCAAGATGCTTCCGGCCGCCTTCACACAAAATCCAGATCGTGTATCCCGCTTTGAGCGGGAGGCAAAGGCGGCTTCCGCACTCAATCATCCGAACATCCTGACCATTTATGAAATCGGACAATCAGACGGCGTGCACTTCATAGCGACCGAGTTTGTTGACGGGATGACACTGCGGCAGCGCATGAATGGCGCCAAGATGACCCTCGCCGAGACGCTGGACCTTGCACTGCAAGTGGCCACTGCCCTGGCAGCAGCGCACGAGGCCGGCATCGTGCACCGCGATATCAAGCCGGAGAACGTGATGGTGCGGCCAGACGGCCTGGTCAAAGTCCTCGATTTTGGTCTGGCCAAGCTCGTAGGATCACTTATTCCAGCCTCCGAGCTGGTCAGCGTTTCCCACACTCCGGTAGCAAACGGGCTGCACACGGAATTTGGAATCATGATGGGCACGGTGAGGTACATGTCGCCAGAGCAGGCTTCAGGGCAGCCCGTCGACATGCGCAGCGATATCTTCTCGTTTGGGGTAGTCCTATACGAGTTACTCACCGGCCGGCTCCCATTCACCGGTGCAACGGACCGCGACATACTGCAAAAGATCATCCACGGGGTTCCCGACCCGGTCGGCACGGACGTTCCATTGGAACTGCGCGCGACAGTGGAAAAGACACTGGAGAAAGACCCGGCCAAGCGCCACCAGTCCATGCGCGACCTGATCGTGGACCTGAAACGAGCCCAACAACTGACGGCTGCCAGCAAGTCCAAGAAGAGCCGCTGGCGCATACTGGCGCTGGTATCCGTGATCTTGCTTCTGATCGCTTCTGTGCTCGTCTTGGCGGCTCTGGGAAGCGGATTATTTCTGGCGGAACCCGCTGGCCGGTGCCAGGACCGAACGGCTGACCGATTTCCAGGGGGAAGAAATGGACGCGGCGGTCTCGCCCGACGGTAAACTCATGGCCTTTCTGTCGAACCGCGACGGGCAACTTTGACGCGTGGCTCAGCCAGATAGGCAGCGGCGAATTTGTCAATATGACCAAGGGGCGATTTCCCACTCTGGCTCCTCACGTGATCCGGAAAGTTGGCTTCTCCGCAGACAGTTCACGGGTTTGGATTCTGCAGGGTGAGGGATCGGACCCTATACGACATGGCAGGCATCGGTCGACCGGAGGCGTCCTCTATCCGTTTCTAGCCGGTGGGATGGAACTCGCGTGGTCCCCCGATGGCAATCAGATTGTCTATCACACGGTAGAGCCCGGCGACCCGCTCTTCATTGCCGACCACACCGGAAGGAATCCCAGACAAATCCTCGTTCCCGAACGACCGGATATTCATCATCACCACCTCACCTGGTCGCCGGACGGGCGCTTTATCTACTTCGTGAAGGGTATCCCGACCACTGAAGAGATGGATATCTGGCGAATCGCGGTTTCCGCAAGCGGGCAGCCCTCCAAGCCCGAGCGGATTACCTATCACAACGCGAGGGTTGCCTACCTGGCCTGGCTCGATGCCCGTACATTGATTTACTCCGCCACGGCCGAAGACGGCTCCGGACAGTGGCTTTATGCGCTGGATACGGAACGTCGCATACCGCACCGGGTGAGTTCCGGCATTACAGAACAGTATCTGTCGGTCGCCGCCAGTGCCACCCAGCCGCGCCGGCTCTTAGCCACTGTGGCCACTCCCAGTGCGAGTCTGTGGACTGTCCCGATATCAGACCAGGTCCAGAAAGAGGATGCCGTAACCCGTTTCCCCACTCCCACTACACGAGCGCTCGGGCCAAGGTTTGCTTCCGGCTATCTTCTCTTTCTTTCTTCCATGGGCGGCAGCAACGGGCTGTGGAAGATGGAGGGTGGCGCTGTCAGGGAGCTGTGGAAAGGTAGTGAGGGAGGGCTAGTCGCGCCACCGGCGATCTCGCCTGACGGCACCCAGATCTGCTTTTCAGCGCGCAAGAAAGGTCAGGCAGCGCTCTACTTGATGAACGCCGATGGTACCAATGTTCGCACTTTAACAAATTCGCTGGATGTGCGAGGGTCGGCTTCCTGGTCACCAGATGGGAAGTGGCTGGCTGTGGCTGGCAACGAGGGGGAAGGCTATCGAGTGTTCACCGTCCCGGTCGGATGGCGGTCCCCCATTTCGCCTATTGGATTCGTCCTCCTATAACCCTCTCTGGTCCCCGGACGGCAGATTCATAGTCTATTCCGAGCCGCTGCTGGGAGGAACATTGGTAGTCAAGGCAATCACTCCGGACAAGACACCAGTCCGAATGCCCGACATCCAGGTCAACTATACCACTGCAACTCCTTACCGCTTCGTGCCTAACCGAAAGGCACTCATCTTCCTTAAATGGGGGGGCGCAGGCCCACAGAACTTCTCGTGGGTTGACTTGGAAACCGGCAAGCAGCGCCAGCTTACGGAATTGAAAACGGATCTCGAGATACAGAGCTTCGATGTTTCGCCTGATGGCAAACAGATCGTATTCGACCGCGTGCGGAACAATTCCGACATTGTCTTGATGGACTTGCCTCGATGAGCAGTGGCCCGCGAATCCAAAAGACGCTGGCGCAGCACGAGATCCGCGTGAGATTTAGAATGGATTCGCCAACCGGCCTGGAGATCTGGCTCAAGAAATGAATGCCCGGTGGAGAGTCGTCAGCGCTGCTGGACAACCTCGAGCAGGGCACTCACTCCCTTCCGTTGAGTGCCCAGGCTCAAACCGACGCCCGAGCGGAACTAACGAGGGTTTCGACAAAAGTTACAAGATCGGCCGCAAAGCGCTCGGGTTGCTCCCAGTGCACATGCATGGCCGGCGCCGGGATAGACCACTAGCTGCGATCCCGCGATTGCTCGGACGAGGGTATCTTGATCGCTTCGGGGACAAAATGCATCCTGATCGCCCCAGACGATGAGAGTGGGCGCCTTGATCTTCTGGACCTCTCTCGAAAAATCGTCCTGCAAGAATCCTTCGAACGCCGCTCTCCACACGCGCGCCGGGACTTTCAGGCTCTCCTGTACGACTGTTTCGAGGAACGCTGGCGGCACCGGCTGAGCCAGAGTGCTTTCCTGAAACTCGCGCACGAAGCCGGGGTCGACTGGATCCGTCAGCGCTGATATGGCAGAGTCCCAAAGGTGCAGCACACCCGGATTCCCTCGCAAGCTGGCGAAGGATCCCATCAAGACAAGCCCCAAGGTGCGCTCGGGGTAATCTAAGGCAAAGCGCTGGGCGACGGAGCTGCCCATGGAATGGCCCGCGATGACGGCTGCACCGAGGTTGAGTGCGTCCATAAACGCTGCCAGATCGGCTGCAAAATCATGGAAACGGTAGCCTGCCGCGGGGCGGCTTGCGTCACCGTGGCCTCTCTGGGTCAGCGCAAAGGCGTGGAGTGATTTCGGCAGGTGAGGCAGCACCGGCTCGAAAGAGTGCCACGAGTCTGTGACTCCATGCAGAAGCAGCACTGGAATACCAGCCGGATCTCCCTGCTCGACGTATTGAAGTTGGACCCGGTTAGGAAGTTCAGCAATTCTTACGCTGGATGTCGTGGCTGCTGATCTCATATCAGTCTCCTTTGTTCAGTAGTCTGATCACTGCCAGACTCATGGCGAAGATTAATCAAACTCCACCCGGACTGCAGACTGCTCCGGCCCCACCCGGCCCGCAACGATTTCCGCCTTGAAGTAATTTTCTCCGCGCACTGGCGCGCCTGCCAGCCGGCGCAACATCGCAATTTGTCCGACGTGTGTGAGCGCATCGGCAATCGGCCCCTGGAATATCTTTTCGGCGTCGTATCCGAGCGGCTCATCGGAAGCCAGGAATGAATCGAGTTGCTGGAGCGCGGCGAAGAATCTGGCGACCTCTTCCTCCCAGGGTAGCGGACTTGAGCCGTGCCAGAGGTGCTTTCCTTTGGCTTGCCAGAGCGCCCAGTCAAGCAGATCACCGATGTGCGCCAGTATCTCTGCCGGAGTTCGCGTTGATTCACCGACGCGGAACGTGCGAATCCGTGGGGCGGATTCGTCACTGTCTTGCCGCCGCGATAGGCTAACGTGGCGATTGTATGGCGAAGCATGGCGCGTTTTGCTTCTTGACTCGTTGAATTGGTCATGATGCCTTACCTGCTTTCTCGAATTTCAAGGTTGTGGCGACTTCTCTTGATCACTCCCGGACTCGTCCAGTTTCTCTGCATTCATGTCCGACGGCCGTCTTCATGAGGAAACCTCTTCGCATCGCTGGAGTGACAGATGCCTTTGTGGGCCCGATCGTGGTTACTGCAGGGCGCCGACCTTGATATCCCGGAGAATCTCACGCGCTGCTCGGATGCCGGACAAGGCAGCCCCTTCCATGAAGCCCTGAAACTCGTAGAATGAGCTCGTATGCTCACCCGCAAAATATAAGTTATCAACCGGCTTCGCCTCGTTGTCAGCGATAGTCGTGAAGTATCCCGGGTGGTTGCACGTGTAACTCCCCTTCACGAACGGGTTCGAGGGCCAATGCTCGAGGTGGACCCGAAGATCGCCTGCGGGGCGCGAGGCCGCCAACGCCGCTCCGGGGTAGACTCGGTCGAGGTCATTCAGGAAGAGCAGCGCCTCCGTCTGCACCTGTTGCAGATCTAGGTTGGCACCCCGGTTGCCACCCGAGTAGTCCGTTAGCACCGCCTGCAGAGCCGTGGCATTGGTGGGGTTTGTCTCCCACGTCGTTTGGTGATGCGGAAGGTCCGAGTAAGACCCGCCGTTGCTCCCCTGAGACAGCCACGGACGGCCGTCGAAGCCGATCATCATCTTGGCATTGGTTCCGTAGCGGAGCTCGTTGATCGCGAAGAGCTTCCAGGCAGGGAGCCCGAGACTCGCATCCAGCTCGACCTCGCGCAGCGTCGAGAACGGGATGGCAAAAACAACGGCGTCGTACGTCCTGCTAACAGTCCTCGACCCGTTCTCAAAGACGAGCTCAATCTCACCCCTGGCATTCTTGCCAGCTCTGACCAGCCTCATCCCAAGCTGGATCTGCCCTTCGAGTCCGTCGCGGAGTCCCTTGGCGATCTGGTCGTTGCCGCCAATAATGTGATAACGCTCGTCGCTGAAAATACCGAAAGGCCGGAACTTGGACCTGCGATCCGCATGGATGAAGAGCAGAAAGCTCAAACAACTCTGCTGGTCGATCTCGAGCCCAAACTCGGCGACGTAGGCTTGTTCGATGGCCTTGCTGACAATGGTTCCGGCGCCGCGCGTCTCGAGGTACTCACGGAGGTTTGTTAAGTCGAGTACAGCATCAGCGTCGGTGTGGCTGTCCGCCGTCGGCCGACCGACCGTGCGCAGATCGTCACGCATAGCGGAGACGAGGTCCCGAAACTCCTCGACGACTGCCGACTCGGGAAAGTGCTGACCGTTGAAATAGTAAACGACTTCCCCAGTGGGCTCTTTCTCAACATCCTCCAGCTTAAGCTTGAATCGTTTGGCGTATCCGAGCAGGGTCTTGTGCAGGTTGTCGATGAACTCGCCCCCGCGCTCGGCCACCTGCCCTGGAAAGAAGCCGTCGAGCGAGAAGCAGCGGCCGCCGACTCGGTTGTTGGCGTCATAGAGGTCCGCCTTAATCCCCTTCATGTTAAGCTCGTCTCCGCAGGCCAAACCAGCCAGACCAGTGCCCACGATCGCAACTCTCACGTCCGGACCCTGCCGCGGGCTCGCCAGTCCGAGGCAAAGGGGGGAGGCAACCCATCCCGCCGCGCCGACCAGGGCCAGCTTGCCGGTGTTTGCGAGGAACTCACGCCTGCTGGCACACCCAGCTGTGTGGGGCTGTATGCCTGCGGCACGCTCGAGCCCCTCACCCGTCGAGATGTTGTTCTCTTCGCAATAGCAGGCGATTCTGATTGCACGCGCGAGGTTTCTAAAAGATAGGGAACGACTCATATTCATCCCTCTCGAAAAGTCTCACGTCGGAGAAACGTCCAAATGAGATACTGCCACGTGCGAGCTAACGTTGCAATGCGGTGACACGGCAGACACGGGCGACTTGGCCTTGATCACGGGCCTTCCGCAGATCTTAGCGCAGTAAACCACGCAGGCAGGCAATACAGGAGCAACCAAGTCCGCCAGGCAAACCCAGTTAGACAGTTGATCCAAACAATCCGCTCCCCAAAAAGGAAGAACACCAGGATCATCACAAGAATCCCATGTGTCAACATCCGATAGGTGCGGTAGCTGGCGTCGGCAGCCTGCCTGCTAACCTTACCCTGCGTGATCGCGATGAGCGCGAAGGACAGCATCGCGAGGACAAAGGCCAAGCCAACATCCAGCGCGCCCACCCATTTTGGAAACGACGCCGTGTTTTTCGAGAGGCCTGCCATCACGGGGAACCCCAAAGATAGGAAGAACAGCACGGCGGCCGCGATGGCAATAGGGCGACCCCAAATGGTCCGCGGCTCAGTGCTGAGAGGAGGTGAACTTGGATCCACAGTGTTCGTTTTGCAGGTTGTGCTGTTGCGGCTGCGGCGAGTCATGAGGCCGTCGCCTGCGAGCCATGGGTACCGAGCGACCACAGACCGCCGTGAGGGAGAAGTGGTTTCTATCAAGGCCCCTCACCCTCTGACTCCCTATTCCCTTTACGGGAGCGGGGGAGAACAGGAATTTGCCTGATTTGCGAGCTTCGCCGGCACCAAGTGGAACAGTGTCTGTCCTCGGGCCAACTGCACCTTCATGGCACGTCGAAAATCTAGCACCTCTCAGGAAGTTACGTCGTGATAAAATTCGCGTGAAGTTCCGGTCAGCCAAAGAGACAATGATCGCATTGTACTCGAGCAAATCTAAGAGATAATGCCCGCGCTTGAGTTTGTGGTTACGATGGCGTATTCGGCGAACCGAGGGCTGGAAAATCCCGCCAGGATTGTTCGGGGGCGGAATCACAGGGTCTCACTTCGGAACTTGCTAAGGATTGGAGAATATAGTGACGCAACCCCTGACCCTTGGCCCTCTCCCATTTGTGGGGAGAGGTGTACCGAAGCGACAGCGGTCGCGGCGGCGGGGAGAGGGGCACATCGAATCGAAGCAAGGAGGGGGGTGTCACTATAAATTGCAAGTATCAGTAGCTTGAATACCTTCAAAGGAGGAAACTAGAATGGCACAGTGGCGACCTGATCCCACTTTTTATCCCTCTCCCAAAATGGCGATGCAGGCTGCGCCAGAAAAGCTGGCGTTTGTTGACTCTGGTCAACCCGGGCGGCAAAGGCGCATCCGACGCGCTGGCCGCGATCGATGTTGAGACTGGCTCGAAAAGCTATGGTCGGCTGGTGGGCCAGGTCGATATGCCTGAGACGGGGGACGAGCTTCATCATTTTGGCTGGAATGCCTGCAGCTCCTGTCTTTGCCCTTACTCACCGCACCCTCACATGGAGCGTCGCTACCTGGTCGTGCCTGGCCTTCGCTCGTCGCGAATTCACATCATCGATACCAAGCCTGATCCTCGCCAGCCCAAGATCGTCAAGGTCATCGAGCCGGAAACCGTCGTGACCCGCACCGGCTACACGCGGCCGCATACCACGCATTGCGGACCGGACGGCATCTACGTCAACGGCTTGGGATCAGCCAATGGCGATGGCCCAGGCGGACTCTTCATTCTGGACCCCGAGACTTTCGAAATTCGGGGGCGATGGGAACTGGAACGAGGACCTCAGTATCTGGCCTACGACTTCTGGTGGCACCTGGGTTACGACACCATGATCACCAGCGAGTGGGGCACGCCCAACATGGTTGAGAACGGGGTTGTCCCCGAAACACTGCTGGCAGGCAAATACGGCCATGCACTGCATGTCTGGGATCTTCACAAGCGGCGGCATCAGCAAGTGCTGGACCTGGGTTCAGAGTATCAAATGGTTTTGGAGTTACGCCCGGCGCACGAACCTAGCGAGGCGTACGGCTTCGTGGGCGTGGTGACTTCGTTGAAGGACCTGTCCGCATCGGTCTGGCTCTGGCACCGTGAAAGCGGCAATGGTGGCGGCGGTTGGAAGATCCGGAAAGTGATTGAGGTCCCAGCCGAGCCAGCCGACGCGGAGCAACTACCGCCGCTATTGAAGGGATTCAAAGCCGTCCCGCCGCTCATCACCGACATAAACCTTTCGCTGGATGACCGCTTCCTCTACGTCTCCTGCTGGGGAACGGGTGAGTTGCGCCAGTACGAGGTTTCCGACCCGTTCAAACCGAAGTTGACGGGAGTGGTTCAGATCGGAGGTATC
This sequence comes from uncultured Acidimicrobiia bacterium, assembly GCA_963752385.1. Taxonomy (GTDB): domain Bacteria; phylum Acidobacteriota; class Terriglobia; order Versatilivoradales; family Versatilivoraceae; genus CAVVYL01. The sequence continues at coordinate 110,479 of CAVVYL010000056.1, read as the reverse complement.
GCGCGGCGGGGCTCGCATCCCAGCCAAAAGGACACCCCGTTAAACGGAGGGCCACAGATGGTGGAAGTCAGCCGCGATGGCCGCCGGGTGTACTTCACCAACTCGCTCTACGCAGCTTGGGACGCGCAGTTCTATCCAGAGGGTATTCGGGGCTGGATGGCCAAGCTGGATGTGCTTCCGCAAGGGGGCATGCAGTTCGATTCGAATTTCTTTTTGGAATTCGATGAATTGCGCCCCCATCAGGTCCATCTGGAAGGTGGCGATGCCTCGTCCGATTCCTACTGCTATCCAGGAGGTAAAGCGTGACGGAGGGTACACTCTGGTCTTGGCTTACCTTGTTTTTCCTGGGAGCCTTCCACGGCATTAACCCCGGCATGGGTTGGTTGTTTGCAGTGGCTCTAGGGATGCAAGAGCGCTCGAGACGGGCGGTCTGGCGCGCGTTGCTGCCTCTGGGTCTCGGTCATGCGCTGGCCGTCGGAGTGGTCATCCTCCTGGCCGTCCTGGTAGGCGTGATGGTGCCGCTGCCGTCGCTTCGGATTCCCGTAGCCCTTATTCTTGTCGGCATGGGCTGCCATCGGCTCTTCCGCCGATGCCACCCGCGTTGGGGTGGCATGCGAGTGGGCATGGCCGGCCTGACCACCTGGTCTTTTCTCATGGCATCCGTGCACGGAGCGGGCTTGATGGTCTTGCCGGTATTCCTCAACATGAGCGCGAAGGTACAAGCAGCGAATTGTCATGCCGCTCAGGCCAATGCCATCAGTGGCCCGACGGAAGGGCTACTGGCCACGCTGGTCCACGCAGTCGGCTACCTCCTGATTACCGCTCTGGCTGCCTGGATTGTTTACGAGAAGCTGGGGCTTGGCTTGTTGCGAAAAGCCTGGTTCAACCTCGATCTCGTTTGGGCCGTCGCGCTGCTGCTCACAGGCGGGCTGACGCTGCTGATCTAGTTCGCGACGCTTGCATTAGTCAGTGCAAAAGCAGTGTCGTCGTCCGAACGGGCACCAGCCAAGGTGGCATAAGTCATTCGATCAGTTCTTGGCAAGCAGCTTGCCGGTGACCTGTTGCCTCGCCTCCAGCCCGGCGAGGTAATGGTGGCTCGAATGCCTGACCTGTTAGGGCGAGCGTGCATCTTTCCCGGTGACTCGAAGTCTTCAGTGACAGTCCTGAATGTTTGCATCATCCGTCCCGACGCACGGGAGACGACCCACGGTGCTTGCATTGTTTAAATGCTCCCGCTTGCCGAAACCAGATTGCTGGTTTTGCCACTGGAACGACTCGCTCCCGCATCTCTCGCGGCAATCTTGGAAAACAAAAATCCCGCTGCCTCCGCTGGCAGAGCTGGAGGTGCTCTTCGCCTCCCTCCAGGACCGCGCCTTCCGGGGAGAGCTGTAGCTCCAGAGGAGCGCCATGTCCATAGAAACGGCGGCCAACCGACAAATAAGCTCCGTAGGAGCGGCATGAAACCTTATGGCCAACACCTACACGCAAATCTACATTCAGGTCGTTTTCGCCGTGCAAGGCCGGCAGAATCTCATCCGGCCTGAACGCAAAGAAGAGCTGCACAAATACATGACCGGCATCATTACCCGACAAGGCCAGAAACTTCTGGCCATCCATTGTATGCCCGACCACACGCACGTCCTGATTGGCCTGAAGCCGAACATGGCGCTGTCGGAACTGGTGGGTGACATCAACACCGGCTCGACTAACCACATTAACGAGAATCGCTGGGTCAGGAGTCGTTTCTCATGGCAGGAAGGTTTCGGAGCTTTCTCGTATTCGCACCTGCAACTCACGGATGTGATTCGCTATATCCAAAACCAGGTGGAGCATCACAGACAAAGGGGATTCCGAGAAGAATACCTGGAGTTCCTCGAAAAGTTCCAGGTGCCCTACGAGGAACGATATTTGTTTGAGCCGGCGGAATAACCACAAATTTGAACATGCCGCCCCGCTCGGGCTTGGGTCTTGTTGCGGATGTGGCGTGCTATAAACATGTTGCGCCTCTGGCGCTCGACGCGACGCTCCGGCTGGGCGAATGCCGAAAGCTCCAAGGAGCGCCATGTTTATAGAAACGGCAGCCTGCCAGCAGCCAGCCGCCTATGTCAACCGCAGCTCGGTGCTGACTGGGTGATCCCGGGCCAACACGTATCAGGTCCGGGCAGCGAGTGCGGTCTTCACGCGCTCGGGTGTGAACGGGACTTGACGGATGCGTGCGCCGGTCGCGTCGAAAATCGCGTTGGCGATAGCGGCCGCGGCGAGGGTAGTCGCTGTCTCTCCCGCCCCCATGGCGCTTCCGCCGGAACGGTTGATGAGCACGATCTCGATCTTGGGAACGTCGGCGTCCAGGAACAGCGGCTGATAACTTGACCAGTCGATCGAAGTTATTTTCTGGTCATCCCAGGTCACTTCTTCCAGCAGCGTCCGGCTCACGCCATGCAGAGCGCCGCCTTCCAGTTGATTCCTTAACCCATCGGGGTTTGAAATCGGTCCGCAGTCGTTGGCGATGACGAGTCGCTTGACGGCGATCGCGCCCGTGTCTTGATTGACCTCGACTTCGGCCACCATGGCGCAGTATCCGTTATCGCCTTCATACAGCACACACGAGATGCCGCGACCGGCTGCGATACCAGCTCGGCCAACGCCGCGTCGAGGCGACGGTCTGGTCTCCCAGTTTGCTGCCTTCGCCGCCGCCTTCACAACTTCAAGCAAGCGAGCATCGCGCAGGTGGCGAAGACGATATTCAACTGGATCCGCTTTCACCAGGGCTGCGATCTCGTCCATGAAGGATTCGTGGGCGAAGGTATTCTGCAAGCGGGCCGGGGAGCGCAAGGGTCCTGTCCAGAATAATGATCTGACGTTGTGGGTAAGAACACGCTGGCTGGTCACGGCACCCGTCCCTCCGCATCGTCCACCCACACAGCCGGTGACATACGAAGGAACCGCATTGCTGCTGTTGGCAAAGCCAGTCGGGTCTGGTGCCGGTGTCCTGGCTGCGAAGGCAGCAGGTTCAAAGCCGGCCAGGAAACCCGTGATGACGTTGCCTGGGTTGTTTGCTCCCGGGCGGCCGCCTAATGTCGGGGTCCACGATTCATGATCCCACGTGATGATCCGTCCGTCGGAATCCAGACCGGCGCGCTGGTCGATGACGAAGGCAGTGCCGTAGTTCTCCCATGCCATCTCATCCTTGCGCGTGAGCTGGACCCGCACGGGTTTGCCGACCGCCTGCGACAGGAGCGCTGCGTCATAGGAAACCGTATCCGCGCCATTGATACCGTAGCACCCGGAACCCATTCTGAAAATGATACGCACGTTCTCAGGTTCCAGGCCGAGGAGCATCGCGACGCTGTTCTTCAGCGGAAAAACTGCCTGCGTCGCCGACCAGATCGTAGCTTTTCCGGCCCCTACATCGGCAACCGCGCATGAACTACCCGCCGATCCATGCATTTGATACGGGTAGAGGTACGTGGCTTTCACGACTCTCGACGCGCGTGGCCAGCTTTTCGTCCACATCCTTCGAGTTGACGAGAAAGGTGTCTCGCGTTGGCTTCTGATTGCGGAGGACCTCGTAGAAGGTTCCTTGACTCGGCAGCCGGGTACCAGGCGTCCAGGTGACCTTCAGCTTGTTGGCAGCCTGAATGGCCTGCCACGGCTTTTTTGCGACGACCCCGACGAAATTCTTTTGGACAACCACCTTCACAAGCCCTGGCAAACCCTGAACCGAAGTTTCGTCGACGCTAAGCAGCGACGCGCCGACGACCGGCGGCCTGACAACCTGGCCGTGCAACATGCCCGGCACGCGCACGTTGTGGACGAACTCAAACTGCCCCGTGGCCATGGCGGGGATCTCCAAGCGCGGCACCGGCTTTCCCAGGACTGTCCATTCACTCGGATCCTTTCGTTTTGCGCCAGGATTAAGCGCTATGCCAAAGGTCCGTCCTCCGACCAGCTCGGCATAATTGGCCTTCTTGGCGGGGTTTGCTTTCACTCTGATCGCACCGTCTTCTGCGACGAGCTGGTTGACGGCGACGCCCAGCTGTGTCGAGGCGCGCTGCAAGAGCGCCTCGCGAGCGGTCGCGGCGGCGAGAGCCAGGTTGTTCTGATTGAAATTTGTCGGATGTGACTGGGCGCCGGAGGTCGTGCCTTGATCGGGAGTCAGCGCCGTATCGCATTGGATCAATTTCACGCGATCCAACGACACACTGAGCTCTTCGGCGATCAACTGGGTCTGCGCGGTGACCAGTCCCTGGCCTAACTCACATTTGCCGGTGTACGCGGTCACGGTACCGTCTGCGCCAATGGCGATCCACGCATCCAGCCGATTGCTACCTGCGCCATCAAGACGCTGAGCCGCGGCCGATTGGATTGGCTTCGCTCGAGCTGGCAGTCCAACCATGCTGAAGCCGATGATCAGCGCACCGGACCCTTTGATAAACTGCCGGCGCGACACTCCAGCTCTCTCCAGCGCATCAAGCGCTTCTGGCGTCAAGGCTTTCAATGTGTCCAGGGGGTTCATGCTCTCACCTCCTGGGCATACCGCTTGATGGCGCGGATCATTCGCACATGGACGTGACACCGGCACAACACGCCGGACAGAGCCTGCAGGATTTGCGACTCGGTCGCGTTCGGGTTCCGATCCAGGAACGCTTTAGCCGTCATGATCACACCGTTGATACAGAACCCGCACTGCACCGCCTGTTCATCGATGAAGGCTTTTTGGATCGGATGTGGTTTCTCGACCGTTCCGAGCCCCGCGAGCGTCGTGATTTCCGATCCTGCTACAGTGCCCACAGGCGTGACACAGGAGCGAATCGCTTTACCCTCGACGATCACGGTGCAAGATCCACACTGACCAAGACCGCACCCGAACTTCGGCCCACGGAGCTCTAGATCGTCACTGAGCACGTACAGTAGCGGAGTCTCAGGATCTATATCCACCGAGTAAGGCCTCCCATCAACCTTCAAATTCAGAACGCTCATATCACTCCTTTCCCAGCTTGATTTTCCTCAGTCCGAAGCTAAGTATCGGGTTTCATAAATACGCTAGATTTCCTGCGGCTGTGCCGCCTGATATGCGGAAAGTCTCTGACAGTTCGCTCTCGACCTTCCGTCTGATGAGGCTACACCCCGCCGCGGGCACAGCCCGCAGCTCGCGGGTAGGACTAGCGGAAAGGCTCAGCCTATCCGCACATCGGGCGGCGTAGCCGCAGGCTCTGAGTAAGTCACCGTATTCATGAAACGAACACTAAGGTAGGCTTCCCCACCCCGGAGCTGCGAAGAACTCATCGGGCCAGGGGACCCGGCGAGTTTACCCCAACCCCTTACGAATCATTGAAGGCTGCGTGCCCTTAGGCGGCGCTTTCCACTGATCTCGAATTTCTTCACAGCAAACATGCCCCCGGGGCCACAACGCGTGGTGAGGAACAGAACGCGGTTGAGAGCGTGTACCTACGAGCTTTCGACAGTATCTTCTGGCGAGTATGGTACATTTGCACCGCTGCAGCCCGTAATCGTAGCCTACTGGGCCGCCAGCGCGCTTGTGGGCATGGAATGGTTCGTCTCCGGTGCTTGCCGCAGGCAATTCTGTTGTGTTCCTTCCTCACATCGACGACATTCTGACATCATCATGCGACGTTCAAAATCACTTCGGCGATGCGAAGATAGGTCTGGCTGATTTGCGCGGTTCCCCACGAACGGGAGAGGGCACGGATTCAAGCTCGCTGTGGTTGGCGTCCTGGTTGGGTTGGCAGGAGCGTTGGCGCTCACAAGGCTTCTGTTGACACTGCTGTTCAGGATCGAGCCGACCGATCCGTTGACCTTTGTCTGCGTCTCAGTCTTGCTAGTATCCATCGCGGGGCTTGCTTGTTTCTTACCGGCACGGCGAGCGACCCGGGTCGATCCAATGTCGTGCTCCGGTAACGAGTCCCACAGGGACTACAAACAAAGCCCGTCGCTGAGACAAACCTTCTTTAAACGCCTCCCTTGGTTCCGACAGCAGGAAAAATCAATTGCGCTGGATCTGTACCAGAAGGCCTCTAACCTCGTCGACCGTGAAGGCAAGAGAGGGGCGTCCACGGGCCAGTTCGAGGGCGCGTTCGTAGGCAGCGATGGCCTCAACGTCTCTCTTTTGGCGTTGATAGATCCGTCCCAGAAAATACCAGGGAGTCGCCAGAGTTGGATCGAGTTCTGCTGCCAGGCGATATCCGAGTTCTGCCTCCCCAAGCCGGTTTCGTTCAAGGCTCAAGCCCGCTAGATCAAGTCGCGGCAGTACCCACTTCGGCTGTAGTTGTGTTGCCTGTTGATGGTAGTACTCCACATAAGGCTGATTGCCCGCCTTAGCGTAGAGCCTCGCCAGGTCGTTGAAAGGCAAAGCCCATTGTGAATCACTCCGGATGGCAGCACTGAACGAAGACAAGGCTTCGCTGTCGTCTCCTTTCAGGACCGCCTGACAGCCGGCAGCGTACATTCGCCGCGCAGCAATCGACTTGTCCTGTGGATCCAAATCAGCCGCCCATTCGTAAATCCGGACGAGTTCATGCGTCTCAGACTCTTTGAGATTCGATCCTTCATACAGTTTCTTCAACAAGGTATCCCCTTGGCTTAGGAGCTCGGGCAGCACTTTGTCTTTCAGCTTCTCTCGGGCCACAGGACTGATGCCATTGGCCTTGATCTGCAGGTAAAGGTCATACGCGGATGATCCCTGGGGGGAAACCAGTTGTTTGCTTTTTGCAAGGCGAAGGATTTTTGCCTCGGTTGAACCGAACCAGTACCAACCGACGATCACTGCAACCACCAACAGCAGCACACCAGCCCCCAGCGCGAAGATCCAGCTGGAACGTGGGTGATTTGATGCCGCCGCGAGCGCGACCAGCTCCCCTGAAGATTGTAATGAACGCAGTGTCTCAGCACCGCCCTGCGCTGACTCCGCGCTCGCGATTGACTTTTCAGACGCCTCGACTGCCGGCGAGACGCTAGGAGATTGAGGCTCTGTCGGTTTCGCTTGTGACGCGGAAGACCTCGCAGCCTTTGAACCGAGAGAAATCCGGGCGCCCATGAAAGTAAAGGTATCATCAGAGCCTTTTTGAGTTTCCTTGGGGGGTTCGGATTCCCGCTTCGAGTCAGTCATATGTTTGGGTGCAACGCATTCAGCTGAGAGCCCTGGTTCACTGACAGTCTGATGTCTCGATTATTCTGATGTCAACAACCATCGTCCGTCTATTCCTTTTGGAGCTGCCGACTATAATCACCGCGAACTGGCACTACTCTGCTAGGTTATCATTGGGTGGCGCAGCCATCGCCAGAAAACGTGATGTCGGCTCCACCCAAGATGAGGCAACTCAAACGTCCTCAATAAGCAGGAAGCAGGCTGGAAAGCCTGCTCCAAAATTCATAGCTTCACTGTCGGGAGGAAGAGATGACCAGGAAAGCCGTTGCCCTTGCTTGCCTGTTGTTCGGGGTCCCGTTGGCGTTCAGTGCCCAGAGCTGGAAACCGCCGGCAGACGCTCAGCGCTGTCCTTCGAGGTGGGGTGCCGGTGATGAACGGGGTTCAATGAATCATCAGAAATCCGCGGCTGTGCTCGCAGCCACGCGCTTGATCCGGACAGGTGAGGTCATCGAGTTGGGACACGTTCTGTCCGAAACGATGCCGTCCGTCGGGACACGGCGTTTTGACGTGTTCCTGAAGCGGACGTTCATGAACACGGCCCCGAACCGCCGAGGCAGTAACGAGGAGCTTGTTGTGACAGAGCTCGGCCAGGTCGGCACCCAGTTCGACGGATTCGCCCATCAGACCATCGGGAATTCGGTGTACAACTGTTTCAAAGTCGAAGACATTGCCACGCGAACGGGCTTCACCAAGCTCGGCATCGAGAAGGTGGGCACGATTTTTACGCGCGGAGTGTTGATCGATGTGGCCGCCTTGAAAGGCGTCGAGATGCTGGGCGAGTCCTACGAAATCACGGTCGGCGACCTCGAGCAGGCGCTCGCTCGACAGGCACGTTTCCTTGCACCCGGGTGATGCCGTGATCATCCATACCGGTTGGGGCCGGCTTTGGGAGAAGGAGAACGCCCGATACCTTAGCTCGGCGCCTGGTATCGGAGTCGCCGCCGCCGAATGGCTCGCAAGACAAGACCCGCTCCTGATCGGGGGAGACAACGGACCCGTGGAAGTGGTGCCGAATCCGGATCCACAGGCAAACCAACCTGTGCATCAGATCCTGCTTGTGCAGTATGGCATTCACTTGCTGGAGAATCTGAAGGTCGACGAACTAGCGGCGCAGCGCGTGTATGAATTTGCCTTCGTGATGCAGCCGCTCAAGATCAAGGGCGGGACAGGCTCGACAGTAGCACCAGTGGCGATTCGTTAAGTGGCAGCAGCGGCAGCCGATGACTTGTCCCACAATTCAGCGAGTACTTCGCGGAAATATTGGGGACGTTTGCAAACGACAGGGGTCAGTCAACCATGAAATCGTCGTTGACGCCCAGCTATGTGGAATGCCTCAGCTCGCATTTGAGCGGAACGTCGCTTCGGAAGGTCAGTTCAAGCTCTTCCGCAGCGCATTGTTGTCGTGGGTGATTTCTTCCACCTGATTATCCGGATCCAGCTTGAAAGTCAGCAATCGGCTGGCGCCAACTTTAATTCCTGACAGCTCGACTGTCATGCGTTTCGGAAGCAGGTCCAGCGGAGCTTCTAGAGCTTCAAGTTGTTTCTTCAACAGCACAACTCGTCTTTCGTTCTCTACCTGAAGGACAAAAGGAGGCGACTTCTTGGCACCAATGTTGTGAATGACCAAACTGCCCTTGTCGGTTATGGGATCGTACTTCAGCTCCTCCATGGCCATGGCTAGATCGGGAAGTTCCTCCAGGGGGATGCCTTTCTTCACTGGCGTGATTTCAATCACGGTTGTTTTCTGAGCGCGCAGGCTGAGCGGAATGGCCGATCCACGCCGGAGCGGGAGCGTTCGCCGTGTCGTCTCAACGTCAATTCGGTCGTTCCCAGTCACGTCTGTTCCTTCTACTACACTATACGTCCCGTTCTCAAGATCCCAAATTCTCAAGGTTACATCCAGCAAGCTCTTGCTGAAATTGAAAACGGTCAGTTTGATGAAGCTGGCGTTGGCTTTCAAGACGAGCGCCGCCAGCTTGCCATCGGTCCCCTCCCAACTCACCGAATGGCCGGGATAGAGCATGGAATGATGATACGCGACTCCTCCAAGGCGGGCCCGCTGCAAGGCTTTCTGGGGAATTTCCACATGGCCGGCGTAAGGCTCGGCCTCCGTGTACATAACGCGATTCTGACTGATATGCTTGAGGAGCGCGGCCTGGTAATCTTCGACGTACCGCTTGCTACCGGTTAACTCAAAGGCGTGTTGTCGGGCCAACGGTCCGCTTTCATCGCCTTGCAGATTTCGATCCCAAATGTTCCTCTCACCCACCAAGCCCAAGACGGCTTTGCGATAAAGCTCAGCATTCTCCAGAAATTCCATCCAGCGTCCGCCGATGGTCTCAGCCAAACCCAGTTCGCCTCCCTGGTTGAGGGCGTCCAGCAGCCCGAACTCGTTTTTGCCCTCCCCAGTCTCGGCGGCGCGGAGATACTTCCTATCCCCCGTCAGGCGAAACATTCCCCAAAGCAGGTTCATACGCTCGGGCTCAGGTAATCCGCGGCTAATGACGTCATCGCTGAAGAAGCGGATGCCGAGGGAGAGCTTGAGATACCGATCCTTCTCCCAGTGGGCCAGCAGGGCATCGGCGGTTTCCGTCAACCAACGCAAAACCCGGGGATTGCGGTTGTACCAGGCAAGTGCCAGGGCCGGATGCCAGAGTAAGGCGCTGTGAACATCTTCACGGGCATGATAGCCCTCCTCGATCACATCCGTGGCGCTGAGCAGATAGGAACGCAAATGGCGGTGTCCCGCTGAGTTCATGCCGCTGATGCGTTCCAGATGGCGGGCGGATTCCATCAACCGTTCAACCCAGATCGGATTCCCATAGTCCAACAGCATAGCGGCCGGGAGAAGGTTGAGACCTTGCTGATAAACCTGCTCGGGATCCCCGCGCAGCGCGCTGAATCCCTGCTTTAGCAGGCCGCGACTGTCACAAGCCTTTAGTAGTGCGAAAAGCGAGTCGCGGAGCCTGTTGGCTGGACCTTCCATCAAGGCGATTCCCGGCCAGTTTGTGACCAGGCGCGTGTCCTGATCCAAACCATCGCCGAAATCTCCCGCCCCGCTCTGCCGATTTCGGACCCACCACTCCGTCGTCTGTTTCAACTGTTCAAGCAGCAGTTGTTGCTGAAACGCCCACAGTGGCACTCCAGCAGGGGGAACCGGTTGTCTGAAATCCGGAGGCGTCATTGAGGGCCTGACCCATCCCCGATAGCTGAGCGCCGTTGGTTCATTCGGGTCCACACGTGCGACGTCTTCCAGCACTGCCAGCAGTTCGTCCACTGCCTTGGACTGGCGCCGCAGCTGAACGAGGTCCTGGGTACGCCACGGGCTTGTCTGGCTCAGTGTTCGGAAACTTTCTCTGATCCAGCCCAACCGATCTCCAAGGTATTCCCTTCGCGCCTGCTCCGCCTCAGGCCCTGAACCCGTCGGACTGGACCACATTTCAACTTCTGCGCCAGTCAAACAGCGGGCACTGAAATCCTTCTGATCGCTCGCGAGCGTGAGCCAAAGCGCCGCGCCAGCCGGAACGGCAATATCCGGAAGATCCAGAATCATCTCAGGCGCAGATGCCGAAGCCATCCTGAAATTCGCACTAAAGAGCTCGCGCCCATAGTACACGGGATCGTGAATCGAAATGTAGACCAGCGGCTCTCCCAAACTATCTGTCGCATTGAGTTTCAGCCGGATAGAGTCTAGAGCTGTGTGGCTGAGGTAAGGAGGGAGAACAACGTGACTGTATCGCAACGTTTCCTGACTCGAACCGACCGGCGCTACATTCGCCGGAAACAGCTCTGTCGGAACTCCTACCCAGGCTTTCTGGTCCTCAGGCAAGTAGCGTCGTAGCAACTTGGTCCTGACGTTATAGAGCGTAGCGATCTGCGGACGGGACACTCCCTGCACGTTCAGCGCCTCGCTTGACGGCAGGAGTCTGAAAGCCAGTCTGTTGGCCGCAGGGACCCGTGCCAGCTTCTCAGCGACGTTGCCAGCAGGCTGAGCAGCTCTTTCTTTCCCGTTTGGTTTTCCCGGGACTTTCCCCTCGACAACGGTCTTGCGCAACCAGGCGGGCGAGCTCAGGCGGGTAATCGACTCAGGATGCTGCCATCCAAAACGCGCCTTCCAGTGCTGGTTCCACAGTTCCGGATTCTGGGACGACACAGAAGGCATCTCTCCCCCTCTGCCCCTGCCCAGTTCCGACAGATTCTGAATTGCGGTTGCGGTGAGCGCGCTGGAATAAATTCGTAGCTCGTCGACGAAGACCTTCCGCTCGTTGCCGCTGAGGGCTTGTGGGGTGGTCGTTCGAGTATGAATGCCCACCTGGTCCAACGTCTCTGGCAGATGCAGTCCGCCAGGTTTCTTTCCGGACTCATGCCCGTCCACGTAAAGACGAAGCCCTTCCAGCTCGTCCCATGTAAATGCCAGGTGGAACCAGCGACCCGAAACGAGCTCAGTCTTGCTGGCGCTCACAATCTCGTGCAACTGGCTGTCGCGGTCGTAAACCCGCAGTCGTAAATCGTCACCCGTCCAGAGCAGATGGACGAAAGCGTAGTCCACATTCTGCTGCCGGAGTTGGCTCACGCGTACTATAGAGAACGGAGTTCGGCCCAAAGGCTCATCGAGTTTCCACCAGAAACCGAGTGTGCCGCGTTCTCCGTAGAGGTTTCCGCCAGCGTCGTAGCTGAGAATCGAACCGATATCCAGAAACGCCGCACCACCTTTTCTCCCCTCACGAACCACTTTGGTGGCCTGATTGGTCAGTGGAGTTTCATCTCCAATGGCTTGGTCTGCGAGGACATTCTTGTCAAATGAAGCGTAGAAGGTGGATTGGGATTCCACATCGGCTTGAGCAACTCTCCCAAACCAAATGATGCTGAAGAACCAAAGAAACGCGAGGCTAGAAAGAAGAACTCCGGCAGCAAACGATCTTTGCGGAGAAAAATGGAAGGTCATGTGCGGAGGAATAGGGGTGCTATCGAACGCCTCCGAACTTTTGCTGCAGTAAGCGGATCTTTTCTTCAAAAGACAACGGCGGCTTAGCAGGCCCAGCCTTTGTCGGAGGGACCGGCTTGGGTGCAGGTTTTGCCGGTGGTTTTCCTTCCGCTCTCGGTCCCTGCCCAGGCTGGGGCTGTTTGGGCTTCGTGGACTGCTGGCTCCTGCCGGGCGGGCGTTGGTCCTTCTTGGCAACAGCATGTTTCGCCGGCACAGGAGGACCAGCCTTTGCTGCCGCCACTGCACCGGCTTGCTCGGGAACGGACTTTACCAGTTTGCGTGCTGGTGGCTTCTTCTGCGGTTTGGACCGTTTGCGATCTGGCAGCAGCGCCTTGATTGACAAGGAGATTCGCTTCATGGCCACGTCGACGCCAATAACTTTGACTCTAACAATCTCGCCGACGTGCACAGCCTCGCGCGGATCCTGGATGAACCGGTTTGAGAGTTCCGAAACGTGCACCAGACCGTCCTGATGAACTCCGATATCCACGAACGCGCCAAAATTCGTCACGTTCGTCACCGAGCCTTCCAGCACCATGGCGACTTTCAAGTCAGAAACTTCCTTGACGTCATCCCGGAAGGTTGGCACTACAAACGTGTCGCGGGGATCACGTCCCGGCTTCAGCAGCTCCTGTTTGATATCGTTGAGAGTATAAAGCCCTACTCTTTCGTCCGCGAATCTCTCCAGGTCGAGTGTTTCCACTAGCTGGCTGTTTTCAATCAAGCCGAATACGGGTACTCCCAACGACTGCGCCATTCTTTCGACCAGCGCATACGACTCAGGGTGGACGGCTGTCGAGTCAAGAGGCGCGTCACCACTCTTGATTCGCAAGAATCCCACGGCTTGTTCAAACGTCTTCTCACCCAACCCGGGGACCTGAAGCAGCTGCATCCGGTTTGAGAATCTGCCATGCCGGTTGCGATACTCTACGATGGATTTGGCTAGCTTCTGGTTGACGCCCGAACAGTAACGCAGCAATTCGTAGGAGGCTGTATTCACATCGATCCCAACCCGGTTCACACAAGATTCCACGGTTCCCTCAAGCCCTTGTTTGAGCCGTTTCTGATCGACATCATGCTGATACTGCCCAACGCCAATCGATTTGGGGTGGATCTTGACCAATTCGGCCAATGGATCCTGCAGGCGGCGGGCTATGGAAATAGCACCACGGGCAGTCACGTCCAGTTTTGGAAACTCTTGTCGCGCCGACTCGGAGGCCGAGTACACTGATGCGCCGGATTCATTGACGATCACCGAGAAAATTGCATGACGCTCCACGGGCTCACCTGCGGGATTTGCCGGAACTGCGGTCTGAGCGAGTGGAGCCGATTCTGGAGCAGCTGCTTCCGTTAGAGTTTCCTGCGCCGAACTGTCCGCCTCAGGCAAAGACGCCGTCACTTTCGAATGAGGGAATGGGCTGGCCGTCGCCGTCTCATCATCGAGACTTTCGCTCGGCACCTCCAGAGCAACCGTCATCCGTGCCTCGGCTGGTGGGCTAACTGGAGCAGCCTCGAGGCCCGCACTTGCGTCGCGGACAGCCACGGCTTCAGTAATCACCGCAGCCTCTGATGCCGCGGCCCTTTCGCCGCCGTCTGCGACGTTGGCAGCCGGCGCGTCGCCCACCGCCGAACTCATGGCGAGTGCCCCGCCAGCATCCGCCGTGCCCTGACTTACAGGCATAGCCTCGGATTTGGGTGGTGAATCTGAAGGCGACGGAGGCCCGTCCTGCGGGTTCTTCATCTCAACCGGTACGATTCCCAGAGGATCGCCCTTCTGGTATTTTCGGATGAAATCCCGAACAAACGCGTCTGTTTCTCGAGAACCCGTTCCGTTTCCAATGGCGATGGCCCGCACGTTGTGCTTCTGGATGAGCCGGTACACTCGTCTTTCCGAACCAGCAATGTCCTTCTTCGGTTCGACGGGATAGATCGTCGTTTGCTCCAGAAACTTTCCCGTCTCATCAACCACCGCTACCTTGCAGCCCGTTCGAAAGCCGGGATCGATCCCCATCACTCCGATCAACCCAGCAGGAGCCGACAACAGCAGATTCGCAAGGTTGGCGTCAAAGACTTTGATCGCTTCTGCGTCTGAGCGCTCTTTGAGCCAAGATCGAACCTCTGACTGTAAACTCGGATTCAGCAAACGCTCATAACTGTCCTTGATACCTGCCTCCAGGTACACCGCGAAAGGCGATTGCGAATCTTTGATCACACGTCCCGAGATCAGGCGCAGCATTTTCTCGGCGTCAAGCTCTATCGTGAAACTAAGGACCTGCTCTTTCACGCCGCGCCGGATAGCCAAGAGTCGATGCGAAGGAATCTTGGAGACCGGTTCACGGAAATCGTAGTACATTTCGTATTTGGTTTTCTCTCCGGCCTTGTCCTGGTTTACCTTGGAGATCACGATCCCTTCGCGCAGAAAGACCTCCCGAAGAGTCTTGCGAATTTCTGGATCTTCGGAGATCCTCTCGGCCACGATGTGAAGCGCACCTTCCAGCGCCTCTTCTCGAGTGCTCACCTGTTTTTCGACGTTGACGAACGTTTCGGCCAGACCCTCAATCGTCTTATCGCCGGGCACTTGCTCGTAAAGAAAGCGCGCCAAAGGCTCCAAACCCTTCTCTACAGCTGCGCTGGCCTTGGTCTTGCGCTTCGGTTTGTAGGGAAGGTAGAGATCCTCGAGCTCTGCCTTTTCGTAACAAGCCACAATACGATTTTTCAGTTCTTCGGAGAGCTTACCCTGCTCTTCGATAGACTTCAGAATGGTCGCTCGTCGCTCCAGCAGGGCTTGGTAGTAAGCATGCCGGTCCGAGATCGTTCGAATCTGTACTTCGTCGAGATTTCCGGTGACCTCCTTGCGGTAACGAGCAATGAAAGGAACCGTTGCCTGATCTTCGACCAACCGGACTGTGGCTTCGACCTGCTTTGCGCTGACACCCGCTTCCTTAGAAATTCTGTCACGGACAATCTCGTCAAGACCCATGAATCCGCCCCCCGGCTGAAAGCGACGTATTATAGCAAAGTCCTCTGGAATTTGGAGTGACGATGAACCGGCTGAAGAGAAGAATACTGTCTCGTTACTGGAGAGTGTTTCTGTCGCTGAGTAGCAGCTTCGGTCTGATGGTAAGATGCCACCACAGTCATCACCGCGCGCAGTCTACTCCGCCGCTGCTCGGAGCTCTTTGGTGGCGGCGGTCATGCCGTCCATCAGGTAGCGAAAATCATTCTTCAGTCCCACAAACCGCATGCCTCGGGCAATCCATTCTTTGGCTTGGGCCAGGTCGTGCAGATGGACGCCTGGCGCCACTCCGTGCCGGTTGCAGGCGTCAATGACCTTCTCGAAGCATTCCACAACCAGCGGATGCTTCGTTTGTCCGGCAACTCCCAGCGTCTTGGACAGGTCGAAGGGTCCGATGAAGACAGCGTCGAGACCCTTGACCGATACCAGACTATCGATCTCATCGATGGCCCTCCTGGTTTCGGGCTGGATCACAGTCAGTGTCTCTTCGTTGGCCCAGTGCAGATACTCAGCCGGGCTGACGTCACGGTGTGCCGTGTGTACGAAGCTGACGGAGGCGCCGCGCTCGCCCGAGGGATAGTACTTCGTGCACCGGATGATGTCCTCGACCTGTTCGCGAGTCTCAACGCGCGGACAAACCAGTCCTTGCGCTCCCAGGTCCAGCGTTCGAGTCAGTAGGGGATAGACAGGGTCTGCCACTCGCACCAACGGCAGAATCGGCTCGTAACGCGAGACCGTCATGAAATCGGTTATCGTCTCCCAGCCGAATTGGCTGTGTTCTGTATCCAGGACGTAGAAATCCCAACCTGCTGCAGCCAGCAGGGACACAATCTGCGGAGATCGCACCAGATTGATCATGGTGCCAACGGCCACTTTTCCCTCTCTCAGCTTTTTCTTAGTCAGGTTGACCTTGAGAATTGACATGGCTCAAATGAGCCTCACCTGCTCGTCCTCGCCCTTGCGTAGCAGCAGGACGAGGACACTGACGACGAGGGATCCATCGTTCGGGCGGTTCCGCAGCTGGGCATAAGTAGCTCCTGTGAAAACTGCGTTCACCGGGGTGCTGCGGTCTCCGACCAAAGACCAGTAGGCACACCGATTCACTACAGCCGCCGGCAGAGGCGGCCTCCTAATATTTCCATTCGTTCTGGCCGCGGCATTGGCGGAGCATTCTACTGCAAAGGGAAGGCAGAGACCACCCAAGATAATTTTTAGACCGCGCTGGTTTTGCATGGGGAGGTAAGTTAGAATTCTCGCGCTATTCAATAATGACAGCCTGTTGGCTAAAGCCTCAATCAGTCCTGTCCTGACGGCGTTTCAACTCGGAGGGAATCATGAAAGGAAGTTCCAAGATCATTGAGCTGCTCAACAATGCCCTGACCAAGGAATTGACCGCGATTAATCAATACTTCATTCACAGCAAGATGTGCGAGAACTGGGGATACACGCTGCTGGCCAAGAAGTATTACGAAGAGTCGCTGGGAGAGATGAAGCATGCGGAGGAATTGATCAAGCGAATACTTTTTCTTGAAGGGACGCCGAACATGACCCGCTACGACAAAATCAAGGTCGGCGACAATGTGAAAAAGCAGCTGGAGAGTGATCTTCAGATCGAGTTAGACGCCATCGAGATGCTCAGGCCGGGCATTAGGCTATGCCTGGAGGAACTGGACCACGCCAGCCGGGAGTTGCTCGAGCACATCCTCGTAGACGAGGAGGAACACGTTGACTGGATTGAAGGTCAGCTTCACGTTATCAAAGAGGCTGGTTACGACAATTATTTGGCGCAGCAGATCCACGCAAAAGTGCCAGGACCTTCCTAAAGCCACGGGGCAGCGAATAAGTTCACAAAGCCATGAGGTCCGACCTCGCTGGCGCTTGAGCTCCCAAACTGACGCTCGTCACTTGTCACTTGACGTTCAGCAGTAGGAGGCGGCTCGCTAGCTTAGGCTAGGCCAGGACCCACCTGGCAGCAGGTTCCATGAGTTTGAATCCCAGATAGCGCACGTCCTTGCGCATGTCGTACTTGAACCAGCGGACATTGATCCGAAATGCGGTGCCTTTGGGACTGTAAAGCTTCAGATTCTCACCTTTCTTGACGTCCTTATTCAAGATCAGACATCCTCCGCCCGCGCTGATATCGATGGTTTCGACGTAGTCTTCAAAGCTAAATCCGTATTCGTCTCTTCCTGAGACTTTGAACCGGATCCGCAAGGGAACACGTTTTGACGGCCTTGCTCTTTCGGCCCTTCTTGTTTTGTCGGTAAAAAGCTGCATCGCCATACCCAGTTTCCTTATCTCCAAATTGAAGGTTGAACCAGATTACAAATCTTTCCCTCTCGGACCAAAATTGAAGTGAAGATCAAGCAAAAGTTCACCCAGAACTGATCAATCTGCCTCGCCCAAAGATTGGGCCGACGCTGCGAGATTGTGCTTGTTATGCTTACTGTGCTGAGTCGCGACTTGGCTGATTGATGCTATTTTGCGTCAAGAAGTCTCAGCTTCGTTTCATGCGGCAAGCATCAGGCACTTTTTTGTCCAAGGGTAAACAATCCTATGATGTAGCGAGTGACCACCGAGGGGCGTGTCTCCGTTGGTTTCCGACTCCCGACGGGCCTGCGGCCACCCTCTCCGCGAGCATACGCCGCGGAGAGGGAGTTGCTTCAAATTTGACCAAAACTTGAACTCGTGGGCTGCACTTGAACTCGTCGGCTGCAAATGAACGAGTGCGTTAGTTGGACAGCTGGGCGGCGAGGCCCAGATGAGAGTCTCCGACGATTCGCCGCTTCAACTTGTCATTGGTTATGGGGCTTGTTAAGAGATTGAGGGTGCGCCGCTCTCTGACGGTCACAGAGCACCGAGAGAGGGTCTTTAGAAAGATGGTGTCCGACAGATGGCTTCATTTGTACTCCTCGGCTTGAGCCGGAGAAACGGCTTTCTCTTGTGCCTGAAGGCGCGACTACAACCCCGAGCGCACCTTTTCAAAACCCTTCTAAGAATGGAGAGGTGGGAAGACACTCCAGCCCGAGACCTTGGTCTGGATCTTGAACAGGCTTTTGCCGGCCGTGATGTAAAGTGTTTTCTTCCCGGGGCCGCCGAAGGCGAGATTGCTGATGCGATCTTCTGGCACCGGGATGTGACCCGCGAGCTTGCCAGCCGGAGTAATGACGTAGATGCCCGTCGGATTCAGAGTCGTTTCCCCTTCCCGCCGCGCCCAATTGACTCCTCCAGCGATCCACAAGTTTCCTTGCACATCCAATCGCATCCCGTCCCCGCCTCGTCCCGGCGCAAAGTCGTAAACCAATCGCTGATTTGAAACGCTGCCGTCGGGCTGCAGATCGAAGGCCCAGATGGTGCGGTTTCCACCCGGGTCGGGATTGCTGTCCACCAGATAAAGCGTCTTGTCATCCGGACTGATGGCGATGCCGTTTGGGCGCTGAATAGCTGGTTGCGCGAGGATTCGGGTCACCGAGCTATCAGGATCGATGCGATAGACCCCTTCGATTTCCATTTCCATGCTCGACCGGTCGCCGTAGCACGGATCGGTGAAGTAAATGCGCCCCTGGCTGTCGATGGCGAGATCGTTCGGGCTGTTGTAACGGAAGCCCTGGTAGCGTTCCGTCAGTACGGTGATTTGTCCGGTTTTCAGGTCACCGCGCACGATGCGGCGCCGCCCGCCAGGTCCCATCTCAGAACCTTCACAGCTCACCAATCTCCCCTGCTGGTCGAAAAGATTCCCGTTCGTTCGGCCACTGTCAGCCCGAAACACAGAGAGTTGTCCTTCCGCTGAAAGCTTCATGATCCGGTTGTTCGGGATGTCGCTGAAGTAAACACTTCCGTCACTATCGACGGCTGGCCCTTCTGTAAACGCTATTGTGGTAGCCGTAATCACGCTGGAACCTTCTGCGAGGAGTTGAGCTGGGAGCGGCAACTCCCGGGCAATCTTGGGGTCAGTCATCGAAAAACCTCCAGGCGCTGAAGTGGACTTGTTGCGAGAATCGAGGCCAGAGCTGACGGCAGCCACGCTGACCAGGAGGCACAACGTCAGCCTCGCCGTCTTGAAACAGTTTTGTGGCAAGTCAGTACCTGACATTCCTTCTGATACTCACACGAAAACCCAGGGAGCTGAAATCCAGACAATTAAACCACAGTTCAGTTCGACCCGGGAAACCCTTTCATTCTTCGCAATCGGAGCTGAGTCAGTCGGCGCGCGGTTGGTACTGGAAGGCTCATCCATAGGATCGCCGCTTTGCCCGCGCAATTCAGTTCCGCCGGGGCTCGTCCAATATTCAGGGAATCGGTTGAAGTCAAGTCCTGTTTGGGCGAAAATTCCAGAGCGTTCCAAGCTCGATGAGAGAAAAAGCCACCCCCAGAGACGCAGAGAGCGAATCGGAGAGTCTTCGGTGACGAGAGTGGCTCACTTCACGCCTCCGGCCTGGATCCTACACACTGACCTCTCCTGTATCCCGACTCCGAGGAAACCAATTTAGGCGGGTATCTGCGGCTGCGGAATGTGCCGCTACCGTTTGCTGGCCTCCTGCCCGACACACCCGTGTGACAATGGAAGTTCAACTCTTCGAATGTGTCCCTGGGGTTGATTCGAGAATGCCGAGATCACCCGCAGTCTCTCCTCTATGAAGCGGGACGCTTATTCCGGGACCGCCAAAAAGTGTTAAAATCCCGGTGATGAAAAAGACAGAAATCATCGTCGTTGGCGGAGGCCTGGCTGGCTCAGAGGCAGCCTGGCAGATTGCTCAGTGTGGAGTTGGCGTCCGGCTCTATGAGATGCGTCCTGTCAAACCCACGGCTGCGCACAAGACCGATGCGCTGGCGGAGATCGTCTGCAGTAACTCCTTCAAATCTGAACAGGCAGGCAGTGCTCCGTGGCTGCTCAAGGAAGAGCTGAAGATTCTCGACTCGCTGCTGCTCAAGCTGGCCTATGAACACCGCGTTCCTAGCGGCGCATCACTCTCAGTAGACCGCGGACGTTTCGCGGCTGCCGTAACGCAGGCGCTTTCAGAATGTAAACAGGTTGAAATCGTAAGGGAAGAAATGGGTCGAATTCCCGAGCAAGCTATCGTCATTCTGGCCACAGGCCCGCTGACCTCAGAAAGTCTGTCTCAGGCCATTCGCGATTTGGCCGGAGAAGAGCACCTGTACTTCTATGATGCGATCAGCCCCATTGTCGATGCGGATAGCATCGACTTGAGCAAAGCCTACCGCGCCTCGCGCTACGACAAAGGCACCGCCGACTATATGAATTGTCCCTTGACGAAAGAGGAATATCTCGCATTTTACGAGGTCTTAGTCCATGCCGAGTCGGTCCCCCTTCACGAATGCGAGAAGGCGATGTTTTTTGAAGCCTGTCTGCCCATCGAGGAGATGGCCCGGCGCGGCATCGACACCTTGCGATTTGGGCCGATGAAGCCGGTGGGACTGGTCGATCCGCGCACGAATCGAATTCCGTACGCCGCGGTCCAACTCCGCCAGGAAAACCTTCGGGCTGACAGCTACAATCTCGTGGGCTTCCAAAACCATCTGCGTTTCGGGGAGCAGGAGCGTGTTTTTCGGATGATCCCGGGCTTGAAGCAGGCGAAGTTTCTGAGACTGGGCCAGGTTCATCGCAACACCTTTATCAATTCTCCGCGGCTTCTCAAACCCACCCTGCAGGCACTAAGGAACGCAAACGTATTTTTTGCCGGGCAGATCTCGGGAGTGGAAGGCTACGTGGAGTGCATTGCGACAGGCCTGCTGGCAGGACTCAACGCGGTCCGCCTCGCGAGGAGCGACTCTCTGCTCGTGCCGCCTCGGACGACAGCCATCGGCTCGCTGATCCATTATCTGGTGTCGGCCGACCCCGAGAACTTTCAGCCAGAGAATATTAACTTTGGCATCATGCCACCGCCCGAAATGTGTCAGGAAAACAAAAGGATGGGAAAGAAAGAGAAACACTTGCTTCAGGCACAACAGGCCCTGAAGGCCATGGCAGAGTTTGCAGAGTCTCTGAGCTTTGAAATGAAGGCTCACGTCGCTGGGAGCGCTGGCATCCCTGCGGGCGTTCTGGGCTCCACAAACCCAGGTTCGCCGTCAGGAGCATGATTGCAGCTAGGTGGCTGGGCTCCCAAAACATTCGCAGCCGTTGCACGACTGTCCCAGAAGGTGTGAAGAGTCGCGTTTTGTAGGAGCCGGTCGCCATGCCTGCCTCCATCACAACAGAAGGAAAGCCGTCAAGGAGTGCCGCTTCACGCCGACAGGGAACGCCACGGCGGGAGTTCCCTACAATAAATCCAATTCTTTCGCGGCTGCCCCTTGGCGGGGACATCTATGAACGACCTTATCGAAAAATTTGCCGGTCATCTTCGACTTAAGAACTCGTCAGCACACACCTTGAGAAACTACGCAAGTGATTTAGAACAACTGCGGGACTATCTTACGCCCCCGAATGATCAGGGCCAGCCGATGACTTATGACGTCCAGCAGCTGGATCACTTGGTGATTCGCGAGTATCTCGGTCACCTCTACGACCAAAAGCTCGAAAAATCATCGATGTCGCGAAAGGTCTCGGCCATTCGCTCTTTCTGCAAGTTCCTTTGCCGCGAAGGCGTGCTGAAGCAAAATCCGGCCAAACTGGTGAAGCTTCCCAAGGTTCCCAAAAAAATTCCGAATCATCTCACTGTGGACGATTGCGTCAAGCTGATCGAGTCACCTGACCTTTCCATGCCGCTGGCGGTGAGAGACCGCGCAATCTTGGAGTTGCTGTACGCCTGTGGCGTCCGTGTCAGCGAGCTGACTGGGTTGAATCTGGAGGATATCAATTTCAAGGAGAACTTGATCTTGGTTAGGGGCAAGGGCAAGAAAGAGAGGCTTGTTCCCTTTGGACGGCACTGCCACCAGGCACTCGTCAGCTATTTGGAGCAGCGGCAAATAAAGCCGGGCGCAGCGTTCCTCTCGCCCTCTTCCGCCGTATTCCTAAATCATTTGGGAACTCGACTCACAACGCGGTCGGTGGGCAGGCTGGTGGAAAAGTACGTCCGCCTGAGTGGCCTCGGGCAGAAGATCAGTCCTCACGGCATCCGGCATTCCTTTGCCACCCACATGCTGAACTCGGGAGCCGATCTGCGCTCGATTCAGGAACTGCTCGGGCATAAAAGCCTGTCCACAACCCAGCGCTACACGCACCTGACGATCGGCCACTTGATGGAGCAGTACGACAAGGCGCACCCGAAAGCCTGAAGATGGATGATCGCACCGCCATCAAAGAAGCAAACGCCCGTTTCTACGAGGCCCTTTCCTCGCAGAATCTCGAAGCGATGGACGCAGTCTGGATGCACGAACCGTGGGCTCGCTGCGTCCATCCTGGCTGGCAGATCTTGAAGGGTTGGGAATCGATTCGCCAAAGCTGGTCCAGCATTTTCAAGAACGCCGAGTATTTGAAGATTCAGATTAGCAACATCACCATCCAGATGGGAAGCGACATCGCGTGGGTGGTTTGCACCGAGAACATCGCCAGCGCTCACGAAGCCGACTACCAGACGGCTACGGCTCTGGCCACCAACATCTTCCACAAAGTGAAGGGCGCATGGCTGCTCGCTCATCATCACGCTTCTCCCGTGGCAGTGAGCTCACCGATCCAGGCCTCCGACAGCATTCAATGACTAGCCAATTCGTCAGCCCGGACCGGCAAGCCAGCCTGACTGAAACAATCAAAGCGAAGGCTTACGAGTTGGGCTTTGCCAAAATCGCCGTTTGCCGAGCCGAGAGACTCGACGCCCGCAACGGCCTGGAGGCTTGGCTGGCCGCCGGAAACCACGGCGAAATGCTGTGGATGGGACGAAATAAGGAAAAGCGTCTCGACCCTCGACAAGTGCTCTCGGAAGCCCGATCCGTCATTGCTTTGGCGATGAACTACTACACGCCGGATCGTCACTCGGAGAATCCTAACCACGCGAAGATTTCCCGCTATGCCTGGGGCTGCGACTATCATGTCATCTTGAAAGAAAGGCTGAAGGCCTTGACCGAATACATTGTCGCAATGGAGCCGAGCGTGCGCGGGCTTTACTATTCCGATACCGGACCGGTGATGGACAAGGCGTGGGCGCACACGAGCGGTCTGGGATGGATTGGCAAGCACTCCAATCTGATCACCCGTGAACGCGGCTCCTGGCTGTTTCTGGGCGAGATTCTCCTCAATTTGGAACTCGGATATGACGTTGAGGGCAAGAATTATTGTGGCACTTGCCAGCGCTGTCTGGATGTCTGCCCCACGCGAGCCATCGTCGCGCCTTACACCGTGGACGCAAGGCTCTGCATCTCTTATCTGACCATCGAGCTGCGAGGCCCCATTCCGAGAGAACTCAGACGCATGATTGGCTCTCGCATCTTTGGCTGCGACGACTGCCAGGATGTTTGTCCCTGGAATCGCTTCGCCCAACCCAGCCAGGAGCCGGAGTTTTATCCCGACCCGGCCAATCACGTACCCGCGCTCATGGACCTCATACAGATGACTGAAGAACAGTTTCGGCTACGGTTTCGCAACAGCCCGATCCGGCGGGCAAAATACGCAGGCTTTCTACGGAATGTGGCCGTGGCTTTGGGGAACAGCCGGAATCCAGCGGCCTGCGACGTTCTGGTCGAGGCGCTCGGCCACCCTGTGCCTCTAGTGCGCGGGCACGCGGCCTGGGCGTTAGGCGAAATCGGCGGAGAGACCGCTCGAGCGGCTCTGGAGGCGGCCTTGCTGTCAGAAAGAGATCCAGAAGCGGAAGTCGAAATCAAGCTCGCCATTTCAAACATCCCGGTCCAAAACTAAACGACCATCGGGAAGCAGATGAACGCAGGTTGGCGCAGAGAAGGTTGAAGATCGAGAATAGTGATCCGAGGGTTGCTGAACCTGCCAGTCTTCGACCCTCGAACTCGTACCCTCGATACTCATCATTCGTGAAACTTTTGCTCGCCCTGGAACGTACTGAGCTAAGGTGATGAAGACGTACTTGTTTTTTCTGGATGCCGCCCAGATCGCCGTTGGGTCTATCCTGGCCCACAAACTTCGCGCTTTCCTGACGTTGATTGGCATCATCATTGGCGTGGCCTCGGTGGTGCTGGTCGGCGCTTCGATCAGCGGACTAAATACTTATGTCCTCAGCAGCGTCACCAAAGAACTAGGTGCTAACACGTTCTACGTGACGAACATCGGCTCTGTCGGGCAGCTCACGGACGAAGAATTCGAAAAGATGGTCAAGCGGAACAAACGAATCGAGTGGCCGGAGCTGCGCTGGGTCAGGCAGGCCTGCCAGAGCTGCCAGGAGGTCGGGGCCGAGCAGTTTGGAAGCGCTGACCTCAAACACGAAGGAGAGGAACTTTTTGGCACCCAGATCATGGGAGTGACGCATGAGATGGCGGACATCAAGAGCATGACCTTGGTGGAAGGGCGATTCTTCATTCCCTACGAGATCGATCATTCTAACCCGGTCTGTGTTATCGGCATGGACATCAAGGACAAGTTTTTCCCGCTGGTTGATCCCATCGGAAAGACAATTCGCATTGAGGAGATGGAATTCACCATCATTGGAATCGAGGAGAAGCTCGGCTCGATGTTCGGCGGCTCGCTCGACAACAAGGTCTACATTCCCTTGCCAGTCCACCAACGCCTGTTTGGCCGGACGAGCTTTGGCATTCGTGGCAGCGCACCCAGCCGGGAAGGCTTTCCCTATGTGATTGACGAAGTCCGCATGCTCATGCGAGCTTTCCGTGGACTCACTCCTGACAAAGAAGACACCTTCGTGATTCTGGACACCGCCGCCATCGATACTCAAGTCGGCCAGTTCACAGATGCCATCGCCATGGTCGTCACTCCCATCACGCTGATCTCGCTCCTCGTCGGGGGAATTGTCGTCATGAACATTATGCTGATGAGCGTGACAGAACGAACTTTTGAGATTGGACTCCGCAAGGCGGTAGGCGCCCGGCGCAGCCAGATCCTGGCCCAGTTCCTTATCGAATCGTCCACCCTGGCGTCGGTCGGCGGAATCTTGGGTCTCGTTCTGGCGGCGGGTCTCTCCTGGGTCATCAGTGCCACGACGCCGATTCCGATGACGATCACGCTACCTTACATTCTGCTGTCACTCATTGTCTCCGGGGGGATCGGCATGATCTTTGGCATCTATCCGGCGTACAAGGCGTCCAGGTTGGATCCGATCATTGCGCTGACCAAGAACTGAAAATGAAGGGTAAACGATTGCGCAGACATTCGCAAAAAACCGCGATGTCTGCGACACGCAGCGAGCAGAATGGTGGAGAATGGAAAAGTTCAGGTCAGGGCGCTTTCATTCTCCATCGTTCCAGTCTTCGATCATTGCACCATTCCTGGACCCTTCCTTCGCGGCTAGGACAAGCCTCGGACTGAGGTAATCATGCAGACGATTTCCCGGGGCATCACCCTTGAAAACATCAGCATGGCCCTGGCCAATCTGCGCGCCAACAAGTTCAGAAGCTTCTTGACCGTCCTGGGTGTGGTGATTGGCGTCATGACCGTCGTCGTCATTGCTTCCATCTTGACAGGAATGCGGCAAAACATCGTCAACCTGATCGAAGAGTATGGGACGAACAATATCTGGGCTTTCCACTTGACGACAGGACCTCAATTCGGCCCCAGAGATCGCAAAGAGTTCACTCGGAAGCCGCTCAGGACGGCTGATGCTGAAGCTATCCTGCAACAGGCTGACGCCGTGGAGGACGTGGCTGTTGTGAGTTTCGTCTGGTGGCTCGACAAGAACATGACCTACGGAGGCAACACCTACAAACAGGGGAACCTCCAGGCTGTCTCGGCCAACTATGGCACCGTCAGCAATCTGGTTCTGGAGGAGGGACACTTTATCAGCGATGTCGATGAGTTGCGGCGGAGGGACGCTCTCGTTATCGGTGTCAATGTCAAGGACGCCCTCTTTCCCAACCGAGCAAGCGGTGTCGTTGGGAGCCAAGTGATTATGGGTGGGAGACGCTACGAAGTTATCGGCGTGCTGGAAAAGCGGAAAGGCAGTTTTTTCGGCGAAAATGAGGAGGACAATTCGATCTACATTCCTTATCGAACGGCTCTCAAGTTGACGTCCAACATGGACTTCCTGATGTTGCTGATTCGCGCCAAGTCGGGCCAGCTTCAGAAGGCCCTTGACCAAGTGGATGCGGCGCTGCGGCGCCAGCGAAAAGTCAAGTTCAGTGAAGAAAGCAATTTCGACCTCCAGACGGCTGACAAATTTATCCAGCAGTTTGACAGCATCACTGCCGCTATTGGCTTGATTGCTATTGCCATCTCCGGTGTTGGACTGCTCGTCGGTGGAATCGGAGTGATGAATATCATGTTAGTCAGCGTCACTGAACGGACGCGAGAAATCGGTGTCCGTAAAGCCATCGGCGCTCGCGCCAAAGACATTGTGACTCAATTCCTTTTCGAAGCCATGACCCTCACCACACTCGGAGGGATTATCGGAGTCATTCTCTCCGTCGCCGTCAGTTTTCTGCTGCTGTTCCTGCTTCCGAACCTGCCAGCCAAGATTCCGGTCTGGGCGGTCACGTCAGGGCTTGCCGTCTCTACCGGAGTGGGTTTGATCTTCGGCGTCTGGCCAGCCCGCGTCGCGGCCCGGCTGGATCCCATAGAGGCGTTGCGCTACGAATAATTGGGAACTTCATTGAGACGTACTGAATCAGCCGTATGCCCGAAATGTCCGGCTCTTCGTCATTCGCCTTTTGGACTTCTCTGGTCATTCGTGCCTGGCCATCCGTGACTCCGCCAACTTGATGCCTGCCGGGGCTGGGGACAGTTTGTCCTACAACCTTCGGGCCTCGTGTCTCTCCAGTTGGCTGCTGGATATTCTCAAGGGCTCCTCAGAGAATACGAAAAAATGCATGCATGTCCGAAAAACTCTCATGGAAATCGAGAGGTCTGTTGTGGATCGGATGTGGTCCACCCGTCGATGAAGGCGGTTCAAGTTTCAGGTTTGTTTCGAGGCAGACTACCAGATCAGCTTCAGCCCCATCTTGAATTCGCGACCAGTTCCATCCACGAGATTATAGTTGGCGAATGCGCCGCGGACAGAGCCCACGACACTGTTTGATGGCACTTCGAAAAACTGCTGATGATTGAACAGATTGAACGCTTCCAAGCGATACTCCAGCTTTAGACCTTCACGAATCCGAAAGTCCTTGAACAACGTCCAATCGAAGTTGTTTGTTCGCTTGGTCCGTTCCGTGTTTTTCCCTAGCGCGCCTGGTCCGGGGAAACCCACGCCCTGCACCACATAAACGTCGTCCCGTGTTACCGGCGCGCCTGTATCGGGGTTAATGTACCCCGTCGGGCTCGTGGTACTCACAACACCTCGCGTATTGCGCGGTGCGTTGGGATTGCCCACATCGGGACGGTCAGCGCTCGGCGATCCATCTGCGTTCCGATCAAAACCATTCAGGATCGTGTACGGATTCCCCGACTGAAGTGTCGTCACTCCAGCCATTCGCCAGCCACCCAGGGCGTAGCCGACAACTCCCGACCTCGGTCCCGGCAGATCCCAAATGTAGGAAATCACCAGGCGATGAGTTCGATCAAAGAGAGATAACCCACGATCGAGCTGTAGCCCGCCTTGGAAGAGAGGCACGGACAGAGTCGAAATCGTGCCATCAACATTAAAGACCTCGCTGGTCGAATCAATGAATCGTGACCAAGTATAAGCCCCACTGATCTGTACACCATTCGAGAATCGTCGATCTAGTCGAGCCTGCAGCGCATGGTAGATCGAGTTTCCGCTGTTCCCGCGAATCTGCCGCCGCCCGAAACTAGGGTAAAGACGCTGTCCACCGGAAAAGACTGGGTTGTATTCTTCGTTGGTGAACAGCTTGTGGCCAGCTGCACCCACATAAGAGAGATCCATCACAAAACTCGATGGCAGTTCGCGCTGAACGCCAAAAGACCACCGCTCCGTGTAAGGCGAGACCAGTCCCGGCAGCAAGACAGCGGATTGAGAGTCCGAGATGGTTGGAACTCGCGCGGAAGTGGGAATGGCATTTGGATAAAAGGCCGCTCTGCCGCGGCTGTTTGGTGGCGAAGTGTCAATAGTCTGCGTTGAAATGACGTTCGGTGTGTCCGCCGCCAGATTCGATAGCAGGTTGTTGAACCCGGTATCGTAGCTGACTTGGAATCCGCCCCGCCAAACGGTCTTCCCCACCCCAAAGATCCGATTCAAGGTCCCCGACTGATAGCTGGGCGACCAGGCGAATCCAAAGACCGGGCCGAAATTATTGTCATCCCGGTTGACCTTGTTTGGAACCAGGAACTTGTCGGGATCGAAACCCGCGAAGGCAGGATACTGAAACGCGCCGTTGGCCGGCTGTCCGAAGTTCTCGTAGCGCAACCCCAAGGTCAGCGTCAGGTTTTGGGTCACTTTCCAGTTGTCCTGGAAAAAGTAAGTTTGTCTGAACAGGTTCGGAAAGTAGATGGGGTTGCCAAAGTCGATCAGGGCGCTGCCGCTAAACCCACTGTAGTTATCCAGATAGTTCGCAAACGAAGGATAGCCTCCACTCGCCTGGAATCGGAAAGTCCCGCGCGAATTGAATGGGGCCGACTGCTTCGCCAGTTGGCGCAGGAACTCGCCACCGAACCGGAAAGTATGCGTCTTTACAACTTTGGATAGGGTCTCCTGAAACAACCAGTTATTGGCGACTCGTCCCTGAGGAAACGCGGGCTGCATACCCAAAGAGGCGATACCCTGAATTTCAATCCTTTGCAGGGTATCAGCCAATGCCTTGTTGTCTGCAGTAAACGGGAACCAGGAACGAGGCCGCGCATAGGAAAACCGGAACTCATTGGTTGAAGTTGGACCCAACACCCAGGTGTGGGTCATGAGAAAATTCTGCTTGCGCTCAACAGAGTCGGCAGTAAAACCTGGGCCACTGATCCCGCTCGGGGTCGGTGAAATCACCGTGTCACTAAACATATAACGAAACGCGAGCTTGTGATAGACGTTGAAGCTGTGATCGATTCGCGCGATGAACTGATCTGTGTTCTGAGGGTTGGCGTACGTAATCCCGGCACGACCGAATTGGATGGTTCCGCGGTTAATGCCTGTGAGAGGGTCCGCTCCTAGAGCGATTTCGGTAGGATTCGTCAAGCCATCCAGTCCCTCCCAGGCACTCAGGTAGAGATCGGCCCTTGGATTGGTTCCAGCCGGAAAAAGCTGGCGCAGCCGTGCCTTGCCAGCTGCCGTAGGAACGACAGAGGCGGATGAATTGTTGGTCGCGCGAAACTTGTCAAACAAAACGCTGGCGAAGAAGAAGGTTTTGTCTTTCTTGATAGGCCCGCCCATCGTCCCACCGAAGATGTTGTTGGTGAAGACTGCCGGTTCAGTCAGACCGGCCACGCGCCCTTCATTGGTGAGGGCGTTCAAGGCATTCGAACGAAGCAACCAGCGCGCCGTGCCGTGTAACTGATTGCTACCGGACTTGGTGATCAGGTTCATGACTCCGCCGCCGGCTCTTCCAAATTCAGCACTGAACAGACCGGTTTGCACGGAAAACTCCGCATAGGCATCCTGGTCGTTGAAGCTGGCCGCCGGGCCGGTGATGGCAATGTCGTTGTTGTCAGTTCCGTCGAGCAGGAAGTTGTTGCCTCGTGTCCTCTGCCCGTTGATGGCAAACTGGGCGGATGCACCTCCGTTGGTGAAGTTGGTGTTGGCGCCTAGGCTTGTAATTCCACTAGGAACCGTAACTCCCGGAAGGGTGCGCGCCAGGGAAAGCGGGTCCTGATTCGTCAGCGGCAAAAGGACGATCTCCTTCCTGTCGAAATTCCCGCCCCGCACTGGTTCACTCCTTTGCAGGATCTCGCCAACGCTGGAGCTCACTTCAATCACAGTCCGCTGTTCGCCCAGTTCCATCGCCGGATCCACCGTCGTGGTGCGGTTGGCAACAACGGGGATTTCGCGCTTGAGGAATGCTTTGAATCCCCCCGCTTTAGCCGTCAGGTCGTAGATTCCCAGGTCTACGGCATCGAACCGGTAGATGCCCACTTCATTGGTAGCTGTCGTTCGCGTCTGGTTGGTTTCTTTCTGGTGAAGCTCCACCGTCGCGCCAGCGATCGACGCGCCTTGTGGGTCGGTGACGGTACCTGTGACTGTACCTCGGCTGGTTTGCGAAAAGAGCGAAGAGCTTGCTGCCAGCAACAGCAAGGCAAAAAGAGACCGGAAGGATCGAAGTTCATTGCTCATAGAGTTCCTCCTCCTCAATCGAAATTGCGGAGTGCTGCTCAAAGGGGCAGTCACGAAGAAAAGCCACGCTGAGGCGGTCGGGGAAGGAAGTCGCTCGGAAGGCGATCAATGGGAACGCAGGCCGTAGTTTAGCTCTGAAATCCGATCGCTGCAAAGCGCAATTGATCTATCAATCTCTTGAGAGTTTGTGACCCTTCAACCGGAAAATTTGGCCAGGTGCCCGTTTGAGGGAAGTCGATCTTCATACGAGAATGCGGAGTGATTCCAAAGGAAGACCGAATCGCAGCAACGCACCGGACCGGGTCGGCTCGCCTAAGCATTCGAGCCGGTTAGAAACGCGCTCACACTGGAGCGCATTTTTACAGAAGCTCCATCATCTCCCATTGCTCCGGGAGTGAAGCATCACCAATCCCGCTACAAAATGTCCGATGCCCGGCTTGGCGGGAGAAAACCGCGCTCTACCACTCCCGCCGTCATATGAACTACCGGAACTTCTCGCTGATGGGTCTGCCGCTATAACCGGTCATTTCCAGATAGCCGCGCCCGCGGATCGGCCGGCCTTCACGAGTTCCGCTGACTTCAACCGCGCCCTCCCAGTAATTCACGCCGGTGGATCTTTCAGTCCTGAGTTCCTGATCCGGTAAGACCGCGCGGACGTTCAGAATGAGATTCTGTTTGGGAATCTCGACTTCCCAGGTCACTGGATATGCGCCTCCGCTTTCGGGAGACCTCCAAACCTCGCCCGGCTTGAGTGTAAGGTCGCCGACCCTCAGCGTCTGGACCCTCCTGTCCGCTTCAACCCAAGTGCCACCAGAACGCGGGTCGCGCGAGCCGTCGACCCGGCGCAACTGAAAAAGCATCAAGTCCACTCCATCCTCAAGCTGGATTGAGAACCAGTCCCAGCCGATTTGTTCGGCCTCCAGGAAGCTGGTGCCGAACTCATGATCCATCCAGCTCAAACCCTCGACCGCGTGTCGCTTGCCACCGAACCGAAGCTCGCCGTGCGTGGGCATTCGGGTGAGCGAGTAGTAATGCGACGCGTTGCCGGTCTGACTGCCCTTCTGGCTGATGCCTCGCTCTCCGTGGACGACCGGGGCTTTCCCTTCTGCAAGTTCAAGGGAAAGATTCATCTCTCCGTCGGCAGCGCGCAATTGATGCCTGCCGTCACTGAGCCGGGCTTCCCAATCCTGGTTCCAGACGTGATATTCAGCTGTTGAAGCTCCCGCCCAGCCGACGCCAGAACGGTTCATGCGCTCAGCAAATCGGTACCGCCCTTCGCTGACATCCGTGATTGCGAAATGGGCCATGTAGAGATCTCGCACGGCCCAGACCGACGGGTTCGTCGGTTTCGGGTCAACACCAACCCGGAAGAAAGTCAACTGGTATCCGAAGCGCTGTCCCGCCGAAGTCGCCAGGTTGCCAGTGTAATACCACCACTCCAGCTTGTATTCGGGGTGACTGGCATGATCGCGGGGGAACTCAAACGTGTAGCCCGGCCGCGCTTGTTTCCAGCCGCCATCTGCAAACACCATCATTCCTGTAAACAGGCAAAGGACGAATTTACCTGCGAATGAACGCGAATGAACGGGAATGTGAGGCGTTGATCTGTCCTGGTTCCTCCGCCACCGACGAAGCAATAGACGATTCATTTGGCAACCATTGCGTCGCCTAAATCCACAGATTTGAGATGTCCGATCCACGAAGAAATCATTCGGCAACAAAAATCGTCAGTCGAAATTTCACAATTATTCTGGCGCCAATTGCTCGACTACTCGTACCCGAGCGGCTGTCTGGGCTGGATAAAGCCCTGCCAGCGCCGCCGCAAGAAGAATGACGAGAGAGGACTGAATGAGAAACGCTACCGGCACATGGAACTGGATTGTCCAGCCGAAACTCTGCACATTGATCACATAGATCAAAACCAGCGAGAGCAGCATCCCAACGACCAGCCCAATGCCCTGGCTGACACTGCCCAACAGCAACGCCTCGATCACCACCATTTTGCGCACCTGGCGCCGATTGGCACCCACCCACCGGAGAATAGCAATCTCCCGGCTGCGCTCCAGGATCAGCGTCAACAGCGTACTGGCCACGCCGAGTATCGCGACAAAAATCGCGATGACCTCCAAAGCGTAGGTGATCGCAAACGTGCTGTCAAAGATGCGCAGCACCTCTGATCGTAAAGCAGCATTAGTGTAAATGAACGTGCGATAGCGTCTTCCTAGAGACTCCAAAAGCTCTGTGCGCACTGCCTCAGCCGAGGCCCCTGGCCGCAGATAGAGGCTGAGGCTGGTCGGCGCCAGGGGCCCGAAGTGTCTCTCAAGGGTCTGGCGATCCATCACGACAACTCCTCGATCATTGGAGTAGTCATAATAGACGGCAGCCACGCGATACCGCCTTGGCCCGGCAGGCGTGGCCAGTGTCACCTGCCCGCCGGCGCTTACGGAATGTTTCAGCGAAAAACTCTCGGAAACGACAACAGCGTCCTGCCCAATTGCCATTCGCATCGACTCGAGGCCGTTCGAAGGTTCTTTGATCAGCAGTTTCCCGTATTTCAAGAGCACTTCAAAGTCACCCGCCCCCAGAGTGATCAGCTCATCACCATAAGGCAGTGTGAAATTACGAAACCGGTCCACGCCCGCCACTTGTGGGTGTCGCCGCACGGCAGCTTCGACGTCAGGCGAGACCGTGGCGTCCACTTCGATATTAGAACGGGTCGCTGGACGCAAATAGAGATCGGCTCGAAGGGTCTGCCCTACCCAGTAGATGACTGTTTCGCGGAAGCTGCCGATCATCACGGCAATGGCCACGAGCATCGACAAACTCACAGCCAGCGCTGCCACTG
Source organism: uncultured Acidimicrobiia bacterium (assembly GCA_963752385.1). GTDB lineage: Bacteria > Acidobacteriota > Terriglobia > Versatilivoradales > Versatilivoraceae > CAVVYL01. The sequence goes on along the minus strand of CAVVYL010000056.1, from coordinate 77,230 downwards.
AGATGGAAACGCGCGGGATCGCCCCGACGAGATTGGCAATCGCCAGCCTCCACTCCACGGGCGGCTGGACGCCCCTTTGAGTCACATTGCGAACCAGTGACTCTCCCCAGCGGCCGGTCGCATAAAGTATGGCCGGGCAGAGAAGGGCAGCTCCCAGAACAATAGCCAGCGCGGCGGCGTACCCGAAGACCGGAAGCGTGCCCAGCGGCTTCAGCGTGCAGAACCATCCAGCCAGGAGGAAGAGTCCCGCCGAGTACCAGAGATACCGCCGTGGCAACCGAAAGCGTGTCCACAAGCGATCCGCTCCGTGAATCGCGGCCAGGGGAGCCACGCGCGAGGCCGCTAGAGCCGGCATCAAGGCCGCCAGCAGTGCAAGGGGCAGGCAGCTGGCAAAGGCCAGCAGCACATATCCACCATCGAGTGGCGGCGCTTGAGCAGTGGTTGCCACGTACAGCGTCTTCACTGTAGTCGCCGTGAGCCGCAACGCGCCCACTGCCATCAGCCTAGCGAGTGGCAGGCCCAAAAGAATCCCTGCGATGGCCAACCCCGCGGCTTCAGAGAGAAAGAGCAACCAAATTTTTCGGCGAGGGCAGCCAAGGGCCCGCAAGGTGCCGATCTCCTGGCGACGGGAGATAACGGAAATCGACACGGTGTTGTAGATGAGGAAGAGTCCCACCAGCAGCGCAATGTAGGACAACGCCGTGAGGTTGAAATGAAAGGCTTCCAGCATCTTTTCCACTTGCTGGCCCCGCCGTGCGGGTGTCCGGACGATCAAGCCGGAGGGAAGCTGCTCTTCCAGGATTTGCCGCAAGGCTTCCAAAGAGTTGCTGGAGTCCGGCACCAGCTCCAGCCGGTCCAGCCGACCTAGCCTATTGAGCGCGAGCTGGGCGGCGGCAATGTCCATTAACACCAGGTTGCCATCCATGGCTCGGGCTGGGCCTTCGTTCTTCAAGAGGCCACGAACGGCAAAGGTTTGCAGCCGGTCGCCCAGGGTCAGCTCGATTTCCGCTCCGACACGCAGACCATGGCGATCGCCAAATTTCTCAGTGATGACGACCGAGGCCGGGTCTCTAAGCAAATCCAGGAATTCCCGTGAGGTCGGCTCGCGGCGCTCTTGTTCGAACTCCAGCAAACGATAGTCCCGGAAGGAGCGGTCACGCAGAATATCGATCCCGAGCACCCGAAGGGATTCATTGCTGCCTGCGGGAGTTCGGAAAACCGCCTCCCCTTCAACGACTGCGCTGAAATCGCCATATTGGCGTAACCACCGCAGATCCGCCAGGCGGGTTTCATCCAGGCCTGGGCCGGCGCTGACAATCTCCAGTGCCGCTCTCCCGGATAGCGCCTCGACGGCAGTCTCAAAGCCACGCAGCGACGCGGCGTTGGTCATCTGAATCGAAACTACCACGGCAGCGCCGAGCGCAATGCCAGAGACAGCAACCACGCTACGCAGCCATTGCTTGGTCAGGTTGCGGAAAATGAACTGCCGAAACAGGGCGAGCATTCAGGTATGAGATGCGTGTTAGATGTTTAGCAGTCAGGAGTGAGAGAGTGAGGTGTTGGATGCTGCCGACAAGTACGAGCGAGAGACCCTGGGTTTCCCTGAAACCTGGTACGTCGCGAGCAACCTCATAACGCCCGAAACATATCTGGCAAATGGCCCCTCACCGCCTCTGCGCAGTGGTCGCACCTGTCGTCGCGTGGAACCGTTGTCCCTCGGCCACCTCTCCCCACCAACGGGAGAGAATGGATAAATTGCTCGATTCTTGAAATTCGGCAGTGGCAGTGAACCTATTCTCCTCACGTCTCAAGCATTCCATCTTTCATGTGGATCACACGCTTCGCGCCAGCCGCAATTTCCTGCGAGTGCGTCGCCAGCAAGACCGTCGTTCTGATTTCTTTGTTCAACTCGCGCAGAAGCTCCAAAACTCGAGCACCATTGGCGGAGTCCAGATTGCCTGTGGGCTCGTCGGCAATCAGCAAAGCCGGCCCATGAACCACGGCCCGGGCGATGGCAGCACGCTGCATCTCGCCCCCTGAAAGCTGCTGCGGATAATGGCCGCGGCGGGCGCCGAGCCCGAACCGTGCAATCCATTTGTCGGCGGCTGCTTCGGCCTGCTGCGATCGAGTTCCCGCCAGAAGCAGCGGCAACGCCACGTTCTCGGCAACCGTCAGTGTTGGTAAGAGATTGAAGAACTGAAAAACAAATCCAATGCGCTCCCGGCGCAAGCGAGTCAGCCGGTCATCATCTAGTTGCTCGAGGGCTTCATCTTCAAACATTATCGTGCCGCTCGAGGGGCGGTCCATCGCTCCGCAAAGATGCAGTAGCGAGGATTTCCCGCAGCCGGAGGGGCCCACGATAGCCACAAAGTCGCCGCTGTCCAATTGGAGATTCACTTTTCTCAGAGCTTCGACAGACGCTCCACCATCGGAATAGACTCGTCGAAGGTCCTGGGCTTCCAAGATTCTTGCGGATTGCATAAGTGACAACGTCCCTCCTGCTGTCGCTACTCTCCCTCGGGGGGAGGAGTGTGGAATTTCTATTCTATGCTTCCCTGCACTGCCGTGATGCCCGTACCACGTGGCGTGGGCATCCTACCCGCGCCAAAAGCTCCCTCCGTTGGGGGCGGCGGCGGAAGCTCTGAGTTCACCTCTGGTGGCGAAGCTTGCCCCTGACAGAATACCATGTTCAGGTTCCTGTGCCGTTTGCTTGCTGGATTCATGCTCACCAGGTAGAATCTGTGGCACTGATGACTGTTTAGAAGACGAGGCAACCACGGGTTGTGGCCGCCCTCGTGGGTGCTCAGGTCAATCCCCGGCAAGGATCGCTTGCTGAAACTGAAATCAGTCGCCGTGGTTGCGAAGGTCAGTACGTGGCCCTGACGATTCTTCAAAGGCTTGCCCGAACCAAAGGAGCGCAGCTATGAAAGTTCTCGTCACCGGATCGACCGGGCTCGTAGGTTCGGCCTTGGTTCCCTTTCTGACAAAGAGTGGACATCATGTGACTCGGCTGGTTCGCAGCCGCACTGGAGGACCGCTGAAGGACGCGCACGTTATCGAGTGGGATCCCGTGGCAGGTCGTCTCGATAAAGTGGCCTTGGAAGCCTTCGAAGGTGTGGTTCATCTGGCTGGTGAAAACATTGCAGCCCGACGCTGGAGTGCTGAACAGAAAGCCCGCATTCGAGAAAGCCGTGTCACAGGCACGCGCCTGCTGGCCGAGGCATTAGCGCGCCTGTCGCGCTCGCCCAAGGTGCTGATTTCCGCCTCGGCCATTGGATACTACGGCAACCGTGGAGACCAACGGTTGACTGAAGAGAGCTCTTCGGGAGGTGATTTTCTGGCGGAGGTCTGCCGGGAATGGGAAGCGGCTGCCAAACCGACAGCTGACAAAGGGGTTCGCTTGGTTCACCTTCGAATTGGTCTTGTGCTCTCGCCGGCTGGAGGCGCCTTAGGCAAAATGCTCACACCTTTTCGAATGGGGGTTGGCGGTGTCATCGGTTCGGGCCAGCAGTACATGAGCTGGGTGGCGGTAGACGATCTGATAGGAATCATTCAGCATGTGCTAGCACGCGAGGACCTGCGTGGTCCGGTCAACGCGGTGAGCCCTAACTCAGTGACCAATCGGGAATTCACCAAGACCCTGGGGAAGGTGCTTGGAAGACCTACGATCTTACCCCTGCCTGAGTTTGCGGCGCGCCTAGCTTTTGGCGAAATGGCGGATGCGCTGCTGCTCTCCAGCGCTCGCGTGGAGCCTCAGCGGTTGCTGGCCAGCGGCTATGCCTTTCGCTATCCGACCCTCGAAGGAGCCCTTAGACACCTCCTGAGGAAGTGAAAGGGCGGAGTGAGAATTGTGAAAAAGCAGGCGTGCTCCCTGTCAACCCTGAGGCTGGTAGGTCTCACCTGACAGCTACCGCGCGGCAATCGACCGATGAGAAATTCCGTGGCGAAAATGGACTAATAAGTGACGAGCGACAGCCAACGGAAAGCGCGGGCAGGGTCAAAGGGAATCGCTGAAAGCAAAGACGGTTCGACTCACCGGTTGCTCAGAATCCCTCCGTCACAAGGAAAGACTGGCCCCCGGAGCCGGCATTTGCCGGATGGCGGTCTTCAACGCTGCGGTTTGTGGAAAACGACAGACACTCTCCCCGTCCCTATCACTGGTTTCCCATTCACGATGGCGGGTCGAAACCTCCACTGCTGGAGCGCCGTTTCGGCGGCCCCCCTCAAGAGAGGTGGTCCGCTTACGGCTTTCGCTTCCGCGACCTTTCCTGACTGATCCACGGTGATGCTCACTTCAACGGTTCCACTGACGTTCATTCTTCTGGCCAACTCCGGATACGACGGCTCCACCTTCACCAAGGCCATCGCGGCCGTGACGCTGCCTCCAAGAGGCGCAATCGAGGCGCTGTCTGGAGTAGTCACAGCACGATTTCTAGGTTGAAGATGTGGCACCGGAAGCGGAGCCGGTAGCGGCGCTGATTTCACAGTTTGCAGGCCTTGCATAGCCGACAGAGGAAGGTTCGGGTCCACCGCTACTGGGGCTGGGAGATTTTGAGGTGACGAGGGAACCGCTGCGTCAGGCATCGCCTGTCGAGCCGGGTCGGTTTCGGCCCTCCCAGTCGTCGGGAACATTTCCTGCGGCAGGTCCGCGGATCTGTCGGCCAGCTTCTCTGCAGCGCTCGCCATCGAGTCTTGATGGGCATCGCTGGAGCGCGCAAGTGGGGCTGGCGTGTCACCGTTTGTGGATGTGGGAACGCCGCCCACTGGAGTCCCGCGTTCCACTTCGGCCGAACTGGCCGGATAGCCGACGCCGCCGTCGGAAACTTGTTCAGTGGCGGAATCACTCACACTCGGAGGCATGGCAGCTGTCTGGTCCTGACTTGAGGCGCCCTGCTTCGAACCAGACCAGAAGTAGAAGCCGGCCCCCAGCACGATGAGGAACAGACCAGCCGCAGACATAATGAATTTGTGCTTGCCAGAATCTGCCTTGGGGGGACTGAGAGCTGAGTCCAAGCTCTTTTCAAGATGGTCGAGGCTGACGATGTCACTGGGTTGAAATTGGCCGCCCGGAATTGTCTCGCTCGCACGAGGTCCGGAGACAGGTTCGGGGCTGGATGGAGTTGTCTGCTCCCAGCACTCAGTCCTGTCTACTGGAACAACTCGTGGCTTTTCTGAAGGCTTTGCCGGGACCGTCGGGGATTGGTAAATCGGACTGGGACTCGACTTAGTTTCTCGTACCGATGCTGTCGGTTCTGCGCTTTCAGTTTCCGGTAGTTCCAACACGTCTGAAGAGACAACGATTTCCTTGCTCAGAAAATCGGACAGCAGTGCGTCCAGACGCGCTGAGCGGTCAAGGCAACGCAAATCTTTGTCTTTGTGCGTCATTTGTGGCCATCACCTCGAAATGGGGGAGGAGCCACCCATCAGAATGTGTCTGTTTACAGGCTCATAGCGGTGTTCATCGGCAGTCTCCTACTGAAAATTAGACTTATTTGGGAAATTGCTTTTTCCAAGTTCAATCCTTAGAATGCAACCGCTATGATTCATCTACAAAGAGACCTCAACTCTCAACAACTTGAAGCCGTCCTGAAGACCGAGGGGCCCGTCCTGATTCTTGCCGGCGCTGGAAGCGGCAAGACCCGCGTCATTACCTATCGCATCGCCCATCTCATCGAAAACCTGAAGATTCGCCCGGAAAACATTCTAGCCGTGACGTTTACGAACAGGGCTGCCGCGCAGATGAAGGATCGCGTCAACGGGCTGTTGCATTCGCCGCGGTCCAGCAATCCGGTGATCGCCACATTCCACTCTTTTTGCGTCCGCGTCTTGCGCCGTCAAATTCCAGCTATCGGGTACGGCAATGACTTTACTATCTACGACGATGCCGACCAGCTGAGTGTCGTCAAGAGCTGTCTGAAAGAGTTGGACGTGGATGAAAGAGTGGTAGCACCCCGCGCTGCCATCTCACGCATCAGCTACGCCAAGAATCATGGCGTGAGCCCTGAAGAGGCGTATCGGCGGGCTCATGACCCGAAGGCTGAGAAAATCGCGGTCGTCTTTGCCCTCTACGAGAAGAAGCTGAGACACGCGAATGCCTTGGATTTCGACGATCTGCTGCTCAAAACGGTTCTGTTGCTCGACCAGCATCCGCCCGCGCGCGAGTCACTCAACCAGCAGTACCGTTTCGTAATGGTTGATGAGTATCAGGACACTAACCGTGCTCAATACCGTCTGATCCGGCAGATGACGGAGCGTCAGCAGAATCTCTGCGTCGTGGGAGACGAAGATCAGTCGATCTACAGCTGGCGTGGCGCTGACATTCAAAACATCCTGAGCTTCGAGAAAGACTACCCCAACACGATGATCATTAAGTTGGAGCAGAACTACCGATCCAGCAAGAACATTCTCGATGCCTCGGGTGCCTTGGTGGCGAACAATGCGGCCCGCAAGGGGAAGACCCTTTGGACCGAAAGGGTCGGCGGCGAGCCCGTCATGCTTTACCAGGCGCTCGACGGGGAAAACGAAGGTCTGTTCGTGGCACAGCAGATTCTGGAGTATCAGCGGCACCATCCCACCGACACGGCGGCCGTGCTCTACCGGACAAACTTTCAGTCGCGGCTCTTTGAAGAAGCTTGCCGTCGCTTCGGCATCAAATACTCGCTCGTGGGAGGCTTCAGCTTTTACGCGCGGGCGGAAATTAAGGACCTGCTATGTTACTTGAAACTCTGCCTTAACCCCAACGACTCGGTCAGTCTCCTGCGTGTCATCAACACTCCCCCTCGTGGCATTGGCAAAGCTAGCCTCGACAATCTGGAACTGGATGCCCGCCAGCAGGGACGCTCTCTCTGGGAGACCCTGCGGCATACCATCGAGCACAGGAGCGTACCGCTCCGCACACTAAGGGTGCTCTCCGAGTTTTTCAACCTGATCGAGGAAATCGTTGAAAAGTCCCGTCGGTTGCCAGTCTCTGAGCTGATTCGGACTGTGATGGATCGCTGCGGGTACGTTCAGTGGCTGGAACAGGAAGGTACCGAAGAAGCCCTGACCCGCGTGGACAACCTGAAGGAACTGGTCAATGCCGCTATTGACGGAGAAGAACGAGGAGAGACCCTGAGCGATTTCCTCGATCATGCCGCTTTGGTTTCCGACACCGACGACTATGACGAACGTTCGAAAGTCACGCTGATGACGTTACACAGCGCCAAGGGATTGGAGTTTCCCCTGGTTTTTGTTGTGGGTCTGGAAGAAGGACTCCTCCCGCACCACCGCTCTCTCTCGACTGAGGAGGATTTAGAAGAGGAGCGCCGCCTCTGCTATGTAGGTATGACCCGAGCCAAGAAGAAGCTGGTGCTGACGCGCGCGAAGTTCCGGCGCTTTCTGGGCGCCGAGAGCCTGAACGAAACCGAGCCGTCTCCCTTCCTTTCGGAGATTCCTTCCCACCTTCTTCAAAGCGTTTCTCGAAGCGGTCCACTCCGGAATACGGTCGCTTACGATGGACCCACGTACAACAGCGCCGAGAGCATTCGGCAGTTTTATCAGCAGCGTGGCAGGCAAATCGATCTGGCGCCAGTCAAGAAAGCTTCGCCCTCGCACAAGAGCGGCTTCAAGAATGGAACCTATGTCCGGCATCCCAAGTACGGCGTTGGTCACATCGTCCGTTGCGAGGGTGAAGGCGATGACTCAAAGCTCACCATCAGTTTTCCCGGCTACGGCCTAAAAAAAGTGATCCAGAAGTTTGCCGGACTGGAACGGGTGTAGGAACCGCGAAGACGCGAGACGCGAAGCGTCTTCGCGGTTCGATAGCTTCCTTAACCGATGCGAGCCTTCCCCTTCCAAATCAAGCGGCCAGAACAGCTCTTAAGAGAAGCGGAGGAGCCGAAACACCGGCTCAAACGCGATCTGAGTGCCGTGGACCTGACGGCGCTGGGAATCGGTGCGATCATCGGAGCGGGGATCTTTGCCACCACAGGTTCGGCGGCAGCAGGAACCCTCGATCGACCCGGGGCGGGCCCGGCTCTGATCCTGTCGTATCTCCTGACGGCGGTGGCCTGCGGTTTCTGTGCTCTCTGTTATGCGGAGTTTGCATCGATGATTCCGGTTTCTGGCAGCGCCTATACTTACTCTTACGCCACCATGGGAGAGCTCGTTGCCTGGATCATCGGCTGGGATCTCATCATCGAATACGCGATCGGTAATGTCGCAGTTGCTGTGAGCTGGGCAGGATATTTTGAGGAAGTCTTGCGCGGATGCGGGATTGAATTGCCCGGTTGGCTGACTACCGACTATCGAACCGCGCAGAAAAGTACGGAGATCTTAACCAGCGCTCCCCACCTGGGCTCCATCCCGATTATCGTCAATTTGCCGGCGATTCTGATCGTTGCTTTGATCACTACCGTTCTTGTAATCGGAATCAAGGAGAGTGCCCGTCTCAACTCGGCGATGGTGGTGATCAAGCTAACTGTCGTTGTCGGGTTCATTGCGGTCGGTGCCTTTTACGTGAAACCATCGAACTGGCATCCCTTTGCTCCCAACGGCTGGAGTGGGATCGCTACCGGCGCAGCCATCATTTTTTTTGCTTATATTGGCTTCGATGCCATTTCGACAACCGCCGAAGAAGCACGGAATCCGCAACGGGACATGCCGATTGGCATGATGGCTTCGCTGGGAATCTGCGCGTTGCTCTACATTTTGACTACGGCGGTGCTCACCGGAATTATCCCTTACCGGCAACTGGGAACCGCCGAACCGCTGGCGACGGCCCTAAACGCCGTTCAGCTCGACTGGGCAGCGGGCATTGTTTCATTTGGAGCAGTCGTCTCCATGACGGCTGTTCTTCTGGTCTTTCAGCTCGGCCAGCCGCGCATTTTTTTCGTCATGTCCCGCGACGGCCTGCTTCCTGGCGCTTTTGCCGCTGTGCATCCTCGCTTTCGTACCCCGCACGTCACCACCATTGTGACAGGCGTCTTCGTCGCAGCCTTGGCCGGCTTCATGGACATTAACGAAGCAGTTGAGCTTACGAACATCGGCACGCTCTTCGCTTTTGCCCTGGTCGGAATCGGGATCATTATCCTTAGAGCCCGAGAGCCCGGCAGGCCGCGACCATTTCGTTGCCCTGCTGTGCCTTGGATCCCGCTTCTCGGCGTCGGTTCTTGCGTCTACCTGATGATCCAACTCCCGCCGCTGACCTGGGTGCGTTTCCTGGTCTGGCTTTTCATAGGTTTGGTCATCTACTTTCTCTATGGCGCCGAGCGTAGCGGCCTGCTTCGGCAGGCTGGCGACGAGCGTCCGAGGCTGAACGCACAGTTGGCCGTGGCGAGGCGGTGGTTTGGAGTGTTCTTGCTGATCGTTTCAGCGGTTCTCTTCTACTCTGGCACAATGAAGCATGGCACCCTATCGGGGAGGATTGGGCAGGCTTTGGCGATACCGTTTGCCGGACAGACGCTTCACCGCAGTATCGTCTGGGCTGGATTGATGATGTTGATGCTAAGCTTGCTGTTTTTCTGGAAAGCGGCTTCAGGACCTAGAGCAGAGGGAACAAAAGGCAGTTTGTAGACTGTGTCCTGTTCCGTGCAACCTATCTTCACTGCCTCACCGGACGGAACGGCACGCCGAACAAGGCTTGAACTTCAATCGCATTCTCGCCCAACTGGGCCGGCTTGAACTTCCACTGCTTCAGCGCAACCATGGCACGTTCATCGAGGACGGGATTGAGACTGCGTACCACGCGGATGCGGTCGACACCGCCATCCTTACGGATCACCGCATACAAGACGACTAGACCGCGGAGCTGCGCGAGTTCGGGATCTTCCGGTCTTCCCGGATCGACCTTACGCAAGGGACGCGGCTGCATCACTCCATCCCCTGCAGCGACCAACACCTGCGAACCAGAGACTTGGGCTGATGCCGGACGCGCGCCGGAAGCCGGCGCAGTCCCCTGTGGCATCTCTGAAAACTGCATCGTCCATCTTCCTGCCGGCATAGGAATAAAAACGGTGTAGTTGCGCTTCCCGGAAAGCACGCCATAGACGCCGAGCCCCGCGCCACCCGAACGGCCTTCCACGACGGTAATGTTGTAAGACTCGCCTGGATCCTCGATCGTTTGCATGTCGCTGAATCCGCCTGGCGAGCGGGGTCGCCTGCCCGCACCGGCAATTGTGGGGACATTGCCGTCCCGCCCACCCTTCACTGAAAGACCCGGGATCTGGATCGATGCGATATTACCTCCGCCGCCAAAACCGCTGCCGCTTCCGCCACTGCCGCCGCCACCGGGAACCCCCCCACCGAGTAGACCTCCGTCAATCCCATCCGGGGATCCGGCACGATTGCCGTCCGGTGAAATCGAAAAGGCACCAGTCTTATTTCCGGCTGGGACTTTGAGCGCTCCCGGTCCCGGGAGACCTGGTTCGGCACTGAGCACCACCAAGTTACGCAGCGCGTTGGAACCTGCACCGGTTACCGGCACGTCAATGGTCGGCGCGGGATTGTTTCCGTTCGCGATGGCCCATTCGGGCGAAGTCCCCATCCTGGCAGCCATTTTCGCCTGCAGGTAGGACATCCGAGCAAGCGAGTTCTCAACCGGCATGTTTAGCAGCGGCCCTGGATTGCTCGCGTCGGATGCAATGTTCCATTCAGCCGAGGTTCCCATCTTGACCGTCATCCTGGCCTCCAGGTTGACGACGTTCGTCTTGGCCATCGTCAATTCAGAGAGGGAACGCTCCACCTCCTTCAGGTCCGCGTCCGGGGGTCGAAGCTGCGGCAGGGCTGCCTGTAACGATTGGCTTAGCAATGGATCGGTCTTCCTGTTGGCGATCTGCAGTTCCTCGTCTTTGGTCTCAGGAACATTCCAGATCACGATGTTGGGAACTTTCACTTCCTGCTTGATCTGGATTTCCGGGGCACTGGGTTGCACAATGGTCTGGCTGGCATTGTCCGGTTTCAAGGGAGAAGACTGAGTCGTCTGGGTTGGAAGGAACGATGTGCTGCCCTTGGGTGGTTTGGTTTCTTTCTTGATTCCCGCAGGAGCTTTGGGGCCGTCGCGGGCAGATCTGATTTTCGGTAGTAGATCAGAAGGCTTGTAGTAAGTGATGTGATAGTCGCGTTCCAGAGCCTCTTTGGTAAACGGAAGGGGCTGGCCGAACGACATCCCTGAGAGGCCGTAGATTACCCCAACCATGGCGGCGTGCAAGACAAGAGAGAGCAGAAAGGACCGTGTAGGATAACCCGCCGGCGCCCACACATTTGAGAAAACCTCTTCCTCGACCACTTCTTCTTCTTTCACGCGAATAGAGGAAAGCAGCGTGCCAAGGTCGAAGTATTCACCCTCCTGGGCGGCCACTGGGGCCGCTGCTGGCTGTTCCGCAGTAACTACAGCTTCCGTCGTCATCCCGTCCCAATTCTTGGAGGAGCACTGTGGGCAAATTTCTCTTCTAAACTGGTACCACTTGAGCTTCTGTTGACAACTTGGACAAATGGCCATTTGCGACGATTCGGCTCCGAACAAAGTTTGAAAGACGACTCTCGCCCTCTAGCGCTAGACTCATCGGACGAAGTCGGGGGCCCGTTATGGAAAAATCGCCCCGGTGCGAAAAACCCTCCTGTGAAGCAAATCAATGGCCTCGGTGTTTTGGTACGGGTGGTAACGAACGGCGATCCATCCAAGTACTAAAAATCCTAGGGCGAATTGAAGGCAAAGTCAACGCTTTCGGGCTAGACATGTTTCGAATATTCAGTACAATAGCCGCTCCATCATCTCTGCTGGAAAGGTGCCGCCTATGGAGCGCCGTTCGTTCATGCTGTCGAGTCTGGCCTCAGCTGCAGCAGGTGGGGGAGCCTTCGGAGAGCCCTCTCAAACTCCACGAGCCTGGTTCGAATTACGGTTTTTTCACCTACGTAACGATCTGGAACGTCCGCGCCTCGATGCATTCCTTAAGGATGTGTTCTTGCCGGCAAGCAACCGCCTGAATTTTGGACCGGTGGGGTTCTTCAATGTGTCGATCGGACCCGCCATGCCGATGCTCGTCTCTCTGACTTCGTATTCTTCACTGGCCGCCATGGAAAAAACGCTGGATCAGATGGCTGCGGACCCGGTGTGGAATAAGGCACTCGCGGAAATGTCGAAACCTAAGGAGTTAGTTTACACGCGAATGGAGTCGCGGCTTTTGCGAGCATTTGCTGCCATGCCCGCGGTTGAGATCCCGCCCCAAGAGCCGCAGCGGAAGCCGAGACTGTTTGAGCTGCGCACCTATGAAGCACGCAATCTGGGGGCGTCGCTCACCAAGATCAAAATGTTCGAAGACGAAGAGATCTCCATTTTCCGCCGGACGGGTCTTCTCCCTGTGTTCTTCGGTCAAACGATTGTGGGCCCTGGGCAGCCGAGCCTCACTTACATGCTGGCCTATGACAGCATGGAACTTCGCGAAGAAAACTGGCGCAAGTTTGTGAATCACCCAGATTGGATCAAGCTGCGCGCCAAGCCTGGGCTCTCGGATGCCGAGATCGTCTCGAACATCCACAGTTGTTTCCTGAGGCCCACAGACTATTCGCCCATTCGCTGAGGATCGAACCCATGCTGGCTGTTGACCTCATCATGCGCTGGTTGCATATCTTTTCTGTGATTGCCGCGGTCGGTGCAACGCTCTTTATGCGACTCGTTCTTCTCCCATCCCTGGCGAGTTTTGGCGACGAGGCGAGAACCCAACTCCTCAAGAGTCTGGCTGGCAAGTTGCGAATTCTCATCCACAGCGCAATCGGAGGCATTCTCATATCCGGTCTCTACAATACTCACTTGCTCTGGAGGACTTCGGTCGCTCCATACGCTTTCATCTACGCCGCGAAGGTCACCTTGGCGCTGGCGGTCTTCGTGATCGCCATCTTCCTCACGTCGTCGAATCCTAAGCGGGCAGCCTTCCAAGCCAATCGCAAGAAATGGTTGGGCGTCAACGTCGTTCTGGCAGTGATTATCGTGCTGCTTTCGGCATACCTGCGGACGCTGCATTCATAGCAACAGCCATACTTGCCGGGAAGAGCTGCCTGTCTACCTTTTGATCTGCGTGCCTATGGGGTCCCGTCCGCATTGTGCTTGTCTGTCCTTCTTATAAAGTTTGACTCTCCGCCAGACGAAACAGTCTTTGCGCTCCTGACCTTGGAGTGCTGCCTCCTGCGAAATCTTTCGGAATGGAACTGAGCATTCATGAGCTGCATCGTTTTTGAGAAGGTTGACAGTTACGCGCGCATCACATTGAATCGTCCGCCGCTGAACATCCTGAACATCGAAATGATGACAGAGATTGGTGAGGCTTTGGAGTCGCTTCACAACCAAGACAACGTCAAGATAGTCATTTTTGCCTCGGCCTGCACAGTCTTCAGCGCAGGTGTCGATATGGCAGATCACACGCCTCAAAAGGTCTTTCAGCTGCTGGATGCTTTCCACAAGATCTTTCTCACAATGGCCGAAATGGGCAAGCCAACCGTGGCTGCCGTCAATGGGCACGCCCTGGGAGGTGGCTGTGAACTCGCTACGTTTTGTGATCTGGTAGTTGCTTCGGAAAACGCGAAGTTCGGGCAACCGGAGATCAAAGTCGGGGTTTTCCCTCCAATTGCCACCCTCGTGTTTCCATACCTGGTCGGCAAGAAAAAAGCCATGGAGTTGATCCTGACAGGTGAAATCGTCACGGCCAAAGAGGCGCTGTCGCTAGGCCTGATCAACCGTGTGGTAGCTATGGAGAAACTGGAGGATGCGGTCAGGGAGATGGCCTCCAAGATTGCCGCCAATAGCGGCCCCGTGCTTCAGATGACCAAAAAAGCCATGCTCTCCGGCGAAGGTCTGAATTTCCAGGATGCGCTGAAGAAAGCCCAAGACATTTATCTCAACCACTTGATGGCCCTGGAAGACACTAACGAAGGGCTTAAGGCCTTTGTGGAACGACGTGCTCCGGTCTGGAAAAACAGGTAACTGTGGAATAGCAGAACTACAGATTGCAGAGTCAAATCCTCTCAATTCTCTCAACGATACCTTGGAATTGTTACCCCATGTTTTGCGGGCAAAGGCCAGACATTGGGCTGGATTGCGGGGTACCTATCGGGCCAAGCAGACCTTGTTAGCACACTTTCCTGAGGTTGCTCCTATTAAATAGTAATCCGGTGCTAGTCTGGTTTAGCCTTCCGATTGCCCACAACGTAGAAATTCGACAGGATCGTGCCTTTCTCAAAGGGTAGCGGTAACTTTCCTCTCCCAACCAGCTCTCCTTGAGTCCCCAGACTTCGGACCCAAAGGTCTCCGGACCCGCGTCCCCTCAATCGTGATTCTTTGAGTTCGAAATTCCTGCTTGGTGTTCTCCGACCCCAAAGTTAGAATTCCCGAGAAGGTTCTAACTTGTAACCTACTGACGTTGCAGGTCCCCGTTTGGTTAGCTGGGCAGCCACGCGCCCTGGAGGACTCTCATGATCGGTTTCGACCTGTCCGAAGACCACCTAAGTGTAGAGGGGCTTGTCCGCGAGCTAGTCGCCAAGGAAGTAGCTCCGCAGATTGCCGAGAATGATGCCAATCATTTCTTCGACCGCTCGATCCTCGGAAAGATGGCCGAGATCGGATTGCTTGGCATCTGCGTACCCCTGGAATATGGTGGTGCTGGCTTTGACTACATCAGTTTGGGGCTGGCCTGTGAGGAATTGGAGTATGGAGACACATCACTGCGAGTGATCATGTCGGTTCATGTCGCTCTGAATGGCCTGACGCTGTTGGGCTGGGGCACACCTGACCAAAAAGTGCGGTACCTGGTTCCTCAGTCGAAAGGACAGAAGATCGCCACCTTTGGAATGACAGAACCTGACGCTGGTAGCGATGTGGTCGGACTGCAATCGACAGCTCGGAGGGAGGGCAAGAATTATGTGCTGAACGGCGAAAAGATCTGGATCTCACTTGCGGATGTGGCTGACCATTTCCTGGTCATCGCCTGGACGAACTTGGACAAGAAGAAAGCTCGTGACCACTCTGGCTTAAGCGCCTTCATAGTCGAACGCTCGATGTCGGGCTTTGCCAGTGGGACCTTGAAACAGAAATGGGGTATTCGTGCCGGTAACACCGGTTTCTTTTCCATGAACGATGTTCGGGTGCCCATCGAAAATCGGATCGGCGAGGAGGGCGAAGGATTCAAAATCGCCATGTTTGCTCTCGAACAGGGACGCTACACGGTGGCCGCGGGTGCCGCTGGCCTAATCCGGGCTTGTCTCGACGCTAGTCGAAAATACGCGCTCGAGCGCAAGACCTTCGGCAAGCCCATAGGTGAACATCAGCTGGTGAAGGAAATGATCGCCCAGATGGTTCTGGACTACGAGGTGTCTCGTCTGCTGTGGCTGCGCTGTGGGTGGATGAAGAACCAAGGCTTGCGTAACAACCGCGAGACTTCGCAGGCCAAGTGGTATGCGACCGTTGCCTCGGAACGGGCTGCCTCGGACGCTGTCCAAATTCACGGCGCTTACGGCTATTCAGACGAATATCCCGTTGGGCGCTACTATCGCAATTGCAAAGGAGCCGTCATCTACGAAGGAACACGGGAAATCCACAAGCTCCTGCAAGCCGACTATGCGCTGGGCTATCGAACCGACAAACCCGCTCGCTGCCAACTGCCGCCTATCGGGTGAGACTGGATTTTGGGTCGTGGTTACGCCGGTCGGGGATTGAATCGTGGCTATCAGGAACTCCGATCATTCACGGTAGCGCCAGAACGGTCTAACCTTATCGCCCCTCACTCATCGCTGCCCATCATGCTTTGGCCCAGGCATTTGCTATTGCTAGCTCTGACTCTGACCTGGTGTGGCTTGATTCTTTCCTTTTCCTGGATCGCACGGAGCAGCCCACACCAACCGGTACTGCTTCTCGCCGCCCTTTTCTCTCAAATCTGCCATCAGGACCCGGGCCGTTCCTTCTGGATCGGCGGGGCGCCACTCCCTGTGTGTTCACGGTGCCTGGCAATCTATCTAGGAGGTCTCCTCGGGATCGCCGCGTATCCGTGGATACCCTCTTGGAAACCTCTCACAGCCTTGTTAAAGCAGGCAGTCTTTGCAGCTGCGGGATTAATACTGCTGAACGTAGGGCTCGATCTCATAGGAGTCTGGTCAAGCACTTTCCTCTCACGTGCGCTCACTGGAGCGCTCTTGGGAATCGCCTGCGGAGTCGCCCTGGCCGCAGCGAGCCAGAACCTAACTCAACCTCTTCAGCCGAAGAAAGAGTAGGCTGAAACACGAGTAACCAAAAGCAATTGACGTAGCGGCCGCCCTACCTGAGGCTTCTGCTGCGGCCCGGGGACTGGAAAGAAACTCCGAACCCTTCGTGAGTGGGGAGAGCGCTCCAGCCGAGCAACGCAGCTAGGATGCTGCAGGGGCCTACACCAAAAAGGGTCCTACAAGTCCTGTGAAAATTTCGGCGACAGCCATCTGTCTGACTCGCCAAGAAGGAGCCCCAGAGTACTCGTTTGTCTGACCATCACAACAGATAGGGTCATATCGTGTTCGATAGTCTACGGCCTTCGCTCGCCTCCAGCCTCGCTCCAGCCGAAGCTTCCGAACTGGCGGTCTGTACGTCCTAAGTTGGATGGAATCAAATTCCTGTCGATTGGCTGACGTTTTTTCGTTCGCCGATGGTGAGAATGGCAAGTCGTATGCTCCCAGCAGGAGCGGGACGCGGATACATGTTGAACCCGCATGGAGGTCACGACGATGGTTACGCAAGCCACCAAACTAGAGACGGTTGCAGAGAACCCTCAGACTCGTATCGCGTCCTACTTCGGGCTCCAAGTCGAGGTCGTGGAGCAGATGAACGACTACAGCCTGATCCGTTACCGTAGTCGGCAGATACTCGTGACCACTGAGGACCTGTCAGCGGAAGATTCGAGTCGTAGCCTCGCAGACCATCTGTGCCGCGAATGGTTGCTTACACTCGCGGTGTCTGGAGCTTAAGCAACGTTCATCCCAACGGAGCAACTTCAAGCGAAGCGAGCACTGGTCATCGAAGCCGCTCCTGCTGGTTTTGATAGGTACGACGATGCTCGGCGCTTGGTGAAGCCAGTGCAAGCTCCGCTAGCCCTTTTTGGTTCCTTCCATCTTCATACGTTGCTTGCGTCTTTTCCACGCTAGCCTCAGCTTCCTTCTTGTTCCTTCTGAGACGCTTCCCTGCCTGCTGCCGGTGGCCCGGCTTAGGGCAGCAATTGCCTGGTTAATACCGTCTAACCTCGACTGAACAATCTCCTTCTCCTTTTGAAGGGTCCTCACCATCTGGGCAATACTAGCCATTTCTCCTCCCTTGTCGAAGTGTCTTAGAATCTAAGAATCACTTCGTGCCTGATGTATTACAACATCATTGACGAGCATCAACTCTATCCGAACCTGACGATTGAAGGAAAGCCTATTTAGTCTCCCAGCACTTGATGGGGCTGGAGGCCTAGCCTAACAGACCAGTAGAGTACCCATTCATATACACGCTGAGCGGTTTCTGATAGAAAGGAAGATGAGTGAAGAAGGAGGTGAGAGTGTTCTATTGATATTTGAAGACTACATTGACAATTCGTCTACTTCCATTCATCTTGCCGTCTCCGCACTGGGTGGTGGCAATTCCATGCTATCGTGTGGTGCGAAACGACCGCGCACGGTGGGTTATCGTTGGCGAGTCAAAGTCAAACGCGCTTTTCTCGAATGGGAGGCGGGAACATGAAGGCCGTAGCCAACACGAAATCGTCAATTGCGTCGCTTCAAAGCATTGCGGAACGAGTCAGGGCGATCGACTGGAAGCGCGCTTCCCAGGATCTCGACGCCGAGGGTAGTGCGATGGTTGAGCGCCTTCTTTCTGCGGAGGAATGTAAGGCATTGGCTGCGTTGTACTCCCACGATGAGATCTTCCGCAGCCGCGTTGTGATGGGACGACATGGTTTCGGGCGCGGAGAGTACAAGTACTTCAGCTACCCGTTGCCCGATATGGTCGCGAGCCTCCGCACGGTTATCTATCCCAATCTCGTACCGATTGCCAACCGTTGGAACTGCGCAATGGGCATCGAGGTGCGCTATCCAGAAAGGCATGTGGACTTCATTGAGCGTTGCCATCAGGCCGGACAGGCCAAGCCCACGCCACTCTTGCTTCAATACGGAATGGACGATTATAACTGCCTGCATCAGGATCTGTACGGCGAGCATGCTTTTCCGCTCCAACTCGCCATTCTATTGTCTGAACCCAACAGCGACTTTACCGGTGGCGAATTCGTGATGACGGAGCAACGGCCGAGGATGCAGTCACGGCCGGTAGTCGTACCGCTTCGTCAAGGGGACAGCGTTGTGTTTGCGGTTCATAATCGCCCCGTACGGGGTACCCGTGGCGTGTATCGCGTCACTCTCCGCCACGGCGTCAGCCGCGTTCGGTCGGGACACCGTCAAACCCTGGGCATCATCTTCCACGACGCTCAATAAGAGTGCAGATGAACCTGAATCGACGGGTAGCCCTTGTTTAATCCGGTGGATGCTCTCGGATACCACCAACTCCCGAGGAGTTTGGATGTACAACCCAGTCTTAGAACCGCGATTCTGTTGCCCATTCCCTGGCCTCCCGAAATTGTAAATTTCTTGAATTGACATTCGTATCGCTTGTTTGCCATCTCACAGGTAAGCTGTACTGCAGAAGCCCAAAAAAAAATAGAGTCCTCGCTGTTGACTCTGGGTAGCGGCAACGAACAAGACGAACCGAACAGGAGCCGAACTCTTTCGCCCGGCACAAGGGCTAATTCACTAAAGGAGACAACCATGAAGAAGTTGTTAGTTGCAATTTTGTCCCTCGCCATGGCAGGTGTGTTCGTTTCGCAGACGCCCGAGCTGAAGTCTTCCTATAACGGGCTTCACCTTAGCCTGGGCAGCCTCTCGCGGTTATCGCGCGCAAAGACGCGATCCATCAGTCCCGAAAACTTTACCGGCGAAAAGGGTAAGGGCGGCATGGCCACTGAAGGCACGGGCGCAAACGCGGCCCGCGACCTGGGGCAGGGTTGGAAAATTTCCCCCTCGATTCGCATCGCCTCCAAGCAGACCTTCACCCTGGCGGATATTCAGGGATCTGGAGCGATCCAGCACATTTGGATGACTCCCACCGGCAACTGGCGCTATTCGATTCTGCGCATTTACTGGGACGGCGAGACCCAACCCTCGGTGGAAGCGCCTGTCGGAGACTTCTTTGCGTCAGGATGGGGTAAATACGCTCAGCTCTCTTCGCAGGCTGTGTGCGTTAACCCAGGCAGCGCCTTCAACTGTTATTGGGAGATGCCCTTCCGAAAATCCTGCCGCATCTCAATGGAGAATATCGATTCCGAACCGATGACACTCTACTATCAGCTTGACTATACCCTTACCGAGGTCCCCGAAGATGCCGCTTACTTCCACGCCCAGTTCCGGCGTACCAATCCTGTTCCTTACAAGCAGGACTACGTGATTCTCGACGGTGTCAAAGGGTGGGGGCACTATGTAGGAACCTACATGGCTTGGGGAGTCAACAACTCCGGCTGGTGGGGCGAGGGTGAGATTAAGTTCTTCATGGACGACGACGCCAAATTCCCCACGATCTGCGGGACGGGTACCGAAGATTACTTCTGCGGGTCCTACAACTTTGAGAACAAAGAATTGCGGCGCTACCAGGAATTCACCACGCCTTACTCGGGCCTATCGCAGGTGATTCGGCCCGACGGGCTCTACGAGTCCCAGCAGCGCTTCGGACTGTACCGTTGGCACATCATGGATCCCATACGGTTCGAAAAGAACCTCAAGGTCACTATCCAGGCCCTCGGCTGGCACGGAGACGCCAACAGCCGATATCTTCCTCTGCAGGACGATATCGCCTCAGTAGCCTACTGGTACCAGGCCGAACCCCATGCACCGTTTCCCAAGCTTCCGGAGAAGGACTACTTGGAGGTGCGATAGGAAGATCCAATCCATTCTGAGAGCTTTCGCTGATGAACTGGAGCCGATCGAAGGTTGGTTCCTCTGGCTGAATGGTGCCAACTTGAGAGACAGACACTCGGGGGCTTCATTTTCCTAACGACTTTGGCTCCGCGATGGTTCTCCGTCGGCCCACAAGGCTCAGTGCCGCTGTTCGGCAAGGTGCAGCCACTAGTTGGATTTCAAGGGAACGACCTTGTACGCACAACTCCAGCCTCTTTTGGGGTGCACCAGTGCTTGAGAGGTACGTGCTCTGAGTTTCCCGAAACGCCGTCTCCCGACCTTTCACGGCCGCGCCCGATTTGATGTTTGCTATCTCTACAATAGTTTATGATGGAACCTGTCCGAGTGAGGCTAGTAGACATTCGTATGATGAAACGAAGAGAGTTCGGAGAGAGACTCGTCGGTAGCGCGATCGGGGCCTGCCTTGCCATCCCCGGGGCGCCCGAAACGGCTTCAGGCCAAGCACTACGTAATGCTAGGAAGAATAACCTCATGCATGTCGGTGGTGACTACCACAGCGTTGCGGGCTCCGGCATCACCTCTAAGGAGAATCTGGAATTCAATTTACGCCACGGTGTTAGGCACCTTACCGTCTTGGCAAGGAAGCGTCCTGAGGGAGGCGGCGCATGGGACCTTGATGAACTCAAGAGGATGAAGGACGATTGTGGTCGCTATGGTGTCACTCTCGAAGCCATCAGAATGGAGGCTGACTACATCACCCTTCGAAAAGGTGCCGAGCGCGATCGGGAGCTTGACAATATCATCGGCAACGTCCAGAAGGCAGCCCAAGTCGGTGTCAAGATCATCACCTACCACTGGACCGTCATACCCATCAGACGGAACAGGCAAACGACAGGACGTGGCAACGTCAGCTATGCTGGCTTTCAGGTGGAGCAGAACTGGAAAAGCCTACCCGTCGGCAAATCAGGCAGGGTTAGCTCCGAAGACTACTGGGAACGCATCACCTATTTTCTTGAGAGGGTGATCCCCGTAGCCCGGCAGCACGATGTCAGAATGGCCTGCCATCCCTATGACCCGCCGGGGCTGCCGTTTGGCTATCAGGGCGTTGACAACTGGGATTCTCCAACGGTGTTTGAAGCCCTCAAACGATACGAGTCGATTGTGGACAGTCCATATAATGGATTTCAACTGTGCTTGGGAACAACTGCCGAAGGCCTGAAGAAACCAGGCACGGAAATTCTGCCCATTGTTCAGTATTTGGGGGAACGAAGTAAGATCCACCAGATCCATATGCGCAATATCCGCGGCGGACTGCACAGCTTCGAAGAAGTGTATCCCGATGAGGGAGAGATGGACTTCTTCAAGATCATGCAGATTCTTCGGGACGTGCAGTTCTCTGGTTCAATATGTCCCGATCATATGCCGCGTCATGCTGACGATTCCGGAGGTCTTCAATCGTTTGCTTTCGGTTATGGCTACCTCAAGGCGCTGATTCAGGCCGTGAATTCCGAAGTGCAAGGCTGAACCCAAAGTCATCTTTCGAGCCCGAGGCAATTGAAAGTTCCCCAATATCGTCGCAACAAGCAGCAGAAGTTGTCGCCGAATCGTCGACTCATAGCAACCGCCTTTATTGGAGGCGGCTGGACGATCAACGATCGCTCTTTCGCTGACGGAACGGTTAGCAGTCCGTCTCTGCAATGGCGAAGTTGTCGTTGCAGTGCTCGTACTCCAGGCCGTCGGAGTGCTGCCCGCTGAAGCAAGCACCCGATTTATCTTACCGAGCTGCTCGACTGAATTTGTCGACGCCGGCCCGACATTTCCGACATTTGGACGTTGCGTGCCCGCCAGGCGATCAAGCTATAATCCCCAACTTGAGAAGCTTGCTTACGGGTGATTTCTCTGACCTACCCATGAGGTCAAAGCCCTGCTTCCATGATTTGGTCGGTTCATCGTTCGCGTTTAAGACTTCGCATCCCTTGCGTCGCTATGCCAGCTTCGGCGATGCCACACAGGATGCAACTGTTCCCCCTAGCCAGATCTTGATACAGGGATGCTCGAAGTGCCACAGGTTGTCATGATGCCTTCCGAACCGCCACGACAACTCACTGAAGGCTTCACCCCTTTCCCTCTCTTGCAAATCCTCACAGGAGCGAAATGACCTCATGACTGTCGCCACAGGGGACTTGTCGTCTAAAGTGCAGGAAGCGAAGGCGCACCTCGATGCTCAGGTGCGTGAAGTAGTCGAGTGGCACTTCAACCCGAGGACAGGGTGCCCATTCTGGCTGGAGTTCGCGGGAAAGCTGGGCTGGGATCCAAGACGGGAGATCCACCGCTTCGAGGACTTGAGGAAATTTCCACCTTTCGAGGACGAGTGGTTACGGGGTGGACCGGTGCGCCGGTGGTTGCCGAAAGGGTTGGCCGGCAAGCCGCTCTATGTCTTTGAGACCGGGGGCACGACCGGCGTGCCGAAGGGCCGACTCGCGATCGAGGACTTTAGAATCGACTATGAAATGTTCAGCGACACGCTGCCGGACGAATATTTTCCGCGGGGTGCCAACTGGCTGATGCTCGGCCCTTCGGGTCCGCGCCGGCTGCGGCTGGCCGTGGAACATCTGTGCCAGCATCGAGGCGGTATCTGCTTTTGCGTCGATCTGGATCCACGCTGGGTCATCAAGCTGATCAAGCAGGGTGAAGCGGACGCGTTAGAGCAGTACAAGGCCCACGTGATCGATCAGGCGATCACGGTACTCGGGGCCGGACACGATATCCGGTGCCTGTTCACGACGCCCAAGCTGCTTGAGGCGTTGGCCGAGGAGCTCGAGAACCGTGGCACCAGCATCAAAGCCTCGGGCATCACCGGGATCTTCGCGGGGGGGACAGAATTTACGCCGCAGTACACCCGCTTCGCGATGGAAGAGTTGCTGGGCAAAGGAGTGTATCTGACGCCGACTTACGGCAATACGCTCATGGGTCTGGCCTGCTCGAAACCTGTGACGTCGGACGACGGCTACAAGATCACCTACTTCGCTCCGCAGCCTCGGGCCGTCATTGAAGTGGTCTCCTTTGACGATCCCGACCAGGTCGTGGACTACGGTCAAACGGGTCGGGTGCGGCTAACGACACTCACTCGGGAAACGTTTATCCCGGGTTTCCTGGAACGAGATGAGGGTGAGCGCGAGAAACCCTATGAAAAATATCCGTGGGACGGTGTGAGCGGCGTGCGCCCGTTCCGCAAAATCGCCGCTCAAACGACTGTAGGAGTTTACTAATCAATTTGGTGAGGAACCAATGGCTGTTTTAAACATTCCGATTCTGCGCTGGGGCCAGCCGTACACGAGCCTCGAAACCGACAATGTCGTGCATTTTGTTACAGGGGAAACGCTGGCGCGAGTGAGCCAGGCCAACACGGGTCTGCTGGGTCGTGACATGCGACTGGCTCAGCGCGCGCGGGAGGTGCTCACCGAGATTCCGGTCTCGGAATTGATCGCGATGATGAAAAGGGCGGCGGATCTCTATTTGCGTGCGACCCTCCCGATAGGCGATGGCGTGCAGGCGCCGGATGATTTTGCCCGCCAGCAGTCAGCCAGCACGGGCCTGCCGGAGCACATGTGCAAGGCCAACATGACCAAGAACCACTTCGTGCTCTCCAACATGGACAAGATTCTGGATGCGCTGACCCGGGGGTTGGATCTGAACATCCTGACACGCGGCTATGGAGTCGAGTCTCGCGGAGTGACGGTGAGTTATCAGGCCCAGTCGCCCGTGCTGGGGCTGGTGCTGCCGTCGAACTCACCGGGCGTGCATACCCTCTGGCTGCCGGTGATTCCAATGCAGGTAGGGCTTCTGCTGAAGCCGGGCCCTCAAGAGCCGTGGACTCCCTGTCGAATGGCGGCGGCCTTTACTGAAGCGGGCGTGCCCAAAGAAGCCATTGCGATTTATCCTGGAGGCGGCGAACTGGGCGCCGAGGTCGTGCGGCGTTCGAACCGTACCATGATTTTCGGCGGCACGGCGACGGTCGAACGGTATCGAGGCGACCCGCGAGTGCAGGTGCACGGACCGGGCTTCAGCAAGATCCTGCTGGGCGATGATGTCGTGGACCAATGGGAGAAGTACCTTGATGTGATGGTCGACAGCGTGTTCCTCAACAGCGGTCGGGGCTGCATCAATTGCTCCGGTATCTGGGCCTCCCGTCACACGCGTGAGATCGCCGAAGCTCTGGCCGAACGAATGGGGCCGGTGGAGCCGAAGCCACCCGAAGACCCGCAGGCAAGCCTCGCCGCGTTCACGGTACCAGGGGCTGCCCGGGCGATCTGGAACAGCATCGAAGCCGGGCTCGGCGAAGGAGGAGTCGACCATGTCACGGCCCGGTTTGGTTCGCGTCTGGTGGAAAAGCAGCGCTGCGGCTATCTGCGGCCGGTGGTCATCCACTCAGCATCGCCTGAAAGCAAGTTGGCCAATACGGAGTTCATGTTCCCGTTCGTCAGCGTGGTGCGGTGCCCGCAAGACGAGATGTTAAGGCGGATCGGATCCACCCTGGTGGGCAGTGCGATCACCGGTGACAAAAACTTCCATCGCCAACTAATGGATGCCCCGCAAATCGACCGGCTGAACGTGGGTCCCGTGCCGACAATCCAGCTCGACTGGCTGCAGCCGCACGAGGGGAATATTGTGGAGTTCCTGTTCCGGCCGAGAGCGTTTCAGACGCGGCTGGAGAAGATGGCGGTGTAGGCGAGGGCTAGAGTGCCCAGAACACGACATGCGGCCGGCCAACAATCACTTTCACAACCGATCTTAGTTTTGCGGCGGGCCATCTTCCCTTGTGACGGAGCCAGAGCAAATTAGAACCATCGATCGGGCTCTCGGCGGAGGTGTTCCTCTGACATGAAAGCTGCAATGGATGCGGAGCCGGGCCAGGAACTTCGTGCGGGTCGGCTGGCGATCTTTCCTGAAAGTGGAGTCCGGAGCGGAGCTCTAGCAATCGTCGCACCGGACTTCGCCAAAGATTGAGGCTTGCTGGTCCGGGTTGTCCCTGGCGTAGTTCACGAGACAACGCACGGCTTTGCCGATGTCGGATAGTCCATAGGTCTTAGCCATCCGCTCGAGGAATTCAAGCTTGGCAGGTTCCAAGGCGATTTTACTTTCAACTTTGTCTTTCATGGAGCCTCCTCATTTCGGAAAATATTCTCTCCAACGCTCATCAACTTTCTTTGCGGTTTGCGGGTCGCACACGAGCTCTTCAGGATACGTTGGCTTCATTCGAGCATCAATAACGATGGGACCGCGGTAGCAGAGATGATGGCGGCGAACCTCGGTGTGCGCTGCGCAGATATCGGCGGCAGGTTCAAAACGGGTAAAGACCGACCAGAGAAACAACGGCACGCTTTCGGCGATCGTGACATTGTCGGACAAGACAATCAACTGCCAATCTTCGAACGCTTTCGATTGCGCCAGTCTTTCCCCCTGCCTGGGATCATCGCTATAGGACGAGCCGCTCACGACAAGGCAACCAGGGCAGAAAAGCTTTACTTCGCGGATGTCGGCCGGAGCCTCCTGTCGGAACTCACGAGGAAGCTGAC
This sequence comes from uncultured Acidimicrobiia bacterium, assembly GCA_963752385.1. GTDB lineage: Bacteria > Acidobacteriota > Terriglobia > Versatilivoradales > Versatilivoraceae > CAVVYL01. Next base: position 51,731 of record CAVVYL010000056.1, on the reverse strand, counting down.
GGATGGCCGGCCCCAGACCCAGCAGAACTCCCTTACTTCCCTTGTTGACTTCAGGTCCGCAGTAGTCGAGGGTGTCCATCGAAAGATTCGAGATGACGAACAGATCCGTTTCCCACCGGACTCGCTCCAGAATGTGCGTGAGCACTACTCGGAAGTTCTTCAGATCAACGGCTGTGTCCGTGACCATCAGAAATTTTGTCAAGGAAAGCTGTCCTTCACCCAGGATGCGGAAGGCCGAGGTCATCGCTTCCCTGCCGTAGCGTTCCTTGACCACAGCAGCTGCCAGCGAGTGGAAGCCCGTCTCGCCATAGCTCCATAGGTCGCGAACCCCAGGCATCACCATCGGGAACAATGGGCTCAAGAGTTCCTGCAAATAATCGCCGATGAAGAAATCCTCCTGTCGCGGCTTGCCAACGACCGTGGCGGGGTAGACAGCATCTCGCCGGTGAAACATTCGCTCGACATGGAAGACGGGATAGTCGTGCTGGAGGGAGTAGTAACCATAATGATCGCCAAACGGACCTTCGGGGCGACGTTGGTGCGGCGCCACGAAACCCTGCAGCACAAACTCCGCTTCGGCTGGCATGGGATGAGGACTGCGCGAATCACGAATCATCGGGATGCGCTCACCTGCGAGGAGTGACGCGACCATCAATTCTCCGATGTTCTCGGGCAGCGGTGCGATTGCCGCCAGAATTAGCGCTGGAGGACCGCCCAGAAACGCACTGACCGGCAACGCTTCATCGAGTTGTTCAGCGACGTAATAGTGAAACCCACCTCCTTTGCCGATCTGCCAGTGCATGCCCGTCGTGCTGCCATCGTACCGCTGCAGCCGGTACATTCCCAGATTGTGACGTTTGTCCTTCGGGTGCTCCGTGTAAACCAGCGGCAGTGTGATGAATGGACCTCCATCTTGCTGCCAAGTGGTAAGAACAGGCAGTCGATTCAGGTCCGCTGGTTCCTCGAAGGCTTCCGTGACGGGACCTTGCTTGACGGTTCGCGTCCCCAGTTTCAGAGCTTCCAAGGCCAAACTACGATTGGCCCAGACTTTGGAGAACCGCGGCGGCAGGAACGTCTCAGCAAAGTGGACAGCCTGTTTGACCAATCGGAGAGGCTTAGGGCCAAAAGCCAGATTGATGCGCTTCGCCGTTCCGAAGAGGTTTGTTACGACAGGATACGAACTGCCCTTCACCCGAGTAAACAGCAGCGCCGGACCACCCTGCTCAATAACGCGCCGGTGAATCTCAGCCGCCTCCAGATAGGGATCAACCTCGACTTCAATGGTATGGAGTTCTCTTTCCTGGCGCAGTAGTTGGAGAAAATGTCGAAGACTTAGGATTGGCACACGAATCGAGGTACGGGACGCGATCTGGGACGGCAGCGCTCACCCAAGTTCAAAACAATAGCAGAAGGAATTCTGGAGAGACGAGGAAAAAGAAGCCGGGACTCCACTCCATCCCTCGACCCGATGCTTCTTTGTCCGTCCGCAGGAGAGATGGCTACAGCGACAGCAGTCTGGGAGCCCGTGGGGAATCTTTCCTACTTCATATGGGCAAAGCCAATCTTCATCATTTTAGTGGCAGGCGTGCTGGCAAAGCCGGATGATAACGTAGTAGATTGATTCCAGGTTGATCCGCCTTCATCGGACGTCAAAGCAGTTCAACTGGATCAATTTATGTCACCACTTGACATTGCGGGCTTAAAGTGATTTCCCAGAGAGGTCGAAAGACTGGATTGATTCGCACAGAATCTGGCAAAAGGAAAGTGATGTGTGGAGGGATTATGACGAGATTCCGAAAATTGACGAGTTTTTTGCTGGCGCTGTTCAGCTTTTGCTCAGTTGCTGGCACGGCTGCGCAGACTAATCAGGGCGGAAGCAAGCCAGCCCAGTCTGGCCTCAAGGCTGGCCTGCCGAAGCCCGATCTGAGTCTCGACGAAGCCCGCCTGATCGTGAAAGAGATTCCGTCCGTGGACATCAAGGCCACGCTTGGACGCTGGAAACTGGCCGATCCCGAGCTGGTCCAGTTGAGACAGTGGTCGAGCTTGCTGGTGGCAAACCCCGCACGGACCGACTTTTTGCCCCAGTGGGACCGCTTGGTCAACCAGGCGGCTACTCGCAGTCGCCAGATCAAAGACTCGGACGTGACTTCGTTGATCAGGATGGTGATGCTAGCGGCTTATGACGAGGCTCAGAAGTATTTGGAGCCGGATCCCGCCACCGGCCAGCCCAACCTCTACAAGGAGCTTCAGGAACGGATTCGGACAAATCTGACTCAAGCGCGCGAGCTACAAGCTGTCTCAAACGCGGGACGCAGAGACCTCGCGAGTTCGGAGCGCAGAGATCCTACATCCGGATCGCGATTCTCGCTGCCTGCCTATCAAAGAACACTTCACAAATGTGAAGTGCTGAGCGGACCTCCCCAGAAACTGGAGTGCAAAGAGGTGCTGGTTTCGACTTCCTATGAACTGGACGATTACGTCTTGACTTCTGAAGCGCAGCTGAAAAAGGCGGAAGAAGAGGCCAAGAGAGGCGGTGGCGCTTCCGAAAGCCGGCAGCAGAAGCGCCGTGAAATTCTCTATGCGCTCTCTGACGTTGCCAAAGCGATGCACGATTCCGCTATCGCCGAGGTTCGCAGGGTGAGTGGCAATGGCGGCACATCTTGAGTGCAAGCTTCATCGTTTTATCGAGAGACGACGCGTGACCTGCACACGGAACTACGCCCCAGGTTGTGCGCCGATCGGTCTGGAATCTCAACTCTTTTCCGATGCTGCGGCTTGTCGGAAAGCGACGACAGACTTGATCTCATCCAGCGCCACCTGCTCTTCCGGGCTTACCAGCGTCCCACCCATACCGAGAAAGCCCCCTTCCTTAGTAGCCTCAGCAACTTTGGTGGCGACCACGACAAGCGTTTTGCCGAAAGCACTGGCTTCCTTCGGAGCCTTAGCCCGAACTCCTGCAGCCGCATCCTTAATCAGGTTGAGGACATCACCGCGGGATTTAGCCTCGACTCCCGGATCGCTTTCCAGGGAAGAGCCAACGTTGCCGAAGGCGACGTTGAGCAAGGAAGTTGCGCCAGCGTCCTTCAGCACCGTTGTCATCGCATCACCGGCGGCAGTTAACTCCTTCACCCGACCAACCAGTCCCGATGGCGACGATTTCATGACGTAGGAGACCGCTGCCAGTGGCGCCAACCGAACTTTCGTCCACTCCTCATCGGTGAAAGCTTGCTTGAGCATTTCTGCCTGCCTACCCGCGTCCAGGGCCTCATTCACGACAGTCTGGACTTCAGGTTTGAGTTTACCCTGGGTACTGCTGGCTTCGTTCTGCAACATTCTAGCGATGCCTGTCGAAGTCAGCTTCTGATCCTGCGCCGTCTTGGCGAGTTGTCCTAACACCGCACTTGCAGCCAAGCCGAGCAGCGGTGTCGCACCAAAGCCGATCCTCTCGCTGAGTGCCTTGCCAATGGCGCTGGTGCCGGAGCCGAAGATGCCGTTTAGCAATCCGGAAGATGCAACCGAGCCGAGCAGGCCGCCCTTGCCGAGCATACCCGCCAGGTTCCCAAGGGTGCCAAGAAGGCTGGCGCCGCCATCTTTTGGCAGCATCCCCATGATCCCGTCCAGGCCTGCCGTGGTTTGGCTCCTGTTTGCCAGACTGCTCTGGAGGAGCGGCCCAGCAACGTCAAGGCCCTTTTGAACAATGCTCGTATCTACACCCAAGGATTTACCAATCGTGCCGACCATGTCGGGCGTCATCAGTTGACGCCAAGAGTCAAGTAAGCTTGCCATTCTCTTTCTCCTTTTTCTTTGACTTGAGGTTGTCGCACGTGCCCTCAATAGCGAGTCGGCTAAGAAGATTGGCAGTTGCGAACACAGATAACAGGCGACTTCATGCCGGCTCCACTCAGGAACCGGAGTGCCTAACTCTCCCGCCTTAAAGCGGAAGCCAACGGCATTTCTCCGGCTGAAGCCGGGTCCGCAAGCGAAGTTGGTCGCTTGGACTACACCTTTCTAAGCACCCTTTGAGGGAGGGCCCTAACTCCATGACCCTTTCCTGAGAAGGCGCCGACAGGAACAGAATTCCTGTTGTCAGCTTCTTCGCTACCAAGCGAAACTTAGTCAAGCCGCCAAACTGCGCAGTCGGAACGACATGATGATGATCGCGATACCACCGATCACGGCGAGAAGAGCCGCCATCCAGAGGAACGCGAGTGTGGACAAGAGCGGCTGAGACAGCAGCCAAATGCCGAGGACAATGGAGATCAGGCCCCAAAGGATTATCCAACCTTCGCCCTGGATCTCATTGCGAACAGCGATTGCCCAAACGATGTTGAAGATCCCGCTGGTAATGGCGCCTGCGGCAATCAGCAGCGCCAGCACGAGCGGAATTGCCACTGCCCCTGCGAGGGGCTGGCCAACGAGCACCAGTCCGGCAACAGCGCTGATGATGCCGGCGAGCAGCGGCAACCACCAATGTCTGTCGGCGCTGCGCCGAGTAAACGAGCCGATGATGTCGATCACACCACTGATGAGCCAGTATGCGCCGAGGAATAGCGCCAGGGTGACCAAGGTGCTCCCCGGGCTGGTGAACAACAAAATCCCAAGGATCAGAGCTGCAATACCTTGAAATAGCAAGACCCACCACGTTCTGCGAATCGTGAATCTCAAGCTGTCCGCAACCCAAGCCAGTTCGTTCATACGGTATACCTCTCGCAGTGTTGTCAGTGCCCGGCCCAGGTTGATACACACAATTTCAGCCAACCAGAGCCTTGATTTGCTGTCGTGAAGAAGCCTGCGTGACGGTTCTGTCACGCCAACAGAGTTCGATAGACCGATTCGGCATGTAAACTTACAGTTATGGCTGAGAGTCCACAACTCGCAAAATTACTAGAGGCCTTGCACTGAGGAGATCAGAGGACCAGAGGGTGTAAGACGGTCACACTTTAGCCAAGTTCGCTACGGAGATAAGGACGCATCAGGAGAATCAGGACAGAGATCATGCAGCGGGCTACGACAAGCATCATTGGTCAGCCGGCTGTGACAGAATTACGGGATCAGCCCAGCAATACCAAACGCAGGAACTCCCACCCAAATGTTTTGTTTCGAAGAGAATCTTAACCTGCTTCCCTGCGAAGGCTTCTAAGTCCAGCCGTTCCTCAAACCAGCCCACATCCTGCGGGTTCTTTTCAGCATAAAGCTCGCGGGAATAAATCTGTTGCCGTTGTCCTGTTACCCCAGACAACCAGATCTGGAAGGACCCCCTACCGGAACAGCCTGGATTGGCCTGTCCAACGGCGAACTGCAGAAGCGGCCGTTCACAGAGGGTCAGGCTATACTCCACTTCCGAAGGTGGAAAACCGAGTAATGAATAACGAGAATTCAGCGCCAATGGCCGTCAGCATGCGATAGGCGATGTTCGGCTTGCCCGGTGGCTCATTCGGCATACGAATCGTCGCCTCGCGGATGTGGCCGAGAAAGTCATAATCAATCGCCTCCTGGTTTAGCGGTTGGGAAGAGAACTCGTACAGGACACTCCCTGCTTTCTGATAGATCTTCTTGAGGTGGGCTTGCGCAAATGGCCCATCAGACCGTGTGATCAGTTGAGCCTCCTGATTCCGCTGGCCAACAATCACGTGGGTGACGCCATTTTCTTTGAGCAGCCGGTGGATTTCGTTGGGATCGTCTGTGGCCAATTTTGCCACGAACGGAGAAAAATGGTAGGAGGCCGGGCTGTTCGCATAGTAGACCGCCGGGTTGGTGTTCCACCAGAACAGCACATGCTTTGGTCCGGGAAGTCGATTGAAAAACTGAACGGCTGAGTAGTTCTGGATGTGCCGGGCCAGGTATTCGTCTCGGGATTCCCTTGCCAGCAGGTATCGTACTGGAAGGGTGTCCTTGATAGTGGAGCCATATCGGGTTTCCCGTCAGATAGAGATTGACGGCTCCCCAGGGAAGCATCAGTCCGACCGAGGAAAGTAGAAACAGCCTGAGACTGGCTGTCAACCCCGCCCGTGGATTCTTCGTCACGACCGTCCCGTGCAGCAAGACCAACGACGCTATAGCACCCAGCGCAAACAGCCGTGGTATTTGATGCCCAGACTGAATCCCAAAAAGCAGATGACCAACCAATACCAGCCCTTGTCCCGCTTGCTCAGCCAGACGGCGGTCGCATAGAGAGAGGCAAAAACATACAAAGCCAGCCCAACATCGACGTGCACAGTCCTCATCTCCCAAAGGAACAGCGGTGAAGAGGCAAGAACAGCCATGGCCACCAGCCCGGCACTTCGTGTGAACAGTCTCGTTCCTAATGCATAGGCCGCCAGCATGGTCAACACGCCCATGAGGTAATGGATAAGCTGGCCGTAGTATGGAACCCGTCTACTTGGAGAGGCGAGGCCAGCCCTTCCTGGTCCAGTCCTGGTTGTGGTACGGGCTTGGACAGCCACATCCTTGGGGGCACGTATGATGAGGCTGCCTAGGCGATCTCCAGACGTCGGAACTGGAATGCCCAAGGAGCTTAGAAAACCCATCGCGTCGGGGAAAATCTGTTGTGTTCCCGGCCTGAGAGTGATGGCTCCCGTCCCACTACCACCTCCCACAGTTGCCCTATATTCGATTTCCAAAGGCGCGCTTGAAGCTCCCGAGTTGGTCAGGGTGAGTTCCGAAGTAAAGTACGATCCATTGAGTCCAGGCACTGATAGGACGACCGGGAGGAAGAAGGGAATTGAATCGCTGCTTGAAAGTTTGATAAGGCTGACCCAGAGTATTGGGAGATCCACGATAACCTCGGAAGAATTGCGCCGCCCTGGAGGCTTCAACGTGGCTCCGCCAGCCGAGTAGATATTCTCGGAGGAGTCCAAGGCCAGCCAGCCAGTTCGGAAATACCAGGAATCCAAGGGCAGCCAGCCAGCGCGGAAATACTCTGAAAAGCGCAGAGCTGAGCCGGATGGATCTAGTTTCGAAATGTAGCCGCCTGAGGCAATGTACGCATTGCCGGCGGAGTCAAGTGCGATATCATTGGCCCCCAGCGTTTGGGTGCTAGTCAAGAAAGTGGAGTACACCAAGGCAGATCCGTTTTGGTTCAGCTTGGTGACAAACGGACATCCAGACCCGAGCGCGATTAGGAACTCGAAGTAGGGTTTGAACACTGTCTCGTAAGCGCCGGGTGTTGCGGGGAAGTCCGAGGAGCGTGTGGAACCGGTCAGATAGGCATTGCCGTCGCGGTCAACGGCGATCGCGGCCACTGAATCGTAATCGCGTGCACCGAGATAGGTGGAGAAGGTCAAGAACCTGCCGTCGGAACTGAGTTTTGTGACAAAGGAGTCTTGCGCCGAGTAGGTCGATGGTCGAGCCTGCCGTAGCCGTGCGGTTCGTTATTCAGAAGTCGGTCAATCGGCAACCGAAAATCGCCAATCGCGAATTCTTCATTTCGCAATCTGAAATCCACAGGCAACTGAAAAACGGCTTCGGTGGAAGTTAGAAATAACGTATAGCCGCCTCCGCGAGACAGAAACTTTACACCAAGGTCGGTTTGGCCCTGATTCACCTCAAAGTAGCGTGACATTCGGCCGTAGGTCTGGTTTACAACCCTCCGGGTGATTCCGTGTGATGGAGCCGGTGTTGGTGACACGTTGCCCAATAGCTCATCTTGATCCCTGGCCTCGTTGCTCTTAACGGAGACGGGTGATCCCCCGACAAGTTCACCGTGCCAGCCGCCAATTAACAGAGCTAAGATCGATACCAGAATTATTGGTGCCACAACCATACAAGGCTCTGCTTTTGGATTGTCCGTTCGAGTGATACTGACTTAGTTAACTGTATTCTATTATTCCTACCTATCTAATTCCCGGATTACATCTTCATGCCCGCTGATGAATCTTGATTCCAGCGGCAAGCTATCGACGTCGTGAGCCGCTGGTTCAAAGAGAATGGCGGACACAACTCTCACCTTCTCTAAATTCACCCTTGAGCAGGGGTGGGTGGTGGTGTTCGATGGCGGGAGGTGGGGCTATTTCGCCGCGCGTTCGTTGCCAAGGATCTCTAACGTGATGGGAACGGATGGATGTTCGGTGGAGACGAGTGCCTCAACGATACCTACGGCATAAATCTGCTTCGTCACGGGCTTCACCCAGGGACGGGAATCGAGGCTGAACGTCCGCTCCGTCTCGTTTTCAGCGATCATGATGCCGTTGAGGCCCACGTTGACCGGCCTCACGCCGAACGGCAGGTCATTGAGCCGGAATAGCACGCGCCCCTTGAAGTCGTTGTGACGCTCTATGGCGAGAGTAATCTGGGTCTCGCCGCCGGGCGTCATCTGAACCTTTGGTGTTTTCACCGTGACCTGAATGTCCGGTTTGGCCATCAGCGCGATCACCTTCAAATAGTCGCCGCCGTTGGCTACGCGGAAAGCAGGCTCCTTTCCAATGCGGGCCTTTCCGACAATCCGGTAACGGCTGAATCCTCCAACGATCTGGCTGCCAGCCCTGTGAGAAAGAATCAAGGTGACCGTCCTCTCGTAAGCGGGAATGGTGCCGCGCGTTCCTGTGATGCGCCTCGGGCAGGCCTTCGAATTCCACGTCAATCGGTCCTTCAAAGCCTTCCAGACGGAGTGCGGTCACTTCCACGGCTGCCTCGGAACCTTCTGGAATGTTCGGATTGGTGGGGCTAGCAGCAATAAGATAGTCCGGCATAGGGTCGCGAAGGGTAAAGCGATAGGCAAAGTCGTCGCCGCCCTGATCGCGAACGTCGGTTATTTTGGCGTAGTAAGTGGCGTCCGCTGGCGCAGTGAATGTGACGCGCGAGTCCTTTCCGTATCCTGGCCCCCCGTCGTCATTGCGCATGGCGAAGCGAAAAACCGGCATGCCATTCGGCGGAAAATCAGCTCCGGCGGGATGCAACTCAACCTTGTAAACTGGACCATCCAGAGCATGCGCCTCGGGAGTTGTGTCTTCCCAAGCCAGGCGCTGGCCACCGAAACTGTCGAAGATCATGTCTTCGTCAGCAGTCGGAGCCAGAGGCAACTTGACGACGCGCATCAAATCGTTCCCCGCCACCATGTAATCGTGAAGGTCGATCCCAGTCGGCTGAAACAGCCGCAGTCCCGGATCGCGAGAACTACGGTCTCGCAACGTAACCTGCGTCTTATACACCGCCCGGGCTGTGATACGAGGCACTACCTGGCCATTGGCGTCGAGCACTTCAATCACCGAGTCGAGCGGGGAACCCAATCGGCTGGCCGCGGTTTCCAGGATGAGTTTCTGACCTTTCTTCGCAGTGAAACGATAGTAGTCAGCCGTGGCCTTGCCTGAGGGGTCCACCAGAATTCTTCCGTTAACCGTGACCGGACACTGCAGCTCCTGAGCGGTCTGCAGGCTGCTGTTGTGACCACTCTCCTCGACCTCTTCAAAGCGGCCAATGGCAGCTGGTAATGCATTAACGGATTCGCCAAGCTTGGTCTGAGCGACGATTGCGCCAGTCTCCATCGCTTTGCCTGCCAGCAGGCCAAACGGCTCAGGTTTGGCAGTCTTTGTATCACCCAGGTTGTAGCCCCATACTTTGAACTCGCGAGTGGTTCCCGCCTTCAGACCCAGCGGATAGCGTCCTTTCATAAAAGGCAGCTGACCCATCGTCAGGCGATAGAAATGACGAATGCTTCCGCCTTGCTGGTAGTCGCTCACTCGTAGGCGGTAAGTGCCATCAGCCCGGACTTTGAATCCTAACGAATCGCGAACGCGATCGTCCAGGTTGGACCCGAGACGCTTACCTTCCGGGCTAAGGACTTCCATTACTGGATCGAGGCTTGATCCCAAGCCTGCCGTGCTAATGGTGAAAACGATTTCCTGACCCGCTTTCGCCTGAAAGCGGTAGGCGTCGGTATCACCGGGCTTGGTCAGCAAACCATGAACTGTCATGGGCAAAGCCAATTCCTGCGCCTCTGTCAAGGTGTCGTTGGGTTCACGTTCCTGAGTTTCCGGATAGGGAGAGACGACAATGCGTCCGGGCGTCGAGCTGCCGTTCGGCGTAATGATGCGGAACTGATGGGTTCCCGGCGCCATCCAGGACTCAGCCGCAATCTCGACTTGTGCCTGAACTTTCGGGGGCTCTTCGAAATATGGGCGGCTCGATCGAATGACCTTGGGTTCCAACGCCAAGAGGTTCTCCGGTACGGCGGAGACCCCAAGGATTTTGCCCGACAGGCCCGGCTCGGAAAAGACCATCACCGTTGCACCGGCCAGACCCGTGCCCTCCACGACAAATGTTGCCCAGTGCCGCGCTGAATCCCGGACGGCGTTGTGAAGGTCACAGTTGGGGGTGTGGTCTGAGCAAGAACCTGAGATGCAACAACGCCGATTGATAGAACGACAGTAGTCAAATGCGTTCGAGTCGTCATAGTGAACCCTCCTAGTGGAGGCTCGAGGCCTGAGACTTCTTGAAACCCCTAGCCTAGCCTAGAGTCCCATGCTGCGGCCGAAGTCCAGGGACTGGTGAAAATTCATCCGCCCTTTCCCGTTTGTGGGGGAGAGAGTCCCACGCGACGGGTGTTGTTCGCCGCGCAGGCCGGGTGACCGGGCAAGCTGGCAACGCCGACATCTCGCTCGCTACCTCTAGCCTCAGGTCTCAAGCCTTAAGCCTCAAGCCTAGTGCTATTTCCCCGCTCGCAGTGTCGACGGTGGTTCCAGCAGATTGCCGAGCAGCTGGTAACGTGCAGTATCGTAAACAGAGACTGAACCGTCGTAGCGTCCGAAATAGAGCATCTTTCCGTCCGGCGAGAAGGTGAGGCACAACACCCAGTCGCTCTGATCGGGGATAACTTGCTTCTGCTCCATTGTTTTCGCATCCCAGATTTTCACGACGCGATCCCAGCCGGTGGAAACGAGCCAGTTGCCGTCCGGAGAATAGGCTAGCCGCAGGATCGTGTCTTCGTGTGCGATCACCGCCCGAATCTCCTGCGGCTCGTTACCGGAGAGTTCCCAGATTCGGATGGTCCGGTCGAAGCCGCTCGCTGCTACAAACTTGCCGCTTGGATGAAACACAACGGTGTTCACGCCTTCCGTGGAGCTACCCAGGGTGTGGATGCGCCTTCCGGTGGCCACGTCCCACAGCTTTACGGTCCGGTCGGCGCCACCAGAGGCGAGCCATTTACCGTCGGGCGAAAAGGCCAAGTCGAACACCGAGTCGGTATGTTCCTTGAGCGGCCTGACCTGCTTGCCGGTCGCCGGATCCCACAGATAGATCATGTGGTCGTAGCTGGTCGAGGCGAGCAGTTGGCTGTTCGGTGCAAACGCCAGCGCATAAACACAATCTCGATGAGCCTTGAACGACTGCCCTGCTGGCTTGGTCCAGAACTCTTTGCCGCTCTGCCAGATCTTGATTTCCCCTTCCTGAGCCGGACGTCCGGCACCGGTTGCAAAATGTCTTCCGTCCGGTGAAAAGGCCAACGAGCGCACGGCTTCCGTAATGCCGCTGATTTTCCCAAGAGGCCGCCGACTGGCTGCGTCAAAAAAAGTGACCTCTCCATAGCCACCGACGGCAACCATCGAACCATCGGGCGAAAAAGCAATCGCGCCGACCTGCGCCGGCAGCGAGGCTGGTTTGATCTTGGGGATTTCAGGCTCATGCAAGGCTTGCAGCTGGCCAAGGTCTTGATCCAGCTTCGCTCCTTGGTTGATCCAGGTCTTTATGGCCGCTATCTCTTGAGCTTCGAGTTCGCCGCTCATCGGCATGCGAGGCTGCACGCTACCCTCAATCATTTGCACCAGCCGGCTTTCCTCGCTCTTGCCTGGAACAATGGCCTTACCGTGGCTTCCACCTTTCATCAGCGATTCGAAATCGCTGAGAACGAAACCGCCCATGTTGGCCGTCTTGGAGTGACAGCCTACACATTTGGCTTGGAAGATCGGAGCTATTTGTTTGGCAAAGCTGACTTCCATCCGCTGATTTTCGTTGTGGTAGTTTTTCGTGGCTTCGGTGGTATTTTGGGCTCGGAGAAGGGAGCCACAGAGGCACAGAGACACGGAAAACGAAGTGGAGAACTTCCCTCCACAGTATTGGGGAGAAACTTTGTCTGACGCGTCTAACCATAAGACCTGCCTGCTCCTTATTCTTTCAACCACCGCTTTCAGTCATCTCGAGGCTCAGCCAGCGCGACTGCCGCATCCTGATCCCGCGGGCCTCGTTTTCGAGGAGCCGGCTTCCAAGTGTAGGGATCACCGGGTGAAGCAGACGGCCACCGCCCTCCCATCAACCGCCGGAGAAAACCGAAAACCATGTGTTTCATTGCGATGAACGCTTTTTGCTTCATACCCGAAGAGCAACCTAATGGTTGAAAATAAACTCCTTCCCCGTCAGCACGGCCCAGGCGAAGTCTTCGAGCGCTTCTTTCCTCGATTGCGCCCGGTCCGGCCCACCGACTTCCTGTAACGACTTCATCGCCCTGGCGCGTTCCAGCTCTGTGGGGTAGCGGCTAAGCGCGGTCAGGTACAAATGCTCAACGAACTTGCTGTCTGGCATACCCATCTTTGCAGCCTTATCTGTCAAGCTGCCGGAGGCGGAAAGCTTCTTGTTCAGCGTGTCGCCATTGATCATGTGAAGCGCTTGTCTCAGGTTGGGCTGCGGGTCACGCTCGCACTCACAGGTGGTAGCTCGATCCGGGCGACCGAACGCATCAAGGAAGTAAGACTCAATGTTCGTGTCAGGAAGCTGCAGTGCACGAGTGCCAGGTGGAAAGTCTTCGAAGGGAGTCGGAATGCCGGTCACCTGGGACATCGCGTCGAGCATGACTTCGGCTGGTAGCCGCTTCACCAGATAGTGCGAGTAATAGCGATCGTCGTTCACGTTGGTCGGCTTCGACTGCCAAGTCCGCTGATACGTCGCAGAGTTCATGATGATACCGGCCAGGTGCTTGATGTCGTAGCCGTGCTTCACGAAGTCCTCGACCACAGCTTTCATCAATGGTTCGTTCGAAGGCGGATTGGTGGAACGCAGGTCGTCCACCGGATCGACCAAACCGCGACCCATGAAATTGGCCCAGACGCGGTTGACGATCGTCCTGGAAAATGACTGGTTGTCGGGAGACGTCAGCCAGTCGGCGAGCAGCTCGCGCCGACCAGGGGCGTCGAGAGGAATTTCCTGACCTTCCAGGGGGGCGGGAGGCAGAGGTTTGTTCAAGCGTGGATGCGGAATGTCGCCGGCATCTGTGTTGTAAACGATGATCTCTCCTGGAGTGTCTCCAGCCTTTTGATGAACACGCGCAAACAGGTTGGCCATCTTGTAGTAGTCCACCTGGGTGTATTTCTCGAGCGGATGGTTGTGGCAGCGAGCACAGGTTAGCCGCAGTCCCATGAAGGCCACGGTCGTGTTTTCGGTAAGCCGAATCGGATCCTTGTGAAGCTGATAAAAGTTCAAGGCGCCGAGCTCCCGGCTGCTGCCAGTGGCCGTGTACATCTCGCGGACCATCTGGTTCCAAGGCTTATTCCGGGCAACCGAATCGCGAACCCAGTTGTAGAACGAGCGCACTGCGCCCGGTGTGAGCTTATTTCCCCCCGCGTTGTCGGCACTCCCCACGGTCACCAGCAGCAGATCGGACCACTTGTAAGCCCAGTAATCCACGTAGGCTTCACTGTTGAGCAGCTTCTCAATCAACTTCTGGCGCTTCTCAAGGTCTTTGCCTGCCAGGAACTCTTCAGTCTCGGCCGCGCTGGGCAGCGTTCCGGTCGCGTCGAGATAGGCCCGGCGGATAAACTCGCCGTCAGTCGAAAGGCCCGAAGGCTCGATATTCAGCGCACGCAGCTTGTCCAACACGAGCTTGTCGATGTCGTTGTTCTGCTGCGTCCTGCTTGAAGGCCGCTTCGCTCACTTTGTTGGGGAAAGGAACAGCCATGCTCGCAACATCCACTTTGCTCAGGTACATTGTCGTGATACCAGCCTCGCCGGCGCCTTTCAGCTCCACGCGGCCATGCTCGTCCACACTGGCAGTTCCGGCGTTGGTGGACTCGAAGCGCACCCATTCGGTAACGTCTTCGCGGTACCCGTCGTTAAAGTGCGCCGTGACCAGCAGCTGCTGCTTCGAGCCGGGGCGCAGCCTCAAGGCGCGCGGTTCGACCGTGATCTTTTCAATCCTCCGGTCCTCCGGCGAAGGCGGCCGTGTGCCTTCCGAGATCCACTCCGCAATCACGTTGTACTCCAGCGAATCCGTGCCAAAGCGCCGCCCGCCAGCGTGGGGGGTGAGCAAAGTGGGTTTCAGCAGGACCAGGCTGCGTCCGGGGTCTTTGACACTGATCCGCCGCCCGGCCGCCTCCCGCGTCAGCACTTTGTAATCCACTTCAGGGTCGTAACCCCGCAGCGTGAGTTTGAAGCCGTTTTTGCCAGCTGCGGCTCCGTGGCAGGCACCCATGTTGCAACCGGCCTTGGTCAGAACCGGGATGACGTGATTGCGAAAGCTCCATTGCGGCGTCTGTTCGATGTCCCGAGCCGTGACCTTGGTTGTGGCGCTCAGCGTTCCAATAGAAGCCGTGATCGTGGTTGAGCCACTCGCGAGCGGCGAGATGACGGCCGAGTTAACCTTGACAAGCTTAGGGTCTGCAGCCGTGATCTTGGCTTTCGCCGTCAAATCCTCAGAGTAGCCGTCAGCGTAATGACCCTGCACGACCAACCGTTGCGAAGCGCGGCGGCTGCCGAGAAGAACCTCAGCTGGATAGATCGCGAGCCTTTGGAGGGTTTTCGACGAGCGAAGCTGAGATTCAGAGGAAGTGCGCGGAGTGTTCGGGAATACGGCCAATGGTGGATTGAGCATCAAGCCGACACAAGGCAGGATGAATCCGCGGCGCAGAAATGAGAGGAATCTTCGAATCAACATCGTTTGTTTTAGTCTCCATTGAAACGTTGCCAGCGGCTCAATGTCAGTGTCAGTGGGGGTAAACCGGGAGAAAGCACGCTAGGGCAGATCTGCCGCGAGCCGAATCTTGAGGGCCTCGTGAGCGGTAAGAACTGAACTGACAACTCGCCGCTGCCGTCAAGCCAACAGTTCCTTGATGGGCTGGGCGTTGTTGTCGACCAAAGGAACGATGCGCCCTTGCTGGGCTGGCAGGAAGGTCTCTAGGTCCAAACCCATCAGCTGATAGACTGTGGCGGCCACTTCTGGGGGCGTGACCGGGCGGTCTTTCGGCGCGGCGCCGATCTCGTCCGACGCGCCGACTACCCTGCCACCCTGGACACCTCCACCCGCAAAGACGCAGCTCCAGCAAGCCGGCCAGTGATCGCGGCCGCCTGCGGGATTCACTTTGGGCGTTCGGCCAAATTCTCCCGTGGCCATAACCAGCGTGTTGTCCAGCAACCCGCGCTGCGACAGGTCTTCCAGCAACGAACTAAAGGCGTTGTCAAACATGGGGCCAACCAGATCGCGATAACAACTGATTGGGCTGAAGGGCCGCGAGCCGTGAATGTCCCAGGTGATTTCGTCAAACACCGTCTCGAACATATTGACGGTGACGTAGCGCACACCCGCTTCGATCAAGCGGCGCGCCAGCAAACAACTCTGACCGAAACGATTACGACCGTATTCGTCCCGCAGCTTGTCCGGTTCACGCTCCAACTCAAAAGCTTCGCGAGCCGCCGTCGAAGACATCAACCCGTAAGCCTGGTCAAAGTTCGAATCGAACAGCTTGGCATCGGGCGTTGATTCAAACGCTTTGACCGATTGGTCGACCAACTGCCGCCAATGTCGCCGCCGGTCAGTTCGCAGCGAGGTGATGTAATCCGGAGGCAGCAGGTCAGGGACCTTGAAGTTGGGATCCGACGGGTCGGAGTTCAGCACAAAAGGATCGTAACTCTTGCCCAGGAAACCGGCTTCCTGTCCATGAGGCAGGCCACCCCCAGTGTTACCGATCGGGCGGGGCAACAGCACATGCGGCGGGACTGCCCCGCGTCCACCTTTCTTGTAAGCCAGTACTGAACCAAAGTGCGGTGAGATAACGCCCCCCTGGAAAAGTCGTCCCGTCTGCATCAGCTGGTGACCCGTGTCGTGCACGGCTGCGGCGGTGTGGTACAGACTGCGCACCAGTGCATACTTGTCGGCCATCCTGGCCATGCGGGGGAAGATTTCGCAGATCTCAATCCCGGCGACATTGGTCTTGATCGGTTTGTAGGGTCCCCGGATCTCTGACGGAGCCTCCGGCTTCATGTCCCACGTATCCAACTGGCTCGGCCCACCGACTAAGAACAACTGGATCACATTCAGGTCCTTGTCGTGAGGCATGGCTCCCTGTGCCTTAAGGGCAAACAGGTTGGTCAGGCCAAACCCCATCAAACCCAGCGTCCCCGCGTGCAAGAAATCGCGCCGGGTGAAGCCGTCACAGAAATGAACCGCTTTGTCCGCGTCCAGTCGTATCATACTGCCATCCTCCCAGGAATATAGGGGCGCGCGTGTCCTCAGCGCGTCCCTAGAATCCCAGAGACGGCGGCCTGAGGCCAACCGACCCTACCTTAGCTCCAACCCATGGGTGGTGTTAACCCAAACACCATTACTCAGCTTTCTTAGCAGCAGCCACCTTGATAGTTTCCCCATCCAGATCGCCGCTCAACACCACCCTGTCACCGACCAAATCTTTCACCTTGGCTGGGCTGTCAAGCTTGAACACCTTTTTGTCGTCAGTCACAAACACGATGGGCTGGCCACCCTCCACGCACTTCACGGCGCAACCCTTGTGAGCTGCCTTGGCTCCGTTAGCGGCACACTTGGCATCGGAGAGCCAACCGGCCCACTCGCCCGCCATGGCGGTGGAGCTCAGAGCCAGAACCAAAACCCCTAGGAAGCCTGCGGCTTTTCTCATATCTCTCATATCTTATCCTTTCCATGAGGCCAGACTTCAGTCAGACCTGGCACTTAGTGAACATAAGAGAATAGTAAGGGGGGACAGCTGTGTCAAGGAGAATCCCCGAAACAGGTTGCAGATCCAAGGGCTTGCGTCCGCATAGCGGATCCAGCAACCAATCGCTTGGAATTCGCCGACTGCAGCTCAGGATTCCTGTGGAGGTGTTAGAAACTCCTCCAGAAGGTTCGCGGCCACCCGGCGGCGGTAGTCTGCCGTCGAGCGGAAGTCATCGATGGGCGACAACTCCTGCCAGAGGGTTTCTTTGGCAAACTCGGGCAATCCCGCCGTGATAGGTTGGCCCCTCAGGGTGGACTCTGTCTTGTGACAACGCAGAGGGATCGTCGCGACGCTTCCAAAGGCGAGGCGAACCTCCCGGATTCCCATACCTTCCAGTTGGAGTACTCCAGCGAAGCACACCTTCGATATTGCTTGAGCCCTGCGGGTTCCCACCTTGCGATAACTTTGTCTCGAGTATTTACTCAAGCGCGACAGACGCACCCGCGAGATCAGCTCATTCGACCTCATCAGCGTCTTTTTGTAACCAACATGGAATTCGCGATAAGGCACCCAGCGTTTGCCACGCTCCGAAATCAGTTCCACCTGGCCATCGTAGGCCAGCAGTGCTGGAGGCGAATCAGCTGCTGGTGAGGCATTAGCGATGTTACCAGCCAGTGTGCCCCGATTCTGAATGGCGACAGCACCCGTCTCACGAGCCGCCTGACAAAGCATAGGGAATTCGCGCTGTAAGATCACATTTCTTTGAATTTCCGAATAGGTCGTAAGCGCTCCCAGAGTCACATGCTCGGGAGTTTCCTCTATGCCTCGGAGCTCTCGCAGGTTCCAGAGGCTGAGAAACTTGCCAAGCCGGAGTTTTCCAAACTCCAGCAATACCATCAAATCTGTCCCGCCGGCAAACGGCATCCACGCTTCGGGTTCCCGATCCAGCAGGCAAAGTGCCTCATCCAGGTTCGCGGGGGCTCTGAGTTCATAACCAGGAAGATAGGCTCTCATGGGATCCAGTGACGTGAGTGATGAGTGACGCGATTCAGGCTCAACGTCATCACTTCATTTCAGACCGGCACAAGCTTTCTTGACCGCCTCGAAGATCCTGATGTATCCCGTGCAACGGCACAGATTGCCGGCCAACCCAGCTCGAATCTCTTCATCGAACGGCTGAGTCTTCTGTTTGAGAAGGTTAACGGCAGCCAAAATCATCCCCGGAGTGCAGATACCGCACTGCGATCCGTTGCAACAGACAAAGGCCAGCTGCAACGGCCGCCATTGTTCGTCTTTCGCGATGCCTTCAATCGTGACGACCTCAGTCCCATCCGCTTGGAGTATGGGTACGAGGCAACTGTTCACCAGTTCACCGTTGAGAAACACTGAACAGGCCCCGCACTCCCCTTCACCGCAACCTTCCTTGGTGCCGGTCAATTCCAGCTCAGTCCGCAAGACATCGAGGAGACGGGCCATCGGGTAGACGTCGACGGCCCGCTTCTGGCCGTTCACAGTGAGGGTGACCGAAACCTTCGAGACTTCGTCAACCATAAGAGAGATCCACGACGAAAGCGAGGTTCACGAAGAGACGTGCATTTGAAAATATTCGTAGGTCGAGATACCGTAATCTGCAATCGTCAATCCGGAATTCATGATTCTAGCTCGTGACCTTCGTAGATGGCTTTCATCATGTCTTCCGGCAGCAGCGGAATTCGGTCGATGTTTCTCCCAACAGCGTTTTCTACAGCGTTGAGGATCGCTGGAGCTGGACCATCCATCGGCAACTCACCCAGGCCCTTAGGACTCTGTGAACTTGTCGGATTGACGAAGAAGACGCGGATTGGAGGCACGTCGACGGCTGTGGGGATGATGTAATTAGTCAGTTGATTGTTGACCATGCGACCCGCCTCCCAAACCACGTTTTCGTAGAGTGCAAAGCCAATGGCTTGCGCCACGCCGCCTTCAATCTGGCCCGCAGCCAGCACTGGGTGAATGACCTTTCCGACGTCCTGCACGGCTACAAAGTCATCGACTCGCACTTCGAAAACGGTGAGATCGACACTGACTTCAGCCACGTAAACTGCCCAGGCATACGTACTATAGGCGTCGCCTTGAAACCTTGCCTCGTCCCAGTGAATCTCGGGTGGCTGCTCGTACTGGCTGAAGCACTTCAGTGGGCCAAACTTACGAATGTAAGCAGAGCAGGCTTGTTGAAAGTCGGTGGTCGAGTAATGCTCGGCGAGGAACCCGCTCCGTTGCAAGGTCTGCTTCAGCCCCAGCGCAGCCGATTCCACCAGTTTGCCAACAATCATGCAGGTGCGAGAAGCCACAGTAGGCCCGCTGTTGGGGACATCGGCGGTGTCGGGCTGAGCCACGTCAACCAGATCGACATCCACACCCAGGACGCTGGCAGCCATCTGAGAGAAGATCGTATTCGTGCCTTGACCGATTTCCGTGCTGGCTGCGAGCACCCTCACCCGACCTTCCGGGGTGGCCTCAACACCAACCACAGAAGCGAGTTGCTTTTCGCCGGAGCCTGTGAAGCCCGCACCATGCATGAAGCAAGAGAAGCCGATACCTTTCCTGACTCGGCTGCGACTGTCCCGTGGTGCCCCTTTGTCAAGGGGGAATTGTTGCTTGGCAAAATCCTGCTTCTTCTGGGGATAGCAGCTTTGTTCGAAAGCGTAGTCCATCAGTCCGGTGAGATTGATTTTCTCACGAATGACTTGCCCGGTTGCGGTTGTCTGGCCAGGTTGGAGAAAGTTCCGGCGCCGCAGCTCCTCAGGGCTCAATCCGACAGCTCTGGCCACGCGGTTCATGTGCCGCTCGATGGCAAACAGACTCTGAGGCGCGCCAAATCCCCGGAAGGCCCCATACGGCGGGGCGTTTGTGGCCACGGCCCGGCTATGGATCCGAATGTTGGGACAGTAATAGGGTCCCGCCGCGTGTATCGTGCCGCGCGACAGAACCACGGGAGACAATGTCGCGTAGGCACCGCCGTCGATCACGAAATCAATCTCCATAGCCAGCAGACGGCCCTCTTTGCTCACAGCAGTACGATGACGGGTGCTGGAAGGATGCCGCTTCGTCGTCGCAGCGAGATCCTCCGAACGGTCGTAGATGATCTTGACCGCCTTCCCGGACTTCCAGGCGAGCAGCGCCGCATGTGCAGCGATCATCGACGGATATTCCTCCTTTCCGCCGAATCCGCCGCCGGTCTCAGCCTGAATGACGCGGATTCTGCTTTCCGGGAAGCCGAACAACGTGAGCAAGGCCTTATGAATGTAGTAGGGACACTGCATCGACCCCCAGACGGTGACACCCTCTTGCGGGTTGGCAATCGCGATCATCCCCTGAGTCTCGATGTAGAGCTGCTCCTGAGATCCGGTGTGGTATTCCCCCTCGACGATGAAGTCTGCGATTTGCCAAACAGCATCGACATTGCCTCTTTCAAGATGATAGGCCTTCAGAATGTTGTCCTGCCCCCAGATGATTTCCTTTTGATTGAGAGAATCCTCGAGAGTAAACACGGCGGGCAATGGCTCGATCTTTAGGCTGACGGCGCGCCGGGCTTCTTCCAAAAGGTAGCGGTCTGGGTGAGCCAATAGGAGAATTGGTTCTTCGATGTGGTTGATGGTCTTGTTCGCCAGGCATGGCTGATCGTTCAGGATGAGGGCGACTTCATTTCTCCCGGGAATGTCCTTGGCGGTTACAATTGTGAATTCTTCCCAGGGCAAGGTGGGATCAAAGGAAATGCTTTTGAGAATGCCTCGGGCAACAGGGCTGCGAACTGTGGCGCCGTGAATCATGCCGGGAAAGGTAAGATCATCAACATAGCGAGCCTCGCCGAAGACCTTAGCCATCCCTTCTTTTCGGGGGACCGGTTGTCCGGCAAAAGGAGCGGGTGTTTTCATTTCTGCTGTGGACCGAGCTTGAGAAAGCAGCGCAGCCTGCGTCTTCCAATTATTCCATCACTACGGTTCTCGTTGTCGGTGACTGATTGCCAACTCTTGGCCGTCCCCCTATAATCCTTACGTCGAGAACTTACTATAGATAGCGAGGCGATGTCGTGATAACCCCATCTATGGATCTAAAGGAGAAGTATTTTTCCTTGCTTGAGAAGGGTTCCAAGCCGGGGCGCTACATCGGTGGCGAACCCAATATGACCCTGAAGGATTTGAAGGGCATCAAGGTCCGCTTCGCGTTGGCCTTTCCAGACGTTTACGAAATCGGTATGTCGCATAACGGCATTCGCATGTTGTACCACTTGCTCAATCGCATGGACGATGTTTACGCGGAGCGCGTATTTGCCCCCTGGGTTGACATGGCTGCGATCTTTCAGGAAGAAAACGTACCGCTGCTGAGCCTCGAAACCAAGACGCCCATTCGACAGTTTGACTTCGTTGGCTTTTCACTTCAAGCCGAACTCACCTACATCAACATTTTGTACATGCTCGATCTGGCGGGAATTCCCTTACTGTCAGAACAGCGCCGCGAACCGGACCCGCTGATTTGCGCAGGCGGTCCGTGCACAGCCAATCCAGAGCCGCTGGCGGATTTCATTGATTTCTTCGTGATCGGTGACGGAGAAGAGGTGGTCACCGAGATTATGGATTCCTACCGCGAAGCGCTCAGGAGCGGGATGAAGCGTTCGCAGACCCTGGAGGCACTAGCAAGAATTCGGGGAATTTACGTCCCGCAAGTCCATCAGCCACCTCAACCTTGGGTTTCCGAGACCCGCCCTGGAAAGCCGTTCACACTGGTGAAGCGGCGCTGGGTGGAAGCACTCTCGCCTGATTTCTATTCCACCAAGCCCATTGTTCCTGTCATCGACATCATACAAGACCGCATCAGCGTAGAAGTGATGCGAGGATGTACACAGGGCTGCCGTTTCTGTCAGGCTGGCTACTGGTATCGCCCAACGCGCGAATTGAACGTGGACGATGTCATGCGTTTGACTTCAGAGGCGTTCAAGAACACGGGCAGTCGGGAAGTCGGCTTGCTTTCGCTTTCAACTGCGGACTACAGCCAGGTGGAGTGTCTTACGAAGGAAATGGCGCAAGCGTTTTCGAAAGACAAGATTTCGATCTCACTGCCGTCACTTCGGGCGGATATGTTCTCGGTTTCGCTGGCGGAGAACGTTGGAGAGGTGAAGAAGAATGGATTCACTTTCGCGCCCGAAGCCGGCAGCGTCCGCATGCGCAAGTTCATCAACAAGAACATCAGTAATGAAGAGCTGTTTCAAGCGATTGAAACGGCCTATCGGCAAGGCTGGAATCTGGTGAAGCTCTATTTCATGATTGGTCTCCCTACGGAAACGGACGCCGATATTCGAGAGCTCGTGGATTTGATTCGCGAAGTCGGTAAGATCGGAAAGAAGTTCGGAGGACAACACAAGAACGTGAATGCCAGCATCGGCACTTTCGTGCCCAAGTCTTTCACGCCGTTCCAGTGGGATCGCTTCGAGGACCTGAAGGTCACGACTGATCGGCTTAACTATCTCAAGTCAGCCGTCCGCTTTCCCTTTGCCCGGCTGAAGTGGCATGACCCGAAAGAGTGCTTTATCGAGGGAGTCCTGTCGCGGGGCGACCGTCAGGTGGGGCGTGCCATCCTGAAGGCCTACCAACTGGGATGCCGCTTTGATGGCTGGGATGAAATGTTCAACTTTCAACTCTGGATGCGAGCGTTCGAGGAATCGGGCATCGATCCGCACTTCTACAATCGTGACATCCCACTAAACGAAGTCCTGCCCTGGGAGTTCATCGATATTGGAGTTTCGAAGAAGTTCTTGCTCAAGGAGCGCGAACGTTCCTACCAACAAGTGCAGACCTACGACTGCAAATGGGGCGATTGCCGTGGCTGTGGGATCCCTGGAAACTACGCGGACATCAAGTTGGCAGAGGTGCCGCCCCAGGTTATGGAAGACAGTTTGGTGCAATTGACCGGCCCGGCACCAAAAGCTGGAGCCCGCTTTGACTTATCCTCGCCTAGCGAGGCCACACCAGGGTGGGATTTGGGCTTAGATGCGTCCGCCTTGGCAGAGAGACAACAGGGAGGTACCGGTGACAGAAAGGAGATCAATGAACTCTCCTCCACACGCCCAGCCGACGGCGCCGTAGGACGTAAGGGGGAAACTCAGCAGCGCCTTCCTGCCACACCCTTCATCCTCCATTACTGGAAAGAGGGTCCGGCGCGGTTGCTTTCGCATCTAAACGTGATGCAGTTGCTTGAGCGCGCGATGGTTCGCAGTGGTTTTCGGCTTCGATTTACGGAAGGGTTCAATCCACACCCGAAGTTTGCCACCTCGCCAGCGATCCCGCTGGGTATGTCCAGCCGTTCCGAGTACCTTCAGTTTGAAGTTCACGGAGACTTGCCTAGTGATGCCATCGCTTGCATGAACGAATGCCTGGTCGAAGGACTGGCGGTCCAAAGCATCGTCCCGTTCGATTCGAAAGGCAAGTGGGCCATAACCCAACCCCTGCGGGTCACTTACCGAGCGTTGTTGGAAACAGGGCAGGTGAACGGCGCCGGCTCGGTTCTAGCGGACTTCTTCGGTCGCGTCAGTGATTTGATTAATCACTTGGCCGACCATTACAAGGGAAATGACTTCTACTGCAACTCGAAGGATCATGAACGCATCGTTGACCTGTGGGTGGAGAGCCATAACCCGCTTCATTTTGGATTTACTCTCTCGATGAATCCCGATACGGGCGCTCTGCTGAAGCCCAGGGACTTTCTGGAACAGACCTTGAGCTGCCCGCCAGAGTTGACGAAGAAGTTTGCCATCGTTAAGGATTCAGTGAGTTTTCAATGAATGAAGCTGGGATTCTCCTCGTTGGCAGCAAGTGGCAACCCGTCGCGTCGGTGATCGCGAAGTGTTGCCGAGATTGAGATCTTCTAGCGACTAGTGGCTTAGATCCCCCAAGACCGAGCCCTGACGCCGATTGTAATCACAGTGACGGCGTGAGGTTACGGAGCTGGCGTTCCGGTTCGCTGCGTCCTCCACATTTTATGTCCCACCGAAGTCTCCCGATTCTTGCGTCTTAGTCTTCTGCTTGTTCTCTCTATTGTCGGGAGCTCGACCGGATTTGCGGACCGCCCGCTTGACAAGATCCCAGGAAAAGAATTTGCGGCGCTCATCCAGCGCCTTTCGGAAGATCCAGGTTTTTTTGACTCCGACAATCTGGTGTCGAACGAGGCTTCTTATCTTCAGGTCTTTGGCATGTTGGACAGGCTCGAGGTTCGCGGTGGCGTCTATCTGGGTGTTGGCCCGGAGCAGAATTTCTCCTACATTGCCAAAACCCGACCGCGCCTGGCCATTCTGCTGGATATTCGTCGCCAGAACCTGCTCTACCATTTGATGTTCAAGGCACTGTTTGATTGTTCGCGGAACCGAACCGAGTACCTGGCCAACCTCTTTTGCAAGCCATTGCCTCGAAAGTACCCCCTGTCAAAGGAAAGCACTATTGGCGACTTGGTTTTCTACCTGGAAAGGATCCATCCTTCCGAAGCTCTGTTTCAAAAGAACCTGGCTTTGATTGAGCAACGGATTCGGAAAGGACCAACAGTTTCCGTTGATGTCGTCTGACTCCAAAGCGATTCGGGACATCTTCCGTGAGTTCTTCGACCAACAATTCGAGATTCGTTTTCGCAGCTTTGGTCGGCCCAGCTTTCGTTTTTACCCTTCGCTCAAAGAGATTGTCCTGGAGCGGGATTTGGAGGGGCAGTGGGGAAACTACTTGAACTCTGAAGCGGACTTTCAGTTTATCAAGGAACTTCATGCGAACAACCACATCATTCCTGTCGTCGGTGATTTCGCCGGGCCAAAGGCTCTGCGGGCTATCGGAACCTACCTGAACGAACTGGGAGAGACCGTCAGTGCCTTTTATGTTTCTAATGTTGAGTTCTATCTGATGCGTGACGAAGAGACTTTCGCGAGGTTCGGCAAGAACGTCAAACAACTGCCAATTACCGAGAGGAGTGTTTTTATCCGCGCCTATTTTCGATTTCCCCATCCGGAGCGCCGTCCCGGGTACATCAGCGCCACCGTCCTTCAGAGGATTCGCAGCTTTCTTCGGCTGCTGGACGCCGGGAGATACCACAGTTACCAGGACCTGGGGCTTTACGACTACTTGGGAAATGAGTAAACGCGGTGGCGCGTTGGTCAGGATGGGCCACTCCTCTCAGAGCCGTGTTGGTGAAGCTGGAGTGCGGCAGGCCGGCGCGGACACCGCTTCGGCTTTGACTTGCCACGACCCATCCCGGCGGATCCTTAAGATGACTCGGTGACGATTGTTGCGCGAGGTTTTACAGAATGGGTGAGGCCAGACTGATGCGGCGGGCAGCGCTTTCCGGAAACGGGTATTCCATATGTCTTGCCGTTGTTCTCGCGATAGCTTCTCCAAAATGATGAGATACCACTTTCAGCGCCATGTCGATGCCAGCGGAGATGCCCGCTGAACTGAACAACGTACCGTCTTCGACGAAATGCAGTTGCTTCTCCACGGTGGTATTTGGGAATAGCTCTTGCATCCAGTCAAGAAATCGCCAGTGCGTCGTCGCTCGCTTGCCGTCGAGAAGCCCGGCCTTACCGAGCAGTAGGGCGCCCGTGCAGACTGAAGTCAGGGTCTCAAGCTGTCCGGCGCGGTCGGCAATCCATCTGAGCAGCCGTTCGTTCTTCATTTCCTTTGTCGTGCCCCAGCCACCCGGGACCACAAGGATGTCCAAAATCGGGCAGGAATCGAGATCGCAATCTGGCAACACTTTCATGCCGCCCGTAGTCACTACCGGCTCCCGGCTTTCGGCGACAAGGAAGGTGTTGAACGGAGACGACTCCTCGCGCCGCTTCTCTTCATTCAACCGCGTGGCAGAAAAGACCTCAAATGGCCCACAAAAATCGAGTACCTCAACCTCGTCGAAGACGAGAATACCAACTGATTTTCTGTTCATTCCTTGAGCTGCAGGCGATGCTGTGGCGTTCCACAGACACTGCCTGCATTTCTCAAACCGCGAAGCTGGCCTGCGCGCACTTCCTCTAGCAAATCACAGCAGGCCGCGCGTCACGCAGAGCGGGATGGCGACGTAGAGGATGGTGTCACGGATCAGGTAATACGCGGCGATCAGAAGGAGGAACTTCCACCCCCTGCGCCGCACGAGTTCCCTGAACCCGTGTCGCTTCACGATGACGGCGCCATCAATAATGTAATGCTTGTACAGTCTGAACAGCGGGTTCTGCTGCACGAGAGCGACGGCCCCGGTCACTGCGCTCATTGTAACTCCTCCCTTGAAAATAGCCCGACAAATCAAGAGACGTTACGAAACAACAAAAAAATCAGAGGGCGTTGAGTTTTCATCGCACGTCGCGCTGCAACGCGGCATGAAAAACTCCTGTGAAAATCGTCCTCGTCGTCCGCGGCCGCGTCCTCAATCAAAAGCCGACCAGGACGACGAGGACGAGACCGACGACGATATTTTGATCCTAGGGTTGTGCCGCCCGCCGACATGGATAGTCTCTCTTGTCTGGCTGGGCGGCTTCGTTCTGTTCCAACGGATTTAGCTGTCTCATCTCAAGGGAACCGCTGATTAGTTGAGCGCTTCCTGAGGAACAGCCTTTTTTCTTCCTACCGGGATCAGCATCGGAACGGAGCGGCGGTAGTTTTCGTACGCCCTCCCGTGCTCCTTTGCCAGATCGCGTTCCTCCAACTGGATGGCAATCAGGATGTACGCGGTGGTTGCGATTGAAAACACCAGGTGAGCGGCGGTCATTGTCGGTGTAGCCCAGAAGGCAAACAGCCAGCCCACGTACAGGGGATGCCGCACCAGCTTGTACGGACCCGGCGTCTTGAAATGCAGCGGTATGTACTCTTTGCCCAGGAGGTGGAGCGTCACCTGTCGCAATCCAAACAAGTCGAAGTGGTTAATCAAGAAGGTGGTCGCGAGCACCAGGAGCCATCCAAAAGCAAAGAGTGACAACAGCAGACCGCGACCCAAGGGATCCTGCACCTCCCAGACCACTCCACCCATCGGTTGCCATAGCCAGAACAGCAGGATCAGGGCGAGGCTTGAAAACAGAACGTAGGTGCTGCGCTCAGCCGGCTTCGGCACGATCTGTGTCCACCGTCGCTTGAAGGCCGGTCTGGCCATGACGCTGTGCTGGACGGCGAAGATCCCAAGCAATAGGGCGTTAACAAGCAGCGCCTGCGTCAACGCCCCTTGGGGCGCCGAGTCGATCGACTTCGGAACGAAGAGGTTCCCTACAAAGCCGACGGCGTACAGAAACGTCCCGAAGAAGATCGCGTAACACAGCAGCCCGTAAAGAAATACGAAGAGACGCCGACCGACGGAGTCTTTCTTTTGCTCGCCTTGTTGAAGAGACGGCGGCTGATGGCTGGGGGCAGTCCAGGGTTTTGCGTTTTGTGGATTGATAGGCAGTATCATTTTGTCTTCTCCTGTGAAGAAATGGTGCGTTGAAAAGTCAAGACTTCAAGCTTGGTAACCTCGAACGCCACACTGCTCCTTGTGACCGCTGGCTGGGGTAACAGCCATGAGGCTAAGCGGCACGCTTGAGCGCCAAGCCTCCCTTCAAGACCGCCGACTCAACAACCAACTCGCGCCCGCCATGACGGATGAGGCTTAGTTCGTCATTGCTTCAATGACTTCGACCGTCAATCCGAAGTAAGTGGCGCTCTGGTTTAGAATAGGCTCCGCCTTCGACGCAGCTGAGGCTCCCGATGGTTCATTCATCTTCGCCTGCCCTAGTTTCATTCCGCTCGAGGATGGCTGTGTGCTGGTCACCTTCAGATCCTCCTTCCCTGCCCCTGAATTTTGCAGCTGGCCTTGGTTGCTCCTTCTTGAGGCCTGTCATTCCTGACCACCTCAGGAGCCGGGGTGTTTCAATTGACGCCCTGAGTGTGCAACCAGCAGGGACTGCAAGTCCTTTAGGAGAGCTGGAATATTCCTGAGATTTTCCTGTAATGGGAGATATTCAATCGATTCAACAACCTATGTTGAGTCCGGAGGGGCATGAGAAGCGATGCGTAAACCATCTGCCGTCGAAGCGCGCCTGGCGGCGCTGAACCTTCTCCGTGAGGTCCCACCCTCTTCGCAGCGCACGAAGGACCTGCAGGTGCATCTGTCGAACAAGGCAAGCCTGCTTGTTGCCAAGGCTGCCCAGATCGCAGGCGACCTGGGGGAATCAGGCCTCGTGCTCGATCTCGTGCAGGCATTTGATCGGCTCATGATCAATCCGACGCAGACAGACAAAGGCTGCCTGGCCAAAACAAAAATCGTCCAAGCGTTGAACGCACTGGAGTGTGCGCAAGACGAGGTCTACCTCAAGGGCATTCGCCACATCCAACTGGAACCAGCCTATGGCGGACCTGTCGACACCGCCTGTGAACTGCGAGTTGCCAGTGCGCTGGGTCTGGTCCAGATGGGTTCTTCGGAAGCTCTTACGGAGCTCGTAAGCCTGATGGCCGACAAGGAAGTCGAGGCACGCATCGGAGCAGTCCGGGCTCTGGCGTATTCCGAGCGGGAGGAAGCCTCGCTGGTGCTGCGATTCAAAGTGCTCACTGGCGATAGGGAGGCTAGTGTTATCTCAGAGTGCTTTGCGGCCCTGATGAAACTGTCACCCAGAAAGTCGCTCTTGTTTGTCGCGCACTTCCTCGATCCTGAGTATTCTTCGCTGTGCGAGCCGGCGGCTTTGGCTATCGGAGAGTCGCGTTTGTCAGAAGCTTACGAGCTATTGAAGGAAAAGTGGGAGAGGAAGCCTTATCCACAGTTCAGACGCATGCTCCTGCTGCCCATCGCCCTGGTGAGACAGGAATCCGCTCTGGAATTCCTGCTCTCGGTGATTGCCACAAATGATGTTGAGACCGCCGCAGCCGCGATCACGGCCCTGGCCATCTATCGGCAGGACGCAAGAGTCCGGGAACTCGTTCGCACTGCCATTGAGGGCTCTGAGAAGGTCACTTTGCAGAGTGTTTTCGAGCGCGAGTTTGGACCGAATGGGCCGATGGCCTGATTGGCTGGGTTTGACCAGCCAGTCCCTGACGGGCGCAGGCAAAGAGAGAAGGGCGGGTGAAAGCTACCTGGGAGTTGCAAAAAATCGCGTCTGTAGGTCCGGCGGTTGTGCCGGCCTCTGTCGCTATGGAAGGAGAGTCTTCAAGGCGCGCAATATCTGGCTGACACGGAACGCCACGGCGGGCGTTCCCTACAGTTTTTTCACAGCTTCCCCTTGCCAAGAAGAGCAACAAGTTCTTGCCTACCACGCCAAGGCCTGGGCAGGCGCGCGCGGATCGGCTCCGGCGCTGAGGGAACCACTGGCCGGATCGATGAGGATCGCGGCGTTGAATCCGATGCTCCAGGGGCCATTGACGAAGAGCTTGTGGCCTCGCCGCACCAGTTCGGCTCGCACATCCTCGGAGATACGGCTCTCCACGCTCATTTCGCCGGGATACATTGTGTGCGGGAAGGGTGAGGCAGGGAAACTGCGCGTGGACCAGCGCGGCGCTTCAATGGCCTGCTGCACGTTCATTCCGAACTCAACGATATTGAGAAACGTCTGCATCGTCCGCATGCATTGGTCATCGCCGCCAGGGCTGCCGGTTACCAGGAAGGGCTTGCCCTCCTTCATCACCAGCGTTCCCTGAAGCGTGCTGCGCGGGCGTTTACCCGGCCCGAGAGCGTTGGCGTGACCGGGAACCAGCGAAAAGTAATCGCCGCGGCAATTCAGGATGAACCCCAGATCACCCATCACGACTTTCGTTCCGAAGCCACTGTGCAGGCTCGGCGTGAAAGTAATGGCATTCCGGTCCTGGTCCACCACGGCGATGTAGCTCGTGTCGCCTTCGTGGTCCGCGCCACCGGCGATATTGACGTCGCGCGGCCGGGCCGGCAGATCGAAGCCGGACATGTGCTTTTCTGCCTCTCCTGGCCGGAACTCGAGTGAGGCTGTCCCGGAGATCAACTTGCGCCGCTCATCCGCGTACCTCTTCGACAGCAGACCTTCGTAAGGAATGCGGATGAAATCCATGTCACCCAGGTACTTGTCCCGGTCCGCCATGGCCAGTTTGGTGGCCTCGACTGAAGTATGGATATACTCCGCGCTATTGTGCCCCAGAGCCTTGAGGTTGTAGCCTTCCAAGAGATTCAGAGCAAACAATTCTGCCGGGCCCTGGCTGGCTGACGGATTCTTGTAGACCTCGTAGCCGTGGTAAGTGATCGAGACGGGCTCTTCCACCTTGGCCGTGTACCTGGCAAAGTCGTCATAGCGCAACAGGCCCCCGTTTTGCTCGGAGAATTGCGCCATCTCACGGGCAATGTCGCCTTGATAGAAACGATCGCGTGCTGCTCGCAAACCCGCCTCGCGGCCTTTGGAGGCCTGCTGCTTCTCGGCCTCGACCAGACGCCGGAGCGTTCGACCGAAGTCTGTGTTCCTGAAGATGTCGCCCTCTCTCCACTTCTTCCCACCCGGGGCATATAACCGCGCGCTCGACGGATACTTGAGCAGCCGTTCGCCGCCCATCAGTCGAGCATAGCCCTCGGACAGCGGATGGCCCCGTTCAGCCAGATCGATGGCCGGCGCCAGCACCTCGGCGAAGCTTTTGGTTCCCCAGCGCGATAGCAGAATGTACCAGGCATCCACGACACCCGGCACCGTTGCCGAAAGAAGGGTGTCGTCAACTGGAATTTTTCCACTCTGATTCTTCTCGTACCACTCGATTGTGGCCAGTTTGGGCGCCGTGCCCTCGGCATTCAGCGACCAAACCTTTTTCTGCTTGGCATCATAGAGGAGCAAGACCGCGTCGCTTCCAATGCCATTGGCTGCCGCATCGACCAGCGCCAGCACAGCCTGCCCCGCGACGATAGCGTCAAAGGCGTTACCACCCGAGCGCAGGAGCCGTTCGGCAGCCATGGTGGCCTGGGTGTGCATGGAGGCGGCCGCATACTGCGTGCCGCGGACCACGGGCTTCATTGTCTGCGTCGAAGTGGCAGGACCAACAATCACCCTTTCATAGCGCCGCGTTTGTGACTGCCCATGAAAGAGAGCGACGGTCGAGGACAGCAAGATCAGCAAGAAAAGCAGTGGCTTGCGGGTCATTGTGAACACCTCCTTGGGGTATTGTAGCGTGAACAGGGAGCAGCGGGCCGTTCAACGGAAACACTCGGGGAAGCGCGCTTCATTCCGGCGTGAAGTGCTTTTGTCGGCGAGCGGGCATCTTGTGAACAACGAACGGGTTTAGCTCTGTCTGACCCTCTGGAATTACAACATAGAGCTGCAAGGCATACCAGTCTCGTCGGTTGAAGGCTGCTACTTGAGATCGATTTCGGGTCGAGGAGGTCTCGGGCCCTTACTCCTTCCCCGTTTCGAGTTACGAGCCAACAACAAAGTCGAGTACGCTTCGTCTCTCCCTAGTTTCGAAGCCACTCGATCAGTGCGCCGCTCGGTCTGTTAGTCCGAGGCCGAGCAGCACAGGTGTCCCAACCACATCGGGTTAGCCGTCAACTTCACCTCAATCTCCCTTTGACTTCTCTCCACAGCCACATTAATCTTTCTGCCGATTCCGAACCGCGATTGTCTACGAGGAAAGCTTATGCTCTGCAGATCGTTTCGCCGTTTGCTTTGGTTTTCGCATCCTGTCCTTAGCATCGCGTCTGGCCTGCTGCTGGCGAACCTGACATTCTCGACAGACGCGTCGTTTGTGCCGCTGTTTGACGGAAAGACGCTTCAAGGTTGGACCCTGATTAGCAAGAAGGGTCCAGGCTATCTCGCAGAGAATGGGTTGTTGGTATGTCCCGCCGACGGTGGAGGGAATCTGTTTACGGTAAGGGAATACGCAAACTTCATTCTGCGCTTTGACTTTCGCACCGAGCCAGGCGGTAACAACGGCGTAGGCATTCGTTCCCCCTTAATCGGGGACGCGGCCTATCAGGGCATGGAGATCCAAATCTTGGATAGCGAATACAAAGGAGAACTCCGTCCGGCACAGTATCACGGTTCGATTTATGACGTGGTCCCAGCTAAGCGCGGCTTTTTGAAGAAGGCCGGTGAGTGGAACGCAGAAGAAATCACGGCTGCTGGCCGCCGCATTCAAGTGAAGCTGAACGGGACGGTGATCGTGGATGCCGATTTGGACACTATCAAGGATCCTGAAGTGCTGAAGAAACATCCAGGACTCACACGTTCGAAAGGTCACATCGGATTTCTCGGACACGGCTCTCGCGTGGAGTTTCGCAATATCGAGATCAAGGAGCTGCCTTAGGCCTTGTGGCCATCCGCATCAAGCAGCGCGGAATGCAGCCCGTGCGTTTGTCGTGGCGATCAGCGACTCGCCTCAGCCAGCAACCGCGCCAACCAAATACAGCCCTTTTTAATCCAAGAACCCCAGCGCTGCTTCGAGTTCGCTTCGCGCGTGGCTATCGCCGCGCCGCACCGCAGCCTCAACGCCCTCATGGTAGATCGTTCTTGCCTCGTCGCTTCTACCGAGTTTCTCGAGCGTCTGGCCAGCGTGGAAGTAGGCCGCGACGTAATCCGGATCCGCAGCGATCAGGATGCGGAACTCACCGATGGCCTCTTCCCAACGCCCCTGTCTGGCATACTCCATCGCTAAACCATACCGAACAAAGCTGTCCTTTGGGTTTTCCTGAAGCAGCTCTCTGAGTTTGTTCAGACGTTCCACGGCTACAAACTAGGACTAGGGCGCGCCCCTACGCCAGTTAGGCGAGAACCACAGGTCGCGTTCATTCGTGATTGGGAGATGATAGCCAGAAAATTGCGAGTCCAAGGAAAACGAAGATCCAGAGTGTTTCCTAGGCCGCTCTTGCTCTAGACGAACCGATAAATAGCATAGACGACCATAGCCACGACCGCCGCAAACAGCAAGATGAGCCCCATGCC
This sequence comes from uncultured Acidimicrobiia bacterium, assembly GCA_963752385.1. Lineage (GTDB taxonomy): Bacteria > Acidobacteriota > Terriglobia > Versatilivoradales > Versatilivoraceae > CAVVYL01. The sequence goes on along the minus strand of CAVVYL010000056.1, from coordinate 18,971 downwards.
CAACTTGCGCTCCGGCCCCTTCTTCGGCGGTTTCCAGTTGTACATCGCTTGGGTAAAGCTGTAGCGCTGAAACCGTGATTTGTTTTTGGATTTGCTTTCTGCAGCCATGACAGTCTCGTCACATCGTGGTGAAGCCGGGTCGGCCTGATTCCCACAGGTGAAGTTCAGCCAATCGTAAGGCCATATTTCGGGGCGATCGCCAAGATCCTTTCAAAGTTTGGCTGTGGCGGCGTCGCATCTGACGCCGGGTCTCCGACTTCCAAAAAGAAGTTCTCCAGCCCGGCGGGTATAGCCCACACAAGTATTTTGGCCGGCTTTGCCGAGGAATTGCGATAGCCATGCTGAATTCTCTTGGGCGCGTGAACCAGACTGCCGGCCGCCGCCACGAAGTTGCGACCCTCAACCAGAAACTCGAGTTCGCCTTGGAGGATATAGAACGATTCGTCTTCGTTGGCATGAGTGTGAGGCGGAGTGCCGTTTCCTGGAGAAACAGCAATTTCAAACGCGGCATACGCTCCGCTCGTCTGTTCACCCGTCGCTTTAATCGTTAGCAAATCCCCCACGACCCAAAGCCGGTCGGGCTTCGCCCCGGCCGGCGCCCGATTGCGTTCTGCCAAGATGTTCTCCTTAAAGTGTGAAGTGGGTCGCCAGCAAGTGGACTAGGGGCCTAAGAGTCGTTAACACGACCACTCTCGAAGTCCAAAACGAGAGCCATTAACTCGGTGCTGATTATAGGGGTTTCCAGGGGCAATAGCACGGCAAAAGCAACGATGGCGGGGCTGTTCCACGGCGTATGATGCGTCGGGCGCTTGTTTCACTTTGATCCTGTACCCTGAGCATCTCCTTTCAGTTCTTCTCAATCTAAGCACATGTCCCAGTTCGGGACGAGAGGAGGCTTCTCGACCCATGACCCATGCGCTCCTGAGTCAGCTCAGAGTCATTCTGCGGTGGCAGATCTGCATTGCCCTGGCTACAGCGATTTGTACTCTTTTTCGTGGGATAGGATAGGCTGGTTGCGCGACCACGTCCTTGCACTCATCCCCCGCTGACCGCCGGCACAATCGTAACGACGGCTCCGTTCTTCACGACCGCCGCCAACCCGCCGTGATCGCGAATGTTTTCTTCGGCAACGAAGATATTGACGTGCTGGCGTACTTCGCCTTGTTCAGTCAGGACGCGGTCGCGCAGCCCGGGGTAAGCTTGCCACAACGCTGCGAGGGCTTCCGCCACGTTCGCGGCTGAAACGTTGATCTCTACCTGGCTTCGTCCTTCGGTGTACTGTCGCAGCGGCCCGGGAATATAGAACGTAATTGTCATCACTCACTAAGCTGGTGGCCAGGGAAGGCCCTTCCTTGCCACGGGGATCTCTACTTGGGTTTAGGGCACCACAAACTCCGTTGGAAGGTATTCTGGTCGAACCTTCCAACTACTCGAAAGCAAATCCTGGAGGGTCCACACAAGCGCAGTTTGTCATCTTTTCGAGGACCGAAGCCAAGGCCAAAAAAGGCGATCTCTAGATCACCCTTTGAAAACTTGACAGAGTTATGCATCAGGCGGCAGACCCCAACTGAAGCTGGAACTGGAAACGTAGGCCCTGTTGAAGCCCTCTTACACCACCACTGCCTTCACGCACGTAATAGCGGGCAGTCCATCTAGAATCTGCCGCCAATTTTCCCCTTCATCGCGCGATCCATACAATTTCCCGCTGCGTGTGCCGAAGTAAATGCCCGCCGGATCCAACGCATCGGCCGCCATGCCGTCCCGCAGCACCGTCTCGTAAGCGCCAGTTTGCGGCATCCCATTTCCCAATGGCTCCCAGGATCCGCCCGCATTGCGTGTGCGGTAAACGCGCAGCTTGGAATCCGGGGAGCAGCGCATTTCTCTTTCCAACGGGAAGATGTAAGCTGTATCGGGATCCCGGGGATGTACGACCATCGGAAAGCCAAAATCAGAAGGGACTCCGTTCCCGATCTCCTGCCAGCTGTCGCCCGCGTTGTCACTTCGGAAGAGTCCGCCATGGTTTTGCAGGAACAGCCGCTCCGGGCGCGTGGCATGCCCAGCAACTTTGTGTACACATTGCCCAAACTCAGGGTATTTGTCCGGAAGGAATTCCGCACTGATCCCCTGATTCTTCACCTGCCACGACTTGCCTCCATCATCGCTGCGATACACTCCGCCCGTCGAGATCGCCACACACATTCGCTTTGCGTTCGAAGGGTCAAGCACGATGGTGTGCAGGCACAGGCCGCCCCCTCCGGGCTGCCACTCAGCCCGGTGCGGATGATCGAACAAACCCCGCACTAGCGACCAACTCTGCCCCGCATCATTGGATTCGAATAATGCAGCTGGTTCCACACCGCAGTACATCTTGTCCGGCTCTTGTTCGCGCCCAGTATCGATTTGCCAGATCTGTTTCAGCGATTGCTCGGTGTCTTCGGGGAACCTTACGGGTGCGCTCTCAGGGTTGGTCCACGTCTTTCCAAAATCATCGGAGGAGTGCAGCATGCTCCCGAAAGCGAAGTGCGTGCTCGATGCCCAGATGCGCCGTCTCCTGGCACGTCCATCGTAGGCCAGCGAGTAGATCACACGTCCGGCGAAGTGCGGACCAGACAGCTCCCACTGCTCCCGCGAAGCATCTGAGCTCAGCAGGAATGCCCCCTTCATCGTACCGACCAGCAACAGAAGACTACCTTCTTTCGGGTTGACAAATGTTCTCGCTTCCACACGCCCTCCTGAAGCATCGATGTCTTCTCAGCGCCGAACTAGAGCTTCTCCATTGTGGATAACAAAAGACCTCTTCTCTTCTCCCACGCCCCATTCCCTACTAACTGCTCACCATTCTTCGCATGCTAGCATACGTTGGGAATCTGCCACAGCATACCGTGAGGAGGCCGCGGACCATACAAGTTACTCAGCCCTTGAGTAAACCTACTACCGACCGTTCCCGAATATAGTGACGAAAGCCATCACCCCCCTATCCCCTATAAGTATTAACGATGCCGAAGGCGGGGTGAGTGGTAGCTTCGATCGAAGAAAAGCCCAAAGAGTGTCATTATAATTTGCAAACATCAGTAGAAGGCTCCGCAGCAGCAGGTTCACATCCCCGGCGCCGCTGCGGGACTAAAGCATCCAAACCCCAGCTTCCTTCTTGAAACTAGAGTGACTTAAGCAGGGTTGAGGGGAGAGTGACCCATAAACCGCCATCCCAGCGGACTCGCGCCGGCGATTTCTATCGCTTCTTCGAGGTCGAATTCAACCAGTCGCTCCGCTCCCGGGAACCTGGCTGTGCGCTCTCGGTCCCAGATGATTCGCGCCTTTCCAGTAAGCTGAAGCGTACTGCCGCTCTCAAAATCGATGAACAGCAGTCCTGCCTGCGAGTTGCTGGCAATGTTTCCGAGGGTTTGAAACATCGTGTTGCCGGAATAATCGGGCCAGATCACCCGATTCGCATTCAGCACGTGGACAAATCCCGGGTGCCCGCCGCGATGCGATGCATCTGCGCCACCGTCCGGGTGATGGCTAGCGACAAAGAATGTATCCGCTGCACGAATCCATTGCTGTTGTTCCTCGCTGAGCCGCCCAAACTGGCGCCGGACTTTTGGCGTCAGGCCGGTCTCGGCACGCCTCCTTTCCCAGCCGCGGGCTTGAATGTACTTCGGACAGTTGGAGTAGACTTGTCGAGCATGAATGTAAAGCGTGCCGTCAGACCCGATTTCAGCGCTGCCGTTTAACCTCATACGGCGGCGGGTCGCAAATTCGATCACAACTAAACCTACCTGATCATTGGCTGTCAAATTACTTCCGAGAGGATCACCGTTTGCTGGACGAGACTTGAGCCGGATGGTTCGTTCATTCACTGCCTGCATGAAGCCGGGTTCCCCTGTCAGCAGAGAGGCCCACACTCGCCCGCTTGGGTCCACACTGCCGACGATTACCATGGGCTGGCTGAGCAAAAACTCCTGCGCAGCCAGCGGAATGGTGGACCGAATAGACTTGCCTATACGGTCGGCCATCTCACGGACTCCCGCGCGTGCCTGGACTGAAAGTTCGCCCCCGTGATAGAGCGATGCCATGTTGCTGCTCCTTTCCTCAATGACTCTTCAAGGTGTCAAAAGAAACCGCAGGAAGGTGCACCGGGCGTAGGTGCCGCGTGGTCGCCCGCGCCTGTCGGGGCGTAAATTTCCAAGCGGATGCCGTCCGGGTCTTCAAAGTACAGGCCGCCCGATTGCGCCCCTTCAACGTGTGGCACGATCCCGTCATAAATGAGTGGAGCGTTCAGCGCCTTCAGCTTCTGCTCGGCCTTCTTCACCTCTTCAATACTGCCTACCTGGAAGGAAAGGTGATGAAGACCAGGGTGTCGCTTCTCAAAGCGGCCTTCACCCTGTTGCCAGAGGGTCAGCACCAGTTTGTCTTCTTTGCCCAGGAAAGCAAATCGGCGTGCCTCTTCCGCAGATTCGGTGACCACTTCGAATCCGAAAACCTCCTGGTAGAACCTCTTCGAGCGATCCAGATTGCTGACATTCAGACCCACATGGCCTGTTTCGAGGCTCCGGCCGCCTACGTTGGTTGTGCTCATTTTTTAAAGCTCCTTTCAAGAATGGTGTAACCATCAAACATGCACGATTGACAGTTATAGAAGACCTTTGCTAACCTGTCAAGGATTATTTTGATGGTTAACGAGTCTAGGTGGAACAAGGGTAGAGATGAGACGATCAGCACATTTGTCGGAAAAGCAGTTCCTTTTTGTTGGTAATCACCTTTGCCTCGACTTCATCAATACGGAAATGGTCGAAGGTGGCCGGACCGTAGATCGTCTGAGTGATTTTGGCAGCTTCATCACCTGGTTCGTTCAAGCCCAGACCCTGGATTTGCGAAAGGCGGAAGAGATCCTTAGAAGCTGGGATGGTAGCCCAGAGGCTGAGAGATTGTTTCAGCGTGCGCTGGGCTTTCGTGCAAGCTTGCGCGAGATGGTGGGGCGGATTGTCAATGGAAAGACCCTGTCACAATCCATGATAGGTGACATTAACGAATGGCTGGCCCACCAGACTGGGCATGCTGAGTTGAAGCGCACCAGGGAAGGGTTTGAAAAACGCTTCCAAGCTGACTTCAACAAACCCGCCCAGCTTCTTTGGCCGGTAGCAGAGTCAGCCTGCGATCTCTTGTGTTACGCTGACCTGAGTCTCGTCAAGAGGTGCGAGAATGCAGCGTGTGTACTCTTTTTCTATGACACGACCAAGAATCACAGCCGGCGTTGGTGTAGCATGAGCGCGTGTGGAAATCGGATGAAAGTGGCGGCTCACTATCAGCGTCTTCGCGACGCCAAATGAAGCCCGCCCCTCTTCGGAAAGGAGTGACCCCTCCCCCTCACTTGCCCTTCATCATCTCGGTGTCTCGCCCCTGCCTCTCTTCAAAGGAAACCTCTTCGATGCTATGCCGGATCCTTAACTTGTCGCCGAAGGGCTCGCGCACTTATCCCGAGTGCTCGCCATAGAATCCGTCCTTGGGTTCCCGATCAGCCCAATATTCAGCAGCCGCATGTTTCAAATGGACCCGCCTTTCGAGAGGATCTTGGAAGCAAGGTTCCTAAAAGTCGCCAATCGTCAGATTCAGGGGCAGCGAACCGAGGGAACAAAACAAATCGAAGTTCCGTAGATGATGCAGAGATGGTCACCTCAGACTGATTGTGAGCCCAATGCCAATGCTGAAACCCAGAATTCGTTTTCGCCTGGTTGTTATTCTCTCTTCGATTTGCCTTGCGGTTATTGCTACTCCGTCCTATGTATCGGCGCAGGGTACGCCAATGTTTGCGTTGGAGGCGAAGCAAGGTCCCCATGCAGTTGGGCTGAAAGTGGTGGAACAATACGACTACTCGCGGATATTTCAGCCCCTAATCGATGATTTGGGCCAGCCTTACCGCGGTGAGCGAGCGAGGCCGCTGCAGACGTTGATCTGGTACCCAGCCCAGAAAAGTCCTTCCGGGCCGGTAACAGCAGGAGACTACGCCGCCCTGCAGACCACGCAGACCGGCTTCGGAAAGCCAAAGCAGCCCACAGGAATTGACGAGTGGTTTCAGGCCGGCATGAAGCCGGCGTCTGCAATGCAAATGTGGGCTGTGCGCGACGCACCGCTGGCGTCCGGGCATTTTCCGGTTGTCATCTATGCGCCAAGCTTCTCTTCCGTGCCGTGGGAGAACGCCGATCTTTGCGAATACCTCGCGAGCTATGGTTATGTCGTGATTGCGAGCCCGGGCATGGGCGTGACCCATGAATCGACGCACGACCTCGCCGGAATCGACGCGCAGGCACGAGATATTTCGTTTCTTATCGGGTACGCACAGAGGTTATCGAATACGGATATGTTGGAGGTTGGGGTCGTCGGATTCAGTTGGGGAGGAATCTCCAATCTGTTCGCGGCGGCGCGAGACAATCGCATCGATGCCCTTGTCGCGCTGGACGGCAGCATGCGCTACTTTCCCGGACTAGTGAAGCAGGCGGGCGATGTCCATCCGGACCAGATGACCATTCCTTTGCTGTTCTTCAAAGGGGAGACGTCACTCGAAGACCAGGCCCGGCTTGACGGTATTTTCCATAGTGAAGGCCCGAATGTGCTGAACCAATGGACGCATGGAGACCTAATCAGTGTGCAGATGCTCGGGTTCGTGCATCCGCTGTTTACCTCCATGGCTCATCGCAACGAGAAATTCTGGGAATACGAGTTTCCCGGCTTACAAGTGGCCCAATATGGGCGTGAAGATGGTATCGTTGGATACAGCTGGGTAGCGCGGTACACGCTGGAGTTTCTCGATGCATACCTTAAACACAATGCTTCGGGGCTGAAATTTTTAAAGAGCAAACCCTCCGAAAACGGTGTGCCCAGGCACGTGATGGAGTTGAAGTTCCGTCCTGCGCGAACCATGCCACCATCGCTCGTTTCCTTCCGGGCCGAGGTGGGCCGGCGGGGTTTCGATCATGTAGCCGAAATCTATGCGGACATTCAGAAGGAAAACCACGATTTCAAGCTCGATGCAGATGCTGTAATGTCGTGGGCCTACCGGATGATGGCCGACGGACATCTGCCCGAAGCGATCCATGTCATGAACCTGGCCATACAGATCGATCCTTCCAGTCGTGCGTACGGCGGCTTGGCAGAGGCGTACATGAAGTCTGGGCAGCGGCAGGAAGCCATCGAAAGCTACGAGAAGGCTCTCGAAAAAGATTCGGGGAACATCCTTGCGAAGCAGAGGCTGGACGAGCTGAAAAGATAAGAGGCGAGTTGAAGAGTCGAATGCGCGTGCATTGAACTGATAGCGCACAGCCCGTTCGATACCCATAAGCGATTCTCGAATGACGAGCCAACTGGAAATTGGCATGGAGGAGAAACAGATCGGAAAAGTCGAAGCCTCACTGGGGCGTCTTCAGGCACTCTGCGCGGCGGCCCTCCGACCGGGCAAAGCGGTTGTAGACGTAGTGAGGGAAAAGCTGCTTACACCTTGGCCATGATCAAGTTGCATTCTGACCAGTGGCCCTGCCCCTTCACGATTCAGGCACCGATCAGAAGTTGCCCTCAAGAACCAGGGAACCAAGCGGAAATCTTCAAGAGTTGAACAGAACCACGTTGGTTCGCTATATTCTAAGCATGAATGTCACGACGCGAATTTTCCTCACGATGGTCTCGCTATTAGCTATCGAGGTTTACGCCGGAAACTGGCCGTCGTGGCACGGGCCGAACGGTTCGGGCGTCACGCCGGAAACCAATTTGCCGATGCGATGGGGCATGACGGAAAACGTTCGTTGGAAAGTGCCACTGCCGGATCGCGGTAACTCATCGCCGATTGTCTGGCGCGATCGCGTTTTTATCACTCAAGCGATTGAGAAGGAGAATCGTCTGACGGTCATGTGTCTGAATCGCGCCAACGGCAAAGTTCTCTGGCAGTCGGGCACGACCTATTCGGAGAAAGATCCGACACACGAAACCAATCCCTATTGTTCGGCGTCGCCCGTGACGGATGGCGAGCGCGTCATTGCATGGTTCGGTTCAGCAGGTGTTTACTGTTACGACCTCAATGGCAAGGAACTTTGGCGTCGGAATCTGGGTAAACAAAATCACCAGTGGGGCTACGCGGCGTCGCCCATCATCCACGGCGATTTATGTTTCCTGAACTTCGGCCCGGGTGAACGGACGTTCTTGATTGCGTTAGACAAGAAGACCGGCAGGACGGCTTGGCAGGTCGATGTCCCGCCGGTACAGCCAAAGGATCGAACCGATGGCTTTGCCGGCCAAAGGAACGGAGTGATTGGATCGTGGAGCACACCGATCACGATTAACGCCAATGGTCGCGATGAATTGATCGTGAGTTTTCCAGAGCGAGTGCGAGCGTTTGATCCTAGGACTGGCAAAGAATTGTGGGTGTGTGACGGTTTGAATCCCCTCATCTATTCGTCGCCGATTTACGGCGACGGTGTCGTTGTGGCGATGGGCGGCTTCCTAGGCACGCTTGTGGCGGTTAAGCCAGGTGGGAATGGGAACGTGACGACCACGCATCGGTTGTGGAAGCGGGAGCGCAACAAGAATCAACTCGGTACCGGAGTTATTCACAAAGGGTACTTCTACGTCCTGGACACGCCTGGCATCGCAGAATGCCTCGAACTCAACACCGGCAAGCTAGTGTGGGAAAAGCGAGTAAGCGGACTTGGACCCAAGAATGAATCATGGTCGTCGATGATTCTGTCCGGCGACAGCATTTACGTTCTCAATCAGTCAGGTGACACGATTGTTCTGCGAGCCAGTCCGAAGTTTGAGATTATCGGCGTCAACTCGATTGGCAATGAATTAACGAATGCGACGCTGGCGGTGTCGGATGGAGAATTTTTCATTCGCACTCACCAGAACCTTTGGTGCATAGGCGAGGGAAAATTCAAAACCAGCTCCAGTGGCTACTACAACGATAACGTGCTGCGCTGGCTCGACTATGGAGGCTTGAGCGGCGGGCTCAGCGTCTTTCAGAAGAAAACCTTGTGACCGTTTGATGGCTGGCGCAGCTGGCGCGGAACATGTCGTGATTGTCCGGCAGCAAGGTGATTGCGGCCAGGCAGCGGTTCATCGATTCCTGTTTGCGGTTGGGAGTGGACAGGATTTCAGCTTCGATCCTTTCCAGCAGAGCATCGTAATCCGGGCCGTCTGTGTCGGCGAGGATCCTGGCAATCAGAAGGTCCGCCCGGCGCATTGGTTCGAACCAACCATGCGAATCGATTATTCGAGGGAAGTCAGTTTCCGATTTCGCCGTCACCCACTAACATTCCGGAGCTCGGCCGCCTGGCATATCGCAATCCGGTAACGCCGTATCCCGTTCCTTTCGGGGCAGTAGTGTTATTCAGGGAGGTTGGTTCTCAGAGGCCCGGCATCTTCGTTGTCCGCGAGCTCTCGTATCACGCGGCACGGATTACCAGCTGCGAAAACCCCGTCAGGAATGTCGCGGGTGACCACGCTGCCCGCACCGATAACCGACCGTGAGCCGATCCGCACTCCAGGCAGAATCAGTGCTCCCCCGCCCACCCACACGTCCGATCCGATTTCGATTGGCTTCCCGTACTCCTGCTTGCGACGCAGTTCGGCATTCAACGGATGCATTGGGGTTAGTATTTGAACGGCTGGTCCGAATAGCGTATAGTCGCCGATAGTTACCCGGCAAACGTCGAGCACAATGCAATTGAAGTTGAAGAACACACGAACTCCAAGTTGAATGTTGGATCCGTAATCGCAGTAGAACGGCGGCTGCATCCAGACGGTCTGTCCGCCGTTTCCGAAAAGCTGTGTGCAGATAAATCTTCGTAGTTCCTGATCCCCTTCGCGCGAAGCATTCAGCACCTGGCACAAGTCGCGAGCGCGATTTCGCGCCGCGACGAGTTCTGGGTCCAGAGCATCATAAAGTTCGCCTGCCAGCATCTTCTCGCGCTCACTCCGCATTCGTTCTCTCCCTAAAGAATCTCAACTGTTCCGATCCATCCGATCGCTGATCCCAAAATAGCGACCGTCTCCCGTTTGCAGGGAGCGCTGTATCGCCGAGTTCTCGGAAAACAATCGAAACAGCGTACAGCAATGATTGATTTGCCGCCTGCAATGTTCCATTACCGGAACGTGGCGGTTTCCTGGCGGATCGTCGGCCACGCGGAAGTTGGCGGGCCGAGACAAACTGGTTCGGAAAGAGAACTGACTAGGAAAAGACAGACGCCGAGAACCCCTATACGGTCCTCGCGACCTGCGCAACCGACCACTGTTCGAAGCCATCGGTTACCCACAAATTCCCCGGACGAGGCTTCTTGAAATCGCTGTGTTTGCGCGATAGAGTTTGACGCCACCCGAGTGATCAGTCTCGGCGACACTAATCGTTTCGGCACAACAAAAACTCGACCGAGCGCCTTGGACAAGGTCCATCCCCTCGCCTGAAATTGCCCCCTAAACGGAGTTCCAAAAACCAACGTCTTCTTATTGTGAGGCCTTGTGCGCTCTGTCTGCCTCAGCTTGGTGCTGCAAACTACCCCCGTCGACCGTTCTTCCGTCTCGGGAAATGACCTGAAAGTGAAGTTGATCGCCCGCCACCTCCATCAGCATGAACGAAAGATCCTGATCAAAGCCTTTCACTGTCAACATGCTGCTTCTGATGTTTCCTCGACGCAATTTCGCGGCAGCACCTGAGGTGAAGTAGTAAATCCCGTTTTGTGGTTTGAGCCTTTCATAGAAGTGCTCGTGTCCGGCCAGCACCACGTTCACACCGTATTTTATGAAGAGAGGTTCCAGCAGGAGGCGGAGGTCAGTATCAGAACCGTGACGAGCTCCGGAGGAATACAGGGGATGGTGCAAGTAGCAGATCTTCCATTCTGAGTCCGAATTCTGGAGCTCCTTCTCGATCCACTGCAACTGGGTCCGGTCAACATAGTTGCTGTCGATCGCAAAAAAGCGAATGGCTCCTTTTTTGTAAGTGTAATACTGTTTTCCATCCATGTTGAAGGGCTTGTAAAAACGCTGGTTCGGGTTGTCGTGATTGCCCAGCGCGGCGTAGAACTTGACGCCGGCATCGAGCAAAGCTTTGTAGGGGCGTTCAAACTTCTTCTCGAAATCGCGGGGGCTCTCGCCGCCATACATGTTATCTCCCAGCATGAGCACAAACTCGAAAGGAAATTTCTGTCGAGCTTCTACCATTTTTGCAGCCAGTTCATACTGTCGGGTTTTGCCCGTTCCGGAGTCGCCTATCACGGCGAATCGAATGGAAGCGTCTTTCAGCGGGAGCGTCAGCGTCAGCTCCTGAGCCTGGAGCTGCAACAAGCTTATAAAGAGCAACCATGAAACGTAGCGAGCTCGGCGCATGGGAATTAGATCCACGTAACGAAGTTGAGAGGCATTTGGGTCCCCGCGCGGACCCAACACAGCCGCTAGCACCTTTGCAAGGCAACTGGAACCGACATCAAATCGCAGGCAGCGCTTGTCGAACCACATCCACAATCAAATTTGCTTTGAGGTCCAGGAGTACTAGATCTCTTCCAACAATCCGATATTCCAGCTGTTGGGGAAGAGGTGGAAGCTGTTGGAGCAGTGTCGGTGGCATCGTGGTTAAAGGAAGATCGGCAGGATAAGAATCATTCACCTTGAGATGCACCTTAACTGGTTCCCCTTGCCGAATTGTCGCCTTGGCTCGCGGTGCTGCGGGTGAGCTCTTGAAATGGTATTCGATACGCTGTCGGAAAAGCGCGCTGATCTCGGGGGAAAAAACTTCATGGTCCCCGCTGCTTCTTGCCTCCTTGATTTTCTCGGCTAAGGCGCGTTGATGCACCTGAATTTCGGCAGGATCGTTCGTTTGCTTGAGCGCTGGCAATGAGGCCTCCAGCTTTTTGTGTAGCTTCATGTAGTCATTCACGCGAGTCGAAAAGTCCTTCAGGATAGCAGACTCGCGCTCTGTGGCCCCCTGGCTCCAACCTTCCGCCAGCAATGTCGTGAAAATTGTTAAGAGAACGCCGACACGGTGAAGCCCCAACCATCTGGGTGTGTTCATAGTGCCTCCTCGCCGGCAGTCCGTTGTAGGAGAAGATGAATCGCTCCGACGGAACATTGCCTCATAGGCAGGTTAGGGGTTTTGCCAGATCGCGTCAAGCCCACCGGACAATGCGGCGCGTGAAATCGGCAACAATCAAACGAAAATGCCCACGGCTTTGCATTCCGGAGCGTGCCACGAGGCGCGTCGATATGTACATTCTGGGTTTGCCGCAGACGGAACAATCGCCCGATGGGTAATTGGGAGTGGGATGACAACCCTTTCGTGGGCACTAAGGAACTCAACCGTCTGAGAGTGATGATGGCCTTGATGAACAACTGGGATCTGAAAACTGACAATAACACCATCCTCGAAATAGGTGGGCGGGAACATCGCTATCTGGTGAGCGATCTGGGAGGAACGTTCGGCAAAACGGGAGCAGTTTTAACCCGGTCGAAGGGCGACATGAAAGATTATGCACAATCGGGGTTCATCAAAGAGATTTCCCCCGTCAAAGTGGATTTCGTACTGAAGAGTCGTCCTTTCTTCATGTCAGCGGTTCATGTGCCCTATTATGTCGAGCGCACTGCGATGCAAAAGATTGTGCAGGACATCCCTCGCGACCATGTCCGCTGGATTGGAGAGCTCCTGACTCCGCTTCCCGACAGGAAGATCAAGGACGCCTTCAGAGCTGCGGGCTACTCGAGTTCGGAAGTTGACGTTTATGCCAGGGAAGTTCGCGAGAGAATCAAAAGAGCTGAACCAGTTATAAGGTCAGTGTGTTGCGATTACGTGGTGAATACTTGGAATCTCGCCTGTGCTCACGCTGATAAGCACTTTGGAACACTTTGTTCGTGCATCGAGAGGCGCTGCTTGCGGACAGACATAGAAGAGACGTTGAAGACTACTACAATTGGCGGCGGTGGCCGTAGTGCCGTCCACCTCTACTCTAATCGTCGTCGCGTGTTTACAAAACAAACCGCTCATGTTAAGCCGCTTGAAGGGCCCGGCACCCTCACCCCGTAGTTCCCGACGCCGGAGTGGCGGAACTGGCAGACGCACTAGATTCAGAATCTGACCAAACGCCCTTTCCCAACTCATTGAAATTCCTGCGAAACCCGCTCCAGCAGCGGGTTTTGCTGCTTCTTGGCCTTCCCCCGAATTCCGCAGAAAAACTCCGCTTTTGCCGCTTATTTCCCTACGGTATTCACTACACTTTTTCTGACGTAATACCGCCTCTCCAGATCCTAATTGTCCGGCATCAGACCTTGCCTTACCCATCATCCGCAACATGGACAATCTGCTTTTTTTCCAGCGCAAATCGATAGTATCGATCAGGATTTGCGAAACGGATTCTGGAACCGGTTGAAGGTTTTGCCCGGCCAGCCCGCCTTCTCCACGTGCCTCTCTGCTGCGTAGTGTACTGGCGCTCCGTTCCGCGTCACATCGGCAACCCTGCCCGCATGGGTTTAGTTGCAACAGGCTTGGTTGCATCACTGGGTGCCCTGCCAGTGCAGAGTCTGCATGAGGAACCGCGAGACGGGTTTGCTCTTATCTCGGGAATCCACCGACCCCTTGCATCAGCAAGCGCCTCAAGTCTTGTGCGATATATGGCAGGTCCTTGCCTTTTTCTTCTTCTGGATTCGGGTCTCCCCGTTCGACTTGCTCAATGACTCCAAGATTCTGAAGCCACGCAGCCAGCGCCAGGCTGTCATCTCTTGTGCAGGTCGAACAACCGTTGCAGCGTGCTGCACCCCAAGGGAACGGCATCCCCTTGTTTAGGTGATGCAACTCTCGAAACAGTGATGATCCAGGAGTAAGTCGCAAACTGGAGTTTCTTCAGGCGCTGATACTTATGAGAGCTTGGTGTCCGCGCCCCAGCGACGCACCTTTCCTCCACGAACTTCTTGGGAATCAACGTTGCCACACTTGTGGAAGTGTTCATACAGACTTCCGAAAGAAATTGACGGTCCGCCAAGTGTGAAAGCGATAGATTTCAGCAAGATCAGGATTCCCAGAATAGAGCGGTCGTAGGGTACGATGCCCTCTAGCCGGACAGGCATTGCATGTGAGACCGGGACGGCACCCACAGAGCCAGCAAAACCACAAGTTGTTCGGTATCCGCAGCCAATTCGGGTTGTGGGGCGCAGCGCTGTCGTCAGTCCTGTGGCAGTCTGTCCCACTCCGCTCTGCTTCGGTGGCACTGGCTGTTGAACGAGGCTTCGTCCCACAAGCCGTTCCCGGACTTCATTTGGCAGATCACGCCAGGGGAAGTGTATTGGATTCGAGTTAGACTCTGAAACGCGATTTGTCGCTGGGAACCTAGCTGCTCGTTGCTCGAACAGCCACGGCATACGTCGAACGGATCTTCACAGGACGGAAACAAACCTCAGATGCCGAGGTCGTCGAGCGGACTGGGCACTCCCTGCCCTCCCTGCTGAAGGATGTGGGTGTAGATCATCGTCGTTGACACCTTGCGGTGTCCGAGCAGGGCTTGAATCGTGCGAATGTCGGTGCCGCGCTGCAGCAAATGCGTGGCAAAACTGTGCCGGAAGGTGTGGGCACTGATCTGTTTGGTTAATCCAGCCCGGCGCGTTGCGACCTTGATCGCCTTGTTGATCACGCTGGGATCCACATGATGACGTCGCACCGTACCCGTCAGCGGATCGGTCGACACATCGCGGGAGGGAAACAAATACTGCCATCCCCACTGCTTTCCAGCTCCCCGATATTTGCGGCTGAGCGCGTGGGGCAGATACACCTCGCCCCGACCTTCGCCAGGTCCCGCGTGTGCAACACTTATGGTCGGTGATCAGGTTGCTGAACGACACGCCAATCCCCGGTAGCGGCGCCTCGTAGAAGGTAATGAACGCGTAGCCGAACGAGACGAACATGAGCAGCTTCGCGAAGTCGAACATCTGCTCACCCAGGCCCGTCGTGAGACAGCATCATGTGGATGCCGCGCCACGCAAGCACGATGGCGGCGAACGCCATGAAGAGCTGATGTCCGAAGCGGAGGAACTCCGGCTCGTAGGTCGTCAGCAGGTGTGCGATGGCCTCCTGAACGGTCGGAATGAGACCCAGCGAAGACATTTCACATCTCCTCTCGGCGCTACGGTTGCCGCCACGTGCTCAGGGCATCGGCGAGCCCGCCACGAATGCTTCGTTCGCGGCTCGGCCATCCCTCCATGTCACCAACCGCATGTTCATTGCGGCGGCTTCGCTGTCGCGAGCGCGCTTGCCCTCAATAAGCAGCTGCTCCACGATGGCCGCCGAGGAGCTGCGCGCGGGCCTGCCTTTGGCGTGCGCCGATGAGAACCGCACCGCTGATCTTGTCGAGGACGGCCGTCGCGCTCTGCTCATTCGACGGGTCAATGACGTCGTCTCGAGCGCATCGATTGCCTGCAGCTCGCGCCGACGACCGTTCAGCCGAAGCTGGCCGGAGTCGTGCGTTGCGGCGATTGCCGCAGCATCAGTGAGCTCGATCGTTGCGAGCCGCGCGAGGAGCGATCGACGCGCGTCCAGCAGGTAGCCGCGACAGGCCCGGGCCGCGGACAGAAGTCGATGGGTAAGTTCCACGTAGGCGGCGCCTCCGGCATCACCGAAAATGAGTGCGTCGTTGTAGGCCCGGCGAACAGGTAGTCGCCACTTCCATGTGTTCGCCAGCGCGGATGGATCCGGCAGCACGGTACTTGCTCCAGATTCGTATGCATGCTCAAGCGCGTCGCCATGCGGCGCAGCTCCGAGGGCCGCTGGCGCTGTACGTTCAGCAGGTGCTCCTTGACCATGGCCGTGATGACGTTGCGGGCCGTCACCGCCGGATCGCTGACCACCAGCAGCTGCGCAGCGACTGAAGACGCCGCGAGGCAGATGAGCAGGAGGACAGCGAGCCCACCACGCAGACCGGACGACCACGAACGAGGGTGCAGGGTCACGATGTCTTGGGTCCTTCATACGTTCCCCCAGGCTACGGCTGTCTCCACGAGTTCAGGGCATGCCCCGTACCAGCTACGAAGGCTTCGTTCGCGGCCCTGCCGTCCCGCCACGTCGTGAGCTGCATGTTCATCGTCGCGGCCTCCGTGTCCCGCAGTCGCTTGCCCCGCGCGAGAAACTGCTCCAAGGCGTGCGACAGAAGCTGGTTGGACAGCATGTCCTGACGCCGCCCGAGCAGCTCGCCGGCGGCGATCTTGTCGAGGATCGCGGTCATCTCGTGGTACCGGAGCAACCCGTTCAGCACTCGCCCTCGAGCGCCTGGACTGCGCCCTGCAGCCGGCCGTGATAGCCGCGCGCGAGCGCCACCTGATGGCCGCCCAACGACGCGACGGAATCGGTGATCTCGATGGTCGCGTATTGGCGTTCGATCGCGCGACGGGCCGCCCGCTGGTAACCGGTTCGGCATCACGGTCGGGCGCAGCCACCGGCTGCTCGTTGCCCCGGTACGCGTCCCCCGTCGCCGTCGCCGCTGTTGAGACCCTGAATCCAGGGGCGACCGGTACTCCCAGCGGCCCGCGTCATGGCGGCGTGAGGGCGATTGGCGGCGTGCGGTACCGCTCCGATGCTGCCAAGCCCTCCCCATGCGGAGGATGGTTCGGTATTGTGCGCTGCAGCCTCGTCGTAGTGGCGCCAGGCACGTTCAGCAATCAGAATGGCCTGCGCCAGGTTCGCCGGGATCGAACGACGACCAGACTGCGCCTGAGTCGGGTTCGCGCATGCTCGCCAGAATCGACGGTCGCCGTCAACATTCGTCGAATCATGACGAATCCTCCTCCCATCTCACTCGCGCTCTGCGTACTGTCCGCCGCCTTCGTACGCCGGCAGTTCGAGGTCGCTCGTGAGATACACCTTGACGCGGTGCCCCTCGCGGACGGTGACCGTGGGAAGCCGATTCAGAAATCGGTTCATGACTTGAACTCGTCGCCTGTGAGGCAGCGTCTCCGACACCGCCGGCGATGATGACCGTCCGATCGCCGTCGCCGCGCCCCGAGTCCGAAGTCCCCCGAGGTACTGCGCCAGCCCGCTGATCAGCCCCACCGCAGCCGCGGCGCCAAACGTCGACCAGTAGTGGTGGTTCACTTTGTCCCGGAGGCCCGCGTCGCCGATCTGGTTCACTCCCGTTGAACTCGTCCAGCCGATACGTGCTGCCGTCGGGCATGAGCAACCGGTGAAAGGTCACGGCAAGCCGCGTCTCCCCGAGCGTCTGTACCGGTTTCGTCATCACCGAGGACGCGCGCACCCGCAGGAATCACCACGTGCTGGCCGCTGTGCGAATACACCGCGATTCGTGACCAGGCAGTTCACCGGTGCGGTCTCGCTGCCATCGAGCCGGTTCGTCAAGACCGTGTCGATGAGCGTTCCCTCGAGCAGGCGATGCAGGGGCCCGGCGGGATTGATGGCCTCGGTTCGCTCGGGCGCGCGCTGCGCGCTCGAGCGTCTCGAGTGCAGGCGGTGCCGACTGCGCTGGGCGCCGGTGGCCCGGTGAACGGCGGGGTTGTGCCCCTGGAAGCCCTCGCCGTCGCGCGAATCGCTGCGTCGGCAATTTCGTCGATCGAGGGCATCGTCGTGCCCGCTCCGTCGCGTCGCGCGCGATCGCTGCAGCATCGCGACCCGCGTCCGGGCGCTCGCCGTTCCGGCCGGCGGCTCAAGACAACGTTGCTCGCAAACAGGCTTTCGTACTCGCGCCGTTTCCGATCGGCCTTCAGCGGGTCCCGGTGCCGCGCGCTGCGCGGCGGATCCTGGAACCCCTCACTGCGGAGCCGGCGTGCGCGCCGCGGCTTGGGCTTCGCGGAGCGCCTGTGCCTCCATCGCACGCAGGCGCTCCTGGTAGTCCGCACGCGGTCTGCATTCGGGTCCTGCGCCGCCGGTCGGTGCGCCGGTCGGCGAACCGGCCGGCTCCGGATCGGCCCGACGAGCAGCGATGATCGCCAGCATCCCCGACGGCGATCCCCACCATGATCCATGTCTGTGACACCGCGGGCAGAACCCCGCGCGGCACCGGACGATTGTCGGTGACCGGACGGGGGACTGGCCGGGGTCTTGGGCGTGTCGGCCATCGCTCATCGTCCCTGTCGCGCGAAGGCGAAGCGCAGCCTTCCCGAGCGCCAGGTAGCCTTCGCTCAAGTACTTTCGGCACGATGTACGTGCCCTGCTGCACCTGGAAGTTCACGAGCGACGGCTTGCCGTCCTTGCATTTCGTACAATGCCGGCAGCTCGCTGGCGTCTGGCCTTGATGTAAGTGAACTGGCCATCGTGCCAGATCGAGCGCACGAGGAACGGCTTCTGTACTTCGGAACGCGTACGGGAATTGCAGCCGCGTCGGTTTCTGCCCGTACGCTCGACGCTTCCGCCGCTTCGCGGCTGCTCTCCATCGCGGCCGGCGCGCGTCGGCCAGCTCTGCCCGCAACGCCTCGACCGGCTCGGCGCTGGTAGTACTCCGGCTGCCCGTCGGCGAGCGCATCGTCAGCCACACGTAGACCTTCGAGGTCGGCGCACCGCTCTTTTCGCTTCAGCAGGAAGGAGTAAATGGTTCCGCTCGTCGCCACGAGGTTCAGGTTCGTCGCCGCGCCTTCCTTCGTCGGCTTCACGTGCGCGATGTTGTGCGAGGCGCTGATGACCCAGTTGTCCTTGTCGCCGCACACCATCTCTACGATCTCTTCGCCGTCTGGCAGGACGATCACGTCGTATACCCCAGCCGCGTCTGAAGCCGAATGAGGCTCCGCTCTGACGCAGAGACTTCCCGAATGCCTGTCGCCTGCGCGCTGATGACGCGAGGTATCGTGAGGCCGATTACCTGATCCGACAACGAGTCCGCAGACGAGAATCGCGAATGCACATCTGTCACCTCCGCAAATCACGCTGAGGCCGCGAAGGCGGTCAAGACCGGCCTCGAAGCCGTACTGCCGAAACGTCTCGGCGACCCGCGCGTTGTCGATGGGCGTGTTCGTGTAAATCC
>CAVVYL010000055.1:0-90405 GCA_963752385.1 uncultured Acidimicrobiia bacterium | reverse complement strand
GTAACGCCTCTTTCCCAAATGCGCGGAGACGACAGGGGACATTCGAATCACGATTGACCGGTGCCCGGGCCCACCCACGGTCGAGCCGTGAGAGCGTAATGATGACGCTGCCAATCCTGCTGAGTAGCTGCCTGCTGATGGCCCAACCAAGGGTCAGCCCCCCATCCCCCGTTTTTTACCTGAGCGGTCCTGAGATCGTGAAGTTTGCAGCGTCCTTTGGTTCGGCTGCAGCGTCAAACGAAACCCTGGAGCAAATGAGCAGGCTCTGCAACAAGACACCTACCTTCAAGCCGAGCGACCTGATGGCTTTTGAAGAAAACCGTTCCTTCGTTTACGCTGTGGGGAGCGTTTCAGAAGCGGACCGCAACTTTGCGGATTCTCGTCCAGATCTTCGCCGGGAACCGGCCTTCCGCCGGGTTCGACGCCTGATTTTCTTGAAGCCGTCGACATTCGTTGTGGACGATCAGCTTGAGGCCGCCTCTTCGACGAGCGGCGCTCAATGGCTGCTTTTCTCGCGCACAAAACCGGCGGTATCAGGTCAGTTTGCACGGGCGTTTGACGAAGACAGCGAGCTCCTTTGTGAGACCTTACTGCCTCAAAGACCAATTAGACAGATCAGGCAGCAACCTCTCGGTGTTGAACAGGCTCAAGGATATGTCTTGCGCGTGGAATCGAAGGAGGCATCCAGGGCTGTTCGTTTTCTAAGTGTGCTTCAGGTGCGCCGGCGCGGCGACAGCGTCTCAGCGGCAAGCGCAGAGTTGATAACTCAGGACGGCCAACCACGTTTGACAATAAAGACAGATCAACACGTTTTCAGTCTGACCTTGCCTCCGTTTCAGATGGACGCGGGTGATATTGAGATCTCAAGAAACGGCGGCACGATTTTGCTGGCCCGCAGACCTCTTCCCTCAGGCAAGCTTCCGCATGGAGTGAAGGGAGTTGGTCTACTGGAACAATGGGATGTTGATTATCAGGGAAAGCAGCCGCCCCTTTGGGATGTCGGACGGCCGTCCGGTGACCTCATCAAAGCAGTCGAAAGCGGAACCCTTCGTCCTGGTCGCGTTGTGGAACTAGGTTGTGGTTCCGGGACCGATGCGGTCTACTTGGCTGGTCGTGGATTTGAGGTCACGGGGATCGACATTGCCCCCACGGCATTGCGCTTGGCGCAGGAGAAAGCCATCAAAGCAGGTGTCCGGGTGCGTTGGCTGCTCGCGGACGTGCTGGCACTGCCAAGCTTGGAGCCGTTCGACCTTATCTACGACCGCGGTTGTTATCATGAACTACGGGCCATCGACCTCAAGGCTTACCTCGAAGCGGTCGGCCGCTTGTCACGCCCCGGCACCCTATTTCTTCTCCTGGCTGGGAATGCCAACGAGATGCTAATCGACTATGGTCCTCCGCGAGTCACGGAAGAAGAGCTTCGAGCCGATTTTTCGGCTCTGTTTGACTTTGAATGGTTGCGCGAAAGCAGATTCGAAATCGCTCGACCTGGAGCCATTGGGCCGCTGGCTTGGTCGGCTCTCCTCAGGAGAAAGTCGAAGCCATGATTCCTTACGATTCCCAGATCGCGCGGCTGCCTAAGCGGAAGCTTTTTCCGCAGCGTTCCGCGCCCAGGAAGTGGATCTGGCCTGGGACGTGTGCCGGCCTGTTCCTCCTTCTGTCTTTCCGCGTTCTGGGGAGAGCTCAAGACCCCGCAGTGACGGACGCTGCAATCGGCATTCTGGAGGCCAAGTGTGCCCTCTGCCATGGACCTTCCAAGATGTCTGGGCTGGACGTGCGGCAGCACGAAACACTCCTCAGAGGAGGCGTGCGTGGTCCGGCAATCGTGCCTGGGAAGGCGGAGGAGAGCCTCATCTATCGGGCCGCTGCTCACCAAGGTGAATTGAAGATGCCACCAGGAAGTTCAGTCCCTTTGCCTCACGATGAGCTTGAAGTCCTCAAAAATTGGATCAACGGCGGCGCCAGTTGGCCTCAAAAGCGGGCAGCCATCCAGACGGCGATCGAACCCTCCTGGTGGTCTCTCAAAAAGCTGCGTCGTCCGCCCGTACCTCAACTCGATCGTCCCAATGCGAATCCGATCGATTCATTCATTCTCGCCAAACACCGCGAGAAAGGTCTAAGACCTGCTCCAAAGGCTGACAAGCTGACCCTCTTGCGGCGGGCTTACTTTGACCTGATTGGTTTGCCGCCGACTCCGGAGCAAGCAGAGGAATTTCTGGCCAACCCTTCTCCAGATGCCTATGAGGGACTCATTGACAATCTGCTCGCGTCACCCCGCTACGGCGAACGCTGGGGAAGGCACTGGCTCGATGTCGTCCGGTATGCCGACAGCGCGGGTTTTGAAGGCGATGTCTACTATCCCAATGCCTGGCGCTATCGAGATTACGTGATCAAGTCGTTCAACGAAGACAAGCCTTATGACCGCTTCGTCCAAGAACAGATTGCCGGCGACGAGCTGTGGCCGGACAATCTGGAGCTGGCAGGCTTCTACGATGTGCCTTACGAAAAGCTGGAGCACCTGGAAGCTCGCATCGGTACGGCAGTCTACACCTTCGGCCCCGAGATTCAAGAGTCTCACCTGGACGGCGGGAAGCTGCGATATGAACGCCTCACCGATGCTGTCGATACCACGGCTTCGGCTTTCCTGGGCCTGAGCTTGGGATGCGCGCGCTGTCACGATCACAAGTTTGATCCATTCCCACAGAAAGACTACTTTCGCCTGCAGGCCATCTTTGCCGCCAGCGAGCCTGTCCAGATCCCGGTCGTCACCAGCATGTCTGCCACGCACCGCGATGAATCCTATCACTGGATGATCGCTTTGGATGAAGCTCGGCTGGCATACCGAACGCTGGAGAAGAAGGTTAAGGATCGGGTCATCGAGGACAAGAAAAAGCAATTCCCTGCAGATGTGGTCCGGGCCTATGAGATCCCGGCAGAGAAGCGAACTGCCCCGAGAGGTGGAACTGGCCGGCCCGCTGCTCCAAGCTTACAACGACGTCAAGATTGAAGAGCACCTTACCGACAGCGAGCGCGAGCTTTACCGTCAACTGAACCAGCGTCTCGTCAAGATTGTGCTCGACGTTCCTCGGGAAGATGCGTCACACCGGGTGCGGTTCGACGGTTTTTTCGATTTGCCCACCGCCACGGTGCTTGGGCATCTGGACGCCGAGGTGATTCCCGAGACGCATGTTCTGGATCGAGGAGATTTTGGGAGAAACAAGAACACGGTGGGTCCTGGCGTACCGGCAGTTCTGAACGATGGCTCTGAACCTGAGGAAATGCTGCCAGAGGCTGGTGGAGCTCGCTACCGCAAACGCCTGGCTCTTTGGTTGACGCGACCCGACCACCCTCTGACAGCACGGGTAATGGTTAACCGGATCTGGCAAGGTCACTTCGGGCAAGGCATTGTCGGCACCACAAACGACTTTGGCCGGCAGGGGCAGCTTCCGACACATCAAGAATTATTAGACTGGCTGGCTGCTGAATTCATAGCACAGGGCTGGAGCATCAAGTCGATGCACCGATTGATCATGCTGTCGAACACCTATCAAATGTCGAGCCGTTTCACCGACGCCAGCAACAGCCGTATCGACGCCGAGAATCTTTACCTCTGGCGCATGAATCGGAGACGTCTGGAAGCCGAGGCAATTTGGGACTCCGTCCATGCCGTCGCCGGGACCCTCAGCCTGAAGATGAGAGGACGACCGGTCATGCCAGCTCTCTCGAGTGCGGAGACGGCAGCACTGAGGATAAAACCCTGGTGGGTCCCACCTGCCGATCCGTCGGAAGCTAATCGCCGGGCAGTCTACATTCTTTCCAGACGTAATTTTTCATTTCCTATGTTCGACAAATTCGATCGGCCAGACCCCGCGATGAGCTGCCCACGTCGCGAGATAACGACGGTAGCCCCGCAAGCCCTGTGGACCTTGAACAACGAAGTGTCTTACGAACAAGCTCGGCAGTTGGCAGTTCGCCTGGTGAAGCAATCCCGCGATGACCCTCCGGCGTGGGTGAATGCTCTTTGGAGAATTGCCTTCGCTCGACAGCCTTCCGCGAAGGAGGCTGAGGAAGCCCTGGGCCTGCTGGAGAAACTGGCGATCGAGGCCAAGCAGAAGAAAAATGGAGAAGCGCAGGCCGAAATGGCTTCGCTGGAACCGGCACGAGCAACGGCTCTCATTCAATTGTGCCTGTCCATTTTCAATCTCAACGAGTTCATCTTCATCGATTAACTATTCCGGGAGCACTCATGAATCCTTCTTCCTGCAATATGCGCATGAAAGTGCGAACCCGACGGGAGTTTCTGGAACGCTCCAGTTTTGGATTTGGCAGCCTGGCGCTCGCCTATCTTTTACAGCGAGACAGCCTGGCAAGTTCTGGCTCGGTGGATCCCCTCGCACCCAAGGTGGCCCATTTTCCTGCCAAGGCCAAGCACGTTATCTTCGTATTCCTGCAAGGCGGTCCAAGCCAAATCGATACCTTTGACCCGAAACCTGCGCTCAGTAGGCTCGATGGGCAGTTCTTGCCGCCCAGCTTTCTTCAGGGAGAGACGGCTCTGGCACAGATTAAGGCAAACGAGTCCAAACTGATGGGCAGCCGCCGAGCGTTCAAGAAGCGCGGGCAGTCGGGTCTAGAAATTTCGGACCTGTTCGAAAATCTGGCAAGACTCTCGGATGATCTTGTCGTTATCCGTTCCTGTTACCACGAATCAGTGATTCATGGTCCCGCCATCAGTCTCATTCACACCGGGTCGATTCGCCTGGGCAGTCCCAGCATGGGAGCCTGGGTCGTTTACGGATTGGGTTGCGAAACCGAGAACCTGCCGGCCTATGTTGTCATGTCGGACGGATTTCTGCGAAATAGCAAAGCGGTTATTGGTTCCGGCTTCTTGCCGGCTGTCTATCAGGCTACGGTCATATCCAATGAAGGAACGGCACTGGAAAATGTCTCGCCTCCCCAAGAGCTGAGAGGAGTCAGCCAGCAGCTTCTCCTGGACCAAATTAAGGTCTGGAACCAACGTCATTGGGCAGAACGACCAGACGACACCCGCCTTGCCGCCCGGATGAGCAACTACGAACTGGCCTTCCGCATGCAGACGGCAGGACCGGAGCTGGTCGATCTCGCGCCAGAACCGGAATCCATCCGTAAGATGTACGGACTGGATGACGAACCGACGGCAAAGTTTGGCCGCATTTGCCTGCTCGCCCGGCGGATGGTGGAGCGCGGGGTGCGCTTTGTCCATCTCTACAACAGCGATTGGGACGGCCACAGCGAGTGCGACGCCAATCATCGCGCGAATGGACGAAAGACCGATGTCCCGCTGGCTGCACTCATCGCCGATCTGAAGCAGCGGGGCCTCCTGGAAAGCACCCTGATTGTGTGCACTGGGGAATTCGGGCGTACGCCCATGATGCAAGGCAAGGAGGGCAGAGACCACAATCCGTACGGATTTTCAGTCTTGATGGCTGGAGGTGGAATCAAAGGGGGGAAAGCCATCGGCGCCACCGATGAAATCGGCTTCAGGGCAGTGGAAGACAAGGTGCATTTGCACGATCTACACGCCACGATGCTGGAACTGCTCGGGCTCGACCACCGGAGGCTTCACGTATCCGTGTCTGGCCTCGAAAAAAGACTCACCGGGGTCGGAGACGAAGGCCAGAGTATCGCCCAGCGCCTGGTCGCGGGCTGAAGGGTGACTTGTATGAGAAGAGTGGGACTTCTAGCGTGCTTCCTGTTCGGTCTCCATAGTCTGAGTACCGCCGCGGAGAGCTACAAGGGATCGATTGTCCTCCCTATCGACCTGCATACCCTGGAAGGTGCCCTGCTGTCGAAGGGAAAGCATGAAATCGAGATACGCGTTGATAGCGACCGATATTCTTTGGCTTTCAACTCTGACGGCAAGGCAGACACAGTGATCACGGGACAGCAGATCCAAGGTGATCTGTTCAATCTACCCGCAACAATTCCGATCGTCGGGACTCACTACCTTCGCTCTTCCGCCGACCCGACCCAGACTGCCCAGGAGCGGCAGTTCAGCAAAACGGGACTTCCACAATATGCCGAGGAAGCCCGTGAATGGAAGGCAACGGTACGAGTTTACAAGGCGAGCTCGGGATCCGTGTTCATGGTCTTCCAAATAAGGGATGGCAGCGGCAAGGGCAAGCGCGTGGATTTCGAATTGAGCTCCAACCCCGTCGCACGGAAGCCACCCAGCTCTCGATGAGGCCTGCAATCAGTCGAGAGATTCGTGGAGTATTGGCGGGCGGCTTGGCTCTCACTCCGTCGCGTGACCGCTTTCGCTCGGCCACCTTCTCCACGCCGGAGATGACCCGGAGTCATGTGGTCAAAGAACTGGCGAAAACGCGAGGCTAACTGCGGAGTGCGGCGCCTGACCATTCGGTACTGCCTCAGAACTGTTTGGACCACATCCGAAGGCGAGTCCTGCAGCCAGGGCCAGATAGACAACTGCAATCCCGGTATTGCCACGCTCCGCCTGAATCGCAGGACTTCATCTGCTGCCCTTTGCAATCTCGCAACTGCTCACCGGAAATTTTCCACCAGCATGATGTCGCTGCTGTCCTGTTCCACCAGCGTACAAAGGAGTGACCGGCCGTCTGGGGAAAGGGCGAGACCGCGAGCAGCATCAGTCGCCAGTTTCTTGGGCAGAGTTGCCAGAGAGATCGGGTGTCGCTTCTCAAAG
Organism: uncultured Acidimicrobiia bacterium; assembly: GCA_963752385.1. Lineage (GTDB taxonomy): Bacteria > Acidobacteriota > Terriglobia > Versatilivoradales > Versatilivoraceae > CAVVYL01. The sequence continues at coordinate 83,708 of CAVVYL010000055.1, read as the reverse complement.
TCTATGAATTTCCGAAACGGCTGCTTATTCTGCTTGACGATGAAATAGACTCCTCGCTCACCCACAGCCCAGTAGCGCCCTTCAACCTCGCTCAGAAACAGCGTTTCTTCTCCTCCAGAAGCGGGAACTCTCCAGAGGCCGTCGTAGTCTTCTTTCGAGTAGTAGATGAATCTTCCGTCCCGCGACTCCGCAGCCTCGAAACCTCCGTTTTTGGTTACTCTGACGCTCTGTCCTCCTTCTGGACGGACTTTCCACAATTGCCAATCACCCTTTCCAGCGAGATCGGAGCCAAAGTAGATCCAACGACCGTCTCTGGACCAGCTGGGGACCATATCGTCGGAACCCTCCTCCGTAAGGCACCGTGGCGAGCCGCCTTCGGCACCGATAACGAAGATATCCGAGCGGCCATAAGGACGGGAATCAAAAGTAATGAGCTTTCCGTCGGGAGACCAGCGAGGGGTTCCTGTCACAAATGGTCCCCCAAGCGACGTTAATCGCAATGGATTTCTTCCATCGATGTCAGAAACCCAGATCTCGAAGCTGCCAGAACGATCGGAGGCAAATGCGATTTTCTTGCCGTCACGTGAGAACTCGGCCATGTTTTCTTGCTGGGAAGAAGAAATAACGCGAGTCATCGATGACACTCGATTCTCTGATCCTGATAATTCAATCCGCCAAATGTCGGTATTGTATGTACCCTTCGTCATACACCACGACCAATCAACAGGAAATGGTTCCCGCCACAGCACGAATCCCAGGGCTCTGGTCCCGCAGACCATCAGGGCTCTGGGGCCGCTTCTATTCAGAAAAACTGTCGGAGACAATTTCGGGGAAGGAACCAGGCGGGGTGCCTATCGGGGTGTACAGTAAATACGAGACCAACCATACCGGACCCTACTCTCTTCTCGCAGGCGTTGAAGTTTCCAGCCTCGGCGCTCTGCCCGAGGGTTCTCCGCTCGATGTCGTTGTAGGTTTCCAGCCTCGGCGCTCTGCCCGAGGGTTTGGCCAAGGTGAGCGTTTCTAGCGGCAAATATCTTGTCTTCACCGCTCAAGGTCCTATGCCACAAACCTTGATCCAAACCTGGGTCGCCATCGGGAACTATTTCTCAAAAGGTTCAGTTTAAAATACAAGCGGGCATACACCACCGATTTTGAAATGTACCGTGGAAGCGAAACCGTTGACGTTCATATTGCCATTCAATAGCGACCCGGCGTTGCGGGAGACCTCTTCCACGCACACGAGACCCCGCAATGGCCACCTATCAGTTACCTCCGTGGTTGCCGCGTACTATGATTGCCGCTCCGAGTCTCAGTTTCCCGATCTCTGTGGTTCCCAGAGTACTGACTTACGGCTTCGACGGCCTGATGTAAGGATCCGGTTTGAGCGGACTGCCTTCTCTTGCCAGATAGAAACGTTTCGCGGCGATTTTCAGGTGTTTGTCCACCTGCCCGCTAGGCCAGTAGATCTCGATGTCAGCAGTCGTCAGCTCACCCAACCCGATGTGAGCGCGCAGGTCGTTGCTGGATAGATAACTATCACTCGCTCTAACCTCGAAGGCGCGCTGTATTCCCTCTGTCTTCACCAGTATCCGAGCCCCGATTCCACTCCGATTGCTCTTTACCCCTTCGGCCCGAATCATCAGCCAGTTCTTGGCATTGCCCCCGTCATTCCGCCAGAAAGTTGGGATATCGTTCTTATTGATAACGAGAAGATCGATGTCGCCGTCATTATCAAAGTCTCCAAACGCAGTTCCCCGCCCCACTTTGTTCGGAATCTTACGGATTCCAGTTGCCTCTGAAACATCTTCGAATGTTTTGCCCTTCAGGTTCCGCATCACGTAGTTGGGCTCGGCAAAAGGATCCGTGGGATAGACCTTTTCGGGCTGTTCCATGGTGTGCCCATTGGCCATGAAGAGGTCGAGCCACATGTCGTTGTCGAAATCAAAGAACTTGGTTCCCCAGCCACTGTAGTGAAATGCCACCGTTCCCAGGCCAAAGGTTGTGGTCCTATCGATGAATTGATTGCCGCCTTGATTGTGGTAAAGCGTCTTCACCTGATCGATGAAGTTGGTAATCAAAATATCCTGCAGGCCATTGTTATCGAAATCTCCAGCCGTAAGACCCATGGAGCCCTGCGCATTGCCGAATTCATCGACTGCCGTGCCGGAGACCAGACTCAGGTCATTGAAGTGGCCCTTTCCGTTATTTTCATAGTAGAAATTCGGCCCCGCATCATTGGCGACATAGATGTCCTGGTCGCCATCCAGATCGAAATCCGAAAACACGACGGCAAATCCTCGTCCCGGATCCTTGCCTACGATACCCGCAGCCTGGCTCACATCACTGAAAGTCCCATTGCCGTTGTTATGATAGAGGAGGTCCTGTTGACCGTCGTACTTTTCCGGCTCACACGCAATTGGGACTCCCTTCATCTTACAGGGACCGTCCGGATGCGGAGCAGGCAAATCCTCCTGGTAATTGAAAGCACAAAAATTGGTCACAAAGAGATCCAGGTGTCCATCGTTGTCGTAGTCCCCAAACGCCGCTCCCATACTCCATTTCGGGATCTCCCACTTCGGCCCAGCCACTCCGGCCGCCTCACTGACGTCCCTGAACGTGCCGTCCCCGTTATTGCGATACAGCTTGTTGGGCCCGTAATTCGTGACATAAAGATCCAGAAACCCATCGTTATCATAATCTCCGACAGCGATTCCGCTGCTCCACTCTGTGTCGCCCAGCCCGGCCTGTGTTGTGACATCCGCAAATGTTCCGTCACCGTTGTTCCGAAGCAGGTAATCGTGAGGCAGCCTCTTTTCTTTCTGCGAATGGCGCGATGATCCATTCACGAGATAGATGTCCTGGTCGCCATCGTTGTCATAATCAAGAAAACCGGCACCTTCACCATTCACATCAATCAAAAACTCAGTCACCTCGTCTCCGCAGATGATCCGATAGGCAACGCCAGCCTGCTTGGTGATCTCCGCAAAGACGGGCAACCCTTTCGTGAAGTCATTAGAAGACAACCCGACGTAGTTGGCTAAAGCCGGAAAGGCCAACAGAAATGCGAGAGGAAGCAAGAATGGCAGCAGCAATCGAATCATGCTATGCGTTGGTGAGCGACCTCATAACCGCCGAGGACAGCTGGCTCCGTCGGTAATTGGCCTTGTAGCGACCGAGTTGTAGCGCCGAGGTGAGCCGTTCGGTGTCCCGCCGTCAGGCGGCACCGCTCTGAAGCAGGTGGACCCAGCATGACTGACCTGTTAGCTGGGCCGCAACCAAGTGAGAAGTGACAATAGAGGCGCGGGAATGATGGGAAGAGCCACATTGTGCCGAAGGTCCCGCTTTGAGAACGCTTAGCAACGCGTGCCTCAGGCGACAGTCCTCGTTGTTCGTCTCAAGACTTAGCCTGAGAAACAGCCTCTTTTTCCGCCTAAAGGCGACTGCAAACGGGGCGTGTTTTCCCTGTTCGACTAAGCCTGCCGGGATCAGCGCGGCAAGTCCGGATCTTCCGGAAAATCTTCATTCTTGTCATCTTCGCCAGGCGCAGTCACGAGTCTGGCTCTCTGCTCTCTTTCCTGCTGCGCCTTTCGAAGTCTTTCGAACATTTCCAACTCCGCGCTTTGTTCCGCTTTCATCCCGAGCTTCTTGTACACCTGAGCCAATAGATAATGACTTGTCGGTTCTTCCGGAGACAGTTGGGTAACCTTCTTGAGATGCGTCATCGCCCGCTGCACGTCTCCGTTGGTTTGTATCAATGCCCTTCCCAAGTCGCGATGGGCCTGGCCCAGATCGGGCTTTTGCTCAATGGCCTTCTCCAGATACTGAAACGCCAAGTCGTACCGCTTTTTCAGGAGGTAGATGTTCCCTAGCTTCCAGGTTGTCAAATAGTTCTCCGGAGCGATCTCCAGCTCCTTGAGGAACTCCTCTTCTGCTTTCTCCAGATCTCCTTCCTTCCAATAGACATTTCCGAGAGCATGATGCAGCCCAGCGAAGTCAGGCTTCTTCGCAATGGCTAACTTGTATTCTTCAATGGCCCTGCGAGTATCTCTGCGCCCTTCGAACGATGCTCCCAATAATTGATGAACGCGGTAAGAATCCGGGTCGATTTGAGCCATCTTTCTGTAAGTGGTCGTCATCAGCCGTGTATAGACTACGCCCAGGTTGTAAAGTATCTCGACGTCTTGAGGCCAGAGCTCTGCAGCCTTGTGCAGGATCTTCATAGCGTCCTGCTCCCTCCCCAGTTCCATGTAGCTGAGACCCAGATTGACATAGGCCCGAGTTTCAGCAGGATTGAGGGAAATCGCCTTCTTTAGAGGTTCGATGGATTTCTCATACTGATTGGTGCGAACAAGGGCCATTCCTAGAAAGAGATTGGGCGCAACCAGCTCTGGTTTTCTTTTGAGTGCCTGCTCAAAGGTCTTGATGGCTTCTTCATCTTTTCTTTGCAGGTACAGGATGAGGCCCAGGTTGGACCTGACTTCGGCAAGTTCCGGATCCAGCTTGAGGACCGCCTGATACTGAGCGGACGCCGTGTCATAATCTTGCTTTTTCTCAGCTTCTTTGGCAGCCAGAAAGTGCTTCTGGATCCTGGTCTCAAGAGAGGTCTCTCCCAAGACACAATCCGAAGTACAGACCAGAAATGTAACCAACCATATTGAGAGTTTGGAGCCCACCCTCTTATCCCCCTCCAACGCCAAATCTGTTTTCCTTATATTACAGAGCAGGCTAAAGAACGAAAAGACAATCCTGGGGTAGGTCATGCCTAAAGACCAGTTCTCTTGCTTTGCCCACAATGGCCGCAGGGTTTTACTGGAACGTGCACGGGAAACAGCGGCACCCGGGCAGCGGGTCACGGTCGCTCTGCCTGCTTTGGATGATAGCTCAGATCCGGTCGGCTCGAGGTTATACACTTGACGACCGTATGACTGTGTACGGAGCTCTTCAGGATGAAGCTCGACCGTCGCCGAGACCGATCGTGGGCTCCTAGACTAAGACTAGCCGGGCGGCCTGTCTATCGAGCTATCAAGCGGCAAGGTGAGCGCCGTCAGTGCTTCTTGCGAGGTTGGTGACGAGTGCTAATGGCCAATGGTGATCTCGCTTCAGGCGCGCTTGATTGGAACGGCCCAGTGAGGCTGCTGAAGGTCAATACCAGCACCGGCAAGATCTCGGCAGAACGCCTCCTCGAAACGAGCGTTTGGTCCATTGCCTTTGCAAAGATCCCTGCCAGGCTCGCTCTCGGGGTTGAGTGCTGAGCCTCTGCAGGGACGCATTGCAGCCAGGCTAGAATTCATAGCGGAAGTCCCGAGTACACCGAGTCTCAGGGTCTCCGTCCGCGAACTCGTGGGGCTTCTAAGAGTTCGAGCAGTTCACGGCCTTTTCGCCGATCAGTGGGTGGGGGAATCGCGCAGGATCGCGGGCATGACAAACTGGCTAGGGCCTCTCATCGTTTGTTGCTACGACGGCCCGAGGGCTTGGCGGAGGCTGCTGCCTTCCTTCCTCGTTGCGGCTTCTCGCTCAACTTCACGAACGGACCTTCTGTTGTCAGAAGCTCGAACTCCGGCTCGGCTTTAGGACCTGCAGGCCCTCTGACCGCCGCCTCCTCGGGCTTCGTCTGCTTGAGCCCTTTGAAGGTCCCATTCTCAAATTCCATGCGGGCCGCCTGGAAGCCGAAAACTAAGGGCATCTGCCCCTCGTAGGTTACTTTCGAATCACTGGTTCCTTCCGATTTTATCTGAACCGCTCCTCCCACCATCTCCTTCACGACCGGAATGTCAACTCCGACTGATGTGCCGTTCGATTGAGTCGCTTCCGTCTTGAATTTCTTGCTCTTGATGACGCTGGTGATCACGTAGAGCCGATCGTCTTCGAGCGCCTTCAAGATTCCCTGGCCGACGGTCGGATCGGGTTTCGTGCCACTGAGAAACTTGTTCAGCGAAAGCTGGCTGACCTCACTAACCTTTACATCTTCAAACTCAAATGTGAGGTTGCTGGCTTTCTTGTAAGCGGCATCAAGTTTGAGTTTGGATCCCGTCATGGCGCCGATAATCCCGCCCAAAAGATTCAACCCAACATTGATGTCCAGTGACCGAGTCCGCTTGCCATTGATGAATGCGGCCTGCTGGTCGGGTCCGACCGCCGGAATGGATGCCTGTCCAGCGCCGAACAGATCTGTCAACTCACCCAGGACCGTCAAGTCATTGCCCTGCTTCTCGAGAATGAGAAGAGGACGGACATTCTCGCGGGGCAATCGGACTACTGCATAGGCGAAGTCCTTAAGCAGTTTCAGGATTGGATCAGAGCTTCCCATGTCATTCTCCTTTCGAGGGATCGGTTAGGTTTCTCTGTCTTTAGTGAAGCACGCCGAATAGAAACAAAAATCTCCAGCAAACTCCTGCCATAGCCGTTTTTTCAGCCATGAATCGATGTTTGCTTCCCACCGCAAGTCGGAGAAATCTTCACAGAAACTGATGCTTCTAGGTTACGAAGACTTACCTACATGGATGTGCCAAGTCAAGCAGTCTTTTCGAAAGAACGACAGAGCTACCGCACCATCGCGCCGACTGCTCCGCCAGCGGGTTGGGGCAGCTCCAGTGATCATTTTTTAACTGGCTTCCTCTTCCTGTGGTTTAGTATATGCGCAGCAATTGAGACTAGGACCGACTGACATGACTCCTCCAATCAAGATTGATCTATTCAGTGACACCCTCACGAAGCCCACTCCGGAAATGCGGCGTTTTATGTGCGAGGCTGAAGTTGGTGACGAGCAGAAGGGTGAGGACCCAACGGTGAATCGCCTGCAAGAGATGGTCGCAGAGCTGTTAGGTAAGGATGCAGCGCTATTTCTGCCCTCTGGGACGATGTGCAACCAGATTGCGATCAAGCTGCACTGCCGCCCCGGCGACGAGGTTCTGCTCGACAAGACGGCGCATCCATTGAATTCGGAGGCCGGTGGACCCGCTGTTCTGGCGGGAGCCATCGTTCACGGACTGCCGGGAGAGCGTGGCGTGTTTACGGCTGAGCAAGTGAAAGCCGCCGTCCGCCCCGCCACTCGCTATCAACCCAAGACAAGGCTTGTTTCCGTGGAACAAACGGCCAACATGGCCGGTGGCACGATCTGGCCGCTTCAGATGATTCAAGAGGTCTGCACAGTGGCCCGGGAGCGTCAGCTCTATACCCATATGGACGGAGCGCGGCTCATGAATGCCGTGGTCGCCACTGGCATACCTGCCAAGAAGTATGCAGCGGAATTCGACTCGTCTTGGATAGACCTCAGCAAAGGGCTGGGAGCACCAGTGGGGGCGGTACTGGCGGGCCGTAAGGACTTCATCCTGGAAGCCTGGCAATGGAAGCAGCGCCTGGGCGGAGCGATGCGTCAGGCAGGTATTATCGCCGCAGGCGGGGTTTACGCATTGCGGCACCACGTGGAGCGCTTAGCTGAGGACCATGCGAACGCCAAAGTGCTTGCGGAGGGATTGGCCGGAATCCGGGGCATCGGACTCAATCCGGAGCAGGTGGAAACCAACATTGTCATCTTTGACATCTCCGGGATCGGTCTCACGACTCCAGAAGTTCTGAACCGCTTTCTCGAACAGGGATTGCGGATGAGTCCCGCATCTTCCACCAGCGTTCGCGCTGTGACCCATTTGGACATCTCTCGCCAGCAAGTCGAGGAGGCTGTTCGAATTGTCAGACGGGTCTTGGCTTAGGCGCGATGCTCTCGCGAGCGATTTTACCTATCACTTCGCCAGTCCATGGGGACCGGTTCTGTTTGCAGTCCCGGTTTCAGCCCAAAGAATCGCGTTCTTTCCGTCCAAGAGGCGGACACCTCTACTGGACTGTCATAAATTGACTTCAGATCTCCATCCCGCCTTCACGTTTCCGGATAGCCGTTGACACCCATCTGATTTCGGCTATCCTACAAACCCATGTCGCTAAGAAAACTCTTATGGGCCTTTCTGGCAGCGGGTTTGGTGACGACAGAGTTGTCTGCCCAGGACTTAGCTAAGCCAGTGGGCAAGAAGATCACCAACCCATTGGGAAAGGATAGAGCGGCGATTGAGGCAGGCCGTACCCAGTTCAACTCCGGGTGTGCAGTGTGTCACGGCCCAACTGGCCAAGGGGGCCGCGGTTCCCGACTGGCTGAGGTGGACCGCGTGCGCCAGATGGACGATGCAAAAATGTTTGAAATCATCAAGGCGGGAGTCAGCGGTACCCAAATGCCTCCATCGTCCCTGACGGATGAGCAGATTTGGCAGCTTGTCTGCTTCGTGCGCAGCCTTAACGCCGGGGCAATCGATCAAGATGTAGCCGGTAACGCCTCGATCGGCGACTCCTTATTCTTTGGCAGCGCGAAATGCTCACAGTGCCACATGATCCGCGGCCGGGGCGGGCTGACAGGACCGGACTTGTCTGACATCGGTGTCACCCGATCGCTTGACAAGCTGCGGCGTTCGCTGGAAGAACCAGACGCAACGATCGAGCCCGGCTTCCAGCCGGTTTCGGCCATCACCTTGGATGGCCGCCGGCTTTCAGGAGTCGCCAAGAACAACAGTAACTATTCCATTCAGATTCAAGATTCCCAGGGGAAGTTCCATTCGCTTCTGAAACGCGATCTCAAGGAGCTCGTGTATCACAAAAACTCGCTTATGCCCAAAGTCGCCCTTTCCGCAGACGACCTGCAGAACCTGCTGGCGTTTCTCAGCCGCCAGTCGATGGAGACTCCGGAGGAAAGGGCCAAACGGCTTGAGCATGGGAAAGAAGTGGAGCCATGAAGAAAACACTTTGCCTGATATTTTTACTCGTGCAGTCGGTTGACGCTCAAGTAGTCTTTCAGGATCTGTTGAAGCCGCCCGTGGAGAACTGGCTCAGCTACTCAGGCGATCTGACGGCTCAACGCCACAGTCTTCTCAAACAGATCAACACTACCAATGTTGGCAGCCTCGTCCCCCAGTGGGTCTATCACGTGAAAGACTCCAAACGGCTTCAGCTGACGCCCCTCGTCGTCAACGGCATCATGTACATCAGCCACACCAACGAGGTGTATGCCCTCGAGGCCAGTACGGGACGCCAGCTCTGGCACTACAGATACGCCCAGGCCAAACGGCACGATGGCAACCGCGGCGTGGCTGTGCTGGGTGATCGTGTTTTCTTTGTCAGCAGCGATGCCCGTCTTCTCGCATTGCACGCCAAGACGGGAGCGCTCTTGTGGAATCGCGAATATGGCGGCCACGAGCAGAATTCCCAAGTCCACGCCACGCTCGCTCCATTGGCGATCAACGGAAAGGTCCTCGTTGGAGTCAGCGGCGGCGACTGTGGAATTCGGGGGTTTGTCGATGCCTATGATGCGGAGACGGGAAAACAGCTCTGGCGGTTCTACACCGCCCCAGGGCCTGGAGAGCCAGGCTTCGAGACCTGGGGCAGCCATCCTGTCGAGATTTCAGGAGGTGGCACCTGGATGACCGGGACCTACGACGCCGGGCAAAACCTGGTGTTTTGGACGGTCGGCAATCCGGGCCCCGACTTCTACGGCGAGTCGCGACCCGGCGACAATCTTTACTCGGACTCGGTTGTCGCGCTGGATGCTGAGACCGGAAAATTGAAATGGCACTACCAGTTCACCCCTCACGACACGCATGACTGGGATGCCCAGGAGTTTCCCGTTCTGATCGACACCGTCTTTCAGGGCAAACCTCGCAAGTTGCTTGCCCAGGCAAATCGCAATGGCTTTTTCTACGTGCTGGATCGCACGAACGGCAAGGTGCTCCTGGCGAAACCGTTTGTGAAGAAGATGAACTGGGCACGAGGGATTCTGCCCAATGGCCGGCCCGACGTCATTCCAGGCATGGACCCTACGCCGGCAGGAAAGGTCGCCTGTCCAGGAATCAAAGGCGCCAGTAACTGGTTCTCGCCGTCCTATAACCCGGAGACTGGGTTGTTTTATGTCATCACCATTGAACAGTGCGACGTTTATACCACTTCAGCTCGCCCTTACAAGAAGGGGGAGTGCTACGATGGCACCGGCGCTGAAGCCATCCCAGCCGAACCTGGACAGTTCTTCCTGCGAGCCATCGACATCCAAACCGGAAACATGCGCTGGGAAATTCCGATGGTCATCAAGGATACGATGGAGCCCTGGCCTGGAACTGTCTCCACCGCAGGTGGCTTGGTCTTCTTCGGGGATAACGAAGGTTATCTTTCGGCCGCCGACGCTCGCACTGGAAAAGTCTTGTGGCACTTCAATACAGGCCAAGTCATTAGCGCCTCGCCGATGACCTATAGCGTGAACGGGAAACAGTACGTTGCACTCGCTTCGGGTACCGAGATCTTCTCCTTCGGCCTGTTCGAGCCGATGCGTCCGGCACCATTGACTCTAAAGGAGAGATACGAAACGCGCGAGACCAAGGGAGAAGGTCCATGACTGGCAACGCTCCCGCGCCCCAGCCGTTAACTCCCGAAACCCGCGTCCTGCAAGTGATTCGCTTGTTTCTACGTGAGATCGGATCGCAACGCGCGTCGGACGCTTTGTCCATGCAAGCGTCTTTAGAGCGGAACTTGGGCCTGGGTAGCCTGGAACGGGTGGAATTAATCGATCGATTGGAGCGCGAGTTCGCCATTCAACTTCCCGAGCAGGTGCTCACTGAGGCCGAGACCCCTGCCGATTTAGTCGGTGCCCTAATGCGGCATTCCTCGCTTGGGAAGGAGGGTGAGCCCTCGACTTACCCGAAGCCATCCCAAAGGAGCAGCTGGACAGCGAAGACCGACGCGAGCCAGGCAAGTGCCGCGGTACTCCCTGAGTCTGAGCGACCCTCAGTAATTCAATTGTCGGGCGTTGAAACTCTAAACGAAGCTTTGTTTCATTATGCTCGGCTTGACCCCTCAAGACTCCATGTTTGTCTTTACAGAGAAGGCGATGAGCAGGAAACGATTTCTTACGCACAGCTTTTGGCCGGATCGCTGGCCGTTTCGGCCGGATTGGCAGACCATGGTCTACAGGCCGGCCAAACTGCCGCCTTGATGCTGCCCACCGGCAAGGAGTTTTTCTTCGCCTTCCTGGGAATCCTTCTGGCCGGTGGCATCCCGGTTCCTATTTATCCTCCGTTTAAGGCAGCCCGGCTCGAGGAATACGCAAAGCGGCAGTCGCACATTCTTCAAAACGCCGGAGTCCGGTTTCTCATTACGTTCCCCCAGGCAGAGAGGTTAGCGAAGCTGTTGAAGCCCAGCATTCCCAGTCTGAAGGGAGTGTTCAGCGTTGCCGATTTGTCGCAGTCGAAGACTAGCCAGGTCCCCGCACAACCGAACTGGGAGCCAACCGGCAAGGGTGGGTCGGTCGCGTTGATCCAGTACACTTCCGGTAGCACCGGCGATCCCAAAGGGGTTGTGCTAACTCAGTCCAACCTGATTGCCAACATACGCGCCATCGGCGCAGCCTTGGAGCTGCGGCCATCAGACACAGCAGTCAGCTGGCTGCCGCTTTACCACGACATGGGATTGATCGGTTCCTGGCTCTGTGCTCTGTATTTCGGCGTTCCCATCGTCATCCTGTCCCCGCTCGCCTTCCTGAGCCGCCCGGAGCGCTGGCTCTGGGCGATACACGACCATCGGGCTACCGTGTCTCCGGCTCCCAATTTTGCCTATGAACTGTGCGCCCGCAAGATTGATGACCGAGCGATTGAAGGACTCGACCTGAGTTGCTGGAGGGTCGCCTTCAACGGAGCAGAGCCAATCAGCCCGGATACACTGGAGCGATTCAGTCGACGGTTTCAACGTTACGGCTTTCGCGCGGAGACATTCTTGCCGGGCTATGGTTTGGCCGAGTCTTCGGTGGCCCTGACTTTCCCGCCTCTGGGAAGGAAGCCACGCGTGGACTCGGTCGAACGCGAGCGGTTCGAGAAGAGCGGCGAGGCCCGGCCCTGTCCCGCCTCAGCCCCGCAGGCTCTGCGGTTCGTTTCCGAAGGAAGGGCACTTCCAGACCACCAGATTCGGCTGGTCGACGATGCAGGTCTCGAAATAGGAGAGCGACAACAGGGACACATCCAGTTTCGCGGGCCTTCGACCATGCTGGGATACTTTCGCAATCCTGCAGCCACAAATGCCGCGATGCAGAACGGCTGGGTCAAGACTGGCGACCTCGGTTACCTCGCCGACGGAGAACTCTTCGTCACGGGGCGGTCGAAGGACATAATCCTTAAAGGCGGCCGCAATCTCTATCCGCAGGAAGTTGAGGAAGTGGCCAGTGAGGTGGCTGGGGTGCGGCGCGGGTGCGTTGCTGCTTTCGGACTTCATGATGCGTCGATGGGAACGGAGAAGCTGGTGGTCGTTGCGGAGACTCGTGAAACCGGTCCTGCAGCGCGCGATCGGATTGCGTCGGATATTGTTGCCCGTGTGGATGAGCATCTCGGACTCCCCCCCGATGTGGTTCGTCTCGTCGGTCCGCACATAGTGCCCAAGACCTCCAGCGGAAAGATACGGCGCGATGCCTGCAAGCAAATGTACCTGCATGGAGAATTGGAAAGAAAGGTCCTTCCGGCCTGGTTGCAAGTGTCCCGTTTGGCGCTGCTCAGCTCACGTGCTCGTGCCAGGCAGGCTGTGGCTCGAGCTTGGGAACTGCTCTACGGCATGTACGTATGGCTCGTCGTGGCTTTGGTACTCATACCCGGATGGTTGCTGGTTCTGTTGCAGGGCGGTCGAAATAGAACAACCCGATCCTTGGGAATTCTGCGCTTCATGTGCCGGACGGGTCTCCGGCTTTTGCAGTTAGAACCGAGAGTTGAAGGTCGAAACTATTTGGAAGAGGCGAAGAGACGAATCAACGGAGACGGTCAGTCTCTCCTTCTGGTCTCGAACCATGCCAGCTACCTTGACCCGGTGGTTGTGAGCGCAGTGTGTCCGTTCGACTTCTGTTTTGTATCCAAAGTCGAGGCCGCCTCGTGGCCTATAATTGGCACGTTTGTCCGGAAGTGCGGATTCCTGACTGTCAATCGGGAAGATCCGTCTCAATCTGCCCGAGTCAGCGAAGGCATCGGTCAGCGGCTGAAGCAAGGAATCGCGGTGCACGTTTTTCCTGAGGCCACTTTCACGCCCGCCGCCGGCCTTCGCCCGTTCCAGATGGGTGCATTCAAGTCTGCCGTGGATGCCCATTGTCCCATTCTGCCGGTGACACTGGCTGGAACTCGACAGGTTTTTCGAGATGGCACCTGGTTGCCCCGGCACGCACGCGTTCGAGTGACAGTCAGTCCTCCGATTTGGCCTCAGGGGGATAGCTGGGGGGAGATGGTACGATTGCGGGACACAGTCCGCGAGGAGTTTCTGAAGCATTGTGGCGAGTCCCCGCTCGACCTCATGTTAGCCGGGCCGCCGCGGTGAAGAGGTGCCTTTACCTGCCTCGCTGTTCCTGGAAGCACCTGCTGGTCGGAAAGAACGGAGGTTTTCATGCACAGGTTGCTGGCGACGGTTGCCGCTTTCTGTTTGTTGTCGGCTGCCGCTATTGTTCCTGCAGAACCGAGTGGCAGCCTGACCATTATCGGCTTCAGTCCAGAATCCACGAAGAGGCAAAGGGCACTCGAACAGCAGTTCGACCTCGTTCTGAAGAAAGAAAACCTCCGCGAGTGGATGCAGCGGATGACCGCAAAACCGCATCACTTGGGCTCTCCGTATGGCAAGGAAGTAGCAGAGTTCATCGCTTCCCAGTTCCGCTCCTGGGGCTATGAGACTGCGATCGAGCCATTCGACGTTCTGTTCCCTACACCCACGACTCGTCTTTTAGAGATGACTGCTCCAGAGAGGTTTGTGGCAACGCTGAGAGAACCAGAACTCAAAGAGGACTCTACTTCCAAAATCATCGAGAATCAGCTGCCGACCTTTCATGCCTACTCGGTTGATGGCGACGTAAGCGGTGAACTGGTTTATGTCAACTATGGCATCCCGAAGGACTATGAGGTCCTGGCAGAGCGCGGCATCGATGTCAAAGGGCGGATCGTCATTGCCCGCTATGGCGGCTCGTGGCGAGGCATCAAACCGAAGGTGGCCGCCGAACACGGTGCCGTGGGTTGTATTATCTATTCGGATCCCCGAGACGATGGGTATTTTCAAGGTGAGGTCTATCCAAAAGGTGCGTGGCGCAACGAGCATGGCGCGCAACGCGGTTCGGTTGCTGACATCGCCCTCTATCAAGGTGATCCTCTGACTCCAGGAGTAGGCGCGACCAAGGAAGCGAAGCGGTTGCCAATAAAAGAAGCTACCACGTTGACCAAGATTCCCGTGCTGCCAGTCTCCTACGCTGACGCACTTCCCTTCCTGAGAGCTCTAACCGGAGCGGTGGCGCCTGAAGACTGGCGCGGGGCGCTGCCGATCACTTACCACATCGGCCCTGGGGCGGCTACCGTGCGTTTGAAACTCGAGTTCGACTGGAAGCTGGCGACCACTTACAACGTCATTGCCAAATTGCGTGGCGCCGACCTCGCTGACCAATGGGTCATTCGGGGAAACCATCATGACGCCTGGAATTTTGGCGCCGACGACCCGATAAGCGGGCAAGTAGCCTTGATGGAAGAGGCCCGTGGGGTGGCGCAACTCGTTCGAACTGGTTGGAGACCTCGACGGACTATCGTCTATGCCGCCTGGGATGGCGAGGAACAGGGACTGCTCGGCTCCACCGAGTGGGCGGAAACCCACGCTGACGTTTTGCGAAAGAATGTCGTAGCCTACATCAATTCAGACTCGAATGCTCGTGGCTTCCTGAACGTTGCCGGGTCCCACACACTGGAACAGTTTATTAACGGAGTCGCCCGCGACGTGATCGATCCGCAGAAGAAGATCCCAGTGCTCGAGAGAGCCCGTGCCGCCCGGATCGTGAACGGTTCAGCGGAAGTGCGCAGCGAAGCCCGGCAGCGGCGGGACCTACGGATTGATGCCCTCGGGGCAGGATCGGATTATTCGCCGTTCCTGCAGCACCTCGGCATTGCCTCGCTGAACCTGGGCTACTCGGGCGAGGATGGCGGTGGTTCTTACCACTCGATTTACGACTCTTTTGACCACTACACTCGTTTTGGCGATCCGACTTTCGAGTATGGGATCGCACTAGCGCAAACGGCTGGACGCGCTGTCTTGAGGCTCGCCAATGCCGATCTGCTCCCATTTGACTTCGGTCGCCTCTCCGAGACGGTTGGTCAATACCTCAAAGAGGTCACCAAACTTGCCGACGATTTGCGCCAACAGACCGTCGAGAAAAATCAGCAGATCCAGGAGGGTTCCCTGCAGGCGTTCTTTGATCCCAAACACCCTTATGTTCTACCCGAACTAAGACCTGTCGTCCCGCATCTAAACCTCGCTCCGTTGCAGAATGCGGTTACGAGACTCGACGAAAGCGCCAAACGCTTCGCAGAGGCGATGCAGCAACTTCAGCAAGGGGGTCGCGACCTTCCTCACGCGACGCGCCAGGCGTTGGACAAGTTTTTGATAGGCAGTGAACGCGCGCTGACTCGGGAGACAGGGCTGCCGCGCCGTCCCTGGTTCAAACACATGATCTATGCCCCGGGTTTCTATACAGGATACGGGGTCAAGACGCTGCCAGGCGTTCGGGAGGCCATCGAGCAGCAGAACTGGCAAGAAGCTGAAACACAGACGGGGATCGTCGCCGAGACGCTGGAGACCTTGGCTCGCGAAATTGATGAGGCCGGGGCACTCGTGAAAGGCTCGGCTGGCAACTAGAGACTAAGTTGGCAAACATCAGAACAATTCGCCGGCTCAGGACTGACCAAAGAGAATCTCCAGCAGCTGGTCTCGGTGGACCCCTTGAGTAAAGACTTCAACGACATCTTGCTGGCTGAAAATATCGCCCATTTCCGGAATAGAGCCGAGATGCGCCAGCCCTCCGACGGATGCGATGATTTCAGCATTGGTCCTTTCGGCAAGATTTGGGCGTTTGGGGAAGCGATTGAGGAAGAACCCCAAAACAGGGATCTGACGCAGGCTCAGGCATTCATGGGTCATCAGGGTGTGGTTGATTGTGCCCAGAGACGAACGAGAGACAATGACTGCCGGCAGATCCAGAGCCTTAATCAGATCAGCGGTCACCAGGTTTTCGAAGACAGGCGACAAGGCGCCTCCAGCGCCTTCCACTACGATAAAGTCGTGCTGCTTCAAAATGTCGTCTCGTATCGATTTCAGCTTGGCGAAATCGATAGACACTCCTTCGATGCGCGCCGCCAGAGAGGGTGTGACCGCTGCGGCCAGGCAATAAGGATTGATCCAGTGCCAGGGATCGCTTGTGCCTGAAAACTTCACGAGCATCTCTGCGTCCTGCGAGATCAGTTCGCCAGAGTCGTACTCAATTGCGCCGGTGGCAACAGGCTTCATCACCCCTACATCTACGCTCTGTTTCTTCAGAAAGCCGATCAAGCCTGCCGCCAGAGTGGTCTTGCCAACACTGGTATCTGTCGCCGTCACAAAGATTCCTCTGATCTTGAGCTTCCCGGAACTCATCGCTGCGCTCGACTTTCGGTTCTGCGGCTGCATCCGGAACCTCGTGGGGGAGCGCTCGCTGACGCCCAGAACGGAGATCAATGCGTCATAGCGCTGCGGCCCTGAGGGTGCGCTGATTCAAACTCCCGCTTGGCTAACTCACCTATTGTTGTCGCCAACGCTCGGATCTCCTCCGCCGAATGTGCGGCGGTCACGGTAATCCGCAACCGGCTGCTCCCTTCCGGAACGGAGGGTGGGCGAATTGCTGGCACAAAGTATCCCTTACCCATCAGTTCTTCGCTGATACGCAGGGCAGAGGCTTCCTGTCCGAAAATTATCGGTAGGATGGGGCTTTGCGATTGCCCCAAGTCGAAGCCCTGGGCTCTTAGCTCCCCCGCCAGAAGACGGAAATTTTTCCGCAGTGTTTCCAACAAAAACGGTTCCCGCTGGATGAGCTCAAGACCTGCGCGAGCAGCTCCCGCTGCGGAAGGAGGCAAGGCGGTCGAGAAGATAAACGGACGCGCTTTGTTAATGAGTAGCTCTCGCATGCGCGCACTACAGGCGACAAACCCGCCAAACGATCCAAGAGCCTTGCTCAGTGTGCCCATCACCAAGTCAACTCCATCCGCACCTGCAGGAATTGCCCCCTCGTCTGCAAAATGTTCAACGATGCCACGGCCGCTGGAGCCTAACACTCCGGTGGCGTGGGCTTCATCAAGAATGAGCAAGCAGTCATATCTTCCGGCCAATTCCACCAGTCCTGGCAAATCTGCCACATCTCCATCCATACTGAAGAGTGCGTCGCTCACAATGATCCGGCGCCGGCAAGCGGATGCCTGGCGGAGCAGACTTTCCAGATGGTTCGCGTCTCTATGCCTGTACACAAACGTTCGCGCCCGGCTCAGGCGGCAGCCGTCAATGATGGAGGCATGGTTGAGAGCATCGCTGAAGATCTGGTCTTCCTCGCCAGCCAGCGCTGTCAAGATGCCAAGGTTCGTCATGTAGCCTGAGGAAAACACTAGTGCCGCCTCCTTGCCTTTAAAGCGGGCCAGTTCTTCCTCCAACCGCTCGTGGATTGCCAGGTTCCCGCATATTAGACGCGAACTGGCGGCCGAGGCATGATGCTGCGCAATGGCCTCTTGAGCCGCTTGCTTAATCAGGGGATGGCAGGACAATCCCAAGTAATCGTTACTGGAAAAGTTGATCAGCCTTCTTCCGGCGTATTCCAGGTGACGCGAACCACCTGCCTCGAGAGATTTCAGTCTGCGACGACGCTCTGATGACTCGAGTTGCGCCAGCTCTTCTTCAATGAAGCGCAAACTTTTCACTTTTCTAAGATTCTGTCCGTAGGCAAGAGCGAAAGTGAACCCACCGCTTCAGCGTCGGGCAAGCTAGGGCCTCTCGTTTCCGCATTTGTCCCCCTTTTTTGCAAGGGGGACGCAGCGTTTTTCGCGGCAGGGGGTCTTCCTTGTTTGGAGTACACCCTCTAATGCGTGCGTGAAGTGGGACTGCTAACCATTTGTCGACGCTGCTTCAGACGTCCCCATGAGGCTTCAATGTTTCGGCTGAGGCCCGGCTATCACCAGCGCGGCTCGTTCGAACGCAAACTGAGTCCGCGCGCAGTTCCGAAGGGATCCCAGGCTGACGCTCCCGATCAAGTCCGGGTATCGCTGAAGATAATCTTCTCCTAACAGATAAAGCTCCATCGCCAAGAGTTCTCGGGCAATGCTTTCGTTGCTCTCCAAGTGAACGGGAAAACTGTGGATGAGCGCTTTCTTGGCGCTGGCTGCTTCCTCTTCCGTCACGCCTAGTTCTTTGATTTTATGAGCTTCCTGACGGATCAGCTCGACCGCCTGTTCAACTCTGGCCGGGTTGACTGCCGTGCGCACAACAAAGGGCCCTTCTGCCAGATTCGCATCAAACTCGCTCCGAACCATAGCTGGCAGACCTTCTGCGTCGCGAAGGCGTCTGCCCAAACGTCCGCTTGCACCAGCCTGGCTGAAGATGTGATTCAAAATCAGTAGAGCATAGTAGTCGGGATGCCGGATGGAGATTCCCGGCATTCCAAGAATCACCTCGCAGAGAGCTTTCTCTTTCGCCTGGATCCACTGGTTCCCTGCCCCAAGGCCAGCGCTGGCTGCCGCAATGGAGAAGGGTTCAGAGCTCCCAGCGGAGCTCCAGCGGCTGAAAACCCTCTCAGCAGCATCGAAGGCCGCCTCCGGTCGAATATCACCCGCAATGCTAAGGATGCATTGATCAGGCCTGTAATAGCGCTTGTAGAACGCCGTCACATCAGCCAGTCGCACCCTTTCGACGCTTGGAATTGTGCCTAGTATCATGCGGCGGAATGGATGCCCTTGCGGGTAAATCCGCTCACGCAATCCTCGCTCTGCCACCAAGCGCAGATCACCCGCCTGCTCGCGCAAGTCATCGAGCACTTCGTTTCGGACGTTCTCCAGCTCGGCCGGAGGAAACGCGGGGGTTTGGAGCATCTCACCGAGTAACTGCAGAAAGGCTGGAACATCTTTGCTGAGCCCCCGAACGGTAGCGGTCGCCGACAGATAGTCCGTGTCCAAGTAGAGATCGGCACCCAGAGAATCGAAAGCGTCTGCAAGTTGAAAGATGTTTCGACTTACGGTGCCTCGATCCAGCAATCGAGCAGTTAGATTGGCTATTCCCGCCTGCGGGTCGGTTTCCCGCATAGCGCCAGCTTTCATCGAGGCCACGATGGCAACGGCCGGGCTAAACTTGTTCTCAGCGACGATCACGGTCAGGCCATTCGCCAGAGTCTTGCGTTGCGGTTTCAAAGTGAGGGAACCATCCGCCGGATGAGGAAGATTGGCTGCCGACACGCTGAAGCTTCCAGAAAAAAGCTTGCCGAAAGAAGAGTGCCGACTGAAGATCGAATCATCCAGTCTGAACGTTGGTCTTGAAAAGAGTCTCGACCCAGGAAAGGCGCCTCCGGCGTGGTTCCTGGCCGCAGGGCCGCCAAGATTCCGCTCTTTCTTTGTGGCGAACAG
The DNA here is from genome assembly GCA_963752385.1 of uncultured Acidimicrobiia bacterium. GTDB lineage: Bacteria > Acidobacteriota > Terriglobia > Versatilivoradales > Versatilivoraceae > CAVVYL01. The sequence goes on along the minus strand of CAVVYL010000055.1, from coordinate 64,230 downwards.
ACCCTGGTGTAGGTTCTCCTCTGCCACTGTGGACTCTGGACTCTCTACGCATTCCACACCTCCCACACCACAACTTGCCGAAAGCTTCTCTACCTCAATGACCTGTTTCTTCGGAGCCGGAACCAGCCAACCCACGGTTCGCGCAGCGTCTGAAAAATAGCGGATGGCTACGCGTCTCAAGTCCTCCTTGCTGACGCGAGCTATCTTCAGTTCGAAGTCGTTCAGAAGCTTGAAGCTGGCGATCGACTCAAAATAACCGAGCTGATGGGCTCTCTTGCTGACGGAATCCTGATCGAGAAATTCGCGAGTGATCAGTTCATTTCTGGCCTTCGCCAGTTCGAGATCGGTCAATTCATAGTTCTTCAGACGCTCCAGCTGCTCGATCGCAGCTTCCTCAGCGGGTTGAAACTGGAAGGCATCTGGCAGCGTCAGCGTTAACCGATAGAGGTAAGATCCCTGCGTTGGGATGAGTTGCGACTGGATTTTGGTCGCGAGGTCCTGGGCAACCAGAGCCTTGTATAGCCGCGAAGACTTACGGGCCGGCGTATCCCAGGGTGTTGACCATACATTGATTCCCTTGGCGCCGTTTAAAACTGCATCCAGGATAAGCATCGCGTAAAAGTCATCGTTCAGGATATCTGGCGCCCAGTAGGCCAGCTGCAAGCAAGGTGGCACCGCCTCGTGAACAAGCTTCACCCGCCGCTCCCCGCGTGGCTCTGGTTCTTTCACGGAAACTTGCGGTGGCTCAGGTTGGCGCGGAATTTCCCCGAAATACCTCTGAATCAGACTCTGAGCGTTTCGGGCTTCGAAAGCACCTACCAGCACCAAAATCGCATTGTTCGGAGCGTAGTACTGGCGATAATGGCGAAGCAGCTGATCCTGGCTGATTGACTCCAGTTGGCTCAGCCAGCCTGTGGATGGCCAGCGATAAGGACTAAGCCTGAAGGCGGCTGCCGCTACGTCTGTGTCGAGAAGAACTCGAGGATCGCTCTCAACCCTTCGCAACTCAGCGGCGACCATTTCTCTCTCTTGTTCAACTGCCTTCGGATCGAACAACACTCCAGTCATTCGCGACGCTTCCATTTTTAGCATCTCTTCCAGGCTAGGGCTGACGATGGTTTCGAAAAAGGCCGTCTGGTCCAGGAAAGTATAACCATTCCAGGCGCCCCCGGCTTCTGCAAGCAGATTCGTCAACTGGGCACCCGGATGCGTCTCGGTGCCTCTAAACGTCACATGCTCCAACCAATGCGAGAGGCCTGTGGCAGTTATCGGATCATCCTTTGACCCGACGCGATACCAGCATCCCACTGACACGAGCGGAGTCGTGTGAACTTCCTGCAGCAGCACTTTCAGTCCGTTGTCCAGTCTGATTTCGGTGACCGGCGACTGAAAACTAGCCATGGGAGGCTGTGGAGGTGAAACGGGCAAAGGAGCGGGACGTGGCGGCTGAACGGAGGGGACAGGTTTCTGCCCGGCTTTAGCTCTGGGCCTTCGCTCTTCCTTCTGGGCTCCGAGGGTGAGCCCAAAACCCAGCAAGACAGCCAGCCCAGCAAGGGAAGCAAAAATTGGCAGTTTGCGCAGAGTTATGATCATTTCCAAGGTCGGGTACAAATGTGGCAGGGGAAAGTTACAGAAGCGAGTTTGCCAAGGCTTCCCGTAGAGGCGTTCTTGAGCGACCCGGTCTGATTGTTGGTCAGTTTCTTCGTAATCAGACGGGCCCCGGTCTTTCGCCGTGCTTCAATCCCTTGCGGTAAGCCGCCACAGCGCGCTGGTGGTCCTCCAGAGTGTTGGAAAAAGTATGTCCCCCCTGATGGTTGGCGACAAAGTAAAGGAAGTGGACTTTTGCCGGCTTTATCGCCGCCTCGATCGACCGTTTTCCCGGGTTCGCAATTGGGCCCGGAGGAAGCCCTAACCGCTTATAGGTGTTGTAAGGCGAATCGAAGTTTAGATCTGATTGGAAGATCGCGCCACGATACTTTCCTCGGAGCCTGGCGGCATAGATGACCGTCGGATCGCACTGCAATGGCATCCTCTTCTTCAACCGGTTATGAAACACCGCCGAAATAAGCTCGCGCTCTGCATCGATACCTGTCTCTTTTTCGATGAGCGAGGCCATTGTCAACACCTCTGGAAAACTGAGAAACGACTGCTTCATCTCTGCTTCCAGCGACTCGGAGTAGACCTGCCGGAATCGCTCCACCATCATGCCCACGATTTCTTCGGCCGTTGTACCCCGAGCCAGCCGATAGGTGTCAGGAAACAGAAACCCCTCCACATTCATGGCAGCAGCGGCAAAGCGGGAAACACGCTCTCTCCTGCTGGCCGCTGCCCAGAAGTCAGTCGAGCTCGAAAACCCCTTCTGTTCGAGCAATTCAGCGATTTCGAATAAGGAGTAGCCTTCAGGAATGATCAGCTCGTGGTAATACACCAGCCCGCGAACCAGCTTATCCACAACCTGAACGACAGAATGAGGCGCATCGAACCTGTATTCTCCCGCTTGGACGTGGGCGTTGCGCCTCACGGTTTTCAGATACAGCAAGAACCAACTCCAGTGCCGTACGACGCCTTCCTGCTGCAACAGATGAGCTACCTGATAGGACGACATCCCACGAGGTATGAGAATGAACTTCGGAGAACCCCCATAGGGCCACAACCAAACCACTGCCAGCGTAGCAGCCATGCTCAAAAATACGAACAGAACCAACGCCAACCATCGCTTCCCTGCTCTCCGCATAGCCCCCCGCAGGTCGTTCTATCCTGGCGTCGATTCGCGACCGCGATGATCTAGAAAATTCTGGAGGATAATCACGGCCGCCAGTTTGTCGATGATCTGTTTCCTTTTTCCCCGTTTCACACCACCTTCCACAAGCACCCTTTCCGCCGAAGATGATGATAGCCGCTCATCCCACAGACTGATTTCAATAGCTGTAACTTCTCGCAGACGCCCGACAAAGTCAGCGATCTTGTCTGCTTGAGGCCCCTGACTCCCGTCTAAGTTGAGGGGATGACCCACGACGATTTGGCCGACTTGGTTCTCTTCGACAACCTCCTTCAATGCCTCCAGGTCTCGCTTCCAACTCACTCTTTGCAGGCTTGTAAGCCCGCGGGCGACCAAACCAGTCTCGTCGCTCAAAGCGACGCCGATTCTTACTTCCCCAACATCGAGTCCCATGAACCTCATGATAGTCGCCTCACACCAGCAATCGCCAAATATCGGAGTATATTCTCCGCTTTGAAAACGTGTCAAGCCGCGCAGTCTCTCCGGTACTCAGACCCCACGGAGCGGTTGAGGAGAGTGCACGAAGCGCTTAGCCGATACCCTGCCACACTCCAAGTGACTTGTTCGACATGTGATTTCCTTCGCTTACTGTCGCTCCTTCCAAGCCTTGTGCGCAGCCTTCACCAGTTGACTCACCCCAGCCTTCCGCAGGTCCGGCGCCGCGCGCAGTTGAATGTGCCGGTGAACCTTGCCGCTACCCGCCAGCAAGCCGTGTGGGTCTGCGAGCTCACTACCATGCACGAGCCCCAGTTTGACGCCTGACTTGCTCAGGATCAGCGTGCACACCAGGCCACGATATCCGGAACCAAAGCTGTACCCAATGACCGGTGCGGATGCGTCAGCTGATTCCTGAACTCCCGGCAACCACTTCCGCAGCGACTGGCGCGCAGCGAGCATGATGGCTTGGACATGCTGCGGATAACCCTCCAGTAGCTTCTCCACTGCCTTTGATCCTTTCACCGAACCTCCTTGCGCGCGCGTGCGCCGCCGTCTCGCACGGGCGGTCGTCGAACGACTTGCCGCTCAGCCGCGGCCGCGTGCTCGGACAAAAAGTCGACACTTCCGTGCGGCCAGCAGCCCAGATCGATGGCCCTGGCTCCACGCGGGATCAGCGCCCTTGTTAGCGATCCGCGCCTGTATGTGGCGGTTTCTGGTCGTAAGGAACGTATCCTTCCCACTCCAAAGGAGTGTAGGTATCGGCGATCGTCAGCCTGAGCAGGTGGCCGAAGATGCTCTCGGCGTTGTCGCTGTTGCTCATCAACAGCACGCCCAGCTTCTTCGCGGGATACACGATGGAATAGTGCTGGAAACCGTCGCCGTGGCCCTCCTTGAACGCACCCCATCCGAATGGGGTTCGCTGCAGGCCCCACCCGAGCCCATAGCTGAGCTCGATCGGGTCATACACGGAAGTCGTCTCCGACGCACCCGGCCCGACCTGCGTCCGCGAGCGGATGCGCACCTGCGGCTTGAAGATCTCTTTCCAGGACGCCTCGCTGAGTCCCTGGCCGCGCAGCACCGCCGTCATGAACCGCGCGTAGTCGTCAGTAGTCGTCTCGAGGGTGCTGGGCGCGCGGGCAGCGTTGTCTTTGTCCTTCGGGTACACCTTGCCATCCGACGCGTGGCCGACTGCGTAGTCCGCCTCGAACCGCGGCTGCCACGTGTAACTCGACATTCTCATGCCATACGGTCCGAACACGTGCTCCTGCATCAGCTGCTCGAGCGGCTTGCCCGTCACTTTTTCGATGACGACCTGCAGGAGCGTCATCCCTTCGCCGGAGTAGCTGTACCTCTCCCCGGGTTCGAAGTGGATACGCAGCTTCTGGTCCGGCTCGAACCAGCGCCAGCCGGGCAGGCCGGTGGTGTGGCTCATGCTCATGCGCGCCGTGATACGCCGGTAGCGCGGGTCGGAGCGGAGGTCACTCAGGTCCTCGTGCCAGGCGGTGCCGCGGTTCTGCCAGAGCGGCTCGCTGACATACTCCTGCAGCGGTTTGTCGAGGTCAAGCACGCCTTGCTCGACGAGCTTCATGACCAGCACGGAGAACACCGCCTTGCTGAGCGACGCGCCGTAGAGCTCGGTGTCGGTGCGGAGCGGCTTCCCGGCCGGCAGGTTGGCGACACCGAAGGCGCGCGCGTAGACCCTCTCCGCGCCGTTGAAGATCGTGACCGTCAGGCCCTGGACGTTAGCTGCGCGGGTGAGCGCCTCGATCCGTTCGGTCAGCGCGGTCGTGTCGATGGCGGTGTCGTCGAGGCGCGTGATCGTGGCGCCGGACGATCGAGTTCCTTTCGCGCCGCAGGCTCCGATGATGACGATGGAGGCGCAGGCGAGTACGCGACACATCGAATTGACATGCCACTTGAGGGCTGGGATATCCACCGGGCTAATCTTACACGTCTGCGTGCAACCAGCAAGCTTGCGTTGGGCGCATCTTCGTACACTGACGGTGACTCCGGCCGGGTTGCCGGGTACCGTCGGCTATCACACTTCACTTCAATGCTTGTGGATCGGCCTAACGAGCGGCGCGTGAGCCGCCCCGACCAGCTACCACATTGTTAGACGGCAATTAGGTACCTCGCAATCGGACTGATGCGAGCAAGCGTTTCGGGAGTCGCGCGACTGGGCAGGTTGACCCAGGACTGCGCGTCGCGCCGGATGTAGGCGCCTTGTATGGAACGGCGGGGCTCGCCGGAGAAGTTCGCCGTATGTCCATGCCACACGGACCCATTGAAAATGATGATGGAGCCCGCAGGGCCACACGCCAGGAACTGACCTTCGTAGTCCGCCATGCGGTTGTTCAGGAGGTCATGCGGAACCGTCGACCAGGTGTGCGAGCCAGGGATAAAGCGAGTGGCTCCGTTGTCAGGTCGAAAGTCATCCAGCATGAAGATGAAACCGACCATCGGAAATCCAGCCGCGTCGCGCTCGAAGTCCACGTGGAGATTCTGTGCCGGCGAGTAGGCTCGCTGCGTCCGCGCATGTATGGTACTGAGCTTGAATGCCTCCCCAATGACGTGACAACCTGCCTCAAGGAGCGGAGGGAAGACATAGAGCGAGTCGAATGCGGGACCGCGATTGACAAAGTCGTGGACTCGAGTGGTCGAACGGCCAATTGAGACGTCACCCGGAGCCGCGGACGCAACGGCAACATCGTACGCCTCGGCCAACGGCTCCAGTCCGTCTGGCGGTACAGGGCCGGGCATGACGATGAATCCCAACTCGTGCAGCTGTTGGTCGGCGTCCCCCGATAGCTGACAATCCGTGGCAAGTACGTCAAACCAGTCTTCCATATGGCATGAGTCAGCGGCTCGCGAGGGACAGCCGGAACGCGACCATCTCCTCGCTGTTACGCTGGAAATCGGGCCCACAGGCCCTCAGCGACTGTCCGCCCAATGGCCCGGATGAGCGCGGTGCAGCCTGACAACGGCCCTTGTGCTGGTTGTCAGGCGAGTAGGCAGCTCCATCCGATGGGTCTGAGCCGACCCCTTTGCGGTCCTGCTGGCTGCGCAGGTCCAGTGTGCGTCTCTCGCCTCTTGAAGGAAGAACACCCTACAACGGCTCAATCCTGGGAATCGAGAGTTTGCCAAAATCCACAGCTTCTAGACTTGGCCGGCTGTCAATTTCTTTCAAGGACTGTCCGATCACTTCCCGCAGCGCCCCGACGTCGATTCCCAAGAAGTTCGCGGGGAAGAGCTCCAGACGTTCCTCCGCCTGGCGCAGATGGATCGCGACGCCACGGAAGATTCTCCTGCCCAACTGGTGATACGCGGCTGCGAGCTGGATGAGGCCCTGGATAAAGAACCGGCCATCTTCAGGATGGCGCAGCCAGATGAATTCCCAAGTCTCATGGGCTTCCCAGAACCTACCCGTGTTGAACAGCCCGATGCCGCGATTGAAGTGCTCTTCCTCTTCAGCAGTGAGAACGAACTCGGTTAGGGTGGAAACGTCTATCTCAGAAAGAGGCTTCTTTGGGATAGGGCTCACGAAAGTTTGAGAGGAAGAGGCTGAGCATGCTCCGGAGTTTGGTCGCCACTTACCCTTAGGGGCAGCATGTTTGTAGAAGCTTGTCCCGAACGAGCGATGCCGGCCCAGGCAGAAGAAGAGCTACGAAGAACAGCCAGAGCGACGGTCCGGCATCGGCTGAAGTGCTTTGTCGGCTTTATGGGGCCCAGCGTTCACAGAGCGCCGCTACAACTATTTCACAGCTTCTGGCAAATACATCCGAGCTTACAGCTTGCTGGCGATGAGCGCGGCCAAGTCGGCGGTGCGGCAGGCGTAACCCCACTCGTTGTCGTACCAAGCCACGACCTTCACCATATTGTCTAACACCAGGGTATCCAGCGCGCTAAAGATTGAAGAAAAGGTGCTGCCTTTTAGATCCGTGGAAACCAGGGGTTCGTCTGTCACAGCGAGGATTCCCTTCATCACTCCGTTGGCGTACTCCAGCATTGCCTCGCGGACCTGTTCTTTGCTCGCTTCCTTGTTCAAGATCGCCGTGAAGTCGATGACCGAAACCGTGGCTGTCGGAACTCGGAACGCCATGCCGCCGAATCTCCCTTTCAGTTCTGGAATGACCAGGCCAACGGCTCTGGCGGCGCCCGTTTCAGAAGGCACGATATTCTGCCCCGCTGCACGCGCGTCGCGCAAGTCCTTGGCTGCCAGATCCTGTAAGCGCTGGGTATTGGTATAAGCGTGAACCGTAGTAAGCAGCCCCTTTTGAATGCCAAATTTGTCGTTGAGCACTTTGGCGACGGGCGCCAGACCGTTAGTCGTGCAGGAAGCGTTAGACACAATGTGGTGTTTCGCCGGATCGTACTTGTCGCCGTTGACGCCGAGAACAACGGTGATGTCTTCGTTCTTGGCGGGAGCCGAAATGATGACTTTCCTTGCTCCGCCTGGTTCGATGTGCGCCTTAGCCTTGGTCGCGTCTGTGAAGACTCCCGTTGATTCGATGACAACATCAACTCCCAGATCTCTCCACTTGATGGCGCTTGGATCTTTCTCAGCAGTGATCGCGATCTTCTTGCCGTCCACGACCAGGTTGCCGTCTCTTACTTCGACTGTTCCCTGGTAGGGGCCGTAGGTTGAATCGTACTTTAGCAAGTGCGCATTGGTCGCGGCCTCAAACAAGTCGTTGATTGCGACAACTTCGATGTTTTGAATGCGACGCTCGTTGATCGCGCGCAGCACCTGCCGTCCGATGCGTCCAAAACCGTTGATACCAATCCTGCGAGCCATCCTGCTCCTCCTGTTCGAATACGTGATTTAGAACTGCCTATGAAACCTGGAATCCCACTGCCAGGGCCTACTCCTACGGCCATACGATAACACAGACTGGAAGGCGCACCTATGCCATTTGACATTCGATCTCTGAAATCGCCAAGATACAGCCACTAGTAGATCAGGGAGCACTCTGTTTGTATGGAAATGCCGACCCAGCTCCATCGAGGCTCACTAGCACTGCTAACCGACTTTTATCAGCTCACGATGGCCTACGGATACTGGAAGTCGGGCAACGCCCGCAAGGAGGCGGTCTTCAATCTCTTTTTCCGCGAGAACCCCTTTCAGAGCGGGTTCAGCATTTTCTGTGGCCTGAGTGCTGTGATCGACTATCTTGACAACTTCCGATTCGAGGACAGCGACATCGACTATCTGACCGGTCTTCGCGGTAACGATCAGAAACCACTGTTCGAGCCTGAGTTTCTCGACAGTCTGCGCGCCATGAAACTGAAATGTGACATCGACGCAGTTCCGGAAGGAACCGTGGTCTTCGCCCATGAGCCCCTGATCCGCGTACAAGGCCCCATCGTCCAGTCCCAACTCCTGGAGTCGTTCTTGCTAAATGCCGTCAATTTTCAGACTTTGATCGCTACCAAAGCGGCGCGCATCTGCTATGCCGCGAAGGATCAGCCAGTACTCGAGTTCGGCTTGCGCCGCGCGCAGGGCATTGATGGCTCGCTCTCTGCCAGCCGTGCTGCTTACATCGGCGGCTGCGAGGGAACCTCGAATGTGCTGGCTGGCAGACTCTTTGGAATTCCCGTGCGCGGCACTCACGGCCACAGCTGGGTGATGTCTTTCGAAGAGGAACTGGAGGCGTTTCTGGCTTATGCTGAGGCCCTGCCCAACAACTGTGTCGTTCTCGTCGATACCTATGACACCCTCGAAGGAGTGCGCAAGGCTGTGGAAGTCGGCAAGCGGTTGAGGGAGCGCGGCCATCAGTTGCTCGGGATTCGCCTCGATTCCGGGGACCTGGCTTATCTGAGCATCGAAGCGCGCAAGATCCTGGACGCAGGCGGGTTCTCAAGCGCCGTGATCGTGGCTAGCAACGATCTGGACGAGCATATCATCGCGAGTTTGAAGGATCAGGGGGCCACCATCTGTGTTTGGGGCGTCGGCACTCGATTGGTGACGGGCTACGACCAGCCGGCCCTCGGCGGGGTTTACAAGTTGACGGCCTTGCGTCGTCCTGGCGAGGCTTGGCAGTACAAGCTAAAGCTGTCCGAGCAAACCGCCAAAATCTCCACGCCTGGCATTTTACAGGTGCGCCGCTACCTTTCGGACGAAGGCTTTGTCGCCGACGCAGTTTACGATCTACAATCGGGCCTAACAGGTGACTGCACCATTGTTCATCCTTTGGATTTCACGCGGCGAAAGAGGATTCCACAGGACACGCGCTATGTTGACCTCCAGGTCCCAATCTACCGTGAGGGGCAGCGGGTCTATGCTCAGCCGCCCTTAGCTGAAACCCGCAACTACGCCAGAAAGCAGCTCGAGCAGTTGCATCCGGGCATTCGGAGATTTGTCAACCCGCACGTCTATCCTGTGGGAATCGAGCAAAGTTTGCACGATCTGAAAACACGGCTCATTCTTCAAGCCAGGAATCAGGTTGCTTCATGAACGCCCTTATTGTCACTGATATCCAAAACGATTTCCTGCCTGGTGGCGCACTGGCTGTTTCGCAGCGGGGACGAAGTCATTCCCATCGCCAACCGGCTTCAGCCGAAGTTCGACCTGGTGGTGGCAACACAAGACTGGCACCCTGCCGATCATGGCAGTTTTGCCTCGAATCACGCCGGCAAGCGGGTCGGTGAGACAATCCACTTGAACGGACTTCCACAGATCTTGTGGCCTGTGCACTGCGTGCAAGGTACCCGGGGAGCCGGGTTTTCCGAGGCGCTGAGCACCTCGCTGATTCAAAGGGTCTTTCAAAAAGGGCTCGATGCCGGAATCGATAGCTACAGCGGATTCTTCGACAATGCCCGTAGGAAGGACACGGGACTTGGAGGCTATCTTTGGCGAGAGGGTGTTGAGCAGGTTTACATCCTGGGATTGACGACAGATTATTGTGTCAAGTTCACAGCACTCGACGCCGTCAGTCTCGGTTTTGACGCCTATATCATTCTCGATGGATGCCGAGGCGTGAACCTGCAGCCCGGAGACGTCGATCGAGCGGTCGCTGAGATGCGGCAGAACGGGGTCAGCTTCGTCCGATCGACCGACTTCTGACACAAGGTGAGAAGAGATGACTGTGCCAGCGAAGACCTCTGCTGCAACAGCGCTTTCACCCAATCTTCACGACGACAGCGGTCGCACCGGGCGTCCTTCGACCTCCGAGGGTGCGAAAGAATACGATTCAGCAGATGGGGAGGCTTTTCAAGCTTGCCGGTTCTGAGGCATGGGCAGGACGCCCATGCCACGTAACTCAGGGTGGGGGCGTCCTGCCCTTGCTTGGCATACTGACAGGCCTGCTCCCACATGTTTCACCTTCCCTTTCCCACATCCCAAGGGAACCGACCTCATGTCTTCGCGGCGCTCATAGACCTCACGAAGCTTCTACCGGCGTCGACGCAGGAGTGGACTCTTCCGGTCCGCAGGTTCAGGTGTGAGGCGCTCCGATGAGCCTCCTTCTTGGGCTCGACCTCCATGTAGCCTCCTTGACGTGCGTAGGTTGTCTTAGACCGCAATTGGCCCTATACTGGCGTTACGGTTCTTGCTGTAGTCGTAGCTCCTGAGTGAAGCTTTATGATCAGGAAATGGGGGAGTCTCACCGTAGTTCTCAGTCTTTTGCTGTTGGCGTTTACCCTTGCTCAAAGTGACGACACGGCTCTGCGGCGTTCCTTGCGAAGACCGCGTATCGTATTCGACGATCCGGCGTCGATGAATGAACCGATCAAAGGGAAGGAGTTTACCTTTGCGCGATTAGTGTACAGCGGTGGCTATGGATGGCGTTATGGAGCTTGGACGACGGATGCGCCGAAAGCCGACGTTACCTTCATTGCGGGTATCAAGCGGCTCACCAACCTCGATGTGCGAGAGTCTCATTTCTTTATTCCGCTGACATCCAAGGAAATCTTCAAGTATCCGTTTCTATACGCCGTGGAGGTGGGCTATTTAGAACTCTCGCGTGAAGAGGCGGATATTCTACGGGAGTATTTGCAGCGCGGTGGATTTCTGGTGGTGGACGATTTTCACGGAACCTATGAATGGGAGAATTTTGAGGAACAGATTCGGAAGGTCTTTCCAGCTTGCAAGATAGAAGAGATTCCTGTATCTCACCCCATCTTTCATTGCTTCTTTGACGTCGAGCAACTCATCCAGGTCCCAGGCGCCCAAATGCTGTACTCGGGCGTCACTTACGAAAAGGATGGATACGACCCGCACTTCCGCGGGATTTTCGATGACACGGGCCGCCTGCTGGTCATGATCAATTTCAACTCCGACCTCGGCGACGCCTGGGAATGGGCTGACGTTCCCTATTATCCTGAGAAGTATTCTTCAGAGGCGTATCGGCTGGGAATCAACTACATTATCTATTCGATGACGCACTAGGAAGGTAACGAGCAAGCGGCAGAGGTTCATGCGCGGCACCTCATTTCGACTCGCCAACGTCTCCTCTAACTCATGGACGTCCTCTTTCAATTCTTGTTCAAGTACAGATCCTTTCTCTTTCAGAAGGGGAAGCTGGCTTTTGAAAGCCCGCTCTCCGTCTGGATTTGGCTCGCATTGGCTTCAGGTTGTGCGTTGAGTGCGTTTCTCCTGTACCGCAGGCAGGTTCTAGCCGTAGGTTGGAAGCATCTATTCTCGCGGAGGCAGCTGCCTCTGCTGCTCTCGCGAAGCCTCATCTTCCTGTCGATTCTGACCATCCTATTTCGCCCGTCGTTGCATGTCGCAACATTGCTGCCTCGGGAGAATGTCGCAGCCGTCTTGCTGGATGACTCTAAGAGCATGACCATTCAGGACGCCGGGGGGCGCACCCGCATCGAGGCCCTGAAAGCCTTTCTGGATCCCAGCCAGGGAACCTTTCTGGCCGACCTGGAGAAGAAATTCCGGACTCGGCTTTTTCGCTTTTCCAAAGACTCGCAAAGGCTCGACTCTCCTCGAGAGTTGACTGCGCAGGGAACCGGCACGGGTCTTGAATCGTCACTGGACGATGTTCTTAAGGAGCTCGAAGCAGTGCCGTTGGCCAGCATTGTAGTGTTTACCGACGGGGCCGATAACGTTTCCAAGAATCTGCTTTCTGTTTTGAACAAGCTCCAGACCAAGAAGATCGCTGTCAACGTCTGCGCGATCGGCAACCCTCAGATAGAAAAGGATATTGAAGTGGTGCAAGCCAGCGCTCCGCAAACCGTTCTGCCCGAATCCATCACCACGGCAGTCGTTTCCCTGAAAAGCAACGGCTACGCTGGAAAGAACGTCGTCCTGGAGGTGCGAGAGCATGGCAAGTTGGTCCAATCGAAGGCAGTCACGTTAACCAGGAACAACGATGTGCAAACGGTGGAACTCAACATCGCTTCCAAGGGAAAGGGAGTGAAATCTTACACTGTTTCGGTGGCTGCTCAGCCAGGCGAACCGATCCAGCTGAACAACAGTCAGAACCTGTTGCTCAATATCGAAGACATGCGGCCGAAAATTCTCTATCTGGATGGAACACCGCGCTGGGAGTTCAAGTTCATCCGAGAAGCCATTGACTCCGACAAGAACCTTCAGCTCATGACCTTGCTAAGGACCTCAGGAAACAAGTTCTATCGACAAGGCGTTGAGAGCGAAGACAACCTGGCAGCAGGTTTCCCCACAACCAAGGAAGATCTCTTTCAATACAAGGGCCTGATTTTGGGCAGCATCGAGGCTTCCTTTTTCTCCAACGAGCAACTCAGGATGATTGGCGACTTTGTCAGCGAGCGTGGCGGCGGGTTCATGATGTTGGGTGGGAGGAAATCGTTTGATGAAGGCAAATACAGTAACACGCCGGTGGCGGATCTGCTCCCAGTTGTCCTCGGTCAAAGTCAGGCGGGCAGATCTCTGATCCTGGAACCTGTGAAATTCCGTTTGACGCCTTACGGACACTCTCATTTGGTGACCCGGCTGGTAATTGATGAGAATGAAAATGAAAAGCGCTGGAACTCGCTGCCCCAGCTTGAGGAATACAATCTCATCACCAACGTCAAACCCGGGGCCACAGCCTTGGCTACCGCGGGTGATTCTCGCCGCAATGTCATACTGCTGGCCACCCACCGGTATGGCCGGGGCCGTGCCCTGGCGCTGATGACCTCCAATTCCTGGGCGTGGCAGATGCAGATGCCTCATCAGGATGACTCACACGAAGTGTTCTGGCGGCAAGCTTTCCGTTGGCTGGTCGGTTCGGCACCAGACCAGGTCAGCCTCGATCTCGATTCCAGTGTGGTTCCAGAGGGAGAAACAGTGGGCTTGAACGTGGAAGTCAACGACCGAACCTTTACTAGGCTGAACGACGCAGCCGTCGTGGCCAATGTCACCTGGCCCAGCGGCAAAACAACTGAGCTTCCGCTCCGCTGGACTGCAAAGAAGGACGGCATCTACCGGGGTCAATTCAACCCTGCTGAAAAGGGCACTTATCGCGCTAAAGTGACAGCTGCGCAGCACGGTCGGGAGGTCGGCAGATCGGAGCGGTTTTTCGTCGTGACGGACTCGAATTTGGAGTTCTTCAACGCAGGTCAGAACAAAGACTTGCTGCAACGCATTGCCGCGGAGACGGGTGGCCGGTATTACACCCTGAGTGATGCCAAGCAGATGCCAGAGGAAATGACGTACGTGGAACGGCCCAACTCGGTCCCTCAGATCCTACCGCTTTGGGACATGCCAATCCTCTTTATTCTGCTCTCTACCCTGCTGGTCTTCGAATGGGCCTGGCGCAAACGCGAAGGACTGGCGTAGCAGAATTGCAATTAGCGATTGGGCATGGCGCTTGATTTCAAATGTTGACATATTCAGAGATTCAACTTGGCACAGAGAAAAACCTGCACTCTCGGCGCGTCCGACTTCTGCTCCTGCTTGTCTTGGTTTTTTGCAGTCTTCCCTCACTTGGCAGGGCTTCCACCCTCGCGTTGGTTGTTAGCAGCGCTTCAGGCAACGAAGAATTCAAGAAGAAGTTCTGGGACTGGTCGAGCCAAATGGTGGAGATCATGACCGCGGAGATGAAGATCCCAAAGGAACAAATTCGCTTTCTCACGGAAGACCCTAGCCAAGGCCCCGGCTTGGCGACAGGCAAGGCAACCAAAGCCGAGATGACGAAAGCTTTGGAAAGTCTGCAGTTGCAAGTGAAGGACAGCGACCGTTTGTTAATTTTCCTGCTGGGACATGGCAGCTTTGACGGCAGCGAGTACAAATATAATCTTGTCGGTCCCGACATGACGGGTTCCGAGCTAAAGAACTGGCTCGACCGGTTCAGCAAGCAGCAGGTTGTGCTCGTCAGTACGACGCCCTGCAGCGGAGTCTTGACAAAGACGTTGAGCGGCAAGAACCGCGTCATCGTGTCAGCGACCAAAAGCGAGTTCGAGAACAACGACACGATCTTCCCGCAGTTCTTTGTTGAGGCTTTCAAGGACAACAAAGCCGACACAGATAAGAACACGCAAGTTTCGATCCTGGAAGCCTACCTCTACACAGCTCAAAAAGTTGAGGCATGGTACAAGGAAAGAAACCGGCTGGCGACGGAGCATTCGTTACTTGAGGACAATGGCGACCACACAGGCACCGCGAGGCCTTCACCCGCCAACGGCGAAGGTTTGATGGCAGCCAAAATCTCACTGGGCGCGCCGTCTGGACCTCTCACGGCTCAAGCCGCTGCCGGCACTGAAGCCATTCCTGGGCTGCAGGCCCTGAATGCCTCGAAGCATCAACTGGAAAGCGCTATTCAAGACCTGAAGTACAAAAAGGCCAGTCTTCCCGAGGCAGAGTACGCCAAGCAGATGGAGACCTTGCTGATCCAGCTAGCCCAAACGAATCAGAAGATCAAGGCGCTGACGAAGAGGTAATTGCCCCTCGAGTGCGGGCTATTCACAATCCATTCGGACTTCGGTTTGGCTCGAAAAGAGTCGCTATGAAGAAGCTTCTCGCACTGCTGGTCATCGTCGCTGCTTTAAGCCTGTCCCTCTGGCTCACCCATCAACAGGCTGATTCAAGTCATAGCCTGGATGATGCTAAGGAGGCGATGCTGCGCGGTGATTATCGCGATGCGCTGCGGGCATACGAGAGATTGGCAGCGGGGTCTGGTGCCGACTCGGTTAGCGCCCGCCGTGGGTTGTTGCTATGTCTTCTCACCACGGGACAGTATGAAAAAGTCGAGGATCTGGCTGAGACCTACCTCAACGATTCACCCTCTAGTCCCGACTGGCATTTCTTTCAGGGACGTGCCCGTGTGTTCAGGGGAAAGTACGATGAAGCCCATCAATCCTTCGAAAAAGCAGCCCAAGTCCCGTCACCCAGTCGCAACGATGCCCAGATACAACTGGCGCTCTTGTTCAAGCTGACAGGCAAAACGAAGGAAAGCCGCGACCTTTTCTCAGAGGTTTACGAGCGCGTCACCGCCGAGGGCAGCTCTCAGCTGGGTTTGGCGGCGCTGGCTCTCCAGCACCTGGAGCAATTCAAGGACGCCAATGCTCTGTTCATAGAAGCGACGAAGCGCGATCGCAAAGACTTCGATACCTGGATCGCCTGGGGCAACCTCTTCCTGGAAAAGTACGACCCGGCCAACGCTGCGTCGATATTCGCCGACGTGCTGAAGTTGAACCCCAATCACCCAGAGGCTCTGCTCGGCATGGTGCTTTGCCGCAGCGAAGGCTCGGGTGAAGAGATCCAGGAAATCCTCGGGAAGATCTTTGAAGTTAATCCGAACATGGAAGCAGCCCAAGCCGCGAAAGCCCAGTCTTCCCTACAGGCAGAGGCCTTTGACGATGCCGAGAAGGAAATTGCCCTGTGTTTCAAGGTTAATCCGAATTCGCTCCAAGGGCATGCGCTGCAGGCTGTCCTGCACTATGCGAAAGGCCAGGACGCCGACATGCAGGCTAGTGTGCAGGCCGCACTCCGGATCAATCCGCACTATGGTGAAGTCTTTGAGTCGCTCGGTCACTTTTGCGTGACTCAGCGCTTGTACCGGGAGTCTGTGACATTTTTCAAGAAAGCTGTTGAGATAAATCCCCGACTTTGGAAGGCGTACGCCGCGCTGGGCGTGAACCTCCTGAGAATCGGCGAAGAAAAGACTGCTAAGGAGGCATTGGACCTGGCTTTCGAGAATGATCCTTACAATGTATGGACGTTCAACACGCTGAAGCTCATTGACAGCTACGCAAACTTTGAAGAATCGAAGACAGCCAGTTTCAGTTTACGACTGCACCAGAAAGAGTCAAAGCTTCTGTCCCACTATGTTCCCAACCTGCTAGAGGAAGCGTATCAGACGCTTTCTCGCAAGTACGAATTTGCTCCGGCAAAGCCGATTTACTTTGAGATGTTCCCTGACCATGAAGACTTTGCTGTTCGCACGCTCGGGGTTCCAGGCCTGGGAGCTCTGGGCGTTTGCTTCGGACGCGGTGTGGTGATGGATTCTCCCAGAGCGCGTCCCAAAGGGAGCTTCAACTGGGGCAGCACGCTGTGGCACGAGTTTGCGCATGTCGTCACCTTGCAGGCGACGGATCACCGCGTTCCGCGCTGGTTTACCGAAGGACTGTCCGTCATGGAGGAGCATCACGCCAAGCCGGGTTGGGGCGATGACCTCAATCTCGAGATCGTGAAGGCGATTCAGGAAAAGAAACTGCTTCCCATCTCTGAACTAAACAGCGGTTTCTTACGCCCCCAGTTCCCGGGCCAGGTCCCACTCTCTTACTTTCAGGCTGGCCAAGCGTGCGAGTTCATTCAAGCCGAATTCGGGTTTAAGGTGATCTTGAAGATGCTGGACCTGTTCAAGTCCCGGAAGCCATTGTCAGAGGTCCTGCAGCAAGCACTGGGGATCACACCTGAGACTTTTGACCAGCGGTTCAATGCCTATCTGGAAACTCGATATGGGCGCGTTGTCAAAGCCGTTGACTTTTCGATTCTGGAAAAAAAGGAGCTGCTAAAGGATCACGAGAAACTCGGCATGCTGTTGAAAGAGCAACCTGACAATTTCTTTGCCAACCTCAGACTGGCAAGCTATCATCGGAACGAAGGTCAGAACGAGAAAGCGGTCGGCTACTTGCAGAAAGTCAAGTCGATCTTTCCTGGCTATGTTGAGGCCGAAAACCCCTATAAGCAGCTCAGTGAGATTTACAGAAGTCAAGGGAAGCTGCCCGAGGCCATCGCTGAGCTGCAAGCGTTAACTGTTCTGAATGACAGCGATTTCGATTCTCTGAAACAGCTTGCTCTTTGGCTCAATGAGACCAAGAGGCCGCAGGAGGCCCGCCAGGCCCTGGAAAAGGCCATGTATGTTTACCCGTTTGATTCGGAGACACACCAACTACTCGCCGACCTTGCCCGCGAAGCAAAGGACTATCCGGTAGCGTTGCGCGAGTATCGCGCCCTACTGGCGCTGGACCCGCCCGACAAAGCCACGACGCATCTCAATGTCGCCAGGGTTCTCATGGAAACCGGAATGAAAGGCGAGGCCAAGAAGGAAGCCCTGGCCGCGCTGGAGATCGCTCCCGGCTACGAACCCGCCCAGCAGTTGCTGTTGAAGACGCTGGAGTCCGGGCCCTGAGCAGAAAAGCTCGGCGGGCGACGCTAGCCTCGCATTTCTGGCTTCGCACAGAGACTCCTTGGAGCTCTTTCACAGCTCCACAAGGAGGGGAACAAATGGGCTCGGGTTCAGTCTGTCGTAACTGCCGTTGAAACATGTCAAACAACACTCTAATTCCCATTCGAGGTTAACCAGCATCATCATGGACCGAGACGCCGCGAGGGCCAGTTTGCTGAACAATGCTGAAGTTTCGTCTTCCTCCGAGGTCGCTATCCTGGAGAGGCTGAAGCACGCCCACGAAGTGATTCTGCGAGAAATTCGCAAAGAGATTATTGGCCAAGACAGTGTCGTCGAACAGGTTTTGACTTCGCTCTTGGTGGGAGGCCACTCGATTATCACTGGTGTTCCTGGCCTGGCGAAAACACTGCTGATCAGAACTCTCGCTGGTGCGCTGGACCTCAAGTTCAAGCGAATTCAGTTCACGCCGGACCTGATGCCGGCCGACATTACGGGCACCGACATCATCGAAGAAGACCACACCACCGGGCATCGCACGCTGGTGTTCGTCAAAGGTCCTATTTTCACTAACATTCTTCTGGCCGACGAAATCAACCGGACACCCCCCAAGACGCAATCGGCTTTGCTGGAAGCCATGCAGGAATACAGCGTCACGGTTCAGGGGACAACCTACGCGTTGGAGCGGCCCTTTTTCGTCCTGGCCACACAGAACCCTATTGAATTAGAGGGCACTTACCCTCTGCCCGAGGCTCAGTTGGATCGGTTCATGTTCAACATCGTTATCGACTACCTGTCGGAAGACGAAGAGATCAAGGTGGTCAACGCCACCACTGGAAACAAGCAATCGCAATTCGAGCCGGTGGTCAGCGGTCGGGACATCCTGGATTTTCAGCAAGTGATCCGAAAGATTCCTGTGGCCGAATCGGTGCTTCGGTATTCAGTGAATCTGGCTCGGGCGTCACGACCCGGCGACAAGTCGGCTCCCGACTTCGTGAAATCCTGGGTCAACTATGGCGCCAGCTTGAGAGCTTCTCAGTTCTTGATTCTCGGTGGCAAGGCCCGCGCTGTGATACAAGGGCGCTACAACGTCTCAATCGAAGACGTCCAGCACCTTGCCTTTCCTGTTCTGCGTCATCGTATCCTCACCAACTTCCACGCTGAATCCGAACAAGTCGACTCGAACAAGATCATCCAGAAGCTGATCGAGACCGTACCGGTGCCGAAGTCCGGGTTGAAAGGGTAGTCATCGACTAAGAATCCGAAGGACACGAAAGAGGGAACGTTCGAAGGGCGGAACAAAACGGAGGCGCCCCCAGAGCTTGACAGTCGTGCGAAGACAATAGCTTTGTTTTCCTGCCATTGGAGTCTCCGACTCAAACCTGTCCGTTCGTGCTCTTCATAGTCTCAGTGGATGAATTCCTATGGCCAGTGCAACTTCTCCCTACCGTTTTCTTGATCCTGCCATCTTATCGAAAATCGGTAACCTCGAATTGGTTGCGCGGTCTGTTGTGGAAGGCTTCATATCCGGACTTCACCAGTCTCCCTATCTCGGCTTCAGTGTAGATTTCGCTGAGTATCGCCAATATATGCCCGGCGATGATATCCGGCGGATCGACTGGAAGGTCTACGCGCGTTCTGATCGTTTTTACGTGAAGGAATACGAAGGCGAAACCAACACCAACGTCTACCTGCTGCTCGATGTCAGTGCCTCAATGGGGTATAAGTCAGGAGCGGTTTCGAAGATCGAGTACGCCTCCTACCTGGCCGCCTCGCTCGCCTATTTTGCGCAGCGGCAGAAGGACAGCGTTGGATTGGTCACCTTCGATGAAAAGCTGGTCGAGAAACTGCCTGCTCGCTGCAAACTCGGCCATCTGGCCAGTCTTTTACACATCCTGGATAAGGTGAATCCTTCTGCCAGTACAGAGTTCGAAAGACCGCTCAACGCTCTCGCGGAAACCTTTCGGCGGCGCGGCATCGTTGTGCTGATTTCCGACCTTTATGCGCCCCTGGAGGACATTCTTCGCAGCTTGCGCCAGTTTCGTTCCAAGGGCAACGACATGGTGGTGTTTCAAATTCTGGATCCCCAGGAGAGGGACTTCCGGTTTTCAAAGGTCTTTCGGATGGAAGACATGGAAACCAAGCGCGAGGTTGTGATGGTGCCCGAGGAAGTTCGCGGAGACTATCTGCAGCGGATGAACCAACATATGCAGGCCATCAAGCGGGAGTGTGGGATTCTTGGCATCGACTATTTGATGTTGCATACCGCCCAACCTCTCGACCATGCCCTTCACGCGTATCTATCAACCCGGCAAAAGTCGATGTAAATCATCCAACCATGCAATTCTTGAATCCTTTGCTCCTAATTGGCAGTCTGGCGGTGATTGGACCGCTTCTTCTTCACCTGATTCGCAAAGAAGAGTCAAAGAAAGTCCCGTTCAGCTCACTCATGTTTGTGACGCGGCTGCCCAAACGATCTCTTCGACGTCAAACGCTACGCCACCGTTTTCTGCTCTTGATGCGAATGGTTGCTTTGATCCTGTTGGCCCTGGCGTTTGCCAGACCTTTCTTGGAATCTGAGGTTGCAGCGCCGCTAACGTCTTCGAGTGATAAGTCCCTCGTTGTTTTGATCGACAATTCGTTCAGCACGCGATCTGGCAATCAGTTCGAACGGGCCAGAGGGCAAGCTTTGAAGATTCTAGATACTGTGTCTGCCGGAAGCACCGTGCAGTTTGTCCTGTATTCAGACACCACCCAAGTCCTCAACAATCCTCAAGCCGAAAAATCATCCTTGCGTACGCTGCTTCAGCATGTGCAGCCTACATATCGAAAAACAGACCATCGTTCGGCTTTGAAGCTTGCCCAGCAACTTCTCTCTTCAGCACCGAACGAGCAGCGCGAAATCCACTGGATCAGCGACTTTCAACAGAGTGGCTGGACCGACAGTCTGGAGGAGGTCGTAATCGGCGAGAATGTCAAAATTCAGCCTCACGACGTTGGCGGCACTGAGGGCGGAAACATCAGCATCAGCCATTCTCAGCTCAGTCGATACATTGAGGGAGAGAGCCAGCTGACGCGGATTTCAGCTCGAGTCACAGCGTATGACACCAGGGCGCCAGTCACCACCAGAGCGGCGTTGAAGCTGAACGGCAAAATCCTTCAGGAAAAACAGGTCATGCTGCCAGCGGCCAATTCCCAGCTCATTGAGTTTGACAGTTTTGCAGTTCCTCCTGGGGTGTCCAAGGGCGACATCGAACTTTACCTCTCCGACTCGTTGGAGGCTGACAACGTTTATCACTTTACTCTCAACAGCCAGCAGAGAATCAAGCTTTTGCTGCTGGGCGAAAGAGGAAGCCGGGATAGCTTCTACATAACGAAGGCTCTCTCTGGCAGCAAGGATGCTCTGTTTCAACTCGAAACCCAGGATGTGAACCAGGGCGACACCCTGGACCTAACCAGATATTCAGCCGTCCTTCTGAACAATGTATCCACGGTTCCAGCAGCTCTGGTGGACCGACTCCAAGAGTTCGTCGTTAATGGAGGTGGGCTGATTACCATACTCGGCAGCCGAGTCAGGGCGACCGAGCTAAGTCAGCGCCTGGAAAAAGTGCTGCCCGCGAAACTCGGTAGCAAGCTTTCCGCGAGCTCTGGTAATAAAGAGCTCTTCATTGGTGAGATACAGAGACAACATCCCATCTTCGAGGTTTTCCAGAGCGTTCATCATTCCTATTTCATGACGACTCCGTTCTACGGGGTTTTCCAATCTATTCCAAATGAATCCAGTCAGGTGCTGGCAAGACTTGATGATGGCAGTCCCCTACTGCTCACCAGAAATGCCGGCAAGGGTCGCAGCCTGATGTTTACCTCTTCGCTCAACATCGAATGGAATGATCTACCGCTCAAATCTGTATTTCTTCCTTTTTTGCACCAGATGGTGAAGTACAGCACCAGTTACGAGGCCGAGCAACACGCTTTCGTGGTGGGTGAAGTAATTCCCATGAGCGTCTTGAATCCGATGCTGGGGAGAGCATTGAACCGGATCTCACGAACTAGTTCCTTTAGTCAAGACTGGAAAGTGCAGACACCGTCCGGAAAAGCAGCCGAGCTGGGAGATGCCGATCTTGTCAAGGCCCCGTTCTTCAGTTTGGACGAACCCGGGTTTTACCAAAGCCGGGTTCACAATTTTGACAATGCTGTGGCAGTCAATATCGCTCCAGACGAATCTGATCTCCGCAAGATCGCACCTGAAAAAGTCCTTGCCTCTTTGCGGCGCGTCAGCCAGACCCATTCAGGCACGTCCCAGGTGGAGGCCTCGCTGGACCAGCGGCAGGCCTGGGAAAGCAAGCAGAGGATCTGGTGGTACCTGCTGCTCCTGACCCTGCTCGTTTTGGCCGTTGAGAGTTTTGTTTCGAACCGATACTATAAGGGTGTGTCGGAAAGCTTATAAGAAATTTGCAAGGAAGGAAGGCGCTTTTTCGGGTTGGAGAGAGGACTCCCTAGAAACTTCAGACTGCCTCTTACTGCTTGATGCAACCTGAGCTCGAGCCACGGATTGTCAGGAGACACCAGTATGACGCATGAATACTTACAACTCCAAAGGAAGATCAGGGGAGTCCGAGCCCGGCTTAAGTGGATTGCTTGCGCGAAGGGTCTCGCTATTTCGCTCGCTCTCTCCCTGGCCATTTTGGTGGTCGCGGTCTATGTCGCTGACCATTGGAATTACACGAGCTCCGCAGTCAACGGAGCGCGTGTACTCTCCGTCCTGGGGATTGGCCTGGTGTTCGGGTGGTTTCTGCTGCGGCGATTTCTCAGAAGGATTGAAGACGTGCAGATTGCCCGCTATGTTGAAGAACGCCATCCTTCACTTCAAGATCGGCTGGTCAGCGCAGTCGAGCTGGGAAACCGCGAAGCGTCCAGTGCAGAGACTCATCCCCTCCTGCCACTCCTGCTGCGCGATGCCTTGCACCGGAGCCAGAACATTTCGACCAAGTCGCTCTTCAATCCCCGCGAACCCTACCTTTCCGGTGCCATCGCCCTGGCGTTGATAGGTGTCTTTGCGCTGCTGCAAGTCTTCGGGCCGAACTTCTTTCAATATGCCACGTTGAAACTTTATGCTAACTGGTTGAAGCCCCAGCCAGTTTCTCTCTATCACATTGAAGTCATGCCCGGAAACTCGCAGGTCCGTAAGGGCTCCGACCAACTCGTCACTGCCCAGTTGGTCGGCTTCGATTCCAGTGACGTGCAACTCTACGCAAGGCGAGAGAATAGCCCTAACTGGGGAAAGAGCCGAATGGAACCGCAAAAGGGCTCAAGCGCTTTTGGTTTCCTTTTCCTGGACATCAACGAGAAAGTACATTACTACGCCCAGTCCGGAAACGTGCGCTCGACCGAATTCGTCCTTTCTGTCACTGATGTGGCTCGCGTGGAGCAAATCGATCTGACTTACAATTTTCCGCGCTACACGGGCCTTCCGGTACGAAAGGAAGAAAATGGGGGCGAGATCTCGGCTTTGAAGGAAACTCGCGTCGATGTGCAGGCACAGACCAATATCGAGGCCACCTCCGCGAGAATTCTTCTGGAAGATGGAACCGGCATCGTGATGCGAAAGGTGGGGGAAAAGCAGTTCCTGGGACAGATTGAGGTCAAGAAAGATTCCGCCTACAAGATTGAGCTAACGGATTCCACCAAGAATCCCTACATTGGTTCCCACGAATACCCCATCACAGCACTAGACGATCAGCCGCCGCTGATCTCCATCTTAAAACCCGGGCGAGACAAGAAGGTTACTCAGCTCGAAGAAGTCTTGGCCGAAGTCAAAGCCAACGACGATTTTGGCTTGAACTCGCTGAAATTTCACTACACCGTGAATGGCGGCAAGGACAATATGGTCGACTTGTTCCAGCGAGAGAAAGGAGAAGCACCGAAGGCAATCTCTGGCACTCACACTTTTTTCATGGAAGAGTTCAACCTCGAGCCGGGAGACTTCGTCAGTTACCATGCCCGCGCGTCAGACGCCCGCGCGACGACAACCAGCGACATCTATTTTCTGGAAGTGCGCCCGTTCGGCAAGGAGTATTCTCAAGCCCAAATGGCGGGGGGGATGGGCGCAGGTGCCGCAGATGCCGGCTCAGTGCTTTCAGCGCGGCAGAAGGAAATCCTGGCCGCTACCTGGAGGCTCATTCGTGATCAGAAGACCTTCGTGAAAACGGAGTATTCTGACAACCTGAAGCTTGTAGCCTCGCAACAGCAAAAGCTTCAGCAACAGACCAAAACGTTGTCCGAACGTATTCAGCGGCGAGCACTGACCAGCCGAGATCAGGAGTTCCAAAAACTCTCTGACAACCTGATTAAAGCCATCGAAGCGATGACGCCGGCCCATCAGATGCTTGCCCAGGAAAGACCGAAAGATGCTGTCAGCCCGGAACAGACCGCACTTCAATACCTGATGCGGGCCGAAGCTTACTTTCGGCAGATTCAGGTGGCGTGGGGAAACAGCGCCGGAGGCCCCGGTGGAAACGCTCTTGGTGCTCAAGAATTGGAGAACTTGTTTGAGCTGGAGCTGGACAAGCTGAAGAACCAATATGAAACTCAGCAGCAGCGCAACTCCCGCCAGGCCGGCGCTGAGATCGATGAAGCCTTGCAAAAGCTTAAAGAGCTTGCTCAGCGACAGCAGCAACTCAATGAGCGCCTTCGCCAGCCACACATGCCGGGCTCGGCCCAGGGCGGAGGCGGCCAGTCCGAGCAGCAGCTGATTCAGGAGGAGACTGAGAAGCTGGCCCGTCAACTCGAGCGTCTTTCCCGCGAGACGCAAGAGGAAGAAATGCTCAACACAAGCCAACGTCTTAAGCAGGCGGCCCAGGAAATGCGCGGTGCTCGAAACGGCTCACCCGCTGGAGGATCCCAGAATGGAGGGATGCAGGCTTTAAGTCGTCTGAACGACGCCCGGCGCATGATGGAAAACCAGCACAGGAACTCCCTCTCGGATGACCTGAAACGTCTCCGCGAGGATGCTGAACAACTCGCCCAGCAGCAGGAGAAAATTCAGGAAACACTCAATAGTTTGAGCCAGGAATCTCCAAGCGGCGGTCAGAGCGGTTCTTCACAAACTAACGTCGGCAATCAGGTCGACGAGCCGTTTCGAAAGAAACGGCAGATCTTTCAAGACAAGGCTGCGCTCAACAAAGCACTGGGTGCGATGGAGCAGGACCTCTTTGGTTCGGCGCGCACAGCAGCTTCTCAGCAGAAGTCAACCTCGCAGGCATTGCAGTCGGCGGGGAATTCCCTACGCGACAACCGAATCCAGGATAAGGTCAGCCAGAGTGGACAACTCATTGCCCGAGGGATGCTGGACATCGCCCGTGAGCGGGAACGCACTGTTCAGGCCCACCTCGAGGATTTGAAGCAGAAAATCGCTTCGGCGGAGAAAGGGATCGACGCTAACCCTAGTGACAAACCTGAGGAGCGACTCAGCAAGGCTCTGGGTCAGACCGGCGACCTGCTCGACAATCTCCAGTCACTAAACCGGCGTCTGAAGGAAAGGCAGGCAGGGCGCCCAGACAAAGGCTCCCCGCAAGGTGGCCAGCAGGCCAGTGAAAAGGGGAAAGCCGGCGAAAACGGTCAAACCGATTCCTCCGAGGCCCAGCGCGCCTCGAATGACGGCAAAACTCCCGACGCCTCGGGAAAACTCAGCCAACAGGGCAAACCCGATAACAGCCGGGACTCGAAGAATGGGCAGCGAGGCGAGCAAGGAGAGGCATCTGGCCAAAGCTCGGCCGGTCACGACAGCGACGACTCCTCACGTTCTGCTCAAGCCAAGGCGAACTCCGACCCGACCGGGGGCAACAATCCGAAGGGCGGGAGTCGTCAGGATGGGTTCAGCGGCGGAGAGCGGCAGCAGTATGGGGGAACGTATGGCGGTGGTAACGCCGCAGTGAACTTCGGCGACTACGAACTTACGCCTCCTGGCCGAATCACCCCGGAGCAGGCCCGTCAGTTCGACCGCGAGTACCTCCTGCGACTCAAAGAAGCTCAGGAAATAGCCAAGAACCTGCGCGGACATCAGGACCTCTCCAAACAGATTCAGAACATGGTAGAGCGAATGAAGGAGATGAAATCCATGAAGTTCCTGCATGACGCGCAGGAACTTGAGCGGCTACAAGGTACCGTCATCGATGGCTTTCGTCAGCTAGAACTTGACGTCAGCACGAGTTTGCAGCGCGTAATTGCCCAGGAGAACTTGCATCTGGCCAAAGATGAAGAGGTTCCTGAAGCCTACCGCAAGCAGGTGGAGGAGTATTACAAGGCATTATCGAAAAAATGAAAACCGAGTAAGGAGAATGAGGTGCCGATCCAGGACGAGACGGTCGAGATCGCTGCATATCCCTCCTTGGCCGCGGGAAAGCCGTCCCGTTTCCTGCGACCTGCCTAAGTGACACAGTTAAGCAGACCAGTCAGGTCTCTATCGCCTGGCCTGGCGCTGGAAAACCCCTCCTCGGCACGGAACATCCCGACATTCAAAGTCACGTCGCTCACAGGCCGCGAAACCAACTTTTCAAGCCAGTAATACCGTTTCTGTTGTCCGCTCGCCAACACAGTTTGTGATTGCTAACGTCATTCACTTGGAAAGGAGCCCTCAGTATGAAAAAGTGTGTTCTTTGGATCCTAGCTGCTTCGGCAGTGGTGCTTGCTGCCGGTGCCTCCCTGGCGTTGACCCAAGAAAGCATTCCTCTCGATCCGCTGAAAGTTTGCCCAGATACCCATCGCCTCCTGTTTCAGAATGAGTACTTGAGAGTTATCGAGGCCAAGGTACCAGCTGGAAAGGACGAGCCCCGACACAGCCACCCCCATGGGATTACAGTTTATCTCGCGGACTATGAAGTGGAAACGAAGACTTTGCCTGACAACAAAGTGACCCGCTCTTCACGAAGGTTCGGCACGGTGACCTGGAGTGAGGCTGTAGTCCATGAAGTAAAGAATGTGGGAAACACGGCCGTGCACGCGATTCGGATCGAATTGAAATGAATATGTGTCGGAAAGCCCTCATGGGCACCCCGGACTGGAAACTCTTCCTGCAGCTCAAGTTCAAGAGCCGGTTAAAACGTCCACCCTCTCGTTGCGGGCGGAGAAAGGAGTAGGGACAACTCTCCCACGCGACTTCTGGGCGCGACCGTTGTCGGCGCAGAGACCGCTGACGGCCTGCTGCTGGCGGGGACCCAACCCCTCGGCTGTACGAGGCCTCGCTACCTACTGACTTTGCTTCGCAAAATTCAAGATACTGACGTCGATGGTCAGGATAGCGCCATTGACTTAATAAATTTCCATCTTATAATCTAAAATGAAAGTTTTAGATTACTTGAACTTTGATAGCGAAATCAGACTTATGAGCATGAATCTGCAGCAGCACGCATCCCTCTGGGAGAGACAATCTTCTCACGAAGGCGATTCCTGGAGCGACGAAGTTTACCCAGAAGGTTCCTGGAATCCATCAGATTCGATTTCCCCCTTTGAGCAAGCCGTTTCCGTCGACTCCCAACCAGAACTGATCGAGGAGCAGCATTCAGCTCCTGCTCCAGACTTGTCTGAGCCAGAAACAGAAGCTTCGGAGCGAACGGAGCTCGATCCGATCTCGCAGTATTTCCACGAAATGGGAGCAGTGCCGCTATTGAGCCGCGAGCAGGAGCTCTTTCTGTTCCGCAATCTGGCGAGAACGAAGGCCCTTCAGGTAAGGATTCTGGGCCGTCTTCGCCGGTCCTCTGAGCAGTTGCTCATTCTGGCCGAAGAGTTCCTGCGAAATGGGGATTTCGAGCTCTTTGAGGTCGGGGATGACTCTGAGAGCATCCGTTCCTCAAGCTTTCAAAGAGAACTGTTGGCACGATTTCGCACGAACATTAACTCGATTACTTCAGAAATGGACTCTCTTGAAAAAAGACTTAACGCCAAGCGGAAACAGAGTTCAAGGTCTGCCAGCTTCGGCAAAAACTTTAGTAAGTACCGAAGAGCACAGATCCGTTTAGGAAGGGTTTGGCTGAAGTGGATGCCGAGCGAGAAACTGCGGACAATGATCTTCGAAAGCTTGAGGCGGACTTGCCAAGAAGCAAATCAGCTGAAGCATTCTGCCGAAGGAAGGAGACAACAGCTCGGTAGGTCACCAACGGCCAAGTCTAAAGAGAATCAGGTCAAGCGACCGTCTCGAGTGGAACGAAAGAAACGGCATAGTGAGCCCGACCAGCTAGCAAAGACAACGGAGCGCTATGCGATTCTGGAAAGCCGAAAGGAGGAGTTGCGCAATGCCATCATCGAAGCGAATCTTCGGCTGGTAGTTTCAATTGCAAAGAAATATTTTCATCCCAACTTGAATTTCCTGGACTTAGTTCAGGAAGGAAATCTGGGCCTGATGCGGGCTGCTGTTAAGTTTGATTATCGCCGTGAGACCAAGTTTTCGACTTACGCCACGTGGTGGATTCGGCAATCCATCATGCGTTCCATCTTCACACAAGGCAAGACCGTTCGGGTTCCGGAGCATCTTTCTCTCACTGCCCAGAAGCTCTCCCGAGCGCGAAAGCAACTAGGCGACCAGCTACGACGCGAACCTTCGCTCAATGAGACTGCCAAGGCGGTCAATCTTCCATTGTCCAAAGCAATGGCGGCGGTGCGTTCGGCCCAAGACTCCGTCTCCCTGGATTCGCCTTCGGGTCCGATGGAACTACAACGCATGAATCTAGTAGCTGATGAAAAGGGGCTGAACCCGGCAGAACTCACCATTTTGCATGATCTGCGAGAGAAGTGCCGGCTGCTATTGCAGAATCTCAACGAACGAGAGCGTGCGATTCTAAAGCTGCGGTATGGATTCGGGGAGAGCGGTGAACAAACACTTGAGCAAGTCGGGCGTAAGTTCATGTTGACCCGCGAGCGTATTCGGCAAATTGAAAAGCAAGCCTTGGGAAAGCTAAAAAACTCTGCGCGCGGTTTTCATGGCAGATCCTAAGCTGTTAAAATGAAATCAGGTTGAGAGCTGGTACAGGATTCATCGCCCCAACTCAGTAACAAATTCCTGTTGTCCAAGAGATGCTGCGACGGCAACTTGGTGACTGAAGAGATGTCGATCAGCCTCAACGGAAACACAAGGACAGGCGAAGGCACCTATGGCAGTTCTTCCCAAGGAAATTGAGAACCCGGAAGCTCCCCTCTTTCCGATTGGAGTTGTGGCAGAACTTCTTAACGTCACCGATCAAACGCTTCGAGTCTATGAAAAATGCGGTATCATCAAGCCTTCACGCAGAAACAAGGATCGGTACTATTCCGTCAACGATATTGTCTGGCTGAAGTGTATTCGCCGCTTTCTCAAGGAGGAGGGCATCAACCTCAAGGGGATTGAAAAGCTCATGCAGTTTGTCCCGTGCTATGAGATAAGTCCTTGCGAGGATTGCGCCCTCTGTACAGCCCACTTGAAGCGTTGCGTTCCCTCCCCTGAAAAGCTCTCCAAGCTGTCTCTCCAGCCTGCAAGAACCCTCGCTAACTTCGGATCGCCAGATCGAACTGGTTGAGTCCGATTCGCCTCGCTGTCGGATTACCCTCCACGGTGATCCGGTAGGTTCCCGCCCGCAGCGCTGAACGCGTCAGCAAGAAAGTCACGAGATTCTCACTAAACAGCTTCTCTTTGGGAACCGCGATGCTCTGGTTCCACACGAGCTGGGTGTCTTGATAGATGCTGATCTCAATGTCCCGCAAGTCAAAGCGTGGCAGCGAAAACACCAAAATGGCCTGATCAGCTTGGCTGAAGTCGATGCTGATAAGATCGGGCGTGGTGGATTTTTTCTGCTCCAGAAACAGAAGAGGGGAAATATAGAGACCCGAATCGTTCGTCGAGCGTCCGGCTTGCTGTCTCTGACTTAGTCGAACGTCCCGCTCCGACACTTCCCGTTCCAGCTGAACATTTCGCGAGTTCACCGTCGCTAATGTTTGCTCCTGCTCCCGATTCTTCAGCTCCAATCCGCGGATGATGGAACCTGAAGTCAGACCTTTGATTGCCGGAAACACGAGGAAGGCCGCCACAACCAATGCGCCCAGGGTGACAGGAACGGGAATGACTAGATTCGCCATCCACCGCTTGATCAGGTCCAACCAGTAAGCCAGATTCGGCTGGGGAGTTCTAGGTTGCAAGGCTCCCGTGGGTTCTTGCGCCGGTTCTTCCGGACTCTGGCCGAGCCTATCGGATTTTGGGTCAGTCGGATCATCAGGAATCTGCATGAAAAACCTCCTGTCACTGGTCAAGGCCAGTTACCGAAACAAGCGATGGGAACTGAGTGGGACTTTTTGGACACACTCATTCCCACCGACCTGCTGGCGAGCCTGCCTTAAATCATTGAAAACCATATTGAAAGCTGGAATAGCAAAAAGGAACGGGAGTTGCAATAGCACTCTTGAGTAAGAAAACGCAGTGAACGGGCCTATGGCCCGAGCTCGAAAAAATATCCATTCAGTTACGAACTCCGCCCAGCTCAGGCACTCTCCCAAGGAACGCGAGAGAGCTCCTTGCCAGGCTAGCTGAAAAACCGGAATGAGTTTCTGATCCAGATCGCTCACGGCCATGTCACGACCAAAAGAGTTTTCCAGAAGCTATTTTGAGCAGGAGTTCCCCAAACTGCAACAGTTGGTCGACCGAAATGGCCGGCCACCCTGTGTGATCCTAACCCTTGATGAAGGACACCGGGTGGAGCTCAGAGACTTCCAACTGACTCCGACCTGTCTTGTCGTCCAGATTTCCTCTGGGTATTATTCAATTCCCTTCCAGACCATCCGCAGCATCCAGTTCGTACCTCGGAACTTGAAGCAATTAGCCTTATCGGCAAGCATGCTGCCTCGTTCCACCGAATGAGCTCAAGATCCCGGTGCGAGTAAAGTTCTGGTCAGAACCCGATGCCGAGACCGTTGCGGTGGATCCTGCGCGAACCCTTTTTTTAGAGATGACCTCCTCGCCAGATAGGCCGGCCGCTCACGAGAGATGGCGATCAGGTGGGCTGACCGTTGACCTGCCATTGTGATGTCTGAAGGCTGCATGCAGGATCGGATGCTCCAGGAAATTGACGAGCACTACCATCCAACGGGCTTCCCTTTGTTTTGTTCATCCAGCCACTTCTGTAGCGGTGCAAAATACGCGAGAATGGCCGTGGCATCCATTCGCTTGTGGCCTGTTACGACATCCAGGGCCTCTGGCCACGGCCGGCTCAAGCCCATTGCGAGCATCTGGCTTAGCCGCTTTCCGGCTTCCTTGCTTTCATAAATCGAGCAACGATTCAGCGGGCCGTGGCAGCCGGCCTCCTGGGCCAGGGCTCGATGAAATTGGAACTGCAGGATTTGGGCCAGGAAGTAGCGCGTATAGGGAACGTTGGCTGCAACATGATACTTTGCTCCAGGATCAAAATCCTTCTCGCTACGAGGTAGGGGTGGAGCTATGCCCTGATACTTCTGCCGCAACTGCCACCAGGTTTCGTTGTATTTTTCGGGCGGGATCTCCCCGGAGAAGACTTTCCAGCGCCACTGGTCGACCAGAAGACCAAATGGCAGGAAGGCCACCTTTTCCAACGCGGTGCGAAGCAGCAAGCCGATATCCTTCGAAGTGTCCGGTGCCCTTTCCAGCAAGCCAAGTTTCGCCAGATACTCGGGTGTAATGGACAAAGCGATCGTATCTCCCACTGCCTCGTGAAAACCATCGTTGGCGCTCTCACGGAAGAGCATCGGTTGCTGGTTGTAGGCGCGCTGATAGAAGTTGTGCCCCAGTTCATGGTGAATGGTATTGAAATCTTCAGCGGTGATGTCGATGCACATCTTAATCCGGAGGTCATCGACTTTGTCGACATCCCAGGCACTTGCGTGGCACACCACTTCCCGGTCCCGCGGTTTCACAAACATCGAGTGCTCCCAGAACGTCTTCGGCAGTGGATCGAACCCTAGCGAAGTGAAGAAGCGCTCGCCGTACTCCAGCATCTGTTTGTAGTCCGTTTTGCGGAACTTGAGGATTTCCGTCAGATCATAGCCAGGGTCGGCATCCTTGGGAGCAACCAGAGGAAAAATGTTTTCCCAACTCTGGGCCCACATGTTGCCCAACACATGCGCGGGGATTGGACCCTCCGCACTCACAACCGCGGAGCCATACCTCTCGCGCAAACGACTCCGGACATAAGCGTGCAGGGAGACATAAAACGGTCTTACCTGTTCCCAGAGCCTGTCGACCTCTGAGGCAAAGGCATCGGGAGGCATATCATACTTGGAACGCCACATGGCACCGGCGTCGGCAAAGCCCAGTTCACGGGCTCCTTTATTGGCCAATTCGACGTAGCGCCGAAAATCGTTCCGCATCGGAGGCGAAATCTTGTGCCAGCCCACCCAAGCATCCAGGACTTCTGCCGGATTGAAGTTGTTGGCCAGCAGACGCGTGAGATCTTCCAGAGTCAAACACTTCTCCTTGCCTTCGGGACAGTATTTGCCTTTACCGTAGGTCCCCTCCATCGAAGCCACGATCCGGGTGAGGTCCGCGCTCTCTTTCGGGTTCGAGGGCGCCGCCAAAGTCAGTGACAACTTCAAGAGCTTCATTTTGCGAGCTACTTCGGGTGGGAGCGGGAGTTTGTCGAACTGTGTCGCCTTCTTGGCCAAAGCCATCGTGGCCGCGATTAACCGCTCGTTGGCCTGGGCCGCGAGGACCTCAGTGTCTTCAGTAATGTAGGTCGCCTGGACCCAAGCTGCACGCTCAGCTTCGACCGAAAGCGCGAAGAGCCGGGTTTCTGTCTCTTCCATGAAGGTCTTCGCTTCCTGGACAGTCGGAACGTTCACCGCGGACTGGGCGAAGCACTCTGGCTCCATGAGCCTCAGCGTAACTCCCAGACTGAAGGCAGTCACGACGATGACTTGACACAGCAGTGGTCTCATTTCTCCTCTTTTCTGGGAAATCAGGAATGCACCTATTCGATGAGCCTCGAGGCCGCAGCCAGGATGCCAGCGCTCACAGCGGCTGCCGTTTTCCTCTCTTCGTGACCGCCGCCGACCGAATCAGCGTGTTCTCTCAACAGCCGAGAGCAACTCGGCATGGGGCGACAATCACCCCAGCGGTTTCCGACATTTCACGAGATAGCCTGTTCCCAAATCCTTTCCCGTTGTCAAAAGTTGCGCGTAAAGGGCAGGCCTCCAGATCCATCTATGAAAGAGGATTCTCGAAAGCCGTGGGAGCTTTGGCGTGCCACTGACGGACGTTTTTCCGCAGTCGGTCATGAGGGGATCGGACCGCTGAGGTACTTCCAGGGCTGCAGCAAATTTCGAGGAGAGCGGGTAAGTCAGGTTCAAGATCGGAAATCCGTAGCACCAGAATTCTTCGATTTGAAAGCCCGTGGCGCCGAGCTTCCCAATGAGCTCGGCCTTTTCGTAGCGCCGTGCGTGACCTGCCTGTGTGTCGTTTTGCGTCCATTGTCGCATGTGAGCCGGAACAGAAAAGAGCAGTGCTCCCGCTGGTTCGAGTAGTTCCCACCACCGGCGCAAGCAGGCCAGGTCGTTTTGGTAGTGCTCCAGAACCTCAAAGGCAACGAGCAAGGTGAACCTTTCGCTGAGCGAGAAGAAATTCCGCGTTTGAAATTCGACCTCCGCGGTTCGCGCCCTCGACCGATGCTCCCCAATGAGTTTGGCATTCAAATCGAGACAAAGGCCGGAAAACCCTCGTGCAACCAAGTCTTCATAGAACCGGCCACTGCCCACCCCAATCTCCAGGAATTTACCGGCTTTGGTTCTCTTCAGCAGTTGATTGGCCAGGAAGCGGCGATAAAGATAGGCGAGAGTGGGGTCAGGAGAGTTCGACAATTCCACAAATACACGGCGATGCACAAACCTCAGCAGATTTCCTTTTCCACGCTGTAGGTTTCCCAGGAACCGCCGAGCCGATCTGCTTGTTTGGTCCGCTTCTTGAAGAATTTTATCTGATGCTGGTCAAAATGATTAACGAACTGAAGCCGGAAGGTCTGATAGACCTTGCGTAGCAAGCTCCTGAGTGAGTAGCGCATTGGATACATCTGGAATCCCAAAAGGTAAGCTCTGAAGACGAAGTACAGGAAGAAGTACAGTTTGGTCCAAGGCCGGTCAATGAGGTGTTTCACCGCAAAATTTCGCAGATGTGGAAAGACCATCAGAGGGATCGTCAGAAACGAGATATTTAGCTGCTGAAGCTTTTCCTTCTCGGAGAAGCAATTGAACGAAGACGTGGCCTGGAACGTCAAGTAGAGTTTCTCGTAGTCCCCGTCGAAGGCTCCAACATCGATGGTGTATTGGGCGAGAGCGGTTCCCGGGTAAGGTGCCAGCGCATAAAACTCTCCGAAAGTCACTTTGTTGTTGATGTTGATATCCATCGACTCCAGATCGTAGTCGATATGATGGTGCCGGAGTCCCAGCTCCTGCAGCTTTGCCAGCAGACGCAGCCGTGCATCAAGGTCCAGGGGGCCATCGAGACGGTAGTTCCCGCGGAGCATGGCTTTATTGATCTTGAAATAGTCTTCCAGGTGCCGAAGCAATACTTCGATCTTTTCATTGAAGTCTGGAACATCCGCTTGGGGCAGCAGCGGCGCTGGCACGGCCAGGATGGTGTTGGAAAAGGTCCGGATGCCCTGCCTGCGACAGAGATCAAAGGCAAAACGGATATCTTCATCTTCCATGGTCCGCCTGAAGATGTGGTTGCGGATGAATGGATTGCCTGACTCAATGGACATATTGATGGAGTGTAGCCCAGCCTTTTTCAAGCTTTCGATGATCGAAGGGTCTTTGCGAACCAGATCAGCTCGTGTCAGACAGTTAAAGGGCAGGCCAATGACCCGTGGATACTTCTCGGCAAACTCAGTCAGCCATTCGTCAGTCCGAAACGCGAAGATGTCATCCCAGAATTTGATGAACTGCGTAGGGTACTTACTAACAATATCGCTGAGTTCGGCCAGCAGACGGTCAACACTGTAACGGTGAATTGACTTGCCCTTCCGGCTGTAAATCTCGTTGAACTTGGCATTGAAGCAATAGGTACATGGATAGGGGCACCCGCGGCTGGACATGAAGGAGCGCATCTCGAAGTGCTTCAGGTGAGTTTTTGCGTAGACTAGCTCGCGATCAAGATAAGGAAGATCATCTAGGAAATTGGTTCGCTCGAGCAGGTTTACCCGTCCGTCAGCTCGTCGATTGCTTCTGGTGACCATGTTGGGAATTGAATCGATGGATTCTTTCCTCGTCAAGGCGCGCAGCAATAAGGGCCAGGACTCATCGGCCTCACCCACAGACAGCACGTCGAGCATCGTCTCTTCGATGGGTAGTGGCTTGCCTCGCACAATCCCCGAAACCGCGCTCGGTCTCAGGTCCTCGCCGTACAGCCTCATGCGCGTGTGGTTGAAGGTGACATGCGGCCCACCCATGATGGTGAGGATTTGATCCTCATACCGGGACTTGAGCCAGCGATTCACCTTAAGAAACATGTTGCTCTCGCCAGTCTTAGCACTGTAGGCCACGATGTTGGGACGGATGCGACGGAGATCGTCCTCAAGATTGTTGTGCTCGAGCACATTCAGGAACGTTTCATGCCCCTCCCGTTTCGCCAGCGCCGACAGGAGTTGGACGTTCAAGGGATCGATGCTTTCCTCTTTCACCATGACAAACAGGATCTTCATTGGGCGTCCTTGCGTTTGTTTGAAGGGCTGCCTCAGACTATAGGATCTCTTCGGAGTCGGGGTCAACAAAATAGCACTGCGATGCCTGCCCAGAGGTTGATGGACTAGGTTTTCCGCAGAACGAGTACCCAGCTCGGCATCGCAGGCACGAGAGCCCTCAACAGCCAATCGGGCAGCCATTGCATCCGGCGAGCCTTAGCCAGCAGGTCGGGATCGTCTGGATAGAAGACCTCCGGTGTCTTCAACAAGACAGGTGTCAAATCCTCAAGCGAGAACCTTCGGCTTAGCCGCCGAATCGAGCAATAGCTGGGTAACCGTTCCGGATAGTGCGTCCCGCGGCGCGAGAGGCGCACATAGAAGCTGGCGAGGGGGCGTGGAAGCCACGACAGCAGCGGTAAAAGATAGTGAGGCTCAATCAGCCAGTAGCGGTTGGGAACAGCCAGATAGCAAATTCCGCCTGGTTTCAAGATTCGCCATACCTCGTCCAGCAAGTCTTGCTGAGAAGCGACGTGCTCCAAGATGTGGTTGATCAGGACACCATCAAATGAAGCCGACGCCAATGGCAGGCTGGAGCCATCTGCCTGAACGAAATGGAATGCTCGATCCGGTGATGACTGGCGGTCGATATCCACTCCGATTACTAACGGAAAATGTTTCACTAAAGACTGAGTAATCTGGCCTTCACTGCACCCGATGTCGGCCACAATTGCACGTCCCGGATCCTTGATCTCCTTCAGGAGAATCCGCAAGATTTTGCCGACTTTGATCGTTCGAGACGCCCGATACTCCTCTCGGCGAAAGGCAAAGCGATCAAGGAAAGGTTGTGCCTGGTTCATAAGCGATCGTTTTGTCTGTTTTCCTCCACAAAGCTCTCAATGGTCTCACGCAGGCGCTCCCAGGAGATCGCCGAGTGCTTCTGGCGGATGGCTGTGACCATGTCACCTTCGCGACTGTTCTCATAGAAGTCCATCACCGCCCGTGCTATGGCGGCAGCATCCTTTGGCGGCACGAGATATCCGGTCCGACCCTCGTCAACCGCCTCCGGCAGTCCCCCAACACGGCCAACTATGACTGGCTTGCTGAAACCATAGGCCAGCTGCACAATTCCACTCTGGCTTGCTGTAATGCACGGACTCACCAAAATATCGGCTGCAGCAAAATAACGAGCCACTTCTTCGTTTGGAATGTATTTTGGAACAAAAGTTACGCACGAGGCCAAGCCTAGATTGTTGATGAGGTCATAGTAGGGTCTCGCGTCTCCCCAAACCTCGCCGGCAATCAGTAGATGAATCCCCAAGCTTTTCTCCAAGAGGGGCAAACTTTCCAATAGATATCGTAGCCCTTTATACTCACGAATGAATCCAAAAAACAGCAAGACCCTCTCTGCCTGAACACCCACTAGGGAGCGAGCTGCGGCTTTGCTCAGGAAAGGTTGTTTCAAGTGCTCATAGATCGGGTGCGGGCAAACCCGTACGCAATTGGCACGGGAAGGCGACATCCAGGAAAGAAGGTTCCTTTTGTCCCAGTCTGAGTGCGTTACGAAAAGATCGCCCTTGGTCAAAACCCGCTTAGAGATTGAGGTCTTGGCACCCCGGGCTTCGTGCTCGAACACGTTGTGACAGATGAACACAGTTCGGGGCCCGTTACTTCCTTTCAAAGCTCTAAGGAAAATCCAATAGAACGGCGACCAGTAAACTGTTGACCAAGACAAGATGACCAGGCTGGAGCGCGCTGCCGCCACACGGCTGGCGATGCTGCGCCATTCCCAGGGATTCAGAGCGTCAAACGTTCCTGTTGGAGCTTCGTGGGTCAGCAGTGCTGCACTGGGATCCCGATCACCGTTGCCGGGATAGAGCCACCTCGGATATTGCCGGGAGAACGAAAAGAACTGGACATCGTGCCGGGTTCGCAAAGCACGAACCAACAGGGATGTGTAATGCGCAATGCCCCCACGAAAAGGATAGGTTGGCCCAATTACGGAAAAAGTCATCAATGCCAGGAGCGTCCTGAATGAGCTGCTTCAAGAGACTTCTGAGACTGTAAGTCTTCGGAACCAGTCTTTCCAGATAACTCCATTTTGCGAAGCCGGTAGAGGACCTCCTCGTTCAACCGGCGATTCGCGGCAATCAGATCGGCCACCAAACCAATGACCAGAATCTGAAAACCCAGGATCAGCAGGATCGCCGAAAGGATCAGTGATTGAACGTGACCGCTCGATCCCTCAACGAAATAGTAGTACAGATAGCGCAACCCAAGAGCAAAGCCGACCAGGAACGACGTGCCACCCAAGACAAAGAAAACTTTCAGAGGGTTGTACATCGAGTAGACGCGAAGCACGGTCGCCCCAGATTTCTTCAGATACTGCCACGTCGAGCCGGCCAACCGGGATTCCCGCAGCTTGCCGTTCACTCGCACGGGAACCTGCATGACACTCAAAGACCCTGTCCCCGCCTGAATCAAGGTCTCAAGAGTGAAGGAGAACTTCGAATGGACGATAGTCCGTAGCGCTGCCTCACGGTTAAAGGCCCGAAAACCGCTGGTCGTGTCTGCAAGCGGGCAGGCTGAAGCTTTCCGGACGATCCAGCTTCCCAGTTTTTGTAAGCATTTCTTGGTCGCGGAGAAGTATTCGATCGAATCGATGTCGCGCGTGCCCACAACCAAGTCAGCCTGGCGCTTCAGGATGGGTTGCACCAAAGCCTCTATATCTTCGCCAAAATATTGATTGTCGGCGTCAGTGTTCACGATGATATCAGCACCCAGCTTGAGACAGGCATCCAATCCAGCTCGAAAGGCAGCACCCAGACCCTGGTTCCTGGCGAACTCGACAACGTGGTCGACACCCAGCTCACGAGCGCGTCGAGCCGTGCCGTCGGTTGAACCGTCGTTGATGACTAACACCTCAATCTGTTCGATGCCCGCAATTCGTCTGGGCAGACTCCGAAGCGTCATCGGCAACGTCGTCTCTTCGTTGAAGCAAGGAATCTGGATGATAAGCTTCATGATTTCACGTTCGATTTTACGGAGTTTGCGCCGTCAGCTCGATCACGGCTGCGCCGATGGGTAAGGCTACCGAAGCGAGCACGGGAATCCTCCGCGCATCAGTCGTGAACCAGACCGTAATTTTCTTGTCGCCGAGCGCCACGGCATCGCGCCGGATGCTGATTTCAACGCGGCTCGTGTTAAAGCTTCCAAGCTTGGTTGTAATCAGCTCGCTGCCAGTGACTCTCGCGTCCAGATGGTAGAGCGTTCCCCCATCCAAAACGGGGAGCGCGACCTGCACGCCTGCTCTCAAGCCAAGGGTACGCAGAACGTACAAAACCGAGACTGGATCCTGGGTTCCCAATTCAATCGAGATACGCTTCGACTGGTTTTTCGAGTTTGTGAAGGTGCAAAACCGATGCAGTTGGTTCAGCTCCAGTCGCTCTTTGACAACCCTCTTTTTTTCGGTGAAGTTCTTCTCAAACAGACTTGGAGCGCCGAGGGCGACATCGAAATGGGAGACAAAGTCATCAGTAAAGGGATAGGTGCCAGCGACAGCTGGCGTGGCCTTGGCCTTCAGTTCTAGCTTCAGGGCTCCGGGGACCTTCGGACTCGGCGTCACGCCGAGCTCGGCGGTTCCGGCGTCGATAATATTCGACCACGAAATCCGATAGGTCAGTTTTTCTCCGATCTGAAACGGAACACCGTCGAGTGGAGTCGCTGACTTCGTTGAAACGAGCAAACACGTCAACACCCAGCACAGAAGTATCCTTTTCTGAGATGTCATGAACTCATTTGATGCAATGTCTCTTACGGATGCGCGCCTCAATCACTTGGAACCGTGATCTTTCTGGTAGTGCATCCCCAGGAGGTCCAGACCCCAGTCTCGATCAAAACCGCGCCAGACCGTATGGATGTGGTTCGCATTATTTTGAGTATTGTCATACTCCACCAGAAAGGTCGGCCCCTGAATCCGGTAATAGTGTGGGGCGCCCCGATCCAAGCTCCCTGCCCAGGCGAAATGTATCTTGTCGATGCCCGCGCGCATCAGCCGTCCCCACTCCTCTTCCGCCACATCTTCGGGCAGATTGTGCGCATATTCCTGCACCAAGCTCGTCAATTGATCTACTTGCTTCTTCGTCATTTTGTTGGCTGCCAATCCAGTAGGCTTTCCGGGTTCAGCCCGCCGGGAATTACTGGTGATAATGTCCTTCGGAGCGGTCGTATCGATGAGAGCGACCTTCAACTGTTCAGGGCTAAATGACCCGACCAGTCCCCGGCCCAAGTCCTCTTCCTGAGCCAGGACGCGCAGACCTTGCCGAGGGCCGCTCTTAACCTCGGCTGGATTCGACCCGAAGAATGAAGGTGCCCCCGCCACCAACTGGCCCTGAACTACCGTGAAGTTCAGCGAAAGATGATGCCCCTCGACTTTCCAGCCCCACGTCTGTGTCTCTGAGGGTTCTCCAAAGACCGTGAAAAAGTACAGATCGGTATCCCGCACTGGTCCCTTACCCTGCTCCAGTTCCTTCAGGATCGCTTCCAAACTCAT
This sequence comes from uncultured Acidimicrobiia bacterium, assembly GCA_963752385.1. Classification (GTDB taxonomy): domain Bacteria; phylum Acidobacteriota; class Terriglobia; order Versatilivoradales; family Versatilivoraceae; genus CAVVYL01. Next base: position 24,273 of record CAVVYL010000055.1, on the reverse strand, counting down.
GATTGTCGTCGCTTTAAGATAGCCGCGCTGACTGAGGCCTGTGCTCAAAAAGGCATGCGCGAGTCGCTGCTGCGGCGAGTCTAGCTCTTTGAAGGAAACCCCTTTTCGCGGAAACATGGAGTCAGGAATAAAGTGCCAGATCATCCGCTGGTCATCCTCAAACCTGAACGTCGCTTTGGCCCGCTGTTCGGGCGTTAGTGCAGCCAGGAAGTTCTTGGCTGCTGCCGCCATGCTGATGGACGACCTTATCTTGTGATAGGAACCGTAAGTCCAGGTGGCAACGAGGATCGCTGCCAATCCCACAATCATACCAAGCTGGCTGAGCTTCATGGCCGAAGTGCCTCCTTCGGGTTGATAGGTGTCCGTGTCAAGTGAAGTTGATAGGGACGGGCGGATTATATGGGAAGCTCTGGAGGAATGCCAGATGATTGTGGATTGTCGGGTCGCGCCTCAGTACGCCAAGTCATACCTGTGAACGCCCGCCTCCAGCGGGCTGCAGGCTCGGAAGGCGCTCCCGGGGTGGTTGCTCTCGGCGCACTCTACCGCCAACTTGGGTGCAGCCAACGGCAATCAGGACACATGCCGACCACCATCGACGCGAATACACTCGCCAGTGATAAAATCTGACTCGACAAGGCTAATGACGACTTTGGCAATCTCGAGTTCACCGCCCCAGCGCCCCAACGGCGTCGCTTTGCGGACTTCGCGGTCCTCCTTTTCGCTCAAGTCGGGCGGCGCCAAGATCGGCCCAGGGGCAATCGCATTCACCAATATATTGTACGGAGCCAGTTCGAGTGCCAGGCTCTCAGTGAGACCGATGACGCCAATCTTGGAGACGTAGTACTCTACAAACCCCTTGTAACGCGGACGCCCGCTGGCGGCAATCCAGTCGGCAAAATTAATGATACGCCCGCCACCCCGAGCCTGCATCACAGGAGTTACCGCTTTGGCACAGAGGTAGGCACTCTTCAGATTCGCGTTCATATTGGCATCCCAATCGGCCTCAGTCGTCTCCAAGAACGGCTTCGATCGGTAAATGGAAGCCATATTCACCAGGATATCGATGCCGCCAAACTCCTGCGTCACACGCTGAACCAAAGCGTGGACCTCGGAGGCCTGGCTTAGATCAACCTGAAGAGACATGGCTTTCCTGCCCTGACGTCGAATGGTGCGTGTGGTCTCTTCAGCCTCTTCCTTCGAACGGTTATAGGTTAGGGCAACGTCTGCGCCTCTTTCAGCCAGCTGTACCCCCACGACACTTCCAATTCGCTTTGTTCCAGTGATCACCGCAACCTTGTTAGGGATCTCCATCAGTCAACTCCTCGTATCTCGTGGATTTCATGCTCTGTAGGTCCATTGGTGGTTGTTCAGACAGAAATCCGAACCGGCCTTCCTTCTTTGTATGACTGAGTAGCAGCCAAGCTAACTCGCAAGGCAGCCAATCCATCGTCGCAAGTGATCGTGGGCTCCTGGCCAGTCCGGCAACGATCGACGAACTGCTGCAACTGCGCCTCGTAAGCCTGCCCAAACCGTTCCATGAAATAGGGCACGGTGTCGTGGCTCACCTGATTCTTCTTGAGCACGAGAACGGGTGTCTCGCGCAGATAGCCAATTTGCAATGTCCCCTCGGTTCCCAGGATCTCCGTGCGGATGTCGTAACCATAGACACCGCTGCGACTCAAATCAATAACACCGAGACTGCCGCTCTGGAACTGGAGGGTCGTAACCGCATTGTCGACATCTCCAATCTCATCGACTTCGGGGTACACCAGAGTGCCTCCGATGCTGTAAACGCTTTCGACCTCACCCATGAACCAGCGGGCCAAGTCGAAGTCATGGATGCCACAATCGGTAAACAGCCCCCCACTGTTCTTGGGGTCAAGATATTCCAGGCTGGGCCGGAAGGGATCGCGCGAGGACGATTTCAGCACAATCGGTTTCCCGATTGCCCCCTCCTCAACTTTTCGTTTTGCCGCCACATAGCCTGCATCAAAGCGCCGCATGAATCCGAGATGAAAGAAGATGCCTCCTTTCTCGATGGCCGCTTTCATCGCCTGACAATCGTCCAGGGAGAGAGCCAGCGGCTTCTCGCAAAAGACTGCCTTACCCTGCCTGGCCGCTTCGATTGCAATATCCTTGTGGGTGTTGGTGGGCGTGACGATCACTACCGCATCGATCTCCGGGTCCGCCAGCAAATACCCGTAGTCCGCATAGCGTTTCGCAATGTCGTTCTCATCGGCAAACGCCCGCTGGACTTTCTCATTGACGTCGGACACGGCCACCAGCATTGCATTCGAAATGTGGCCTAGAAAATATCTCGCGTAAGCACGACCTAGCCGCCCTAACCCAATGATGCCAACCCTGAGCTTGCTATGCATAGCCACTCCTGTTCCTTCGGATTCGCACGATAAGCGGATCAATGTGTCGCCAGCGCATTCTCTTTGGTAATGAGTTCGATCTTCACTGAGATCTCAGGCGGAATCGTCTCCCCTTTCAGCAACCGAGCCGTGTTTTCCATCGCCAGCCTTCCCATTTCGGAGGGGAACTGGGCAACAGTGGCGTCCATCAGTCCTTTGCGAACAGCTTCACGGGCCTCTGAGAACGCGTCAAATCCCACAACCTTGATTTTTCCGTTCTGGCCGGCAGCGGCAATGGCTTCCACCGCACCCAGAGCCATCAGATCACTACAGGCGAAAACGGCCTGAACTTGAAGCTGAGACTGCAAGATATTCTGGAAAACGTTGTAGCCCTGATCCCTTTCCCAATTGGCGGTCTGTGATGCAACGACCTGAATGCCGCGCCGTTGATCGATCGCCGCATGAAAGCCACGCAGACGCGAGTCGCCTGTTTCATGTCCCGGGATGCCTTCGAGTATTGCGACTTTGCCATTCCCGGCGAGTAGCTTCGTTACGAATTCTCCGGCTAGGCGGCCTCCTTCAAAGTTGTCAGAGCCGATAAAACAAGCCACTTTCCCTCCAGCCTCCTGCAAGGTCTGCGCATCAACGCGAGTGTCCACGATGAGAACTGGAATCTTTGCTCGATTGGCTTTGACGATGGCCGGCACAATCTCCCTCGAACCGCTGGGAGCCACGCAAAGTGCCGACACTTTGCTTTGAATCAGGTTCTCAATGATCTGCATTTGCTTCTCAACGTCCACTTCCCGCTCGGCAGCTTGCACAATCAAACGTAGACCGAGTTTGCTGGCTGCAGCCTCGGCGCCTTTTTGCATGTCAATGAAGAAGGGGTTGTTGAGCGTCTTCACTACCAGCGCGACAGTGGGCCGACCGGAATCAGTCTGGCTGCCACGCTGGCAGCTCAGACAGCCAAAGCAGGCTAAGTAAAGTAGGGCCGCCAGAAAGCGCATCCAATTCCATTCCATGATGAATCCGTCCTGTAGGGAGAAGATGGTCCAAAGAAAAACAGCCAGTGACCTCAGACCGCCCAAGCCGGCGCCTCGTTCAGCGATGGGCGAGTCACAATCCTTCTTGGCGTGCTCGGGCGTTTTCGCGGTTCGCTCAGCTCTTACTTTCTGCCCGCTCGCAGGAGCATGTCCAGCAAGACAGAAACAATAATCACGCTCCCAATGACGACCTGCTGCGTAAAGGAAGGAGTCCCGATCAGGTTTAGTCCATTGCGAAGAACACCAATGATGAGCGCCCCGACGAGAGTCCCAAAAATCGTTCCTTCGCCACCCAAGAGGCTGGTCCCACCGATCACCGTGGCGGCAATCGCATCCAGTTCATACATCATACCAGCGATGGGCTGAGCTGAATTCAGCCGCGCTGTCAGCAGAATAGCGGCTAACCCACTCAGCATGCCGCACTGACCGTAGACCAGAGTCTTCACCCGCGAGACATTCACACCTGAAAGCACTGCGGCTTCTTCATTTCCACCAATCGCATACACATAACGGCCAAACTGCGTTTTCGTCAAGAGAATATGCGAGAGCACATAGATCACCGCCATAACGATGACGGGACCCGGGATGTGCAGCACATCGCCGGTCGAAAGACGGCGGAACGCCTCCGAGAATCCGGAAACCGGCCGGCCATCGGTAAACATCAGCGCGGCGCCTCGAGCCACGCTCATCATGCCGAGTGTAGCGATGAAGGGAGGCAACCGCCCCCGCGTCACCAGCACGCCATTCAACAACCCGCAAGCCAGACCAGTCGTCGTTCCGACTAACAGGGCGGCCGGCAGAGGCCAGCCACCCTGCAAGGCTGTGGCCATAGCCACGCCTGAAAGAGCCACAATTGAGCCAACCGACAAATCGATCCCAGCACTGATAATGACAAGAGTCATGCCCGCGGCGACAATGGCAATGATGGTGGTCTGCTCGGCTACGTTGAGTAGGTTTGCCAGGGTGAGAAAGTGAGGTGTAAGGATCCACAGGACCAGCGACAGGCCGATCAATGCTATGAGCGGGCCGTATTGGCGGCCATGCCGGGTGAGCCAGGTCTTCAGTCCCATGTTCAGTGTTTACACAGCTGCGGAAGAATCGCAGAAAACGGCGACTGCTTTCCAATCAGATCTGTTGCCAACTCCAGTTTCCATTCAGGCGAGCGAAAGCCAAGGGCCGAAGACTCGAACGCCAGTTAGTCGTGCCGGGTCCACCTTTGAGCGGTCGCCCTGCGGACTAGACCAGAGATTCGCCTGGTCGTTGCCCAAAGCTAGATGGCCTCCGGTTACTCCCCAGAACATTCGCTGCAAAAAGAACGCGAGAGCCAATTTCACGCGTCCGGCTGTCCCGGTTCAGCAGCATGGGTCCTCCTTTCATCGGCCCGAGAGCCGCATTGCGACAAGCTTTGTTGAGCTACAGGACAACTTTCGATAGGTGCATTCCAAGGATGTCGCGATTTGAAGAAACGCGAATTTACGTCGAAACCCAATCGATAGCAACGAGAAAAGCAGACGCGATCGGCTGCAGACTTTGAGGGCGTCGTGGACGCTCCGCGCACGAGGGATTACGCCCTCCCCTCGCGCTCTCTGCGAACGCTATGGCCTTTCTAAGCCTTTCCAAGGGGCTTTGACGCAACCTGCCAGAGGCAGGCCCGGCTGTTGACATTTCTACACCGTGCCGCTACGCTTCGGCGACTATCGTAACATGTGAAGCGAGTGGGCCTCGGAAGATCACTCGGTCGGCATCGGGAACTAGAGCCAACTTCCGGACAAGGCCCACGCGCTTGAGGTGGCGTCCTCGACGCAGCGCGTCACGAACGACTGCTCGATCAAGCTTGAGTACGAAAGTCAGAAAGAGGGCAGCGATTTCTGACCTTCAACAAGATCCAGCACGGATTTTGACTGCCCTGAGAGCGGAGGGCCGCCTGCTGATCGTCGGGACCAGTCAATCTGCCGAACGAATGCATTAGCAAGCTGGCAAATCCGATATGAACACACTTCGAGTTCGAACCCTGCGACGCACGAAGAACTGCCTGCCGAGGCTGGGTGTCTGCATCCTGTCAATGCTCGTCCAGACTTGGAGCCAGCCTGCTTTACAGGCTCAACGGGGCCAGGCCAGTCAGGAAGCCTATGATGCAAAGTCTGTGAAGGCCGGCAGCACGCTCTTTGGTGAAAGCTGTTCCGTTTGCCACGGTATCGACGGCAGAGGTAGTGCTCGCGGACCCGCGCTGACCAGCGGATTGGTGGTGAACCGAGGAAGCGATGAGGAAGTAGCTCAGGTCATCCGACAGGGAGTCCCCAATTCTTCGATGCCTCCATTCGCTCTGCCTGACGCTGAGATCCGACAGCTGGTGGTTTTCATCCGGAGTTTGAGCACTAAAGCCGCCCGACTCTCAGTACCGGGGGATACCGACTCGGGCAAACGGATATTTTTTGGCAAGGGACGCTGCTCGGAGTGTCACATGATTCGCGGCGAGGGGGGCCTGTTGGGCCCGGATCTCTCGAACCTCGGCGATGAACGCACAGTGGCGGAGATTCGGGAATCCGTGCTGACCCCACGTCTAAGAGAGGATGTGAAGTACCGCGCCGTAACGATCGTTACCCAAAAGGGAGACAGGATAACAGGGACCTTGCGCAATCGCGATAATTTCTCTTTGCAGACGATGGATGTGAACGGAAAACTTCACTCCTTTCTGAGCTCGGAACTCCGAGAAGTGGTTCTCGAAGAGAAGTCGGTCATGCCGGATAACTATGAAAAGGTGCTGACTGTGGCCGAACTGCAGGATCTGCTGGCTTTTCTGAGCCGCCAGTCCGTGGGCAATTGACTAACTGAACTAATCCAAGGTCGCTTCCTCTTTGTCGCTTGGAGCACAGGTTTCCGGCATTCCGGACGAGAGGAGCGGGCCTGAGCACCCTCCCAACCCGAAACTGCACACAATGATGCTCCGAACTTCGATCTTTCTGCTCCTCTGGTTGGTGCTTGCCTCGACGGCGTTTGCGGCTGACGGGCAAGTTACGTATCAGGATCTTCTTAGGCCGGACTGGCGCAGCTGGCTGACTTATTCCGGAGACTACAGCGGCCGTCGCCATAGCCTGCTTTCTCAGATCCACACCGGCAACGTTAACAAACTGGCAGCTCGTTGGATCTTCCCAGTTCCCGGTGCAACCCGGCTGGTGGGAACTCCTATCGTTGCCGCCGGGTTCATGTATGTGACCAGTCGAAACTCCGTGTTTGCTCTGGACGCACGCACTGGGCGGGAAGTCTGGCGCTTTAGCCGTCCCATGCTCAGCGACGTGATCGGCGATGCCCGCACAGGTATCAACCGAGGTGTGGCCATTCTTGGAGACAGGGTCTTCTTCGAAACCCACGATGCCCATTTGCTGGCTCTGCACGCCCGCAACGGCAGCTTAATCTGGGAAACAGAGATTGCTGACCATCGTGACGGGTATGGCGGCACAATGGCTCCTCTGGTGGTCAAGGACAAGGTGATTGTGGGCACATCGGGAGGTGACGAAGGGATTCGCGGGCTCCTTGACGCTTATGATCCAAACACAGGAAAACGGGTATGGCGATTCTGGACGATCCCCGCTCCAGGAGAGGCTGGGTCGGAATCCTGGAAAGGCGCCGCCATCGAGCACGGCTGCGGGGCCACCTGGCTGACGGGAACGTTTGACCCGGAACTCAACACGCTGTACTGGACTACGGGAAATCCTTGCCCCGACTTCTATGGCGGAGACCGCTTGGGCGACAATCTCTACACCGACTCGGTTTTGGCACTCGACCCAGACACCGGCAGGCTTAAGTGGCACTATCAATTTACTCCTCATGATACTCACGATTGGGATGCCACCGAAATCCCTATTCTGATCGATGGCCAGTTCCACGGAATGACCACAAAGCTGTTGGTCCAAGCCAATCGCAATGGGTTTTTCTATGTGCTGGATCGTGTAGCGGGAAAACTATTGCTGGCCAAGCCGTTCGTTCAAAAGTTGACCTGGGCCAAAGGCATCGGACCGGACGGACGGCCGCAAGTCCTTCCAGACACCGATCCCACGCCTCAAGGCAATAAGGTCTGTCCGAGCGTGGTGGGCGGCACGAATTGGTTTTCTCCCTCGTACAATCCGAAGACCGGGTTGTTCTATGTGATCGCTATGGAGCAGTGCGCGAACTACGTCAGCTCCGTCCAGGGTTATCAAAAAGGCCGAGGATTCGAAGGCACGGGAGCCGCAGACGCTCCGGGCGAAGCGGGTCAGAAGATTCTCCGTGCCATCGAAGTAGACAGCGGAAGAATCCGCTGGGAATATCCCTTGATTGGCGATGCCAGCTCGTGGGCGGGCACGCTATCGACTGCCGGCGGACTGGTGTTCTTAGGCGACGACAGTGGATACCTGGTGGCAGTAGATGCAAAGACGGGCCAAGTGCTTTGGAATTTCAACACCGGGGCAGCCCCGGCTGAGTGCATCTCCAATGACCTATGCTCTTGGCAGTCAGCAGTTTGTAACCTTGGCAGCCGGGACCAATATTCTGACTTTCGCGTTAGCCGAATAACGAGCCGGTTTGGAAAGGTTTCGTCTGTTCCCTGGCCAGACCCTTCGTCTAGCAAGGCCTGGACAGGATGCCCAAGGCCGCGGTCAGAGACCACCAAGGGAAAGCCTTGCCAGAATCCGACATTTGCCATGAAGGAGAATACCTGGGGTCACGACCGAGATTCAGCGAACGCCGGAGGTTCAAAGGCGCGCGTGCATCCTGCCCGCTCCGGCGCAGCCTTGAGCTCCTCATCATCCTGTTTCCTGCTTCGTTGAAAGAGTGAAGCAGAGGCTGGCACTTTTATCTGGAGGATTCTGCGATGCAAGCGACACGTGCGGCGGCTGTAAGCATGAACGGCCTTCTGGGCGAACCAGAGCGGGTCCTGGCAGCCATAGGCGGCTGGTGCGAGCGCGCGGCCGCCGCGAAGGCGGATCTCGTACTCTTCCCTGAGCTGGTTGTCCATGGCCATTGCACGCCGAACACCTGGGAGCTGGCGGAGCCGGTCCCGGACGGGCCGAGCGTGCGCCGGCTGACCGACCTGGCTCGGCGCTATCATCTGGTGCTCGCCGTCGGCCTCAGCGAGAAAGAGCGAGACATTGTCTACAACACTTGTGTGCTGGTCGGTCCCGATGGGTACCTAGGCAAGCAACGGAAGCTGCACCTCTCTCGGGACGAAGTGAGCTACTACAAGGGTGGCCGGGACATCCTCGTGTTCGACATCGGTCGCTGCAAGCTGGGTGTGGTCATCTGCTACGACAATCAGTTCCCCGAGGTCGCCCGCGTGCTGGCTTTGCGCGGGGCTGACGTGCTGTTGATGCCCCACGCCGCCCGTTTCAAGCCGTGGCGGGACACGCCGGAGGGTGAGGCAGCGGCGCGGCGCCATTCCCACGCTTTCGCGGCCAAGTATACTCTCCGTGCGCGGGAGAACGCCTGCTTTGCCGTCCTGACCGACCAAGCCGGCCGAGCCGGAACCTTGGATAGCTATCCCAAGGACCACGAGAACCAGCCCCACCATGCTGGCGCCGCTTTCATCTGGGGACCTGACGGGGAAGTACTGGCAAGCACCCAGGAGGCGCGCATTCAGGAAGAGATGATCGTCGCCGACCTCAACCCGATCCAACTGGCGCGCGAGCGGTCGCTGGCCAACTACACGCTCCGCACGCGCCGGCCGGAGCTGTTCGGCGAGCTGGTGCGGGACCAGACCTCTTCCTGAACGGGCGTCTCGAAGAGAGCGCCGATAGTCTTCATTTCTCCAATCCGCATTCTTCCCGATCTCACTGCCGACAACGCGCTGGCCCTGGCGAAGGTTGAAGGCAGCCGTTCCTGCCGAACGGCAAGACTTTTGATCGTCACGGACAGTGACGGGGTGGACAGCTCCAGTCGTGAGACTCAGTTTTTGAACCTCGACAAGAGATTCGCAAACAAATAGAAAGCCAACCGGCCGGCTCGGCCTTTGCGTGGCTACGGTGATCAACATCGTTCTTTTGGAGATCTCTTTCAATGGCACGTTTCCTCTTTGCAACCCAACCCGTTACAGGACACGTCGTTCCTGCGTTGGCCATCGTCCACGCACTCGTTGAACGAGGGAGCGAGGTGGTTTGGTATGTCGGCAAGAAGTTTCGGAGCCAGGTCGAGGCTACAGGCGCACGTTTTGCACCCTACCAGGAAGCTTACGATTACGATGACGACGACTATGATGCAGCCTTCCCGGGGCGCAGCCAACTGGCAGGACTGAGCCAGATCAAGTTCGACTTCATCAATTTGTTCGTGAAGCAAATCGGTCCCCAACATCGCGACATTGAAGCGCTTTTGAGTGAGTGTCCCGCAGACGTGATCGTCGGCGACCCGTCCGTCTTCGCGACGTTTAGCGTAAATGAGAGGGGTGGTCCACCCAATGCGGTTTATAACGTAAGCTGTCTGGGTATTAAGGGAGGTGATATTGCGCCCTTCGGCTTAGGCATCCTACCGAGGAGTTCGTCCATGGGACGACTCCGCAATCGAATCCTTTACTTCTTATCATCGAATGTGGTTTTCAAAGCAGTCTCAGATGAACTCGGCAGGCAATGTGTCCGTGTGGGTGTACCGCCGCGCAAGTTTGAAGGCGTTGCACTCTCGCCGTTCTTGTTTCTAGAACCCACTGTGCCATCATTCGAGTATCCGCGTAGCGACTTGCCGCCGCAAGTACACTTTATCGGCGCACTCCTGCCGGATGCCCCTGTACAGTTCACTATGCCGGCGTGGTGGCATGAAGTCGTCAATAAGATGCGCCCAGTGGTGCTGGTGACCCAGGGAACCGTGGCAACTAACGTACGGGAGTTGATTGCCCCAACTCTACAGGCCCTGTCAGATATGAATGTCCTGGTCGTCGCGGCGGGAGTGAAGGACACAGCCGCACTTGGTCTCGACCCGCTGCCCGGCAATGCCCGGATTGAGCCATTCGTAGCATTCAAGCTGCTGCTTCCCTATGTGGATCTGTACGTAACGAACGGCGGCTTCGGAGGTGTGCAATTCGCTCTAGCGCATGGCGTGCCCATTGTCGCAGGCGGCACCACGGAGGACAAGCCCGAGATCAACAATCGCATCGCCTATAGCGGAGTCGGCATCAACCTGAAGACCAATACGCCGACACCGGAACAAGTGCGTAAGGCCGTAACGACTGTACTGTCGGACCCGCGTTACCGCCAAAAAGCACGACAAATTCAAGCGGAAATAGCCAGCCATGACGCGCCGAGGGAGGCCGCGCTCCTGTTGGAGCAGTTGGCGGAGACGAAGAAACCAGTGCTATCGACCTGTAGGGAGACAACCAGCTTCATTGATGTCTGTGACTAGATAGACTTGACGGAAGGTCTTGGGGCCCGACAACTCATTTGACCCCGACTACTCGATAACATCCCCTCCCTCGGTGGATGGCCTCCCCAGCCGGTGACATCGACACTCGGGATTTCGGTTCTCGCTTTGAACTGATTGGATTCGATCTCGTTTAGTTGTACCCACGCTCGAAACGGTCTGCATCGGCTGACCCGGCTAGGGCTGCTTCTCCTCGCAATACCGACAACGGTGACCGGAACTGGTGCTTTGTTCCATTTTGACCCGAAACTTTTCGAATGAAACTCTATTCTTCTCGAATGAACATCAGCAAGTTAGTAAGGCTCATCTTGACGGGACGCTTTGCGCAAAATCACAGCTTTGCTTACGGAACAGGCTACGGGAAACATCTCGATTCGAAAGCAGTTTGCGAGGGCAGCGAAAACAGTAGGCCTACTTGCAGTATTGCCTTTGCTGAGACCTAGCCTATTGCAGGAGATCCACCATCGGTTCGCTTTGTCGAAGGATCTCGACACGCTTTCTTGGCGGACGGTCGACGGCACACTGATAACGTTGGCCGATCTAGTCTTGGCGAATCGAACCGATGGGACCCGCGATGGCCGGGCCAAGAGAAGAGAACGCCTTTGAGCGGCCTGAGAATTCTCGGACTTGTCGCGGTATTCTTGAACACCATCTTGCGATGTCTTCTTGAGGACAACTTGTATGGAATCCGAAGAACAGTTTCGAACTACTCCCATTGTAAGGGAAGGTTGGGATTTCCCGTCGTCACGTCTAGTGGCTGAGCTGAGTCATCAAATGAATTCGCCCTTGGGCACCCTATTCAGTGCCATTGATACTTTTGAAAAAGTCTTCGCACAACTCGAGACAAAGCTAAACGAAAACGAAGCGACCTCTCCAGAACTTCGAGAGCTGGCTCCGCTCCTGAAGGCAGCCGTTGGGACGGCGCGGCAGGCTTGTGAACGAATGGATGCTTCACTGAACACATTAAGGAGATATGTGAACCTTGACCAAGCCACTGCGCGCAAGATCGATATCCGAGAATGCATCGAAGACAGTCTAGCCTTGTTGAGTGGCTCGCTCAAAGGACACATTACCGTTGTCAAGGAACTATCGCCGGTTCCACTCCTGGAGTGTCACCCTCGAGAACTGAATATTGCTCTGACGAGCCTCTTGACCAGTAGCATTGAGAACATGAGAGGTTCTGGAGAGATGCGCATTACTACAGCCCCTCAGAACGGATGGGTGCTAATCAAGATCACGGACACGGCTGAAATGGGTCTCAGTGCCGAGGTAATTCAGAGATGTGCAGAGATTGCACGGATGCATCAAGGTGAGATGACGTCAACGAACGCACGCCAATAATGGCAATGAAACCACATTTCGGTTGCCGCTTTTGGAGCCTGGAATGGAGAGCCTTTAGTAACTTGCCGCTGAAACTCCTTAGAAGAACCGGCTCATTCTCGCTGCTTCTGGATTTGGCTGATGACCCATTGCGGCGCGCTTCCCGCCTCGCGCTACTCTGGCCGCCAGAAGCTTCGAGTTTGCTGACCGATTGCCCGAGACGGTCTTGAGCGAAATTCCTGGTCGTAATTAGAGGAGAAATCCCGACTGGTTCTAGGGAGAGCCTGCTCGGTTACCTCGACCCAGAAGAGGTTTGCGGCTGCTTACCGTTCTTCCTGGAAAGAACCTGGCCCACGTCAAGACCGTACTTCGGTTTCTCGCGTGTGCCGCTGATCTTGATGGGCACCACGGCGCCCGCACCCTTTTTGCTAAACAGGGGATCGGCAAGCTTAAGCAAAAACGATTTGATTCCTGTCGTCATCTCGGAGACCTTCGCTTGAGTGTGTAGCGTGCCAGTGAAATCAAGCTCCTCGGTGCCGAGACCATAGCTGCCGTCGAGGTTTACGCTGGCGCCCGGCACGGCAAACGTCAAACTGGAGAATCTAATCACGCCACCACGCAACTCGAAACGTCCGCGGAGATTTGAAACGCTTCTTTCGTCTTCAGCCTCTTCACCCACCTGACCGCGTGCACGCTGGCTGAGTTCATCAACCTTATCCTGCACTTTGAAACTCGTGAAGCGCGCCGAGCTAACTCCAAACTCGCCCTTGAGGTAGAGTTTCTGGGAAACGTCCTGGTCTCCGGGAGGCAATTCAAACTTGGTCGTAAAGGCCATAGCGCCAGTCATCAAGGGCTGCTTGCTCTTCACAGCCAGCCGCAGCATATCGTCAATATACGAGTTCGTTACTGTAACGTCGAGAGCTACCGTTTTACCTTTAACGCCTGGCTTGCCATAAACACCACCCCTCGCCACCACCGAAGAACGACCGAACTGTGCGTTGACCGGCTCCAGGTACGTGTCGCCATCCGTACCATCAACGATCGCATGAAACTGAGTCTTCAGATGTACGGGATTGCCGCTGATTTTGAGCATGAAATCAGGAGTGTCGGTCCAGCCATCAACCTCAATGCGTTCCAGCAAGCCTTGATACTGCCCCTCAGACGAAAGGATGCCGGCGATGCCTTTGAAGTGTGAAAGGTCCGCATTCTGAAAGGTGTAGTTCCCGGAGACCGGAGTCAGGCCGGGTTCTTCGTTTTCCCAGGGGCCGAACCGGCCTGTGCTCTGAATGTCACCCGGAGGCCTCGGATTGGTCAGCGTGGCCTGGAATCGCATGGGCTCCGCAGTTCCCGCCGAGTGCAGGGTGAGCTTGGAAATATCGAAGGTAAGCGGCTCCTTGCCCTCTTTCTTCGACAGAATTTGCAGGAAAGTGCCGTCCGCGATCACCTCAGTAATGACGAAGCGGGGCGGCTCACGTTTCGGCTTCTTGGGCTCGTGCGGACCTCGGCGCTTCGGCGGCACAGTGATTTGCAAACCTTCGAGCGCCACTCGCTCGACACGCAACGGCTCACTTAGGATGCCGCTCAAGGTTGCAGTGACTGCGACCCGATTGACCGCAATCATCGGCGGGAGACCGGGACGATCCTTCTGGTGTATGGCCAGACCTTCTAGGATTGCTGCGAATCGAGGAAACAGCGTGATGCCAATGTCCTTCACTTCGATTTCTCGCTGATATTGCTCTCGGATCGCTGTGATCAAGCGCTCACGCAACATCGGTTTCAGCCGGACACTTGCCCACATCCAGGCGCCTACCACAAGGACCAGTACCAGCACTACGGCTCCAGTTAGCCAGTTTCGCACCACAGCTCTCATTCGCTCCTCCACGCTCATCATGGCCCGTTTTGAGCCGCGTTCAAGCGCATTCTCAAATTGCTGGTATGCCTTCGACCCTGCTCTGGCGGTCTGTTTTGGCAGGATGGCCGCTCCGATGCTCGCGAGGCTGGAAAAGTTCAGCTGCCTGGGCGTCGCGGAGGGATCGCGTCCAATCCTGCCGTCTTTGTTCCGTGGTCAGGTCCGGTCAGGGAGCCGACCGGTGCTGATTCCGAGGGGAAGAACGAGTTTTCGCTGCCAGGTAGGGCCTTCGGCGCTATCGACGGAACGTGTTTGACCAGAGCATCGCGCGACCGACACGCTTGAGCAAGGCCACCGATTCGTTACCGTTTTCTGGGCCACTCAGTTGCAAAAGCACAGAATCAATTACTTTACGATCAGCTTTCCCTTCATCTTGCCATGGCCCATGCCGCAAAACTTGCAACAACTGAACTCGTAGGCTGCTGCTTTGTCAAAGTAGAGCTCGACTGTCGCTGGCGCCTCAGGCTTGAACTTTACACAGCTGTCCTTAAACGATTTCACCTCGAAACCATGTTCTCTATCGATGGCTTTCAGATGAAAACGAATGAGTGTGTTGACAGGAATTTCAACCTCGGAGGGACTAAACTCATACTTCTGGGCAGTAATTTCCACGTCCTTCACCGGAGCATCAGCGGGAGCGTGGCACACCGATTCTCTTTAACGTCCGTGTGTGCTTTGTCGTCGCTGGCATACAAAGGGCCCGCTAGCAAGAGAGCCATCATAGCCAGAAGCATTTTCATGGGATTCTCCTTTAAGTTCAACTCTCACGTTTTCCTATAGCAAATCTCAGCCCATTCCTGTCGAAGTCCGTAAGTCTACCTAGAATCTTCCCGATCGCAGTCCAATCTCAACCTGACGCCAGCATGTCTGAACGAGGAAAGAATTCCGAACCGTGAAAAAAGGAATAGAGAAGGTATTAGTCCCGTGCTCGCAATGGTCTAGAGGTTAGCCGATGCCCTGCCCGATCATGTGGGGAGTGGTTCTGAGGAAAGTTTCGACGATGTGATCAGCCATGCTTGGGCGCTAATGGCTCGCAACGCGACGCAGTCCAGGTAGGTCCATCAGAAGGGGCCAGCTAGATACCCGAAACACGAAACGCTAGCCACCCACAGCACCCTTCCCAACGTGTCGACCAGCAGGAATTTCGTAACAGGCATGCCAATCAGCCCTGCAGCAGGAGGAGCCATGGTGGCCATGCCGGGAACAAATTTCGAAATCAGCAGAAAGACGCTGCCGTGCTTAGTGAGAATTCGAAGGCACCAACCGACGGATTTGCGCTGGTAACTTGCTTTGGAGAGCATCTGCAGGGTTGCGTGACTGCGAGTTCTTCCCAAGCCATACCAGATGACATCCCCGAGCGACGCGGCAATGGTAGCGCAGACAATGAGCGAAATCAGGGACATCTCGCCGGAAGCAGCCAACCACCCGCCGACGACCAGCAAGGGGATGGCTGTTCCGGGAACACCCAGCACATCCAGAAAGACCGACATGAGGATGATCGAGTATTCGTGACCTTTCAGAGAACTTACGAGCAGGTTCGCGGTTTCCATCATCTCGGCACCAGTTCACTCTGTAATCGTTTCTCATCCGAGAAACGGCTCGCCTCTCATTCAGGTCGGAGTCACCTCTCAAGTCGCAAGTTTTCTTCCAAAACCCGATCTTATCCGGAAACCAGCGTGGGTTCTGGCACCGCGACGGATTGGGACGTTCTCCCTGTCGTTACGGCCGGGAGAATTTTCCGCTGAATTGCTGGATTTACATACCTATCCTCGTTCAGGTGTGCCGAAGTTGGGTTGGCAGATGAGCCGGATCTGGCGATATGGGATCTGGATTGATTGGACAGTGAGATCTGCGGACGAAATTCAGCCAGCTTCGCTTGTATTCCTCTGAATTGGAAAAATCTTGGTGCATCGTCAGTCGCGCAGGACTATAGTCAAATGTTTAACCTTCAAAGCCTCGACTCACGATTCAAGGCCCTTTGAATTTTCGCTGAAAGGCGACACTGCATGCCCCCCAAAAAGTCCCAACCAAAAGAGTCTCGGACCAAGAAAGGAGCTACAAAGCAGGAGAACAAGCTAATAACTGCTGGGAAAGAAACCGCGAAATCCGGGACGCGACGGCCTGCCAGTTCAGCTACGAAGCCGTCGCGCATTGTCGGCATTGGCGCTTCGGCTGGTGGTTTGGAAGCTCTCGAACAATTTTTGAACACCATGCCGCACGACAGCGGCCTGGCCTTCCTGGTCGTGCCACATCTGGATCCAACCCACATTAGTATGATGACCAATCTGCTCGAAAGGCACACCCAGATGAAAGTCATGCAAGCAGGCAACGGCATGGAGGTGCAATCGGATAGCGTTTATATTATCCCGCCTAACACTGACATGGCTCTGCGAAACAAGAAAATCGTCCTTTCGCAAATGACAGAACCGCGGGGGCACCGTTTTCCGATCGATTACTTCTTCCGCTCTCTGGCAAAGGATCAAAAGGAGAGGGCCATCGCCATTGTCCTCTCCGGGAACGGTAGTGACGGCACGCTGGGGATCAAGGCGATCAAGAGCGAACATGGGATGGTGATGGCTCAAGAGATGAGCACGGCCAAGTACGACGGTATGCCCAGCAGCGCCATTGAAACGGGGTTGGTGGATTTTGTGTTGCCGCCGCAGAAGATGCCAGAACAGCTCATCAAATATATCGAACATTCCAAGACGCCACCTAGAGTCGGGCCTGTCTCGAATGTCGCCCCCGGCGCACTGCAGAAGATCCTGGTTCTGCTTCGTTCGCATACGGGCCAGGACTTCACTTTTTACAGGACGAACACGATCTGCCGCCGGATTGAACGCCGCATGAACGTGCATCAACATCAGCATATCGACGACTACCTCCGTCACCTTCAGGAACACTCGGGCGAGCTCGACAAGCTGTTCAGAGAATTGCTCATCGGTGTGACAAACTTTTTTAGGGATCCAGAAGCGTTTGGGATTCTCAAAGAGAAGTTACTGGCGCCAATGTTGGCGTCCATGGGCAAACATCAGACAGTGCGGATTTGGGTGCCTGGCTGCTCGGGAGGTGAAGAGGTCTACTCGATTGCCATGACCCTCCGCGAATGTATGGATGACCTCAATCGCGGTCTAAAAGCGCAAATCTTCGGCACCGATATCGATAATGAGTCGATTCAGCAAGCGCGCTACGGCCTCTATCCCACCAGCATTGCCGGCGACGTTTCGCCGGATCGCCTGCGGCGGTTCTTTGTCAAAGAGGACTCTTCGTACCGGGTGGCCAAAGAGATCCGGGAAATGGCTGTGTTCGCCTTCCAGAACGTGCTCAAGGACCCGCCCTTTACCAAGTTAGACCTGCTAAGTTGCAGAAACTTGCTCATTTATCTTGAACCGGAGTTGCAGAAGAAACTCATCCCACTCTTCCACTACGCCCTCAAGCCGGGTGGCATGCTCTTTTTGGGCAGCTCGGAAAGTGTCGCGGGGATGGCCGATCTCTTCGAAGTGGCAGATAAGAAATGGAAACTGTTTCGGAAGCGGGAGGTGAGGAATCCAAATCAGGCGATGCTCGATTTTCCTATTGGGCATCCACGGCGAGACTTGCTTGAATTTCCTGCCAAAAAGGAAAAGGAATTGAGCGTTTCCTCACTGGCTGAGAATCTGCTGTTGGAGAGATATGCTCCCCCTTGCGTGATCCTGGATAAAGACAACAATATCCTTTATACCCATGGCCGCACGGGAAAGTACCTGGAGCTGGCTTCCGGTCAGGCCCGCCTGAACGTTCTGGAAATGGCGCGCGAAGGGCTCCGTCATGAGCTGGCCAGAGCCCTTCGCAAAGTGACTGCCGACAACAGGGAGTTGACGCTCCAAGACTTGCATGTGAAAACCAACGGCGGCTACCAAACGGTTAACGTTTCGATCAAATCCATTGGCAAAGACGACAACCTCCCGCCGATGCTGATGATTGCGTTTCACGATGTCGAAGCCAAGCCGGCACAGGCTGCCAAGGCCAGGCCGGAACGGGCTGTTCCAGAAAAGAACCGGGTTTCACAACTGGAACGAGATCTGAAGGCTTCTCAGGAAAATCTGCAAACGGCCGTTGAACAGCTCGAGACTTCCAACGAAGAGCTGAAGTCCGCCAACGAAGAACTGCAATCCACTAACGAGGAAATGCAAAGCACCAACGAGGAGCTGGAGACTTCCAAAGAAGAGCTTCAGTCTGTCAACGAAGAGCTGGTGACGGTCAACACCGAACTGCAAGGCAAAATCGAAGAACTCGCCAGCAGCAACCACGACATGAAGAACCTCTTCGACAACATCAAGATTCCCACTCTGTTTCTCGATAATCATTTGCTTGTGAAGCGCTTTACCGCAGAAACCAAGAAAGTGATCAATCTGATTCCGAGCGACATTGGACGTCCTTTGAGCGACATTGTTTCCAATCTCGACGAGATGAACCTGGTGGAAGCCTGCCAAGAGGTGGTCGAAACACTGACTTTGAAAGAGGCTGAGGTCAGAACCAAGAAGGGGCTGTGGTATCTGATGCGCATCATGCCCTATCGAGCGGAAGAGAACATCATCAAAGGGGTCGTGATCACTTTTACGGACATCAACCGGCATAAAGACAACGAACACCGGCTTCGCGATAACCAGGAACAGTATCGGCTGCTCTTTGAGCTCAATCCTCTGCCGATGTGGATCCTCGACCTAGAAACCTTGGCGTTTTTGGGCGCGAATCAAGCGGCAATGAGGTCTTATGGATACTCGAAGGAAGAGTTTCTCGCCATGACGCTCAAGGACCTGCTGGTCCCTGAGGAAGCGCAAAACCTCTCACGGCATCGCGCGCAGTTTGACGGGGACCGTCTAATGGGGAGCGAAACCTTGACGAAGGAGTGGAAGCACCGCTGCAAGGATGGAACCATTCTTGAGGCTGAGGTACGGTGGAGACCTATACCGTTCAAGGGTAAGCAAACCATCCTTTCGATTTCCACCGAGGATGAGACTCGCGAGCCAGCCGACAAGCCTGCGCGGGCAAACAAAAAATAGGGAGCAGGTCGGCTAGCGCGTCTACCTGGACTCGGAGCATTCCAAGTTGGGAGTTGCTCTCCGAACGACGTGAGGTAAGCCATCGGCAACCCCCATCGTCGCTCGGGGACACAGGCTCTAGTATCGGAATGTGCAGCATAAGAACAGTGTCTATGAAGACCGGCAAAGTCAAAAACCGAGTTTCGAAAAGAGCGGTAACTTCTGCTAAAGAAGAAGAGGCTCAAGCTCTGAGGCAGGGGCTGGAAGCCGAGCGCTTTGCGCTGGAAGTCCGAAACCGGCAATTTCGGGAAACTTGCCTGGAGATGGAGGAATCGCGCCGGTGGTATGCAGAACTTTTTGACCTGGCTCCGGTCGCTTATTTCGTTCTCTCGCTGCGAAGACAAATCATTGATTTGAACAAAGCGGGTATCCACCTGTTGCAATCCTCGAAAGAGTCCTTGCTTGGGGAGCAGTTTGATTTGTATATAGCAGACGATTGTGCCAGGGAATTTCAATCCTTCTGTCTTCATTTGTTGGATGCCTTAGCTGTTCAATCGAGCGAGTTTCGGTTAAGAACCTCTCTTGGCAGAGTCCTGGACGTTGACGTAATGGGTGTACTGAGTGAGAAGGGGAAGGATGAACGGCTCTTGTTTACAGTCCATGACATTACCAGACTGAAAGAAATCGAAGCGGTTCTCCGACAAACCCATGATGGTCTACTGAAGGAGGTGAAGGACCGCGCCTCTGAGCTTGCCGACCTGAATGTGGAATTGCAGTCAGAGGTCTCGGAACGCAGAATCGCGGAAAAGGTTCTGCGGCAGCGAGACGTAGAGCTGAGTCAAAAACATGACGAGCTTAAGGCGCTGGCCACCCAACTCATCACCGCGCAGGATATGGAGCGGCAGCGGCTCGCTCAGGAGCTTCATGATGACTTCAGCCAGCAACTCGCCAGCCTGTCGGTGGATATCCAGCATATCGAGAAATGCCTGCCGGTTCCCAACACCAATCCCGGCAAAAATGAACTGCAAGCTTTACGAGGTCGCGTGCTTCAGATTGCCAACCAGGTCCACCAGCTCGCCTATCAACTCCACCCTTCGATCCTGGAAGACTTGGGCCTAGTGGCCGCTCTTCGATCTTACATCAGCGACTGGGAGGCGCAGGAGAAAATCAAGGTCGATTTCAAAACCCCGGACTTGGCGCATTCGATTCCTGATCCGGTTGCTGCTTGTCTCTACCGCGTGGTCCAGGAGGCGCTGCGGAACGTGGCCCGCCATTCCCAGAGCCGTCAGGTTGGCCTGACTCTGACCTATGATGATGAGACGTTGTCTCTTTCCGTCAGGGACTGGGGTATCGGATTCAGCAAAAACCAGCAGAATGGACATCGCGGTTTGGGAATCTGGAGCATGCAGGAGCGGGTGCATCTGGTGAAGGGAAGCTTCTTGATCAAGTCGAGGCGCCGGCAGGGCACTGAGATTCTGGTGCAAGTGCCGCTGGCACGAAGCTCGCCATGAAACGACCCCGGGTCTTGCTTGCCGACGACCATACGCTATTTCTGCAGGGGATCTCGAAACTGCTGGAGGCTGAAATTGAGGTGGTAGGCGCTGTCCAGGATGGCTCTGCCTTGTTGCCCGCCGTGGAGCAGCACCAACCCGACGTGGTATTGCTAGATATTGCCATGCCTGTCCTGAATGGGCTGGATGCCGCGCGCCAGTTGAAAAAAGCCTTTCCAGCTGTGCCGATCATTTTCTTGACGATGCATATGAACCCCGCTTATGTCACAGAAGCCTTTCGCGTAGGTGGGGCGGGCTATTTGCTGAAAGGCTGTGAGGCCTCCGAAGTGCTGACCGCTATTCGTGAAGTGCTCAAAGGCCGGAGTTATGTCACGCCACTCGTTACCAAGGAAACGCTGTCTTCGCTTCTTGAGTCTACCAGGCACAGAACCAGTTCTCGACGAGGTGCTCGGCTTACCGAGCGGCAACGCCAAGTGCTGCAGCTTCTGGCTGAGGGACGAACGACCAAGGACATGGCTCGACTCCTATGTATCTCTGTGCGAACCGTGGAATTCCACAAGTCCGGGCTGATGCAAGAGCTGGGCGTGCACACTCGCGCCGAGCTTATTAAGTACGCCATTGCCAGCGGCCTCACGGGTCTGTAGCGAACCGTTTCAGGCGTTTAGAGAAGGCGTTCGCCTAGTGGTTTCTCCATCAAATCTCCTGCTTTTGATCAGAATCCCTTCAGGTTAAATCTGCCAGAATTTCTTTGACCTTATTTCAGGTTGAAAGTCCTTCAACCTCTGTTTGGGCGGTGTCGCTGCGCTTCGGTGGCGCTCGAACCTCCGAGTCGTTTTTCGGCGGCTTTCTGGGGTTCGCTTCGGTTCGCAAGAAATCAGCAAGAAACTTAGGCTAGTAACTTTTTAATGCAGAGCTGCAGACTTCGACAGTTGTTTTCCCACTGTTCAAGGCGTAGGTTTGATCTTTCTGCGAAGAAATGAAGCGAGAGGCCTCAGTTGATATTGAGGGCAAATTCCATCATAGAAGCTGGTAATCGAGATTCTGGGAGGTCTGCTATGGAGGCAAGGCAAAAACAGATCAACCCTTATGCGCCGGAGAAGTGCGGTTTGTGTGGGAATGGTGCCAAGCGGGAAATCGAACATCCTTGTCCAGCCTGTGGGGGAAGGGGAAACGTGCTGGTGCATCAACCACCACTCCGCTGCCCACGCTGTGGTGGCAATGGGAGGGCCAAGCTGCACGATGACCTCAAATATCGATTTGACTTGTGCGTCGTGTGCCTGGGGACCGGATGGGTGATGACCGAGCTTCACTAGAGCAAACATGGATGCCCCAAAACACAACTCGGCTCATGTCTGGTCAATTGTCCTGGCCCACGGACGTGGCCAACGTCTTGCGGCACTTGTCAAGCGCTGGCTGAGCAATCGCGGAACGAAATCCTGCCAGACCGTTGCGGGAAACCAATCCAGCTCGGAATCCCTAGTCGATCATGATCCAATTTCTCCTCCTCACTACAGGATCACGGTGACAGATCAGGAGGCTGTCACGGCTGGAGGGGCAGCACCGCGGGGTCAGGTATCCGGCAAGCTCCTGATCCAGCCCCGTAACTGTGGCACTGCCCCCGCTGTATTTCTCGGCCTGACTCATGTCATGAGCGAGGACCCGGAGGCGATGGTGGTGGTCTATCCTTCCGACCATTTCATCTATCCTGGGGCGCGGTTCGCCCAAATTCTGAACGATGCGACCAAGATCGCTAGAGAGCTGAAGCAGTGGACGGTCCTTTTGGGAGTTCGCTCGGAGAGATTTGAAACCCAACACGGCTGGATCCGACCCGGAGTAACCCTGGGATGGACCGACGGAAGTCATCTTCGCCGCATTGAAGCTCTGCTGGATCGATCCAATGTGAAAAGCCGCAGGACAGCCTTGGCGAGCGGTTGTGTCTGCAACACTTCAATTCTGGCAGCCAGTGCCACCAGCTTGTGGGAAGCAGCCAGGAACAACTTTCCCACGATGTTGCGTCTCTTTCAAGACTATCAGTCATCGATCCGTTCAGATGACCAGCAAGCCAGGTTACGGGCAGCCTACGAGAAGATGCCCGTCTTAAACCTCTCGACGGACATTCTCCAGAGTGTCTTGAATCAAGTTATGATAATGGAATTGAGCCACGTGGTTTGGTCCGACTGGCGCAAACCGGAATGGATCGTGGACAAGCTGCGGGTGATTGGCAACTCTCCCGCCTTTGCCGCAAAACATATGCTGACCCTGTAAATCCTCGTTTCTGAACCCTTGCACAGGGTGAAATTACTGTCCTCTCAAAATTGGGAGAGTGGCTGTTCCGGTCTCAATTGACGAATGCCGGTCTTCTTGAATCACCATAGGTAATGAAAGCCTGGGTCGTTACAACTTTTTATAGACCTAGCTGCAGTCCCGATCACATCCTCATCTTCCGAGGGCAAAATGAAAAACAGGATTTCAATCGTCGTCTGTGACCCGGATGATCCCCTCACTGTAGGAATTGTGGCGGAGGCCCTCAAGGAGTATCTGTCGATCTTGATTCCTTGCACGTCCCGAGAGGCCGTGGGCGCTGCTATTGAGTGCCAACCCGTGGATGTTGTTATTGTCAACCTCCAGAAGCCGCTCAAGGAGGCCTTTCGCCTGCTTTCTGAGGTTCAGATGAAAGCTCCGCAAGCGGAGGTTATCTTTGTAGCTGAGTTTGCTGATGAGATGCTGCGGTCCTGGATGGAGATCATCCGGCGCGGCGCGTACGAGTTCCTGGCGAAGCCTCTCGATCCCGAAGAACTGAAGTACCAAGTGGTGCGCGCAACCGAAAAGCACCATCCGGTACGGCTACAAGAGCGCCCGTTTGCCGAAACGGTGAAGGACCTCGACGCCACGACGAAAAAGAAGACCTTTGCTGAAGCGCAAGCGTGGCGGTCGACAAGGGCTATTTGAGGCCAGTCTCGTCTGTCATTCGACGGGCGCTTGGTTGGCGTAATAGTGATGATCGTCGATTAGTAGAGTCGGAACGTCCTTAAGATGCCACAGCCGGAACCCTCCGCGGAAAGCCGTCAGATTATTTCCCAATCGAACCCCAGCGGGCAGTTGTTTGAGCTTCTTGCCATTGCCACCGCCCAACACTACGTGATCCGCTAACAAAGCACTCATGAGCATCGGCACCACTTCCTCCACAACTCGACACCAGGACTTCTGGCCCAATCGCTTCAAGCCTCGAGCTCCAAGTAGATCTCCCAACTTCTCTCCGTCTTTGTAAACGAGCTGACCCAGCTCCAAAGGAACAATCACGTGATCAGCAATGACAGTGGATCCAAGCGCGGTACCTAGTCCGAGAAAGAGCATGCGTCCACCTTCATAGCTGCCGAGGGCTTGCATTGCCGCATCGTTAATGATTCGGACCGGAAGGCCGAAGGCCGCGGCGAAATCAAAGCCCACCCAGCCTGGCCCTAAGTTTGCTGGTTCCGAGCGCGGCCCGTGCTCCCCAACCATACCCGGATAGCCGATCGACACAGCCTCGTAATCCCAGCCCTGAGCCAATTTGCGAACCGCTTCAACCATGCCCGCGGGTGTTAGTCCCTTACCTGAGCGTGTCTTTCGCGGTTCTGTCTGACCGGTAACGAGGATCTTGACCTTGGATCCGCCAATATCGATGGCCAATATTGAAGCGGGGTGATCTCTATCAGCGTGCCTGCGATCTTGCTTTTGGCTGGTGATTTTGTGAATGGTGGC
>CAVVYL010000054.1:0-132607 GCA_963752385.1 uncultured Acidimicrobiia bacterium | reverse complement strand
ACGCAGTCTTCGACTCTCCGCATGGCTACACCCGCGATATGCGAGAAGCCGTGTACCCGTTCCTGACACGGGAAATGGGCTTGTCCATTGATAACGGTTTCAAGGAGCCCGCCTATAGACGCGAGAAGACCGAAGACTTATTGAGTTTTCGGGATTCCCTTCCCGACCATGCACTCCGCAGTCACGAGGCGTTGGTCGACCGGCTCGTCGCGTCTGCGAAGCTGCAAGTAAACGCGCTGAAACCGAGCAGCCCGGCGCGGCTCAAGGAGGACCGGGAGATCCTGCGCATTGGACTGCAAATCTCGACGGGAACAGCGCCGTCAAAAATCGAAAGGCTCGACTACTGCTGCCAGAGCACCTGTCAAGCAGAAGACATCGCCTGCGAGCAAGGCCTTTTCGTTGAAAAGGAGCGCGGAGGGCAAATCCCAGTCCGGGTGTTTCGACCCGAACACCCCGTCCAAGGGCTCAACGCGGTGTTGATCGATGGCCGGCGCAGGGCATCTTCAGCTGAGTCACGCGCGAAGTTGCTTCGTGGCTTGCTCGCCTCCGGGCAAACCGTGTACGCTCCAGACGTTTTCGGTGTCGGGCGGGCGGCTCGAAACATCAGTCGTGACAGCCAGACCAGCCGTAACGGCCAGTTTTTCCTCACCTTCAACCGGTCTGATGATGCCGAGAGGGTCTACGACATTGTCGCGATTATCCGCCATTTTGTTGCAGCCGGAGCCACCACTCTTAACACCGTCGGGTTCAATGATGCTGGACCCTTGCTCGCGATCGCCGCTGCACTGATCGAACCGTCACAAAAGGTTGCGGTGCGCTTCGCGATCGATGGGTTCCTTTTCGATACGGGCTCGGAGTCGCAGTACCTGAACGAGCTGTTCATCCCAGGAATTCTGAAGGCGGGAGGATTGCCGAACGCCTTGGCCTTGATCGCCCCGCGTCCACTGTTTCTTCACAACGTTCACAATTACGTGGACACCTCTTGGGCGGAAGCGGCTTACCGCAGCGCTGGGCGCAGCTCGAATTTTGTGGTGGGTAAGCAACGAAAAGACGACGATGCGTTACTCGGCTTCTTGACCGAGACCCGATAGTGGGACGCATGAGGAATCATTTCCCAGGAGGTGCTTCGTCATCAATTGTTGGTCGGATCAGGGTAATGTCTTAGGCAACGGCACTTACAGTCAAATTTGCCTTCACTAATTGCCCTGTCGTCTAAATCGCTGGCAACTCACTTGGGAAGAAGCAGTTAAGGAGTAGTCACCAACAGTAGATGGCGGAAGCACCCTCTAGCGCGTTGAAAGCCACCATTGGACGAAGAGCTTTGTTAGCTTTAGGCCTGGTCAATCCTGCGGACTCCGGGCGGTTGACGGGCTAACCGGAAACTGACACGTCGGCCGAGGTCAGCAGTTCTCAGTTTCCGTATAGCCGACCAAGTGCATTGCTAAACACTGCGGTGTCAGGGAGGACTAACGTGCACGCGGGCCGATCTGCTCCCGAAGAACTCGATTCTTCTCCAAAAGATACTCGACGACTTGCTGTTGATGCTGGTTCATCCATCCAGCAAAGGTAACTAACCACAAATTGAAATGGGTCCAAAACGGAGCGCATGCGTGAAGAATATCACTTGCTAGCGAGGTCACGCTCCTACAGTGAACTAATGAGATCGAGTTTTTGAACACTACGCGATCGGGAATTGGCGCATTGCCTTAAGGAAGGATTTGAGACACTTTGGCGTAAAAGCCATGCGTGACCTGCGCGAGATTGACTTTCATCCAGCCAGCGGAGGTGCTCGACCTTGAGTGAGTGAGACTGATGACCGGGCCGACATTTCGGTCCCGCGCAGATCATTGACTTCTTGTCGACGACTACCGTTGGGTCAGGGTAAATCGTGCGCGAGAGCACCTTCCGGTCTCAACGGGAAACACTATCTGTATTGCCTAGTTCAGGCGCTGAATTGATTGATCAGCGACTTGATCATAGTCACGAAATCCTTCGGCACGGTAACGTCCGGATGAGATCGGTACAAGGCAACGGCCCGCTGTCCTTCTTCTAGCTGGCGAATCGTGGATAGCACCTGGGGAAAGTCTCGGGCTTTCTGAGCATTGCTGGCAAACAAAAGACGGCGAGGGTCGACCCTGCCCAGTTGGATTGCACGGTTGACCCGGCGCCGGCATCGACACCCACTCTGCGGATTGACTAATCCACATTTTCGCTGCATGAAGCTGACGATCTCGGCACGGGCCCTGGAGAGCCGCTTCCGAAACGCCTGTGGGCTGATCTCCATGACTTCGGCAGCTTCGGAACCTTCCAGTTCCAGGATCTCTCCCAGGATGTAAGCGAGCCGATGTGGCCGGTCCAGGCATAGGAGCATTGCCTGCGTGCAGCCGATCTTGACTTCCTCCAATAGGAGCGCTTCATCCAATCCAGGCGACACAGCAACTCGTGCATCGGAAATCCCTTCGTCAAGATCCTGTTCAAAGGCTTGGAATGTGAGTCTTGCCTCTTCCGCACGGCCTTTTCGAATTGTGAGCAAGGCATTGGCGGCCACGCGATACAACCAGGTCACAAAGCTGCTCTCCCCACGGAAGGTCCCCAGATGGGTAATCACACGAATCAGGATTTCCTGGGTCGCGTCCTTTGCGTCCTCCGGATGCCAGAGCATCCGGAGGGCAAGGCCGTAAATCCTACCCTGGGTGGCTCTGATGACCTGCTCCAGCGCCTCACGGTCTCCATTCTGAGCTTGCTTTACCTGCTGTTGCAGAAAAGGATCCATGACTGCCGCCTAATCAAAGTCCTCATTCAGAATTGAAGCCAAGCTGGCGAGTTCCTCCTTCAGGATCTGCGATTGTTGCTGCAGCTTACCCTCCAGCGGCTCAAGCGGACCCGGAGGCGCCAACAAGATGAAACTGTAAACGCAACGGTTGTTTTCGGCCTTGACAACTCGTGAATAGGCAGTGCCCACGCTGCCATCTGGAAAGCCCATGATCCAGTCGATGGTACCTTGTTGCCGCGAAGCATTAACCCCCAGCGCGATCTCCACAGAACCACTATGAGTCTCGAGGAGCGCCTTTCCATCTGAGACCCTTTTGAATGCGCGGGTCCACCCCGGAAGATTGTGAACGTCGGCAATATATTGAAAGGCCTTCTCGAAGCTGGAGTTGATTCCAACTGATTGGACGTCGAATGTTTTCATAGATCACCTCACCCTGTGAATTGCCCGTTGTTGCGGGCTCATTCATTTGGATTGAAGATCTCAGGTGAGTGTGACCGAAAAATTCTCTCAATCACAATCAGCGGGAGTGCTATCTCGGCTGCAGCAGAGACCCCTTGCTGCGCTACCCTCGTCGCTAAAGCTTCAATTCAATCCGCAGGGCATGACCATCCACTTTGCCTATGTTCTTTACTTCGTGGACGATCGCCTCACTCCAAATCGCTGTCCCAAACTATCGGCGGACCTTGCTGCTCTTCCCATCCGGAAAAGTTGTCACTTCCGATTCAAAGTTTGCAAGATAGACCGTCAGGCCATGGGGGTGACTATGCTTCGGTTCCTCGCCGCCTGCGGGAACCCTGGATTCGATCACGCGAACGAATCGGTTTTCAAACACGAGTTTGTGAGTATCAGGCGCCAGCTTAAGCAGATCCAGCACCTCCCTCGGAAGAAGAGTGGCTGACAACGAAACCAAGAACGAGGATCAGGCAGGTAGACGTAACAACCAACAGCATTCTCTTTTTTATGTGAGATGGCTCCTTCTCAAAAGCTAGGCGGTAGGATGATGGTCATTTGTTGGAATGGCCGGACGGGCTCAGGTTAGATGCTTGGTCCCTGCACCGAGCGGGATTCCTTCATTAAACGAAGTTAGTCCGACGCGGCTTTGCCGCGACGACGTCTCTCCTGATTCTCTTCCCGGTCGATTTTCTTTGAAGACTATTAATATTCGTTGGTTCAGTCCGCGGAAAAATACCATAGCTGCTCAGTTTCATCCCACATCATCTTTTGGCAGAGTGTCCGAAAACCGATCGCTGTCCTTCAATTCCTTCTTCAGCCGATACATTTCAGTCTTGAGCCCCTCTATGGCGTCGCTATAAGCAGGATCGCGGTAGACATTCTTGATCTCGTGCGGATCTTTTTTCAGATCGAACAGTTCCCACTGATCAAGCTTGTTGAAATAGATAAGCTTATGCCGCTCTGTGCGGACGCCATAGTGCGCTGCGACATTGTGATGGCCCGGATGGTAGTACCTGTAATACATCGAGGTCCGCCAGTCCGTCGGCTTTTTGCCCTGAAGCAGGGGCACGAAGCTCCGACCCTGTATATCAGAGGGCACTGACTGGCCCGCAGCGTCTAGGAGTGTTGGGGCAAAATCCACGTTGAGGATCATGCCGTCATTGGTTGATCCTGCTTTGATGTGACCGGGCCAACGGATAAGGAACGGCATGCGCAGCGATTCTTCGTACATAAACCGTTTGTCGTAGAAGTTGTGCTCGCCCAAGAAGAAACCCTGATCTGATGTGTAAATGACAATGGTGTTCTCCGCCAGCCCGGTCCGATCAAGCCAGTCGAGCACTCGCCCTACGTTGTCATCAACCGACGCAATGCACGCCAAGTAGTCACGCATGTAGCGCTGATACTTCCATCGCTTCAGCTCCTGACCGGTAAGTCCTTCTGGTGGTTTCATCTTCAGATCATTGTCATTCAGGTCCCGATCAATTCGCATCGTTGCCTGGCGTGCTGCGTCTGACCGTGTAGAGTAATCGTCGTCGAATGTCTTTGGTTCAGGCACACTCACGTTCTCAAATTGTTTCATGTGCTTCTCGTCCGGCTGCCAGTTGCGGTGCGGAGCTTTGTGGTGGGACATCAGGAAAAACGGCTTGTGCTGCGGGCGTTTGTTCAGGAACTCAATGGCCAGGTCGGTGATGATGTCGGTTGTGTAACCTTTCAGCTGCCTACTTTCGCCCATTTCAATCATCACCGGATCGAAGTAGGCTCCCTGTCCGGGCAGGATGTTCCAGTAGTCAAAGCCGACCGGCTTACCCTCATCGGCGCGTTTCGGATCGTTCCCGCCAAGATGCCATTTCCCAATCACCCCGGTGTAATAGCCCGCCTGTTGCAGATACTTCTGAAGCATCGGCTGCGAGTTATCTATATGGTTGAAGACAGGCACGCCGTTGACGTGCGCGTACTTGCCGGTGAGAATCGCAGCCCGGCTGGGTGTGCAGATGGAATTCGTCACAAAGCAGTTATTAAAACGCATCCCCTCTTTC
Source organism: uncultured Acidimicrobiia bacterium (assembly GCA_963752385.1). GTDB lineage: Bacteria > Acidobacteriota > Terriglobia > Versatilivoradales > Versatilivoraceae > CAVVYL01. The sequence goes on along the minus strand of CAVVYL010000054.1, from coordinate 127,345 downwards.
GCCAGCCGATCAACGTTTGGCGTCTTGATCAACCGGCTGCCATAGGCGCTGATGGCATGCGCGGCGTGATCGTCGGACATAATAAAGAGGATATTCGGCAGCCTTGCTTGAGCCGTTTCTGTGCGCTGTGCCGTCGCCTTCTGCAGCGCGTCACTCGGCAGTATGGAAATGGCCAGCATCAGAGAGATGAAACATGAGTCACGGGTAAGTTTGTTCACTTTTCTGTTCCCTCGTTTGGGTCTGGACAATCCTCTTGGACCGTCGCTCGATATATCTCCATGACATGCTACCCAAGTACAATCGAGCTTCCCCTCTTCCTAACACAACGGCCTCTTGAGGGTGCCAAATGAGAGGCGAGCGACCTCAGACTACCGACGGTCGCTAGCCATCTGAGCAGCGGCCAGCCTCACATTGACTTCAGGTGAAACGAAAGGTTTGAAGGTCTCGACCTCCAACGATTCTCAGCGAAACTGGCCTCCAAGGCCATTTGAACGACGCCGATTCTTAGAGATTGTGAGGAGCTGATCACTTTGCCGCAGCCCGGTTGGAGCGCGGCTGCCAGGAGGAGCACGCTCGCATTTACGAACGACCGATCAAACAGCCAGGTCCGTAGTCCTTGGTTTCTCTTGAATTGCCGGATCATCACACCCTTCCCCCGAAGACAATCGATGCCCAGACAGAGCACTCACCCGTTTCTAATGCTCGGCAACAACTTGCCGAAATTTCTCAGGCGAACAAGAGAATCTAGTCCCCGCCTACTCTCAGTTGCCGAGGATCAAAGTCTTGCGCAATCAAGCTGCTGAAGGACGAACTAAAATAGTAGTAGCGCTTTTCAAGAGAGTGAATGAGAGAGAATATCTTACCACGGTGGGGGAAACTGTCGTTGCCCTCGAAGGGTCTTTCCAGGCATTAGCCTGCACTTCGATGGAAATCTCAGAGCTAGCGCAGTTGCGCGACGGCTATAGTGGGATCGTCTCTGGCACGACGGGCGTCGCACTGATCTGCCGTAGACAGTTGATGGTGTCTGTGGCATGTGACGAACCAGGGATCCGCCAGTTATGAGTGAATCGGGTCCAGCTTCTCCCGGATATACCTCATACAGCGCTCGAAGCTGTGGCGCGGACTCACTGGTGCGTAGTGGTGATCGATGTTAATCCAGCCTCTATACTTTACCTTCTTCAGGATGCGCATAATGCCCCGCAAATCTACCTCACCATCTCCGTAGTCGCGGTTCCCGAGCATGAAAGTTCCGTTCTGCGAGCCGGCTTTCTCGACCTGGCCGTTGGCAAGACGCATATCTTCCTTCTGGTATTCATACTTGGCGTCCACGAGGTCGAAGAAAATCAGCCGGTGCGCGTACTTTTGGAATAGACCGATGATGTCACAGTTCGCCATATACAAGTGAACGGTGTCCGGGCACCAGTGGAATTTCTTGGGATCGGTCCATTTGAGCAGCATCTCGATCTCGTCCTGGGTCTCGACGAGCTGTCCCTGGGAGTGGTTATGCATTCCGGTCCGGATGCCGTATTCAGCGCACACGTCGCCCAGGTGATTGTAGAACTCACACGCCCTTCGCAGATGCTCGCGCACAAGCACCTTGTTCGGACGTCGGGGGGAGAAGGTGACCAACTCCGTGGCGCTAAAGCGTTTCAGGAATTGGCATGCCGCGCGGGCCGCCTTCTCGATCTCGGCGTGCTTCGACGGGTCGTCCGCCGGTCCACCGAAGGACAGCGTGGCGATTTGAATGTTACGCTTCGAAAGCCCTCTTTCAAGCTGCGACAGATCCATGCCGATCCGGTCGAGGATTCCCGGCCACCCTGTAAATCGGTAGCCGTTGAAACCGGTATCGCGGATCACGTCGAGCATCTCGGTGTAGGGAAGCGTGCCTTTGTCCGGCCATTGCGTCGACGTCCATAGAAAGCTGCTCACACACCACTTGATATTGGGACGGATGGAAGCATTCATCGCTTCCGCTCGTTCCCGGAGGGCTGCCAACGAAGCGGCCATGGCGGCCGTGAACTCTCGTCGTCTCATGAACTAGAACTCCAACTTAACTGGCCTCACTTCTCGCAATTGGTAAACACTAGTCAGGATCTATTTCCCAGAACGCCGTTTCAGGAACAATTTCCGGGTAAATGGCGATCCTGGAGCCTGAGGCGCAAAGTATGGCTATCTTCGTGACCAACGGTGACCAAAGCGCGCTTGGCCGGGTTCGGGCTTTCGTCACGCCTCTCCGTTCTCGTCAGGCCCGAACTGCTGTAACACGCGCAGTGAGTTAGAAACTTGGTTCGGCGCGAGCACCAACACCGAGCCCATGAACTTCTTGTTAGAAACGTTGTACTGTACAACCTCGTCCATCCGCGAGACATCCTGGGCCAGGCCGACGGTAGCGAGTAGAAGTCCGAAAGCAACTATCAATCAGCCGAGGTATCTAGTCATGGATCCTCCTCATTAGATGGAGTGCGGCGATTGTACTGCTCTCAGTTTCCGGATAGCCGACTATGCGGGCAGGTGGAATATCAATCAGATGCCACAAGGGTGGTTTCGAACCAGATGCGGAAATGCGATCGAAAGCGGACCGAAGACTCTCTGCGCAACATGCCAGCTCTAGTTAAACGACCCAATGGCATAGAGGGCGTTTTGGGTCCGGATGTACATTTGGCTTTCGCTGACTGCCGGAGTTGCGTAGATGTCCGAGTCGAATTCATTAATCGCCAGAACTTCCCAATCGCCAGCAGCACGCAGCACGACGACCTTGCCATGCTCGCTGGCGATGTAGACCTTGCCGTCGACGCCGATGGGTGAAGCGTAGTAGTCTTCGAGCGCGCCCGTCAAACGCGCCTGCTTGAGTACCTTGCCGGTCTGAGCGTTCAGAGTGGTCGCGATTCCGCCGCTTCGAACGAGGAACACCACATCCTTGTAGACGAGGGGCGACGGAACGTCCGGCAGCGACTTTTCATATCGCCAGAGCACGTGCGTGTTTGTTACGTCGCCGCTGCCTCCGAGCTTAACGGCCAATAAACCGTTGCGCGAGGCACGGCGAGTGCGAAAGAATGTCCAATCCCTCTCGTTCAGAAAACCATCCCGATCCAAGTCGATCGCACGCCAAGTGCCTGTGGGCTGCCAGGGCGGTGGAAGTTCCGTCTGAGAGAGCTTCCCGTCGTGATTGGCATCGGCTGCGGCGATCACCTCGGCGAAGGTGGGCAGTTCAACCTGCTCTCCCACGTCATTCCCGGGAGTCCAACCGTTGAAGTAGACAATATCGCCGGCAATTGTTGGCGCCGATTTTGGCTGGCAGGTGAGACCCCGAACGAACCAGAGCGGTTCGCCGTCCACGATGGAATACGCGGTGAGCTGGTAGGAGCCGGGTGCGATGACTTGTGCGGGGCCGCGGGCTGGACGGTAAATGATCGGGGTGGAATACCCGTTGATGACGTGACGTGGCGTTTTCCAGGCGATCTTCCCGGTATCTGCATCCACTGCCATAATGTATGCGTCGGTGTCCTGATCGCAGACAAGGATCACTCTTCCATCGGCATAGACGGGCGATGCAACGATGCCGTGCTGACTGTTGAATGGTCCGAGCGGCAACTGCCATCGCTGTTTGGCCTCGAAATCATAAGCGACCAGGCCGAAATCAGCGAAGAAGACAAAGACGCTCTTTCCATCGGTCACCGCGGTGGGCGCCGCGCGGTGATTGAGGGCGTGCTGGGCTTCGCGCCTCGCAGCAGGGACGGATCGCCGCCACTGAACCTGGCCGGTAGTGCGGCTCAGGCACATCGTAATCAAATTATCGCCCTCGGAGGCGGTCAGGAAAATGCGGTCCCCCGCCAGGACTGGGGAGGACTTTCCTACCGGCAGCTCTGTCTTCCACAGAACGTTCTTTTGAGGCCCAAACTCGGTTGGAAGTTGCCGGCAGGAAGGGCACAGTCCAGAGCTGTTGGGACCACGAAACTGAGGCCAGTCGGCGCCGAATAGACCGAGTGCGATCAGCGGATAAAGAAGGGGGCGCATTTATCTGCTAACCATATTAATCCGTATTAATCCGTCGGCGCGTGTGAGAATTTTCCGCGACCCCTTTCAGTATTCAGACTGGAGCAAGCATCGGGGAAGCCAGACCTCCGAGCCGTGGCAGGACGCTTCAGCCTGGTGACGCGGAAGATACCCGAGGTCTCGGGCTAGATCGGTGACTTCTCGCTCATGTGGATAGCTTCCGAATCGGCGACTATACGACCAAGTGGAAACCTGATCGGTGAAACCCGGGGCGTGACTCAGGTTAGACGTCGCTCGCGCACCCGACGACTCGAAGGTGATCGCCATCGCAGCTATCATGAGTGCGGTGCGTCCTCGGGAGTTGGGCAGAGTCGAACAAAGAAGCGGGAATGCGGTCGATACGGCAAGAACCAACCTTGCCCACCCCAGCTTGACCATAATCCTCGAAGATGACGAAGCGATCGGCTAAGTCATGTCAGGGGAGAAGTAGCTTTCCGCTGGGCAACGAATTCCATTTTTCTCCCTTTAGCTTTTAGACGCTCTACTCCCGCTTCAGCAACTGTTCTGGACATCGCATGGGAACCGACTTTAGGAATTCGCCATCTGGCAGGTTATGGAGTCCGTCCTTGTAACCGTAAACTCCCATGAAGCGCTCAGCCCCGGCTCAGAAGAGGATCGCAGAGTTGCTGAAAAACCGGCGACTTCATTATCTCCAATCGTTCGCAAAGCTCTCTCCCAGCAGTTACAGCGGACTTCGCAGCCAATTGCCAAGTACTATCCACACGAAACGAGGGTCACTCGGCCAAGCGGAGGCATCGTGCGATGGGTCGAACTGCCCAAAAATGTGAACACAACGAACCTCCATCAACGAGCACTTGAGCGAAATATCAGTCTCGCGCCTGGGCTAGCGTTTTCTGCGACTCAGGCATATCGCAACTTCTTACGCATTAAATTAACTGCGGCGTCCGATGGAGTCCCGAGGTCGAGAGGCTTTGATGATCGTGGGGGAATGGCAAGCCCCTGGCGAGCCAGCGCACGGCCTGACGAAGGGAAATTGCTTCACCCACTCTCTGGGTTAAGAGTGGCCTTCCTGCGAGCTGGCGATCCACCGAGTCACTTTAGAACCACGTCCCAGACCTTCGCCCGGCGCGACTTTCCTTTGGGTCCCTCGACATAAAGTGTGACCACATACTCCCCCGGTTTCGAATATGAGTGAATAGGATGCCGTTCAGTTGAGGTTGTCTGGTCGCCGAAGTCCCACTTCCAAGATTGAATCTCACCGTCAGAAAGATCCTGAAATGCCACCAAGCGGCGGCCCATGTCGAGCACTCGAAAGGACCAGTCGGCGTCAATGGGCTTTTGAAAGCGCGGTTCGAGCGGCATCAACCGAAAGGCGACTAGATCCGAGGCGTTCCCATACATCGTCGTCTTGTGAGACAGATTCCAGAAAGCCTTGTATCGTTCAGCCTTTTCATCGTCATAATCCAGAATTGACCACGACATGCCGATCCGCTCGTTCTCGGTGAGCCGGGACATTACCGCCTTATCGGGCCCCTCGTGAGGCGCATAATCGAATGGCGTGATCCAGAATTCGAGCACATAACGTCCACTTTGGCCATGCTTGAAGCTGTATTTCTGTGCTGCGTTGGCAAACGGCAGTTCTTTGATCCACGGCTGGCAGCCCCAGACCATCGTCCAGTCCTTGCCCTCGGCAGGCGTGAAGATATGATAGTTCTGGGCATGCACGCCATGAAAGCGAAAATGAGCTTCGGCGGCGTCTAGGCTCTTATCGGGGTGCATCTGCTTGATAAAGGGTCCGCCGGAGAGATCACCGTCGACAACTAACTCGAAAATGTCGTTGTGCAGGTCCGTTCGATTGAAGTCCCAGAAGTTATCAGTTGCCTCATATAGGAAATAAAGACGGCTCATTCCTTTCACCCATCCCACTCGCACGCGGACATCAAGGTCCTTCGGATCATTCTGTTTTCCGCGTCCACCAACTGTATCTGCCAGTTGGTCTGTGCCAATGACGTATTCTGCCCCAACGATCTCCCAATCGTCGGCTTGAGCATCAATCCGGGGAATTTGATCTGCAGGAAACTGAAAAATCTTGAACTCAATACCAGGACGCTCCAGCGGCGAGGCTGAAATAACGGGCGTGGTCATTATCCAGGCTTGAAAAAGAAGGGAAGCTGTTGTTCGCATCTGAACTCCTTGAAAATCTATTTTGCCGGAGGCAGCGCAAAGGTCAGGAGCGCGCCACTGTTTGCAATCGCCACGAACTGCCGCCCATCGATTTCATATGAGATAGGAGAACTCATGATTTGCGCGCCGGTCTGGTAACGCCATAGCTCCTTGCCGGTCTCCGCGTGCAAGCCAATGAGATAACCGTCGCGGGTTCCCGCAAAAACAAGGCTTCCAGCCGTGCCCAAAACTCCGGCTGCGTGGGAGCCCTGATGAATCTTGAAGTCCCAAACTGTTTCTCCCGTTCGGGGATCCAGCGCCCGGATAGCGCCTGGACTCCCAATCTTTATGTCCAGTTGCTGACCGCCTCCTGTGTAGCCTTGCCCGGGAACTGGAGGTTTGGTTTCACTGAAATACGTCGCGCACTCCTCAAGGACGCTGACGTAAAACAGTCGGGTGAGAGGGCTGAAAGAAGGGGCGCACCAGTTGGTGTTTCCTGAGGCGCTGGGACAAACATAGGTGCCAGAAGGCGTTGGATCTGTGTTGGGTTTTACGATGGGGCGTCCGCGAGTGTCGAGGCCGTCAGCCCACGTTTGGTTGGCAAACGCCTTTCCCAGCAAGAACTCTCCTGTCGTGCGGTCGAGGACGTAATAGAACCCGTTTCGATTTGCCTGAATCAGCAGCTTGCGACGCCTTCCCTGGATGATGTCATCGATCAACACCGGAGTCTCGTTGGCGTCCCAGTCATGGGTATCGTGTGGAGTGAATTGAAAATGCCATTTCAATGTCCCTATCTCAGGGTCGAGAGCAACCACGCTGCAGGTGTAGAGGTTGTCGCCAGCACGTACACTGCCATCATAGTCAGGCCCTGGATTGCCCACTGTCCAAAACAGCGTCCGTGCTTCAGCGTCGTATGTTCCCGTCATCCAGGTCGGGGCTCCTCCGAACTCGGCCGAATCGCCGTCCCAGGTCGCTCTGGCGGGATTGTCCTTCCGAGGGATCGTCCAGAAGCGCCATAGACGCGCTCCGGTGGCCGCATCGTAGGCATCAACGAATCCCTGCAGCGCGCATTCGCCGGACGTGATACCAACGATGACCCGCCCGTCTATCACCAAAGGCGCATGCGTAATGGAAAATCCCTCGCGGTAATCTGCTACCTGGGCCTCCCAAACCACATTTCCCGTCTTAGCGTCCAAAGCCACTAGGTAACCGTCCAACGTCCCCAGGTACAGGCGATCTCCCAGGATCCCCAGGCCACGGTTGGTAACCACTGTGCAGTTTTTGTAGTTTCCTTCGGGAATCGGCCGGACGTAGCGCCAAATCGTTCGGCCTGTACGCGCATCGAGCGCTGCTGCGTCACTTGCCGGACCTGTGACAAACATCAGTCCGTCTACCACCAGCGGCGTCACTTCGATGTTGCTTCCTGAAAATAGATAGGTCCACTCGCTCCGCAGCTGGCCGATATTGGTGGGTGTAATTGAGCGCAGATGACTGTAATGGCGACCTTGATAGTCACCCCAGTAAGTCAGCCAGTTGTGAGGTTCACGTTCCGCGTTGCGCAAACGGTCGAACGACACATTCAGATCCGAGGCCGGCTTCCATGCAGGCAAATTTGCAGACGAACCCAGCTGCGTAGCCGAACTGGAAAGAAAGGCGACCAGATCACCCACTGCGCCTGCATCCAGACTGAGTTTCGGCATCAGCGAAACCGGAGGCCGTGCAAGTCGCTTGAGGTCCTTTTTCAGCAGCAAGTGCATTTTTTCCTGTGCGTCCATGACTTGAATAGAAAACGTATCTTCGTTGCGAGCTGCGCCACGTAGCTTCCGGCCGTTGGCAAACTCGAGTTCGACAGTTGCGAAGCCCTCGCGCAGTGTGTCCCCAGGCTCACGAATTGCTTTTCGCAAATCGTCAGCCTTGCGCGTACGAGCGATTCGGGTGAGATCGGGTCCTAGCCGGCCTCCTTCACCGTGAACCATATGGCAGCGGCTACATTGGGCACTTCCAAAGAAAAGCTGTCTTCCCACGTCTAAGTTGCCGCCAGGAGTCTCATCCGTAGGCTGCGACTGAACTGAACGAAGGAATGCCATGATGGCCCTGAGCTCGTCATCATCCAAGACAAATCCTGGCATCTGAGTTCCACCGATTCCGTTTCGAATGTTTCGGGAGATCTCTTCGTCAGAGCCGCCATGCTTCCAAGTTCCTTGGGTCAGATCAGGTGCTCTGCCCCCTTTGGCGTTGTCACCATGGCAGGAGCCACAGCTCTTCCGAAAAATCGATTTGCCGAGTTCCACCGAAGCCGGCTCAGGCTGTGGGTTCTGGGCGCCCGAGCTTGGGGAGGCCAGCCAGAAAACAGCAAGCGTGAACAAGACAAAATGAAGTCTTGGAGCGGTGTTCAATTTCAACGGAAGCCCCTTGAAGATGTGCAAACTTGACAATGATTGAAAGATTGGTGCGTGCGAGCGGATTCGAACCTCTCTTATCGCCAGAGCGCCGGGGCATGCTCTGGTCATCCATGGCACTGTTTGCAGGCGATCTCGCGCGGCATTTTCAAGTGAAATCTCTCGCTCGAGCCATGAGACGTAGCCGACTGTGGTTCCGATAAAAGCGCCCACTGCTGTGTAGAAGGCGTTCTTCAAACTCGCGCCCGCGACCGTCAACAAAGGCAACACGTGCGACAGCCAAGGGGGAGATACTTGGCGAACTCGGCAAGTTCTCTGTCTAGCATGGTCAGTTCTCGCGTTCGTTGCGGGTGTAAGCGCCAGTCGTGCGACCGTCGGCTCCGCATCCGGAATGTTGCCCTTCGGAAGTCCCGATCGCGATCGCAGTATTGCACTACTATCAACTGAGAGGCTGAAGGGAATAGCACAGTTGCGGATAGGCAGTCAAGAGTATCCGGTCGTAGGGGTAGTGGTGTTACCGGGCTATCGGTGAACACAGTTAGGTATGTCGATGGGGCATTCGGCGAATGGAGGGCGGCCACTTGACTTGGTCGTATGCGGCAGAACCGGAAGCTGACCTGACTGGGAGGTCGTCAAGTCTCAGTTTCCGGTTAGCCGACTATACGACCACTGGAGTCGATCAATAACCGCTGCGGCGTTAGGCGGGACTAATCGGCGTAAGTGTAACAGAGCATTTCTCAACAGCCATTCCGGACATAAGCTTTCGAATTTCGCTGTGATTGCTGCAGGTGGAATCCCTCGCGTCATAAGCCTCCTTCCCGATCCAACTCGCTGACCCAGTATTGACCCTCAACTATCTGATCAACCCGGTGTTATACTCAGGCCATTCATAGAAGACTGCTGCGAGGTGGCTCGCTTGGTTGATGACCTGCACTGTTGGTTATGACCCCTGAACGTTGGCATCAGATTGAAGAGATTTATCACTCGGCCCTCGAAGTGGAAGAGAGCCGGCGGAAAGCCTTTCTGGAAGAGACTTGCGCGGGTGACGAAGTTCTGCGTCACGAAGTGGAGAGTCTCCTCGGGTCTGAGCCAAGCGCAGAGCGGTTCATTGAAGAGCCTGCCTTGGAAGTGGCAGCCAAGACGTTTGAGCTAGAAGAGCCTCAGTCACTGGTAGAGCAGCAGATTGGCTCTTATCAGATCCTTTCACTTCTCGGCAGTGGAGGGATGGGAGTGGTGTATAAGGCGCGGGATATCCGCCTGAAACGGTTTGTAGCCATCAAGATCTTGCCACCAGACCAGATGAGTGACCCGGAGCGCAAACGCCGGTTTGTTCAGGAAGCCCGGGCCGCCTCGGCTCTAAACCATCCCAACATTATCACCATTTACGACATCGGGAAAGACGGCGGCATCGACTTTATCGTCATGGAGAACGTGGATGGCAAGCCGCTGCATCAGCAGATTCCGCGCAAGGGGATGCGTCTCAATGAGGCGCTGAAGGTCGCCATTCAGATGGCTGACGCTCTGGCCAAAGCGCACTCAGCCGGCATCATCCACCGTGATCTGAAACCAACGAATGTGATGGTGACCAACGACGGCCTGGTCAAGGTATTGGACTTTGGACTAGCAAAGCTGACCGACGTGGAGTACGACGAAGGGGAAACGCGAACAACACAGCTGCAGACAGAAGAAGGGACCATCATTGGGACGGTCGCTTACATGTCACCGGAGCAGGCGGAAGGGAAGAAAGTCGATGCTCGTTCGGACATCTTCAGCTTCGGAGCGGTGCTTTATGAGATGGTCACAGGCATGAGAGCTTTTGTGGGCGATTCAAATCTCGCCCTGTTGACAGCTATCATGCGCGAGGAACCCAAACCTATCAGTCAAATCGTCCAGGGCATCCCACACGACCTGGAAAAGATCATCAACCGCTGTCTGCGGAAGGATCCTCAAAAGCGACTGCAGGTGATAGGGGATGCGCGAATTGAAATCGAAGAGTGTCTGTCCTCCTTGGCTGAAGCATCAAGAGCAGAGATCGCCGGACCGAAACCTGTAGCGAAAGCGCTAAGGCGTGAGCAAGTGGCATGGGCAGTGGCCGTGGCTTTCTTGATTTCGACCATCGTCGTCGCAATGTCGTACCTGCGCGTAGTCCGAGACCCAGCGCGCACCATCATCTCTGAAATACTACCACCGGAGAAAACTCAGTTCAGCTTCGAATACGGCCGGCGAGTGCTCTCTCCTGATGGACGGACTCTAGCCTTCTCTGCGACTGATGAGAATGGAAAGACAATGTTGTGGGTCCGTGCTCTGGACTCGCCCTCTGCCCGGCTGCTGCCCGGAACGGAAATGGCGGATATGCCCTTTTGGTCGGAGGACGGTCGGGCCCTCGGATTCTTTGCCGATGGGAAGCTGAAGACCATTGAAGTCTCGGGCGGGCGGGCTGTAGTCTTGGCTGATGCCCCACGTGGTCTACTACGGCGGTCGCGGCGGCTACTTCATGCCGGGCAGACCATCGCTTGGGATCGAGGCCGAGTTCATCCACTTGAAGGTATTCTCGAACCCACTACGGCAGGTGCATGTCACAGGAATCTATAAGGGGACGCCTATTGACAAGGAACTACCCCTTGGAGAGATCGTTCAGCGGTATTCCATCTCGCACGGCGTTAATCTCCTGCTCTTCAACGTCGCGGTGCGTCCTGGCGTGGGGCGGATTAGGGACGCGCCGAATGGCAGGCTGGTCTTGACGGAGCGAGTCGGCGCTGGCCCGACATTGCCTCACACGGAGAGCACCGTCGACGGGCGCCAGCAAGAGCAGTATGAGCTAGGCCGCATGGGGTGGCGTGGCGGGTGGTGCCGAGCTCGACCTGTGGAAGGGCCTGTATATCCTGGGCGAATACAAATTCACACGGACCCGCCAACACGGGGAGATCTTTCCGGGAACAGCGGAATCGCTCTTGCGCACGCACCACGTCGTGTTTGGCCTGAGTTATCACTTCTGATCGCAGCTGATGGCTACGAAACGGCGTTAAACTAGCGGTTGCAGCAGAGCCGACGCACGCAGATGCACGAACACGTGCTTAACCGCGTCGTGACTTACCTCACGGATCAGAATTTCACAGTCACTACTGCAGAGGGAAAGGTCCAATCAGTGGAGCACAAGGCGGGGGACATCAGTTGGGGTGGACCGGCGAAGCACAAGGAAGAAAACTTGAGTGACAAACCCTTCGAAGCCTTGGTGGTCGAGTTAAAGGGCTAAGAGATGACGAGCCATGACACCTGAACGCTGAAAGAGGATCGAGCAGTTATAGCAATTCGACTCCGTGGACTGACTTCTCAATCTCCTCGAAGTGAGAGGGGCCTTTTCATAGAGTAGCTCCTATGCCCGAATCCGAATTTGTCCGCACCCTTTTGGTTTATGGCATCGCTGCCCTCAAGGGAAATGAGAAAGAAGAAGCGCGCTCTCATTTGAACCGGGTTCTCTACCAGACCGATGCGAGTGTGGAGCAGAAAATAGAAGCGTGGTGGTGGCTGAGCCAGATCGCCGAAAAACCTGATGAGAAGAGAGAGCTGTTGCAGAATATCCTGCAGGTTGATCCAATGGAACCCAGAGCCCGCAGGGAAATGGCAGTTCTACTGGGCAAGCTGAAACCGGAAGACGTGCTGGGGCCGCACGAGATCAGTGATTCATTGCCGGCCGTTATGGCATCTTCCGATTTCAAAGCCCACCGCTTCGTCTGTCCCCAATGCGGAGGCAGGGTTTCATACCTCGTCTCGCAGCAGGAAATTCGTTGCCGCAACTGTGGCGCTCCGCTGCGGGACCTACAACCCGCCCGAGTCCTTTCAACCGTTGAAGAGCAGGATTTTTATGCGGACCTTCCCACGGTGCGTGCCCGCGGCTGGAAGCTACCGCCAGAACGAGAGGTGAAATGTCAGGGCTGCGGCGCCACCTTCCTTGTTCCGGAGCGCAATGTAACTGCTTCATGCCCTTATTGCGAATCCCCTTATGCCATTGAAAGCGTTGACGAAACCCGTTTGATTTGCCCGCAGGGGGTAGTGACTTTTCGCATTGATGAAGAGAACGCGCTGGAACGAGCTAGAATCGACTTAACAGGTCGCTCTTTCCTGAACCCAAACCGTGCCGAGTTAGGTCCCCCTAGGGGTGTCTACATGCCATTTTGGACGTTTGATATCCGCGGAGAGTTACATTGGAAGCGGCGGCGTTCTAAGATGTCTCAACAGCGTTGGGAAAATCGTTTGACCCCCTATGAGCACAACCCCCAGGAAGAGGAAAAAGGGAGATTTCCTGTCAATTATAATGACTCGCTGATACCAGCCGCATGTACGCTGCCTGTGGCATTACTGCATCGAATTGCGGACTTTGATACGGGAGAAGCAGTGCCTTACAACATCGGTCTTCTAGCAGGATGGACGACGGAAATCTACCAAGTGACGATGGCTTCCGCTTCCGTGAAAGCGCATCAGCTCGCCTATGAGAGAGCCAAAGAAGACTTTCTAGGGACTCTCTCGCCCTTCGACTCTCTTTCGAAGCCCACGTTTAGCAGCTCAGGAATCTCTATTGACACCTACAAGCTGTTATTGTTGCCCATTTGGAAAATTGCCTCCTGTCTTCGTGATCAAAGGTCCATAGTGCTAGTCAACGGCCAGACAGGCACAGTGGCAGAATCTGCGCTCTCGGGATAGTTACACAGCAAATTGATGCTGAACACGTTCCAGAAAGCCAAGAGTCTACGCGGAGGGTTCCAGAAGTGGTCTACACTTGTGACAGCTACAAGCGGGTGCCGCAGATCTCCCGCTATCCTGTTCAGTGCCTGAAGTCTTGATTCACACTTCTGGTGGCCTTCGCTCCGAAGGATAGAACCTCAGACTGAATGTTGAGGAGGAGACAAGACGGCAAGGTCGAAATCGGAAACAGGGGTTTTAGAGAGGGACAAGTCGATGGACGAATTTGACGCAGAATTCAAACAGATGATGGCAGATACACAGCAGCAAGTGAATGCAGAGGTTTATCGAAGTCGTGCAAAGTATCTCCGGCGCTTTGAGTCCGCAATTAATGGGCTCCTTGCCGTCAGACTGGAACATCGGACGGTCGAATGGCGTCGCGCCTATAAGAAATTGTGTTTGGCTTTTTGTTTGGTATCACCTTACGCCATGATGAGGGCAGAGGAAGCAAGGAACAGGAAAGGGGCAAGGGAGATCTCACGCGAGCGCCGAGAGGCAGAGCGTCAGGTCCCGTCGCACAATGTGGTAACAAGACCGGGCGCGCTTTTCCCTAGTTCCACTTGGTGGTGACCAAGTTCGCAAATCGATCGACTTTCTGTTCTCCCTCACCCCCCAAGTAATGAGCAAGTAATGGGAGAGGGAGTCAGAGGGTGAGGGGCGTCGTCCGCGCAAGGAGATCCTCGACAGCACGTGGAAGTTTCCCGAGGCTCAGCCGGTGAGCTGAGGCAGAGACAATCGAATTGCATTGATTTGAGGAAGGAGAAAAGAAATGGTGCTTCCGTCATCAATTGTTGGTAGGATTAGCGTAAAGTTTTAGGCTGCAATAGTTTACCGCAGAATTTGGCGTTACCAAATTCTGGATCGGTCCAAATCAGCAAAAAGTCATCTTATAAGAAGGACATAAGAGCAAGTCACCAACAGTAGACTGCGGAAGCACCGATATCGGCGCCCTACAAAGGGCCGGACCCCTACCCAGAAAAATGGAGGATCAAATCGCTCAGGAACTGAGATCCTCCAGGAGGAGAAACTTTGATTAGAGCACCCCATCGATTCACTTCTAGCGCAGCAAGTCATTGGGCTCTAGGATTTCTGTTGCCTTTCTGTCTATTGGCGCGGCAAACCTTGACGGCTACCGTACCCCTCAAGGCTCTTATTATCGATGGCCAGAACAATCACAAGTGGGAGGAAACGACACCCATCTTGAAGAGAATTTTGGAGGAAACCGGCCTATTTGTGGTTGATGTTGCCACTGCACCACCGAAGGGCGCCGACCTGAGCGGGTTCATGCCGAGGTTTGGAGCCTATGCAGTGGTACTTTCGAACTACAATGGCGATCCATGGTCTAAGGCGTGTCAGGCTGCGTTTGAGCATTACGTTCGCGGAGGAGGTGGCTTCGTGGTGATTCACGCCGCTGACAACTCCTTCCCTGAATGGAAGGCCTATAACGAGATGATCGCAATCGGGGGCTGGGGCAATCGAACGCCCGACGCGGGTCCCTATGTGCGTTTCCGCGACGGGAAGGTGATCCTGGAGCAGAAGGCGGGACCGACCGGAAACCACGGCAAGGCCCACGCATTCCAAGTCATCGTGCGGGATCGAGCGCATCCAATCACCCGCGGGCTACCGGTCGCTTGGATGCACGCGGCCGACGAACTCTACGACAGCTTGCGCGGTCCAGCGGAGCATATGACGCTGCTTGCCACAGCGTTCTCAGATCCCAAGACTGGCGGTAGCGCCGAGAACGAGCCGGTCTTGCTCACAGTTGCTTACGGGAAGGGCCGCGTTTTCCATACGGTATTGGGCGATAACGTGGGGTCCCTCAGCTGCGTCGGCTTTATTGTGACACTGCAGCGAGGCGCCGAATGGGCGGCTACAGGCAAAGTGATGCAGCATGTGCCTGCAGACTTCCCCACGGCCGATCGCGTCATGACGCGCCCATAACTCTCGAGAGTCGAGAACCGGTACCGCACCGCACATAGATTATAGATGACAGAACTCTTCTGCTGGTGGTGCTTCCGCCATCTACTGTTGGTGACTACTCCTTAACTGCTTCTTCCCAAGTGAGTTGCCAGCGATTTAGACGACAGGGCAATTATTGAAGGCAAATTTGACTGTAAGTGCCGTTGCCTAAGACATTACCCTGATCCGACCAACAATTGATGACGGAAGCACCTGGCAGCCCGCATCGCGCGCGGCCCAATCCCACTCGATGAGGCGCTGGCAATTGCGCGACAGATTGCGGACGCGCCTTCGCCTACAGCACGATAGACGGCCTCCATCTCCGTGCGATTGGAGACGATCGTCGGCAGCAAGAAACACCCGATCTGGATCTTCACCACGATTGACGTCTGGTCTCGGCTCTGGCCTTCGAGTGTCGTAGGGAGACGAAGCTACCAAAACACGCTCGCCCTCTTTCAAGACGTAGCCAGCCGAATGAACCTTGAATCTGTCCCTCTGATCGCCACGGACGGATTCGACTTTTACAGAAAAGTTGTCCGTCGCGTCTTTGGGCCAGTCTGTCTCTACGGCCAGGTGATCAAGACGCGAAGGAACGATCGCATCGTCAAGGTCGAGCGAAGAGCACTGATCGGCGCGCCGTGCCGATTCAAAGAGACGCTGCGCGACTCCGAGGACTCCTCGAAACTGAACACTTCATTCGTCGAACGACTGAATCTCACGATCCGACAGGGCTCGGCCTATCTTTTTCGGCGGACGCTATGCTACGCCCGATGGAGGGAGCGTCTCGAGGAGCACCTTGAGCTGCTTCGCTGCGATTACAATTTGGTGAGGCCTCACAGGGCGCTGAAATTCGGATGCGAGGTTAGGACGCCAGCTATACAAGCTGGACTGACGATCCGACGGCTGACGTTAAGGGAGATCTTCCCGTCAGCCATGGTTCTTCGGATATCGGAGAAAAGTCATGTTCGCACAATCGACCCCTTGGTCATTGTCGACGAGACCCCGATGCCTCTGGCGGCATAACAACAATTGATGACGGAAGCACCAAAAGATTAGGACTCTGCAACTCGGTATAGAGACAGTGCCGGAGGTTGTCCCTCTATGACACGACGTGACTTCTTGCGCCTGACGGCATTGACTTGTGGAGTGCATACCTTGGTTCCCGTGCACGACGTCATGCATGCGCAGGGAAAAGACCTGAGCCGCGGAAAGGTGCGTACGCATTACCGGCGCTTGCGTGAAATGGCGCAGGTTAGAATGTTACCGAAGAGTTTTCTGACAGGGATTAATTATCCCTGGGCAGCCTATGGACATGACTTTGGCCAGAATGAGTGGGGGCACGATGGCCTGGCTACAGGAGGCTGGACCTACCAGGGCTTCATAAACGCGCGCCCGTCTAAGGAGAAGGCTCGCAGCGGCCACTCCTCACTCTGTGTAACGGCCGATCTAGTCGGGCGGCACCCGAATAGAAGTGCCGGCGAGGTTTTCATCGATCTGAGAAATCACCCTCCTCCGGATGGCAGGCCGGTTCCGTTGAACTTAGAGAACATGGTCATTCGGTGCTCGGTTTCTTTCCCACCGGGAAGCACCGGAAGTGCGAGCGCTCCAAACGGAGTTCAGTTGCTCTTGAAGAGTGAAGGGTTTTGGTCGTTTTATAGTCCCTGGACCAACATCGAGCCATACTGGGACGATTGGATTCCCATTGAGGCTAGCACCGCCGGCCCAGCAGGCTTTAAAGACCCTCAGTTTGATCCGACCAAGGTCATCGCTGTCGGCCTAAAGGTTTCTATTAACGACTTATCAACGGCGACACTGAAGGGTCCTATCTACGTTGACGATTACGTGTTAGACACAGACCCCCCAATTGTTTTTGATTTCGAAACTCTTGAAGTGGAGAGAGATTTTTCCGTGATGGAGCAGATGCTTCACGACTGTCCAAAACGGGTCATCCGAGTCTTCGTCTTTGCAGACGGGCGTGCTGCCCCAGAGTTTAATCCCAAGGGTGAGGTGACCGGGCTCGATGGCACCTTTTTCGAAGACTTCGATGCACTATTGGCCGCTGCGAAACTACAAAACCTGTTGCTGATTCCTGTACTGCTCGACTTTTCCTGGTGCGATTCGCCCACAATGGTGAGCGGCGCAAAACTCGGCGGCCATTCAGACGTGATCCGGGAAGCCGACAAACGGCAAACGTTCTTGGAGCGAGCCCTCCTACCTCTGTTGGAAAGGTACTGTGATGAGCCCCAGATTCTGGCCTGGGAAGTCATCAACGAGCCAGAATGGGCAGTGCGAGAGATCTCACCGAGTGGCCAGGGCCGTGACCTGGTGACCCTAGGAGAGATGCAGGACTTTATCCAACTCTGTGCACTCTCTATCCATTCCTGCAGTTCCCACCAAGTCACCTTGGGCGGCGCGCGCCGGCAGTGGCTACATTATTGGCAAAACCTGGGGCTGGATTTGTACCAGTTTCATTGGTATGACCATTTCGAGTTGGAAGAACGTTTCCCTTGGTCACCTTATATCGAACTCGGACTTGACAAGCCTTGCCTCATCGGTGAGGTTCCGATATCCGACACTAAATACTCGGTGGCGCAGTATCTGGAGGCCGGATGTAAAGGCGGCTACCATGGCCTGATCTTCTGGAGTTATCGCGCCTCCGATGGTTTTTCAGTTGCGTCTCATCTTCGACAGCAAATAACCGAATGGTGTCTTAGCAGCTATTGCCGTTAGGCCTACACACCGGGGCTTGAGTAGTCGTCAAAAAGTAGGGGCTGCGTCTCCTGGAGTATGACGGGGCAAACCGGAAGTTGACCGCGATGAAGGCTTGAGTAGCTGGATTACTTCCGTGTAGCCGACTACACGCCCGGAATCGTTTGTAAACCCTGCGCCGTCAGCGGGCGTGTTATCGAGTTGCAGGGTACCTGGTGTCTCAATCACGGTGCACATACGCGAGATCCTGGCAGCAAAACGACATGGTGACCCGCGAACAAGTTCAAACTACCAATCTGCACCAGTGAAGGGGCAAGTGTGCCGGCGAAAGACACTCCTGTTGCCGCGACCAAGCCTGTGGGTGACACTGCAATCCCCTCAAGCAGGTTTCTCTCTTTGTCCCCAAAGTAGGTGGCAAAGCACAAACGTTTCAGCTGAGGATCGAAGGCGGCGACAAACCCATCACCGTTGCCACCCCCGTAACGGGATTGGCTACCGTTTCGTGTTAGCAAATCGTCAGAGTATGTGGTTCCAACAAACCAAACATTGCCGTCACGGTCTACTTTGACATTGCCTCCGTCGTATCCGCTCTCGTCGTCGGACGCCCCGCCAAAATAGGTCGCCCGAATTCTTCGGCCATGCCGGAGCTGAAAACTGGCGACGAAGCCATCATTCTTGCCATGATTGGCTGGCTGATACGACAGCGCCGTTCCAGGAAGGTCAACTGAGTCGGTAATGCCTGCAACTACGGGGTTCCCTCTCCGATCGACAGCAATGCCCCATCCAGAATCCTCCCCGCTGCCGCCGAAGGTAGTAGAGAATGTCATGTTCATCGCCGGTAACGCTAGCCTTGTCAGAAACAGCGTCCGAAGTTCCACGGAGCGATTTCTGCAGCGGATGGATCGCAGGGAAGTCTGCTGAGTTGGTGAAACCCACAGCGTAGATCCCCCCGTTGCGATCCAGTGCGACTCCAGTCAGCTTCTCCGCTTTGCCACCTCCAAACACGAAGCACGACGCCGCACGTTCCGCGGGCCGGATCCGGCATAGGAACACATCATCATCTGAAAACGCTTTCGCATGTTGCCGCCCCTTGAAGTCGCTCGACGAGGTAACGCCTCCCAGGTAAACGGCGCCCGCATTATCGATGTCTAGTCCATTCCCGAGTTCATCGCCGGTTCCGCCGACCAGGGTAGAATACAAAACCTCTCCAACCGGACCAACTTCGACTAGAAACGCGTCGCTCTTGCCGCGCAGGTCGCGCTGCAGGGCGTCTGACGTGGTCGGGAAGTCTGCCGACTTTGTCGATCCGGTCGCGTATGCATGTCCCCGCCGATCAACGCTAACTCGCCAAGCTCCGTCGTAGGATTTGCCGCCAATGCGTGTGGCGAAGACGAGCTTTCCGGTGCGGGGATTGAGTCGAAGCACGTAGGCATCCATTTCGTCCGGGGTTGACTTCACGCCGCGAACCTCGACAGGCAGGCGATCCTGAGGCGAATGACAAGCAAGATAGAGATCGCCATTGACGCCGAAGGCAACATCGTCGCAATCGGCTAGTTCAAACCGATGTACCTGCGGGAGGGTGGCGCTCTGGCCCAACATCGCCACACAGAGCACAACAGCAACGGCTAATCCTCGAAGCATCCTGAGCCACACTTGCGCTAACAAATTCGTGGCGGCGTACCAACTTGTGTGGATGGACGTCTCTTGCAGGCAATGCATTTTAATCGTTACCGACGCGGTACATCTTTAAGAGATCTCGAATGACTGTTCGGCGCGGCTCGGACACTAGACTAGAGGGATAGAACACGCGTAGTCGGCAAGGGGCGAGTGATTCGAGCCTGGGATGATCAAACCGACTAGATCAACCCTTTGGCGTCAGTGGTGGGGAATCGGCGAAAGCTTCAAGGTGCCCCCTGTTGGATTGAATGCGTCAGAGAAGAGCCCCAGCCTGGCGGCTACAACCGCACTACTCAAGGACCATCTTGTCGAGACCTTCACCAGTGGCCTTCAAAGGAGCGTTGCCAGCCTTAAATCCATTGACCTGGAGTATGTAGGCAACAATATCGGCGTAGGTGCCGGCCGGCAGTGAACCAGGCTGCGATGGCGGCATGGTAGTTCGAGCGCGATCGTAGAAGGCGCGAACACTCCGATGAAACCATTTGGTCTTGAAGTATTCACCTGCAAGAGGCGTGCCATAGGCGCCGTTCGTCATCGTACTCCCATGACATACGGCACACGTTGCGTCATAGGCTGTCTTGCCGCTGGCTGCTTGTGCGGCCGTGAATTGTGGCGGCACTCCATCGACGATTGGCGCGGGATTCGCCACTTCCTCGGGTCTCCTTACTTCGCTTACCGGTTGCTCCGCCGGCCCACGCATCCCCTCGCCGGCATAGGTAAAGGCGAGGACCGCGCCAGGATTTTCCATTTTGGAGGTTGTGCCGGCGTCTTTCGCTCCGGCAACGCCACCGGGATCGGTTGCAATATAGATCGTCCTTCCATCCGGGCTCACAGCCGTGTCCCGAAACCGGTTCTCCGACTGGAAGTAGCGCGAAAAACGCCCAGCGGCCGTTTTCCCATCGGGACTCAGTGGCAAAACATAGAGCGAACCACGCTTGAGGGTCGGTACGAGCAGAACATGGTCCCAACCCGGAATGCCTGCCCCTTTCGATTCGTAGTACTCCACGCCGGAAACGCCTACGGTCGGCCAGCAAACGAATTCGATGCCCTTGCACGCCGGGTCTACAAAGTTAAACCCGGTTGCAACTGTGAACATGGTCGCCAGTGGGTTGACAAACGGCTTCCGAAAGGCTGACTCTGGCTCCTGCGGCACCGACGGAGGGATCGCGAGGTCATCGTACGTCAATTGGGCGCAGGGCGTGCGTGAATCCGCCCATCGGGCATACTCATATGCCTTATTGTCCTGAAGCCCGGCGACATGTGGCCATCCGTAGTTGGAACCGGACGTTAAGACGTTGATCTCGTCATCGGTCTTCGGTCCGTGTTCGGACGAGTAAAGTATTCCATTCGCGGCGATGTCGAGTCCTTGCGGATTGCGATGGCCGTAGGTGTACACGTGGCTGACAACGCCGTTCAGCTTGGGATTGTCTGCCGGTATCGAACCATCCAAATTGATCCGGAGGGATTTTCCAACATAGGAAGCGTAGTTCTGAGCATCAACTTCCTTTCGTGTCGGCAATCGCTGAGATTCGATGGGCAGGCAAAAATTCCCGAACTGATTGTGACCTTGATCGCCGATGGTGAGGTGGAGTTTATTTCCAGGACCGAGTTTCAACCGCCCGCCGTTGTGGTCGTCACCGACCGGCAACCCCGCGATAATGTTCACAGGATCGGATAGGACTCGATTCGCCGCATTGTAGTGGAGGCGCACGATCTTGCTGTATAGATAACGGAACGGGCTTGCCGGATCGCCCACGTCCGGATCCGCTCCTTTCTTCTCGTCGATGTAGGTGTACGCGACGTACACATAGTCCTTGCCTGTTCCCTTTAACAGTTCTGGATGCAATGCCATACCCAAGAGTCCGTCCTGACCGCCTGGGGCGGAAACCTCGTCGATGGTGATCGCAACAGTCCGTTCGCCAGTGGCAGGGTCTATGCGCGTAACGCGCTTCCCGGTGCGCTCGGTGACCCAGAGCATGTTATCAGGTCCCCATGTGAGTTCCCATGGCCCCTCCAGACCGGAGACGAGCACTTTTTTGTGGAATTGTTTGATTCCTCGCGTGACGGAATCCGGACTATCCTGGGCGGAAATCGCACCAAAGAACGCCAAGCACGCCAGCACACTGCCCACTCGGGCGGAGGGTTTCATCGACCCCTCGCAAGCACAGGGAGAAAATAGAGAGTCAGTCGCATTTTGATACTGTCATTATGGTTGATGGCGCGCTATCCGAAGAGGAAAGTGAATCCCTGCGTCTATCTTACCGCAGCCGGTCGATTGCTGTGTCTGGCGAATTGATACGGTGACCGATTCTGCTGCTCACCGCCCTGCGAAAATAAGCCGAGCACTTTCTGAGGGCTCCCGCAGAAAAACGATCAGATCAGCCCATCATCTCCCTTCATGATCTGAAACAATGAACGGCTTCCGGACGTGTAGCGCCTTGCGGAGTTCGCCTGACAACAGGAAGCAGAGTCTTCGCGGACTAGGCAGCGATCGGTGTCTGGTACAAGCCTCGACAGTGAGTTTGCCACCGATAGGACATCAGATTCGCGGCAGGACGTGGTTCCCTCCTGTCGGGTGTTTTTCCCTCCAATGAGTGATGGGTTCGATAACTGTTGAAGTAATCCCAGAACTCCCGCAGATTGTTTTCGAGATCAACGGTCGCCCAGAATAACGTGCGATCCAAATACTCCCTTCGAATCGTCCCAATCAGCCGCTCCACGAACGGATGAGACAGGGGAACATAGGGCACCGTCTTGATTTCGGCTACCTCCAGGATTCGCAGATTGGCTTGCCTTGCTCAAACCGATGAAGCGGATCGTGGTCGGAGCTGAGGTACTTTGGCATCGCCCGGTGCCCTCGAATGGCCTGATTGAACATCCGGCCGAGCGCGATACCATCGACCACTCCGGTATGGACACCGAACCCGACGATCCTGCGGGTGCATTGATCCATGAGAACCAAGACCGAGTGGGTCCGGAACGTAGCTGATTCGCAACGGAACAGATCGATACTCCAGAGACTGTCCTTCAGATGCCCAATGGAGGGTCCATCAGAACCTCGTGACGGGTGAGAATCCTTCGGACAACGTCCTTGTCGATTGGGATGTCGAAAGCCAGGCAATCTGCTGAGCAATTCGCGGACAGCCCCAAGTGGGATTGCGTTGCTTTGTTTCGACAACGGCTTCAATGAGCTCTTTGTTAGGGCCGTGTGGGCCGGGGAAGGCCACCCTGCAGGGATGGGGCTTTCTGGCAAATTGCCGGTACTTGCTGCATGACCGAGAAGCTCTGCCCGGCCTTTGATGGGATCATCGAATTGGGAAGTGTCAAACCGATCCAATTGCCAGCCAGAAGTCCCAATTTAAACTCCTTTTCGGAGAGATGGGTCAAGTCGGTCAAAGAGGAGTGCCTGTCGAAGTTGATTCTCTTCGGCGAAGCCTTCGTTGAAGCGAGCGAGCCCTTCAACAATACGAACTTCATTATCATGAAGAAAGAAATCATCAAGGCAAAGAGAATCACCTGTTGTTTCTTCGGCAGACTCAAGCGGTGGGTGGCGATCAGGTCAGGAACGATTAGGAGGTCTGCTTAAGTTCTACTATCGGCAGGCGGCATGAGCAGCAGAGCGGGCAATCAGATTCAGACCACAGGCTTCTACCTTTCTGGGTTTCTCTCCTTGGCCTTGGCGGTGCTCAAGCTGACGGCCCTCGTTGATTGGTCTTGGTGGCGGGTCATGCTGCCTTTATGGGTATTCTTAGGTCATAACGCCACCTACCTCCTGGTTGGTTTCATTTGCCTATTCTTCGCAAGCTATGGAGAAGATGAAGAAGAGGAGGAGCAGCCCATTGACGAGACCACTCTCCTACGAGGTTACAACTTCGCGTCGATGCTATTTTCCCTCATTTTCGTGGATAACTTACTGAGGTGGATAGAGGGACGCGGAGATTCGAATTGGTTTTGGCTTTGCTCGGGGAAGTTAGAGGTCCTGGTATTGTTTGGAGTTCTGAGTCTGGTCGGCCACTTTTTGTACTGGTCAGGGATTGTGGCTGTAGTTAATGCGCAGCGGCCTGGGGGTTAGTGGGGCACGGTTTCGCTGGCCGCGGCTGTGATCGAATCGGCTTTAGACCTAACACGACCAGGTAAAGCCAACGAGGGAGATGAACTCGGCTTGGCTTGCATCGCCGGAAGATCGACGCACGACTTTTTTGACCCAACGGGCGTAACTGAACGTTCTATTTGTACGTTGGTTGTTGCCGGTTGTTTCGAATCGGGCGCAGCGCGCGAACATCTACTGTATCCGGAGTTCCGCAGTGTGGCGTGCACTTGGCCCGGATGGCTTCTGCTCGTGCTTCTAGTGCTGCCGCCTGAGACTTCTGTTTCATTTTGCGGAGCACCAGAGCATAGCTCTTGAGAGTGTTGGCGAGACTCGGATGATCCGGCCCAAGGACTTTTTCTTCAATGATCAGCGACCTGCGCAACAGTGACTCGGCGTCCTTATAGCGACCCCACTGGTAATATGATCTCGCCAGATTGCTCAGACCGCTGGCAAAACTGGGATTTTCGGGCCCCAAAGCCTTCTCCCAGATCGCAATAGCGCGGAGATAGAGCAGTTCAGCTTGTTTGTACTCTCGCCTCTCGTGACAAACGGTCGCCAGGTTGTTCAGACTTGCGGCTACGTCTGGGTGCTCCAGCCCTAGAGCACTTTCCCTGATCTCTAGCGCCCGCTGGTGAAGCCGCACTGCTTCAGTGTGGTGACCCAAGCCGTAATGGATTGCGGCCAAGTTGTTCAGGGTTGTAGCCACCTTCGGATGCGCCGGTCCCAGAGCCTTCTCCCGGATGGCGAGCGCACGACGGCAGAGTGGTTCGGCCTTGGAGTAGCGTCCCTCGGTGCTGTAGAGGTCCGCCAGATTGTTCAGACTTCCTGCTACATCCTGATGGTCCGCTCCGAGGAACTTCTCTCTTCTGTTTAGCGCCTGCACATAGAGACGTTCAGCCTGGGAGTACATTCCCTGGTCACGATAGAGTGCCGCCAAGTTGTTTAAGCTCGTGGCCACCTCGAGGTGGTCCGGTCCTAGAACCCTCTCTGTGATTCCCAGCGAGCGCAGATGTAGTGACTCGGCCTCGGAGTAGCGCCCTAGTGTGCGGAAGAGTTCGGCCAAGTTGTTCAGCGTTGTTGACACCTTTAGATCATCCGGTCCCGCAGCTTTCTCGAAAATGACGAGTGATCGCTGATAAATCGCCGCGGCCTCCTCATACTTTCCTTGTTCCTTGTAGACTAGGGCCAGAGAATTAAGAGTCTTGGCCAGTTGAGCGTCGCGATCCCCGAATGCTTCCTGCTGCTCTAGTGCGGACTGGTACATCCTTCCAGCCTCAGCGTAACGCCCCTGCTGTCGAAGGTCATCACCTGCCTTGCAATGTTCTTCCCAGGGAAAAGTCTGAGCCATGCCAAGGCCAGTCCAAGAAGCCAGGAAGAAGAACACAAGGGGCTCCCAATAAGACAGTGCTTTCATCGGAGTCTAGCTCCAAACACCTGCATCTGCGGAAAATGATCCGGCTAAAGCGTGAGATACATTGCGGCCGGAGGCTTGAAAAGAGAAGTACGGAAGGGTAACAGTGGGGTACGTGGGGGCGCCGTACGTCGCCTGACAGGAAACTGGAGCGTTTTCAGCCAAGCGCAATGACTCTTAGAGCTCTTGGGTTGACCTCTTTGCAGCCTGCAACCCAGTCTCATTACCAATCAACAGGTTTAATGAAAGCGTTTAGTGCGAAACGTGTCAGAGGTGCCCGCCAGGATGGAGATACGGAATCTTGATGGGGGATAAGTCTTGAGTTAGAGTTAGCAATCTGCAGTCCTAGAAATGGGAAGTGGAAGGCAATGAGACCTCAGGGTCCTTCGATCGATAACGAGCCTGAGGATAGGAACAGTCTGATTCCGACTGAACTATCCGTCGAATCCGTACAGAAGCAGCTCGAAAGGATCTTGGTCAGCAAAGGATTCGTTCACTCCGAGCGTCCTACCCGGTTTCTGCGCTTCGTGGTCGACCAAACCCTCCATGGTCGTGGGCATGAACTCAAGGAGTATCTCCTGGGAGTTGAGGTCTTGGGCAGAAAGGAGTCTTTCGATCCGAAAACCGATCCCATCGTTCGGGTCGAGGCGGGCCGACTACGTGCCAGGCTGAAGGAATACTATGAGGGGGAAGGCAGCGACGATCCGGTGTTGATTGAGTTGCCAAAGGGAGGTTATGTCCCGGCTTTCCAAAAACGGGAGATCTCGTTGGATCAGCCGCCTGGAATTGCGCTCCAGTCAGAGTCAGCTCCAGGAATAGAGGTCTCCAGGCACCGTGTTATCGGTGGGCTGCCGAACCGAAGGTACCAGCTAATAATTGGCACTGGATTCGTATTGGCGACCGTCGCGGTGGGCGTCATCTGGTGGACGTCGAGACCCTCGAAAACGTTGGAAGGTCCTGTTTTAACTCGTCTCACATCAGATACTGGTTTGACCACAGATCCGGCCATCTCGCCCGATGGAAAGCTCCTGGCTTACGCCTCCGATCGCAGTGGGGAGGGAAATTTGGACATTTACGTCCAACAAATCGGCGGCGGCGAGCCCCAACGGCTCACCTCCGATAAGGCTGATGAGCGCGAGCCATCGTTCTCGCCGGACAGGAGCAAGATCGTTTTCCGTTCTGAGCGTGAGGAAGGTGGGATCTATCTTATGTCGGTCCTGGGCGGCGAGCAGAAACTTATTGCCAAGCATGCACAAACACCTCGCTTTTCGCCCGACGGCAATTGGATAGCTTATTGGTTTAATGGATTTAGAAGTGGAGATCAAGTCATCGAAATCCCGGCCAAAATGTATATTATCCCCTCCAATGGAGGACTGCCTAAACAAGTACGATCAGACTTCAATACAGCTCGTTTCCCAATCTGGACACCTGACGGGAAACATCTCCTATTTTGGGGAATCCGTGAACCAACCATTTGGTTTGCTGGTGACGAAGGCAAGGCAGACTGGTGGGTAACCCCGTTGGAGGGAGGGGAAGTTGTGGAAACCGGTGCCTTCGACGCCCTTCGTGGGGTGGGACTTCCCGCCTACACCGTTCCCGGTTCTTGGGCAGCCGATGGGGCTCACCTTGTCTTTTCGACCGGGCTGGGCGACGTTCAGAATCTTTGGCAGGTTCCCATTTCACCGAAGACTTGGCAGGTAACAGGCCCTCCTCATCGGCTAACTTTCGGAACTGGCTTGGAAGACAAGCCTTCGATGGCGGCCAGTGGTCGTTTGGTCTTTTGCAGTCTTAGTTACAGCATGAACATTTGGGAACTCCCGATCACCAATCGCGGCAAGGTGGTTGGTGAAGTGCGACGGTTGACCCAGAACGCTGCAATGGATAAGGCCTTCGACCTCTCTGCCGACGGAAGGAAATTGGTCTTTCTCTCGACCAGATCCGGAAACTGGGATCTTTGGTGCAAAGATCTCGAAACCGGCAAGGAAACCCAGCTCACCTTCACTCCAAGTATGGAAGAGGGTTGGCCCCAAATCACCGGTGATGGCGCCAAGATATGCTACAACGCAGATGAGAATGGGAAATCTGACTTGTACGTTATGCCCAGCAGCGGTGGTGTAGCAGTAAAAATTGGCGAAGGATGGACACCTTGGGACTGGTCGCCCGATGGAAAATGGTTCCTTCCCCGACTGAGAGGTCTCAAGGATAGCGTGGCTTTGTTGAACCTTTCCACAGGCAGGAGAACCGAGCTTCTAAAACATCCTCTCTATCGCGTTGTCCAGCCTTACTTCTCTCCCGATGTTCGCTGGATAACTTTTGGGATTACGCTCGATTTGGGTCGGTCTCGCCTGTTTATCGTGCCCTTCCGAGGAGAGGCCGCGCCGAGTGAGAGTGAATGGATCCCTGTAACAGATCGGTCTAATATGGACATTAAGGCGCGATGGTCGGCGGATGGGAACCTGGTGTACTTTGTTTCTCATCGGGACGGCTTCCGTTGCCTTTGGGCTCAGAGTTTAGATCCGATAACCAAGCGACCAGTCGGGGCCGCTTTCGAAGTTTTTCCATCCCACCGCGCACGGCTGTCGCTTATGAACGAGGATGTGACTGCCCTCGAGTTCTCAGTGGTCCGCGACAAGATTGTGTTCAATCTCGGAGAGCTGACAGGGAACATCTGGATGGCCGAGTTCGAGGGGCCGCGATAATCATTGCCTCAAATAAAATTGTCCGAGAAGAAATTGGAAGTGTAGAGAACTCATGTTCACTCGCTGGTATCCGGCCCTGATCCTGGCTCCGAATGCCCCGAGGAACATCACCATTCGGTTCGTGGTTAGACGTTATCCTTATTACGACCTAACCGCAGATCGGGAGTTCAAGACACTTCCTTTTGCTCTCCAATTAACGGACTTTTTCGCCCAAGTATTCTAAGTAAACGCTGCGGCGTTAGGCAGGACTAATCGGTTCAGCGGTTAACTAGCGGTTCTCAACTGTCATTCCGCAACCGTCAGTTATGACGCGCTGCAGAGTGTTGGCAAAGTCTACAGACACTATTTACAAAGGTCCAGCCAGAGTCGTAGATTCTGGAGTTGCAGGATTGGGTTTGAGGGCAGCTTAACTCCAATCAGGGAGCCTTTCAAGTCGAATGGGGAGGGGTCCTGCAGTGTTCGCCATCATTTCCTACCGGCCAGCCAGCAAAGCCTTCGAGCGGGCCTCCATTGCTTGTGCCTCACGTTTTTGATTGGTCTTTCGTAGGACGAAGGCAAGGCTGGACATCGTGGCAGCCATCTCTGGGTTGCGAACCCACGGGGCTTTTTGCTGGAGGTCTAGCAATTTCTGATAGGTTGATCGGGCTTCAATATAACGATCGGCGGCCGCGTAGGCCTGTGCTAGGCTGCTTAGGGCACGGAGGGTGGCGGGGTGCCTCCGCCCCAAGATTTGTTTCTCGAATGGTCAATGCCCTCTGGAAAAGAGGTTCCGCCTGCTGATATCTTTTCTTGTTGTAATACATTGCTCCGAGATTCATGAGACTGGTCGCCACGTCGGGATGATCCAGCCCTAACTTCGTTTCCTTGATTGCCACCGCCCGTTGAAGCAAGGTTTGCGCCTCGCGTTGGTTGCCTTGCCGATGGAGGAGAACTCCCAGTTGGGGCTCATTGTCAGACGATAGATCCTGCCTTGTCGGCTAGCGTTTACCAAACATAAGCAATCCAGAAACTGACAACGACTGCCCAAGACCTTCTCATAGGCGCTTCGTGAGGTTAAGGAGCGCCGTGCGGTAGATTGAAGCCGAAAGAAAGAAGAAGCCGCCCGGCCTGGAGGCCGGGCCGCTGAGGATGAACTAGTTTTCAGCCTGTTTTTGGAGGATGAAGGTGTAGGTGGCTCCAAGTAACTGGGCCAACACCAGCAAGTCGTCTCTACCGAACGAATCGGATGACTTCCAGGTGTCTCCCTCCTTATAGGAGCGGCTGACGGTCACGTTGTAGAACGGACCTTTGTCGGAGTGGTTTTCCCAGACTGCTGTCTGGATCCGACCAGCTCTGAGAGTCTTGATGGGTTGGGGTTTGTTTGCCATGATAGTTTCTCCTTTAGAGTGAAATTGAACTTCGGTCCTGCACCCGAAGCTGAGGACCAAGTCAATGAAACGAAGGGGAACGACGACCTAAGGAGCCGTCGTGACGGGCAACCGAGAAGAAAGCAAGGAGAATGACAACGAATTCTGTTGGCGTGAACCTTGCTCGACGGCAACCGGAACAGGCGCTGGCAGGTTGGACTGGCAAACTACCAAAACACACTCCGTCGAGCTGGATGCAAGAATCAGACCGCGCTGAGAAACTTCCAGTCAGGCACAGATTTCACGCCTGATACGCCATCGAATAATCGGCCTCGGTTACGAAACCATTTACTGCGATGGCGGTGATGATGCTTGCTGAGCGAAATAAGCTGCGCTATGACGACGCCGTTTCGAAATACATTCCGGAGTTTATCGGCTCAGCGTATCTCGGCAAAATAACTCTGAGACATCTATTGACCCACACTTCTGGAATTCTAGACTATGGTGATTTAGGAATTGACGACTCCAGGCTCGACCGAGTATAGACGTTCTGGTTCACGTCGACCGAGGGCCATAATTGATCCGCGACTACCTTGGGCCGAACCTTGACTTCATTCACCAGCGAAGAGTGGGTCCGCCTCGTCACTTGAAAATTAACCAACCCCAATCCGGCTTGCCTAGACTCAGCAGGATGTGCCTCCGCCAGCAGTTGTCGCTTGACAGCTGTGTCTTCAGATTCTCTGATGGAAAGACCCAACCTACGGGGTTGGTGTCGATTGACTCAGCTTTCCAGCTTTCGATGTCTGATAGCAAGCCTTCGGACAAGGCTACCTTGCGGATTGAGCTGTTTGTCTTCGGTGTATCGACCTTACTCTCACACCCGTTGCCGAATGGCAGCGAATTGTCGTTGCAGAAGTTTCCAAGTCAATCCGAAGATCTCACTGGGTCGCATTCCAACGAGAATGGCCAACTTCACCTCTCCCATACAAAGGTATCGATCGACCTCAATGAGACGATACTAACGTATAACCCAACGATACCAACGCACAATATCGAGTTCTGTGCGCCTCAGCTATAATTCACTGGTGCAAGGGTTCGAGGCGGAGCGGATCGTCTTCGGGTCTTGTCCAGCGGAACAAGCGGAAGCTTCGGATTTACCGGGCAGTCTCCTTCGATGTGGCAAGCGCCGCTGGCGACGACAAGGCGAATAAGCACCTGCCCAACTGATGGTAGCGGCACCTCAGCGTGCAGCGCAAGCGCTTGGTGGCTTGGCCAACTGCGTGACCCATCGTCTTGACCGCTTGATAAGAGAGAATTTCATTAGGAGGAAGGATGAACATAGCAAGAAGGATCAGACACGTCACCGTTATTTGTTCAACTTTGCTGATCTATGCGACCATGGCGATGGCTCAAGACGAGAAGCGATTCGAGGCCGGGTTGTTTTTTGGAGGGACCACGCAGCGAGGGGATAGGCATCACCCCTGTTGATACTGGCGTAGGAATAGTTGACGCGCTGAACCCCAAGAGTGGCTTCTCCTGGGGATTTGACGTGAATTACCTGGCTGGAGAGAATTTTGCGGTGGGTTTCCAGTGGGACCGACAGAGCAGCAAACTCAACGGCGATTTTGTGGGCGGCGGTTCCCAGGACTTCACCGACATGCGCCTCTACAACTATCATGGAATCTTCACCTACAACTTCTTAGATGCGGAAGCCAAAGTGCGGCCTTATGTCTTCGGCGGCCTTGGCGCAACTGTCTTCGGCTTTGAGCCTATTGGCGGTTTCGACGTCGATGGTTCGACGAAGTTTTCGACCACCTGGGGTGGCGGCGTAAAGGTGTTCGCGACTCCGAGCTTGGGTTTCAAGGCAACAGCCCGCTGGACTCCGACCTATATCAAATCGGATCCTGCGGGAATCTGGTGCAGCCCTTTTTATCCGTGGGTGTGCTGGGTTGTGGGTGATTCTGACTATGCCAATCAGCTTGAATTTTCAGCCGGAGTGGTCTTCCGATTCTGAACGTCAGGCAGTCTTGTGAACGTTCTGGTCCTGAACTCCGGCAGCTCGACAGTCAAGTCTCAAGTAATCGCGACAGACCCGGAGCTGATCGCGCAGCACCAAATTCGGCGTCTTGCGCGCGCGGGGCCGTCGATCGAGTAGGGGGGAGAGGCGATCATCACGCTCCAGGCCGAGCACGGGGCTAAGCATCGGTCCACCGCGCCCATGCGCGACGTCCGTGCGGCCGTGGACTACATTCTCCGCTGGGTGACTTCAGAGGGCTCAGGCATCGGCGAGGTGAGGAGCGTCGCCGACCTGCACGCTGTCGGACACCGGGTTGTGCATGGCGGCGAGCGGTTCACGCACTCGGTCCTCATCACCGATGAGTACTCCGCGGGATCGAGGATGGCATTGAGCTGGCCCCGCTGCACAATCCGGGCAACCTGAAAGGCATCCGCGCTGCGCGCGAGCTGCTCGGCGTCGGGTTGCCGCAGGTCGCAGTTCTTTGACACCGCGTTCCATCAGACCTTATCCGACTATGCCTACCTGTACGCGATCCCATACCAGTTCTACCGCCGCCATCACATTCGTCGCTATGGCTTCCATGGCTCCTCGCACCGCTACGTCGCCTACCGTTGTCGTCAGCTCCGGGGCTTGGCGCGCGAGGCGGTCAACATCATCATGCTACACCTGGGCAACGGCTGCTCCGCGGCTGCGATCCGCGGAGGCCACTCGGTGGACACCTCAATGGGGCTGACGCCGCTCGAGGGGGCTGGTCATGGGCACACGGTCGGGAGACTTCGACCCAGCCATCATCGACTTTCTCGCCTCGAAGGAAGGGCTCTCGCCGCAGGAAGCGGAGAGCCTGCTCAACCAGCAGTCGGGCCTGCTCGGGATTTCCGGTCTGACCAATGACATGCGGGATTTGCTGGCCGAGGCGAGTGAGCACGACGACCGACGCGCCCGCCTGGCGATCGCTATCTTCTGCTACCGGGTGCAGAAGTACGTCGGCGCGTATCTGGCGGCGATGGGCGGTGCCGAGGCCGTTGTGTTCGCAGGCGGGGTCGGAGAGAACTCGGCCGCGGTGCGGCAGGGCCAAGTTAGTCGGATTTCCAGCCCCGACATGTGGCTTCAAAAAGATGATGTTGTCATGCTAGTCGGCAGCGACCTCGGGATCAAGGACGCCCAGGCAATGCTGGTGAAGGGGTAGTGGGGAAGATGATGCCGGACCGAAGGTTGAGGATCAGGAGGTAGCGCTTATGTTTATGGAAGCCATGCGTGAGCGCGTGCGGGGCAAGGGGGCGCGTGTCGTTTACCCGGAGGGACTCGAAGAGCGGGTTTTGCGCGCCGCCGCCCTGTTGCGTGACCAGAACCTCGCCCGCCCGACCCTGGTCGGGTCGGAGAAGGAGCTGCGTGACCGGGCGAAAGGGCTCGGCCTCGACCTCGCGGGGATAGAGATCCGGGATCCGGCGACCGACGCGGCAATGCCGCAGTACGCCGCGACCTACTACAAGCTGCGGAAGCACAAGGGGGTCAGTGAAGAAGCGGCACGCGAGAAAGCCCGGCTTCCTCATTACTTTGGAGCATTGATGGTGCAGGCCGGGGCAGCCGAGGGGATGGTCTCGGGGCTCAACAGCGAGGCTAAGCCCTTCCTGCCAGCCTTCGAGGTGGTCAAGCTCCGCGACGGCTACAGCCGCGCCTCGTCTGTCTTCGTTATGGACTGGCCCCACCGGGTCCTGTTTTACGCCGACTGCTCAGTCAACATCGCGCCGGACGCCAAGACGCTCGCGGAGATTGGTCGGGCGACGGCCGAGACGGCGCGCGTCTTCGGCTACGAGCCGCGTGTGGCGTTCCTCTCCCTCTCGACGCGCGGTAGTGCGCAGCACGAGTCGATTGACCGTGTCAGAGAAGCGGCGGCGCTGCTTAAAGCGGCCGCTCCTGATCTGGTGGCCGACGGCGAGATCCAGTTCGACGCTGCCTTCGTGCCCGCGGTAGCGCGCAAGAAGTGTCCGGACAGCCCGTTTGTCGAGAGTGGAGCAAACATCTTCATCTTCCCAGATTTGAACGCCGGCAACATTGCCTATAAGATCACCGAGCGGCTGGGTGGTGCGGCGGCCATCGGCCCAGTCCTGCAGGGGCTACGCCAACCCGTCAACGACGTTTCGCGCGGCTGCTCGGTGCAAGACCTTGCCGACGTCGGTGTCCTCACCGCTGCGCTCGCCGCCGGCGAGGCCCAACAAGTAGAGAGACCTGCGCACGGCTAGCAGAAAACGAGAAAACCAGATGCCGGCGCTCCTATTGAGGATGGGGCCGTCGTCGAACAACTGAAGCACGTACGTGAGCGGCTGAACGCTCTGTCCGTCGCGGCGCCGGAAAACAATTCCAGCTGGTCGAGACCCGCGCAGCCGCCCGCGACATCCTGCGCGCCGCGGGCCTCGGAGAACGTGTGGGCCACATCGACCGCAGAATTTCGGTGGACGACGTCGTCAACTCTTTCGCAATGAAAGTGGCATGCTCAAGAGCCCGACCTAGAGGATGTTTAGAAAGGGCTGGTCTAAGGGACCGGCTTCGTTCGTAGTCCCGGCTTTAGCTGGGAAAGCGGCGTTTGCTTCGCCCCAAAAGGCGGGACTACGCACCAGAGGCGCCTTCCTTGAAGGGCGTTGCGCATGGGCAGAAGGAATGACATGAAACCCTGGGCAAAGCATCCTGTTATTTACGAGATCAACACGTGGGCCTGGCTGGATGAGCTCAGCCGGAAATATCAAAGGCCCGTGAACCTCGCCACGGTTCCTGAGCAGGAGTGGGATTCGATTGCCTCCTACGGTTTCGACGCGGTGTGGTTCATGGGTGTCTGGGAGCGAAGCCCCGCTGGAATCGCGATAGCCATGCAGAACCGAGGGCTTCTTGAGGATTTCCGCCGGGCTCTACCTGACTTTTCGGCACAGGACAATGTCGGCTCGCCCTACTGCGTGCGCCGCTACGTTGTCGACGAACATCTTGGTGGTCCCTCGGGCCTTGGCGCAGCCCGTGCAAGACTCGCAAATCGTGGCATCCGGCTCCTCCTCGATTTTGTGCCGAACCACGTGGCCCCCGACCACCCCTGGGCAACCACCCATCCTGAGTATTTCATCCACGGTGGAAAGGAGGACTTGGACAGGAATCCGTCGGCATTTGTTGCCGCCGGGGGAAAGGTTCTTGCATGCGGCCGGGACCCGTACTTCCCGGCCTGGCCCGACGTGCTCCAGCTCAACGCTTTCGACCCGGGTCTTCGGAGCGCGGCCATCGAGACGGTGCAGCAGATCGCTCGGGAATGCGATGGCGTCCGCTGCGACATGGCCATGCTCGTCATGAGCGATGTCTTCGAGCGAACCTGGAGTTCCCGGGCCGGAGCCCGGCCCGCCGACGACTACTGGACGACCCTCATTCCGGCGGTGCGGTTGCGTCATCCCGAGTTCCGGTTCCTAGCCGAGGCCTACTGGGACCTGGAGTGGGCGCTCCAGCAGCAGGGATTTGACTCCTGTTACGACAAGAAACTTTACGATCGAATGGAGCACGGAGACGCTGAGAGCATTCGGCTACACCTGCTCGCCGACACCTCGTACCAGCATGGGCTCGTTCGCTTTCTGGAGAATCACGACGAGCCTCGGGCGGCGGCAACCTTTCCTGCCGAGAAGGCGCGGGCCGCCGCGGTGGCGATACTCACCCTTCCTGGGGCGAAGCTCCTCTATGAAGGGCAGCTCGAAGGACGAAGGGTGCGGCTCCCGGTATTTCTCGGCCGCCGCCCGAAGGAGTCGCCGGACCAAGACCTGGAGGCGTTCTACCGGCGCCTTCTCGCCGCGACGAGGCCCGGCGTCTTTCGGAACGGCCGGTGGCAGATCTGCGAGCGCACCGGCTGGCCAGACAACTCAAGCTACAGAAATATCCTGGCCTGGTGCTGGGAGATGGACGACGGCCGCTATCTCACAGTAATCAACTTCTCCGGGGCCGCTTCCCAGTGCCTCGTGCGGGTTCCCTGGGAAGATCTGCGAGGGAGATCATGGAAGTTAGCGGACGTTTTGTCGGGCGATGCTTACGAGCGGAATGGCGACGAGATGGTTGAGGTCGGTCTGTACGTCGATCGGCCCGCTTGGGGATACCACTTGTTCAAACTGAGTGAGTGGCAGCCCGCAGGCGGGAATCAAAAGTGAACGAACTTTGGCGACGAGGCTCGACGAAGTCTTTGGACTGCGGCGCCTCGCCGCCGCTTTCCTGTCGAGTTTGCTCTATCTTGATTCAACGCCCCTGGACTTCGGCATTTTCCAGGGCGGCCAATTGAATTAACCCATTCCGGAAGACACAACGCTACTGAGGTCCCTCGCTAGGGTTCCGTCAAAGTCGCGAGCTACTGAACAGGTCCGAGGCTCAAGTCAGTAGCCCGCGCGTCAGCAAAGGTTCTCCCTCGACTCGACGAATTACGCGACTTTGACGGAACCCTGGGCCCCTCCCTCACGGTCGGGCTACTGATTGGCAAACCCGACTTACCCATGTCTGAACAGACAACCCAACGCTCCAAAGGCCTGCTCGACCCGATCGAACGGCTCTCTGAGGTCTTGTTTGGCCTGATCATGGTCCTCAGCTTCACCGGTTCGCTCAGCGCGGCCACGGCCGGACGCGAAGAGGTCCGCACGATGCTCTTCGGCGCGATCGGCTGTAATCTGGCTTGGGGAATCGTCGACGCGGTCATGTATCTCATCACCAGGCTGACGGAGCGCGGGCGTGACATCCTCACGCTTTGCGCGATGCGCCAGGCTGCCGACCCGACCGAGGCTCACCGCATCATTGCTGACGCGTTGCCGGTCGTGGTCTCTTCCGTTATGCGAGCGCCTGACTTGGAGGCCTTGCGCGCCCGTTTGATTCAATTGCCCGAACCGGCTGATCGCCCGCGCCTCGATAAAGACGATTTCTTCGGAGCGGTCGGCGTGTTCTTCCTCGTTTTCCTGTCCACGTTTCCGGTGGCGATTCCGTTTGTTTTCATGCGCAACGCCATGCTGGCCGTACGCATTTCCAATGGCGTTGCCATCGCGATGCTCTTCCTGGTCGGCTATTTCTTGGGGCGCCGCGCCGGGCATCGTCCCTGGCAGATGGGCCTTGCAATGGTGCTCGTGGGCAGTACGCTGGTGGGAATAACGATCGTGCTCGGGGGATGAAGATGAGGCTAGAACTCCGAGCAGTGGCGGGTTCCCCATTTCCCGAGGCATGTTACACAAGGAAAGTTCAACTAACCCCCAGCAGTGAAGATATTCGCAACAGTTCGGGGATCACAAAGAATTATCACACCCATAGAAATCTGGCAATCCAGGGTGCCGCCCCTTGTGGAATAGTTTCAGGAACGAGACATCCCAGCCGTGGCAACCTGCGCCCGGTTAGCCGGGGCATCCGATCTTGCCCCTGGAAGGGGACTGATGCCGAGTTTATCTGTCATCCGAACCAAGTCGGCTACCGACTTAGCTTGCATCTTTTCCATCATCTGACCGCGATGTCGCTTTACCGTCACCTCACTGGTCCCAAGTTCCCTCGCAATTTGCTTGTTCAGCATTCCAGACACAACCAGCTCCAACACATCGTGTTCGCGCGCGGTCAATCGATCGTACCGTTCCCGAAGCTGCGCTAACTTGGCCCGCTGCTGCCGGGCCGTGCAGTCTTGCTCCACGGCCTGCCCGACGGCCTGCAACAGGTCTTGATTCCGGAACGGCTTGGTTAAAAACTCAACGGCCCCGGCCTTCAATGCCTGGACTGTCATGGGGATATCGCCGTGACCCGTAAGGAAGATTACCGGAAGGTGAAGGCCTTCGGCGGTCAGTTCCCGCTGCAAGTCCAACCCGGTCAACCCGGGCAGGCAGACATCGAGGATAAGACAACCCGGGGTGTCCGGGCGTTTCGAGTTCAGGAACTCCCTGGCAGTAGCGAAGGCTTGCACGGGCAGCCCCGTCGATTCGATCAGCCGCTTGACCGCAGCCCGCACCGATGGATCATCATCCACGACGTAAACAGTCGCTTTCGGTTCGCTCATAAAGCCTCCTCACGATGGGCGGGTAGTGTGAAGTGGAACGTCAGGCCACCACCGGGATTGGCGGTTGCCCACATTCTCCCCTGATGGTCTTGGATGATCGTTCGGCTGATCGACAAGCCCATCCCCATTCCTTGCTCTTTGGTGGCGAAAAGGGATTCAAAGATACGCTCCAGCTCTCGCGGCGCCAACCCAACGCCGGAGTCTCGCACCGTCACCAATACTTCATCAGAGCCTTGCCGGGCTGAACGGATCAGCAACTCCCGGGGGCCTTGCACCTCGGCAATGGCGTCAATACCATTCTTTATCAGGTTCAGCAGGCCTGTTGCAGGCGAACACTGTCGCCCACGAGAGGAGGACTCGTCGCTATGGGTTCGTTATCTTAACCAGCCTTTATACGAACGTATCAGTCGGCCATGTAAAAACTATACCACAGTAGCAGGTGCTGATCCCAACGGACACTAGCTACGCCCACACGCAGGGGTTACGATGCAATCGTGACAAGTCGGATCGAAGTATCGGTGAGATATTGGCATAGACATTGGTAATTCAACGACAGCTACCCACATTTCCGGGCACGATGTCAGTCTCACCTATAACCGGATCCAAGCAGAGGTTACGGATGTGCCTGGCCGACCGGTGGTTGGAATTGTAGATGACGACGAGTCAGTTCGGAAGTCGCTTAAAAAAGTAGTCAGCGCACACAATTGCACCGCCGAGGCGTTCGCCTCGGCCGAAGAATTTCTGCAGTCTGACCATCTAAGTGATTTCGACTGTCTCGTCATCGACGTGGTATTGCCAGGAATGAATGGTCTTGGCTTGCAGGAGCGCCTGGCGGGGGCCAATCGTCGAATTCCCATCGTTTTTATCAGTGCCACTGATGACGAGTGCTTGCGAGCCCAGGCATTGGGAGCGGGCGCCAGCAGCTTCCTGCTGAAACCCTTCGGGAAGTCCACCCTGCTTGGAGCCATCGATGCAGCGCTAAATCCTGAGGTCTGAGGAGGAAGTCTTGTAAGACGGCCGCTCGAACGAATGAGTACCTATTTGGCGCCAAAGGCGGCATTGCACTGATCCAACCCGCCAGAATGACCCGAGTCCCAACCGGGCCAAAAGGATTGGCTTTGTTTGTAGTCCCAGCTTCAGCCGAAGCGACAGCGGTCTCTTCTGTTTAGAGGCGCGGCTGCCCAGAAGGTGTGTTTTTACCCAACCGCGAAGTGACCCTTGAGTAAATGGAACCCGCAACCCCCAGACAAACTGCAGCCATCATTTTCGGAGTCGTTCTGGGCCTCGGACT
Organism: uncultured Acidimicrobiia bacterium; assembly: GCA_963752385.1. Taxonomy (GTDB): domain Bacteria; phylum Acidobacteriota; class Terriglobia; order Versatilivoradales; family Versatilivoraceae; genus CAVVYL01. The sequence continues at coordinate 88,808 of CAVVYL010000054.1, read as the reverse complement.
CGGTATCGGCGGCTACACTTTCCTTTATTCCAAGGGTTGGTCGTATTTGACCGATGACCCGGCCGCCTGCGCCAACTGCCACATCATGAGGGAACACTACGATGCGTGGATCAAGTCGAGCCATCACATGGCTGCCACTTGTAATGACTGCCACACGCCACACAACTTTTTCGGGAAATATTACGTCAAGGCCGACCACGGCTTCTGGCACTCTTACGGTTTCACGACAGGCAATTTTCACGAACCGATTCAGATGAAGGAGCGCAGCCGCTTAGTTACTGAGAACGCGTGCCGCAGCTGCCATCAGGAAATCGTGCACGCCATAGAGACGGTACAAGGCGGCAACGGGCTGTCGTGCATCCGTTGTCATCGCTCCGTGGGACATTCGTAGACCCATAACCCAGGAAAGGAGGCCCGTCAGCTTGTGAACGCGCAGAACCGCTCACCCGAACGTCCTTTTAACTGGCCGAAGTTTCTCCTCTTTGTCGGCGTCGCAGCGCTCATCACTACCGGCATCACCGCACTCCTTGTGAATATTTTTGAGCGTAAGCAGGAAGCTCGGAATCCTTTTTACCGCGTCGTCGAACTCACCGATGAAACCGAAGACCCTGCCGTGTGGGGCAAGAACTTTCCGTTGCAATACGACGATTATCGACGGACGGTCGATCAAGTGCGCACGCGCTTCGGCGGCAGCGAAGCCGAGCCGCGCACGCCGACCAAGGCCGATCCGCGCTCGATCGTCTCACAATCAAAGATTGAAGAAGACCCGCGCTTGAAAGTCATGTGGGCCGGCTACGCCTTCGCGCGCGACTTCCGCGAGGAACGCGGGCACGCTTACATGCTCGACGACCAGACTCTTACCGAGCGCCAACAAGCGGCCAAACAGCCGGGCACCTGCATGCAATGCCACGCTTCGCTCTATGTGCCGTACAAGAAACTCGGCGGCGGAGATCTGATTAAAGGTTTCGAGAAGATGAATCAGATGCCCTACACCGAGGCGCGCAAGCTGGTAACGCATCCGGTCGCCTGCATTGACTGCCACGATCCAACCACGATGCAACTGCGCGTCACACGCCCCGGCTTCATCGAAGGCATTCGTGCTTTCAAAGCCTCGCAAGGTATCCAGGCCTACGATGTCAACCAGCAGGCGACGCGCCAGGAGATGCGCGCCTATGTCTGCGGCCAGTGCCATGTCGAGTATTACTTCAAGGGGCCAGAGAAGCGGCTTGTTTATCCGTGGGCGAAGGGTTTGAGGGTCGAAGCAATTCAGGCTTACTACGACGAGGCGAAGTTCAAGGACTGGACGCACGCTGACACGGGCGCCCCCGTGCTCAAAGCGCAGCATCCGGAGTTCGAGATGTGGAATCAAGGCATCCACGCCCGTTCGGGCGTAGCCTGCGCCGATTGCCACATGCCCTACAAGCGCCAAGGCGCGCTGAAGATCAGCGACCATCACGTGCGCAGTCCGCTGCTGAACATCAATGGCGCTTGCCAGACCTGCCACAAGTGGCCGGAGGAAGAGCTCAAGGCGCGCGCCGAGACCATTCAGGAGCGCACCTACAAGTTGCGCAACGTGGCGATGGATGCGCTAATGGATTTGATCAGCGATCTCAAGGCGGCCAAGGCGGCCGGCAAAACGGATGCAGAGCTGGCGACGGCGCAAGACTTCCAGCGCAAGGCGCAATTTTACCTGGACTTCGTCGAAGCTGAAAACTCCACCGGTTTTCACGCGCCGCAAGAGGCTGCCCGGATTCTCGGCGAGTCCATCAACTTCTCGAGAAAGGGTCAGATCGGGCTACGCGATAGCAAAGCAACATCAGGCTCTTAGTGCGAAGGAGAGCCTGGGACGGGTGCCTTCGGCTCTGTGCCCTGGTTATTCAGATTCAGGCCCAACCCGCCGAGGTTCGAGACATGGCGAGCCATACCTTCGCCACTGCCGGTCTTCTCGACTTACGGAGCTAAGCACTACTGGCAGGTGCACGTGCGGTCGACCGTTACCTTTGGCTTTGACCGGGTTCAGAAACACAGCGGCGCAGCCGGAGACGGCCTTCAGCAAGAGCTATTACATGTCCGGAAACTTGATTTGGAATCCAGCCGGCCATCTCAACGTAGGCGTCGAGTTCCTGCACGGCTGGCAGGTGCTGAAGAACACTTCCCAGGGAATGGCCAACCGAATTCAGGTCACGGCCCAAATACGATCTTTACAGCAAAAGACCACCATCGGCGTCTACCACCCGAACGAGCCAGTAAGGGTGCTCCACGGGTGTTCGGGGACAAAGCGAACGCGTGGTCTCAGCGTCTCTATGGCATGCTTCCTTGCTCCGATCGTTGGGTCGCCGATTGCCTTTCAGGCATACTGTTATCTAGCCGCCGAGAGGGAAGTGGCCAAGAATATCCTGCTGGAGCCGCACGCCCGCAGCGTCAGAGGTGGTGTTAGTTGAGGACGAGAGGCCCAGCCTTTTCCAGGAGAGCGCATGAAAGTTGTCCACTGCTTGTCCAACACGGTGTCCTTGATTCTGCCGAAACCGCATCCGGTTAGACCCCGCGTGAAGGCCCATCAGGCCTTCACTCTAGCTTTACTGCGTGGCAAAGAAGTTCATGCTTCGGCCAGGTTTGGTGTCCACGCTTCAGCATGTTGCCGCTTGAAGGCGGGACACCGAACGACCCACCTCGGCGGCATGAGGTCGGCGCGAATCTGTATCGCTATCGGGGTTTGGTTTGCCGTTCTCCCTTTTTGTCTCCAGGCTGATCAAGTAAGCTTGAGCAACGGAGACCGTGTGACGGGAAAGGTCGTGAAAAAGGACGGAGATAAGCTGATTGTCAAGACCGACCTCATGGGAGAAGTGACCATTCCCTGGAAGTCAGTGGCATCGGTGTCGTCTCAGGAGCCTCTAACGGTTGTTCTGCCAGACGGCAAAACGGTTGTCGGAAAAATAGGCACCGACGAAAGTGAAAAGAAACTGGAGGTGGCCACTGCCGCGGCGACCGAGGCGGTGCCGCTCGGTGACCTGGTTGCGATCCGCGACGATGAAACCCAAAGACAGTACGAGCGTTTGCAAGACCCGGGTTTGCTGGATTTGTGGACGGGCTTCATCGACTTGGGTGTGAGTGGGGCAAGAGGAAATGCCAGAACCAATCTGTTTACGACGGCGGCGATTGCTACCCGGGAAACGCGGACAGACAAGACAGTGGCCTACTTCAATCAGATCTATGCGAGGGGGCTCGTTGAGGACGTCTTCGCCCCCACGGCGGAAGCCATTCGCGGCGGCTGGTCGTACGACAGGAACATCACTTCTCGGCTTTTCGCGAGCCTCTTCAACGACTATGAGTACGACCGGTTTCAGGATCTGGACCTTCGCTTCGTCGTCGGCGGAGGCTTGGGCTACATCGTCATCAAGGATGAACGAAAGCGACTGGACTTGCTGGCGGGCGTGGCTTACAACCGCGAGAAATTTAGCACGCCGCTGATCAGGAACTCGGCAGAGGCGTACTGGGGAGACGAATTCAATTATAAGTTGTCGGAAGTCGTTCAGCTTCAGCAACGGTTCCGGATGTTTCATAATGTCACCGACGCTGGCCCCTACCGCATGAACTTCGATTTGAGTCTGGTGACGAGCTTGAACAAGTGGCTCTCCTGGCAGTTGACGGTAAGCGACCGGTTTCTGAGCAACCCGGTGCCTGGCCGGCAGCGCAACGACATCCTGTACACAAGCGGGCTCAGGCTTACGTTTGCCCGCTGATCGGGAAGTTCCCAAAAGCGGAGGCTTCGAAAGACAACCACGCCATCTGGCTACCGCCAGCCACTCCGTCCCAGAAAGGGAATTTTCATAAGGAGATCTTATGCCAGTACCAGATTACAAGACGTATTGCAAAATGATTGATCGGGCACTCCGGGCATTGATCTCGGCATCAACGCCGTTACCGAGCACGATTACAACTGCCTGAAATTTGCTCTTGAAAGTGCTGTGGACGCGGTGGGCCAGTCTTTCGTGGAAAGAGCGGTAGTCTTTCTCAGTATTGACAGCGCTTAAAGGAGGTCATTATGGCAAAGATAGAAAGGATCATCGGACGTGAGATCCTCGATTCGCGCGGCAACCCGACCGTGGAAGCCGATGTCAGGCTTGAAGACGGGAGCATGGGCAGAGCGGCTGTTCCGTCCGGCGCGTCCACCGGCGAACATGAGGCGGTGGAGCTCCGTGATGGCCAGAAGGGGCGTTATCTTGGCAAGGGCACTCGAAAGGCAGCCGCCCATGTGAGCGCTGAAATCGGAGTCGCCCTACAGGGGATGGAGGCAACGCGACAGGAAGAGATCGACGGGAAAATGATAGAACTGGACGGAACTCCTAACAAAGCTCGTCTTGGCGCCAACGCAATCCTGGCCGTCTCCATGGCGGTCGCGCGCGCGGCAGCCTCCTCCCAGCAGACGCCGCTCTATCGTTACCTCGGCGGCGTTGGAGCATCGGTGCTGCCGGTGCCGATGATGAACATCCTCAACGGTGGCGCCCATGCGGACAACTCTGTGGACTTTCAGGAATTCATGATCGCACCTTGGGGCGCTGCCAGTTTTTCTGAGGCGCTTCGCATGGGCGCCGAAGTGTTTCACACGCTGAAGAATGTTCTTAAGAAGAAAGGGCACGCCACTTCGGTTGGCGATGAAGGCGGATTTGCGCCAAACCTTAAGTCCAACGAGGAGGCTGTGGAGGTGATTCTACAGGCGATCACGCAGGCGGGATACGAGACCTCAAAGGACATTGGCCTCGCCCTTGACCCGGCAGCGAGCGAGTTTTTCGATGCGACGCGCAGCCGGTACGTCTTCAAGAAGTCCGACAAAAGCGCGAGGACTTCAGAGCAAATGGCCGAGTTCTGGGCAAACTGGGTTCGCCAGTATCCGATCATTTCCATCGAAGACGGCATGGCCGAAGATGATTGGGCGGGGTGGAAGCTGTTGACCGACACGCTGGGAACCAAAATTCAGCTCGTCGGTGATGACCTTTTCGTCACCAACACAGAAAGACTCTTACGTGGAATTCGTGAGGGTGTGGCCAATTCCATCCTCATCAAAGTCAACCAGATCGGAACGTTGACCGAGACCCTGCAGGCGATGCAGATGGCGGCAGCGGCAGGGTATACCTCCATGGTTTCACACCGCTCTGGCGAAACAGAAGACACCTTCATCGCTGACCTCGTTGTGGCCACGGGTGCCGGCCAGATCAAGACGGGTTCGGCAAGCCGCACTGATCGAATCGCAAAGTACAATCAGTTGCTGCGGATCGAGGAGGAGTTGGGGGCAGCGGCGAAATTTGCAGGCAGGAGGGCCTTCCGGCAGTGGAGCGTGATAAAGAAGGCAGTGGAGGTGGCCGCAAGCCAAGGCAAGGTGAAAGGTAAAAAGTGAGCGCGCACCGGCTCGCCGGAAAACAGCCGAGGCTTGTTTTGGCTTGTTACGTGAACTCGGCCTTGGCGGCGGGCGTGTAGGAGAAAGGAGAAAAGTATGGTGACGAAAATTGGAATCAATGGTTTTGGTCGGATCGGGCGGCTGGTCTTTCGTGCTGCTTTGAACAATTCCGAGGCTAGAGTCGTCGGTATCAATGACCCGTTCATTGATACGAAGTACATGGTCTATATGCTGAAGTACGACTCAGTGCATGGGCGTTTCAAAGGTTCCGCAGAAGCGCGGGATGGCAAATTCATTGTGAATGGTCAAGCAATCGATGTCTATGCCGCGACGAAACCCCAGGAGATTCCCTGGGCGGCCTGCGGCGCCGAGTATATTGTCGAATCCACTGGCGTCTTTACCGACGTCGAAAAAACCACTGCCCATCTCAAAGCCGGCGCCAAAAAGGTCGTGATCACAGCGCCTTCCAAAGATGCTCCCATGTTCGTCATGGGCGTCAATCAAGATGCGTACCGGAAAGACATGACAATTGTCTCGAATGCCTCTTGCACGACGAACTGTTTGGCTCCTTTGGCCAAGGTCGTGCACGACAGGTTTGGGATTGTGGAGGGCCTGATGACAACCGTGCACGCGACCACGGCCACGCAGAAAACGGTTGATGGTCCGTCGAAAAAGGACTGGCGAGGGGGGCGTGGCGCCGCATCTAACGTGATACCGTCGAGTACAGGCGCGGCCAAGGCAGTTGGCAAGGTCATCCCTGACCTTAACGGCAAATTGACCGGAATGGCGTTCCGGGTGCCCACGGCCAATGTCTCGGTCGTCGATTTGACCTGCCGTTTAGCCAAGCCCGCTAAATATGACGAGATTAAGGCCGCTATTAAAGCTGCCTCTGAAGGCCCCATGAAAGGGATTATGGGGTACACCGAGGATGAGGTTGTCTCGTCCGACTTCATCGGTGAATCCTGTACCTGTGTATTTGATGCCAAGGCCGGCATCCCCTTGAACGATAACTTCGTGAAACTGGTCGCCTGGTATGACAACGAGTGGGGTTATTCCTGCAAGGTGCTGGACCTGGTAATGCATATGGCCGCTGTTGACAAAGCTGGAGAGCTGGCCAGCAAGTCAGGCGCCTCCGGCAAAGCCAGACGCCAAATAGGAAGCTGAGGCTTCCTGATTCTCGGATGAGGAGGTTACAACCATGAAGAAGCTGGTCCTGCTGCGCCACGGAGAAAGTGAGTGGAATAGAGAGAATCGCTTCACCGGCTGGACCGACGTGACGCTTTCCCAGAAAGGCATCAAGGAGGCGATGGAGGCGGGCAGGCTTCTAAAGCAAGAAGGCTATGTCTTTGATGTTGCCTTTACGTCGGTGCTGGCACGCGCCGTCAAGACGCTGTGGCTCGCTCTCGAGGCAATGGATCTGATGTGGATACCAGTCTATAACCATTGGCGACTCAACGAGCGGCACTACGGCGCGCTGCAAGGGCTCAATAAGGCAGAAACAGCGGCACGGCATGGTGAGGCGCAGGTCAAAATCTGGCGCCGGAGCTATGACATCCCTCCTCCGGCATTGACCTTGGATGATCCGCGCCACCCTGGCAAAGACCCGCGCTACGCTGGCCTTAACCCGAATGAAGTCCCACAAACAGAGTCCTTGAAGAACACCGTTGGGCGCTTTCTTCCCTATTGGCATGAAACCATTGCGCCGGTCGTGCAGTCGGGCAAGCGCGTCCTCATCGCCGCCCACGGCAACAGTCTGCGCGCGCTGGTCAAATACCTGGATCAAATTTCTGATCAAGACATCGTTGAGCTCAACATTCCGACGGGTATTCCTCTCGTGTACGAGCTCAATGATGATCTCACACCGATCCGTCATTTCTATCTGGGTGACCCTGAAGCGGCGAAGCGGGCAGCCCAGGCCGTCGCCGATCAGTTGAAGAAGAAGTAACGGTTAAGGAAGGCTATGGGGTTGGGTCGTGCGCGACCTCTTGCGATAGACCTCATCAGTCTTCTTCGGGGGACAAGACCAATGAGATCGCAACCTGCGGTAGCGCTGCTGTCCAACGGCTCGTACGGCGTGATGATCACGAGCGCCGGTGCCGGCTACAGCACCTGGCGCGACCTGGATGTAACGCGCTGGCGCGAAGATGCCACGCGCGACTGTTGGGGCCAGTTTTATTATGTCCGTGACGTCAGCGACAACAGCCTGTGGTCGATTGGCCTTCAACCGCTGCGCCAAGCCGCTGATGAAGCTGAATTCGACTTTCACGCGGACCGCGCCGAGTTTCGTCGACGGGATGGCGACGTCGAGACCCGCTGTGCCGTTTGTGTCGTGCCGGATGCAGATGCTGAGATACGGGCGGTGACGCTAGTCAATCACGGCCGTCGGCACCGCGAATTCGACCTGACGAGCTATGCGGAGGTGTGTCTGAATGACCGTCGGGCCGATCAGGCCCACCCTGCTTTCGCCAAGCTGTTCCTGGAGACGGATTTCGATTCCCGGTGCGGCGCACTTTTGGCCCGACGCCGACCCCGCGGCGCGAACGAGCAGCCAGTCTGGGCGATTCACACTTCGGCAGCGAGCGTGCCGGCCACTGAAGAGATTGAATACGAGACGGATCGAACGAGATTTCTCGGACGCGGCCGTACGCCGGCCCATCCCGCCGCCTTGGACTCGAGGTCTCGCTTATCGGGGACCACCGGCCCGGTGCTCGATCCGATCTTCAGCTTGCGCCGGCGGGTCGGCCTCGACGCCGGAATGACGACTCGCATCGCCTTTGTGACCGGAGCGGCTGACACGCATGAAGCCGCCATCGGAATAGCCGAACGATTCCGTGAATTCGAAGCGATCGACCAGGCCTTTGCGGGCGCCAAAGCCCGCGGCCAGAGCGAACTACGAGAGCTAGCGCTCACACCGGAGGACATCGCCCTGTTCAACCGGTTGGCGGCGGCCGTCGTTTTCACGAACTCCGGACTTCGCGACCTGGAGGCGGTGGCCGCCAACCGGCTGGGGCAGGCGAGCCTGTGGCCGCACTCCATTTCCGGTGACCTGCCCATTGTGCTGGTCCGAGTCGCTCGGGACGAGGATGAGACCGTCGTTCGCCAACTGGTTCAGTGGCGCACCTATACCCGCCGCCGGGGATTGAAATTAGATCTCGTGATTCTGGACGAGCGCGCCGGCGAACCTGCCGATCGGTTAGGAAGGGAACTACAGACGGGAGTTGCCGGCGAGATGCTCGGCAAGCCGGGCGGTGTGTTCTTTTTGACTGCGGACAAGGTGGGGACCGATGATGCCGTCCTGCTCGCGGCCGCCGCGCGGGCTGTCCTCGGCGGTGGTCGCGGGTCGCTGACCGAGCAGATCGATCATCGCGCTGCCCCAGGGCCCGCTCCGCCGCCACACCTTACTCCGGGTGCGGTCGCGACAACGCCTGTCGCGCAGCCCGCCCCACCGCCTGAAGGATTAAGGTTCTGGAACGGCTTCGGAGGATTCACCGGTGATGGCCGCGAGTACGTGATCCTCATCGACGGCACCGCACAGATCGGACCCACGTTGCCGCCAGCCCCCTGGACGAATGTGCTGGCCAATCCCCGGTTCGGATGTTTAGTGACAGAAGCTGGTCTGGGCTACAGTTGGGCGGGCAATAGTCAAATGAACCGCCTCAGTCCCTGGTCGAATGATCCGACTTCGGACCCGCCCAGCGAAGTGATCTATTTGCGCGACGAGGAAACCGGTGAGTTCTGGACTCCCACGCCCTTGCCGCTGGGACCCAGGGCCACGGTGACCGTCCGCCACGGCCAAGGCTACACTCGCTACACGCATGTCAGTCGGAGTCTCAATCAGGACCTTTTGGTTTTCGTCCCGACCGAGGATCCGATTAAGTTAGTGTGCCTGACGGTGCGCAATGACGGCGATCGGCCGCGGCGGTTGTCGGCGACGTACTACGTCGAATGGGTTCTGGGAACCGTCCGTGAAAACGCTCCGCTGCAAGTCGTCTGTGAGCGCGATCCGGAGACCGGCGCGATACGGGCGCGGAATGCTTGGGCCGGCAACTTCGCCGAGAAGATCGCCTTTGCGGCCTCTGGTGCGCCGACGCAGTCGGTCACCGCCGATCGGACGGAATTTCTCGGGGAACACGGCTCGATTTCAGCGCCCGCCGCCCTGAGGCGCGTCGGGCTGTCCGGCCGCGTCGGCCCAGGCCTCGATCCCTGCGCGGCCATGACGACGGACCTGACGCTGTCTCCTGGCGAGACGAGAGAAGTGGTTTTTGGCTTGGGTCAGGCGGACAGTTTGGCGGAGGTTCATCGACTCATTGGCGCATACACACCATCCCATCGAGCCGATGCGGCACTGAGGCAGGTGCAACAGCAATGGGACCGCTACCTGAACGCGTTGCAGGTGAGGACGCCCGATCCGGGCATCGACCTGATGCTCAACCGTTGGCTTGTTTATCAGGTCTTGGCTTGCCGCGTTTGGGCCCGCTCCGGGTTTTACCAATCCGGCGGCGCGTACGGTTTTCGAGACCAACTGCAGGATGTGATGGCCCTGGTCTACAGCGCTCCGGCAGAGGCGCGGGCGCAGATCTTGCGATCGGCGGCACGACAATTCGAAGAGGGCGATGTGCAGCACTGGTGGCACCCGCCGTCCGGGATTGGCGTTCGCACGCGGATCACCGACGACCTTTATTTCCTGCCGCTCGTGGTGCACCACTATGTGGTGACAACAGGCGACACGGACTTGTTAAATGAAGTCGTGCCGTTCATCGCGGCGCCGGTACTTCGCGAAGAGCAGGAGGAAGACTTCAACTTGCCGGCAGTGAGTGAGCAGACTGGCACGGTTTACGAGCACTGCGTTCGCGCGCTGAAGCACGGCTATCGGCTGGGTTCCCACGGATTACCCCTCATGGGCACCGGCGATTGGAACGACGGCATGAATAAGGTGGGCGCCCACGGAAAGGGCGAGAGCGTTTGGAACGGGTGGTTTTTCGTCAGCGTGCTGAACGCGTTTGCAGAAGTGGCTGAGCGGCGCAGCCAGGCCGACGATGCCCAGTGGTGCCGGGAGCGAGCCGAGCAGTTGCGGGTGGCTCTGGAGGCGAACGCCTGGGACGGCGGGTGGTACCGCCGAGCCTATTTCGACGACGGCACTCCCCTGGGATCCGCTCAAAACGATGAGTGCCAAATCGACGCCATTCCACAGGCTTGGGCGGTCATTTCCGGGGCAGCCAACCCGGCACGGGCTCAATCGGCGATGGAGGCGGTTCAAAAACGACTGGTGCGTAGCGGCGACAAACTGATCCAGCTGTTCGACCCGCCGTTCGACAAAGGCGCCCTTCAGCCCGGTTACATCAAAGGATATGTGCCGGGCATCCGCGAGAACGGCGGTCAATACACCCACGCCGCCACGTGGGTTGCCCTGGCGACGGCGTTGCAGGGTCGCGGCGACCGCGCCCTGGAACTTTGGAACCTCATCAACCCGGTCTACCATGCCACGGCGGCTGAGGAGGTGCAGCATTACAAAGTTGAGCCGTATGTGGTGTGCGCCGACGTCTATGGCGCCCCGCCGCACACGGGCCGCGGCGGCTGGACGTGGTACACCGGCTCGGCGAGCTGGCTCTTCCGCGTCGCCATTGAAACGATTCTGGGTTTCCGATTGCGGGGTGACACCCTTCGTTTCGAGCCATGCGTCCCGCCGAGCTGGCCGGGATTCGAACTGAGCTATCGCCACGGGTCCGCGACCTACCGGATTCTGGTGGACAACTCGGCTGGCACGGGTCGCGGCGTCCGATCGGTCGAGTTGGACGGACAGCGATTGCCGAACGACACGGTGCTGCTAAGCGACGACGGGAAAACTCACAACGTCCACGTGCAATTGGGCTGACGGAGAGCAACTGACCCATGGCCGACACTCCCGGTGCCGACAACGATCTCAATCGACTGCCCACCGACAAAGAGCTGGGCCTGCTGCAGCTCTCCACGGTTCTGTATTATCTGCACGAAAGCAACCCGGACAATGGGCTGGTCCGCGACAAGACTGACCCGAACGCTCCGGTCAGTATCGCCGCCTGCGGGATGGCGCTGGCGACGATTCCGGTCGTCGTCGAGCGCGGCGTCCTCTTCCGAGATTTCGCCGCCAAGATCACCCGGAAACGACTGCGTTACTTGATCGAATGCCCGCAAGGTCCCGAGCCGGACGCCTCCGGTTACAAAGGCTTTTTCTACCATTTCCTGGACATCGAAACGGGTCGCCGCGTTTGGCAGTGCGAGCTTTCCACCCTCGACTCGGCCTTTCTGTTCGCGGGCGCCTTGACGGTCGGCGCCTATTTCGACCGGGACACGCCCGTCGAGGTCGAGATCAGAAGCTTGGCCGATGCGCTTTACCGTCGGGCCGACTGGAATTGGGCCCGGGATGGTGGACCGACTCTAACCCATGGCTGGCGGCCGGAGAACGGGTTCATCCCACACCGCTACCAAGGTTACGACGAGGGTTTGCTGCTGTACATCCTTGGACTCGGTTCGCCCACGCATCCCTTGCCGCCCGAGAGTTATCAGGCCTATTGCGCGACCTACCAGTGGAAGAAACTCTACGATCGTGAATTGCTTTACTCGGGGCCGCTCTTCACACATCAACTCTCGCATATGTGGATCGACTTTCGCGGCATTCGCGACGAATTCATGCGTGGGCGCGGCAGCGACTACTTCGAGAACAGCCGGCAGGCGACGTTGGTGCAGCAAGAATACGCGATCCGCAATCCCCTGAATTGCGCCGGCTACGGCGAACACTGTTGGGGATTCACGGCCTGCGACGGGCCCGGTTGGGGGAAGCGTGTGGTCAACGGCATCGAACGCGAGTTTTTCGACTATATCGCTCGCGGCGCCCCCTTCGGTCCCGACGACGGCACAGTCGCCCCGTGGGTTGTGGTCGCCTCGCTACCGTTTGCTCCTGAAATCGTCATCCCAACCCTGCGGCAATTTGCGCGAATGGAATTGGGCATGACGGGAAAATATGGGTTCAAGCCGTCGTTCAATCAATCGTTTGCGGTGCAGGATAGCCCGACCGGTTGGTGGGTCACGCCGTATCACTTCGGAATCGATCAAGGGCCGGTCGTGCTGATGGTCGAGAACTACCGGACCGGCCTGCTCTGGAACATCATGCGCCGTTGCCCGGCAGTCGTCGCCGGGCTGCGGCGGGCGGGATTCAGTGGCGGTTGGCTCTAACCGAAGCTGTTTCGGTGGCAACTGACTTCTGAATACCAGCCCGGCACGTAGGGACCTTCGGAGCCTGATTCGACAATCCTTACTTAGCGCTATTGGCGGTTGGGTCTCTAAATCAGAGAAATCCCTGGCTAGCAGGTTAGCGTTTATGAAGGGCTTCGTCGCCACCTCTTTAGTAAGGGGGATTTCCAAGTGAGCCACCTACGCCGGCGGCACGGAGGATGAAGGGTGCAGATTCAGCTGCTGACACGGTACCTGAGCCTCTCAACGACCTTAAAGCCGGAGGAACATTAATGAGCCCGAATGCGGAACAACAAAGACTGACGGAAGCGCGAGAAAAAAACATCCCATGGCGGAAATGGGGTCCGTATCTCAGTGAACGACAGTGGGGAACAGTGCGGGAGGACTATAGTGAAAACGGCGACGCCTGGAGTTACTTCAGCCACGACCAGGCTCGTTCGCGCGCCTATCATTGGGGCGAGGATGGGCTGGCCGGTATCTCTGATGAGAAGCAGCGCCTGTGCTTCGCCCTTGCCCTGTGGAACGAGCAGGACCCAATCATCAAGGAACGCCTCTTCGGTCTCACCAATGCCGAGGGCAACCACGGCGAGGATGTCAAGGAGTACTACTTCTATCTCGACTCGACGCCGACGCACTCGTACATGAAGTGGCTCTACAAGTATCCCCAGAGAGCATATCCCTACGCGAACCTGGTGGATACAAACCGCCGTCGTTCCAGGACCGAGCTAGAATACGAGTTGCTCGACACGGGCGTCTTCGATGACAAGCGGTATTTTGACGTTTTCGTCGAGTTCGCCAAGGCATCCCCCGAGGACATGCTGATCCGGATTACGCTTGCCAACCGCGGCCCAGAGGCTGCGCCGCTGCACGTTTTGCCGACCCTTTGGTTCCGCAACACCTGGAACTGGTGGCCCGACCAGCCGAAGCCAGCACTAGGACTGGCGTCTGGGGCGGCCGGCACCCGCGTGATCACCGCTTCTCACGCGGAGTTGGGCGAGCGTTGGCTGCACGTAGAGGGGGACGTGCCGGTCTTGTTCGTGGAGAACGAAACCAACAACGAACGTCTCTTCGGGACGCCGAACGCGGGCCCATATGTTAAGGACGGCATCAACAATTGCGTCGTCCATGGGCATACGGGTGCTGTGAACCCCGCCGGTACCGGCACCAAGGCAGCGGCATACTATCAGATGAGGGTCGGGGCCGGGCAAACGACCATACTGCGCCTACGGCTGTCGGACACCACCCCCAAAGAGATGCGCGATGCGTTCGGGGACTTCGACCAGACGTTCGAAGCGCGTCTGCGTGAAGCCGACGAGTTCTACGCGGCCCTGACCCCGCCCTCGACGAGCGAGGACGCTGCGCGCGTGATGCGGCAGGCGCTGGCGGGCATGCTGTGGACCAAGCAGTATTACTTCTTCGATGCGGACAAGTGGCTCGAAGAGCATGGGGTTGACCCATTTGCCGGGTCGAGCCGGCCCATAAGGAATCGCGAGTGGGCCCACATGGTGAACAGCCACGTGATCTCCATGCCCGACAAATGGGAGTATCCCTGGTATGCGGCCTGGGATTTGGCATTCCACACCCTCGTGCTCTCGGACGTCGATGTGGACTTCGCCAAGAACCAGCTCGACTTGATGCTGCGCGAGATCTACCTGCACCCGAGCGGGCAGATCCCGGCCTACGAGTGGAACTTCGGGGACGTTAACCCGCCGGTGCACTCCTGGGCCACGATCTTTCTCTACCGGATGGAGCAGGCGCTGCGCGGCCAGGGCGATGTGGACTTCCTGAAACGCTCCTTCGGAAAGCTGATCGCCAATTTCACCTGGTGGGTCAATCGCAAGGACCGCTTCGGGAGGAACGTTTTCGAGGGCGGATTCCTCGGCCTTGACAACATCGGTGTCTTCGACCGCTCGGCGCCGCTTCCGACCGGTGGATACCTGGAGCAGGCAGACGGCACAGCCTGGATGGCTCTCTTCTGCCAGAACATGATGGAGATCGCGGTCGAGATCGCGGCGCACGATCGCACCTACGAGGATCTCACCAACAAGTTTGCCGAGCACTTCCTTTGGATTGCCCACGCCATGAATCGGGTCGGCCAGGAAGGCATGTGGGACGAGGAGGATGGATTCTACTACGACGTGCTCCGCCTGCCCGACGGGAGCGCCACGCGCCTGAAAGTGCGCTCGATGGTGGGGTTGCTGCCGCTCTGCGCCACGACGGTCGTTGAGCCCTGGCAGCGGGAACGCGTTCCCAGTCTGGCCGCGCACCTGCGGGAGCGGCTGCGGCGCATGCCGGAGCTGCGACAGGCCATCCACCCGACGGGCGAGGGGCACCTGGGTTACGGCGACCGCGGCATTATCGCCGTCGTGAATCCGGAGCGCCTGCGACGGATCCTCGCGCGAATGTTGGACGAGGAGGAGTTCCTGAGTGCCTACGGCATCCGGGCGCTTTCCCGCTCGCATCTGGAGCACCCCTATATCTTCCGGGTGCACGAGGAGGAGTACCGCGTGGCCTATCTTCCCGCCGAGTCCGACACCGGCATGTTCGGTGGTAACTCAAACTGGCGCGGGCCGATCTGGATGCCAGTGAACGCCCTGCTCATTCGCGCGCTGCTCCAGTTCTATGGCTACTATGGCGACTCGTTCAAAGTCGAGTGCCCAACAGGGTCGGGCCGGCTGATGAATCTTTTCGAGGTGGCCAACGAAATCGCGACACGCCTCACGCGGATCTTCCTGCGCGACGAGCGCGGGCGGCGGCCAGTATACGGGGGCACGGAGATCTTTCAGAGCGATCCCCACTGGCGCGACCACATTCTGTTTTACGAGTTCTTCCACGGTGACAACGGAGCAGGAATCGGCGCGAGCCACCAGACCGGGTGGACGGGGCTGGTCGCTACGCTCATCCAACTCTTCGGCCGCCTCGACAGCACGCGGTTTCTCGAGGTGGGGAAGAGAGCAGCCTTCACAAAGGCCGAGGCTGGGTGATTCATGAACCACCAGCGACTCAACCAAACTGAGGAAGCACTGGGCAGGCCTTCGGGCGCCTGTCATGGAGTGCGGGGCAGCCTGATGCCGTTTCTGCATCGAGTCTCACGACCGAGGCGCTGGGCATGTCGCAGACCTTCATCGAACAAGATGGACTTGTCGGTGGGCATCGCGTTGGGAAGCTCCATCCAAATCGCGCTGTTTGTCGCGCCGGTGCTGGTCCTGGCGAGTTATTTCATCGCCCCGCAGCCGCTCGAACTGTCTTTCAATCGCGCGGAGATCGGCTCCCTTTTCCTTGGTGTCCTGATCGGGGCAATGGTTTCCGGCGACGGCCAATCCAACTGGTATAAGGGCGTGCAGCTCGTCACGGTGTACGCGATCATTGCCCTGATGTTCTACTTCATTCCGGTAGTGTCTTAATGCAACCGGACAAGATTCGGTGCAGTGCGCTAAGAAACCCTGGGGCAGGCAGGACGCAGGAACGAATGACGAGCTTCAATGACGAAGGGTCCAGTGTCTGGGCCCAGCCTTTGTCCTTCAAATTCTGGATTTCTTTAGTCACTCGTGCATAGGCATTAATCATTCCCCTATGCCGGCGGTTCTGGCTTGTCCACGTGAGGAAACCCTCGCGAGCGCATATGAGCATACGAAAGGAGAGAGTATGAAGCTGAAAGAGATTATCGAGAAGTCCAGGGAGATCGCAAAACCATTCCGCGTCTCGAACGGAGAGGATTTTCGTCTCAAAAACAGCGATCCGGGCGACACGCTCGACTTTACGTCCGAGGACAAGCCGCGGGCCAAGGAAGCGTTGTCTATCGGGATCGAGGCGCTGGCCCAGTTGCAGGACATGCTCTACGCGCAGGATCGCTGGGCTGTGCTGCTCATCTTCCAGGCGATGGACGCCGCAGGCAAAGACGGCGCCATCAAACACGTCATGTCCGGCGTGAATCCTCAGGGCTGCCAGGTGTTCTCTTTCAAAGCGCCGAGCAGCGAAGACCTTGATCACGATTATCTCTGGCGTTGCCTGAAGTGTTTGCCTGAGCGTGGCCGTATCGGCATCTTCAACCGCAGCTACTACGAAGAAACGCTCGTCGTGCGCGTGCATCCCGAACTGCTTGGCAAGCAGAAGGTGCCGGCTGAGCTCATCACCAAAGACATCTGGAAAGAGAGGTATCAGGATATTCGCTCCTTTGAGCGCTACCTCGCTCGCAACGGGGTCGCCATTTGCAAATTCTTTCTCCATGTCTCCAAGAAGGAGCAGAAGAAGCGCTTCCTCGAGCGGCTTGACAACCCGGAGAAGAACTGGAAGTTCTCTGCCACCGACGCCAAGGAGCGCGAGCATTGGGACGCCTACATGGAGGCCTACGAGGACATGATCCAGGGCACAGCGACCAAGAGTGCGCCCTGGTATGTCGTGCCGGCGGACAACAAGTGGTTTACGCGGCCGGTGGTTGCCGCCGCCGTCATCGACACTCTGAGCTCCTTGGAACTGCAGTATCCGAAGGTAGACAAGGAGAAGCTGCGGGAGCTTGCGGCGGCGAAACAGGCCTTGGCGTAGGGGCCGGCGAGAAAATGTTGCTGACCGGCACCATCCTGCCTGCATCAAACAGCCGAGACGAGCAATGCTGATAGAAGAACTTCAGGCCAAACACCGCGATAGTGGTACCGCTGCGCGACCAGTGCTTCACATTCTTGACGAAGAGAAGTAGTGCCGCAGTTCTTCGTCGCTGATCCGGTCCGGTGGCTTGTGATAATGCTGGGCGTATGAGGAGAGAAGAATGTTACCTCAAACTATGAAAGCTGCCCTTGTCCATGAATTTGGCAAGCCCTTGAGCAGAAAGCCAGGCTGCAGGAACTGTCGCCCGAGGCCGTCAAGGAGTCAACCCTTGCGGGCGAGCCGATCACGGCGAAGCTGACCCGCGCCCCAGGCAACAACGCCCCAATCGGGGGCCTGAAAGTGGTGGCCGCCAACGGCTGGTTCGCAGCCCGGCCCTCCGGCACAGAAAACATCTACAAGATCTATGCAGAGAGCTTCCAGGACGAGGCTCACATGGACACCATTGTGAGCGAGGCCAAGGAAATCGTAAGTAACACGCTGGAGTCATCCCATACTACCATCGGGCAAGGGAAGGGACCGTAATGAACGACGACAGCAAGTGCGCCAGGGCATCGAGCCCTTGTTCATCAAGGCAAAACCCCAGCCGGAGAGCCTGCGCCCGACGGGGATTCATACTCCGCAGGATTAGCAGGAGGAAAAATGAACTTCGAAACAGCTAGTCTGAAGGTTGGCATTGTCGGCAGCGGATTCGTGGGCGCCAGCGCCGGGTACGCTCTCGTAATGCAAGGCGTAGGGCGCGAGGTCGTCCTCGTGGACAAAAACACGGCTCGCGCCGAGGCGGAGGCGGACGACATTCGTCACGCCGTGCCCTTTGCGCACCCCCTTGAAATCCGGGCTGGCGGCTACGAGGCTCTGACCGAGTGTCGCGTCGTCGTGATCTGCGCTGGCGTCGGTCAGAAGCCCGGAGAGACTCGCCTGCAGCTTCTGCAACGCAATGCGCAAGTCTTTCGCGAGGTAGTGCCGGCCGTGCTTGAGAACGCACCCGAGGCTGTACTTGTCGTCGCCACCAACCCGGTTGACGTGATGACGCATGTGGCCGCGCGGTATGCTGCCCTCTCTGGCGTACTGGCCGGGCGCGTGCTTGGCTCGGGTACGACCCTGGATACCGCCCGTTTCCGCAGTCTCCTCGGGAGCCACTGCGGCATCGATCCACAACACGTTCACGCACACGTCATCGGCGAGCACGGCGATTCGGAAGTGCTCACGTGGTCGTTGGCCACTGTCGGCGGTATGCCTTTAGACTCGTTCGTCACCCTTCGCGGGATCGACCTGTCCCAACCGGTACGCCAGGAAATCGACCGCCAAGTGCGCGATGCTGCCTACACGATTATCAGCGGCAAAGGGGCCACCTATTACGGCATTGGCAGCGCTCTGGCGCGTATCGTCAAAGTGATCCTGCACGACCAGCGCTCCGTAATGACGGTGTGTTTGCCCACGCCCGAGGTCGTGGGTGTTTCCAATGTCACCCTTTCCTTGCCTCGGCTGGTGGGCGGCAAGGGTGTCCTGGAGACGTTTCCCCTGCCCCTGAACGAACAGGAGACCATTCGATTGCGTGAAAGCGCGGAGGTGATTCGGAAGGCGCTGGATGAACTGGAAGACAAGGACGCACACACGAAAACTGCCTCATGAAGGAGATGGCGCCGTCGTGGAGGATATCGAGCTCCGTTCCACGGGACTGCGCTTGCGGCAACGTTTCAATGAAGCGGAGCCGGCCACCATCGCACCCTGGTTGGTGGCACCTCCGAATCAGGCGCCGCGCAGGGCAGGGCCGCTATTCTGAGCCTTCAAGGAGGACGATTTGACACCACCTCCTACGGTTGTTGCGCAACACCCGTACGCACGGCGCGGTCAAGCACCTCGGCAATTTTGCGCTGTACCTCGCCAGCTACCCGCTCCTGCTCCCGCCCCAGCTCTGCTTGCTTACTGCCCAACTCCGCCTGCTTCTGGCCAAGTACGGCCTGTCTTTCTCCGATGCCGGCACTCACCTCGCCGAGTTTGGCCTGAATCTCACCGATCTTGGCCTGTAGGGCTCCGATCTCTCCCTGTAGATCCCCGATGTCGGCTTGCGATGCCTTGCGTCCCTTCATGGTGCGCACTCGCTGCTCTAGCCGCTGCACCTCTGCGCTGAGGTCGGGCATATCGACAGCAGCTGCCGCCTGCTGCTCGCCGATAGCCGCCTGCTGCTCGCCGAGCTTGGCCTGCGCCTCTCCCAGTTCCGCCTGGCGCCGGCCCAGCTCCCTCTGCGGCTCCATCGCCACATCGACTTCGCCCAGCAGAACGCGGTCGGTCACGACGTACTCTTTGCCATCACGTCGGAACCACAGATAACGATCACCGTATTTGGCCCGATGCGATATCGCTCGGCGGCGGTCCCAATCTGTACCGTCCATGCTTGCCCCGTCAGGGTGCACGTAAACGTAGGCATTGTCCCGGGGAGAGGCCTCTCCCACTTGCGCGAAAGCCGCCCGCACCAATCGCCCAGGAGTTGACTGCTCCGCCGATGATGCGCCTGCCGCCACCAGTGCAACAACCGCCAGCACGCCGTACATCATTAGGGCTCGCCTCGTTCTCGACAGCCTCCCGACAAGCCTGCGATTTTCATTCAGAATACGCTCCACACGTTTGGCACCATTTGACATCCTTGACATTGCGACTCCTCCTTCTATCATCATTCGTCGGCCGGTAGCCCGCCGCGCCCTCAGGAATCCGAGCACAACATCGGCATAGGCGGCCGCGTTTCCCACTACCAACACTGCCTCATCGTCGCTCACCTGCTCACACAGGTCCGCTAGCTTCCGCCGCAGCCACCAGCTCAGAGGACTGAATGGAAACAGCACCGTGTGGACGTTTGCCACGGCCTGCCGCAGAAAATCGCAACGAGCGATGTGGGAAAGCTCGTGAACGAATACCGACGTGCGCTTAGCCCCATCCCACGTGCGCCACTCCGCAGGAAGCAAGAGAACAGGCCGCCTCCAGCCGTAGGTCAGCGGTATGACCACTCGTTCTGACTCGATCACGTCAGGCATGCCGCGCAAGCCCACTCGCAGTGGGAGCGCGCGCAACTCAGCAGGCATCTCGGAGTCCGAAACCCTCCGCCCTGAACGTCTGATGCAACGGCCCCGGCGGCAAGCGACCAGCAGACCCAGGAGGAGAATAAGAGACCAACCCAAGTACGCTGCACTCAGCAAGGCAGGCCAGATCGAAGCTGGCGCCGTTACTCCTCCCAACGAGCCGGTGTTCGAAGATCTTACCGGTAAGCTTACTTCCAGCATGACAGGCGCTGGCGTGTCTGAAACGTACGCTCGCCCTAACAAGACGTCAATCGCGGGCGGCAGGGTCGCCAAGGCCGGCATAAAGACCGCTCCAGCCAATACCACTGTCCAGAGGGAAAGCCTGGCGCGTACGTCCTTCAGTCGCGCCAGAGTGATGGCCGCGCCGACCACCAGCGAGAGCGCCAGCGACCGCACCGCTGCCTCAGCCATCCACAATATGAAGTCATTAATGTTCATCTGCGACTCCCTCTCGCTTTCACAATCCTTTTCGCCAGCCGTTGTAGCTCCTCTTCGGTCACGATGTCGTTGTCAACGAGACCAACGAGCAGCTGCTCAACCGATCCGTCGCAGAGCCGGTCCAGAATCTTCCGGACCGCCCTGGCAGCGACATGCTGCTTGGGTTGTGAGGCTTGGTAAACGTAGGTTCTACCGACAACTCGGTGCGAAACGTATCCCTTCTCCTCTAACCGCCGGAGCACCGTGCGAACAGTGGAATCTTTCAGGCCGCGACCGAGTGCTTCGCGGCACTGCTCGGCGCTGACGGAACCAGAGCGCCAAACGAAGTCCATCAATGCTTGCTCTAGTTGGCCGAGCTCTCCGGCGGGCCGTGCACCAGTTTGAGAGCGATCTCGCGAAATGCTACTCATAGTAACGTTACATTCAGTAACATATGATCGGGGAAAGGGCAAGCGCTTTTTTGGACCCGACTTCTCTCGGGTTGACTGCCTGGCAAGTTCGCGCCCCGCTTGCTGGTTAGTTTGTGGCTCTTGGAAGCGGTCGCTCCAGTCTCAATGCCAGCAGCAGGTCTCTCGATCTTCCCGGGCGACCGGTCCATCGACTATCGAATAGACCTATATCAGTAAATCGTGTTTATAGATGATTTCAAGCTTACGGAGAAAAGCGAATGCGCCTATTGGCAGGGCGGGGCTGGATCAGGCCAACATAGAGACTCGGAACGCTCGGAATGCAATGCAGATGCGTATGGGGCAGTTCGGAAGCGGCATCCCAATCGCCGGTCTTCCAGCGTTCAAGTCTTCAACTAATCTCTGTGTGCTCATCGCAACAAAGCAGCGCGGTCAAATCCGCATAAGTTTGTTCAGCTCGGGCGTTGTGAGGCACCGGTCGAGGAAACCAAATTGGCCGGTGTCTTTCACCTCGCATGCAGCCTCGAGCAGACGGGACATTGCCGCGCGATAGAGTGAGGTCGCAAGGCTGATGCGCTTGACTCCTGCCGCCGCGAGTTCACCCACAGAGAATGATTTTCCTTTGATTCCCACCATGAAATTGACTGGCTTCGCCACCGCCGCACAGACCGTGCCCACCGCGGCAAGATCAGGCAGTCCGGGTGCGAACAGCACATCGGCTCCGGCCTTTTCGAAGGCTTGAAGGCGGCTGATGGTGTCCTCCAGGCTCGGGGCGGGATAGAGGAAATTGTGTGCTCGCGCCGTCAGCATAAAGGGAAACGGCAGTGCACGTGCCGCCCGTGCGGCCGCTGCGACCCGTTCGACAGCCAAGCCAACATCGTAAAGGGGACTGTCGTGGTTGCCAGTTGCATCTTCGATGGTGCATCCAACCAGTCCCACCTCGGCCGCAAGCCGGATCGTTTCTGCCACGACCTCCGGCTGGTCGCCAAAACCCTTTTCCAGGTCGGCGGAGACCGGCAGATCGGTCGCGTCGACGATCGAACGCGCATGCGCCAGCGCCTCATCTCGCGTCAACCTGCCATCCCTTCGACCAAGAGCAGCAGCCGAGGCAGCGCTCGAAGTGGCCAACGCCTGGAAGCCAAGACCAGCGAGCAAGCAGGCGGAGCCGACATCCCATGGGTTCGGAATTACGAAGGCGCCAGGGCCGTCGTGGAGCGCGCGGAAGCGAGCTGCCTTTTCGTTCTGGGTGGACCTCATCGGAGTTACCTCGGGGTTACCTCGCGATCACATTTCCACAGTTCTACTCCCTCGTCGACAGCTCTCGCCTCGTCGCCAAGTATTTACCAGGCCGAAGTTAGGCTGACGTATCAAGGTGTTAGCGGAAACTTCAGACTTTGCGCGGCCAAGAAACTTGGCTATGTTGGCCGACTGCAAGTGGCGAGGCCAGCTGGATCTTAGCAAATGAGTTGGACTGTCGGCAAAATCGTTTGAACTGTGTTTTCAGGACGCTGTAACCGATGATTGGTGGTTGGCCGGAACGGCAAGCCAATATGCCGATCGGTCCCTGGTGTCGGCGCGGCCTGAAAAAATTCCGTGCCAAATGTGGAGGAGGTCGGGTCGCTTAGGGGTAGTCATACCGCACGAGGCAACCGAGTCTTCCCCGGCACTCGATCTCGTGTCGTGGTGTAGCCAACTTCGTCACCGGTTCGATCAGCCGCTTGTCGTCTAATGATTTTGTTCCAAATGAACCATCATGAGCTATTCTACAGAGGCTCGCGCGGATCTTTTACCCGTCACGAGTTTGGAACAGGTGCTTACGATCTTCTCGACTGGCATAGCCAGGAGCCTTCGTTGGAGTCCTTTACCGACTCCGGAATAGGCCTGCAGAACCATCTGGGCCGAGCAAACATCAATCACTACTCCGTCAATTCGAGTGGAGGCTTTGTCCTTCATAATTTCTTGCAAGTATTCCAGCTTCAGTTGGGGTGAATCGTGCGTCTCTCTGGTCCTGGGAGCCTCCTTTTCAGGTTCAAAATATACTGTTCTAAACGTTGGCATCTTAGTTCCTCAATGGGTTCAGGTGACTTGGAGAGAATAGGGTTCGTGATAATTAACTTGTCTGAGCAGCCTGTCACAAATCTGCTGCTCTCTGCAGATCAGTGTCATCCTCTTGTGGCTACGGGAGACTGAAACTCGACATGGCATCGCTCCATGCGGGGATCCAACAAGTCGGAAAGTTCTTTCCGAATCTGATCTGGATCGACGCCCAGGACACTACACCAAAAAGGAAACCCATCACCGTCCTGAAGGAGCCAGGTTGTTGCAGATATCCTACCTCTGCCCACCTGGGTAGTAGCATCCCTAACCGCCTGGGAGATCACAGCCGCTGCCAGCCGCTTGAAAGGACTTACCCTCCCGGGGATCTGCTGGAAGAGCCTGGTTTTGGTTGGAATAGTCATGTGGGTTTGCCTCTGTTTCGTAATCTTCGATCGAACTCTCAGACTGAAAGGTGGCCAAAATCTTCGCAACTGCTCTCAGCGCTGACAGCCGAGGCAAACATCCTTCCAATTGCGATGATTCTAGAGTCGTGGGCTGCAGAAGTTACGAAGGCCACGCCCTTTGCTCTGAAGATAAGTTTTCGGCAGATGTGTGCGTTTTGTTGAGTGACAACTGAGGGTCGGGAAAGAAAGCCCGAGAATTGGACTATTTGTCAAAACGCGGGACCGAAGTGGTTGGGGTAGGATTTGCCTCCTCTTTGACGAGCCGCAGAAGACTAGACGGGCGATTGCGGTCGCCCTACGCCCGCGGAATCATCGAATTTGGAGTAGCACAGTCCGCCTGAACTGAGGCCATACCATAAAAGTGGCATGAAGAAATCCAGGGCCTTCGGGATTTCTTTCGTGACTGCAGCCGTTACTCTGTACTCGGTGCTCTGTGAGGACACCAGCGTCTACCCAAGGAGGCGCGAGCTGCAAAGATTATTCTCCAACCGGTCATCATAACGATCGACAGCTAGAGGCTCCAGGACATCTGGATAACGTTATTCCTGCGATAAAGCGCTACTGCTGCCAACCCCCGCCGAGTGACCGGTAAAGCTGAACCAGCACCAGCAGCTCGTTGCGTCTGGTTTGGGCCAATCCCAGTTCGGCGTCGAACAGGTCGCGGTCGGCGTCCAAGGCGTTCAGCAGCGTATCGACTCCACCCCGGTAGCGCATGTAGGCGAGACTCGACCGGTCCTGGAGTGTCGTTACCAGCAGTTCCTGTTTGGCGCGAATTTCTCGCACCTTGCGATATTGAATGAGCGCGTCGGAAACTTCACGGAAGGCAGTTTGGATCACTCTTTCATACTGGATCAAGGCAACCTGTTGTTGGGCCCTGGCCAGTCGCACATTCGATTTGATTCGACCGGCGGTAAAGATGGGTTGCGTCAGCTGGGGCGCAAACTGCCATACTCCTGTCGGACTCGTGAAGAGGCTGGACAGTTGGTTGCTTTGAAATCCCAGGAAGCCCGTGAGGCTAATTTGTGGGAAGTAGGCTGCCTTGGCAACACCAATGATGGCGTTGGCCGCCACCAGATTCTGTTCGGCGGCCCGGATATCGGGGCGTCGTTCCAGCAATGAGGACGGCAATCCTGGGGGCACCGCCGGCGGCTGTTCCTGGTCAGTCAAAGAGCGCCCCCGAGTGATTGCGCCTGGGCTCCTGCCAAGCAGCAGGCTGATCTGGTTCTCGGTCACCTCGATCAGTTGCTCGATATTGGGGATCGCTAGTTCTGCGGTGTAAACCAATTGCTCGCCTTGCCGAAGCTCCAAGAGGGTCGCCACCCCACCCTGCCTCCGAGTGCGAATGAGCTGCAACGAGCCCTCGCGGCTGGTCAGGGTGCGCCTGGCAATCTCCAGCTCCAGGTCCAGCTCGATAAGGTTGAAGTATGCGCTCGCAACGTCACTCACCAGTGTCGTGATCACCGTCTTACGGTTCTCCTCGCTGGCCAGCAGGTCAGCCTGAGCTGCCTCGGTCGCCCGGCGCAGCCTGCCCCAAATATCCACTTCGAAGGAGAGGAGATTGAGAGCTACGCCGCCGAACGTCCGGTTCTGCTGACGCCTTGAGGGAGGGGAAAGGCGCCACTGGCGGAGTTCCGAAGTGTCGTGATATCGCCGCTGGCTGCAATATTGGGGAACTGGTCTGCCTGGGTGATCCCAAGACTGGCCCGAGCCGCATCCACTCGCGCCACGGCGGTGCGCAGATCGTAGTTCTGAACGAGCGCGGTTCGAATCAACTCTTGCAGCTGCGAGTCCTTGAACAGCTCAAACCATTTGGCGTCAGCCAACGAAGTGAGGTCGGTTGGCGGCGTGGCGTCGGGGCTGCCGCGAAAGACGTCCGGCGGCTTAACGGCAGGTCTGCGGTAGTTTGGGCCAACCTTACAGCCCGTCAACAAGCTGGCCACTAACGTGAGAATGATCCATCGTTTCTGCATGGGTTTTGCGTTAGCCTTCTTCACGGGCCAACGCCGTTTGCGGTGGGTTCCGCTGGGTAGCTGCCTGCCATTCGTTCTTTGCCTCTTCCAGCCAGCCGTTCCACCACATAGAAGCTGACTGGAATGAGGAAGGCGGCGATGATCGTGTCGGCCAACATGCCACCGATGACGACGGTGCCCAGAATCCGTCGACCCGCTGCGCCAGAGCCCGAGGCGATCCACAACGGCACACAGCCCAAGATGAACGCGAACGAGGTCATGAAGAGTGGGCGCCGACGCAGACGCGCGCCTTCCAGCGCCGCCTCCATCAGGCCACGTCCCTTCTCGAATTCGATCTTGGCGAACTCGACAATCAGGATCGCGTTCTTTGCGGCCAACCCGATAAGCACGATCAGACCGATCTGCGCATACACGTCCAGGCTATAACCCCGCAGGAAAACGCCGGCGAAGGCGCCGAACACCGCGATCGGAACCGTCAGAAGCACCGAGAACGGCAGCGACCAGCTCTCATAGAGTGCTGCCAGGATCAGGAACACGAAGATCAGAGACAGCCCGAATGCCGTGATGGCGGTTCCCGACGCCAGCCGTTCCTGGTAAGAGAGGTCGGCCCAGTCGTAGCCCATCTCGGGCGGGAGGACTTCTTTCGCCACTTCTTCGAGCGCGGCCATGGCTTGACCCGAGCTATAACCCGGCGCCGTACCGCCGATCACCTGAGCCGCCCGGTAGAGATTGAAGCGGTTGGTGTATCCCGGACCGCTGATGCTTCGTATGGTGACAAGCGACGAGAGCGGAACCATGTCGCCGGCGTTGTTCCGCACGTAATATTTGCGGATATCCTGATCGCTCTGGCGCTCGTCCGCTTCGGCTTGGAGAAACACCCGCCACTGTCGGCCGAAGCGGTTGAACTGGTTCAGATACAGGCCGCCGAGATAGGCTTGCAACGTTTGATACACGTCTGCGACAGCCACCCCCTGCCTCAGTGCTTTGTCGCGGTCCACATCGGCGTAGAGTTGCGGCACGTCGGCGGAGAACTGTGAAGCTACTCCGGCTAGCTCCGGACGCTGGCGGCATGCGGTCAAGAACTTCTGCAGATTCTGGTCGAGAAATTCAATCGATCCGCCGCTACGATCCTGTAGCCAAAACGAGAATCCACCCGCATTGCCGAGTCCCGGAATCGAGGGTGGCATGAACGCAAATGCCACTGCCTCCGTTATCTGGGTTGCCATCTGCCGGTTCAGGCTATCGACAATGGCTCGTGCCTGAAGCTGCTTCGAGGTGCGTTCATGCCAAGGCGCGAGGCCAAGGAAGAAGAAACCCTGGTAGCTGGCAGAAATGCGAGTCAACAGACTGAAACCGCCAATCGTGTTGTAATACTGCACGCCTTCCGTCTTCGCAAGGATTCCCTCGACCTTTCTTAGCACTTGATCTGTCCTCTCCAGCGACGCTGCTGGCGGGAGCTGGACATTCAGGAAGGCGTAGCCGTAGTCCTCCTCTGGCAGAAAGCCTGTCGGAAGATGCCTGCCGACGAGACCATCCAGCAGTGTCACCCCGGCGAGAATCAAAACACCCACGATCGCCTTGCGAATCAGGGCGTGGCTCCAATTGAGGTACCCATGCATTACCCTGTCAAACACCCGGTTGAAGCCGCCGAAGAACCGGCCGAGGAGGCCGCTCGATTCCTTCCGCGGCCTCAGCAGGAGCGCCGAAAGTGCAGGTGAGAGGGTTAGCGCGTTGAAGGCCGAAATGAGCATGGAAATGGCGATCGTTACAGCGAACTGATTGTTCAGCCGGCCTTGAATACCGCCCATGAAAGCCACTGGCAGGAAGACCGACGCAAGGATGACTGCGATAGCAACAACCGGTCCTGAGACCTCTCTCATGGCCTGTAGCGTAGCCTCCCGCGGTGACAGTCCCTGCTCGATGTGGTGTTCCACAGCTTCCACCACCACGATCGCGTCGTCCACGACCAGCCCAATCGCGAGCACGAAGGCGAATAGCGACAGCGTGTTTATCGAGAAACCCAGCAACGGAAACACAGCGAAGGTGCCAATCAGCGACACCGGAACGGCAATCATCGGAATAAGCGTCGCCCGCCAGTTCTGCAGGAAGAGAAAAACAACGAGGATGACGAGGATCATGGCCTCCAGAAGTGTTTGCACGATCTCACGGATTCCCTCGGTCACCGGCAGCGTGGTGTCGAGCGAGACCACGTAATCCAGATCGTCGGGGAAACGTCCTCTGAGTTCCGTCAGCGTCCTTTTGACTTCATTGGCAACTGCTAGCGCATTCGAGCCCGGAGCCTGGAAGACTGCGATGATCGCGCCGGGCTGGCCGTTTGCACGCGACGTCTGCTGATAATTGAGCGCGCCGAGCTCGATCCGGGCGATGTCCTTCAAACGCACGACCGAGCCGTCCAGGTTGGCGCGCACGACGATCTCGCCGAACTCCTCGGGTGTTTGAAGCCGCCCTTGTGAGCGGACGGTGTAGGTCTTTTCCATTCCCGCTGGCGCAGGCTCACCGCCGATTTGGCCCGAGGGGTTGACGTTGCTCTGCTGGCGGACCGCGCTGGCAAGATCGGGCACCCCGAGACCGAGTTTGGATAGTGCGTCTGGCCTTACCCAGATGCGCATGGCATAGTCGCTGGCCCCGAACAGCCTCACTTCGCCCACGCCCGCCACGCGATAGAGAACATCGACGACGTTGATGTTGGCGTAGTTGGCAAGGAAGAGCGAATCGTGACTTTGATTGGGCGAGACAAGGGAGATGACGAGCATGGGCAGTCCGGTGGACTTCCGACTCCTGATCCCGTACAAGGTGACGTCGGTCGGAAGATTCGGCTGCGCCTCCGCGATCCGGTTCTGCACATTCACCTGGTCGATGTTGACGTTGGTTTCAACGCCAAACGTGACCGTCAACTGCTCGGTACCGTCATTCGCATTCGTGGATTGCATGTAGAGCATGTTATCCACGCCGTTCATTTGCTGCTCCAGCGGGGTGGAGACCGACTGCTCAATCGTGATGGCGTCCGCTCCCGTGTAGGTCGCCGAGACGATGATCTGCGGCGGCACAATGTCGGGAAACTGCGCCAAGGGTAGTCCCAGAATCGCAATCAGCCCGACGATGACGGTGAGGATAGCAATCACCATCGCTACAATCGGGCGTCTGATGAAGAACTCGGAGATCATGGCTTAGCGCTCTCCTGCAGCGGTGGGCTTGGCGGAGGCGAGACAAAGGGCTTCGGGTTGACGACCACGTTCGGTCTCACTCTCTGCAGGCCCTCGGCGACAACTGTTTCACCCGGCTTCAGGCCGTCTTCGATAACCCACATGGAGCCGCTGCGCTCGCCGACCTTGACCGGCCGAAAGCTCACCTTGTTTCCGCTGCCAACCACGGCAACCTGGTAGCTACCCTGCAACTCAATTACGGCACGTTGAGGTACGAGCAGGGCGTTCTTTCTGATTTCCGTAATGGCCCGGACGCGTCCGTATTGTCCCGGCCGCAGCTCGTTTGCAGGGTTGGGGAACACCCCAGCCAGCCGGATGGCCCCGATCTTCGGATCGACCTCGCGATCTGCGAACAAGGATTCTGCCTCTCCTCGGATAGACGTTCCCGTCGGCTAGTACCAGTTCCAAGTCGAACTGCCGAATGTGGGCTTGGAGCTCGGTCTCGGTCCTCAGGTTGGGATTGGCGCGGAGGTAGCGCAGGTACGCTTGCTCGCTAGCGGTGAAGTAAACTTTGATGGGATCCATTGTGGAAACCGTCGTCAGCCTGTCGCCGCCCGCATTGACGAGATTGCCAATCTGCGCGTTGGCGATTCCCGCAATTCCAGCGATCGGCGAAACGATTTTCGTGAAGCCGAGGTTGAGCTCGGCGGTCACGACGGCAGCTCTTCCCGCCGCTATTGCAGCTTTGGCCGACACAATCGCGGCTTTCCCCGTTTCGACTCTTGCTTTGGCAGCCTCGAGTTCCGCCTTGGCTGCCAGATTGGCCTGCACGGCGTTGTCGAGATCTTGCTCGGTGACTCCTCCTGCCTTTGCCAAGGGGATGTAGCGATTGACATCAAGCTGAGTTTTGCCCTGGTTGGCCTCGGAACGCAAGACTTGCGCCTGGGCTTCCAGGAGTTGGCTGTTGGCCTCGGCGAGACGCCCTTCGGCCTGTGCCAATGTTGCCTTCGCCTGATCTAAGGCTGCCTGGAACGGTCGCGGATCAATTTCAAAGAGTGGTTGGCCAGCCGTGACCAGCGACCCTTCCGTATAGACCTGCTTCATCAGGTAGCCGGTGACCTGCGCCTTGATCTCCGCATTGACCATTCCATCCAGAGTTCCGATCCATTCCCGATACACAGGAACATCCTTCTGGATGACTTGAACGACCTCGACTCCGGGCGCGGCCGGCTGAACCTGAGCCTTCGGCTTTGAACACCCGATGGTCACCAGCGGGAGGAGAGTAGCCAAAAAAATGGCCGGGTGGACCACCAGCGTGCATTTCCACATGGATTTCATTTCGGACTCCGAATCCAGATCTCACGCCTCTCTGTGGTGCAGCCCGCACCCGCGTGAGCTTGTCAACTTGTTGACCATTTGAGTAAATGGGCAGACCCGCGGGGCTTTGAAGAGCTCAACGGCGGCTACTGACGCACGTGGCAATTTGAAATCGCTCCGTACCGCGGCCACTGCTGCTTGGGAACCTCTTGAAGTACTGGCTGTGCTTGTGGTCTGAGCAATCGATCTGAAAGCATCATTCAACCCCTTGCCGGGACCGTGTCCTGCCTGGGGAATGATAGTGAGGTGGCTGTTGACAGTCTCCTGGAGTCAGTGTAAACGAATTCTGCGGAGGAAAACAGATTTCGTGATCTCCGGAAATGATCAGGAATGAGATTCTTGTGGTGGTGAGCTTTTGCTGGTGTTATTTTGCCCCTTCGTAATCTTCGGCTCCTTTCCGAAGTAGTCCCACTTTCACCGTGAAGCGGTACCCTGGGACCGCCGCCGTCCCGGCGGCTCCTTCCCTCGTTGCCGGCGAGGACGCCGGCGCTCCCAGGATCACCGGCTCAACATAAGCGTCCTTGCCCGGCTTCGTCGAGAGCATGAAGGTGGAGGCGAGCGGCACCTCGACGTTGGCGAAGGCTGGATTGGGACTCTTCACCGTGCGTGCCCAGAGCCAGGCGATGACGGTGAGCTTCCGTCCAACCAGTGGTTTCAGGTCCAGCCGATCCGTCGCCATCTCCGCCGTGACCTCGACCTTCGGGTAGAGGTGGCCGATGCGCTTCTCAGCTTCGTTGCGCATCCACTGGCCGTAATAGCGCACGTCCTCGCCCAGCCCCTGAGCGCCGCGCCAGGTCTTCTGAAAGAGTGCTTTGGCCTTCCGTGCCTCCGGATTTACCGGCGGGCGTCCCGCAAACTTGGGCGGGATCTCGATCATCGCTTTGCAGATGAGCACCGCCACCGGATTCAAATCGCTTGCGTAGCTCTCCAATCCCAGCCGCTGAGCTTCCAATGGCAACGCCCCGCCGCCGGCAAACGGGTCATGAAAGGCAGGCAGCTTGTGCCGATCGAAAAGTTCCCTTGCTCGCGGATGATCGATGTTCTCGGCGCAGGCACGCCTCCAGCTCTGCCAGATTTCGGCCCGAGCTCGCTCCAGCACTTCCTCATTGGTGGTGTTCTCCCACAGCACCAAGTCTTCGATGATACGGAACAACCTCTGCCGCTCGTGATCTGCGACAACCTCTTCCAGCGTTGGTCTTGTCCCGCGATTGCCGTCGCTGCTGGGCTTCGATTCCCACAACTCGACGAGCTTCTTCAACTCATGTTCTGCCTTGCGTCTTTTCGCGGGATCGGACAGCAGCACGTCCGTGTATTCGGACGGGTCGTCTACCATCTGCGCAAAGATCACCGCCCGAGCTGCCGCCAACGGCCGCCGCGCCCACCACAGATGCAGTGTGCTCGGATGTCCATGCCGGATCGACTTCTCCCGCGCCGAAGCCTTATTAATTGCCTCCAGCGGCAGCGCAACTTCAATGAGTTTCTTGCGTTGAATCATGAGCAGCTATTTCTATGCGTTTTGAGTATGCGTCGAATATGCGTTTTGGCGAAGGCCAGAGATACTTGACTTTTCGTGATTGGTTCGCCTCTAGCTCTGCGAATAGGTCTTATATGCGTCGGATTTGCGTTTTGCGAATCACCCCGACGTTCTTCGGATTGCAAACCATCACGCATCTTTGGTTGCACCCGGATGGGTAACTCGATTCTCACGCCGGAGCTCTCGAACTAGAGATTGAATCTGGTTCCAACTCAGAGTGGGTGCAGGAGCCGGGAAACCGGAAGCCGTGACTAAGCTGGCTCCATTGACTCCTTCAGATACTTTGCAATGCGTTCCTTGTTCGCCGACAAGCTGGAAAACTGCTTTTCCCAAACATCGCTAAACCGGGCCAGGACCTTTCGATTGACCTCTTCCTGATCCTCAAAAACGCCAACACTCCGGAATTGCAGCCCTAGTTTCTCGAACTGAAGGAGCCCGATTGTGGCATCACGGACCTTGTCGTCACCCGGAAGTGCGTACACAAATAGAGGGCGAGCCATGCCGTTCACCCGGCAATCGACAACATACTTACCCACAGGGTCGTGCTGAGGATGGTGCCAATCGAAGGTTCGACGCGGTTGGGGAACGTGCTCCTCCATAAAGGACCGAAAGTCTTCGAGGAACGTAGACCGAATGCGTTCACGAGACAAGTAAGTGACATCGGTCACCTTCATAAGCGCCTGCACGAAGCTGAAGAGCGCATCACCATACTTTTCTTCTTGAATGGTAAGAACCAGCTCCCCTTCACGATCTTCCAAGCCGAAGGCAGACAAAGCATTGCAAATGATCTTTTGACGGGTCCCTTTCTGAAGATCTTTTTCATCGAGATCATAGGTGAGATGCATGTAGGTGTGACCCTCATCCGAGAGCAGCCATTGTTCCTTGTCTTTCTTGAGAACCACTGCCAGATGATCTCCGTCCTCAAACATGAAGGGGGTAAAGACCCGATAGCGACTCACCCCTTCTGAGGCCAGCCGAAGTTGCTTGCAAACCTTTTGCTTGAAATCCTGTTCAATGGCGTCGGTAGTCATCATCACTCCACCTCGGGAAACAGGTTGGCATGATAGACCACGCGATGAGGCGGTAGCGCCTACCATCAAAGTGCAGCAATGCACTTTGCACGAGGGCTGCAATGCGCTCGTCCCGAAACCAGCATGCCCCATGACCGGAGTCTTCATACTTAGCGAGTCTATCTCGAATTTCGACCTCTCGCGGGTCGGTGGCAGGAAGACCCTCCAGCCAGTTCAGTTCTCTTTGCCATTGGGTCACCAGGTCTGCCGGCACAGCGTCATGCAGTCTGAAGGTCAGGGACTGAAGCAGCCCAGGTTGATCGAAATGCGGCAAATATCCACGGGAATGCCAGGCCGACGATTGGGCCGGCGGGACGCCGGCGGTCCCAGGGACAGCGCGAGAAAGTTCCACGTACAGCATGCGTTTGGACACAACGCGTCTCTCGCCCGAGCGGGTAAGGCTGGCATCCTGGATAGCGTGCTCCAAATAGAAGAGGACGCGTGGCTCGGTGCCCGGATCCCGTTCGTCCACCAGAACCGTGCCCCGGCGCAGCAGGTCTCGATGGCGTTCCAGCGTAAGATCGATGGCGGCGTCCAGCAATGGATGGCCAGGACAGACGAAGGCCGCGAGCGGCAGGCCCTGAGGGGCTACCAAAGGCTTCTCGAAGGCGATGCGCTCGTAGCGGGGCAACACTGGCTCCCCGATGCCGATGAGCCGGTCGCGATTGCGGACCGGTGCCGGGACGTGCGTCACTTCGTAGCGCCGGGGTTCGCGCTGTTTGGCCGTCCCGCCGAGGCGCTGGAAAGCCTCCAGAAAGAATGATTCGATATAGTGCGGCTGCAGCCGGCGAGCCTCGGCTCGCTCCATGTTCTCGCGGATGCGGCGCACTCGGCTCGCGTCCATGGCGTCGTGCACGAGGGCGCGTTCTTCCAGCAGATCCTGGAGCTGGCTTCGGTCGAAGGCATTGGCGACTACTCGTGTTAGCCGAGCCCGCACGTCCGGTTGCTCGCCGTAGCGGACGGCCTCAATCAGCAGCTCGCGCAGCGGTTTGCCCTCGAACTGGAGCTTGCCCAGGACGTCAAATACCTGGCCGCCGAGCGCCTTGCGCGCTTCATTGAGCTTATCGAGCAGGATGCGGTAGACCTCCCCTTCGCGGGTTTCCTCGGCCACCAGGTTCCACAGATGGCATACTTCAGTTTGTCCGATTCGGTGGATGCGGCCAAAGCGCTGCTCGATGCGGTTAGGGTTCCAGGGTAGATCGTAGTTGACCATCAGGTGGGCACGCTGCAGGTTGATGCCCTCGCCCGCTGCGTCGGTAGCGAGCAGCACCTGCACTTCGGGGTCGTGCCGGAACGACTCCTGAGCCTTCATCCGCTCCTCGCGCCCCATGCCGCCGTGGATGATGACGACAGCTTCCTTGCGGCCAAGAAGCGTGGTCACGCGGTTCTCCAAATAGTTCAGCGTGTCCCGATGCTCGGTGAAGAGAACCAGCTTCTGGCGAGGCGAAGCAGCCGGTGGTGGCGTGGCTCCCGTCCCATATGCAGGAGAATCCACTTCAGCGACACGATTTGCGATGGCCGCTGGCGTGAAGACGTAACTAAGAAGGCTGGCCAGCTCGCGCCACTTTTTGTCTTGGCCGCCGCGGCGAACGGCAAGCGCGAGGGACTCCAGCCGCCTGAGTGTTTCGATCTCTGCTTTCAGCTCAGCAATAGTTCGTGCCGCCGTGGCTTGATCGAGAATTTCTTCCTCGGCAGCCTCGACCTCGTTGTCCGGTGCGTCTTCCAGGTCCTCGACATCTTCAGGATCAAGCACCGGGGTGACGGCTAGCATCGGCGTCACGGCGGCTCCGCGCTGGAGCAGCTCCAGCTCGCGCAGACGACTGTCGAGGCGCTCCCGGCGCCTGCGCAGAGACTGGTAAATGGCTTCCGGAGACGAGGCCAACCGACGCTGAAGAATAGTCAACGCGAAGCCGACCGTGCCCTGCTCGCTTGTCGTTCTGGAGTGCCTCCGCCCGATTGAACTCCTCGCGCACGTAGTCGGTCACTTCTTTGTAGAGCTGCGCTTCGAGATCGGAGAGCTTGTATGGAACGGTGTAGGCGATTCGCTCGGGGAAGAGCGGCGTGGCGTCGAACCTAAGCAGGCCCTCCTTCACCATGCGGCGCATCAGGTCGGAAACATCGACAGCGTGGACACCGTCGCGAAACCGCCCTTCAAAGCGGTCGCCGTCGAGCAACGCCATAAAGAGTTGAAAGTCTTCGTCCTTCCCGTTGTGCGGCGTCGCCGTCATCAGCAGGAAGTGCCGCGTGAGGGTGGAGAGAAGCTGCCCGAGCTTGTAGCGCTTGGTGTATTTGATCTCGCCACCAAAGAACGTGGCCGACATCTTGTGGGCCTCGTCGCAGACAACCAGATCCCATCGGCAGTCGGGCGCCTTCAGCTTCTCCTGCACATCTTCGTTGCGGGAGAGCTTATCCAGCCTTGCGATGACGAGGTTTGTTTCCAGGAACCAGTTGCCGGTACGGGCGGTCTCAAGCTTGTCGTTGGTGAGAATCTCGAAAGGGAGATGAAACCGGCGATACAGTTCGTCTTGCCATTGTTCAGCCAGACTTCCAGGACAGACGACAAGGCAGCGTTGCAGGTCGCCTCGGGCGATCAATTCTTTCATTAGCAGGCCGGCCATGATTGTTTTGCCCGCCCCGGGGTCATCGGCGAGCAGGAAGCGCAGAGGCTGGCGTGGCAGCATTGAGTCGTAGACCGCTGTGATCTGGTGGGGCAGTGGCTCTACGATCGACGTATGGACCGCGAGCACTGGATCGAACAGGTGCGCCAGCCTTATTCGATGGGCTTCGGAAACCAGTCGGAACAGGGCCCCGTCGCCGTCGAAGCTCCACGGTCGGCCTTGCTCCGCAACCTCGATTCGTGGCTCATCGTGGCGATAGAGGAGTTCGTTGGCTACCTTACCGGCTGGAGTCTTATACGTGAGTTCTAAGGCTTCCGAGCCGAACCACTGCACGCTCACGACAGTGACGAGGCAATCCGGCAGAATCCCCTTTACCGATCCACCAGGAGTGAGGTCCTCGAGTCGAGCCATTACTCCGCCATGAAAGGGGAATGTGAGTCGGATGCTACAACCTGCTTAATGCATTCTTTTACCATACTGAGGCGGGAGAAGTCCAATCCGCTAGAGGTTCGACAAATCGCGCGTCACAGTTCTGAAGAGCTGCTTAGCTTGTCAACTTGCTTGGTGAGAGTTGCTTCTTCTTGGGTCGCTGGGCTTCATGGGTGCAACCCGGCAAGGGTCGCTTTCTCAGGCGGAGAGAGCTTTGGCGCATCATCCTGCCCAAATATCGAGCGCTGGTTGCCGTGCCTGGAAGCGCGCGCCGTGCCTTTGACCTCTTGTCCAGAGTACCGACCAGTCTGTCTCTTTACTGCAGCCCAGGCGTTTTTGGTTTCTTCTTCTCAACTTCTAAGAGCTGCTCTTCCGCCAAACTCTTCACGACTTGTGGTCCTAGTTGGAAAGCTCGTTCCAAGGCTGTCTTCGCTTTAGCAGGGTCACCATTCAGAAGGTAGGCGGTGCCCAGCTTGAAGTACTGGGCGCCATCAGCGACCGGGTTCAGGCGAGTGCCCTCTTCCAATTCAGCCACGCTTTCGGAGTAACGGCCTCGCTTAAATGCAATCGTGCCCAGAGCTTCATGAGCAGAGGACTTCATCTGGGAGATCAAATCCAACCAATCGGCCAACGAAACTGTTCGCGCTGCTTTAAGCGAAGAAATATTATCTAGCGCACGCCGCGCATAATTTTCGGCCTTGCTTAGAACGTCTTGCGAGTCATCACCTTCCTTCACTCCATGGGGGAGAACATTAGCTAGCGTCAGGAGAGTATCCACGTCGTGCGGGTTTATTGCCAAGGCTCGTTCGCCCGAGCCAACGGTGTTCTTATAGTCGTTTAGCCCTTTGTAGGCTTTCATCTCCATTCTGTGCACCTGGCTCAAGAATTCTGATTCGGGGAACTGCTTTTTAAACCGAGCGGCGGAAGAAATAACACCCTCCGCTTGAGTGGCCTCGACAATATCTAGGAAGGAATCCAGCTCCTGGCGACATTGTGCCTGCGGGGCTTTGGACT
Source organism: uncultured Acidimicrobiia bacterium (assembly GCA_963752385.1). GTDB lineage: Bacteria > Acidobacteriota > Terriglobia > Versatilivoradales > Versatilivoraceae > CAVVYL01. The sequence goes on along the minus strand of CAVVYL010000054.1, from coordinate 51,994 downwards.
GAAAGATCATCATGTCAAGCTGTCCAAGGAGGGATGAAGGGAAGACGGCAAAGAGCAAGAAGCTAAAACCACAAAGAAATAGTCGAATGTGACTCGCCTCTCTTGCCTCCGACACGACACGGTCACTCATTAGGGTACACCGCCTTGAGTTGAACGAACCTTTCTTGTTCTCGCTGAGCCTCCATCGGCAGATCCATCTTCTGATACGCTCTCGAAATCCAATAGTGAGGAGTTGCATCAGTGGGATCCAATTCGGCTGCCGCTTTCAACTCGGAAATTCCCTTCTCTGTCTCCCCCATCTGCACATACAACTTCCCAAGCAGCAGACGGCTGCTGGATAGCCTGGAATCCACTAAGACGGCCTCCTGCGCATGAAGTAAGGCCTCGCCTGGATTTTGCTCCTGCCAACAGAGTCGGGCGAGGCCCTGCATCGGCCAACCATAGGGCACTCTTTGCGCGGCCGCAGCCGCAGCGGCCTTCTTGTATTCAGACTTGGCTCTTGCCGGGTCGCCCTTCAGCTCGTAAACATAGCCCAAATGATAACGTGACTTATAATCGCTGGAGTTGCGATCAAGCGCCTCCCGGAACAGTTCCAAACCTCTATCTAGCTGCTCCAGTTCCTTTGAGTAGTAACGTCCTAAGTAGTAATAGGGTAGAGCTTCCTTCGGAGCTTTGGCCATGACCCAGCTCATTTCGGCCTCGAATAGTTTGTACTGCTGGATCACTGCGTAGCTAAGCCCCAAGTTCAAGTGAGCTGCCACTACCTCCGGGCTCCGGTCCACGGCCGCCTCGAAGTGCCGCACGGCAGAAAGGTACTTGCCCTGTTTCATTTCAACACGAGCTATCAAGAAGTGACCTAGTCCATGGTGAGGATAGCGGTTGGTAAGATCTTCGCCCAGTTGCTTTGCCTCAGCCCATCTACCTCCAGCGATTGCCCTGTTCGATTGGTCACAAATGGAAACCGCCTTCGGGTCCAAGCTCAACCCGAAAGCCGAACAATTGGACCCTGTCGCGGCCTCGTCCTCTTCACGCGAGACCGCCTGTTGAGTCGGGATGAGGTCACCAAGGGTTTTGTCACCTGTTGCAGCCAGTGCGGGCGAACAGGTCGCATTCATCAGGCCGGCCAGGCAACCGCAAAGAAGCAAGAGAACGCGTCTACAGATTCCAGCCATTTGACATCCGATCCGAGCCATTGATTTTGATCTTTTCGCAATAACTATTCTGGCGTCTGTTGTTGGTCCTGAGATGAGGCCTTCCTTCACTCACAAAGCCCTCAGAACTCGTGATTGGATAGGCATTGCCTGGTTCTCCATGTGCTGTCAGCATGGAGCAATCCAGTTAAGAGAGCGCTTCGGGAAAGGGACCGCCTCTCTTTCCCCTTTCCTCGTGTAAACCAACTCCTTCGCCGCAGTGAGAGGATCAAACTCGACGCACTTCTTGAACGCCTCAAGAGCTTCAGGAAATTCTGGACCACAAATGCTGAGAAGACAAGTCCAGTGCCAATTAGGGAATCCGTATCACGCCTTCCTGCGCGTCACAGTCGGTAGTTCCAGCCCCCTTCTGGTCGTCCCTTGGCGTCCAAAGTTCCAGATTGCAAAACGTAAGTTGCTGTCCCTGCCTCCGTTGGGGGCAAATATCGTCAGGGCATCGTCCCGAAGTCGCAGATAGGCTGGGCGAGAAAATTTTTGAGAATTGGCCGAAGAAGGTCTTGACATCCACAGTAGCCTATCGATTATCTTTAAACGCGAAAAGTTAACTTGACTTTAATCTCAACCAAATTTAGCCACTCGTGGTGACCCATAGCGACCATATTGTTGTCTCCACATTGAGCAAGATCAACCGCAAGTCTTTGAAGCAAACCGTGGTTGAGCAGATCCTAGCCGCCATTGAGACCGCCGAGCTGAAAGCGGGTGAACGTGTAACGGAGCTAGGGCTGGGCGGCCGGTTGGGTGTATCTCAGCCCACCATCAGGGAGGCTCTGATTGAGCTAGAGAAACAGGGCTTTGTCGAAAGGAAACCTCCTCGGAAGACTTTCATCACCGTTCTGACGCGTCGAGACATCGCCGAGATCTACCGCGTTCGGACTCCGCTAGAGATTCTCGCCGTGAAGTTGCTGATCGAAGCCCGCGTAAACGATCTGAAATATTCCGAAAGTGCCTATCGAGAAATGCTTGAGTGTGCCACTGACGAAAACATGCCGAACTTTTTGCGTGCCGATCTCAATTTCCACCGAGGTCTCTGGCACGCGACTAGCAACCGACATCTAAGTGGCGCTCTTGAGCTCTTGGTGCCGAAGCTTCTGGCCTTTGGCATCATCCGGCATGTTCAACCTCCGCGGGAAAGGCTGGTCGAAGTTGCAGAAATGCACGGCCAACTGCTGGTGCTGATTCGTGAGGAGAAGCAGCAGGAGGCGGTTGCTTTGATGGAGGCATCGTTGCGGCAGGCCTGGGCAGACGATTCGCAGCTCCCCGAAGAGCCACCATCCCAGGTTTAGTAAGTGATCTAAGTAGGTGGATCCGAGTGCCCTCGCGCGAGTTCGGTTTCAGTCAATACTGCACACCGATGTGGTCGTTTGAACAAGACCTGCAGCATTTTCGTGACTGTGGGGCCAGCTGCATTGAGTTAAGTGAAGCCAAGCTAAAACGGGATAGGCTGGACGAGCAGATCGCTTTGTTAGGGGAAAGTGGATTGCGCGTTAGCACGGTACAGCCAAGGGTGGAGTCCTTTTTTGAAGTCAAGCTTTCGGCAACGCTAGGGAATCTGGAGGCCAACCGGGAATCGCTTTACCAAACGGTCGACTTTATTGGCAGAACCCAGGTGGGTGACCGGTTCAATACCATATCAGGGGTCCTTCCGGGCTTGACCTGGGGCGAAGCGTTGCCGTCGGTAGCTCGGGAGTACCGCGAACTCTGCAAACGTGGGGCTCAATACGGAATCAAGGTCATGATTGAACCGTTGCATCCGCTCTATTGCGGCTTGGACTCCATGATTTCGAGTCTCGATGAGGCAGCTCAGCTGATTGATGAAGTTAATCTCGAGAATCTCGGAATCACGTTCGATGTCTGGCATCTCTGGCAACAGGCGACCATCTACGATGACATCCAGAAATACAGAGATCGGATCTGGGCTGTGCATATCAGCGATTGGCGCCCCCTTCGCTGTGCTGTGGATCGCCATGTCCCGGGCGAGGGCGAGATCCCGTTGGGCAGGCTTCTGAGCGCCCTTGAGGCAGTCCAATACGATAACGGCTATCTGGTGGAATTCTTCTCTGACTGGCTTCTGCCCGATTCGCTCTGGAGGCAGGACATGGATCGTGTGCTGCGGCGCTGCAAAGAAGGATTCGATAGAGCGTGGAAGGCAGCGTGACTTCTTTACTGCGGCTTGGACTCGATGATCTCGAGGGTAGCCGCTGGAGTAGATCCGTCTGCACGTTAGGTTACTCAGGCATGAGAAAACTCGTAAGTGAACTGTTCGATGAATTTCGATGAATAATGACCGCCAAGCTGCAAAAGTCATGTGAGTTCGAGATCGAATCAATAACAAACGGAATTACGGAGGATGAAATGAAGAACCACGAATTGCAAGTACGTCTCCTCGGTTCAGTGCGGGCTAGGTGGGAAAAGTCAGGTAGACCGATCATGGGTCCCCTTTCAAAAGGAGCTTGTCTGGTGCTCATTGGGGCTTCGTTGGTACTCGCTCCAGCGACAGTCCGGGCCCAAGTGGCCGGAGCCTCGGCCTCGATCAATGGTACGGTGGTGGACCCCAGCAAGGCAGTCATCCCTGGTGCCCGCGTAGTGCTTCACGATGTGGAGAGAAACGTCGACAAGGTCACAATGACAAATGATACGGGCTACTACGTGCTATTGGACCTAACGCCCGGCAAATACACAATGCGAGTGAGCAGAGAGGGATTCGCCAGCGTCGAGCAGACACAAGTTACATTGCAGGTCAACCAGACGGCCACATTCGACTTTACTTTGCCTGTGGGAACGGTCGAGCAGGCCGTGAGTGTCGATGCGACGGCAGCAGAGATGCTTCAGGCCTCGACCGCGGAACTTGGCACCGTGATCACGTCAAAGCCTGTGATGGACCTTCCCTTAAACGGGAGGAACTTCAGCCAGTTGTTGACCTTGACGCCCGGCGCCAGTCACGTCAACGTGTCCCAGAATAGCGGCGGGGGATTCGCCAACCCTGTTGGAGCGTTCAGCTTCCCTGCAATTAACGGGCAGACCAACCGAAGCAACCTTTTCTTGCTGGATGGCTTTATCAATGAGGGTGCGTTTTCCAATACCTATGCGGTCGCACCGATCATAGATGCCATCCAGGAGTTCAAGGTGCAATCCCATAATGATGTCGCGGAGTTTGGAGGGGTTCTGGGCGGCATCGTCAACGTTGTTACCAGAGCGGGAACCAACGAATTCCATGGCTCGGCTTGGGAGTTTCTCAGGAACGATGCCCTCGATGCTCGAAATCCCTTTGCTGATTCTGTCACCCCCCTCAAGCAACATCAGTTTGGCGGTGCCATCGGAGGGCCGATTATTCTCCCCGGCTACAATGGACGCAACCGTACCTTTTTCTTCGCAGGGTACCAGGGTTTCAGGAGGAACTCAGCCAGCGAAAACCTTCTAACCGTACCCACCGCCGCCCAACTGGCGGGGGACTTCAGCGATATTCCCACTCCAATTTACAATCCCTTCAGCACGCGCCCTGACCCTAACAACCCAGGCCAGTTCATACGTGATCCGTTCCAGAATAACCAGATTCCGCCGGGTTTGTTGAACCAGGGAATGGTTCTTTATGCCCAAGGAATTTATCCGGCGGCGACTCCGACGGGAGTCGAAGGCTTTAACGCTCGCGACACCACGCCGCACACAATACGAAATGACGAAGAAACGATCCGAGTCGACCATCAACTGGGAGATAAGGACTTTCTCTGGTTCCGCTATTCCCGGGTGGACCAACCCACCAGCGGCTCGGGAGGGTTACCCTCTGTGCGTTTTGCGTCCGATTTGGATGCTTACAACTGGGGTGTCAACTACACGCACACCTTTGGACCCTCTTCTGTGGCGAGCTTCCAGGCCGGGCGGACGGTCTCGTTCATAGAGAATCGAAACCAGTACGTTGGCGCTCCCGAAAACCTTTGGGAACAGGCGGGCTTTTCTCCCGAGTTCGCGGGGAACTATCTGCCCGAGGGAAACTCTTACAACGTAGGAATCGGAATTGCGGGTTATTCGGGAATTCCTGTGGGAACCCAGAACTTCAGTCTTAATGCGAACATCCACCAATTCAAAGGCCAATTCGCGACGATCGTTGGACGCCACACTCTCAAAATGGGAGCGGAGTTCTCGACGAATAGCTATCCGAAAAGCGGTGTTGATGACCGGGCGTGGGAAGACTTCAGCCCGTTCCAAACCGCCAATCTTCAGTCGCCCGGGGACACGGGTAACGCCCTGGCTTCGTTCCTACTCGGTGTCCCTGACGCGGCCCAAAGGCTGAATGTTCGCCAGATTCTGAAGGACGGTTGGGTGAACGGTTTCTTTTTCCACGACCAGTGGAAAGCAACCTCAAACCTGACAGTTAACCTGGGGCTTCGATACGATTTCACTCTCCGCCCGTTGTCGCTCGGGAACAACAACTTCTATCACGGCAACTTCGACATGACTACTGGCACCTATATTTTGGGAGACGTACCGGGGTCCTGCGAAGAACTCGGCGCAGCTCCTTGTATACCAGGGGGAGCTTTGCCCGAACACGTCGTCGTTACCAATAAGAGCAACCATGCGATTCTCGATAATGATTTCAGTAATTTCCAGCCTCGGATCGGACTTGCCTACCGTCTGGGTTCCAAAACTGCGCTCCGCGCCTCCTATGCGAGGTTTTTTGACAACTGGGCGGCTGTGCTTCAGTACTCCGGCAACTGGACCCCCAGCTGGCCGTCCTTGGGCGTCTTTGGCGCCTTCAGCCTGAACTCGGACATCCCAACCGTCTCAGCGGAGAACCCGGCTCCTTCCCTAGGAAGGCTTCCCTCCCCAACTCCTTTTGAGTCGTTTCAATGCTGGTGTGTGGACCCCAAGATCAAAATGCCTTACTCTGACCAGTGGAACTTCGGCATCCAACATCAGTTGGGCGCCAATACGGCCGTTACGGCTAACTACGTTGGATCACATAGTAGCCGCCTAGACCTCGGGCGCTTCCTAAACATCGCTCCAACACCGGGTCCGGGCGACCCACGCGAGCGCTCACCCTTTCCTTACATGTCCCCTCAGTTCTTTGAACAAAGCAATGGGAGGAGTAATTACAACTCCTTCCAGTTTACCTTCGAAAAGCGGTTCAGCGACGGTCTGAGTTACCTGGCTTCTTACACCTGGTCGAAGTCCATTGACATCTCGTGCTCGGGATGGTTCGGTGATGAGGGCTGTGCCACCCAGGACCCCTACAACGTTGATGCTGACAGGAGCGTATCGGGGTTTGATGTTCCCCACATGCTTTCCCTGAGCTGGCTGTATGAATTGCCATTTGGCAAGGGAAAGAAGTTTGAGAGCGGCAATGGCGTAGTAGATAATATCATCGGTGGATGGCAGTTTAACGGGATCGGCAGATTCGCCTCGGGCGCGCCTTTCACTGTAGTGATTAGCGGGGACATCGCCAATACCGGAAACGCCGGTACCTACATGCGTCCGATCTTGGTGGGAGACCCGGTTCCTTCCGACCGCGGTCCAAACAACTGGTTGGACAGCAGCGGGTTCGCGGTTCCAGCGCCATTCACTTTCGGGAATCTGGGACGCAACACGTTTCGCTCAGACGGGCTCGAGGCGCTGGATCTGTCGCTCTTTCGAAACTTCCCATTGACGGAGTCGAAGCGACTGGAATTCCGTGCCGAATTCTTCAATGCGCTGAACACGCCGGTGTGGGGAATTCCCCAGCGCGATCTAACGAGCGGAAATTTCGGGCGGGTATCAAACACTGTCAGTACTGCGCGCCAAATCCAATTCGGCCTTAAATTCCTTTTCTGAGTTGCAGGGTAGCTTCAACATTGCTCCCGCGAACGGCACCCGGTTATTTCATGACGTGTCAGCTGGCGGAATCTAAGGGTTGGAAGAAGGGGTGGCCGGCTCCACTAGCCCTCGTTCTTGTCCTTATCGAGGCTATATTCGGTGCCGCGCAGACGCCCTCGAGTGTGCCTGAGCATGTGCGCCGCGACCTCCGCCCAGCCGCGAGACTTCCTGCCTCGTGTAATAACCCCAAGGTGCTGGACCAACGGGATGTCACACTCTGGCGAAGTTTGGCCTTAAAGCCGTCTCCAGAAGGGTACACCTCCCTCGGGAACTCCTTTGCACAACAAGAGAATCTGCTCTGCGCGATCCCTGCCTTTCAGGCAGCCCTCGAACTCAATCCGGCGTTTTGGGAAGCCCGGTACAACCTGGCTTTGGCGCTGATGAAGAAAGGTGCGCCGGAAAGGGCTGCAGAAGAGCTGCGGCGCATCGTCAAGCAGAGACCTGATTTCGCCGCCGGTCACAACGCATTGGGCCTTGTGCTTCAGAGACTGGGCGACCCAGACGCAGCTGGTGAGGAGTTCAAGGCTGCCTTGCAGATTGATCCCCGCTTCGCCACCGCCGCGTACAATCTGGCGCGACTGCTCGGCACGCAAAACAAGTGGGGAGCGTCGATCTATTACCTGAAGCAAACGCTCGCACAATCGCTGCCTAGCGACATGGTGTACCAGCTCCGGTTTGCATTAGCGATTGCTTTGGCCCAGAACTCGCAATACGAGGAGGCTATTGGACTCTTTCAGCAACTTATCAAATCGAGTCCGAACTCCGCGGAGCTGCACCTCAATCTGGCGACCACCTACGCGCACCAGAACCAGTTTCAGAGCGCAGCCAACGAATACAGGGCCGTGCTTCGCCTGGATCCCGGCAACGACGTTGCCTTGCTCGCACTTAGCAGAGCTCTGCTGGCGATTGACGAGTCTGAAGCCGCGATTCCTTACTTGCGAGACTATACACAGCGCAAACCCCGCGATTCCGAGGGCCTCGAGTTGCTTGGCAAAGCCCTTCTGCACGGGGAGAAGTTCCGCGACGCGGAGAGCGCGTTTGTCCGGAGTCTCGAGCTGAATCCCCAGAGCTACGATGCCCACTATAACTTTGGGAGCCTGCTGGAACGAGAGGGACGACTCGACGAGGCGCTTCGAGAATACCAAGCCGCCAGAAACCTCAAGCCGGATTCAAGCGAAGCGGCCTACCGCGAAGCCCTCATCCAACGTAAGAAGAACCAGGAAGGAGTTGCCAGGCAGGGATTCCAGGAATTCCACAAGCTCAAGCAACAGAGCCAGCAACGCGTTGACGCCGGTAATCTAAGTAACCAGGCGAGCGCGCTTCTTAAAAAAGGAGAGGTCGGCGCCGCGGTGGAAGCATACAGGAAAGCCGTAGGTCTAGACCCTGATAATTCGCAGCTCCACTATAACTTGTCGCTGGCACTATCCAGAATGGGAGATTTTCGCAGTGAGCAGGAAGAGCTCGAGAAGGCCGTCCGACTTGACCCCAACCTCGGGGCAGCCCACCTGCGGCTTGGACAACTCTATATGTTCGCGGGTCAGTGGGCCGGAGGCGGAGAAGGCTTTGAAGGCCGCATTGTCAATCGACCCCCAGAACGCCGAGGCCAAGAACATCCTGGACATCCTCATCAGTCAGGAAGGACGTAATGGTGAAGCCGCTGCACGGTTCCAGAAAGCGGCAAAAGATGACCCGAACTACGCTCAGGTTTACGTCAATTGGGGCCTTTTTCTGGCGAATCAGGGGAAGCTTCCGGAGGCTGAGGTCAAATTCCGGCGCGCCATCGAAATCTCTCCCGACCAGGCCGTCCCGTACACGTCTCTCGGAATGGTCTTGGCCAAGCGGGGTCAACGCGAGGAGTCCGTCCAGATGTTCCGGAAGGCGCTGGCCCTTCAGCCAAACTCTGCCGAAGCGCACCTGAACCTGGGCATCGCATTGGCTGACCAGTTCAACGTGCGGGAGGCGTTGTCAGAATTCTCGGAGGCGACACGCTTAGCACCAGATTCGGCACTCGCCCACTACAACAAAGGTCGCGCCCTCTTCGACCTGGGGAAGAGTGAGGAAGCCCGGACGGAACTCGACTGGGCATGTCGTCTGCAGCCTGAGTACCCGAGCGCACTGTATCTGTTAGCGCTGGTCGAAAAGCAGGCAGACAATATCGGGCGCTCCACGGAGCTACTTGAAAGGCTGGTCGCTTTGGAGCCGCGCAATCCGGAGTCCCAGTATCTCCTCGCCCAGAATCGCCTTCGGCAAGGGAACACGGAAGCCGCCATCGAGCACTTCAGACGGGCGGTCCAGGCGGACCCCAATCACTCCGGCGCACTCTACAACCTCACCAGGCTCCTCGCCAAGTCCGACCCTGCCGAAGCCGAGAGGTACAGGCGGCGGTCCGAAGAATACAAGAATTCACGGCTAGTGGGCGATCAGGTCCAAACCCTCGGCAATTCCGCCCTGCAGGCCGCCAACGCCCATGACTGGTCACGCGCCGTAGAACAAATGGAAGAAGCCCTGACACTCTGTGGGTCATGCTCCCTCAAGCCCATTCTCCACAGGAATCTTGGGCTGATATATGCCCGGAAAGGTGAAATAGTCGAAGCCCAGCGGGAATTACAGGCTGCGCTGCGATTGACGCCGGATGACGTTGACGCTCAACATGCCCTGAAAATCCTGAATGACCTTTCGGTGAAGCGGTAATCTCAAGACAGCAGTTTCTTTACGGTCTGTGAGCGCAAGCGCGCGTATCAATCCGAATAGGGTAACGGGCCGCGGTCCCCTGAGTTCTTTTTTGATCCGGGATGATTGTTGTGTGGTATGAGCCAGGATGTTACGAGTATTTTGGCGGGCCGTCACTGCCATACCCCTGCACGATCCCCTCACTCCGCACTCAGCGGTGGGTTCCCCGGCGCACTGCCGTTGGCCTTAGCTCTGATATTGCTGGGCTCCCCCAAGATTCTGACTGCGACGGATCAGGAAGGTCCTAAGGTCGAGGATTCGGAGAACCATGCTTCAGCCGGGCGTTCCGAGGCAACGCTTCGGCTTTCTCAACTGGTCAGAGAGGCACGATGGAGTGAGGCAGCCGAACTTGCTGAGCAGTTGGTGGGACAGCTGCCTCACGAACCGATGGTCTTCTACTGGCTCGGCGAAGCCCGTCTACAGCTGGGTAATCCGATAGGCTCTATCCAGGCGTTGCGCTCTGCCCAGCGCCTGGGATTAAACACTAGACCTCTGCATGAAACGCTTGGGACTGCCTATTATGCCGTCTACCAGTTCAAGCTCTTTGAGGACCAGATGCATCGGGTGATCGAAATTGATCCCCGGGCGTCACGGCCCTGGTATAACTTGGGACGGTACTATGAATCGGCCCGTAGTGACTTTAGCGGTGCGCTGAAGTTCTTCCAGAAAGCCAAGGAATTGGAGCCTGAGGACGAGAAAAGCTGGGCCCACATCGGGTATTGCCTCGAATTTAGCGGCCGAATCGATGAGGCCCGTCGTGCCTACGCGACCTCCGTTGCGCTTGTCGAAAGCAGGCGCGTGCAATTGAGTCTTCCTTACCAGGGGTTGTCTCGCCTTTTGGCGGAGGATGAGCCAGAAAGGGCCCTGCAGTTCGCTGAGAAGGCGGTGCAAATTGAACCCAACGCGGATTCAAGCCGTCTGGTCCTGGCAAAGGTTTACGAAAGGCTGGGAAGACTGCCCGAAGCCGTCACGGAGCTACGCGAAGCGATCCGCTTGAATCCAACCAACCTTGCGCCGCGGCGAATGCTCGCCAGATTCTATGCCCGTCTTGGGAAGGAAGACGCCGCGCAGGAGGAGCTGAAGATGATCCAAGAAATCGGTCAAGTTTATGGCACCCGGTAGACTCCGCTACTACTTTGTCGAATTGACCGTTGCCGCCGCACTGGGAATATTTTGTTTCCAGCCCCCGCTTGCGGCACAATTTGGCCCGTTGCTAAACCCTCTTCGGGGCCCGCAAGCGAAGTCGCAAGAAGAACTCGATGACTTCCTGAAGATCGTGACAGCGCCCGACATTGACGCCACTCTCCAAGCGGCCGATCGTTTCGCGTTGTCCTTTCCGCAGTCCGAATTCCTCGGGGTCGCGTCCCAGTACAAGATGTTGGCCTGCCAGCGAGCAGGACGTTTTAGTTGTCTTCTGGAAAGCGGTGAGAGGTCGCTCGTGCTTCAGCCTGACAATCTGAACGCGTTGATAACCCTGGCCTCCGAAATCCCGGATGGCACTGCCCAGCGAGCGGACAGAGCCGAACTTCTGCGAAGGGCAGAGGACTATGCTCACCGGGTAATAGAGAGACTCGGGACCATCCACATAGCTCATGAGGTCAGCTTGGATCGTTGGAAAGTGATACGGGGAGAAATGGAGGCCAAGGCCCACGAGGTTCTTGGACGAGTCGCCGCCTCAAGGGGGGACGTGAGGACAGCAGTCACCGAGCTTGAATTGGCAGCCCACAAGAACCCTACCCCTCAGGGTCTTCAATTCTTCTATTTGGGGGCCACATACAGACTGGCGGGGAAGAACGATCAAGCGAAAACGGCATTGCTTCGAGCAGTCGAGCTCGGTCCCGAACGTGTTCGCGGACTTGCTTCAGACGAGCTCCAGAGATTTGCGCCCGGCAGCACCGATGGCAAATTGGAATAGACAATTCGTGCCTGACCCATCCGGCCCGTCGATCCCAGGAGGTTCCCAGGTGAGCTACGACCGACAAAAACAACAACAAAGCAATGGGAAATGCAGGAAACTCGGAGCCGAAGGTTTCGGTTGGAGTTCCTGGCATTCTCGCGGGAAGAAAGTAGGGATGAGGATGTCTGCAACAAGCTCGGCGGTTTCAGTCCTTTCAATCCTACTGGGATTCTGTTTTCTGTTTGGTTCGGCGCGAATGTGGGCCGCGTCATCTGTTCCAATCGAGCAAATGACCCTTCATGTCATCCCTCAATCCCATATCGACATCGCTTGGTGGTGGCGGTATGACCCGGAGACCATTCATGTCGTTGTCAAACGAACCCTTGAGTTGGCTTTTGAGAATCTTGACAAGCATCCTGATTATACCTTCAGCTTCTTACAGGTTCCGGCTATCCAGCCACTGGAAAAGTTCTACCCTGAGCTCTTCTATAAGTTCCACTACTATCTCTTTCACTCAAAGCCGCTCAATTTTTCTATCCCTAATCCACACGAAACGACTCCAGCAGGTCCAAGTGAAGAAAAGGGCCGTCTCAAGTTAGTTCATGGGCTGTGGCTGGAATCGGATGGATGCCTGCCCTCCGGGGAGTCTATGGTTCGGCAGTGTCTTTACGGGAAACGCTATTTCAAGTATCAGTTTGGAATCGATGTGAAGACCGCCTGGTTCGCAGATTGTTGGACACACCCCTGGACGTATCCGCAAATCCTCAAGAAAAGCGGGATTGATTCGTATCTATTCCAAAGAAGTGCAGACGGTCAGAATCAGGAGAGGATGTTTTGGTGGCAAGCTCCTGATGGTTCGAGGGTCTTTGCATATAAGCCGGCCAGCTTTAATGGGCTACCCACTCGAGAAAGGTGGGAAGGTGAACTGTCGGAAGTTAGCAAGAGATACGGTGTCAAAAATCATATCGCTTTGATGGGAGTGGGGGATCATGGTGGTGGGGCTCCCGAAGGTGATATTGAGATGATGAAAAAAGTCATGGCGTCCATGCCAACGAAAGCTAGTTTCAGCACGCCCGCCAAGTTCTTGGAGGCAGTCCTCAGTGAGAAGATTGATTTCCCCGTCGTTAACTATGAGATTAGCGGGGTGGATCGTGGTGCCTATACTACGGCTGGCGAAATCAAAAAAGGCAATCGACAAAGTGAGAATCTCTTGCTGACGCTTGAAAAATTCTCTTCCCTGGCTACAAGGTTATCAGAAGGAGAATTTCGCTATCCTCGGGATGAATTGAATACGTCCTGGGAAAAAGTGATGCTCAATCAGACGCACGATACGATCTCGGGCACCGATATTCTTCCTTCCATCGACGATGGACTCAAGCGCTACCAGGAAGTGCTCGATGGCGGCAGGAAGAACCTTGAAAGGGCCTTGCAAACAATCTCTTCAAAGATCAATACAGAGGGTCAAGGTATCCCCGTCGTCGTCTTCAATCCGCTCTCCTGGGAAAGGAACGACTTGGTCCAAACGCATTTGGAGTTTCCAGACTTGGTCGGGGCGGTCGACCTCGTCGATTCTCAGGGTAGACAGATCCCTGTCCAGATCATCGGACAGAACAAAAGAAACGGGAAACATCACCTGGAGATTGTGTTTGTTGCCGAGGGTGTCCCTTCGGTTGGATATAAAACCTACCGCGTGAATCCACGTGCGGCAGGCGGCAGTACCGCAAACCCATTGAAGGCAGGAGAGAGGGAAATTGAGAACGAGTACTTCAGAATACAGATCGATTCAGTTTCGGGCTGTTTGAAAAGTGTGCTGGACAAGAGACATGGTCGAGAAGTCCTGGACAAGGCCGGGCGGGGTAACCTGATCCAAATCTTAGAAGATTTCGGTAATTCAGAAGGCCATCTGAAATCTCAGGATGGAAAAATAGATTTCAGGCATAAGTGGCCTGGTAAGACCTGGGACGTGGATTCCAATCCAGAAATCAAGTTGCTCGAAACAGGCCCAGTGAGAGCTGTAACCCAAATTAAGAAAAAGTTCGGGCTTGCCCGCTTCACCCAAATGATCAGCCTCTATTCTAAGATACCTCGAATCGATTTTGACCTCGTCATAGATTGGGAAGGCCAGAACCGGATGGTGAAGGTATCATTTCCGACGCGCACAGCGGCACCTGAAGCAACCTATGAAATTCCCTACGGAACTATCCGCCGACCCAGTAATGGTGAGGAGCACGCGGCACAGAAATGGGTGGATATCTCGGATCAAGACTACGGAGTCAGCTTACTCAACGACAGCCGATATGGCTACGATGTAAAGGGCAATGTCATTCGTCTGAGTGTCTTGCGGAGTCCGACGGCTCCCGTCTATTCCACGGATGAAAGAGGAATTCGTACCCTGAGATACTCCCTGTATCCTCATAAGGGGAGTTGGCAGGAGGGAGATGTCATGCCAAGAGCCTACGAGCTCAACAACCCATTAATTCCCTTCGTGGATAGTGTTCACAGCGGAGACCTGCCGGCCGTGAACTCCTTTTTGAAAGTCGAGCCAAAGAACATAATCGTTGAAGTGGTGAAAAAGGCCGAAGACTCCAATGATCTGATTTTGAGGCTCTACGAAACTGAGGGAAAGAAATGCACAGCCAAGGTTACATTCGAGCAGCCATTGGATGCCGTTCACCAGACGGACCTATTAGAAAACAGCCTGAGCGAAGTAACCATTGCTGGAAGAAGCTTTCAGGTGCCAGTGGGGGCGTATGCAATTGAAAGCTTCAAATTGATCAGTGATAAGCTACCCGATTGGCGATAAGCGCCGAAGTCATGGGCTGGTTGTGTAGGAAGAGCCGCAGTCCCTTAGCAAACACTACACTGTACCGTTGCCAGCCCAACTGGTTTAGCGACCCGATTAGCGATAAGCGCCCAAGTCATGGGCTGGTTGTGTAGGAAGAGCCGCAGTCCCTTAGCATAACACTACACTGTACCGTTGCCAGCCCAACTGGTTTGAAGGTGAATCCCCCGATCGTCGTCCCGTCACACACCACACAATCTTTGTTCAAACGAAAGACACTGGGAGCGCAAGTAATCCCCTCTTCAAACTCTCTATTAAAATATAAAAAAAAAAAAAAAGACAAAAACTATAATAAAAAAGCAACAACACAAACTAATAGAAAAAACACCCACCAACAAACATACAACACACACGATCGTCTATAAGCACCGACGTCATGGGCTGGTTGTGTAGGAAGAGCCGCAGTCCCTTAGCAAACACTACACTGTACCGTTGCCAGCTCAACTGGTTTGACGCTGAATCCCCCCATCGTCGTCCCGTCACACACCACACATGCTGAGACAAGTGGCCCATGAAGGCAAGGCGATCATGATAGAGAACGGGAGAAGAAAATTTCCCCGCTCGGCGCAGTTGCTCGATAAGTCAAAACAGTACCTGGCAGGCGGCGTCAGCAGCTTGGTGCGGGCTTCCAGCAAACCTCCATTGTTTTTTCGATCCGCATCAGGATCAAGACTCACCGACGTGGATGGAAACGAATATCTCGACTATGCGCTGGCGTGGGGACCGCTTATTCTTGGGCATTCCCATCCGTCGGTTCTGAATGCAGTGCGCCGTCAGCTCGGCAAATTCCAGGTTCTCGGCGCCCAGCACGAGTTAGAGATCGCAGTAGCGAAACAGATCTGCGAGCTGGTTCCCTGCGCCGAGCTGGTAGCGTTCAGCAGCACGGGCTCTGAACCAGTCCAGATGGCGCTGCGTTTGGCGCGGGCGCACACTGGCAAACGAAAGTTCATCAAATTTGAGGGGCACTACCATGGATGGCATGACAATGTGCTCATCAGTTTCCATCCGGATCCAAACTCCCACAAGGGATACCAACCGGTGCCAGTTGCGGAGGGTCAGAGCAGCTCGGTCCTGAAGGACATTTGTATTCTGCCGTGGAACGACCTCGAGCGACTCGAGGACACGGTCGCGAAACACCATCAAGATATTGCAGCCATTATCACGGAACCCATTCTCTGCAACAGTTCCTGTCTCATGCCTCTCCCCGGTTACCTCAAGGGAATGCGTGATCTGTGCACCCGCTATGGAATCGTGCTCATTTTTGATGAGGTGATCACAGGGTTTCGTGTGGCGCCTGGTGGAGCGCAGGAACTCCTTGGTGTCACACCAGACCTGGCCACCTACGGCAAGGCAATTGCGGGCGGATTTCCTCTCAGCGTAGTGGCCGGAAGAAAGGACATCATGAGATTGATCGCAGAGCATCGGGTGCTGCATGGCGGTACGTTCAACGGGAACCCGATTTCTCTGGCAGCTGCCGAGGCTTCGTTGAAGGTTCTAGCTGGCCAGCGGGGAGCCGCGCTCAAACGCATCAACAAGACAGGGAAGTCTCTCATCCAGGGAATTAAGGAATTAGCCGTGGAGCTGAAAATCCCAATCTTGATTAATGGGGTTGGAGCAGTCTTCCACCTGTCTTTCACTGATCGACAAGAGATGCACAACTATCGGGACACACTCGATTGCAATGTTGAGGCACGGGACGAGTTTCTCAAAGGCATGTTGCAGTTCGGCGTGTACTTGTTACCAGATGGTCGGTGGTATGTCTCGGCAGCTCATTCTGACCGCGATGGGGAAAGGACGCTCGATAGCGTGCGCAAGGCGTTCACCCAGCTCCGCTACAACCTACGTCGATGAAGTCCTCGGATGAGTCAATGTGCCTTCCTGTAGAAATCCCAAAGGGACAAGCTGAGACTAGAAGTAGCGAGCGACCTCTGACCGCCGAGGAACGGAAGTGGCTTTGAATCGGGACCCCTCACCCTCTGGCTCCCTCTCCCCCTGTAACCCATGTCCCCGAACTAAACATGGATTGGGGCGAGGGAGAACAGAAATTTGATCGGATTGTGAAACCTGGGATCCACCCAGTTGTCTGAGGAGGTATTGTGAAGCTTAGCGGGAAGGTGGCGATTGTTACAGGAGCTGGCTCAGGGATTGGCAGGGCCAGCGCTGTGCTCTTTGCTGGAGAAGGGGCGCATGTTGTGATCGTAGACTGGAACAAGGACGCAGGGGAAGAGACGTTGGCAGCTATCCGAAAGAACGGTCACACGGCGCTCTTCTGTCACGCCGATGTCTCGAAGGTGCAAGATGTCGGAAGAATGGTCGACACAGCCGTAAGGGAGTATGGCAAGCTGGACGTCCTCTTTAACAATGCCGCAATCCAGATCATGGCAAAGCTGGCCGATACCAAGGAAGAGGACTGGGACCGCATCCACAGTGTCAACCTGAAAGGCGTCTTTCTGGGTTGCAAGTATGCCCTCCCAGCGATGATTCGCTCCGGCGGAGGATCGATTGTGAACATGTCGTCAGCATTGGGCTTCGTTGGCGACCCCGACCTGGCAGCCTATGGCGCTGCCAAGGGGGGAGTCATCGCTCTGACAAAAACTGCGGCCATGGCTTACGGTCCAGACAAGGTGCGGGTCAACTGCCTTTGTCCTGGTGATGTCGATACGCCCTTACTGCAGGATTTTTTCAACTCGTTTCCAGACCCAGAGAGCATGCGACAGGAAGTCTATGCGAAATATGCCTTACGGCGAATTGCCGAACCCAGGGAGATTGCCGAGGCGGCAGCGTTTTTGGCTTCTGACGCTTCTTCCTTCATGACCGGGAGCGTGCTCGTGGTCGATGGTGGCCTCACCTCAAGATGTTACTAGAGGTCCTGACGGTCCCGGATGCATGCTGGCAACACCCGATTACGCGGAGTGGAGACATGGTAGAGGCTGGACAGAGAGTCCGTGACGCCTTGAAGGCTGGTACGCTGGGAAGTTTTGGTGTGGCCGCTTTGGGTGCTGTGATGATGGCTCCGGCTCTTGGCATCTATGCGAATCTGGGACTCATCTCCGCCGACTCGGGTCGAGTTGCGCCGGCAGTCTTCATGGTGGCTCTGCTTCTTACTCTCCCTACGGCAGTCAGCTACGCACTGATTTCACGCGAAATACCTTCTGCCGGGAGCGGCTACACCTGGTTGTCAGAATCAGTGAATCCTTTGGTGGGTGTCTGGACAGGTCTATTGCTGGTCGCGACCTATTTTTTTTCGGTGATTCTCCAACCGCTCCTGTTCGGAGCGTTTCTTAACGAGCTGTTGACCGAGTTATTTGCTTGGCAAGCGGGTTATGGCACGTGGCTGGTGGGAGTACTGATTTCGACACTCGCAGTCGCTTTGCTTGCCTATCCGGGTATTGAGATCTCGGCCAAGAGTTCTATTACGCTGACTGTGCTTGAAATGGTGGTCGTTCTGGCGCTGGCCGGCACGATCTTGGTCATCTGTCTTGGCCAGGGCCGAGTGGAATACCAACCCTTCAATCCTGGCGCCTCTCTGCATGGGTTTCAGGGCTTCTCCAAAGGTTTGGTTTTTGCTCTGCTCAGTTTTGGTGGCTTTGGTGTCATTACAACGGCAGCCGAAGAAACTCATGCTCCCCGTTCCATCATTCCGCGTGCTGTTGTGATGGCGTGTATCTTACTTGGCGTCTTCTGGGCCTTCACATCCTGGGGGTTCTCACTTGTGTTGCCCGAAGAGGCTTGGGCGAAGTATGTAGCAAGCGGCATTAATCCAGTGGCTATCGTGGCCCGCAACTACTGGGGAAGAGGAAGCATGGTCGTGGTCATTACGGCTCTTACGGCGGCGTTGGGGGTTTACTTGGCATCGATTGTGGGCTACGCGCGTGTGGCCTTCGCAATGGGAAGAGACGGAACGTTGCCTGCCTTTTTCGGAGTGCTACATCCAAAGTATCAAGTTCCCTGGAACGCCCAGCACGTGGTCCTCATCGTTACATTGGCAGTCGCAGCTGTCTGGGGGCGCTGGCTGGGTCTCTATCGCTCCTATGAGTGGTGGGGGACGGTGGTAGTGTTCTTCGCGATGCTCTCGAATATTCTCGTCAATATTGGATGTACTGCATTCTTCTACCGATTTCGCCGTCGAGAGTTTAGCTGGTGGTGGCATGCTCTCATACCTTTGCTGGGAATTGTCGCCAGCGTTCTCCCGCTTTATTACTCCTTCGGAACTAGCCTGTGGAATGCCGGCTGGGAAAACGGTCAAAGCATCATTGTCTTCTGTCTCTCCGCTGTGCTGCTCTGTGGATTGTACACCGTTGGCCTGAGCTGGCTAAGACCTGAAACCTTGCAGGCGAAGAGCCCGATGCAGCGTTCAAAGCTGCCGCTATGAATGTCGAAGCGGGTGTTCACGCTCGCTTCGGCCACCGATCGCTGTCTTCAGGATTCGGTGCTACGCCTGTGGTTTGGAATCGAGATTCCGGCTCTGTTCGCCTGGAACCCAGTTCGTGCCCGCGAGAGGAATCTTGGCCATGGCAGCGGCTTCGACCGTCAGCGCCACCAAATCTTCCCGCTCGAGGTGATGGACATTCGATTTGCCGCAGGCTCTAGCCAGAGTAGTCAGCTCCATCGTGAGTGTCTTGAGATAGTTCTTGAGGCGGCGCGCGCCCCATTCCGGCTGAACACGTTCTTCCAGGTGCGGAAGCTGCGTGGTAACTCCAACGGGACAGAGCCCCGTCTGGCAGTGGTGGCAAAAACCGGGTGCTGTTCCGAGTTTTTCATATTCCTCGGATACCTCGATCTGCTGGCCGTCCCGGGTATAGGTCTCGCTGTTACAGCCCAGCGCCATCAATACGGACTGTCCGATGGATACCGCATCAGCCCCCATTGCCAGGGCTTTGGCAACGTCGGCTCCCGTCCGGATACCTCCGGAAATGATGAGCTGCACCTGCCCCTGGACGTTCATTTCATCGAGGGCTTCCACCGCCAATCGCAGGGCGGGTAGGGTTGGGATACCCGCATGCTCAATGAAGACCTGCTGGGTGGCCGCTGTCCCGCCTTGCATCCCATCGATCACAATCACGTCAGCTCCAGCTTTTACAGCCAGCTTCACGTCGTCGCGCACTCGTGTAGCACCGAACTTGACGTAGATGGGAAGCTGCCAATCGGTGATTTCTCGCAGCTCAGCGATTTTGATGGTGAGATCATCCGGCCCGACCCAATCGGGATGCCGGCAGGCTGACCGCTGATCAATGCCTTGAGGCAGGGTGCGCATCTGTGCGACGCGCTCGCTGATTTTGAGGCCCAGCAGCATACCTCCACCACCCGGCTTGGCGCCTTGTCCGACCACCACCTCTATGGCATCAGCCTTCCGCAAATCATTCGGGTTGAAACCGTAGCGCGAAGGCAGGCATTGATAGACCAGGGTCTTGGAGGAGCGTCGCTCCTCAGGTGTCATACCGCCATCGCCCGTGGTCGTCGAAGTTCCCATGGCTGAGGCTGCTCGCCCAATTGCCTCTTTCACATTCGCCGACAGGGCGCCAAAACTCATGCCCGCGATCGTGATGGGAATCTCCAACTCAATCGGCTTTTTGGCAAAGCGGGTTCCGAGGACAGTTCTGGTGACGCACTTCTCACGGTAGCCCTCCAGAGGGTAACGAGACAGTGACGCTGTGAGGAACACCAAGTCATCGAAACTGGGCACCGAACGCTTGGCGCCCAGCCCGCGAATGTCGTAGAGCCCTTGCTCCGCAGCACGGTGGATGTAGCGGAGGACGTGCCGGTTATACAAGGCGCTTTCTTCCGACTCAATGGGTCTCTTGCTCATGGTCTCCTTCCGAAAGGCAGGACAGGTCAAACGATTTCTGGGGCTACGGATCTGTCGTTTTGAACTGCTGAACGACTCGCCTTCGAATGATTGGGTGCATCGAACCTAGGCTTAGTACTCCTGACCAGCCTCAGCGTTCCAGTGGTAGAGAGTACGAGCCGACGCCACGCGCTTGAATTCTTTGGAAGAGTAGTTGATGCCCGCTCTAGCCAGAAGTTCACTCACGTTTCGGTAATCAGTCTGGGTCATGGGCTCTTCTCGAGCGTCCGCGCCCAAAGAATGGATCCTGCCTCGCACATAAATGATCGCTTCATACAGAGAGTCGCCGAGACTGGCGCCAGCGTTGCCACAAATCACCAGACGTCCGGCCTGGGCCATGAACGCCGACATGTGTCCGACATCTTCCCCAACGACGATATCCACCCCTTTCATCGAAATGCCACAGCGGGAAGAGGCACTGCCCTCTATCACCAGCAACCCGCCCTGCGCGGATGCACCGGCGCATTCCGAGGCAAAGCCTTTGACTCTGACGCTTCCCGACATCATGTTTTCGGCCACACTCCAACCCACATTGCCCTGCACCGTCACGTTGGCCCGCTGATTCATTCCGGCCAGGAAATAACCTGCGTGCCCGACGACCATGACGTTGACCGGAACCGTGAGCCCAACAGCGATGTTATGAAGGCCGTTGGGATTGATGATTTCCAGTTCGTCGACACCGTTTTTAGGAAGCTCGTGGTGGAGGTATTGGTTCAGCTCCCGAACGCTGAGCCGGCTGAGATCTAGACGTTCCATGAATAGATTTCCTCCGGCGCAGGTTCGAAGAGCTTGGCCTGGTGAACGCCTGGAAGATGAGCTAACGAACGGAACTCGGAGGAAACCGCCACATAATCTTCGGTCTCGGCGATGATCGCCGGCTTACACGCAAAGGCATCGCGCACGAGCATCATCTTGTCGGCCGTTGCCATCAGCAAGGTGTAGAACCCGTCCAGTTCGGTGAAGGCTTGGTGGAGAGCCTCCCCGAGTGTCTGCACCCCGACTCATTCGCCACTCCAGGTAGCGGCAAGCGGCCTCCGTATCATTGTCCGTTTCGAAGCAGATCCCCTTCTTCTCAAGCATGCGGCGCAGGCTCCAGGGATTGGAGAGCGACCCGTTATGGACCAGGCAGAAGTCTTCGCCCGCCGTGTAGGGATGCGCATGGGCAGGCGTGACCGCCGATTCGGTCGCCATGCGGGTATGTCCCACCGCATGGGTTCCCGCGAGTTGCTCAAAGTGATACCTCTTTGCAATCTCTGCCGGATGACCTTCATCTTTGTAAACTTCGATCGATCGCCCGACAGCCAGTAGACGAATCTCCGGAAAATTCTCGGCTAGCCAAGACCGCAACTTTCCCGGCGAGAGCGAGGTGGTCAGCTTTCCGTGATTTTCAACAGCTTCCATTGCAGCCTCTTCTCCGGTCTCGCGGGCGAGGCGGTCACTGAGGTTTTGCCAGGCAAACCCGCTGAGCGAAGAAAACAAGCTGAACTGCCGCAGGGCAGGCTGGGTCTTTGAGGCAAAGACGGCCAGCCCGGCAGAGTCCGGGCCGCGGTCGCCCATGCAGACCAACATCGGAGTCAGCAATTCTCCCAGCCGGCGCCGAAACTCAGGTGTTCTCGCCAGCAAGCCGACTATTCCACACATGAAGATCTCCTTGTATATGTCCGGGAAACCCCAGACGACAAAGTCAGGCGGACACAGGTCGTCTAGTAAAACTCGAGATAGCGCTGAATCTCCCAGTCGGAAACATGTCGCTGGTATTCCACCCATTCCATCTGCTTTAGATCGATAAACTCCGCGAGAAAGTCAGCACCCAGCTGCTCGTGAAACAGTCTGTCACACTCCAGTTCATGGATCGCTGCACGGATGCTTTGGGGCAGTATCTTAATACCCATCTCTTCCAGTTCTTGCTGACTGTGCTTGTAGTGATTAATGTTGTGCGGCGGCCCAGGGTCCGTTTTCTTCTCGATCCCATCCAAGCCCGCGGCAATGACGGCTGCGGTGGCCAGATAGGGATTGCAGCTGGAGTCGCACAACCGTAATTCCAGGCGGCCATACGGCACACGGACCATGGACGTTCTATTGTTGTCACCATAGGAGATGTAGGCAGGAGCCCAGGTCGCGCCCGACAATGAGCGGCCTACCACCAACCGCTTGTACGAGTTCACCGAGGGCGCCACCAGCGCGGCCAGGGCAGGAGCGTGCGCCAGCAAACCACCCAGGAAGTGATACGCCAATTGGGAAAGCCCGAGTTGGTTCTTGTCTGTATCATCCTTGAAGAGATTTGCTTCCCTGGGAGTCTGCCATCGAGAGATGGAGGTGACATCCCGTCCCGGTCCGGTTCGACATGGGCTTGGGCATGAAGGTGCAGATCATGCCAAACTCGCGCGCGATTTCGCCCGCAGCCATGCGGAATAACACATAGCGATCTGCCGTTGTCATCGCCGAGGAATAGGTGAAGTTGATCTCAAACTGCCCGTTGGCATCCTCGTGGTCAATTTGATAGACATCGAAACCTGTGGCTTGAAGAGCACCCACCAGTTTCTCGAGAAAACTCCGGCTCCGCGAAAGCCCCTTGTAGTCGTAGCAAGGCTTGTCCAATGTGTCCGAGTCGTCGGCAGGACGCAGCGAACCATCAGGGTTTTTCACCAGCAGCATGAACTCGGGCTCCAATCCTGTGTTCAGAGTCCACCCTTGCTTGCTCAGCCGGTTGATCTGTTGTTCCAGAATGTATCGAGTGTCATAACGGTACGGTTTGCCTCGAACTCGTCCGTTACAGACGATCCGAGCGTAGCCAGGTTGCCAGGGAATCAGGGTCAGGGTTGAGAGATCCCCCACCGCCATGAAGTCAGGGTCATGCGGCTCCTGCCCCAAGCCCCACACGGCAAAACCCGCAAAACCGGCGCCGTCATTGAGAATGTCTTCAAAGTGGTTGACCGGCACCGATTTGGTTTTAGCGACCCCATGAATGTCGACAAACTGAGCAAGCACGAACTTCACCTGATTCTTTTCGAGAAAGGACTTGGCTTCATCACGGGTCATGCAGGTTCTCCCTTCACTAAGTTGCTTGTCCAAACGAAGGATAAGGGCTTCGAGGCCAATGGCGTCACCGCGGTGATGGCGCAGTTTTCAATGGGCCTTCCAGAGGTACCCTCCGTAACTCGGGTCGAGCCAGAGGCGGATGGCCCGGTTGTCACCAGAAACTGTTCATCTCTGCTGTGACGTCGGAACCGTGTAGAATTCGTAAGAAATGCGCCAGGTCGATTCCTGCCCCGGCTCAATTCGCAGGTCAATGAAGGGCTCTGGGCACACGGTTGTGCGGATGGACCAGAAGGCTAGTTTCGAGAGCGGACGATCTCCCGTTTGCCGCACCCCTGCACCAGTCTTGCGGTTCTCGACCACGATATCGTAGTCCGTCGAGCTCGCGCCAAATCCTTCAAGGTGTGTGTACACCGACTGGCCTTGAGACAATTCCCGAAGATAGACCAGTTGCTTGCCGCGGATTTCGGCCAGGTCCTTCAAGTCAGCCGTGGCGCGCAGGTCAAACGGGAACTTCACGACGAAATCCGGACCGGAGGGTTGACCATCCAGCATGAAGAAGTTGTGTTCGTAGACGCTGGTTTCAATCACCTTGCGGCCGGTGTTTTTCAGGCTGTGTTCCAGCACCAGTTGCGGTTTGTCCTTCGGCAGCCGCATTCGTTTCCGGTACGTATAGGCGTAACCGGAACTGTCCGGCAGCTCCTGAATGAATTCGATCCAGTCCGCACCCCTCTTCACACTCCACTTGCCAGTGTCTACGATCTCATAGGTATTGAACGAGCTATAGCTGCTGCTCGTCCGGCTTGCGGAGCGTGCCTACGCCAATCTTGATGAAGCTCTCGCCGGGCTTCGCTTCGTCGTAGCCCAACCCGGCATCGTTGGTGAAGAACTCCTCCACCGGCCCGGTGATGGCATCGTGCAGTTTCGGGTCGTGACCCTCAAACCACTTCCCGAAGTAGCTGTGACCGTTACATTCCAAACTAGCAACCACGCCGGACCAATCGAACCGAGTTCCCTGGTAGTAGCCATGGCGAGCGTCCGGAAGATAGAGTTTTGCGCGGATGCGTGAATTTGAGATCTCGGCCTGGGGAAACTGCGCCGCCGCGGCATGGTGAGGGAAGAACACTGATGCAAGACATGCAAGGATAGGAATAGAGCCAAAGCGCTTCATGGTCGAGACCCTATGTCGATTTGATGGAAATCACGACCGCGGCGTCCTTCGGTTTCACTTGTGGACAGTCAGTACCTTTGACCCAAGCTGTGGTCCTGACCCTCCCTCACAAGTGTCGAGGCGCGCCTCGATCTTGGTGAGCTTACGGCAGCGGCAAACCGAAAGCAAACAGAGATCCCTCCGAGTTCAGGATCAGGCGTCGTCACTCGGAGAAGGTGCGGACTCGCCCTTCGAGCTAAGCACCTTGCTTTCTTGCCATCTCCTAGTTGAAGGTAGCTGCGGGTCTGGTCATCTCCGCGGGGGTTCAGGCTTCTTCATCCACCCGAACTGAATCAGCCACTCATCGCGGGTCGTCTAGGGGTCTGACGCTGACCTCTCTAAAATAGACGACGTCGCCGGGATCGTGATTTTGCAGGCCGATGTACCCGGATCTGGGCCGTTTCGGTTCACGCTTGGGTTCAAACCACTTTTCTCTGGGAACGGCCCTACTCTCTGGGTCGAAGGTGGTGACGCGTTTGTCGTCGATGTCCACCAGCACGAGGTTCCCCTTGAGCGTGATCACCATGGTTTTCCAATCCGTTGGCCGCGGGTTCGGCACTGCAGCGGCCTTCGCGAGCGAGTAGATAGCCCCCGTGCGGTGGTACTCGTCGGAATCGTCGCAAATCTGGACTTCGTAGCCATGGTGCACAGGGTACCAGACTCCCTCTTCCCGCTCCGACGCATCCCGTAATTTGTCCAACGATCCTTCCACAAGCTTTCCGTCCTGGTCCCTTCCCACAGCGGTGGCCTTCTCTTTCAACCTCCCAACAATACCCTCATCAATGCGAACAAATACCCCGGCATTGGACTTGGAATCCTTGCTTTTATAAACGATGCGGATTTGACAGTTGCCAAATTGCTCTTTCTTGTACAGAAGAAGGCCCATTCCCTTTTCGTCGCATTCGGTACGCAGACTGCCGTTGTCCACGACAAAGCCTCCCCACCCTATGTGAGTCCAGCTCTGATCCACTTTACCGTCTGTGATCAGGGGCAAGGAACGCCAAGCACGGTCTGGTGGCTCGGCTGTCCCAATCGTGACGAGGCCTATCCAGGTCAAGGGAATCAAAAGCAGAGCAGCTATTTGCATCAAGTTATGTATCACGGCTAACTCCTTATTGAAACTTCAATTGTCTCCATTGACTGGGCGTTAACGTAACCCGTCAAGCTGAGCCGCCGCCCTGCTTCCTACGCGGCCGCGTCCAAGTGAGCTGGGCAAGGGGAACCAAGAAACGCAAAACAGCGCCAGAAGTAAAAGCCCATTGAACTTCAACACGCCATCAGAGCACCCGATATTTCTCGATCATTGACTCATCCACTTCGATTCCCGTGCCCGGACGGTCCGGAATCTCGACATAACCCTCTTTCATCGTGACGGGGTTCTTGGCAAGCCTGCGGCTGATTTCGCCGGTGCTGACATTAAACTCAACGAAGTACGCCTTCTTGATATAGCCAAGAAACTGGAGAGTTGTGGCGGTAAGGATATCAGAACTCCACGCATGGGGAATGAGACCGATGTTGTAGTCCTCGACCATGTGTGCGATGCGCCGGGCCGTGGTCAAGCCGCCGCAGCGTGTCAAGTCCGGCTGAACAATATCGACCTTTCCCCGTTCAATCAAATGGCGGAATCCCCAGTGGGTTGCCTCCTGCTCTCCGGCGGCAATGGGTGTTTCGACGGCTTCGGCGAGTTTGGCATAACCCTCATAGTCTTCTGGCGGCAGACAGTCTTCCACAAAGAAAGGTCGAAAGGGCTCAATACTCCTAACCATTCGAATGCACTCCTCGGCTGTGCGCTCGACCATCCAACCGGGATCAATGAGCAAGTCGCAGTCGGGACCGAGGGCCTGTCGCGCGGCCCTAACGAGTTCAACATCGAGCTTGGGGTCTTCTCCGAAAACGCCCCAACCAAACTTCACGGCCGTAAAGCCCTGCTCCAAATACGCTTTACAAGCCTCGGCCATGGCCTCCGGCGTGGATCGAAACAGGGTACTGGCGTAAGCGCGCACCCGATTCCGGCGATGGGCACCCAACAACTTGTAGATCGGCTGCTTCACCGCTTGACCAATAATACTCCACAGGCAGTTGTCGATCCCTGAGAGGGCCTGTATGGCGACGCCGCGTCGTCCGTAGTAGACGCTGGCCTTATACATCTTGTACCAAATCTTCTCAACCTCAAAGGGATCCTCACCCAGGATGGCGTGGCGGAGCCCATCCAAGAGTTCCAATCCTCCAAAAGGAGCATCAATAGCAGCTTTGGCGACCTGGGGCTGTGTTTCAACGTCTGAGTAACCGACCTGGCCGCTATCCGTGATCACCTTTACGATCAGCATGTAGCCGATCCCATGGGACTCCTCCGCTCCCTTCGGGGCTGAATATTCTTCCGATGACTTCAATACCATGGCCTCTACATGTTTGATCTTCATCCCAGACTACCTCCTATGAATTTCCACTGAGCCTCGGGGATGATTGTACTGGCGGTCTGCGACTGCCCCTCTTCCTGTCAGCGCCTCACGTCGGCGCTCATAGAGCGCCACTGCTTCAAGCTTGGAAGTGCCCGCAGGGACGATCTTGACAAAAGGGTGTTGCCAGTTAACCAGCGCGCCCAGTAAGCTGTCCCTGGCATCGGATGGATGGTGCGACCACCTCTAGGGCCAGCCTGGCATTTCGCAGCTTCCAGCGCACTGTTCGTTGCCGCAGGACCACCAGAAAGGGGTGCCAACTGCGAGGTCTGTTTTCGAGACTCTCGGGAGTCTCTGTCAAGAGTAAAGCGACGTGGTTGGTCAGTTCTCAAATCACAGGCACATGTCGACAATCAAGGAAATAGCCAAGCGCGCTCGGGTTTCGATTGGAACCGTCTCAAACGTAATCAACGGTTCCGCGGCGGTCAGTTTACGCCGCCGAGAACGTGTCTTGGCTGCTATTCGAGAACTGGACTATCACCCAAACCATGTTGCCCGGAGTTTGAAACTGAAACAAACCCGAATGCTGGGGATGGTGATTTCTGATATCACAAATCCCTTTTTCCCCCAGTTGGTCCGGGGGGCTGAAGACGCCGCCCTCAAACACGGTTATCTGCTGATCACGTTCAATACAGATGACAAGATCGACCGCGAGAAACAAGTTCTTGCAGTGTTGCGAGCCAGAAGAGTGGATGGGGTTCTATTGGTAGTCGCCCCTAGCAGTGGGAACGAAACCCACATTCGGGACGCCATCAAGGCCGGTCTCCCGACCGTTTGCCTGGATCGTCTGCCTACGGGGGTGAACGTGGATTCTGTGTCTGTGGACAACGCGGGAGGCACTCGGACTTGTATCGAGCACTTGCTCAACATGGGACATCGAAAGGTTGCTATTATCACGGGTCCTTCCACGCTGCAAACGGCTCGAGCGCGACTACAGGGTTATCTAGAAGCGTTGAAAAAGGCAAAGATATCCCCGAAAGTAGAACTGATTCGCGAGGGAGATTTTCATGTCGAAAGCGGCTATAACTTGGGGCGCGAATTGCTCGCAAGCGGAGAACGACCCACTGCAGTATTTGTGTCCAACAACACGATGGCCCTCGGTGTCTTGCGCGCTATGGAAGATCTCGGACTAACCTGTCCTGAGGATGTGGCAATCGCCATGTTTGATGACTTTCCTATGGCCGAAACCTTTCGTCCCCGTCTCACGGCCGTGGCTCAACCAGCTTATTCCATAGGCTATCGTGGTGCCGAACTCCTCATTCAAAGGATCGAGAAAAAGAGAGAACTTCCCAAGCCCGTAAAGATTCATCTCGCCACAGAACTCAGAATCCGGGAATCGACTGCCGGATTCAAGTTCAACGGAACACAATCAGGTCGGTGATAGCGATTTCGGATCCTTTAGAGCCAGGGTAGGGTTCGCCCTTTGCCACGAGGCGGACCGTGTGTTTTCCAGGCGCCAAACCGAAAACATGCCAGATCGCCTCGCCAAACTTCTTGTTTTCTTCGTCGGAATAGACATCCACCGTTCGATCCAGCTTTCCGTCGAGAAACACATCGGCCCTTCCGCCCGTCGGCAAATACGGCCCGACCACGATCGCTCCACTTCCCTCGAAGAGAATTGAAGCCTCAGCGCCGTTTTCTGAAGTACTTCTATTGTCTCGCGGTGTACCGCGCCGGTCTTTATCCTTCTGGGTGATCCATTTCCCCTTCCAGGTCCAGCGCGTATCGTCGAACACAATGCGCTCAACCGGAGAACCGTAGTTGTCCCATACCTCCAAGTTGGCCGGCTTGGGTTGTTGTAACTTGACGATCAACTTGTCACCCTCGATGCGTCCTCCATTCTGCTCTACGAGAGCAATGGCGCGCTTTTCAGTGCTTCTCACAATGCTCCGAAATGTGTATTCCGTATAGTTAAACTTCTTGTCCGCAATGGCAGGAATCCCGCTCTTCCACGTATCCGGGATCCACTGGTAACCCTGCATGACTCCAAGAATTCCACACGCATTGGAGGGGTTGCAATCCGAGTCCTGCCCCAGGCGGGTCGTAATCTCAAGTGTCTTATCGAAGTCGCGGTTGCCATAGAGAAGACCCACAGCGATGTACGCCCCATTGAGCTTGGCATCAATATTGAACGGGCGCCGGGCTCCTTCGGAACAGGCTTCGGGCACGTTCCATTTCTTTTCGATCAAATCCCATACTTGTTGCCAATCTGTCGGGTGTTGGCGGGACCAGCTGAGCACGTCCGAAATCGCCTGAGCATAGGGGCTTTTCGACGGCAAGCAAGCCAATCCGGACTCGACAATCTTTCGTGGATCGGCTTCAAAGAACGCGGCGCTATACATTCCGGAGACGAACATGCCGCCGTAAATACCGTCTCCGTAGTTCATCACTCGGCCAACACGATAGCAAAGGTCATTGGAGGCCTGAAACAGGCCCGGGGTCATCAATCCGATGAAATCAGATTCAATCTGAAAATCGATATCGTTGGCATGAACGTTGTACTGAGGGGTACCTGTCAAAGAGGCCGGGACTCCTCGCTTCAGGGCACGGCGTGCTGCCAGATTGGCGTGCCAGAGACGGTACTTGGCTTCCCTGAACATAGCTCCGAAATCTTCTGTCGTGGCACCCAAGCCCTTCTTGTCCAGGACAGAGGCAAAGGTCATGTCGACATAAAGATCATCCTGATCAAGGGCATTCGCGATACTATCCGTTGTCCATTGAGGCAACTTTTCCTCCGGAATGATCTTTTCGTTGAACCAGAACTCGGTAGGATACCCATAGCTGACACCAATCATCTGACCCGCCCAGCCTCCCTCAATCTTGTCACGCAGTGTGGAGAGAGGAATCGACCGGAAGTCTCCTGACGCTGTGCTTTGAGTTTGAGTTGGCTGGCAGCCCGATAGAATCAGGCTCGTCAACAGAGTGACAATGCAGCACCGAGATCGCATCGGTAGTTCCTCCTGTGATGTCAACGAATCCACCGTTGGAGTTCTAAGCAGCTCGCCTCCGTGAGGGAACGCGCCAGGCCGGCCGTTTCGCTACTGGAATTGGCTCTGTCTCTTCACTTGTAGGTGATGGCTCCAAGGATAAACTTTTCCTTGCCCCTGGAGGCAGTATTGGCATCGTCGCGAGCTAGAACGCGAATCGTGTGCACGCCGGGCTTGAGCCCATAGGCGTGCCACAGGGAATCGTCGTGGGTGATCTTCGGCAGGTAAAAATCGATCTCACCCGACCTTTCGCCGTCGACGTAGACATCCGCTTTGCCGCCGTTTTCAGAATGAGGTCCGAGCAAGACCACCGCGGTGCCTGTGAACGTGAGTGTGCCCTCAGCTCCCGCACCATTCGTGATCTTGCCTGCCATGTCCGTCCGATACTCGACCTTCCCCGGTTTGTTGGTCCATGCTCCTTTCCAGTTCCACGCAGCATCGTTGGTGGCAATCATCTTGTCCGGGGTGCCCATCGTCCACTCCTCCAGACTGGGTGCTTGTGCCGCTTGCATCGGAATAGTCAGCTCGTTTTCCGTCACCTGGCCACCGGCCTGATGGATTACAGTCTTGGCCCGCGCGATGGTGGAGTCGACGATGCTGTTGAAAGAGTAGTTCGTGTAGCGGAACTTCCGATCGGCAATCGCGGGGATGCCAATCTTCCACTTTTCGGGAATACCTGAGTAACCGAGGATGACACCCAGCACGCCCGCCGCGCTGGCGGGATTGCAGTCTGAATCCTGGCCACTGCGCGTGGAAACGTCGAGTGTCTTGTCGAAGTCGCCACCTCCGTACAGCACCCCCAGAGCAACGTAAGCTCCGTTCAGGCGAGCATCGATATTGAAGGGTTGCAAAGCTCCCCCGGTGCAGGAATCATCTCGATCCCACTTATCCTGGATTAGCTGCCAGGTCCTTCTCCAGTCGTCCGGGTGTTGTGTTGACCACTGCAGGACATCGCGGACGATCTTCGCATAGCCGCTCTGTGACGGTATGCAGGCCAAACCCTGTTCCACGATTTTGCGGACATCCTTCTCAAAGAAAGCAGCAGCATACATGCCATTGACAAACATGCCGCCATAGAGGCCATCGCCGTAGTTCATGACCCGTCCGACACGGTCACAATATTTGTTTGACTCGCTCGGCAATCCCGGCGTCATCAGCCCGATGAAATCTGCTTCGATCTGAAAGTCAATGTCGTTGGCGTGGATGTTGTACTTGGGATGGCCAGACCAAGGCGCCTTGATGCCGCTGTTCAGCAGCCGTCGGGCCGCAGCGTTGGCATGCCAGAGGCTGTATTCGGTTTTGGCAAAGGCTTCTCCGTACTGCTCGGTGGTTGCATTCAAACCGACTCGGTCCATGACCTCGGCAAAAGTCATGTCGACATAAAGGTCGTCCTGCCCAATCGCATTCTCGATGCGCTGAGGTGTCCAGTTCTGGTAATCACGCAGATTGTCCTCAATGATCTTCCCGTTGGAGCGAAACTCGGTAGGTGCGCCATAGGAAACTCCGATCATCTGCGCGGCCCAGCCGCCGCGCACTTTGTCCTCGAATACCGAAAGGCTCAACCTCCGGGTCCTGCCGCTATTCTCTGCGCTGAGAGTCGTAGCTGCGATGACACATAGGATTCCACCCCAACGGAGTCCTTTGCTTTGCATAAGCGGTCCTTTCTTGATGAGAATTGCCAACCTGAGCCTAGGCCTTTTTTAAGGTTGCCTGTGAGGCCTATTCTTTGCGGCTATGCGCCACACCGCTATGGAATGCTCGTGGCCGGTTCAAGTTTGTAGAGGCGGTACCCGTAAGCCGGAAGCTCCAGCTTCAGGGGATTACTTCGCGAGATCGCAGCACCGCTGCGCATTTCCACGAGTCCTGCCGCAGCAACCCCGCTCATATCGACTTCTATGGTTTGCAGCGCCGGCTGGAAGTTCATGACCACCAAGATGCGTTCCGATTTGTCAGCAGCAGTACGCAAGAAGGCGTAGTGTTTGTCGAAC
Organism: uncultured Acidimicrobiia bacterium; assembly: GCA_963752385.1. GTDB lineage: Bacteria > Acidobacteriota > Terriglobia > Versatilivoradales > Versatilivoraceae > CAVVYL01. The sequence goes on along the minus strand of CAVVYL010000054.1, from coordinate 19,948 downwards.
GCCCGAGTCGGCAGTTGACGCCGGGTACTTAACTGCTGGAGCGCCGGATGGTTTCGTTTGGTGTTCAGGATCCATTTCGCTTCCGGGCCAGCTTGCAGGGCTCGTGGGTACTGACCTGCAACGAGATCTCCGGCACATGCTACCACCGCGAAAGCCAGCGCCTGCTTTTCGGGTTCTTCGAAACGTGGTGGAGCTTGGTAAAGGACCCCACCGGCTGCTACCACTCGATCGTGGTAGTCTCGAAGAGCACGTTCAATGGGTCGGGGATCTCCACTTTTGAGGCTATTTTCAATCACGTCAGACCCCTTTTCCCACCAGATGCCAAGGCCATAGTCCTGGACAGAATTCCAGCCGCCCTCGCTGATCCAGGCCACCGGATCCTCATGGAATCCCCCTCCACCTTCAGGCTGGCTGTAAGTGTTTCCGTAGCTGGCAATCACGTCAGTCATTCGGCGGCGACCCTTTTCCCAGGTGTGATCAACGTACCAGTTCACTGCATCAATGATCATTCCATCGATCCCTGTGTCCATCCAGAAGCGCACGATCTTCTCAGCTTCCTCCTGGAATTCCAGGCTTCCCCAATTGTACTGAGGAAGGCGAACCTTCTTCCCGCTGGAATCTACACCAGCCCACTTGGTCCAATAATATTTTCCCGCGCGTTCGCTGTGCTGCCAGAACTCATGCTTGGCCGAGTCGTAGAACGTACCCGGTTGCCCTCCAGGCAAGTGCTTGGGGCGAACCATGAAGAAGGTATCGCCAGTTGCACTCCCTGGTGGCGGGGCATCGGCTCTGTCGCTCCAAAGGAAGAACCGTGCTTCCTTCGAGTCTTTGCCGGCCTTGACATCATCGCAGGCCTTCAGAAAATCAGAGGCTTCAACTCCGCAGTAACCCAGGTTATCGAAGGTGACAATAGCCATGCCCTTGCTGTGTGTTAGACGAACTAGCCTCCGGAAATCATCCATGCTACCAAGTGCGGGATCGATTCTGTACCTGTCAATCGTATCCAATCCACCAAAGCTATTACCGCCTTCTGCAGGGGCAAAGATTTCAACGGCGGTGAACCCTGCCTCCCGAATCTCATCGAGCTGAGCTGACGCTTTGGCTGGATCTAGAGAGAGTGCGGGTCGGCCATCGCGTGCTTTCAAATGTACCCTCATGATTCCGGGTGCCGATTCCCACCACCTTCGTGGCACCTGGTGTCTTGCGCTAGCATCGTTAGGAAGACTTCTTTTGGGTTGCAGTTCTGGCGGGCTGGGCTGATTCTGTGAAGTTAAAACGAGCGTCGTTGACGATAGAAACAACGCCCAGAGGCAAGGGATGATGTAGTGCACTTTGGTTCTGCTCACAAATGTCCTTACGGAGCCTTGGCGGCAGCCGGCCGGTTCTCTTGGAGGGTTTCGATCGCTTCCAACGTTCTCAGGACCTCTCCGTCGTTCGGGTTCTGCTTCAAAGCAAGTTGAAGCTCACGCTCACCTTCAGGCAACCGGCCCAGACGCGAATAAATCAGTCCCAAATCCTTGTGCAATTTACTCCTGGAGCGACAATCCCCGCAGCGAGCCAGCGCCTCGTGAAGCTGTTCTATCGCCTGAGGCCAATCCCCTGCCTCCATCCTGGCCAGCGCAAACCTTCTCAGGTTTTCTGCGTCGGTTGTGATCTGCTCTCTTTGTTGCAGTGCAAGAAAACGTTCCTGGTAAAGATTGGCTGTCGCCGGGTCTGTCTTCTTCACTATTCGGTATAGGTTGTAGAGTGCTTCCGCGTACTCCGGATTGATCTCTAAGCATCGTCTCCAATGGAACACCGCTGCCTCGGTCTTTCCTACACGTAGCAAGTTTTGCCCCAGCAGATAGTGCGCGTTGGCGTTACGAGGCTCCAAGTCAATCACCTGCTGGAACAGTTCAATGGACTTGCCGACATGGTCCATTTGCTTTTCGGTGAGCGCCAGGATATAGAGGGCGGGCGAGAAGTCGCCCTTGATACGAAGTGCCGCTTCGATCTCAACCTTTGCTTCTTCAAATCGGGCCAGATTGAAGAGGGCGCGCCCCTTGTGATAGTGGGCTGCGACAGAGGTAGGGGACAAGCGCACAGCCTCGGAGAATTCCAACAGCCCCCCGTTCAAATCAAGCTGTTCAGCCAGCGCGATACCAAGGTTCAGATGGGCTTCCGCAGAGCCAGGTTCCAGTGCAACCACTCTTCGAAAGCTATTGACGGCTTCACGACCGAGACCCAGCTTGGCCTCTACCATCCCCAGAGAACTGTGAGCGGCGGCCAGGTCAGGGGCAACCTGAAGAAGCTTCTGGACGGTTTCTTTCGCGTCAGCTAGTCGATTCTGACCAATGAAACCCATCACCAAGTTGACATACGCCTGGCTGTATTGTGGATCGCTCTCGATGGCTTGTTGGAACATGGCCTCGGCCAGATCTTTCTTGCCTTGACGGCCATAGAGAACCCCTAAATTGTTCTGCGCTTCTGCAAATCGTGAGTCAATAGCTACTGCAGCCTTGAATTCTTTTTCTGCCAACTCCAGTTTCCCGTCGGCCGCATAGCGCAGACCGAGCTGGTTGTGAGCCACCGCGGCATGCTTGGGCGCCTTCTCCACGCCCTGAGCCTTAACGACCCTGCTCGCCCAGGACTAGCGGGGAGACAAGAGTCAGACAGACGGCAAATAATCTAGCTGCAGTCGTCCTTGCGGTCACAAATCACCTTTATTTGCGCGCCACCGGCTTCGGAGGTATTTGTACGGGCTCGCCTTTTCGATCAGTCAAACGGAAGAAGCGATATCCGTAGGCTGGCAACTGAACGCGCCACTGCTTCTGCGGGTCGATGCGCGTGCCGTTCTCCAGGTCCGTCATCCCGTCGAAGTCGACGCCGCTCAGGTCCACTTCCACGGTTTGCGCCTCAGCTTGAAAGTTCATAACGGCAATAAGGCGTTCGCTTCCATCGCGAGCGATGCGCAGGAAGGCGTAGTGCCTGTCAGCAGCACCCGTCGGCAGAGCCTGCCTTCGGCTCAAGTTGTGCATCGCCGGGTGCTTGGCCTTCCACTTCAAAATCCGGCTCTCCTCAGCATCCGGGAAGATCGGGGACCATTTGCCGTCGATCACCCCGGACAGCGATACCAGGTCGCCGACGGCAGCCACGAGAGCCATTGAAAGATGCGACTTGCGGGGGTCGTCAAATTTCGGTGGATTGAAGTACAGCGTGCCGCCAACCTCGACGACGCGGTCGTGGTAGTCGCGAAGAGCACGTTCAATCGGACGTGGGTCGCCGCTTTCAATCGCTTGTGTGACGACGTTGCTGCCCTTCACCCAGAAGATGCCGAGTCCGTAGTCCTGCACGCACGTCCATCCGCCTTCCGTAATCCACGGCACCGGATCCTCGTGGAAGCCGCCGGCCCCTTCCGGCTGGCTGTACTTGCTGCCATAGCTGGCGATGACGCTGGTCATGTACTTGCGGTTGAGACGCCAGTCGCAGCCAACGTACCAATTCACGGCATCGATCATCATGCCGTCGATGCCGGTGTCCATCCAGAAGCGAACCATCTTCTCAACTTCCTCATGGAACTCGCGGCTGCCCCAGTTGTACTGCGGCAGGCGCACCGCCTTCCCCGCCAGATCGACGCCTCCCCATTTCGTCCAGTAGTACTTGCCGGCGCGTTCACTGTACTGCCAGAACTCATGCTTTTTCGACTCGTATCTGGCCAAATGAGCTGGCCGGACCATGAAATATCTGTCCTGCGTGGAAGAGCCCGGCGCAGGGCCGTCCGGGGTATCGCTCCAGAGATAGAAGCGAGCCTCCCGGGTATCCTTGCCGGCCTTGACGTCGTCACAGGCTTTCAGGAAATCCACCGCTTCCACGCTTGAATACCCAAGGTTGTCAATGTTGATAATCTTCATCCCCTTGGCGTGGACCAGGCGAACAAGCTCCCTGAAGTCTTCCATCGAGCCAACTTTCGGCTCCACTCGGTAGCGGTTGATGGTGTCCAGGCCCAAGAAGCTGTTGCCGCCCTCCGCCGGCGCGTAGACTTCGATTGCGCTGATGCCGGCCGCACGCATCTCATCAAGTCGCTTCGAGGCTGCAGCAGCGGGGACGAGCGGAAACACGGCATCCTTCCCCGGCCGGTCCCTGATAAACACTGGGATGGTTGCTGCGGCCGACTCCCACCAATTGCCTGTTGCCGCGGTGCTTTTGGGCACACGGTTTTCAGCAAGTGCAGCATGAGAGACAAGAAGAACTACACAGAGGAGTACGCCTATGATGCGATTCAAGGATCTCCCCCCAGTCGCCGTCATGATGTTCTCCAGATTCCTCCAGGGAAGGTATTCCTGCCAACCAGACTTTGTGAGGCTTGTCCCATTCCCTACGCCATACATATTCAGCCTAAGCATCAGTTCCTCGAGAACTGCCAGGCAGCTCTTAACTTCCAGATATCCAAAGAAACAAGCTTTGCGTTGCCATTTTTAGCGTAGAGTTGAATTCCCTTGCTATTCGGATCGGGGAAAATGAGCTCCGTCAGAACCGTCTGCCCGTCGCTTCCGAAGACTTCGACGGAAGAGCGATCCACGAAGATATGAAAGCGTACTCTTTCAGTCTGCGGTGATAGGACTGCAGTGCGCCTTCCTGGGAAGTCGGCGCTGAATTCGACTTTGCCTGAGCGTGTCCGGTCGATAAAGATCTGTTTGCTCTTAATGTCGTAACCGACGAGAGTTTCCTCGGAAGGTCCTCTTCGCACCTTGAATCCGAATTCCGAGGCAGAGGCAAGCTGAAACTCCGCGAGGATCTCTAGTGTATCTCCGGCAACATCCGCCAGGAGAGCACTGTCTCCCGCAATACTCTCCTTCTCGAAGCGATAGTGTTGATCCCGTAACCTTCGCATTTCGATGACCGGACTTTGAACCAGCCTGATTCCCTCGGGGTACCTCTTTAACGTCACAACGCGAGGGATGGACTGAGCACCTCTCCAGGGATAGGTCGGCACTTTGTCGGCATACTGCCAGTTGTTCATCCAGCCGAGCCAAAGGCGGCGGCCATCAGAAGAAGGAATGTCGGACCAGGAAACCGCAGCATAAAAATCTTTGCCATAATCTACCCAGAGCTGCTGGCTGGCGGGGTTGTCGTTGGTAAAGCGAACCCCATCAAATTGCCCAACGAAATACTGGCCACCCGAGCCACCTGCTACACCTCCTGGATAAATATTCACAATCAGTACCCACTTCGATTCATCCTCTGCACTATCGATCTTCAATTGAAACAGGTCTGGGCACTCCCAGGCACCCCCGGTCGCACCCGCAGGTCCGAAGTCGCTGAGCGAATTCCATCTTCTCAAATCAGTCGATCCATAAAAACGGACCTTTCTCTCTCCCGCCAATACCGTAACCATGATCCATTTCTGCGTGGGCTCATGCCAGAATACTTTTGGATCTCGAAATCCCTTCGAGTTAATGTCAATGACGGGGTTGCCGGCGTATTTAGTCCAAGTCCGCCCTCTATCGTTGCTGTAAGCGATGTTTTGTGTTTGCTTGTCCCTCCCGTGTCCCGTGTAGAACGCCAGCAAGCAAGACTCGTCCTTTGGATCTGGATTCTTACAAAGTCCGCTAGAGTTCTTCCAGTCAACGACAGCGCTCCCGGAGAAGATCATGATCTGGTCTTCCTCAAACAAAGCGATCGGAAGGTGTTTCCAATGGACCAGATCGGTGCTGACGGCATGTCCCCAGCTCATGTGCCCCCAGGTGTTTCCATGGGGGTTGTGCTGATAGAAGAGGTGGTATTCGCCCTGGTAGTAAACCAATCCGTTAGGGTCATTCATGAAATTCTTCGAGGGAGTGAAGTGGAATTGGGGTCGAAAAACTTCCGCATAGTCGGAGTCCTCATCGCGTGTGGGCGATGTCAGATCAGTTGCAGGAACAAGAATCATGGAGAGCAGAGCTATAGTGACTAATGATTCGGTGATTCTAGGCATGGGCATTCGAGGAGCGTTAGAGTCAAGGCAGTTTTATTGACGGCTTCACCTGGTACAGTCGGTATCCATACGCCTGGTAACTTCGACTCGAAAAGGAATTGCACGAGGGCTCGACCGAGCCGGTCCTCAGCTCCACCAGTCCGGCGGTTGCTACCCCGCTCAGATCCACCTCCACGGTCTGAGCGGCAGACTGGAAGTTCAGCACTACCAAGACGCGCTCGGAGGCGTCAGCCGAGGTACGCAGAAAGGCGTAATACTTATCGTCGGCGTTGGTCGGCAGTTGCCGCCGAGTGCTCAATTGGTGTAAGGCCGGATGTGTCCGCTTGGTTTGAAACAGCCATCTGACCTCCGGGTCTCCTAGCAAGCTGAATCCCTCCATCGGTACCATGTTGCCCAGGCTGATCACGGTAGCCACTATCAACCGGTGTTTGGCTGGTTCAAGAGTTGCAGGCCGTGACGAAACAAACCTCCAAAGGGCCCCACCGGCCGCCACGACCCGGTCGTGGTAGTCTCGCTGAGCTCGTTCGATGGGGCGAGGATCACCACTGTCAACGGCACTAGCGATGACATCGCTACCCTTTTCCCACCAGATTCCCAATCCGTAATCCTGGACTGAGTTCCACCCGCCCTCAGTAATCCAGGCGACGGGGTCCTCGCCGAATCCTCCTGCACCCTCTGGTTGAAGGTACGCGTTCGGGTAGCTTGTAATCACGTCCGTGATGCGCCGACGCCCTTTCTCCCAGGTGTAACCTACGTACCAGCTCACAGCATCCTGCTGCATTCCATCGATCCCCGTATCCATCCAAAATCGGGTGATTCGTTCCGCCTCTTCCTGAAACTCCTGACTGTTCCAGTTGTATTGGGGCAAACGGACGATCCTGCCATCGACATTCCCCGACCACTTGCTCCAGTAGTAGCGGCCCGCTCGCTCGCTGTACTCCCAGACCTCGTGTTTTTTCGAATCATATGAAGTGCCCGGCTTGTTTCCGGGCAAGTGCGCCGGACGCACCAGAAAGAAGGTGTCTTTGTGCACCACGGGGGGCGGTGCATCGGGACTATCGCTCCACAGAAACCACCTTGATTCCTTGCTGTCCCGTCCCGCATGGACGTCATCGCACGCCTTTAGCCAGTGAGGAGATTCCAGACTGCAGTAGCCTAGATTGTAATCGATCATCACGGGCAGACCTTTGGTGTGGGCAAGCCTGACTAATCGGCGGAAGTTGTCGAGCGAGCCAATGTCGGGCGCCACTTTGTAGTGGTCCTTCGTGGCCAAATGCGAATAGACCCTGCCGGCACTCTCTCCAGGGTTGTCGAGCAACAGGGCGTCACAGCCCTTTGTTTTCAGCTCATCGAAAAACAGCGAGGCCTGCGCTTCATTCTGCGGGTCAAACGAAGGCGGGACAGCAGCGCGGCCTTGAGCGTCGGGTGGGAGGGACTTTAACAACAGACTACAAATGGCGCCGGCTCTTTCCCACCAGCGATCGGGTATCAGATCTCTCCGACTATCATCCTGGCCCGCCCGGACCCTGTTTTGCTGAGGAGCAGAGTCCTGGGCCGGCGCTTGACCAGGGAATAGTGGCATCAGTGTCACCAGCGCAACCAGAGCACTGATACAAGCTGGAGCTTTTTCCTCATTGACCAACATCTTCCTCTTGATCCATCAGGTTGATCTCATGCTGCCCGGTGCGCATCAGGGAGAAGGCGTTCCGCAAGAAGCGAAGCTTCTTCGGAAACCGAACCACGACTTGGTCGTCATGCCGCCAGGTTGCCTTCCTGACAGGGTGCTGCAGCCCAAGCGACGCCAGCCGCCCCTGAGCTAGTTGGTCAGGGAACCCATGGCTGCTCATCCCAGACTTCGCTTGCGGGCGTCACTTCCCTGAGCTCTGTATGAGCTTGTTTTTCTTCTGTACGGCTTCTGATTCCGCCACCGGGCGACGAGGTTCAGATGGGACCTCGGAAAGAGCGAACACAAAGAGCGCACCGTGAGAGGCGATAGCGACATATTGCTTCCCTTTGACGGAATAGGTCATCGGTGAAGCGACTATTGCGGCACCGGTTTGGACATGCCACAGGTTCTGACCCTTACTTCCGTCAAAAGCCATGAAGTTGCCCTCCATGTCACCGGAGAGCACCAGGTTGCCCGCTGTCGAGAGAACTCCAGCCATGGGAGGCGATGCATGTCTGAACTCCCAACGAAGCTGCCCAGTTTCTGGGTCCAGCGCGCGCAAAGCCCCCCAAGCATTCTCGCTAGCTACGGTGTGTCCACCAAACCAGTAGCGGCCCTCGTGGAACGGTTCGTCTGAGGCGAAATACTTGCCACACTGTTCCCGGGTAGTCACATAAAAGAGTCCGGTTTGAGGACTGTAGGAGGGAGACATCCAGTTTGTAACGCCAAACAGACCTGGACAAACATCAACGCCCTGGGGCGTCGGCTTTGTTCCAGGAAGTGTTACGGGACGCCCATCGGCCCCAATCTCTTTGGCCCATGTCTGATGGCCATATGGCTTGGCAAAGAGAAACTGACCGGTGGTACGGTCAAGAACATAGAAGAAGCCGTTCCGATTGGCATCGACCAAAAGCTTGCGTTGCCGCCCTCCGATATTTAGGTCCACGAGAACCGGAATCTGGTTCGCGTCCCAGTCATGCACGTCATGAGGGGTGAACTGAAAATGCCACTTTAGCTGTCCTGTGTCTGCGTCGAGGGCAACAACGGAGCAGCTGTAGAGGTTGTCCCCTTCCCGGTGATCGCCCAAGTTGGCCGGGCCCGGATTGCTGGTCGTCCAGTAAATCAAGTTTAACTGCGGATCGTAGCTGCCAGTCAGCCACGTCGCGGCCCCGCCATGAATCCAGGATTCCCCCTCCCATGTTTCGTGATTAGGCTCGCCTGGGCCAGGGATGGTATAGAACCGCCAATGGCGTCGCCCCGTTTCAGTATCGAGGGCATCGAGATATCCCCGAATGCCGTACTCGCCTCCCGAGGGACCAACCAAGACTTTGTTCTTTACCACCAAGGGGGCCAGATTAAAGGTATGCCCCTTTCGATAATCGTCAATTTCAACATCGAAAATGACGCTGCCGGTCTTGCTATCGAGGGCAACCAGATGCCCGTCTAAAGTGGCCATGTAAGCTTTGTTCCCGCTCAAGGCTAAGCCGCGGTTAACGCGGCCGCAGCACGTGGGTATGTCGTCCGGAAGACTGCGAGCATAACGCCAGAGAGGCCGCCCGGTTTGTGCATCCAGAGCGACGGCTCCATTGTTCGGCAATGAAACATACATGATGCCATCGGCCACAAGGGGGGTAGCCTGGAGCCTCTCGCCAGTTTGAAAGGCCCACTTCAGCATCAGTTGACGAACATTGGTGATATCAATTTGCTTCAAGGTGCTGTAGCGCCATCCATCATAGGTGCCGGAATAGGTGAGCCAATTCTCTGGCTCGTCTCTGGAATGCAACAACCGCTCAGCGGAGACCTCTCCTTCTGCCCGACCCACACACAAGCTGAGGCCAATGCACACCGACGATTTCAGGATCCCTATCGGTCGCCAATACATTGCCATTCACCTAGACTTCAGACTGCCTAGAAAAACGATCAGATTATCCAAATCAGCATTGCTTAGCATTCTCTCGTCGTAGGCAGGCATCATCGATTCATGATGGTAGACAACTTCTTTCAAATTTCGCTTGAGAGCAAGATGGATCCCCTCCTGCTGGTCCATGAGCTGGACGGAAAAGGAATCTTCGTTGAGTCTCACGCCAGTGACTCTCTTTCCGTTCCGGTCAATCAATGTGACTTTGGCATACTTCTTCAGTCTGGCTGCCCCTATCTCCACAGTGGCAGATCTGTCAACCGGAAGGCTGGCGCTGGGGTCACGAATGGATTGCGCCAGGTAGTCTGTGGTCATTGGGCTGTCTGTATTCGAAAGATCGGGACCCAGGCGTCCGCCTTGCCCATTGAGCATATGGCAGCGAAAACAGTTCCCACGGCCAAAGAAGATGTTTCTTCCGTCCTCTATCTTGAGTGGATCCTCGCGCTGTGTCTCACCTCTAATGACCCGCAAAAAGGAGATAATGTCCAAGACCTCTTCGTTCCGAAGCCTGAAGGGAGGCATGTCGTCGATGAGGCCTTTGGTGATCGTCCTGAAGAGGGCAGCGTCACTATTGCCGTGCCTAAAACGTCCGGCTTCCAGGCTCGGTCCACGGCTTCCACCGTGCCCGTCCGCTCCATGGCACCCGGAACAACTGGCATCAAACAGCCTTCTTCCCCGTTGAATCGCCTCCTGATCAGTAGCCGGGGACTTCTTAGCGTCGTCCTGAACGGCTACAACGTACCCATCTCTCATCCTGCCGGACGAAGCCGAAATCGCTAACTGCGCACAAACTGCAATCGACAGGGTGAACCAAGCTTTCTGCTTGGACCTGGGGCGAGGGCTTCTTGGCAAGCTGTCATCTCCCCACTGATTATTCATCACGAATCGCGCGATTCTCGCCCGATTGTCTCTGCGGAAGCCGTCGGGCACCCCGCAGGTTCGGCTAGTGCCTTCGATGCGCCTTGGTTGTTCGCGAATTCACCAAACTGCCCCTGCTCAAGCGATCCTTAGCTGAAAGCCAATGGGCCTGGATCTCGAACTCCTTAACTGGACTGCTCCGTGGAAGGGGAGAATGCCAGCCTGTTAATGAGTGTTCTTCTGGACATCGTTTCAAAGTCAACGCTGTCCTTGGCTCTGCTGCGTCGGCTTGCCACTGCAGCTGATGTTTTTGAGTCTCTTGACCTGCGTGGTAATGGCCACCTCTGTTGGGAGGCGTTCAATGGAGGAAGCTCCGAAGAATCCGTCGATCCCGCTAGTGTGACTTAGGACATAGGCAACATCTTCCGGTTCGGCAATCGGGCCCCCATGACTGATCACCAGAATGCCGGGTTTGACAGATCGACCCGCGTTTGCGATACGCTGCACCAAGTCTGCAGCCTCATCCAATGTTGTTGCAGTGCGAGCTCCGATGCTACCCTTGGTGGTGAGGCCCGCATGAGCCACAAGCACATCAGCGCCTGCTTCTGCCATTTTCCGTGCTTCTTCTTCGTTGAACACATAGGGAGTGGTGAGCAAACCCAGCCGGCTGGCCTGCGCGATCATTTGAACTTCCAAGTCAAAACCCATGCCGGTTTCTTCCAGATTCATTCGAAATACTCCGTCGAAGAGTCCTACTGTGGGGAAATTTTGCACGCCCGAAAAACCGGCTTCCTTCACCTGCCTGAGAAACACGTCCATCAGCCTGAACGGATCGGTACCACAGACACCTGCAAGGACAGGTGTGCGTTCGACAACAGGTAATACCTCCCGCGCCATGTCCATAACGATGGCGTTGGCGTCGCCGTAGGGCATCAGGCCAGCGAGGGATCCACGCCCTGCCATTCGGAAGCGGCCGGAATTGTAGATGATTATTAGGTCGACGCCTCCCGCCTCAGCACACTTGGCACTAATGCCGGTCCCGGCTCCTGCACCAATAATCGGCTGGCCACTGGCGACTGCCGCCTGAAGGCGGGCCAGGCACTCTTCGCGTGTAAATGTCACCCAACCTCCTCAACTTGTTTTGCGCGGCCAATCAGATCCAGAAATACTTCGACCGCTTTGTCTGCAAACCGGGGATCGTTGATGTTCATGCTGAGCTCAACGACTGGAATACCGTCTCGAAGATTCCTTTTGATTGCATTGAAACAACTCTGATCTGCCTCGGGATCCCAGAACGGTTTGTCGCGGCTGTCCAACATAGAGACGCCTTCGAGCGGGATCAGGATGGCCACTGGGCCGTGACATTCATTCGCGGTCTCGGCCAGCATTTTCCCAATCTCGACGTTTTCTTCCGGGTTAGTACGCATCAGCGTTACATTGGGATTCCATTCGTAAAGATGACGGTTTTGATATCTCTCGGGCACCGTGGAGCGTTCCCAGAAGTTACACATGTCGACACAGCCCGGCGCCAGAAGAAGGGGAACATTCCCTTTGCGACGCCAGTCTGACTCTTTCGGGTCCGGCACTGAAAACGCCGCCGCAAACCTCATCTGCCAGTTCTGTGGTGGTCACATCGAGGAGGCCCTGAATGTAGCCGTCTTCGACCAAGGCCTGCATGGTCCTTCCACCTTTTCCTGTGGCATGAAAAACGAGCACCTCGTACCCGTGGCCTTCCAGGATGGCGCGCGCTCGATCGATGCAAGGGGTGGTATTACCGAACATTGAAGCGGCGATCAACGGCTTTTCATTTGCCGGGCATTTCGCTTCAACCTCATTCTCTACCATTCCGACAATCGCCCCTGCCGCATTGGCGTAAATACGGCGACTGATGCGATTGAAGCCGGCAACATCGACCACCGAAGGCATCATTGTTATGTCGCGAGTCCCGACGTAGCCCGAGGCATCGCTACCTGCGACCGTGGAGACCATTAATTTCGGAATTCCCACAGGGAGCGCTCTCATCCCTGCTGTGGCGATTGCGGTCCCGCCGCTTCCGCCCAAGCTCAGGATGCCTTGCAGTCGGCCTTCCTCATGGAGTCGACGGACGATCACGGTAAGTCCGGCGGCCATCGCTCGCATGGCCTCGCTCTTATCTTTGGAGGACCGCAAGTTCACAAGGTCACTACCGCCCGCTAAAGCGACCTCCTCATTGGAAATGTCAGGAGGCAAGCCGGGTTCGCCTAGGACTCCAAAATCGACTAGAAGTGTATTGATTCCACGCGCCTGGATCAGTTGACGGACAAACCCGACTTCCTGACCCTTTGTGTCTAGCGCGCCGGCAATCACGACCGTCTTGGCCATACTCGGAGTGAACCTGCTCGTCTCAACGACTCGTCATCTCGCTGGCTACCCATCGGAGGGACCGCTCCACTAGTTTCCTGAAGTTCGGATTCTCATAGGCCGAAGGGCCATGCCCTAATTGGAGATAGACAATCGGAGAGTTCTTGTACTTGTGAGTCCAGGCAATGACTTTGCCGCTGTCAGGGTGATTCACTGTGAGCAGCACATGGACGCCGGTGTTCACCGTAAAATGGTCATAGGTTTCATCAAATATGTCGAAATCCTGCAGGCCTCGCGTGATCGGGTGCTCTTTATCCGCAATGTGCACACGAAAGTTCACGTCATGCTTAAAACTCGAGTTGGGGACGCCTTCTACTACCTCTTTGTCGAAGTTAGCCCGGCCACCGACGATCTCCCCATAGCCTTTCCAACGAACGTAAGACCCCAGCGCATGGTGCAGAAAGACAGTCGCCTTGCCCTGTTCCAATACTTTCAGCCAGCTGTTCCTATGTGGCTCTGGGTCCTGATGCATGTCGTAGAACAGTGCCACGTCATATTCGCGAGCGGCTTCAGGCCTTAGTTTTTCTTCGGCTCCTTGGTTGAACCGCACGTGGGTCCAGGAGATTCCAGCCATCGCATCGAACATCTTAAAGAAGGCGTCCTCTTCGAATTCGTGACCTCCGGTAGCGATCAAAAGACGGAGTTTCTGTGCACTCTCGACCCGGCACTTTGCTCCCAGCCAGACCGGTGCCCGGATCGAACCCAAGTATCAGAAGGGCACACACCAATGCACGCCAAAACGGAAACCGGGGCTTTGATCGAGATAAACCGACAAGATTCCTGTTTCGTTTTCACGGTAAGACTTTAGCTGCAATTGCGAAATTTTTCAGAAGGAGATTCGAAGACCAAACTGCACAATTCTCGGTTCTCTAGCCCCGGTAAAATCCCCGTCTGGATTGACGCCAAGCCAACCGAAAGTGCTGGTTGGGGAGTCGTTGAACCTCGTATCCACGTACCTCCACTGAGTATGATTGAAAGCATTGAAGAACTCTGCCCGGAACTCGATGTTGAACTTCTCGGCGGGCCGGAAGTTCTTTGACAGCGAGATATCCCAGTTGTTGATGCCTGGCCCACGGACAATGCCTTCTCCAGCATTGCCCTTCACATCCTGAGGCGGGGCTGAAAACACCCCAGTGTTAAAGTAGCGGGTGAAAGTTTGTTCCCCACCAGACAAATTCGGGTTAGCTGAGACATTGGGTCTGTCGGGTTCGAAGTCGCGTGCGCTGGTCACCTCATTTGTAATGGTCAGGGAATCTCCGGACTCGAAGGTAGTAAAGAAACTGACGTTCCACCCACCTAGTAGGGCCTTCCCAAGCCCTGGAAGCGTTTTACCCCAGGGGATATCGTAGGTCACGGCTGAGACAAACCGGTGAGGATGAGAATAGGGCTGCTCTCCGCGGCCCAAATGCCGGTTCCAGTCCCACCGGGCTGGGTACAATCCCAGGTTCTCGATATTGTAGCCCTGCGAGTCCGCTACCGTCTTTGAAAAGGTATAGTGAGAGACAAATTGTAAACCCTGGCTCAGATTCCTCTGCATCCTGACGGTGAAAGCGTTGTAGAAGGAGTTGAAGCCATGACGCAGCACGCGGACATTACTGAAACGGCCGTTATTGTTAGGCCTGGCACTATTAATCTCGTCCTCTGAGGTCCAGCCTGTGCGGTAGGCCGGAATATTCAGATTCTCGAAGTTAGGCAGCTTGGCTGCCGCGTCCTCCCAAATACGAAAGGGAGAGGACCGTGTTGGATCCAAGTCCCTTCTGCAATTCGAGCATGTAGCGCTGGTAGTAAGGTACCGTCTTGGACTCTTTGTCGGAAAAATGAATCTCGGCGGTGTAATCAAAGTATCCAGTTCCGGTTCCTGTACTCACCGGATAAAGACCCAACTCGACGGTGGCCTGTGGAGGAAATATGTCGTCGAATTTCATGTACGGCAGGTCGTCGTGGACACCGAAGCGCGCATTGCTGAATTCGTCCCCAACATAGCCAGGGACCGATCCAAATTGCAGCTGTGATTGGAGTGGCGCTGAGTCCAGACACGTAAAAGATTCCGTAACTTGCGCGAACGACAAAGTCGGAATGGAGACGATAAGCCAGACTGATTCGCGGAGCCAGGTTGTTCTTGTCGGCTGGAACATAGTGGTGTGGAAGCCCTTGAGCTCGGCCGGGAATGGCCAGCTGCCAACCTGGAGTGTTGAAATCCACGATGGCCTGGCCGTACCTGTTACCTGAATAAACCGGTCTGGGCAAGTCGTAGCGAAGCCCCAGACTCAGTGTCAATTTGGGGTTGACCTGCCACTTATCTTCAAAGAAAAAACCCCAGTAGGCATTGATGAAGTCCAACTCCGGATCTGTTTCCTTTCCTCCGGTAAAGTTATACCTTTGTACCATTGCAGCTCGGGATTCCGGTCAAGAAGCTGGCTACAGAGTCTCCTCCTCGAGATTCCCCCACACTTCCTGCTCGCGTGAACGTGCTGTCGAAATTAACCGACCGAATGAAATCCCAATCCAACTCTTGCTTCCAAAAATAGTTAACGCCCAGCTTCAACGAGTGGCTACCCTTAAGCCAGTTTAGGTTATCGGAGAACTGCCAGGTGGGATTGGAAGCCATGAAGACTTCTCCATGACCAAAGTCGTAGTAGCCTGAATATTAAAGCCGTAGGCCCCCTGATCTTCACCTGACCCGATGTTCTGAAAATACTTGTTGCGCAAGGTGCTCGTGTCGGCCATGTAATCGCGCACCTTCTGGTCAACGCTAAAGAGGCGCCCACGGCCCGTAGAGAAAAGGAACTCGTTGGTTACGCTCGGCGAGAAGACACGCGCATAGTTCACGGTGACGAGGTGCGAGCTATCCTCCACATTGGCAGCCAGTGGTGGGAACAATCCTCCTCCATTGTCATCGCTTCCGAAGGACTTTGAAAAGCTAACATAGACGTTGTCATTGTTAGTGATCCGGTAGTCAAAACGACTGTCGAATCGGTAATTGTCGTTCCCGTTCTTGAAAGATGTCCGGTAGTTACTTAAGTCATTAGGATTGGTGGGGTTTTGGTAACCGTTGGACAGTGGAAACAGCCCTAACAACTCTTGGGCTCTGGGATCAATAATGGGGGACCCATCCGGTTTTGTGGCCAGCCGCAGATCATTGTTTGGGATCGGAGTCCTGATGCTGTTCCCATCAGCGTCGATGACTGTTGAGTAGGGGTTATACAAAACGAAATTGGGATCATCGGGAAAGCGTCGCAACAGTTCGCTGAAGTCGCCCTGCCGCTCCGCTTCTGTCGGAACGCGGTAGATGGCACTCGCGCCCCCACGGTTCTCAATCATTTGTTCATAGCTGACGAAAAAGAAAGCCTTCTCTCTGCCGTTGTAAACCTTCGGTATCACGATGGGGCCACCGGCACTCCCCCCAAACTGGTTACGCTGGAAGAAATCCTTTTCTTGACCTGGTTCAGCCAGTGCTTTGGTCAACGGGTTCCAGGCATTGAAAACAGTATTCTGCAGGTAATCAAAGATGGCTCCATGGTACTGGCTGCCACCGCCCCGCGTGGTCACGTTCAAAGTCGAAACATCTCGCCCATTGGCCGCTGAGAAATTGGCCACATCGGCTTTCACTTCTGCTACCGCTTCGATGGAGGGAGAATAGCTGAGGCCACCCACCCAGTTGTCGTTGACGTTGGCGCCATTCATGTAAAAGCCGTTATCTCCGCCTCCACCCGCGATGTAGTTCACACCGCCGACCACGTGCTGAGAGCCGACGGCCCACGTCGTTCCCTCGTTGGGCCGAGGCGTCGTACTGATGTTCGGCGCCAGATTCACGAAGCTGGTGAAATTGCGCCCGAGGACAGGGAGGGTCTCCACGAACTTACGATCTGCCAGCCCACCCACCACCGCTTGCTCGGTTTGGAGTAGGGGAGCGGCAGCTTTCACCTCCACCACTCTCGAAACTTCACCCAGTTCCAGGGATAGATCCACTCGTGCCGTCTCTTGGCTGGCAACAACAATGACGTCAGAAACCGCCTTACGAAAACCTGCCTGTTCTACCGAAACCTGGTAGCGACCCGGAGTCAAATTCGCAAACGAATATAGGCCGCTTTCGTTGGTCGTGGTGGTGAAGGTCTGATTGCGGTCCAAATCCTTCAGCACCACCTGAACATTAGGCATGACGGCTTTGGAAGGGTCAGTGACAAGTCCGCTGACACTACTACGCAATGTGAATTGAGCCAACGCTGTCGTGGCCAGCAGCAGGATGGCCAGCAAAGTCATTGGTATCTTCTTCATGGGAGACCCTCCTTTTAGTGGGTTCTGCCTGTTTGACTTTGAAGTCACCGAACATGACGTCCGAGATTGTCTTGATTTGTGGGGGTTGAAACGATTCAAAAGCTACACAGCACTAACCTCTTTGTCAATCAGAAATTTTCTTATGAAGTGGGATTCCTCAGTGCAGCCCACGCAGCCCCGACCCTTGGTCAAGGTGTCTGAACAAATTGCAAGCAGGAAACCCTACACCCCACGCACCAAGTAACCTCTGTCCATCAAGCTCCTGGCACTGAAAGCACCAAAAAAGCAATCAGAGTCGTATGCCCTGAAGGGAGGCGTCCACTTCCAGCTCGGCTGGGAATAGATGCTTGCGCGCCTAGCCGGGTAACAGAGAGGGTAGCCGCGCAGTTCGCAAAGGTGGCAGCTTCTTCTAAGGTCTTTCCCTCAGCCAGGGCTACCGCTAAGGCGCCATTAAACGTATCGCCGGCAGCGGTGGTATCGATGGCCTCCACTTTCTTGGAAGGAAAGTGGAGGCTGCGTCTTCCATCTGCCAGCCAGACCCCTTTCTCTCCTAACTTCAGAAGGACATGTTTCGGACCGAGGCCCAGCAGCCGCTTGGCGATCTCTGGAGCCTCCTGCAGCGAGATGGTGCTTCCACCAGATCCCAGGATCACGAGAGCTTCGCTTTCGTTAGGTGTTATCAGATCGATGTGACGCAAAAGCCTGGGACTCAGAGAGCATGCCGGCGCCGGATCCAAGATGGTCATCATGCCGCACTCCCGCCCCAGTGCAGCTGCCGCCTCCACAGTCTCCAACGGAGATTCTAGTTGCATCAGCAGGTATCCGTCGTTAAAGACTTCCCAGTTGGCCTGTACATCATGCGGACGAAGCGTTCCATTGGCCCCTGGGACTACCACAATCTGGTTCTGACCTCCGGCCTCAACCAGGATGAGGGCTACTCCAGTCGATTCATCATCAGTAACTTGAACACCCTGAGTATCCACTCCCACCGATTCCAAGTTAGATTTCAACTGTTCGCCAAAAACATCCTTCCCGACACGGCCGATCATTTTCCCTCGGCCGCCCAGTCGGCCCACTGCATAAGCCTGATTGGCGCCCTTTCCGCCGGGCAGCATTTGAAATCCCCGACCACTGATGGTTTGCCCGGGCAGAGGAAGTTTGTCCATCTGAACCACAAAATCCATATTCAGGCTTCCGAGAACAACGATAGGTTTGCTCATTGTGGCCTCATCAAGCAGTGAGCTGCGAGCTGCCTGGGTCAGCTGTCAGCTTTTATCCCGATGGCTTTTGAAAGGGCCAGTGGCAGTGGCGATACTTTATGTTTTCGGATTGCCGCTGCGGTGGCCCAGGGCTGATTGGCCATGAGTTGCCGACGTCACACCGTTTGGCCGACCCCATCCCGTGCCTACGCGATTCGCGCGAAGATAATCAAACCCAGCCCAACAATAAAAGAGGCAAACATCAGCGTCAGCAGCTTGTTAGTTCCGACTGGGGCCCCTTTGAATTCCTTCCAGATGAACACTCCCCAAAGGGCGGCGACCATGGTTGCCCCCTGTCCCAGCCCATAGGAGATGGCTGCTCCCGCGGTTCCAAAGGCGATGACACTTAGGAGCATACCTAGGCTCCAAATCATGCCCCCCAGGATCCCGATCAGGTGTAATCGAGTATCCCCTTTGCGAAAATAGTCTCCGAAGGGGACAGGATCACCGACAAAGGGCTTTACCATCACCAAGGTGTTCCACAGGAAGTTTGATAGAAATAGCCCGATCGAGAAGACGACCATAGCGCTGTAGGGGCTGAATTTGCCCGCTTCAAGATTGATAAAATCTGTCGACATCGATGCTGCCACGAAACGATAGAAGAAGCCCATCAGTACCCCTGCCAGAACCGAAATGGCAATTCCCTTAGCGGTGGTTTTCTGCCCTTGGGAAGGTAACTTCCGGTAGGCCACAGCGTCTATGATGATGGCAAGGGTCACTCCTACGACACCTAAAGACAAGAGCACAGGATTGCCAACAGGCGCAGCTATATAATTCGTAACCACCCCAAGGACTAACGCAATGCCCACACCAATAGGAAAAGCCACAGCCATGCCGGCAATATCGATTGCGGCAACCAAAAGAATATTGGCCAGGTTGAAGATGATTCCACCCAAAAGAGCCGAGAGAAACGCCTCACTGCTGGCCTGGCTTATGTCGTCCGCGAAGCTCCGGCCTGCCGATCCCACGCTTCCCAACGTGAAGGCCATCAAAAGAGCCAGTAGCAATACGCCTAGGGCATAGTCCCAGTAGAAAAGTTGAAATGGCCACTTCGTGCTGGCAAGCTTCTGCGTGTTGGCCCAGGACCCCCAGCAAAGCATAGTGATCAAGCAGAGGACAACTGCAACGGCGTAGGACTCCACGATAACCATATCATCGCCTCCCGCTCTCGAAATCCACCCTCTCGAGAAATCATCTTGCTCGATAAGCTCATGGCCGACCAATCGTTGGCGCTTCCCCTTGGATCATGAAATCAGCATCGTCTTACGATGCGGAGTGTCTATCCGTCCAGCACTTCAGGTCATAAGGGTGCCAAAGATCGTTGTGATGGGAGCGCTCCACGGTGTGGGCACCGATCTCTTCCACCTCCTCACCATCCAGGCAGACATGAACTCATCCTCCTCCATCGCAGTAATTCTTAGCGGAGCGATTTGGGTTTCACGGCCGGTCTCCCCTAAAGCAGCTCCCAGCACCGTGACTGCTCTTTGTTCGCATGCCCCGTCCATCCCGCTGGCCTTGATTGGTGTCCGATGTTGAACTGGGCTGAGATTTCCGGGAGCACGATCTTGAAACGATTCAATGACAGGACCTTCTAGACCTTTTTGCAAGCCAAGTCAAGA
>CAVVYL010000053.1:0-115909 GCA_963752385.1 uncultured Acidimicrobiia bacterium | reverse complement strand
GGCGGGAGTGAAACGAGACCTGAACAATTTCGCACCGCGCCTCGGCCTGGCTTACCAGTTGACTCAGAAGACGGTCGTCCGAGCCGGTTTTGGGCGGAGCTTCTTTGGCTCAAACTATGGTGGCGTTTTCTATCACCTGACCAGCTTTTACCCGATTGCCGACCAACAGAGGATTCAGGCGTCCAATGTTTACTTCCCGATTTTCACTCTGGACCAGCCTGTGCCGCAACCGGCTGCCCCTTCTTTCCCAGCCAGCGGTCGCTTGAAGGCACCTCCGGGTACAACACTGAAACATCGTCCTTTCGACCATCCGACTGAATACGTCGATTCCTGGAACCTGACGCTGGAGCATCAAATCGCTCAGAATTTCAAGCTATCCCTGGCTTATGTGGGCAATGTTGGTAGGCAGTTGTGGGACCAACCAAACATGAACGCAGCTCCAGCAGGTCCTGGAGATCTGCTCAGTCGAAGACCCTACTACCAAAAGTTTGGCTTGGACTCACCGATTATTGTGGGCTGCAACTGCTCCTCCTCCAACTACCATGCCATGCAGTTTGTGGCAGAAAAGCGATTCTCCATGGGTTATTCTCTTAACTCTTCCTACACATGGGCTAAGGCGCTGGATTATCAGCTCGGCGGATTCGGGTGGGGTGAACCCGGTCGAGACCCTTACAATCGCGCTGGAGCGTATGGGATCTCTACTTATAATCGAGCGAGCGTCTGGACCCTCGGCCATATCTGGGTCTTGCCTTATGGCAAGGGCATGCCTTTCGGCTCCAATGCCACAGGCGTTAAGAGAGCCCTGCTCGAAGGATGGAATTTCAATGGGATCACCACGGTGGAATCCGGGTTCCCGATATCACCTCAATCCAGCAGCGGAGCCAATCTCAACGGGGATTTTGGCCAGAGACCTGATGCCATTGGTAATCCGAAACTTGAAAACCGCACCCGCGACCGTTGGTATGATCCGGCAGCTTTCACGACAAACTTTGCGTGCTGCCGCTGGGGTAATGCAGCACGTAGCACGATCCGTGGACCGGGCTTGGCTTCAGCCGATTGGGCGTTATGGAAAGAATTCAAATTTGGTACGCCGTTGAACGAAGAGACGAAGCTGGAGTTTCGCTGGGAGAACTTTAATGCCTTCAACCGTACCCAATTGGGTCCGCCGAATAACACTGTGGACGGCTCATTAGCTGGGAGGATCACCACGCTGGCCGGCGCTGGAGGCGGCTTCGGAGTACTCGTCCCCATGCGGCGGATGCAATTTGGTCTGCGCTTGAGCTGGTAACGAGACGTCGAGCAGGAAATCCAAACTCCGTCCTCTCCTGCACTATCGCATCAACTCTAGATCGGCGAGTGCCTTTCTTGCCAGCGGATGCTGGGGATCTTTTTCCAAGAGTTGGCGGAGGATTTGCTGGGCTTGTTGCCGTCTTCCCTCAGCAGAATAGACTTTCGAGAGATTCAAGTAGGGCTGGTCGAAATTGGGCGCAACACGAATGCATTCCCGGAGTACTATGGATGCCTCTTCTTTTTGACCGGTCAACAGATAGAGCACACCTAGGTTGTTGAGAGCCTCAGGATAGTCAGAACGGAGCCTCACCGCCTTTTGAAGATACTCGCGTGCATGAACCACATCGTTCTTCTGTACATACACCATTCCTAGGCCATAGTGGATCTCAGGATCTTCTGAGTCAACCTGCAATGCCCGCTCAAGAGTCGCCTGGGCCTCAGAGAGGCGCCCTTCCTGACGGTACATGTTGCCAAGATTCTGCAACGCCGTGGTGTAATTCGGATTCTGTTGAATCGCTTTCTCAAAGTGTCCCATGGCCTCCTTGGTGTGCCGTTCCTGTAGCGCCGCCAACCCCAGATTGTTGAACGCACTGGGATAGTGCGACCGAAGTTGAACCGCACGGCTGAGCGACGCGCGAGCTTCGGCAATCCTGTCCTGCCTGAGGTAGACAGTCCCGAGATTGTAATGAGCCTCAGCATATTCGGGATTCGCCTGGAGGGCTAGCTGGAAAGAGTTCGCCGCCTGCTCCAGGTAGCCTCTCCGGAAGAACGCGACGCCGTGAGTAAAGTGGTTCCGGTGAAATCCGTCAGCGTAAAGCTTTCCAGAAAAGGGCAGCGCCTTTGTCACACGCTCGTCAGGGCTCTTCGGAATTCGGAACAAGTCTTCGCGCAATTGGGCAGGGCTAATCGGTCCTTGAAATACCTTGACGATGAAACCGCCATCATCCATCAGCAACGAGGACGGGATTTCGAGATCTCTTCGCCGGTCAAAGAGGTATCGACATAAGACGTTATACATCCCCGCCACATCCTGCGAGGCTAAAAGAACCGGAAACACCAGCTGGCGTGCCTGTGCGAATGAGCGAACTGTCGCCACTTCCCCAGGGTCATTGACATTGACAGAGATGACTTGAAGACCCGTCGCAAGCCCACTCCGCATGGTGTTCCCGGAGGACCTCTAATTCCGCATGACAGGCTGGGGACCAAGTAGCCCAGAAATTCAGTAAGACCGGACGTCCTCGGAAACTGGAGAGTCTATGAATTTGTCCATCCAAGTCCGGCAGTGCAAAGTCCGGTGCTGCCAGAGGCTCAATCAGCCAGGTTCCAAACCCAGAGGAAAGAGGTCCAGATGATGGCTCAGCGGCTTCCTTAAATTGCGTCTTGGCCTGGAAGGGCTGGGCCCGGAAATGACCTGAGCCCTCCTCGATTTCAACTCGATGTCCAAGCGGCACCTGTTCGAAAAATTCAACCAGGCCGCTGGGCCAGCGGACCTTGACGTTCACAGGACCTTGGCTTGCACCGAGGCCGAAGAGCAATTCTTTGGTGTGCTGCGAAAGGAATCCTGAGCCGGCCTGAAGAGACCTGACCTGATGTCCTTCTTTCGTTTCGATTGTGACGACCGCTCCAATAGCATCACGGTTACTCTTCCGGCCACGCAGGCGAAAGGCAATAGCGGACCCCACGTGCTCCAACTCATTGTGCAGAATGCGCAGCTGCGGTGCGTTGCGATTTTTCAGAAAGACTTCCAGGCGACCATCGTGATCAAAGTCGGCCAGCGCGAAGGCTCGTGCGTCATCGGAAAGGTCCAGGCCGACTGCTCCAGAAACATCTGAGAATGTTCCATCGCGATTGTTGGCGTAAAAGACGTTTCTTTCGTAGCCGCTCCATGTCCAGTCCGAACGAATCAGTTCGTTAATGGCATTCCAGCCCTGTTCATAGTTTGGCGAAGGAGTAGCCTCAAGCGGCGAGTGAGCCACGACCTGTCGCCAAAAGAAACTGGAAAGATCTTTTCGATTCGGCCCGGAAACCATGCCTGTGGCGATGTAGAGGTCGGGGTACCCATCGTGGTCGAAGTCCCAAGCATCGCTGGACCACGACCAGCGACCCATCTCAACCCCTGCGGTTCGACTTGTGTCTTGAAAACTTCCGTCACCCTGATTGCGGAAGAGCGAGTTCCCGTTGGCATGTTTTTCGTAGGCGCTTCGAATGTTCGCTGAAACCTTTTCCATGAACGGCTTCTGGACCGTAATCCGTTTACCAGCCTCGGACCACATGTTTCCAACATAGAGGTCCTGTTTCCCGTCATTGTCATAGTCAAACCAGGAAACGCTCATCCCGGCGCCGAAATCTTCCACGCCCGCTTCAGCCGCAATGTCACTGAACGTCTCGCCCGCGTTGTTGAGGTATAGGTTCTTCCTTCCAAAATCGTTAGCAACGTAAAGGTCGGGCCAGCCGTCTTCATTGAAATCACACCAGCCACAGGCGAAACTGTAACGGTTATTATTCTGGGTTAGCTTTGTGGCCGCCGTCACATCGCTGAAGCTGCCGTCCCTATTGTTGCGAAAGAGAAAGTTAGGAGGGCCATTCTGAGCATCATGGTATGGAACTGGAAAGCGATATTGCTCCTGACCCTGGTAATAGATGTAAGTACAAAGATAGATATCGAGCCATCCGTCCCGGTCATAGTCGGCGGCGGCTGCCGATGTGAATACCCCCTGGGGCGGCTGACTGAACCTGAACGCATCCCGCTTGAAGACAAATTTCCCTCCCCCCTGGTTAAGGAAAAGTAGCGGGCCACTGGCCCGGACCACGATGAGATCTTGATGGCCGTCGTTGTCCACGTCCACAAACAACGCAGAGGCAGTATTGTCGATAACGCCCACTCCAGCCATCTCCGTTATGTCCTCAAACGTACCGTCCCTTCGATTGCGGTAGAGACGGTTGGGAAGGCCAGCGGGCTGGCAGACGTAAAGATCGTCATATTCGTCGTTATCGATGTCTCCAAGGGCGATGCCGTTGTTGCCATAAATATCGATGCCGCAGGCGACATCGAGGACCGTGCGCCAGTCATCCGTCCCACGAAGCAGGTGAGCCGCATAGGACGAGTTTTGCCCCAGCACTTGAGCAGTGATGTCCCTGAAGCCTGGACCCTTGACGAGACTTCGGGTTTCCTCTAAGGCTTGCCATCGCCGAATACTCAGTATCCCCTCTCGATTCTTTTCCCAGTCAAGCTCCCAGTGCCCTATACGCTGCTCGCGGGAGTGGCCCGACAAGGATCCCACTAGCTCGTAACACACGCGGGTTGAAATCAACGTCGGAGACTGCTCGCTCACCAGGATGCTCTCTAGCCTGAAATCGGCAGTTGTTAACTTCAGCGATGGAGCTACCAGAGAAGGCAATTCCCGGAGAAACTCCTCTTGTCCCAGGACGGGGTGGGGAGAAAAACCTTTTCGCCAGATCTGCACTCCAGGATCGGACCTTAGGGAGTGTTCCTCGGTTGGTCGAAGAGAAGTTGCTTTGATCTCTGGAGAAAGAAACTCTTTAATGACTTCAAAATCCCAAGGAGAACGACGAAGAGCTTGGCTCCATTTCTCCAAGACGGCCTCGATTTCTTCGGCATCTTTTTCTGCAAGAAAGGCGTCCAGACCGGGCTGGATTGCGAGAGCGACCTCGTCCAGCGGCGACTGAAGGCGATAATGGGGCTTCAAACGATAGTCAGTCCTGATCGCATTCATGCCTTCCTGGTCGAATTGGGGTCCGGGGAATGCCTCGAGCAGAGTTCTTCGAAAACAGGAAGGCGCCAGCATCGCGGCTATCCGGCTAGACCAGACCAGGAACTGCCGCCGCGAATGACGTGACAATGATCGAGGAAATGGTTTCGTGGGCTTGTTCACGAGCGATAATTGGCTTGGATACTTGATTCTAGACTCAACACCTTCACCAGTCAATTCCTGCAAGACCGCCCCTCAGCTGCCTGGCCATATTTTTCCGAGTCGTACCTAGCCATTTGGGCGATGTGCACAGTTTGTTGCGAGCGGTAAGCTTGGCATTGTCTGGGCGGTACATCCGTTTGGATAATGAAACTTTGGAGGAACCGATGCAGAACGAATCATCTGTTTCAGGGACGTGGCGAGCGCTTTCCAGCGAGTCAGCGAGCGCCATTGAAAAGGTGGGGGCCACGGTCGTGGCGGTACACGCCCGGCGGCGTATCCCTGCGAGCGGAGTCCATTGGCGACCCGGAATCGTCGTCACCGCTGACCACGCGCTCGAGCGTGACGAGGAGATCAGCGTTACGTTGCCAGACGGCCGCACCACAGTTGGCACGTTGGCTGGCCGTGATCCCAGCACGGACGTCGCAATCCTCAAAATTGAAAGCGTGGACCTGCCGGTGCCAGAGATCGGCGACATCACAACCCTGAAGGTAGGGCAGTGGGTTCTGGCTGCGGGTCGCACATCGGAGGGTGGCGCGCGAGCCAGCCTGGCACTGGTGGGGGTGGTCGGGCCAGCCTGGCGAACCTGGAGGGGCGGGGTCCTGGATCACACAGTGCGCCTCGACCGCAACCTTCACCCGAACCTTTCGGGCGGACCAACCGTGGACGATCAGGGGCGACTCCTCGGGATCAACACATCCGGGTTCTCCCGGTACACCGCAGTCGTGATACCCGCCTCGACGGTCGAAAGGGTGGCCACAGAGCTCGAGAAAAAAGGACGTATCGGGCGCGGCTACCTCGGCGTCGGTATGCAGCCAGTCCGGCTACCGCGTAAGTT
Source organism: uncultured Acidimicrobiia bacterium (assembly GCA_963752385.1). Taxonomy (GTDB): domain Bacteria; phylum Acidobacteriota; class Terriglobia; order Versatilivoradales; family Versatilivoraceae; genus CAVVYL01. The sequence goes on along the minus strand of CAVVYL010000053.1, from coordinate 109,852 downwards.
TCGCGAGTTGTCGAAGGCAGGAAGCGAGACTGGGATCATAATCATGAGAGTCGAGCCGGAGAGTCCAGCCGAGAGAGCGGGCCTGACCCTCGGAGACGTGTTGATAGCGCTGGACGAGACTCCCGTGCGTGATGTCGATGATGTGCAAGCCTGCCTCACTGGCGAGCACATCGGCAAGTCGGTGAAAGCGTCTATCATTCGCGGTGGAGCATTGGCGGAAGTTGTTATTGTCGTGGGCGAACGTCCTCTGGCGAATTGAGCGCCCTGGCCAGCGGGAGCCAGCTTCTGGCAGCGTTTTCGGCACGGGGTTTCTTTAACAATCATATGCTGGCCGCATCTTGACTTAAGAAGTTTTCAAAGCAGCCTGCCGATCTGGCGGTCAGGAGCAGACGAGGGACACTGTGATCAAAGTGCTTGTCTGTGCCAACTCAACCGTTGAGCTCACCCGGCTGGAGGCAGCGGTCAGGTCGGCTCCCTCTCTGGAACTGGTCGGAAGCAGTCTGGGGAGAAGCGGCCTTCGCCAACAGCTTGCCGATACCCAGACTGATGTGCTGCTGGAGTGCTCGGTCCTCGACGACCTGGAAGAATCGCGATTGCCGGACTTGGATTCGAACGGCGTCGCGAGAGTCTTGCTCGTAGCTGAATCAGAATTCGCCTTGGCCTTGGCAGCGATTCAGACCGTAGACCCGCCGTTTCGCGGGGTTCTGCCAATGTGGGCGACCGCCAGAGAGATTCAAACCGCAATCGAAGCGGCCGCAAGCGGACTGCTGGTGTTCCACCCTGATGTGGCAGAGCACCTGGCGAAAACATCAGATACGGCACCCCGTGCGTCGGGCGCCTCGCTCGGGCAGCAGCTGTCACCACGGGAGAGCGAGATACTGAACCTGCTGGCGGCAGGTCTCGGCAACAAGGAAATTGCGTTGCGGCTGAAGATTTCAGACCACACCGTCAAGTTCCACGTCACCTCCATCTTCAACAAGCTAAGCGCTTCAAGCCGCACGGAAGCCGTTGCGGTCGGAATCCGCCGCGGTCTGATCGTCCTCTGAGAACGAAGTCGATCTCAGGTCGCTAAGCAACTGTGTCACAGGCCTCGAGCTGGCGTAGCTGTTCTTTACTGTTGCGGCCTGAGTGCCTCGCGTTTTGTTGCTGTCAACGACTACGACTGTGATTCCTTGCTTGGCCAATGACCGGCTGATTTCAAAGCCGCGAGCCCTCTTACTCCCTGACTGCTTTGTATGCTTCACCCTCATCTCAGTTGCTCGAGGTTTCCTTTCGATCAGCAAGCAGACTGCGCGTTCTCTGATAAAGAGTGGAATTGATCACATCGAGGGTGGCTTCAACTTCGCGAGGACTACATCTTAGAATTTCTGCAATCTGCTTTGGCCGGTAGCCGCAGTAGTGGTTCCAGATAAAGATGTTCCTTTGGGCTTCGGGCAAGTCCGCCAGCATTCTCAGAATGGCAGTAGTTGCCTTTTCTCGAAATTCAGATTGTCTGAGATTGTGAACTGCAATCATTGCAACCTTCCTCTCGTCCCACCTTCCGCGCTAAGCAATGCGGCGGCAGTTAGACTTTGGTGGACCCCTAAGCGCGATCTCTTTCGCTCCAGCGGGTTCTGACTCGATGGTCCAATGTCTTATTCCCACTCTCAAACCTGCAAATGGGTTCGGTGGGAAGTCTTCTGGGTGGGCTCCTTGTGAGTCTTTCTAAAGACTTATCTTTACAAAGTCACGATACCGCTCCCAGTTGACTTTGTAAAGTAAAATGTTTAGATATAAGACATGATTCGAAGATTTCGAAAACCCGAAGACCCAAAGACTCGCCGCGCAATTGTCTATCTGCTGAAAACGCAAGGTCCTCTGACGTCCGCGCAACTGGCAGATCGGCTCGGACTGACGGCTATGGCTATTCGGCAGCACCTTTACGCGCTGCAGGCGGAGAAGTTCGTAACAGTCGAAGAGCGCCCTGTTCCCATCGGTCGCCCCGCGAAGCATTGGCAACTGACTGCCGAAGCGGATCGCTTCTTTCCTGACGCATACTCTGAGCTGAGCCTTTCACTCATCGGCGCTTTGGGAGATGCGTTTGGACCGGAAGGTCTAAAGCGCGTGCTGGAAACTCGCTACGCTCGTCAGCTGGCAACCTATGTTGAAAGGATCTCGCCTTCGGCCTCGCTGAGAGGAAAACTTCAGCAACTGGCGCGCATTCGAACCGAAGAGGGCTACATGGCCGAAGTCAAGCATGGCGGGAAAGGGAGCTTCCTTTTTATTGAGAATCACTGCCCCATCTGCGTCGTCGCAACCCAATGCCAGGGATTTTGCACGGCGGAACTCGACCTTTTCCGCAAAGTGCTCGGGCCTGAAGTCGGAATCGAACGGGAAGAACACATCATTTCGGGTGCACGGCGATGCGCCTACCGCGTCAAGCGTGCATCATAGAGTTCTTGCAGGCTCGGTAACAACCACCAACGCGTCTGTTACGGTCGAACAGTTGCAGCTGGCCTGAGGTGTCCAGCTGCGATCTATGGGCTCAACCGGCTATTGATGACCGGGGATGACTCTGTCGAGGATGAAGGAACGCCATCTGGATTCTGGACGTTCTTGTGAGCTAGAGCGACTACTCCCTGCTGTAAACAAGTTCGACATCAGCTTGGAGGGAAAGAAGGCGTCCTTTCAACTTGCCTGTTAGCCTCGACGAGCCTGGCTGCTCGGACAGACTAATGTTGTCGCCCTCGACTTTGTAGGTTCCACCGCCTGAACTCTCACCAATGGTCACTCTGGCGCTTTCCGTGTAGCGATACCGGGTCGTCCAATGGAATGTGTTCTCCTCCCGAAGCGTAACAGATCCCCCAACGATCTCTTGCTTGTAGCCGGTGGTCGAGTTCTCGGAGACCACAGCCGGCAAGTCTCGACCAGCCGCAGTGACCAGATCATAGACACCGGCCACGACGGTGTTCTCTTGCAGACTAGTTCCTTCATCGACCGCACTCATTGCCCTGGCGGATAGAAGGCCAGCCAAGGCGAAAACCAAGCCTGAGACGCGCCGAGTCTGCACTTGCCACATTTCATCGCCTCCGTTCCAAAAGACTAGCATGCTGCAGGCGGCGCGTATTCACAGCGTGTTGAGAAAGGCGATCAAAGCCTTGCGATCTCCTGAAGAAAGATCCATTCCGAATGAGTGCCCTTTAACGGCTCGTGTCTTGACACGGGTGCCACGAAACCCAGTCGGCACGTAATCTTCGCTGAGACGGCGCGGATCAAACCAGTCTTCCAGAGTCGCAACTGAGCCGTTATGCTCGAACGGGCCGCGATACCATACGCCTTTCAAGGACGGCACTTTGTAGTAACCGGTTCCTCGCCGGGTCTTCAAAGCCAGAGTGGGGTCGGTTTCTACCGAAACTGGCATGATGTCATATTTCTGGCGATGCCCTTCGCGCATATCAAAGCCCTCGGCGAGGGTGAGCTTGTTGTTTGTGTAGAGCGGGGCGGTATGACAGGTATCACAGCCTTCCCGCTCAAAGATCTTCTGCCCGTGGGCGGCCAGGCTGTCGAACTTGTTTGGATTGGCTGGCGGCTCGAGTGAGTACAGGTAGAGCGCCAGGGCATAGAGCTGTTCATCACTATAGCGACCGCGGGTTGTCGGGTCCGGCAGGGTGCGAAAATCTCTCGCTGCAGGAATGAAGCCCCCATAGCTGGCCAAGTCGTCTGCTCCCTGATTCAAGGCAGAGTAACGCATCAGGTCAACGATGGAGCGATGGCGCACGAGGCCCGTGTGATCCAGATATTTTCTGTCTTTCAGTCCGATAAGGTCTGGGACTTGTGCAGGCCAATGAGGGCTTGTGCCCTGCCGAGCCAGCACGCCGGGCGGAATGGCCTTGTGCCATTCCGCCATAGTGCTGAGGGAGATTTGCTCGAGTCCTTCCTGTGGGTCGGGTTTGACCCAAGGAGCGCCAAAAAGGGACCGCTGTATTCTTCGCACTCGTTCTTCCGTAAACGTTTCTTGCGCCTTGAATACACTGGCGCGGTCGAAGGGAAGATTGCCCTGTGCACCCTTAATGACTGTTCCATCAGGCATCACTCTGGTGTGGCACATCGCGCACGAGACGGTTCCCAGCTCGATTTTTCCCTTCTCTCTGATGGCGTAATGAAAATAGGGCAACGTCCCGTCTTTCGCAATGAGTGTCCCGGTCTGCTCATACCACATTGGGTCTGTGACGTGAGAAGCTTTAACCACTGCATCGTAGAAGATCGGCGCATCAAAAACGACCTCTCCAGCCTCGATCCAGTCTTCCCGTGTCTTGAGCCTGGAAACATCAAAGACAGTCTCCGGTTCCTGCTGCCTTAGCCACTCCCGATATCCTTGTGGTTCTTTGCCGGGGGCATAGACAGGATAGCTCTTGTAGATCGGTCGAACCGGGATGCGATAGTAGTAGTCGGCAGGAATATGCTTTGGAGAGGCGGAGGGATCTGCCAGCGGTAGTTCCAGGGCAGCCATCTGGTCGTCATCCCACAGACGGGGGATGGCAGGCAAGAAGCTATCAGCCGTTATCTCAGCCTGCTGGTGTCCTCCCACGGCAAGTACACAGGCTGCCGACCCTGTGAAAGTGATCACATGCATAATGGTCTTCAGCTTTGCAATTCTGCTTAAATTCCGTTCCCCATACCCAAAGCGAGCCCGGCTATTCACTTTCATTTCTTTCTTCCTAGCAAACCTTTTCCTCCAGGTAGCGCTGCAGACAGGCTACTTATTTCGAGTCCACTATCATCGTGGGCCGCTAACGCAAGCGTCTTGCCAGTTACGGCTATGGCTAAGCGACAACGATCTTTTGCCAAATCGGTAGCTTTTAGAGCAAGTTGCGCTGCGGGATTTGATGGCCAGCGAGCTAGAGACCAGGACAAGCGGTGCGGTAAAGCTGTAACCTGCCTCAGGCTGAGACAATTGACTTTGCCACCGAATGAGGCAGTTGGACACCTGGTGCTAGCGAAGAGCGTGGGACTCGGTTACAGGGGAGGTCACAGCAACGATTTGCAGTGCAGCTCGGTTGAGGCCTTGGTGGATACTCGACGACTTGCTGTTGAGGCTGGTTCATCCAGCCAGCCAGGGCAATAACTACAAATTGAAATGGGTCCAAAACGGAGCGCATGCGTGAAGACTATCACTTGCTGGCGAAGTCACGCTCCTACAGTGAACTAATGAGATCGAGTTTGTGAACACTACCGGATCTCGATAAACCCGTTTCGCATCGTCCAACCAATCGGACGCGGTTCTACATTTCTTTGGTTACCCTTCCGAATCCGGCGAGGTCGTGATGTCGTCAAATAAAGCCCGCTGCTCCTCAGTCATCCAGGCCCGGCCACAAGAACTTAGTTGCCCGTGCGCTCTGTACGCCCAGCAATGCCTGATCAGGTCTCTCAGATGGCGAATCTCGAGACGCTCTAAGACTACAATCAGGAGGAGTCCCAGAAGCCCGATCAACTCTAACCCGAGGCCAAGCCATTTCATTTTTTGTAACTCCCTGGAACCAAAAGAGAAGGTCAGTCACGCCCTTTCCCTTCTTCTCCGCTTGAACAGTGACGATTGCGATAGTCAAACCTATTACCAACACCATAGCCAGAAATTCAGGCGTCTCATACTGTGGGTTGATGTTGCTTCTCTCGATCCAGTTGCTTCAGTCGATACCTGACCCCATCCAGCCCCCCGGGCCCGCCGGATCCGGAGGCCTCGGCTTTCACCTTGTGCCCCACCGCAAAGCATCGGAAATCATCCGCGCCGTGCGACGCCCAGTCGTGCAGCGGATGATTCTTGAACGTCTTCGCTTTCTCATCGTATTCTTTCCTGTAGTTTTTCAGCGCCTCGAGGCCCGGGGCGCAGCGTGACAGCCGACTCTGTCTAGAAGAGACCGATGGATGCCCACAATGCCGCCGAGGTTCTTGAGTTTCTGGAGCAGCGCGGCCTGGAGGTCTACGTCGATGGTGGCTGGGCTGTCGACGGTGGCCAGATGGATCTGGGGCGGTCTGTAATGGGATTCCCGCCGTGGATACGAATTCCAAGAGAAGCAGAACCGACCGAACCTATGTATAGCGAACAAATCCGCAGAATGATTCAATCCCGAAAAACTTGCAATTCCCCTAACCAATTCATTAAGTAAAGAGAGGAGGTGCTCCAATGAATCCAAACAAAGCACTATGGGAAAAAGGCGACTTTACTCGCATTGCAGAGAGTATGAGAGAGAGTGGAGAGGCGCTCGTCAAGGGACTCGGCATCACAAAAGGCCTCAAGGTTTTGGACCTCGGATGCGGCGATGGAACGACGGCATTACCAGAGGCGAGACTCGGAGCGGAGGTGTTGGGCGTCGATATCGCGAGGAACCTTGTTGAGGCTGGGAACAAGCGTGCACAGGAGCAAGGCCTCACGAACTGCAGGTTTCAGGAAGGCGATGCGTCCAATTTGCACGAACTGAAAGATCATAGTTTTGATCTCGTCGTGAGCATCTTTGGCGCCATGTTCGCGCCAAAGCCGTTTGAGGTGGCCAAGGAGATGGTACGCGTGACCCGGCCCGGAGGTCGGATCATTATGGGGAATTGGATTCCAAATGATCCGACATTGGTAGCACAAATCCTGAAAATCAGCTCCTCATACTCGCCGCCACCGCCGGAAGGCTTCATTAGCCCTATGACATGGGGGATCGAGAACAACGTGATAGAGCGATTTGCAGGCGCGGGGGTTCCAAAAGAGAAGATATCATTCGTCAGAGACACGTATACCTTCAACTTTCCCAGCGCACCATCAGAGTTCGTTGCTGCATTCAGAAAATACTACGGGCCAACCATGAGTGCATTCGAAGCTGCAGAAAAGAACGGTCGAGCAGCTGATCTGCTGAAGGAACTGGAGGTCCTGTTCAACAGCCAAAACAAAAGCCCAAGCAGGGATGCCACCTCGATTCCTGCAGCCTTTTTACGCGTTACGGTTGCGCTGTGAAAAGTCGCGAGGGGAAACCGCTCAACAAAAATTGTTAGAGGCCGCTGTTGAGCGGATAGGAAGAACAAGCCTCTGCGCGACCGCGTCAAAGAATTCGAGGCGTTCCTTCGCGAGATCTTCATTGTTCATTTACGTCCACGGTCGGCGAGATCCATCCCTGGGTGTGTAGGAAACATGAACGGGTCTGTGCGGGCACGAGCGCACGCGATCGAACGCAGGGCGATTAGCCTATCGGATGCGCCCGGCCTGCGCCGACCGCCGGTTTACATAAGAACCAGCCTGTGACGTTGCCCGGCCCCTCGCTACATCGGTCGGTCCCCATTTGAACGGTTTGCGACGATCGCTTCAAACTCACCAGGTTGGCTCTCCTTTGGCTAGGTGCCAGCCGTTGCTTCTCAGTCCGCAGGAAGGCTGACCTTGACGCGCGTGCCCTCGCGCAACTCGTCGGTTCCACGGCGGGCGATGAAATCGCCGTTGCTCAGCGGACCGTAGACCTCAACCAGATCTCCTGCGGCGGCGCCGCGAGACACGGGTACCCATTCAGCGATGTCGTTCTTGATCCGGATGACGAAGGTACGTTCTGTCGTGGTGGCGATGCTGGTCGGCGGGACGAGCAATGCCGGCCGTTCTTTCCGCACCGGCCACAGGACCTCCGCATACATGCCCGAAGCCAACCTGAGATTTGGGTTGGCAACATCCAGCTCGACAGGCATGGTGCGTGTCTTCGGTTCCAGCGCATGCGTAATGCGGCGCACGACGCCGTGGAAGGTTTCTCCGAGGAAGGCCGGGCAGCGTGAACGGCACGCGGGCGTTTTTGACAATACCACCCACCTGAGCTTCGGGAACGGCAACCGTTAACCGAAGGCGATTGAGCTGTTCCAGCTTCAGCAGGGGCGAGCTGCCTGCTCCGGAGTTCGGCCCTGTCAGCGTTCCCGGATGCACCATGCGGTCGGTGATGATGCCATCGAAGGGCGCGGTGAGGGTGAGATACTTTTCCAGCGCCTTCAGCGACCGGACCGATGCCTCAGCCGCCTGGATCGAACCCTCATAAGCGCTGACGAGGGCCTGCGTCGCTTCCACATTCTTCTCGGCCACCACCAGGTCGTTTCCAGCCACCACACCGGGTGTCTGCGCCGCGGTCTTCAAGCGATCATACGTGCTCTGGGCTGATGAAAGTTTCGCCGCAGCCTCGGCACGTTGCAGTTGAATTGCCTGTGCCTTCGAAGAGGCTTCCGCAATCTGGGCCTCCGTCTCCGGCGCAACCAAGGTCGCCAGGACCTGCCCTTTCTTGACCACGCTTCCGCGATCCACTTCCACCCGGTCTACAAATCCAGCCACCCTCGCATAGATCGAAACACTGAGGTAAGGAAGCAGTTCACCGGGAAGGCGCACCTGGCGATCGATGGACTTCGAGATCACGCGGACGCACTCCACCCGAGTCTGGGCCAGGATCGGCGTGGAGAGCAGCAAAACCAGGCAGAGCTTAAATAGGTTCATAGTACGCACTTTCTGGATCGTTGGGATTCAAGGATGGGGATCCGGGTCTGGCTCTCGCCTGCAGAATGGCATAGAAAGCAGGCAAGACGGTGAGCGTTGCGAAGGTTGCCAAGACAAGTCCGCCGATCACGGCCCTCCCAAGCGGGGCCGCCTGCGCTCGTTCGCCGGTCCCAAGGGCGATGGGGATCATTCCGGCGATCATCGCCATAGCAGTCATCAGCACAGCACGGAGCCGGCCTGTGCTGCCTTCAATCGTGGCTTCGGTAATAGCCATTCCTCCGCGGCGAGAGTTCTCCGCGAACGTGACCAGAAGAATGGCGTTCGCGACGGAGATGCCAAGGGCCATAATCGCTCCCATGAAGGACTGCACGTTCAGGGTTGTGCCGGTGAGCAGGAGGATGAGCAAAACACCGGAGATCACGGCCGGCGCGGTGGAAACGACGGCCAATGCGAGCCGGAAGGACTGAAAGTTGGCTGCGAGCAAAATGAACATCACGGCAACAGACAGAAGGAGGCCGATCTGCAGGCCTGAGAACGTTTCTTCGAAAGCTGGAACCTGTCCGCGCGTGAAAACGGTCACGCCGCGGGGTGCTTCTCCTGCCCGTGCGATGGCCGCCCTTACCTCTGCCACCGCCTGTCCAAACGCCTTTCCATGAATGTTGGCTGTGAAACCAACGACGCGCTGCATGTTGTAGCGGTCCACTTCTCCCGGCGCGGTACTGTAGTCCACTTTGGCGACATCGCCCAGCACAGTGCGGGAGACATCGGTGCCTGCCTCCTCGTGATTCATAATGGGCAGATTCTCAACGTCTTCGATCGAAGCCACTTTGTGTTGTGGAATCTCGACCTGAATCTGGAAGGCATTTCCGCTCCTCGGGTCTCTCCAGAAGTTTGGGTCCGTGAAACGGCTCGAAGAAGTGCCGGCCACGAGTGATTTGCCCACATCGGCCATCGCCAGTCCAAACTGCCCCGCCCGATTGCGATCGATGGTCACCCTCATCGTTGGGTAGTCCAGAGCCTGGGCATACTGCAGATCGCGCAAGGAGGAGACCTTTTCCAGCTCACCACGTAGTTTTTCGGCAAAGCTTCGGTTGTCTGGCAAGCTGGGACCTTGCACCGCGACTTCAATCGGCGTGGGAGAACCAAAACTCATGACCTGGCTAATGATGTCGGCCGCTTCAAAGGAGATGGAAACATTGGGCAAGGCAGATTTCAGCTTCTGGCGCAGCGTTTCTTTGAGGGCGTCATTCACGGCAGGGGCTGCCGGTTTTAACGCCACGCCCAGGACCGATTCATGCTGTCCGCTGGTAAACAGGAAGATGGTGTTGATGGGATAGCTGGGCGGTTGAACACCAATGAACCCCGTTGTGATCTGCACGTTGTCCGGACCGACGGCCTCTTTGATCACATCCATCGCTTTAAGAGCCATGACTTCGGTGCGCTCGATGCGCGTGCCGGTGGGAGCACGAAGGCGCAGCTGGAGTTGCCGGGCCTCGACTTTCGGGAAAATCTCTGCGCCAATCCTGGGGAATAACAAATAAATGAAAGCGGCCGTCACGACAAGGTACGCCCCCGTCAAGAACCAGCGAAAACGGAGAACGAAACCGAGGCGGGCACGGTAAGTAGACTGCAGTTTGTCAAAGAGTCCTTGTTGCCTTTCGTGCCGAGGTCGAATCAGCCATGTGGAAAGCACCGGCACCAGGGTGCTCGACAACAAGTAAGAAGAAACCATGGCAAAGCCGACGGCCAGCGAAAGCGGAACAAACAACTGGCGTCCTACGCCAGTCATGAAAAGCGAGGGCATGAAGACGGACAAAACGCAAAGCATGGCAAGGAATCTTGGTACAGCTGTCTTTCGACAAGCATCCACCACAGATCGCGCCTTGGAGAGTCCGCCTCTCATATGTGAGTGAATGTTTTCGATTTCGACCGTCGCTTCGTCAACGAGCACACCCACAGCCAGCGCCAAGCCGCCAAGAGTCATGATGTTGATGGTCTGGCCGGTAATCCAGAGAGACACGACGGCAGAAAGCAAGGCGAAGGGAATCGTGATGATCACGATCAGGGCGCTCCGCCAATCGCGAAGAAACAGAAGCACCATCAATCCGGTCAGAAACGCGCCCAAAAGTCCCTCTTGAATCAAGCCCTTCAGAGCACCGACGACGTAGCCGGACTGGTCAAACACCAGGTCGATCTTCACATCTTCGGGCGCTACGTTGCGCATCCGGGGCAGTGCCTGGCGAACGTTGTGAATGACGCTGAGCGTGGAAGCATCCGCTCGCTTGGTGACAGGAATATACACCGTGCGCTTGCCATCCACATGAGCGTAGCCCACCACGACATCCGTGCTATCCGCAATCGTCCCGATATCCCGCAGATAGACGGTTGGCCCCGACCCCAGCCCCAGCGGTGTATCCAGAAGGTCGGTGATGTTTGGCCCCAGGGCAGTATTGGTGGATGCGAAGCGAAGGAGGTCGCCGGTGCGTACACTTCCAGACGGGAGGACCGTCGTGGCCCGGTTGATTGTCGCGATGACTTCTTCCGGTGAGAGCTGGTAGGCTCGCATGCGTTCGGGGTCAACGCGCACCACGATTGTCCGCTGGTTGCCCCCGAAAGGAGGAGGCGCCGACACGCCGGGCAAGGTTGCAAAGATCGGCCGGACGCGGTTCAGAGCGATGTCTTGCATCTCACCCGGACTGCGGCTCTCGCTGGAAAAGACCAGTTGAGCCACCGGAACGCTGCCAGCGTCGTAGCGCATAATGAAGGGCGGCACAGCGCCTGGCGGCATGAACGCGCGAGATCGGTTCACGTAACCCACCACTTCCGCCATTGCCTGGCTCATGTCGGTATCCGGGTGAAAGACGAGCTTCATGAGGGACACACCCTGAATATTCTTCGACTCGACGTGCTCGATGCCGGTGATATAGAGGAAATGGTACTCGTAGTAGTAGGTGAGATAGCCTTCCATCTGGGAGGGGTCCATGCCGCCATAGGGCTGCGCAACATAGATTGCAGGCGCTCCCAGCTTCGGAAAGATATCCACCTTCATCTGGCGAATCGCCAGGATGGAACCCAGCGCGATCGAGATCACCGCGACCAGAATCGTCACCGGCCGTCTCAAGGCCATCAATACCAGCCACATGATAAGCTCCTTGATCTACTTGCGTACTTCCTGCAGGAACGGCGCCAGCTCGCCTCGGGAAGCGGCCAACGCCAGCAACGCCCGCCAGACGCGCAACCGCGCCAGCGAATCCTCAATCTCCGCCTGCGTCAGCAGCCTTTGGGCGTCGGCAACATCGACAACGGTCGCCAGCCCCGCGTCGTAGCGCGCCCGTACCTGCGCCTCAGTGGCTTTCGCGGCCTCTAGCTGAATGGGTGTGTTCTCCGCGACACGACGGGCTCCCTGAACTTCGGCCTGGGCTCTTTCGTTTTGAGCGGTCAGATTCTGAACCACCTGATCGAAGCGGACCGACTCCGCGGTGGCGAGGTGTTTTTCGATTTCTTTCCGGTTGCGGATGGACGCGAAATCAAAAAGCTGGAATTTGGCGGTGAAGCCAACGGCCCAGTTGATGGTATTGGGTGAGAGGCCGTTGAAGCCTCCGAGTACCTCGCCGCTGGCTTGAGCGCCCGAACCTCTTCCAAAAGTGGCCGCCTGCAAGTCGAACCTAGGAAAATAAGACCGTTCCAACTCTTTCTGACGCGCCTTCACGACGTCAACCGCCGCGGCCTGCAGGCTGGCCAAAGGATGTGTCGTGCCTGAGGCAGGCATGATCTCGATGGAAGGCGGCATTTGCAGGAGAGACCCTTCCTTGATGGTGACCGAGGTCCCGGCTATTCCTAACAGCTGTGCCAAGGTGACGCGGCTGATCTGCTCGCCCTGTTGAGCCTGGATGAGCTGTGTTTCGGCTGCCGCCAGTTCGGCCTTGGCACGTGACGCGTCGGCGCCCGGGCGCAATTCGTTTTTCACTAGCACATCGATTGTGTTGGCCAGCACGCGTGCACGGTCCACGCTCGCCTGGGCCACCCGAACGGCCTGCTGCGATGCGATTAGCGTGAGAAAGCCGTCGGCAGCGGCGACAGCCACGTCCTGGCGAGTGACTTCGATGGCCGATGTGGCTTGCGCTTCCTGCGCCCGCGCTGTGCCTACCTGTGCCTTGCGAAACCCCAGGTCAAACGGCTCCCAGTTGAAAAGAAAACCAGTGGCCGTTCCCCAAACGTTGGTTCCGTTGTTCGTCCCCAAGACCGGTCCTGAGATAGGCAACGGGATGGGTTGAGGGAAGAACAGGCCGAACACATTGTTGCGCGTTGCTCGGTTGACTTGCCAGACCAGGTCTGTGCGGGGAAGGTAGGCTGTATTGCGCAAGGTCAACCCCTGAACTGGCCTGCAGAGGCTTGCGCAAAGCACGCTTTGAATGGACGGGTAATGGCTCAGCGCGAACTCCACGGCTTGATCGAGTGTGAGTGACATGGGTTCGCTTTTCTCTGGTGAGCTCGACCGAATTTGTCCCAGAAGATTCAGAGGGACGTTCGCGAATGCCAACAGCATCGCCAGGGTAATTCCTCCGAGGTGCCGAAAACTAAAGTCGATGCAGACATGTCCCATTGAATATTCTCTATGCTTCAATCTGCCTCCAGTCATTCTTCATTGGTTCACTCTCCTGCCTTGATTCCAGTCAACTATGTCCTCAGTCCCCTTAGCCAATCAGATGCCGGTTCCTCGCGGCAACCGGAGCACTATACAATGGGACATCAGACACAACATGATTATGAGAAACTTTTAATGTTGTTCTCATCGAATTCTCATAATGCAAAGGTAGAGTAAGCCTATGCGCGTTCTGTTGATTGAGGATGACCAGCGGGTAGCCAGCTTCATACGAAGAGGACTGGCGGCTGAGAAATTCCTGGTTGACTCCACCCAGGACGGGCAGACCGGACTTCACAGGGTACAATCCAGGGAATACGACCTCGTCATCCTGGACTTGATGTTGCCCTCGCTCAGTGGCCAAGAAGTGTTGCAAGCCATTCGCAAGAAGGATCGAACGATTCCTGTGCTGATCCTGACAGCACGCGGCGCCGTGCGCGACAAGGTGGAGCTGTTCGAAGGTGGGTGTGATGACTACCTAACCAAGCCTTTTGCGTTTGCTGAGCTGCTGGCGCGCGTCAAGGCACTGGTGCGCCGTGGCAGCGCGGAACTTCGCGAGTCCTTACAGATCTCCGACCTGTGTGTGGATGTTCAGAAGAGGGTGGTAACTCGCGGAGGCAAGCGGATCGACTTAACTCTGAAGGAATACGCCCTGCTGGAATATTTGGCTCGAAATGCCCGTCAGGTGCTTTCTCGAGCCATGATTGTCGAACAGGTGTGGGACCAGAGTTTCGACAGCTTCACCAACGTCGTCGACGTTTACATCCGCTATCTGCGCAACAAGATCGATCAAGGCTTTGAGCCGAAGCTCATTCACACGGTGCGGGGCGTGGGCTACGTTCTGAGTGAGGAGGGCACACCATGAATTTACGTTCCATCCATTTTCGGCTCACCGCCTACCAAGTTTCGCTCATGGCTTTGATCCTTCTGGTGTTCGCTATGGCCAGCTATTTCGGCTTCCAGCGCTACCTCACCCATGCGTTAGAGTCGCACTGTTCCAGCCAATCGAAGCAGATTGCTGACTCTCTGCTGGCCGGGTTGCCTGTTTCGGGAGCCGATCATGTGCGGGATGAAATCGCAGAGCACTATTCGCCAGAGAGCCATAACACGTTCATCCGCATCGTGAACTCCAACGGCGCCGTACTCTATGAATCCGGCATGCCGCACGACCGAAGTTTTGGTCCACCGCAACTCGGTTTTCTGCCCAGCTTAAGGATTCCAGCGGAAGTGAGCCGTGAGGCCCACCGCTTGGTTTTTGTCCGGCCTTACGAGCTGACCAACGGTGACTCTTATCAAATTCAGATGGCAGTGTCGACGCTGCCGCTAGAAAACAGCCTGGAAGGACTGTGGAGGATCGGGCTCTTCAGTCTACCCTTTGCGCTGGTGAGCTCCAGCGCAGGCGGGTTTCTCCTCGTCCGCCGTTCGTTGCAACCCATTCGCACCGTCATCGCGACCGCGCAAAGAATTCATGCCGGCAATCTCAAAGAAAGGCTGACGGAGCAGCCTACGGGCGATGAGATTCAGCAACTGGCCAGAACCCTCAACCAGATGTTTGAGCGCCTGGACGCTTCCTTCAGGCAAATGGTTCGCTTTACGGCAGACGCGTCTCATGAGCTGCGGACCCCTTTGACTGTAATCCGCGGTAACTTGGAACTGCTGCTGCGATCCCGGCCAATGGCTGATAGGGAGCTGGGTTCTCCAGAGGCAAAGGAAATCGTGGCACAAACGCTGGAAGAGACGGAGCAGCTTTCAAAGATTGTCAGACAACTGCTGGAACTCGCCCAAATGGATTCCGGTGAAATTACGGTCGAGCGCGAGACCTTCGATCTTGCCGAACTCACGCAGACGACCGCTGAGCAAATGAGCCTTCTGGCGGCCGACAAGGGAATCCGGTTGCAAACAGAGCCCATGTCTCTGCTGCCTTTCAGTGGGGATCGCTATCGCATCAAACAGGTTCTTCTCAATCTGCTTGATAACGCCATCAAATATTGTCCTTCTGGTTCTGAGATTCGGCTGGGACTTCGCAGGAACGCCAGGAATGTCGTCATCGAAGTGAAAGACAACGGCCCGGGAATTCCCGGAGATGCCCTGACCCATCTCTACGATCGCTTCTATCGCATTGATAGGGCCAGGTCGCGCGAGTTGGGCGGAACTGGACTAGGACTCTCCATTTGCAAATCCATCTGCGAAGCCCATGGAGGCAGAATCGAAGTGGAGAGCCAGATAAGAGAGGGAAGCACGTTCCGGGTGCTCCTGCCGGACTGTGCAGACGTTCCTTCTGGAGTTGCTGCTATGACCAGACAAGCAGGTCACACGAGAAACTAATCAGGCTGCGCCAGGCTGATTGAAGTCAAGGAGTTAGGAGAGATGCTCATGTTCCGATTCAAGGCCGTTCCAGGTTTTTACTGCCGTTGCTGCGTTCCTCACAATGAGTCCACAGCACGGGCTGGCAGAAGCAGAGAAATCTGTTCAAGGAAAGGACATTGAAGCGCGCCTTGAAAGTGCTTTGCAGCGGCTGACGGCAATCCAGCAGAGTCTAGAAAACGAAATCGAGTCGATTAGGAAAGATCTGGAAGAGTTCAGACAAGTGCGTGGCGCGTCAGATCCCTCACTGTCCACCAGCGTTTCGTCTTCTGAAGCCGCAAGTCCCGCTCAGGTGCCCTCCTCAGACAAGCTCTCCGAGTTCCGCGAACGCGTCATCAATCTTGACCTCGGTTTGGGCCACCGAGAGGAGGAATTTTTCAAACGACCCAGCCTTTTCCTGCAGACACGCTACCTGGCAGGCAAGCTGCGCGAGGTCCGGGTTAACGAAGGCTATGAGCCGAACTTCGATCTGAACCGCCTCGAGTTCGCCATGGAAGGCCGGGTTAACGAGCGGTTCGGAATGGGATTCGAGATCCAGTACCACCCGGCAACCGATGGATCGAGTGAGGAGTTGGTGAATCTGGCCTATCTCGACTTTTATCTCAACCCTTACACCACCGTGAGAGCTGGCCAATTCGTTCGGCCTTTTGGCTTCGATATTCAGCAGTCAAGCTTCGACCGAGAAAATCCGGAGCGTATGAACGCCGTGGGTTACTTCTTTCCAGGGCAACGGGACCGCGGGGTATTCGTTCAGGGCAATTTGAATTTTTTAGACGCGAAGCCGCTTCAAGACCTTGCCTATTGGGTGGGCGTTTCCAACGGCAACAATTTCTTCGACGACAACAATGCCAACGTCAACCTGAACTTTCGCGTGCGCAAGTATTATCGGAACAAGACTCTCGCCACCGGTTTCTCTGCGATTGTTGGCAAACAGCCGTTGCCCCCGGGCCTTCGAGGTAACAATAATGGAAACGTGTTTGGTCTGGATGCGCAATGGCAGAAGGGCTGGTTCGGCTTACGAGGAGAGTACATCGCCGGCAACATGCCTTCTACGCTCCTGTCGCTGCCGTTCCCCGAGAACATCGAGTATGCGCCAGCCTTCCGCCCCGGCCGGTCGATGACCGGCGGTCATCTGACAGCGCTGTTCCAAATCTCTGCCAGGAACAGCACGTACTTGCGTTACGACCAGATGAATTCAGATCTGGTCACCGGCCTGCCGATCAAGGCGTTCAACCTCGGCTATTTTCACCAGTTCAGTCCCAACGTCCGGTTGGCCTTCGACTATCAGTTTAAGAATGGGCCTTCGTTCAACGACGATGCCCAAAACCAGAGATTTGCCATCACTCTCAACTCAGAGTTTTGACTCGTGAAAGGAGCGTATGTGAAAGATACCCTGTTTTCGTTATCAATCCGTCTCTTAATCCTAGGCCTTAACTTCGGGCTGAATCCGTCCTTTGGACAGGCGAAATCCAAAACGTGGAACTTCGACAAAGATAAACTCCAGGCTCTACCCTCCGGCTGGTTGTCCGAGCACACGGGCCAGGGTCCCAAAGGGACGTGGCAGGTCGTCGCCGATCCGAGTGCCCCTTCAAAGCCGAATGTGCTGGCGCAGACCTCCGCCGACCCCACAGGCTACCGCTTCCCTCTGGCAATTGTCGACGACAGCAACTTCAAAGACCTCGATATGAGTGTCCGTTTCAAGACGATCTCTGGCAAAGAGGACCAGGGCGCCGGGCTGGTTTGGCGTTATCGGGACGCCAACAACTATTACATTGTTCGAGCTAACGCACTCGAAAACAACGTGGTGCTCTACAAGATGGAAAATGGCAAGCGGATTTCACTGGCGCCGAAAGGCACTCCGGCCAAGACCTATGGAGTGAAGGCCAAGGTTCCAGGCAATACCTGGAACCAACTAAGCGTGAAAGCGAGTGGCAATCTGTTCACAGTCTCCCTCAATGACCAGAAGCTCTTTGAGGTTGAGGACAGCAGCTTCCCTGAAGCGGGCAAAGTTGGCCTGTGGACCAAGGCGGATTCTGTCATCCACTTTGATGACTTCACAGTTGCCGGGAACTAAGCCACGAATACAATGGAGTTATTAACCTGAAGGGCATAAGTGGGCTTCCGGCCTTGATCAGGCTGGCTTGGTCACTGGATTATTACTTGGTGGATACGAACAACTTTCAGGAGGCTCGTGAATGCGGAACTTTCTTAAGATCCTCTTCACCGTCGCTCTCTTTGCCTTCAGCTTTGCCTGCTCTCGAGCATCAAAACCAGAAAACGCCGTCGTCATCTATGTCTCCGCCGACCGGCCTTTCTCCGAGCCTGTCTTGCAGGCTTTTGAAAAGAAGACCGGCATTGTCGTCAAGGCGGTCTATGACACCGAAGAAACCAAGTCCACGGGACTGGCCAACCGTTTATTGGCTGAGAAGAACAATCCTCAGGCTGATGTCTTCTGGAGTGGCGAATCCGTCCGCACGTTGATCCTCAAGAAGAATGGGGTACTGGCTCCCTTCAGATCGCCCAGCGCCGATGCTATCGCCTCCAACTTCAAAGATCCTGAAGGCTATTGGACGGGCTTCTCCGCACGCTGCCGAGTCATCCTGTACAACACGAATCTTGTGAAGAAAGAGGAAGCTCCGAAGTCGGTTAACGATCTGACCGATTCGAAATGGAGAGGCAAGATCACCATTTCGGATCCTCGGTTCGGCACCATGTCTTTTCATGCGGCGGCGCTGTTCACCGCGCTTGGCCACGACAAGGCCATCGAGTTCTTTCGCAGTTTAAAACAGAATGACGTGAAGGTCTCTCCCAGCAACTCCGATGTTCGCCGCCTCGTGGAGAACGGCGAGGTGGCCCTAGGCTTGACGGACACGGACGATGCCAACACCGCTATTGTCTCAGGCAAGCCAGTGGCGCTGGTCTATCCAGATGAGCACGGCATGGGTACGCCCTTTATGCCCAATATGGTCTCGCTAATTTCGCGTGGGCCGAATCCGGAGAATGGAAAGAAGCTGATTGATTTCCTCGTGAGCCCCGAAGCCGAAGAGATGCTGGCGAAATCTGAGGCAGTGCAGATTCCTCTGCATCCATCCGTTCCGCTGCCAGCCAACGTCCCAAAAATCAGCGATCTGAAGCCACTGCAAGTGGACTATGCAACGGTGGCTGCCCGGCTCGACGAGGTGATTAAGATCCTTCAACCCATTCTCAACCTGTAGATCGAAGAGTCAGGGACTCGCTTTCAAAGCAAAGCCCAGATCCAGGTTTCAACGTTCATGCACTCTCCGAGATGGATATTCATTGTGACTGGTACCTTCTTTTTGGGGATTGCTGTTCTGCCTGTGTGTTTGATGTTTCTGGAATCCTTTCAGACTGCGAACGGCTTCACACTGGCAAACTATGAGAGCCTGCTCACTAGCTCGCGACAGCAAGAACTGTTGTGGAACAGTCTGGTGCTGGCGCTCGCGACAGCAAGTTTCGCCACACTGTTTGGAGTACCGCTGGGTTTCTTCCTCGCAAAGCTCCGTTTGCCCTCCCGGCACCTGTGGCGACTCTTGCTAGTGACTCCCCTGTTGGTTCCTCCCTACATTCTGGGTATCGCCTGGATCTTCGCCGGCGGTCTGCTGGCTGAAGGGTTTGCTCGCTGGACCTTCAGCCTGCCTGGAGCTGTAGCCATGCTCTCGCTGAGCTGCTTTCCCATCCCGATGCTGGTGGCTGAGGCCGCGCTGAGCCGTGTGCCGGCGCGGCTGGAAGAAGCCGCCTGGCTCGCCGCTGGCTGGCGTCGGACCTTGTTTTCCATCACCTTGCCATTGGTTCTTCCCAGCCTGGCAGCTGGCTTTTTGCTGGTGTTCATTCTGGCCCTAGGCGACTTCAGTGTGCCTTCCCTGTTGAGAGTGCGAGTCTTTGCCACGGAGGTTTACACCCAGTTCGCAGCCTTCTTCAACTTCGGCGCAGCGACCGCCGCAACGGCGCCCTTGCTGCTGCTGATTCTGGTTTTGTCCATTTCTGTTCGACTTCTGGTCGGAGAGAAGTGGATCACAACCCGGAGAAGCTCCGGCGCCAGCGCGCTCTTGCTGTCCGAGGCCTGGACTATGGCAGGAATGGGTCTTTTCTCGGTCATGATCCTTCTCAGTTCTGTTTTGCCGCTCTTATGCCTCGCCATGAAAGTGCGCCATGTCGAAACTCTCATTCGTTCGGCCTGGGGCACCAGAGACTCGATCGCCGCAAGCCTCGTGCTTTCCGCTTCCGTTGCGCTCCTGTCGGTGGCAATGGGACTGTTACTGGGCTACTGGCGCGCCAGAACAAAGGCTCGCCTCAAAACTCTGGCTGACGTGCTTTGGACCCTGCTTTTCACGCTCCCCGGCAGCGTGCTCGGAATCGGCCTGGTGCGGCTCTGGAACCAGCCTCTCACCAATCCGCTCTACGGCACCTGGGTCATCCTGCTCCTGGGACTGCTGGCACGCTTTGTCCCCATTGCTGCTCTGCTTCTGGCAGCGGGTGTCCGTCAGATGCCGGCATCGCTGGAGGAGGCTGCGCTGGTTCACGGCTCATCCTGGTGGCGAAGTTTCATCGGAATCCTGGTACCCAGCATGAAACGGAGCCTACTCGCCGCGGGACTGCTCGTGTTCCTCCTCTCTTTCGGAGAGCTGGCCATCACCATCCTGCTTATCCCGGTTGGGACCTCGACGCTTCCTTTGCAGACTTTTACGACGATCACGAACAGTCCGGACGAGGTGATGGCCGCACTGTGCCTGCTGCAGGTGCTGGTCATTCTGATAACACTCTTTGTGATCGGCAGGAGCGTGACGAAGTCGCGCCCACAAATGGACAAACTACCGGCTTGATTCTCGGTCTACGGCAGCATGGAGAAATCCGAACACATTCTGCGATTGGCTGGAGTTTCCAAATCGTTCGGAGCACGAAGAGTTGTGGATGCCTTGAGCCTCAAGGTGCTCCCGGGTGAGCTCTTTTGCATTCTGGGACCGTCTGGCTGCGGCAAGACGACACTTCTGAGAATGATTGCAGGTCTGGAGACGCCCGATGAGGGTTCCATCGACCTTGACGGACGGCTGGTGGTTGACCAGGGCAAGCCCAGGCTGACTCCTCAGGAGTGCGTGATCGGGTTTGTCTTCCAAGACCTGGCGCTCTGGCCTCATCTCACAGTGGGGGGAAATCTGGACTTCGTACTGCGTGCCCGCCAGATTTCCAGGCCTTCCCGGCAAGAGCAGATTCGTAAGGTGTTGAATCGAGTTCATCTTTCCGAGTTTGAAGGAGCCTACCCGGAGACTCTGTCAGGGGGAGAACAGCAGCGGCTCGCCATAGCCCGGGCCTTGGTCTCGAATCCGTTGCTGGTTCTTTTGGACGAACCTCTGTCCAGCCTGGATTACCGGCTGCGGGTTCAACTTCAGCAGGAACTTGTGTCCTGGCTGAGAGAGTTTAAGGTGACAGCATTGATAGTGACCCACGACCAGAACGAAGCTTTCGCGATGGCGGATCGGTTAGCCATCATGAATTCTGGCCGATTGGTCCAGGTGGGAACCCCGGAAGGGGTTCGCCAAGCCCCGTCCGATCCATTTGTTCGGGAATTTTTGATGGGGGTGTCTCAGTTTTCATCATGAAAGGAGCTGTTCTATGAAAAGACAGACCGTGGCAACTGTCCTGGCAATGCTCATGATGTTCTCGGAGTCATCGCTTGCGCACGACATTGGCATCGATACCAAGAAAATCGAGGAGATCGCAGGAATCAAAGGAGTCCTAAATTCGGAAGAGAAAGTTTTCAAAGTCAGCTTCCCACGATCCGATGTCAAAGTGACGGTGGACGGGTGGGACATGAAGCCATTCATGGGCCTGACTTCCTGGGCTGCATTCAAGAAAAGCATGGGGAAGGAAGCCATGGTGATGGGCGATTTGGTTCTTTTCGAAGATGAAGTCAACCCGGTGATGAGCGTAGCTCTGGAAAACGATCTGGAAGTGACGGCCCTGCACAATCATTTCTTCTACGATAATCCGAAGGTGTACTTCATGCACATTGGTGGAGAGAGCAGCATTGAGACTCTTGCCAGAGGGGTCCGGAAGACTCAAGACAAGATTAAAGAAATCCGCACCGCTGGCCCAAATCCGAGCAAGGGATTCAAGGGATCTCCAGTTCCAGCGGACAGCTCCATTGACGGAAAACGGATAGAGCAGATTCTTGGGCAGACCGGACAGGCTAGCAGTGGGATGTTCAAAGCCGTCATTGGCCGGACAGCCAAGATGCATGGTGGCGGGGAAGTCGGCAAGGAGATGGGAGTCAACACCTGGGCAGCCTTTGCGGGAAGCAACGACAATGCCTTTGTCGATGGCGACTTTGCGGTTCTGGAAAGCGAGCTTCAGGGAGTGTTAAAGGCACTGCGGACGGCAGGCATTAACGTCGTGGCTATTCATCATCACATGACTCACGAGCAACCACGCTACATCTTCCTGCACTACTGGGGACGAGGATCGACCGTCGAGTTGGCAAAAGCCGTGCGAACCGCCTTGGATCAGACTAAACACTAATCGACCCGCGGAAGACATTGGCCCGGTTTCAGGTCGCAAAGATGCAGTCAAAAGGCTGGATGAGAGCCTTTGATAGTTACGCTGGGTAGTTGTGCCGCCCACCCCTACTAAGCTTATTTCAGGAGGTTCCCATGAAATGGGTTACTCGTGAGAAAGTCAAGGTCGACCGAGTAGCGTGTCCCTGGCTGATTCAGAAGTTCATCGATCCTCAGGCGGAGTTCGTTTTTCTGCCCGCCGATACGATCTGGTCGAAAGTCACAGAAGGAATCGTCTATGACGTTCCCGGGTGTGAACTCGGTCATCACGGAGAGGAGGTTTCGTTCGACTCGATCCTGAAGAAGTACCAGCTCAACGATCCAGCGCTCCACGTGCTTGCGCAGATCGTGCGCGCTGCAGACTCGCACCCACCAAATCCCCACCCCGCTGGCGAAGGTCTGCGCTGGATCGCTCACGGTTTCAGTGCCCTGGGACTCAGCGATCACGACATTCTGTCTCGAGAATTCATTGTCTATGACGCCCTCTATGCCGAATGTCAGCGGCGAGTACCCCTGGAGTAGAACGGTGAACGTCTGCAGCTACAGACTTGCTTGGCATAGGAAGCAGTTCTTGGTGTTTCAGCAGAGACCAAAAGGCCATCGACGTAGGAACTGCCTAGCAGACGCTTTCTCCACACTGCCAACGACGGCCCGGCCGGCCTCGCTCGCAACACTGGCAAAGGTCCCGAGCGGCCACGATCAACCTGCGCTGGTTTTCGAGAGTTGTGCTGAAACCCTCGGCCAAAGATAAAGGCCACCTCTCCGTCGATGCGTTCAGTCTGTTGATCCATGGCAACTATCAAAACTATCTTGGAGCGCTCAGTTGCCCATTCTTCGGACAAGCCACAGGCTCGCAGCCCGCGTGCCGCCTCCAACTCGGTCTTAGATTCCAGTTTTACTGTTCCCCGAAACCCAACCTTGCTGAATCTCTATATAGTATAGGAACACAGAAACCGGCAAACATGCCAAACCAAACAACCGTGGACTTTTGGGAAGCCTTTCGTTACTGGCTGAAGCTAGGGTTTATCAACTTTGGTGGACCCACGGGCCAAATTGCCATCATGCACAAAGCGTTGGTCGAGGAAAAACGGTGGATCTCGGAGGAGAGATTTCTGCATGCTCTGAATTACTGCATGTTGCTTCCAGGGCCTGAGGCCCAGCAGCTTGCCATCTACATTGGCTGGCTCTTGCACCGGACTATTGGCGGGATCGTGGCTGGGGTGTTCTTCGTGCTTCCGTCAGTGTTCATCTTGTTAGGCCTTAGCTGGATCTATGCCGTGCATGGGAATGTCAGTTGGGTAACCGCGTTTTTCTACGGCTTGAAGCCTACCGTAGTGGCGATTGTGGCCGAGGCCGTCATCCGAATTGGTAAGAAGACTCTGAAGAACGCGATACTGATTGGCTTGGCACTGACTGCATTCATTGCGATCTATGTCTACCAGATTTCATTCCCTCTGATTGTGCTTTCCGCAGGGTTGTTCGGCTTCCTTGGAAGCCAGATCGCCCCTGCCAAATTTGCATTCAGCAAGGCAGGCTCAAATTCTAAAACAGAGGGAGCGGAGACGACGGCTATTTCCGACGATGAATCGCCTCAAGAGCACACCCGGCCAACGTGGCGCCGGTTCCTCAATGTCGTCGCAATCTGTGTTGTACTCTGGTTTTCGCCGATCGTCCTGTTGGGTGTGACTCGAGGTTGGGATGACATATTCGTTCAGGAAGGGATCTTTTTCAGCAAAGCTGCCATGGTGACCTTCGGGGGAGCCTACTCCGTGCTGGCTTATCTGGCACAGCAGGCAGTTCACTACTACGGATGGATAAAACCAGAACAGATGCTCGATGGCTTGGGATTGGCCGAGACCACGCCAGGCCCGCTGATCATGGTGACCCAGTTTGTGGGATTCATGGGAGCCTACAATCAGCCGCACGGCCTCGATCCCGTGATGGCGGGGATCATCGGCGGGCTGATCAGCACCTGGGCAACCTTCGCTCCCTGCTTCCTCTGGATCTTCGTGGGGGCTCCCTTCATAGAATATTTGCGAGGCAATCAGAATCTGACCGCAATTCTCACCGCAATCACCGCGGCCGTGGTCGGGGTTGTCCTCAATCTTGCGGTGTTCTTCACGCAGCATGCCCTGTTCCCAAACGCCCGACCAGATTGGTTTGGTATCGGGTTAGCGCTTGTAGCGTTCATTGCCCTCCTACGCTTTCATTGGACCATGCCCGCAGTCATTGGTTCAGCAGCAGCTCTCGGCTTTCTTTGGAAAATGCTTTGATTTCGGTTCGAGCGACACTGCTGTACACTCTGATTCGATGGTTTCGGAACCCCAGGATCCGCAGCTGCGCTTCGCAGCATAGGTGTTGCTCTAGCTGATTGACTCAACCTTACTTCACAGGCCAAATTCCGGTGCTAGAAGCCGTGGCGAATGATGGCTGCCACGTCGCCTTTTCTCGAGGCATTTTGGGGCTACTGTTCGTGAGCCGCGACTAGGCGGGGTGTGGACGAGTCGAAGATTGCCATCGTTCCTTGGGAGGCTCACGCCGCACACAGTAACATTCCGCAACGCTGCCGCTGCGAATTCGGTCAATAATTGCAGCAGTGGCATTCAGGAGGACATATGGTTCGCAAGATTGTCTACTGGACCAGCACGGCGATTGTCGCAGTAATGCTGCTATTTCTTTGAGCTATCTTACCGGCAATCCACAGGTGGTCTCCGGCTTCACAAAAGCAGGATACCCGCAGCACCTCAGGATAATTCTTGGAATTGCCAAACCGGCTGCCGCAATCGTTCTGCTGTTGCCTGGGTTTGCTTTGCTGAAGGAATGGGCTTACGCGGGCGCGGCTTTCGCGTGGGTGATGGCGGTAGTCGCCCACTACTCAGCGGGCGACGGCGCGCAAGTATGGAGCATACCACTGGTGCTGCTGGTCCTTCTGATCGTCTCTTACGTGACCAGGCCTGCGAGCCGCAGACTGGGAGTCCGTCCCACAAATTTTCAGCCTTCTTAAGCCAATTTCCAGGCAGTCTTCCTGCCGCGATACCGGCCCCGCAGGAAATCCAAGTGCGCTTTGGCCCAGCTGGCTCAGTTCCCGTACGCCAGCAACAGAGGACTGAGCGGGATCGGTAAACACGCATTATAAAAGGGCGCCCCTTTTTTGAAGTAAGGTTTGAGGGTTGACCTCAATCCTATAGAAAGGAGCACGCTGTATGGAAAGCACGAAGTACATCGGAATGGACGTTCACAAAGACACGATTTCGATCGCGGTGATGAATTCCGCCGGCAAGCTGATGATAGAGTCGATCGTCGAAACCAAAGCCATGACCCTTTTGCAGTTTGTCCAAGGACTCCGCGGAACCCTGCTGGTCACATTTGAAGAAGGAACCTGGGCCGCCTGGTTGTACGACCTTCTCAAGCCTTACGTCACGAAAGTCGTGGTGTGTAATCCACGAAGGAACGCCTTGCTGAAAACAGGCAATAAGAGTGACCGGATCGATGCCCGAAAGCTGGCCGAACTGTTGCGCGCCGGACTGCTGTCGGCGGTCTACCATGGAGAGACAGGTATCCGAACCCTGAAGGAGCTATCACGCAGTTATCTAACCATCAACAAGGATCTCACACGCGTCATGAATCGGCTGAAGGCGCTGTACCGAAGCTGGGCCATTCCCTGCACTGGCACAACCGTCTACGCTCCACGCCATCGCTCGGAATGGTTGAACAAGATAACGGAAGCCGGCGTGCGCCGTCGAGCCCAGCTCTTCTACCAACAGCTCGACACGCTGCAGGCATTGCGCCAGGAAGTACGACGCGATCTGTTGGCCGAGAGCCGAAAACATAACGGGACGAAATGGCTCCGCCAGATTCCTTGCATCGGTCCGATCCGGGCTGCTCTGTTGATTGCCTTGATCCAGACGCCTGATCGATTCCGCACCAAGCGGCAACTGTGGGCCTACAGCGGTCTGGCGGTTGGAGACGCACCGCAGCGCGGAATATCGCTACCAGGAGGGGCAGCTACAACGTTCCAAGAAGCGTGCGGCACTCCGCGGTCTTAACGAAAACCACAACCGCGACCTCAAATCGATCTTCAAAGGCGCTGCCACAAAGGGCAGCAGTTCGCCTGGTCCGCTCCAGGAATTTTACGAGGCCTTACTGGCTAAGGGAATGAAGCCTTCGATGGCTCGTCTCACCTTGGCACGCAAGATTGCGACCATCACTTTAACGGTTTGGAAGAAAGGAGCGCGTTTCGATGCCCAACGTCTGAAGCCGCAAGCCGCTTGAGCGTCTCGGACAGAGAGTCGTTCCATCCTGGGGATCATTCTTGGCGGTGATCAGTCGGGTTGCTGAGACGCTGGTTTTCGAGGGAGAGTATCGAACGCCGTAGTTAGGCCCTGTGTGCCTTTAGGCACCGAGTCTCTATAAACACCCTATGCCCCTCGGATGACCGAAGAAAGCTATAGGCCACGAGTCTCCGATAGGACCATGGTTGGCAACTCTGCAATCGTCACGCTTGCCCGTTTCAGGAACCGAAGGGTACCGTCTCGATAAGAAAATGGAACCACAGGGGGGAGAGAACTTCGCCGCTGCGCGCGACGAAGCGAAAGACGACCGCAAATCCGAAAGAGTGCGAGTTCAACTTGGGGCTGGATGCCGAGACCAACGAACTTCCGGCACCGAGCCAAAGGATAGCTATTGCTCTTGACATCCCCTTTTATAGGGCTACGGCGTATGGCAGACCTATCAGTTAGGCCTCTGACATGTCAGCGATGGGCATTACGCGGCAAATGGGGGTTGAATACGTCGCAAATGCAGTCGAGTGAAAAAAACGCTGGAACTTTGGAGACCTGTACACCGTAATCGCTCAGGAGGGTGAAGAACTCTATGCCGCGCTGCAGTCAGTTAGCTGGTCCTATACTGCTTATTGCACTGCTAGCCCCATTTTACTCACAGCAGTCCGCCGCTTGGCGGGACCCATCGCCCCACACAGTACAATTTGTAACGGTGGACAAAAACGTTCGGCTGGAAGTGCTCGATTGGGGCGGTTTTGGCAGGCCTGTGGTCTTCCTGGCCGGGGGCGGGAACACGGCGCACGTATTCGACGAGTTCGCACCGAAGCTCACGGCCGACTACCATGTCTACGGCATTACGCGGCGCGGGTTCGGCGCGTCCAGTTTCTCGGCCTCGGAGAATGGGGTTGATCAACTCGGTGGCGACGTGCTGGCGGTCATCGACGCCCTCAAACTCAACAGACCCGTTTTGGTGGGGCACTCGATCGCCGGCGCGGAATTGAGCTCGGTAGGAACCTCGCACCCGGACCGCATTGCCGGGCTGGTCTACCTCGAGGCTGGATATCCATACGCATTCGACAATGGCAGGGGGCCGACGATGACGGAGTTTCAAAATATCAGAGGGCCTCAACCTCCGAGTCCAGGTGACTCCGATTTGGCCAGCTTCAGCGCACTGCAGAAGTGGGATGCACAAGTCTATGGATTCCGAATTCCGGAGGCGGAGTTCCGGCAGACCTGGGATTCGGCTTCCGGCGGACGAGCTGGAAAGGCCCGCGATTTTCCGGGCTCTCAGACGCTTATGACGATCATGAGGGGCACAAAGAGGTACGCGGATATCCCGGTGCCTGCTCTTGTCATCTTTGCGATCCCCCACGTTCAAGAAAACTGGATCAACAAAAGTACCGATCCCGCTGTGCGGGAAGCGGCCAGGGCGTATTTCACAGCGCTTGATGCTTTAACCGAAAAGCAGGCGAAGGCGTTTGAAGGTGGTGTGCCCACCGCCCGTGTGGTCAGACTACGGGGTGCGCATTACATATTTTTGTCAAATGAGCCGGACGTACTGCGTGAAATGCGTGCCTTTCTTACCGGCCTGGAGTAGCCACACCCGCCGAGTTGGTCCCATCACACCGCAAAAGAGGCGCGAATCCTGAGCCGCAGAACCCGCTAACTCCCTACAGTGAGTTGCCTGCAATCGGGGCCTTGGCCCACTTGGCTATGGTAGTCGACTCATAGGAGTGCCGGCGACCAATGCGTAGTCGGTAATCAGCCGATGTCGCGACGTCAATGCTCTCAGTTTTCGATAAGGCGGCTTCGCATCCATTAGGGCTGTTGATTAAACACTGCGGCGTAACACCGGACCGGTTTTCGCGCCGGAGGTGTCGACTTCAACTAGCGCGGTTATCCAAACTCCCACTTGCTTCCATCAATCGAGGCGGTTGACCTCAGATTATTTATTGACATACATAGAACCACAATGTATAAGACTTCTACGTATGGACATGAGTAAGGACTTGGTTGCCGCTTCCGCCACACCGCTCGTGCTCGCCATCCTTGCCGAAGGCGACAGTTACGGCTACGCCATCATCAAGCGAGTGGCCGAATTGTCAGGCGGGCACCTACAGTGGACCGATGGCATGCTTTATCCCGTGCTGCACCGGCTTGAGCGCCAAGGTCATGTCGCGGCGAAGTGGTCCGCCTCCGAAAACGGCCGCAGGCGTAAGTACTACCGGATCACTAGAGAAGGCCGGGCGCAGCTCGCAGCCCAGCGGCGGCAGTGGCAGGCCGTAGACGGTACTCTGCGGGGTATCTGGATGAAGGAGTGCACGGCATGACGACCTTAGCCGATCGACCGCTCGAAGAGCAAATCGCGCAGTGGCGCGCCTACGTGCGCCGTCGGCAGGGTCTTCACGGTCCCGACGTGGAGGAGCTCGAGGGACATCTGCGCGATCAGCTGGCGGCGCTCGCCGAGGCCGGCCTGACAGGGGATGAAGCATTCCTGGTCGCGGTCAAGCGCATGGGCAATCTCGATGCACTGTCACGCGAGTTCGCACGCGCACATTCCGAGCGACTGTGGAAGCAGTTGGTCATGGCCCCCGACGCCGACGAATCTGCGAAGACCTCGCACACCGAGCTGATCGTCGTCCTGGGTCTCGCGATCACCGCGGCGTTGGCCGTCAAGGTACCGGCGCTGTTCGGCCATCCGATCGACCCGAACGAAGAGTTCCCGCGGTTCTACGCCAGGAATGCCAGCCTCTTCGTCTTTCCGCTGTTGACCGTCTACTTCATGTGGAAGCGAGGCTCGAACTTTGCCACCGGCCTCTGGCTCGCATTGCCCTTCGTGGCCGGTGCTGTGTTGGCCAACGTCTTTCCCTTCCTCAAGCGCAGCGACACCGAGGTGCTGACCCTTCTGCACTTGCCAATCGCTCTTTGGCTGGCCGTCGGCATTGCCTATGTCCGCGGCCGATGGTTTGCCGACGGCGGGCGCATGAACTTCGTCCGGTTCTCGGGCGAGCTGGCGATTTACTACGTCCTCATCGCGCTCGGCGGATTCGTCGTGATCTTGTTTACGTTCATGATGTTCCGCGCCATCGAGATGAACCCTGACTGGTTCGTCGCCGGCTGGCTGCTCCCGTGCGGGGCCGCGGGGGCCGTCATCATCGGATCCTGGCTCGTGGAGGCGAAGCAGAGCGTCATCGAGAACATGGCACCGGTGCTGACCAGGCTGTTCACGCCGCTGTTCACAGTCCTGCTACTCGTGTTTCTGGCCACGATGGCGTGGACAGGCAGCCCGATCAATGTGGAGCGGCGAGGTACTTATCGGCTTCGACCTGCTGCTGGTGCTGGTCGTTGGGCTGGTGCTGTACGCCGCCTCCGCGCGCGACCCGCAGGCACCGCCCGACTTCTTCGACGGCCTGCAGCTGCTGCTCGTGGTCAGCGCGCTCGTGGTCGATGGGGTGGCGCTCGCGGCGATCGCAGCCCGCATCTCCGAGTTTGGCTTCACTCCCAACCGAGTGGCGGCTCTTGGCGAGAATCTCATTCTGCTCGTCAACCTGGCGTGGACGGCGTGGCTCTATTCGTCCTTCCTGCGTCACCGCGGCTCGTTCGCTGCCCTGGAACGATGGCAGATCGCCTACCTCCCCGTGTACGCCATATGGGCGGCACTGGTGGTTGTCATGTTCCCACCCGTGTTCGGCTACCGTTGATGCACCCCTCGCGGGCACTGCACCGGCGGATAGTCCTGACTAGTCGCCTAGGGGCGGCCTATCGACCGCCCGCCGTCTTCACGGTTAACGCCTCGCGTCTGGCTCAATGCCAAGCCGGTCATTGACGGCGTCCCGAAGCTTTTGCTTGCAGCCAAGATATCGTTCTGTTGTCTTGATCGAGACGTGCCCGAGCAGGAATTGGATCTGATCCAATTCGCCGCCAGCGAGGTGGCACAGACGGGCGCAGGTCCTACGGAGGTCATGCGGAGCGAGCTTCTCGATACCGGCGCCATTCTGGGCAACGATAAAGGTCAAGGCCCATCGGGAAGGGAAGCTTCCGTTCCTGGACGGCACAATCATTGCCCGAATAGCCGGGAGTTACGACCCGTCGGAGGAAAACAACAAACCTTTGGCCGTGCCCAATCTTTCGTGGCCGGCCCCCCAAGAACGGGGTTCAGTTTATGGTCAAGGACTCAAAAAAATACGCCGCGACGGGCGGTTGGGGTCCTCATTTTAACGACGGCAAACCTGCCGACGAGGCGATGCTCAAAACATGCTTCCCCTGCCACCAGGGTATCAAAGATCGCGACTTGGTTTTCACCCGTTACTCACCTTATACTGAGACTCACAGCATGTGGCACAAACCAAAGAATCCAAAACTACTCGAAAGGAGGACACCATGACCCAAACCAGTGCTACACAACAAAGCAGCGAGCAGGCAGCTGATAAGACCGCTGTTCGTCCGTTTCGTGTCGATGTTCCCGAAGAGGACCTGACCGAATTGCGCAGGCGCATCAACGCAACCAAGTGGCCCGAGCGCGAGACGGTCACGGATCAATCGCAAGGCGTGCAGCTCGCCACGATTCAGGCCCTCGCGCGGTATTGGGCGACCGAGTACGACTGGCGCAAGGTCGAGGCGAAACTGAATGCCGCTGCCGCAGTTCATCACCGAGATCGATGGACTGGACATTCACTTCATTCACGTTCGCTCGAAACATGAGAATGCGTTGCCGCTCATCGTTACGCACGGATGGCCCGGCTCGATCATCGAGCAGTTGAAGATCATCGATCCGCTGACCAATCCCACCGCACACGGCGCGAGCGCGTCCGACGCGTTCCATCTGGTGATCCCGTCGATGCCGGGCTACGGGTTTTCAGGCAAACCGACCACCACCGGGTGGGATGTTCCCCACATCGCGCGTGCCTGGGTCGGTGCTGATGAAGCGCCTCGGATACACGAAATTCGTGGCGCAAGGCGGCGATTGGGGCGCGGTGGTCGTCGACATGATGGGAGTCCTGGCACCCCCGGAGTTGCTCGGCATTCACACCAACATGCCTGGCATCTTTCCAGTCGACATTGACCAGGCGGCTTTTTCCGGGGCGGCGGCGCCATCGGGTCTTTCAACCGATGAGAAGGTCGCTTACGAGCGTTTACAGTTCGTATATCAAAAGGGAATCGGCTACGGGTACCAGATGGGGCTGCGACCGCAGACATTATACGGAATCGTGGATTCACCCGTCGGCCTGGCGGCTTATTTCCTTGATCACGACGCGCGCAGCTATGAGCTGATCGCGCGCGTCTTTGACGGACAGTCTGAGGGCCTCACGCGCGACGACATCCTCGACAACATCACGATCACCTGGTTGACGAACACGGCGCTCTCTGGCGCCCGTCTCTATTGGGAGAATTGGGGCAAACTCGGGTATTTCAATGCCAAAGGCGGCGTCTCCATCCCGGTTGCCGTGAGCGTCTTCCCTGACGAACTCTATCCAGCCCCGCGGAGCTGGGCGGAGCGGGCGTATCCCAAACTGATCCATTACAACAAGCTCGACAAAGGCGGTCACTTCGCGGCCTGGGAGCAGCCCCAACTTCTTTCAGAAGAGATTCGCGTGGGCTTCAGATCGCTGAGGTAGGTTGAGAGAGCAGGCGGCACGCCCAGCGCGCGTCGCCTGCTATCACCCAGCACATCCAAAAAAGTCTGATTCGGGTAGGCGGGTGAAAATGTTCCAAGAAATCAACAACCATTGCCTTTTCGCCTGCGCCGCGCTCGATGACCACTATCACTCCCAGCATCGTCTGAAGGAGGCCGCTATGACAGACACTCGTATAGCGCGCCCTGGCTCGCCGCGAAAGTAATTTTAGACGCCAACATTCAAACGGCTCTGACTATCGATTTGGTGACCGCATAATACACTTGATGGCGGAAGCCCCCGAGAGTCGGCTATTTTTCCGATTCATGCGTATTGCCTTGATGTTCCAGATAAGGAAAAGGAAGCGCGCGAAACTAACATCTCACCTGGAGTCAAGGGCGAGACTCATTGCAAAACATGGAACGTCAGATCATAGATCCTCCCTAGTCGCCTAGCGTTTACCAACCTAAGTCAAGTTGACGTATCCTGGCTACACTTCCATCTGAACCGTGGGTCGAGCGAAAGGACGGCCAAGCCACCATAGTTTCCGAATCGGTGACTAACCAACCCCTGACTGGCACGGAACCCCATCGTCGCTCCTGGCTTGTGAACGGCCCATTCGGTGGCCGTTGAGTATGGAGAGACCGTAGGATTCTCTATGTGCTTTGAGGGCGCTGGAAGTCGGACTGATGTTGAAGCCGCAGCATCTGATCAGAGGCGGAAAATTCCGCCGGTGCCGCAGTTCCAGGGGTGAACTTATCGCAGAAATGTCAATGGTAGCCGATGCTGTGCAGTGTTATCATTAGGTTCTTCGCCCATGACTCGGCTTCTCAATGACTCGAACCAAAGAGCTCACACCTGAACATATCGCAGAGTGCCTAAGGTAGGGTTCCAGCCGAAGTACCCCAAAAAGCGCGGGCCCGGCTAATTGGGATCTTTAGGCAATCGAATCAAGGCTTAGAGAATCCAAATGCTTAGTATTCTTGTCCTGTTGCTAGCTGTGATCACGGCTGCCGTGATTGTTGTCGTCGCGTCCATCAAACGCAGTAGTGGTCAAGATTCCCGTCTGTTGGGATCCTTTCACATAAAGGTCACACTATCTGACCTGTGGCGTTGGGATGGTACGGTGGACCGGGCTGCCTACCTCTTTATTGGGGTGATCGGCCTTGCGCTGAAACACAACCTGGATCGCTTTGTAGCCACCTTCATTTTCCACCGACCTTGGGGCATCTTTAACTATTGGATTCCGCTAGCCAAGACTGTTCAAATCACCTCACTCCCCAGAGAGGATGCTGCCTTTTTGGCAAGCATGCTGGCATCGGCCCTTCCGTTTATTTGGGTTGGCGTTGTGCTGACCCTCCGGCGTTTGCGGGCGGTGCGCCTGCCGCTATGGTTGATCGCGGTCTTTTTTCTCCCGGCGATCAACCTGGCTTTCTTTGCCGTATTGAGTGTCCTTCCGTCTAGACAAAAGGAAGTTTCTTCCTCCCGTTCACGGGTCCGGGGGCAGGATGCTCTCCTAGCCAAGGTCATTCCCGACCACCCACTGGGCAGTGCTGCAATGGCGATTCTGCTGACGCTTCCTGTGGGCGCGGCTGCTACTGGATTGGCGGTCCTGGCATTCGGCGGGTATGGCTGGGGCCTGTTTGTCGCACTGCCTTTTTGTCTCGGGCTCAGCTCAGCGCTGCTCTATGGCTACCGCGAACCGCGTAGCCTTTCCCGTTGTTTGCTCGTCTCTGGTTTTGCGATTGTGTTGCTGGGGGGCGCGCTGGTGGCCCTGGCAGTTGAAGGTGTGCTCTGTGTGACGATGGCGGCGCCCATCGCGATCCTACTAGCTCTCCTTGGTGGATCGATTGGCTACGTGATCCAAAACCGCCCCTTGCGTCAGGGCGAAGTACCGACGATGATGCTGGTCCTAATCTTAACTCCACCGGGATTGATGGGAGCCGAATCCTTAAGCCCACCTGATTCCCAACGCTTTGAGGTGCGCACCAGCATTAAAATTGAGGCTGCACCGGAAGAGGTCTGGCAGCAACTGATTTCTTTCCCACCGCTACCTGAGCCTGAGCAATGGCTGTTCCGTCTTGGTATAGCCTACCCCATTCAATCCAGCATCCAGGGCCGCCACATAGGGGCACTGCGTCATTGCCTCTTCTCAACTGGCACCTTTATTGAACTGATCGAAGTCTGGGACGAACCCAGGGTATTGAGATTCTCTGTGGCCTCCCAGCCGCCTCCCATGCGGGAGTTAACACCTTACGCCGAGATCCAGCCGCGGCACCTCGGAAGCTACTTTCACCCCGAAGGAGCTCAGTTCCAACTGGTCGGATTGCCGGGCGGGCGCACCCTTCTGGAGGGCGCAAGCTGGTACCGGCATGATATTTGGCCGACCGCTTATTGGCGACTATGGTCTGACTTGATCCTTCACCAGATTCACTGGCGGGTCTTCCAGCACATCAAAAGCCTCGCCGAGCAGGATTTGGGCCACCCAGAACTCCAATGAATGTGGGTAGGCTTGCCCTCTGCCTAGAATCGTAATCGTTCTGGAAGGCTTCGCCATTTTAGTCTCGCTTTCTGGTTGAAGCCTTCAGCTACAGCTCTTTTCCCCGCGGGGCGGCAGGATGATCAGCGATATCGGCAGCGTGGCCCAGATCAAGTCCACAGGAGTTGGAATCGGTAAACACTACGGGGTGAGGATCTATCCCTCCTCCTAGCCTGGCAACAGTTGGTGGCAAAAGCACCCTTACCGGAGTGAAAGCCGGGATCGGAGCTTTCAAAGGCACTTTATTTAATTTATTGTAGTCGTCGCTCTACAACAAAAAAGCGCCTGCCAAGCCGAAGCCCAGCAAACGCTTTGTTTCCTTCGCTCTCTAGTTGATGAAGAACCTCAACCGATCATAAATCAGTAACTCCCTTATCGTGTCACGGTGAGCGGTTCAGCGAGCTTGAATGTCATCAACGTCTCAGATGGATAGCTCAACTGCTTGCCCTTGGTTGCCAAGACATAACCGGTGCTGCCGCCTCCTCCGGCGATGGCGCCAATTGCAGCTCCTCTCTTTCCGCCTGTGAGTGCACCAATAGCGGTACCGATGGCCGCACCCCCGCCGATGATGGCCGCGTCCTTCTTTTTCTCGGCTTTTGCGGTTTCACTCAACGGCTGTGTTTCCAAGGCCACGGGACTACTGTTTCTTGGTTGGATCTCTGTGAGTTGAAGCGAGATCGAGGCCACGCCACTGACCCGGCCCGGTTCCTCTAAACTGATGATCTTGCCGCTAACAGATGTGTCTTTGGAAAACAGTGTCACCCCATCCACCACCAAAGGTGCTGCCAAGCTGGCAACGAAAGTGTCTCCAGCTTTGTTGGTTGCCGTGCTGATGCTATCGATGAGCCGAACCGATACTTGGCTCTCTGAGGGAAGAGTGTATTTTGTTGAAACAGGAAGGTGCTGTGACTCTTGCGGCTCAGGAGTCGATTTCGCCACGCGTTGTTGTTTGCGTACCGGAGCAGATGCGTTTGAAGCGGATTTGGGTGCTCGTTTCTCCACAACGGGTGTCTGGGTAGCTTGAGTTTCAATTTGAGCCGCTGAGTGCGTTTCCGGTTCCGTCACCGTCGCTTCACTCTGCGGTGGGACGTTCTGACACCCCAGCGCGCCCAACAGACCGCAAATCATTAGCGACTCTACTAGTCTTAATCTTGCCATTGCATTCCTCCCCTTCGAGATTAGTCCTGTTCTCTAGGCAATATCCTTGCCGATCTGCAAGCTGACCGACTCCATCGCAACAAAGAACTTAACCAAGATGGTGCTTGGGTGCTGGGAAGAACTTCGGACTGAGAGTACAAAATGGAATCCTAACATCTGGTTCCTATTGTCTACCCACTGAACCCCCTCGACACCGTTCCGTCAAATCATCAGCTTCAGATGGGATCTGGTAATTGGGCAGGCCGATCGGGTCGAGAGCCGTAATCTCCGGCCGGAACTCGTTTTTCGAGGTCTCGGTGTCAGATAAGCCAAGGCGGAAAGAGAGGATGGTTCCCGCGCTTCCCAGGATGCATCACGGAGTTGACGATCGAGCTGCCGCAGGCGAATGTGAAGCACCATCCAGTGAGGTAGTTGCACTGGGCATTTTGATTCGACTCATCACTCAGAAACTCCAGGATTGTCGGCCACTCGGAAATTATGGCGGTCTGGGGGCCTCTCCATCGCGCCAGCGCTCAGTCAGATGGATGTGTAGTCTATTGGGTAGTGCCTAATCGGAAGCTGAGGCCAGCTGCGCAGGACGCTTTCAGACCTGGACAGTTGAACTGTCGGTGCACCTGAGCCGCCTCGACAAGATTCGTTCAGCGGCACACATTGCACGACGAGAGGTAGCTGGCGTTCTTCCGTTCGGAAATCTCAACTTCAGAAATCCTCCATAGGGCTCTGAGGATGGTGTGCTGTTCTTGCTTCTAGGTGGAAACTTGGATAGCCTCCGAAATCATGATGCGCTTACCATCCGTCGTGCATGTTATTCGGGTGGCCCGTGAGGCGGCCTATCGCTTTCCTTGGGTCTTGCTGTCCGCCTTCGTTAGCGCCTGCCTCTGCTGGGTCTTGGCGGTCTACAGGAACAGCTTCGAGCTGGAACAGTCCCTGAGTCGTTTGTTGCTGCCCGCCATGCTAGGAATCCCAGTTTTTGTCGCGCTGGCACTCTGGCTGGAGCGATCCTCGCTGGCGGCTCACCGTCACTGGATTGGCCTGGCAACGGGAATGATTGTCCTTGGGATGTTCTGGCTGTCCTATCGACAGGAATCTCCACAGATCTACCTGTATCGTTTCTGCCAGTTGGCGCTAGCTACACACCTGCTGGTTGCGGTTGCCCCTTACCAGCGCGGCAGCGATATTGTGGCATTCTGGCAGTTCAATCGGATCCTGTTCCAGCGCATCCTGCAAGCCATCCTGTTTTCAAGTATTCTGTACGCCGGACTCGCCATTGCGCTCTGGGCGGTCCAGTCGCTGCTGGGTTTAAAGGTGGGTTGGAAGGCCTATTATTTCCTGTTTCTCGCAGTGACGTATCTGTTCAATACCTGGTTCTTCCTGGCTGGAATTCCTTCCAAGGAGCTCGAACGCGATGAGATTTATCCGGCAGGATTCCGGATGTTCGTGCAATTCATCCTGCTCCCTCTCGTGACTCTCTACGTTCTCATCTTGTACAGCTACCTGGTGAAAATCCTGCTCACGCGTGAATGGCCGCGCGGTACGATTGGCTGGCTGGTCAGCATTGTGGCGGTGTTCGGAATGCTGGCTTTGCTGCTCGTGCACCCGCTGCGCAGTCACCCAGGCCACCGTTGGATTCAACTGTATTCACGCTTGTTCTATGCCGGACTGTTCCCGCTGATCGTTTTGTTACTGATGGCCATCTGGCGCCGGGTTTCTGAATACGGGTTGACAGAAGACCGGTACTTTCTGACCACACTGACACTATGGATGACGGGGATCGCGGCTTACTTTTCCTTTAGCAGACAGCCGAGCATCAAAGTGATCCCTGTTTCCTTGGCGCTGGTCGGGCTGCTCACGATCGCGGGTCCCTGGGGGCCATACGCGTGCTCGCGTCGAGACCAGCTCAACCGCTTGCGCCTCCGGTTGGAACGGTTGGGAATTCTGAAGGACGGACGGATCGAACGAAGGTCGGAGCCTGTGGAGTTCAACGACCGCAAGGAAATCAGCGCGCTCGTGAGATATCTGGTCGACATGCATGGAGATTCCAGCCTGCAGCCTTGGTTTGCCGAAGACTTGAAGCCTCGGCTCGAGAAGGCTGGAGAAGGCAAAGGCAGTCACCTGCTTTTCCGCCACACGTATGGTCGGGCGAAGGCCATTACCGAACTGATGGGAGTGGCGTACCTGGACGTCTGGCAGCATATCGCCGATTCGAAACACTTTTACGCAAATACAACTCCGCTTTGGAACGAGGTCCGCTCGATTGCAGGGTACGACTATCTCTCGAGGTTCAACCTATACAGGACCAACGGCGGAACCGCCTCCAGTGTGATCACTATAGGGTCGAGCCGCTACGAGCTGTTTTGGGGACCCGACGTGCAATTCGTCGAGTTGCGGGAAGGCAAGGACACGCTCGTGAAACTGGACATGGGGCCATTCCTTGAGCGGCTTCGACAGCAAACTGCTGAAGGGTCCAACACGGGGCTCTCCGAGGAAACAATGAGCTTGGAAGGAGAGTCCACTTCTGCGCGCATCAAGTTGCGTTTTGAGAATCTATCCGGAACGCGCGACAGCTCAAATATCCGGCTGAACAATGCGCACGGGGAGGTACTGTTGAAACTCAAGGGCAGCGAAGCCGGCCGATGATCTGACCAAGCGTTGCTTCTCGGATCCTTGCCTCAATCTCTGGGGCACAAGCAGGTCGGCGGGCGTCAGCGTCGGCGTCTCGAAACCAGCCGGTAACACACCAATCATCTGCGTGGCCGTACCGTCGAGGACGATGGTCTTTCCGACCACGCTCCTGTCCGCTCACGGCGGGCTGCGAAGGTCGATCCAATGGTGGCACTGAGATATGAATGAACGCGGCGTGAGGGTAAATTCTCAGGAACAAATTCACCAGAGGTGGTGTCTAAGGAGAGACATGGTATTACTGCGGCGAGTTGTGTCTCGGAAGGTGATCATTGCTTGAAGTCAGAGCTCTTACGAAGCGCTATAGCGGCATTCCAGTAGTCCACTCCGTCAGCTTCACTGTCCGCCCCTTCGAGGTTCTTGGCTTTTTGGGCCCCAACGGATCTGGCAAGTCGACGACCGCCAAGATGCTAGCCGGGCTGATCGAACCGAGTCAAGGTGACATCCTGTTTGAGGGGAAGAGCATTCGGCAGCATTCAATTGAATATAAGAAACGCCTGGGCTACGTCCCCGAAGAACCCCACCTCTACTCCTATCTA
Organism: uncultured Acidimicrobiia bacterium; assembly: GCA_963752385.1. Taxonomy (GTDB): domain Bacteria; phylum Acidobacteriota; class Terriglobia; order Versatilivoradales; family Versatilivoraceae; genus CAVVYL01. The sequence continues at coordinate 71,000 of CAVVYL010000053.1, read as the reverse complement.
ACGGGCCGCGAGTATCTGCGACTGATTGGCAGGTTGCGAGGTCTTCCGGATAAGCTCCTGGACCAAAAGATCGACGCCTTCTTGCGCCTGTTCTCCCTATATTCTTACCGCCATTCCGCCATTGCTTCTTACTCGAAAGGAATGCGTCAGAAGATCCTGATCTCTGCAGCGCTGCTCTCTAACCCAGACGTCCTCATTCTAGACGAGCCGGATTCAGGTCTCGACGTAACATCGATGCTGCTTCTCAGAAACCTGGTTAAGTCTCTGGCTCTGGAAGGAAAGACCATTCTCTACAGCTCTCATGTCCTGGAAGTCACTGAGAAGATCTGCTCTCGAGTGCTGATACTGCACAAGGGGCGGATCGCAGCGGATGACTCGGTGGATCATTTGAGGGACTTGATGAAGCTACCCTCCTTAGAAGAAATCTTCGCGCAATTGGTGGTTCAAGAAGATACCCAAAGAATTGCTAGCAACATCGTTGCGGTCATGAAGCAGTAACCCAGTTTCACCATACAGGCTTATCTCACGTTTGGATAACTGCGCCACTGAAAACCCATCAAGAGGGCCTCATGTCTCCTCCCGCATCAACTGAAAAGACTCAGTTCTTCCTGCTTACCAGACACTTTTTCAATCGCTTCTTCCGAACTAACCTTGTGAACTCGGCAGCACAAATGGACCTGACGGTAATCCATATCCTATCGGTCCTTTCTATTCCTGGGCTTCTGTTTTCACTCTGGATCTATCCCGATCACGCCTATCTGGTGACCCATTTTCCCTTGTGGGTCGAAACCGAGCGTGCTTTGAGAGACAAGGCGTTTTTTGTTGTGTTCTCCATGCTGATCATGGGTTTCCTGACGGTCCTCGAGTGGGATGCCCTGTTTCCGGATCGACAGGACTATTCAATCCTCATACCGCTGCCAATCCAATCTGGAACCCTCTTCGCAGCCAAGTTCGCAGCCTTGGTCCTTTTTCTGCTTCTTTTTTCTCTGGCTATCAACGGTTTTTCCAGTCTCATTTTCCCGCTGGCAGTCAACGGAGCCATGGGGGCTCTGCTCCATGGAGATTGGTACCCGATAGCGGAAACCGAATTGGCAGAGGTTCAAAGGCGGTCGTCGTTGCTTCATGCGGGCAGGTTTGCGCTGTCTCATGCCTTTACGATGGTGGCCGGGAATGCGTTCATGTTATTCCTTTGCGCTTCTATACAGGGCCTGTTCCTGAAGTTGCTGTCCCACAGACTCTTCCAATGGGTTTCGCGAGCTCTTCAGTTTCTTCTACTGGTCTTCCTTTTGGTTACGCTCTTCCTACTACCGGTGATCATCTCCTCGTTCGAGACACTGATGTGGCATTACGAGTATTTTAAATACCTCTTTCCGCCGTTCTGGTTCTTAGGATTGTATGAAGTTCTGTTGGGAACCAATGATCCGGTACTACGGCTACTGGCGGCCATCGCCTTAAACGCGCTAATTTTTGCCGTGGTGGCCTTTGTTTTCACTTGTGTGATCGGTTATAGGCGGCAGATCAGCAAAACATTGGAAGCATCGTGGAATTTACAGAAACGCATCCGCGAATATAGCTTGATGACCAGATTCTTGCACCGGCTTGTTCTGAAAGACCCTGTCGAGCTGGCCTGTTTTCACTTCATTGCAAAAACGGTGCTGCGGAGCCAGAAGCATAAACTGATCTTAGGAGCCTACGTTGGGGCGGGCTTGGCTCTCGTTGTCGTAGCACTGGTCGCGCTCTTTTCGAACGGAGACTGGCGGGTTGTCGATGAACCTAGTGCAGCCTTGCTCTCGATTCCGCTGATTCTTTCTTTCTTCATCCTGGTGGGGCTACGGGTCATCTTCACGATTCCTGCGGAGTTGGAAGCCAATTGGATCTTCCGGTTGACTGACACTGATTCCCCAACGAAAGCCATCTCCGCAGTCCGCAAAGCCGTCCTTCTCTTGGGTATCCTGCCGGTTTTGTTCTCCGTGATTCCCTTGTTTTGCTTTTTGTGGGATTGGCGAATTGGCCTGTTGCACCTAGCTTACGTTGCCACGCTGTCTTTCGTCTTGAGGGAAATTTTGCTCTTAGGGTTCCAGAAGATCCCGTTTACCTGCTCTTACGTTCCGGGAAGAGCCAACATCAAGCTGTTCTGGTTTGCATACCTGATCTCCTTTACAACTTACGCTTACAGCATGTCATCGCTAGAGCACTGGCTCATGAAGAGTCCCTTCCGATTCTTTTATTTCTATTCAATAATGGGTTTTCTCTTGGTCGGATGGCAAGTCTACAAGAACCGCCTTACAGGCGGCGAGGTCAGGCTCGTCTACGACGAAGAGCCAGAACCAGCCGTTCGCACTCTCGATCTGAGTAGTTGAAGTTGAGGCCCCCACCAAGCATACACAGCGCCTTGTTCTATTCTGTGCTTTTCTGTTTCCTGGTCGCAAAGCGGCTCGAATCGCTCAATGAACCCACGTGCAGCGCCTCGCGCCTTCATCGCGTTCTCTCTCCAAAAAAATGGGGTGCTTCCGTCCTTAACTGTTGCTAGGCCGCCAGACGCACTCCCCGAATAGGGAAAGTGACCGGCCCGACCGTTTCGAAGAGCGCGAATAGAACATTCTTCGACGTCTTGGTCAACCCAGCCTGCCGGGCTGGTGTCCTACCTCACGTCCGAATTTCAGCGCCCTGTGAGGCCTCACGAAGTTGTAATGGCAGCGGAACAACTCGATGTGATCTTCAAGACATTCCTTCCACCGGGTTTGAAATAGCGTTCGTCGACCCAGATACGACGAGCCCTGTCGAATCGTGAGGTTCAGCCGTTCGACAAAAGACGTGTTGAGCGTCACTGAGTCTTCCGAGTTACCCAGAGCCTGTTCAATCTCCCAGCTCCGATCACCGCTCTTCGCTCCACCCTGACCACCCGATCGTTGCTGCGCGTCTTGATCACCTGACGGTAGAGACAGGCCGGCCCAAAGACTCGTCCCATGACTCTCTCGTAGAACTTGAATCCATCCGTGGTGATTACAGGGCTAACCTCGAGATTGATTCGCTTGGAGAGGTCTCCAAACAGATCCAGCGTATTGCGGTAGCTCCGTTTGCCGATTACGGTCGATGGCCAAAGCCGAGACCAGCCGTCGATCACAACGAAAACCCAGATCCCCTGTTCCCTGCCCCCAATGATCGTTCGGATCTCGTCTGCCTGAAGTTCTACCACCGAGAGTCCTTTCACTTTTCGATCGTTGAAGCGACGACAGCAGCCAGCTGCTTTTCCAGCCAGCGATGCGTATTCCAGGCAACTCGCTTGACTCGAGCGATGGCAGACTTATTGAGACCCTCGACACTGAGGGAGGCGACCTGACCAAAGGCGGAGCGACGGTGTTGGAGTCGATAATAAGGTGTCCTGCTGGTCGAGCAGAACGTCTTTCCACAAGTCTGGCACTGGTAGCGACGACGCTTTCCCCACCGAGTCGTGTTAGAAGCCGTGGCGAATGATGCCTCCGACATCGCCTTTTCTGGAGGGAGGACAGTGCCAGTTGGGACAGCTGAGACTCTGCATGGTTTTGGGACTCGGTTGGCTGTAGAGGTCTGGAATTGAGTCTCAAACTATATCATGTGTGTGACTTACGGTTGGGCTACCCACAGTCGATGACGGAAGCACCCATCCGATTTACCTCCCTTTTTCCCTACGTCGGGCTTTGTCGGGACGGACACTGGCGCCTGGTGTCTATTTTTTCGAATTTACCGACACCAAGAGCTTGACGTTAGTTCTAAGTGATTGCAAATAAAGGGAATTATCAGGTGTGGAGGCGAGGAGGGGATTCGAACCCCTGCATAAAGGTTTTGCAGACCTACTCAAGCATTGTGAATGGGTTGTCACTGCTTTAAATATGTATGAGTTACAGAACAAGTCGGACAGCGCATTAAAGCCGATTTAAACGAGTACCCGCTACATTTTCCGCTACAGTAGGGTGTCTACAAGAAGCGATCTCTCTCAGCTCCAGCGCCGTCATCGCTGTGCGTCTTGCAGTTTGAAAAGGGTGAGCCGAAGCCCGCCCCAAGGGCAGACATTGCTTTAACCAATGACGGGAGCCACCGCAGATTGGTCTCTGTTGACGAAGTCGGGAATAGCCGAGGCCTCAAGCTTTCCGTTGATCTGTTGCATCACAGTTTCATTATCAAAATAGATTCGTTCGGCAACAATTTTCCCAGAGTTCTCTCCCTTTCCGAACAAAAACAAGCCAGCGAGGTGAAACTTCACCCATCTGCCGGTTCCTGCTACGCCGCACCAATCGCCCTTGTGAGTGCCGGAGAATGTCACCTCGCGTAAAGAACATCCCGGCGCATCAACTTCCCCCCACACGTCGAGTTGAAAATCCGGGAACGCCGCTTCTGCTGCCCGATAGAAGTCTTTAACACCCGTGATGCCGGCAAAATGGGTGTGGAGGGGAACGACGTCAAAAGACGCCGAGTCCTCGTCCTGAACAAACGTGCCATATACAGCTGGCCAGTCGTGGGCATTTTCTGCCCGAACATGCTCATCTACCGTGTCGCGCTGAATCCGAATAAGCTCGTCCATTTTATGCCTCCAAATTGAAAATTGCCGCCGGTGTTTTGTGATGTCGCAATACCATCCCGCCACCAGTCTGCTCGAGCGGGATTTCATTGACTTGCTTCTGCTGCACCCAGGGAAAACAATCAACCTGATTCACTGAACGTAATTCGTCGCCGGGATAAAGCTGCCATCGTTGGAAGTGTTGTCCACGACTACGGAGTAGCAGAAACAGCTCGACGTAGGCCGCCAGCGAATGTAGCCACCGGAAACAGGATCGCCAAGACCGATCTGGTTCCATGAATCCTCGCCAAGGTCCATCTGATAGGTATTGATGAGTGTGCCTGCTGGGCTATGAAGTTCGGCTAGGATCAGATTCGTTCCAAAGCCGTCGTTGAAGCAACCGATATTTGTTCTTGAATTGGCGTCCACGTAAATCCCGGGGCTGAACGCCGGGAAGCTCGAAGAGATACTATCCAGCGATCCAGCTGGGATGACGATGGTCTTGTAACGCCCAGAAGGGCTCTCAGTGTAGACCTCGACATTGAGCAAGAATTCGTTGTCGCTGCTTCCGCCGAGTATTCCGAACCAAGCATCCAGCTCGACGGTCCCGGCGCCTTGGTAGGCGAATACTTCTTGAAGGAAATTCTCATAGTTCTGCTGCTGACCATTGGCAATCGGGATGGTCGCCTCGTTCACCTTGCCATTCTGGTTGTACAGCGTGGCTTTGATGGAGTAATTCAGAGGAGCGACATTCAAAATCGAGACTCTGGTTTTGAAGAACGAGCCAAACTGGCCTGGATTGTTCGCCATGACGGGAACCAACTGAATGGCCGAAGCGAAATCGAGTCTTCGCCGAGTAACGTCTTCACTGATGCCAAAGGAAGACAAGGAAATGGCGAAGGTGAGCGTGATCGCCAGCGAGATGAGCAGGCTTTTGAGTCGATGAAAGCTGTTTCTATGCATTTTGTTATCCTTTCTAAAACTAGGTTGGCAGCCAATATCGGCAAGCCGAGCAAGCCGGCGAACACCCACATGCCCCATTTGGGTTCCTTTCAACTCGTTTGTGGGTTTATCGCAGGTCTTCTTGGAGAATCTTTTCTACTGCTTTGAAGTACTTCTCGGCGATCCGTGCTCCGGCCCCACACAAAAACCTGTCCCTTCTTCTGGACATTCAAAGTCACCTTGGTGCTTCCCGGATCTAGTTCTTTCAAGGAAACCGAATTTTTGAACCCATTCGAGGTAAGGGATATTCCGGTGGAGAAGGAGAGGATCCCGCTCTCTTTGTCGGAATAATCTAAAGTAAATTCCTGGCTAGCTGCCTTGATACAGGCCTGCCAGACGGCTTGTTGGGGGAAAGGGAAAACTTGTTCCTTTCCTTTGTCGGCACCGAAGGCGATGCTTGAGAGCAACAAGATAACTATTGGAATGATTTGCATTTTTACTTTCATTGGTTTGGGTTCCTTTCAACCCGTAGTGGATGGAGGAAGGGGGATTACTCCATATTGCGTATGTCAAGGGAAATTTTTCTAGTTTTGGTTTAGGTTTTGGACCGGCGGCGGTGCCGGCCTCTTTAATCTTGCCTCAATTGCAGGCTCTATCAGGTAAGGCGCAAAGCAAGGAAAAGTGGATCATCGAACGGCAAAATTCTCTTCCGAGAATCTGACCTCCGCACACTGGCTTGGCGCCAGCGAGGCTCTCACCTCCCAAAAACGAAGCGGTCGGCGACAAGAAAGTTATCCGATTTCTTACTTGCCCAATACTCGGCTGCGCTGAGATAGACGAAGAGGAGCCCGATAAGAAGTATGAGCTGACGTTTCCTAGAGAGAAACGCAAACATCGCCGTGTCTCAGAAACGAGGCGACAATCAGGAGGTTCTTGTTGCTTCACCTTGGAGAGGGACCGAAGAGTTCGCCATACCCAGGGTTGGCAGAAGGGGAGAAATGCGAGCTGCTTAATCCTGGCTTCAGCGGGTTTGGCGTTTGAAGGGATTGGGACTCTCACTACTCGATCAATTCCAAGGCTCTGCGGAAAGGGCAACTGGCCTCATGACCCTCTATCCCCAGGGCAGTGCTTGCCTCGCAGAACAGACAATAGCGTTGGGGAATGGTCTGGAATATCCGAACGAACTCTTTCAAGAGTTACAAGCACTCAGGTTGGGATTGCCGGGCCTGCTCTGAGGTTGGTTTGGCTTTCTACCCTGTGCTAATTCGTTTGAAGTCCAACCTGTAGGCGAAATGCCATCCTGTTCTGTCCTGTACGTGCATAGGCTGACATCGGGGTGACATGGATGGCGAACGGAAGGCAAAATCATGAGATATCCCTAGAACAACCCACTTCTGATCCTACCTGCCGAAGACAGAATCCCGAGCCGAATTCTTTGCATACGGAGTTTGTCCAGACTGAATGTATACTTGACGGTGTAGTCTGAAGTTCGATTTATCGTCTCTTTTCCTTTCTCGTCAACAATTAAGAACGGAGGCTCCATGTTGCGGGTAGCTGTGTCTCTGCTCGTCTTGACAGTGAGTGTTTCTGGTCAAGACCTAGTGTCGGCTGAAGGGTTGAAGGGAGCGCACACGCTCAAAGGCGGCGCGCTTCAGAGGATGGAGGTTGCTCAGATTGTGGATGAGAATTATAGGCGCCAGGCCATCGCTCGGGAACGCGAGAGGAAGAAGTCGACTTTCGCTTTCCCAACTTGGGTCGTCCCGACGTCGGCGAACAATCCAGGCCTCCTTGGAGCATTCTATAAGACCAGGATCGTATTGACGAACCCAACCAATCTGACCTTCAATGTCGCAGCTCAAGTGTGTGGCCCCAATGGCCTAGTGGATACCCGGGAAATTGACCTGCCGGCGAACAGTTCGAAGGTGTGGGATGATTTTTTGGGAACGGCGTTCGGTTACAGTGGGCCTGCAGCTATCGAATTCGATTCTTGGTTCATTCCAGTAGGCGGTTCAAGTGACTACGAGTTCGCGGTTACAGCCGAGGTCTATACTGACTCTCCGAACGGACGCTTTAAAACCACAGTGGTTAACGGATTGGGTCCAGATTCCGTTACCGGGTTGAACAAGACCATCAGCGCTGGAGTTAATGTCAATTCCAGTGAGCGCACGAATATCGGGGTCTACAACGAGTCGATACTCTCAACAATGAACGTGATGGCCAGGGTCTTTGCAGGGAATGTTCTGGTTGAGATTATCACGTTTAGCGTTCCTCCTAAGGGATGGGCGCAGAAACCGCTCTCGGCACAAGTGACCAATGGAACGATTGAATGGACTACAGACGGATCAGCCTATCTTTGGACAGTCGGTGTCGACAACCGATCCAATGATGGTGCCCTGACTTACCCAGTTTTCTATCTCGCGCCGTAGAGTGAGCCGGCGGATTGGATTTATGTTTTCCAGGAAGTCACGCGCCGCTGAAGCTAGTGTTCTCAGCAGACATTGTGATTTCGCCAGATAGTGCCGGATCATTCGTTCGTTGAATCAAAACTCCTCTTTGGATGAGCCTGGTTGCCTGGCCCCTTGATACCTGGAGATCCTGCGATACTCCCATGGTGGAATGGGATTCTGATCAACCCACAGCCCGCATCTGGCCTCCCGCGCCTCTTCCTCTAACCGCTCCAGTGTTTCGTCTCCTGGCGCGTACCTTCGGAACCACCAAGCAAAGCCAGCTTTGACAATTTCGTGATTGAGGTTGCGGCCATCAGGCAAAATCAGGTCCGCAACTGTTCTCTGGTAGCGGTCCAGCCCTCGCGGCTTGACTGTGACTTCCTTGCCAAAACAGAGGCCTGACACGAACTGCTTGGCGCGGTTCGAGAACGCCTGCCCCTTCTCCGGCGCGTCAATGCCGTGGAGCCGCACCCGCACCGCGTTCCCGGAGCGCATGACGCTGATGGTCTCGCCATCTGACATACCCACAACGCGCCCGCTGAAGTCCTGCCCAGGTAACAGCGGAACATAGAGCAGCACGCCAAGAATGATTCGAAATATGCGTGTGAGAAAAATGTGGCATATATGCAGGAAAGGTGCAATACTTATATTGCTGATTCTCTCATCCCAGTTCCAGAGGAAGCTTGCCTTCCTCCTCCACCTCTCGTTGACGGCGGGCCAGCCCACGACTGTCCCCGAGCTAAGCACGCTGCTCTTCCTGACGTCGGGCGTGGGGTGGGTTGTCTGGTACTTAGAATGGGTCAACACAACGACAGCTGAGCGTCAACATCCGCGTTGTGTACTCTGCTACGGGAGAGCGATTCGCGCTGGAGGTGGGAACAGATGAGCCGGGTTCTTTTGATCGGGTCTATCATTCTCGTGGTCGGTTCAAGCGGTCTTTTTCTTTCGAGGCGCATCCTTGAGCTACCCGCCACCATACTATTCTGGACGAAGGTGAGCCTGCGGCTAAGCGGGGCAGCTGGAACTCTCACGGCTCTTGGCTTTCGCAGATGTCTCGGCAAAAAACGTGCCGCCGCAGTTGTAGTGAATCTTATGCTTTTTGGAGCGACTCTGGCCTGCTCGCTAGTAATCAGTGAATTTGCCTTACGTGTCATCTTCAGGAATATCACCTCTACCGCTGATAACAGAAGCTACTTTGCCCAGCGATGGCGGCAACGGAGTGTTTCTCTCAACACATGGGGTTTTCGCGAACGCGAATTTGAATTGATCAAGCCCGATCACATCTATCGTATAGCCGTGATCGGAGATTCGTTCACATTCGGCCAAGGAATCGCTGAAGAGGATAGATTCACAAATCTGCTAGAGGCCTCCCTAAACCAGCGGACATGTGGGTTTCGGTACGAAGTTCTCAACTTTGGAAAATGCGGTGCCGAGACGATCGATCATCTTGCCATTCTTAAGAATACTGTTCTGAAGGCACGTCCAGATTTCGTCCTGCTACAGTGGTACGTCAACGACTTTGAAGGTCACGATAAGACGGCCCAGCCAAAATGTATCCCTCTTGTGCCCTCATCAACCGTTCATCGCATTATGTATCGGTCATCAGCGCTTTACTATTTGGCTAGCCGAGAATGGAATTCAATCCAGAAGACGTTTGGGCTGTCCGGTAGTTACGAGAACTATATGCTCCAGCGTTTTGGCGATCCGCAGAGCCCTGAGTCTCGACAGCCTCTTCAGCTTCTGAAAGATTTTGTTGAGCTCTGCAAACTGGAAGAAACGCCCGTCGGTTTGGTCCTATTTCCGGATGCGGGTCCCTATTTGGAAACAGCTTATCCTTTTGATTCTCTCTATGACCGGGTGTTCGAATTCAGCAGGCAGGAGGACATCATCTGCTTAGATCTTCGTTCGGCGTTTCATTCGCGCGCCGATTACAGGAAACTCTGGGTAAACCAGTTTGATCACCATCCGAGCTCATTCGCAAATCGCCTAGCAACAGAACTGCTTATGATCACCTTTGGGCAACTCTGGCTTTCCCCCCCGACTATTCACTCTCGAACTCCTCACAACCAACCAGGCGAGAGCTCCGAGGCACGCCACGATTAGCAACACACCGGCAGAGAGTTCAAGCGTTTGTTCCTTGGGCGGCCCCGATGGCGATGCGGACAGATTGCTAACGGCGTTGTCTGGAATCGTTGGCCGTCGCGTGACCTACCAAAAACTCACAGGCAAAGAAGGCGTCAGTCGCACCAAGCGTCAAACGCCTTGGCAAGCGTTGACGATGATAGGATGCCATTATCAGCAAGAAGGTGCTGCATCGCCCTCCTCGGCAGTTTGAAGATTTCGTGCGAGCGTCAACTCGAACTGCTCGTCGGTCCAGGTGTCGAGGATGTGATTGAAATCTTTGCCCCACTTGAGGTAATTACTTGCCAAGCTTACTCAAACCAATCGCTCTTTGCTCCCGCGGTAGCAACTTGGACCTTTGCCGGCGGCTCGGCGGTGACAACACCAGAAAGACTGCTATCGTCAGCCAGGAACCCGAAGTCTGAACACTCCTTCTCAAAAATCTCAAAATATTCGACGTTACTACACTGCATCGGGCGCAGGTATCCTGCTGAGTATCCTTTGCTGCTCAGGTCAGAAAGGAAATCAGAAGCCTCCCGATTGGCGGCTGCTAATTCGCGCCCAGCCTCAAGAACGCGGCGAACCAGTTTTTTGTAAGCGAGATTAAATTCCCGACATTTCTCTGCCGCGGCCTCGGAGATGACCCGTTGGCGCTCACGCTTCAGGCCTGCGATGGAAGCAACAACCACGTCTTTTTCGCGCAGCAACTCCGCAGCATCACCCACAGAAGCGGAAATAATTTCGGCTCCTGGATCTCCCAACAATTTGGCTACATCGCTATCCCGGTCTGGTACCTGCCTGATCCTTTCGTAACGACTCTCAAGATCGACCCTCCGTCTCTCAAGTGCCTCGATTTTTGCATCAATAGCTCGAACTTCTGGCCTGGTGCTGACGTATTGCAAGTGCATGACATCCTTCTCAACTGCTTTCATTTTTTTTCTCCTTTGAATCGAACTACTCGTTCTCCGACTTGATATAACTCCGCGGCCGTTTGGCCTTCCGTAGTGCATGCCAGCGGGCTACTAGGCTGTTCACCTCTCGTTTGCGCGCCAGGTCTTCCTCGCGCTGGAGCACAGATTCTCTTTCGCGAAACCAGTCCGGCCGACGAATGCATGGGTCTAGGTCGCGATCACGCTTCAAATCCCAGAAAGTAACGCGGACGTGTTCAGCCGGCTGTAATCGCTTCAGGCCGGATTCTGCCATCGCCAGGCAAACTCTCGCGCTGAGCTTGTCCGTGGTTTGTCGAGGCGCAATAGCTGACATCCGTTGATACTCCATTTTTCAATTCCTCCTTTGAATTCCAAATTTACTGCTCGCAGACTCACTCCAGTTTATTCATCTGCTTGTCGGTTGCGGTCCGCTCTTTCATTGGCGAGGTCGGCAAGGCCTTTTTTCTCACCCCCCGGTACGGTCAACCGCGCTCGAGATGATGGCGTCCAGCCAAAACTCCGACCCGATCGCCCTCATCTGGTCCAGCATCTTCATGGCAATACCCACCTGTGGGGCCGGCTGAGTAAACTTGAATTCTCCTTTGTCGTTTCGCACTACGATTACCGACCCGTGCTGATCCAGGAACCGCACCGCGGCACAGTATCGGCTCAAGCAATCACAGAAAGCCGCTAGTGCTGTCCAGTCGATTACCGTTAGCACACGCGCCTTGAACAGCTGCGGAGCAAGCCGTCTCCAGTGCGCGCGAGCTTCCTTCGATAGCCATCCTGGGCAGGCGGGCATTACCCGTTCCGGCTGTGGCTCGTCCTTGTTAGTCCTATGTCGCCCCTGCCCAGTAATTAACCTTAGAGCCGTTGGAATCGGCTTCCGTCCTTTCATCGCATCTCACCTCAAACAACTCAAGCCCGTGCGTCGAAGGTCGTTCTCAAACGGACCGTCGTTATAGAACTTCTTGACGTCCGCACTCTTCAAGAGATCTTCCACTGGCTTTGCCTCTCCGCCGAGTCCCTCAAAATCAACCATATGATCGATAGGTCTCTTCTCGAACTGTCCTTCTGCCGGCTGTCCCTCGAACATTTCGTCAATCACTGATTCAAGGAAGGCCGCTAGGTTCCTGTCATCGCTGATTTCGAAGTTTTCCAAGCGCCGGTTTTCATTCAGGTTCATGCTGGTCCTGATGACGACGTTCCACTTTTCGTTCTGAAGCAAAACAAATTTCGCGTGATTCTTCGAAATTCGGATGCAGCCATCCCCGAAGGTCTCACGCAAGGCTGCACAGTAGGCTGGCTGCCGCGACGGAAAGGAAAAGTCCACCAGGAAACGCAACGCCGTCAGTTTCCCGCCGCTCATCAGGCGATAGGCAAACGAAATATCCGCTCCAGCAGCTGTCCAGGTCGATATCACGGCTCTGCACGGCCCGGTGTAACTCAGCACATGCTCAATCAGGTCGATCAGCGAGAACTGCCCCTTGGTCAAACCGTAAATTTCGGATCCTGGCTCAATCGGACCTATCGCCTCAGCCGCGGAGGTCGCTGTCAAGGCCTGGCGGAGAACCCGGACATCAGCTTTCTTGCTTCGCCTCATCGTCTGTTCACTCATCTGGCTAAAAGCAGACCCCTATTCCCCAAAATGTCAGAAGTTTACGCTCAACGGGCGTGCGGTCATGGGCGGTAAAGCCTAGACTTTGAAGTCCCCTTGGCCTCATTCAAACCCCGGTTTCCTGACCCCCAGCGCCCCTTACGCCATTAACGCGGTAATTCATCGCTCTTTGTGTGCGCGGTAAACGTCCCACCCTCTCACCGAGAGTCAAAGAAATTGATCAGTATTGAACAGACAGTCTGAAGCAACCCTTGGTGAAATGTTCTAGGGGAACGCGTCCATGGACTACTCAACCATCACCCTCTTACTCGTGGTTATTGGCTATGCCTGCCTGATCCATCAGGTATACAAAGTGAACCGGTAAGCGCGGTAAGTTCGGACTTATGGCGCAGGCGCTCTGCCTGCAAACCAGCGTTCAACAAGCCGACTAGCCCTCTCACGCGAATGGTCATTCGAACCCTGTTTTCCTGATCCTTGTCAACCGTGGTATTATGCATGAGGTGGAGGTAGAACCTTGGCCCGGCCGGCGCCGGGTTTTTTTGTTTTGACTAGCCAAGTGCAAGCCAGCGCCGGTAAGTCTCGGTTGCTTTCGTTTCGATCAATGCCAAGCGTTCAGCTTCAGCCCGTGGGAAGTGGCCTTTAAACTCTAAAATACTGGCTCGCTCGTTGCAAAACTCCGTTAGTTCCCCCAAGAGCTCTAGCGCCTCAGCGCATCGCTCTTCAATCGGTCGGCTTGCGTTCTCAAGTGATGGACGGCCCCGCCCGTACTCTCCAGCAGTCAAAGCCGCAATGATTTCTGCTTTCCGTTCCGCGAGCAGCTCTTTCAATTCTGGGGTAATCATGCTCCTAGGTGCCCGATAACGCAGCAGGTCGCCGTCAACAGTCAAGGTCACCCCCAGCTGGGTTAGCTCTTCGATTAGTGCGGCCGCCGTCATACAGCCCCCTCGATTTCGTCAGATAGCCCCATATCCCCCTTTCGATCCGGTACATCCGGTACAGAGCTTTGTTTTGTATCACTTACGGTCGAATTCGATCCGGTACAAGTTTCATCCTGTACCGGATCTGTTTTTGCCTCGAAACCCGCGCCAGTATTGGTTTGTACCGCTTGTACCGGATCGAATCCCCATAGATAACGAGAAAAACTATCTTGGCAGTCTTCCAACTTGTAACCTCGCGTCTTTTCTCCCTCTCGGAACTGCTTTGGCCGAATTCCGAAAGGACGCAATAAGACCGCTAATTGCCTTTGAGTAATCGGCTTTTTATGCTTCCCAAACTCCGGCCAAGGCCGATCTTCCAATTTAGCCAAGGCTTCGCAAATGTCAGCACTCGACAACTGAGAGACGTTATAGCGTTTGAATAAGTCTCGTAGGTCAGCCAGGATCTGGACACGAACTGATGTGTCACCCTCAGCGCCACTCACAGATAGAAGGCGCGCGGATTCTCTCGCCGTTTTTGGCCAGTCACCCGCCGCAACTTCGGCAATGGCGAACAATGGCCGCCAAGAATCTTGTTGGCGGTCATCTAGAAAATTAACTTCTTCTGGATCATAAGCCCGCAGATTTTCTAGGTTGTCTTTTACCCACCGGACACATTGCGAACAAATTCGTTCAAGAATACCTTCTAGACGGTCCCGCCGAAATCGTTGAACGGCTTCGTCAGGTGCCCGTCGCATCATAGGAATGACAATGGAACGGTCTTGAATTGTTTCCGGCAACTTCCCAATCGCTGCAATTGCTTTCGCTGACCATGTTGAGAACGTTCTCGGTTCCTGATCGTCACCGCAACAACGAACCACGAAAGCTGAAGTGCGCCGATGTCCGCTGTTAATGATTCCGCGCAACTCTTCACGCTCGCCAAGAAAAGTATCAGCCTCATCAACAAGGAGTGTCGGCTGATACTTCTCAACTGTTCTGAACAAGGCTGCTGCACTGATGTTCGCAGCCATTACTGGACGGTTGGCGAGAGACTCAATCAGCTCAAGTACCAAAGTTTTTCCACAGCGTTTCTCAGGAGACGTAAGCGCGAGTAGTGGCGAACAGTAAGCCGCGGTTAACGCGTAGGTGTGAAGAATCCAAAGAGAAATAGCCGCTGCTGCGCCGGCGGGCAACACAGCATGGGTGCAGAGATGGTTCTCAATCTCAGTTAGCAACTCAGCGCCGTCCACAGGCTCGGTCGCGGGTAATATCTCCGCAAACGCGATTGTCTTTCCGTTTCCAGACTCTTCCTCGTCTTTAGATTCCCGGCCAAAAACGCCGGCAACAATGTCAGCTGCACCCAATACCTTCAATTGCTTTAGCTGCGCAACAATGGCCGACTTCGCCAGGCCCCGGCGAAACCCTACCAGCTCACCCACGTGGCCATGAAGCCAGGCCAGCACCTCCTCAAGCTTCGTCATCTCTACGGGTGCGGTCAGCTCAAACAAGCCGGACTCTTTCAGCCAGTCTTCAATGGGCACTTCGAAGGCGCGCTGCGCCTGCTCGAACAGCTGCAACGCAACGTCCGGCCCGTTTCGAAAAATGAAATCATCAATGCCGAGCTTGTCTTGGATTGTGGACGAAATCGTAACCAGCCAAACCACGGCGCCGCGGCTTTTCAATTCTTCGGCCAAAGCGTTTCGCGCTGCGCGTATCTTGTCCTTTGTCAGAGCGTCGCTGTCAAAGGCGATGTAAACCTTGCGACCTTCCCATTTGATAAGCGCAAGGTCGGCAATTGGGCCTTTAACATCGACTCGTTTTCCATTTGGATTTGTCGTCTTCTCTACAACGCCACGCCACGCCCAAACGCCAGCAACGCCAACCGGCAGCCAGCGAACCGCTTGGGTTTCGTGCGCTGAAAGCCGGTACAAGGCCAATGTCTTCTTTTCGCCTTCGCTGATGACGATTGGCAAGCAAGTATCTTCAAGTTCAGCCAGACTCATGCCAGGGACAAAATAAAGCCGGTTCCCGATCCCGGCGCAGCTCAAATATTTCAAAGCGGGTTTTCCTGTGGCGGCATCAATCGGCGGATTATCTAACTTCAAACGGAAGGCGCACGGTCGCGCCTCGCCTGGCAGGAAGTACGGAAACAACAGCCCGGAAAGGTCGTGGCGTTTCTTGTTGTCGAACAGTTCAAGGCTCTCGGCATGAGTAACACGACGAATGCAAGCTAGTTCCGCCAGGTTCCGCGGAATCCATGATTGCGCTAAGTGTTCGAAGTCGCGATCAGTTAATGCGCTGCCGATCACTTCGCCCGCGATTGTGGCGTTTGCGTGCGTCATACCATCACCGCTTTCTGCCACTTTCGCGTTTCCTCATCGCGATCTAGCTCGCAGAGCCGGCGCGCAGTCAAAAGACGTGCTTGCCAGATATGGACCGCAGTATCGGTCATTCCCGCTTGATCTGCTTCATGCGCTATTTTGTTTAGGTGGTTGATGAGGCGCTGCGTCTCTCTCACGTTCATAATGGCCTCTCTCTTGGCCTTCTGAAGATCCGCTCCAGGAACGGTTCTCTAGCTATCTGCCGGACTCTTTCTTGTTGGGTTGAATCTTCAACCCCTCTTCGCAAATTCTTTCCAACACGTCATGCTTAACAACGCGTTTTCGCCCTAAATACAGCGCGGGAATGACGCCTCTCGCCACATATTGACGAACTGAGCCGAGCTTCAGGCCCGTTGTTTCAGCCACCTCAGTGAGCTCGTACAACTTCTGGATTGCCATTGAAAGGAAGAAGCAGAGCGTGCCGACAAAGGTTCCCACATCGGATATCTCATTCAACCTGTGAACCACTTGACCCTCCTTTATTCAGGTATTAACTGGCTGCATTCGATTTTATTAGTTGACAATACTATGTCAATCTATTAATTAATGGCGAGTGTGCACCATTTATTCAATAGTTCTTGGGAAGCGTGGATGAAACGTAACAAAGTGAACTTTGGAAAGCAGTCCGGCTACTGTTTCCTGGATGAATTACGCGCTGAGAACGTGGAGCCGAGCCTTGATGCCTCCGATATTTGCTCGAGCGGGTTTCGGGAATGGTACATGAACCGCCGCGGAGTCCTTGTCAGTACCGATGAGGCTTGGGTGGAAAGCACGTTCGCCGACGGCTGGATTGCTGCCTACAGAATGCTCGTTCAGGACGGAGTACCCGTCATTGCTGAGATGCGCGTCTTCCCCGACGAGCCCGCGCGTGATCCCACCGGCCGTTGGAGCGCTGAATACCTAGGAATGCGTGCCACGGTGCCCAAGGGTGGCATCACTGCCAGGCTGGTCAGGAGGATCCGGCCAGGCGAGCACTACCAAGCGGCATGCAGTCGCGTTCATGGCGTTGGCAAAGGAAAGAGGGCTGGGCGCCGCTGGGAGAGTTACCAGAGCAACCTAAGAAACAACCTATCAGGCCGTGGACGCAAGCGCAAGCCTGACACTTTCTTTCTTAAGTACGCAGCTGATTATGCCAATGCCTTCAAGGAAGATCCAACAAACCCTGTCGAGGCAGTTTCTCTTAAGCGCGGACTCTCGAGAGAAAAGGTCCGCGCAATGATCTGGCAATGCCGGCAGAGGAAACTGCTCGACCCTGTAATTCAGGGAAGACCAGGCGGTGATCTGACTCCTTACGCGCGGCGGCTTCTCAAATACCGAAAAACGAAAGGACGGACAAAATGAGACTCTACAAGCGAGGCAAGGTCTACTGGTTTTCGCTGGAATTCGAAGGAAACGCGGTATCAGAAATCGAGCACGAAGGAAGGCAGCCGCGTCAAAGCTGAAGGGATCGCCAGCGCCTTCCGCACGGCCCTAGCACAACGCCGCGTCGGTATCATCGAGCGCAAGCCCGCGCCCGCTCTTTCAGGATGCGATGAAGGCCTTCCTGGCGTGGTCACAGGACGAACACAAAGAACACCCTGGAACGTTCCAGCGTTATCGGACATCGAGCAAACCTCTCTTGGTGTTCCTTAAATTCAAAAACAAGGTGATTGATGAAATCAGCCCGGGTGACATCGAAGAGTACAAGGCCCGCCGAAGCCCGCGCAGTTCGGCAAGCGAACCCGGCGTCCCGATCAAACCCGCAACCATTAACCGGGAGCTCGCCTGTCTCAAGGCGATGTTCTTTCACGCGCTCAAGGACCGTCATGCATTCAAGCAACCCGGTTTCTGAAAGTCGAATTTCTGCCTGAGAACAACGAGCAATCCCGCGTGCTTGACGTTCGAAGAACAGAGAAAGTATCTGGCGGCCGCCTCGGGCATCTGAAAGACGTTGCGGCCCTCATGCTCGAAACCGGCATGCGGCCGGAAGAGGTGTATCGAATCCAAAAGGGAAACGTCTTCTTAGATCAAGCCACCCTGTTTAACCCGCACGGAAAGACGAAAGCCGCCAGGCGCAAGGTTCCTCTCAACTCAATTGCGCTGGCGGTCATCAGGCGCCGCTTGGAAGCCGCGGAAGGTGTCTACCTGTTCCCGCATCGCAGAAGCGAGAACCAACCCATGCTGAAGGCCAACAATGCACACACTTGAGCGCTGGCAGCGTCGAAGGTCCGGCCTTTCCGGTTGTACGATTTGAGACACACCTGGGCGACCCGCGCCGCCGAAGCCGGCATCGATATGCCCACGCTGGCGGCACTGCTTGGCCACAGCAAACTAAACATGGTGATGCGCTACGCCCACCCACAGGAAAAACATCAGGTGGAAGCCGTGAAGCGCTTGGAAGCCATCAACGCAGCCAAGGAAATTGCCGAGTGCGAAAAAGCCGCTACAATTTCCGCTACAGTCGGACCTTTACCCGAAGAAAACGCAATGGAGCAATCAGAGGATAAAACCTGGAGGGTGAATTAGTTGGATGTGGAGGCGAGGAGGGGATTCGAACCCCTGCATAAAGGTTTTGCAGACCTCTCCCTTAGCCACTTGGGTACCTCGCCGTTAGACGTTGCTCCAGACAGTAACCTGCGGCCAAGCTAGGGTTATACACTCAACCCATTTGCGCCGTCAAGCTAGTTGGGTTGCGGGTGACGGGCCAGGTTGCGGCATCGATTCAATTCGCTTTCATTCGGGTTGATTCGGGGTGAGCATTCCCGGCGTCCCGTGGTCGGCTTGCGGCCTTAAGTCGCGCCTGCCGCCGTGGTTGACTTATCAGGCCGACCCGATCCGCATGCGGTAGAAAGAGCGCCACACGAACACGATCGAAATCGCCAGGAAGCAAAAACCCAGCAGCAGGCCGAGACCGGGACCGTGCTGGGTGGCCAACAACACACCCAGTTCGACCGCGAGCAGCCCGAACAGCGTGGTGAATTTGATCACGGGGTTCATGGCCACCGACGAGGTGTCTTTGAAGGGATCGCCCACAGTGTCCCCCACTACCGTGGCTGCATGCAGATCGGTACCCTTTTGCTTCAGATCGACCTCGACAATTTTCTTGGCGTTATCCCAGGCTCCACCGGCATTCGCCATGAAGATCGCCTGAAATAGCCCGAACAACGCAATCGAAACCAGGTAGCCAACAAAGAAGTAAGGATCCAGAAAAGCAAAACCCAGTGTTCCGAAAAACACAGCCAGGAAGATGTTGAACATGCCTTTCTGGGCGTATTGGGTACAGATCTCGACGACACGCTTGCTATCGGATACCGAGGCGCGTGTTGTCCCTTCGAGGCGGATGTTGGCCTTGATGAACTCGACGGCCCGGTGGGCTCCCGTTGTGACCGCCTGCGTCGAGGCTCCCGTAAACCAGTAGATCATGGCGCCTCCGCAGATAAGCCCCAGCAGGAAGAGCGGGTTCAGCAGTGACAGCTTATCCAGATTTTGCGTGAGGCCGTGGGTTAGCAGGACGACGATCGAGAAAATCATGGTTGTCGCGCCCACTACGGCTGTCCCGATCAGAACGGGCTTGGCGGTGGCCTTGAACGTATTGCCGGCGCCGTCATTTTCCTCCAGCAGTTGTTTCGCCCTGCGGAAATCTGGCCGCACACCATAGTCCCGCTGGACCTCCTCTTGAATCCCGGGGATCTGCTCAATCGTTGACAGCTCGAAGATCGACTGGGCATTATCCGTGACCGGTCCATAGGAGTCGACTGCGATGGTCACCGGTCCCATTCCGAGAAAACCGAACGCCACGAGCCCGAAGGCAAAAACTGCCGGCGCCAGCATGAGCTCGCTGAACCCTTGCCCGCTGACTAGATAGGCCACGGCCATCAGAGTGACCACCGCCATCCCGAGCCAGTAAGAGCTGAAATTTCCGGCCACAAACCCCGACAGAATGTTCAATGATGCTCCTCCCTCGCGGGATGAGCTGACGACCTCGGCCACGTGTTTCGATTCGGTTGAGGTAAAGACCTTGACCAGTTCCGGAATAACGGCACCCGCCAGGGTTCCGCAGGTAATGACCGTCGACAGTTTCCACCACAGCGTCCCGTCACCCAAGTCTGCAATCAAAAAATAGGAGGCCGCGTAGGTGAGCAGGACCGAAACTCCTGAGGTGAGCCACACCAGCGATGTCAGCGGCGCTTCGAAGTTCATGGCTTGCCTGCTGCCGTATCGCCCCCGCGAAATGGCCCCGTTGAGCAGATAAGAAAGGCCCGACGCCACAATCATCATCACGCGTATCATGAACAGCCAGACCAGCAGTTGGAGCTGAACCGCCGGATTGCTCACGGCCAGCAGAACGAACGAGATCAGCGCGACTCCAGTTACGCCGTACGTCTCAAATCCATCGGCCGTCGGCCCCACGGAGTCGCCGGCGTTATCGCCTGTACAGTCTGCGATCACTCCCGGATTGCGTGGGTCGTCTTCTTTGATCTTGAATACGATCTTCATGAGGTCCGCGCCGATATCGGCAATTTTGGTGAAGATGCCGCCCGCAATCCTCAACACGGCGGCTCCCAACGACTCGCCGATGGCAAATCCTATGAAACAAGGGCCAGCATACTCACCCGGGATAAACAGGAAGATGCATAGCATCAGAAACAGCTCCACCGAAATCAGCAGCATTCCGATGCTCATTCCAGCCTTGAGTGGGATGGCGTGGCAAGGAAACGGCTTCCCTTCCAGGCTGGCGAATGCGGTTCGTGAATTAGCAAAGGTGTTGATGCGAATACCGAACCAGGCGACCCCGTAGCTTCCTGCGATCCCGATGAGACTGAACAGCAGAATGATAAGGACTCTTCCCATCGGCATCCCCTGCAGCACCCGGAAATAAATGAAAATGACGATGCCGATGAAGATCTCCAGAATCAGCAGAAACTTTCCCTGAGTGATCAGGTAGGTCTTGCAGGTTTCGTAAATCAATTCCGACACCTCTCGCATCGATCGGTGGACCGGCAGCCGCTTCAGTTGCAGGTAGATGATCAGGCCGAACAACAAACCCAGCACACAGATCAATAGCCCACCCCATAAGAGTGTCACCCCATTAAGACCCATCATCTCTACTTGGCTCACGTCCGGAAGAAACAGGCTCGCCTCGCCCCCTGCCCTGTGCGCTTGAGTTTGAGCTGAAAGCCCGGAAGGCGTGAGGAGAAGAACAATGGTGAAATGAAACACCAACCATCGAGAGAACCGGTCCCGCAAGATTTTCTTCATGTGCTGAAGGCTCCGTACAAGATTTGCGAATTCGTGCTTTGCGTCAGCGAGTCCAAAAGCTGACCTCTGGTCTGCCTGGTTGATTCAAAAACTACCAACCAGTGATCATCGTCAAAACTGGTCAATTGATTTCTGAAAAACGACGGTAAGCGTGAACTGCCTGGTGGCCCGTCACCTGAGTGCCAAAATGCTCAGCGACCCTATCATCTTTACAGCCCCTTTTCCAGAAGGTTGTGCACGTTGAGGACAGAAAACAGGAGACAGGAAACAGGGGAGACACAGGGGAAGCCTCATGCAGGCTAGGGGAGCGCCCGGACTAAGATGGGAAAGCAAGGAACGGAAAACAGGCTGCAGGTCAGGAGGCGCGGGTGGTGAGCCCTTGGATAGGCGGCGACCGATATCGAACGAGGATCGGTTTACATGCCTGCTGCTCGCCTCTACCCGACGTGAATCCTCGGCCGCTCCAACGGATTCTCGACGGTCTTGCGCAAAACCTCACGGGTCACAGGAGCTGTGTCGCCTTCTCCGAGTGCCAGATACTTCAGGACATATGCAATCGGGTTCCCTTCAGTCCAGCCGAAGTACGCATGCGGCAGTTGGTTGGTAGTATCGCGCAGGTGCAGGAGAAGGCCCGCGATGGCGTTCGGAATTGCTGGGCTCTTGCATCGCAACACACTGTGCCGCCCGACTTTAACCCCACGAACAATGAGGTCGCCGCTGAAATCGGAGGCATCTCCCTGGGACACCTCGAGAAAAATCACGGGCTCGCCGTTGTCCAGGCTGTGATCGTCACGGGCCTGTCGTTCCTTCTTCTCATATTCCTCCGTGGTTCGCTTGTCGGGCCGATGCGCAATAATGCGGATACCTTGGTCTTTGATCTCGTCGATCATGGCTTGCGCGCTTTGGCTCAACTTGACGTCCTGAATACGCAGCTCTGTCGAGCGAACCACGCGGGAAAGCAGGGAGGTAAGAATGATGGACATGATGAAGAACGATGCGATCTTGATGCCCTCAGGACGTTCGATGATGTTCGCCACAGTGGTGTATCCAAAAATCAAGGTCATGAGCAAATAGCGCCAGCCCTGCGTACTGGACCAAGTGGCGATCGTGACTGCTACGGCAGCAGACGTCATCAGGAAGAGAACGCCGGTTGCGTAGGCTCCGCCTTGAGCGTCCACGTTGGCGTCAAACAGGATTGTGACCACGAAGGTAATCATCAAAAAGACAAGCACTAGCGGCCGCCGCGCCCGCGCCCAATCGGGCGCCATTCCGTAAGGCGGCAGATACCGGGGAACGAGATTGAGCAGGCCTGCCAAGGCCGATGCCCCTGCAAACCAGAGGATGCAGATCGTTGAGATATCGTACAGTGTGCCAAAGGCATCCCCCAGATACCTGTGGGCCAGATAAGCCAAAGCGCGCCCGTTCGCCTCGCCCCCTTCTGCAAAAGCCTGCGGAGGTATGAGCAGAGCTGTCACAAGACTGCTGGCCATCAGAGCCACACTCATGACCAGCGCGGCGGTCAGCAGAAGCTTCTTCGTATTTCGAATACGACCGACCGGGTGATGAGGGGTGTCGTCCGGAGATCCTTTCACCAGGGGCATTACCGCCACGCCGGTTTCGAAACCGGAAAGCCCCAGAGCCAGCTTTGGAAACAGCACCAGCGAGACACCCAGAGCCATCCACGGGCTCGAGTACGTCGTAAACAACGAGGTTTTCCAGTTCTGCAGAGCTTCTGGGTGGATCAGCACCTGATGAAAAGTGACCAGAAGCACAATCAGGTTGAGTCCCAGATAAACTCCAACAAAGAGGACTGCGAGCCAAAGGGCTTCACGAAATCCCTTCAGGAACACCGCCCCAAGAATCGCCAGCAGAACCAAAGTGACACCGACGGGATGGTTGAAGACGTCAGGAACGAAGGGGTTTTCAATGATATGCGCTGTCGCATCAGCGGCAGAAAGCGTAATTGTGATGACAAAGTCGGTGAGCGCGAATCCCAGAAGGCAAAGAACAAACGCTTTGCCTCGCCACCTGGGCAGCAGTTGTTCCAGCATGACGATGCTGCCCTGGCCGTGCGGGCTGCGCTGGGCAACTTGCCGATAGATAGGCAACGCCACAAACAAGGTCACTAGAACCAGAACAAGCGTTGCAATCGGGGAAAGGAAGCCCGCGGCCAGAAAGGCGATCCCAGGCTGGTAGCCTAAAGTGGAGAAGTAATCAACCCCCGTGAGACACATCACACGCCACCAGACACCCGTGTGCTGGGGCGCGTGCTGAGGGCCTTCTGGTGTCGTGTCGGCCTCAAAAAACCATTTGCTGAATGAGGAGGAGTTGACTTCGGGGTGTGATCCCACCGTTTTGGGAGTCTGCGAATGCTCGACTTCCGCCGGTGATTCAGAATTCATGGCGTCCGCAGGTCAGCCTGTTCAGGGGCATTTCAAACACCCTAGAATCATACCACTGCGGTCAAGCCTGGGACGGGAAGCGACGGCACCGTGACACTGACGAGTATGGCTTGCTTGCCAAGAGACACACGGTACAGAACCCCGCTAGCCCGGTCCTTAACTCCATTGCATTCTGGTGGCATGATGCATAGAATCCAGATGTCTCCGGGCTCAACAATTACAACTCAACTTGACTCACCAAAAAAACCCATAAGGAGGGGTGCTTATGGAAAATCAGCTCGTCAGTTGGTTGATCAGTCTGATCACCGGGGGCGTGGGTGGCAACATCGCCGGGGCGTTGTTGAAGAATTTCAGCCTTGGCCCGATCGGTAACACTATCGCGGGAGTGCTCGGCGGTGGTCTGGGTGGGCAACTTCTCACCGGCCTGCTGGGAGGTGGTGCACCTACTGGACTGCTCGGCAACTTTGCCGGCTCTGGCATTGGTGGCGCTGTGCTGATGATTGTTATCGGCCTCATCAAGCAGGCGCTCGCTGGCAAGTCGACTGCCTCCTAGCCGCAGCGGGCAACCTCATCCAGCCGATGTAGCAGGGAGTGATGCTTCGACCCACTCTCGTCACATTCAAAGAGCGGCCAGATGACGAGGGACTGCCTTAGGTGAATTGACAGTCTCAACTGGGCTCCCTGACCCAGCCGGGCAGCCCGGAAGCGGCGTGCCCTGGGGACGGGTAGGTGTCTTGTCACCAACCCCAGCAGGGCTGCGTCCGCTGTGTTGATGTGACCTCCTTCTTCTCTTGACCGCTTTGAGCGTCGGGCGACCTGTTCCACAGGGATCCCATTCCCGTAACATTCAAACCGGCCGGTGCGGCCGACTTCCGATTCAGGCTTCCTCGTAGTGATAGCCTACTTCGCCGTGATCCACGAAGTCGAGGCCCTGGAGTTCTTCTTCCACGGAGGGACGCAGGCCAACAATGGCCTTGACGACGAAAGCCAGGATAGCAGTGCCAACGATAGCTAGAGCCATGGTGACGAAGATAGCTTTGAGCTGTTCCAGCCACAAGGTGCTGCCCACGATGCCCTTGAGGTTGGTACTTAGGTTGGAATTCACTTCGGCAGTGGCCAGGATCCCCGTCATAAGAGCGCCGAGAGTGCCTCCCACGCCGTGGACGCCAAAGGTGTCGAGGGCATCGTCGTACTGCAGCCAGTTCTTGAGCTTGGTGCAGGCCAGATAGGGGATTGCGCCCGCCAACACTCCGATGAGGACGGCACCGCTGGCAGTTACAAAGCCTGCGGCAGGAGTGATGACGACCAGTCCCGCCACCGCGCCGGAGCAGAAACCCAGCACCGTCGGCTTGCCGCGGAAGACCCACTCCAGCAGCGGCCAGACGGATGCGGCCACGGCGGCGGACAACGTGGTGGTCATAAAAGCATTGGCAGCGATGCCGTCGGCGGCTACTGCGCTACCGGCGTTGAATCCGTACCAGCCAACCCACAGCATGCCAGTGCCTACCATCGTGAGGACCAGGCTGTGCGGAGCGAACATCCTCTGACCGAAACCGTCGCGCTTGCCCAGGATGAGGCAGAGCACCAGGGCAGACCAGCCGGAGGACATGTGAACCACGGTGCCGCCAGCGAAGTCGATAGCCTTGATCGTGGCCGCGGCGTTCCAGACGCCGTTCATCAAGCCGTCGATGCCCCAAACCATGTGGGCTAGCGGCAGGTAAACCACCAGCATCCAGCCCAGGATGAAAAGCATGATGGCGCTGTACTTCATGCGCTCAGCGATGGCGCCCACGATCAAAGCGGGAGTGATGATCGCGAACATCAGCTGGTACATTGCGTAGACGCTCTGGGAAACCCAGTAGGCATAGTTGGTATTAGGGGCGGCGTTGACGCCCTTGAGGAAGGCGAGGCTCAGGTTGCCCAGGAACGGCGACCCGTTGCTGAAAGCGAAGCTGTAGCCGAAAGCCCACCAGAGAACTGTGACCAGCCCCGCTGTGCCCAGGCATTGAGCCAGGACCGACAGCACGTTCTTGGTGCGCACCAGGCCTCCATAAAAGAGAGCTAGGCCGGGCAAGGTCATAAACAAGACCAGGGCCGCACAAATCATCATGAAAGCGTTATGGCCGGGGCCGGGAACATTTGCCAGCGTCTTCGGTCCAGTGTTATTGACGTAGGCTTCCAGGTCTGCGATTCGAGTGATGATCGCTGGATCTATCGCGGGTGCGTCCGCAGTGGACGCCTCGGCTGTCGGTGCCGATGTGGTACTACTGGCCTCACCAGGGGCTTGAGCCAGGATGGAGTCGACAAGCCCGAGAACGACGAGAAGCACTGCAAGCCCTACCCAGGATCTCTGCATGCATGTCATCTTCATGGTGACAATGTCTCCTTGGAGATATTTGGTGCGGCTCAAGACCGGCGAGTGAAATCGATCACCTTACTGACAACCATACCCCGACCCAAATCTTGATGGATTGCCTGTCAGACCGACAACCCCCCAACTTGGACTGGCAGGGCCGCCCCGGCTTCGGCTCGGGTCCAGAGCGGCTGCTGACAAGCATTTGCGGGTCAGACAGAAGAGCCCTTGGCCATTGATGGTTTCAGCACCGCCTCCCCCATGTTGTACGGGGCGGATGCTCCCCCAAGGCTTGAAGATCCAGTTACGACAAAGTCCGGATAGGCTCGGTTTCCGTGTTCGCCGATGTCCAGACCCTCGATTTCTTCCTCCGCTGAGACACGAATGCCCAAGGCTACTTTCAAGGCATACCAGACGACCAGCGAGGCTGTCAAAGTGAACAGCGCGACCCAGAAAACCCCCTTCAACTGCACCAGCAACTGCTGACCTCGAGTGAGGTTGGTGGCCAGTGCAGCGACATCAGTCGCAATCTGGTTATCATAGAATAGGCCCAAAGCCAGCGTGCCCCAAATGCCATTCACAAGGTGGACGCTCAACGCACCGACCGGATCATCAACCTTCACCCGATCGAAAAACAAGACTGCCAAAACCACCAGCACCCCGCCAATGAGGCCGATCAGCGCTGCTGACGCGACGCTGACAAAAGCACAAGGCGCCGTCACGGCCACAAGCCCCGCTAAGCAGCCATTCAGAATCATGGAGAGGTCCGGCTTCTTCAGCATCAACCACGCAGTTGCCAGGGCTCCCAGGGCGCCCGTGGCTGCCGCCATGTTCGTGGCGACCAGTATGTGAGCAATCGCAGCCCCGTTTCCAGCCGACATTGTAGAACCGGGGTTGAATCCAAACCAGCCCAGCCACAGGACGAGCACGCCGAGTGAGGCAGACGTCAAGCTATGCCCGGGTATCGCGACGGGTTTGCCCGACTTGTCATACTTGCCAAGGCGGGGTCCCAACACCAGCACGCCGGCGAGTGCCGCCCACCCACCGACCGAATGCACTACGGTCGAGCCGGCAAAATCGCGGAAATTGTTAGAACCGAGAAAACCCCCGCCCCAGATCCAGTGTCCAGTGACCGGATACATGAAGGCGACCAGCATAAAGCTGAAGAGGAGAAAGGCGATGAACCTGATGCGCTCAGCCACTGCTCCCGAAACGATTGTGGCTGCGGTCCCCGCGAAGACTAATTGGAAGAAGAATTTCGCCCAGAGCGGAACGGGCGTCCAGTTGATAGCGCTGTATACCCCTTCATACTGGGTCGTGGAAAACGGATTCGCGGAGATGTAGGCTTCACCGAGCGCCGGGGAATTGTCAGCGCCAGATACGAAGAACAGCCCCTTCAGACCCATGAATCCACTACCGTCACCGAACATCAGGCCCCAGCCGATCACCCAGAACGAAATGGTCGAGGCAGCAAAGACAATGAAATTCTTGGCGAGTATATTGGTACAGTTCTTGGCTCGGCATAGGCCGCTTTCCACGAGTGCAAAGCCAGCATTCATCCAGAAGACCAGCATGGCCGTTACCAGGACCCAAACCGTGTCAATCCCGACGCGCATGGCGCTGCTGCTGCCCATCATCGTTTTCATGGGATCTGGCGGCGTTTCACCTTGCGCGAACATCGGCGTCGTCATGACAAACGCCATCAGCACGACAAAGAATGCGGCCCATCCCAACCGCGTTGATTCCTTCGGAAGCTCTTCATGGCTGTGTCAATCTCCTTACTTGAAAATTGTGATCTGCCTTTCAGCAGATTCACGTGTGAAAGCAGCCTCATCAGCACTTCTCACTCAAGATTGCCCTGAGCGGCCGAAGAAGATTTCGGTTCTCACCAGCCGGACTGTTTCTCTCAACCGCCCCTCAAATGGCCTGCGCTCCCACTTCTCCAGTTCGAATGCGGATCACCTCCTCAACGGGAAACACAAAGATCTTTCCGTCACCAAACTTGCCGGTCTTGGCCGACTTGGTAACCGCTTCGATTGCTTGATTCAGCATTTCTGCAGGAATGATGACTTCGATCTTCACCTTGGGCAGGAAATCCACGGTGTACTCGCTGCCGCGGTAGTGTTCGGTATGTCCCTTCTGGCGTCCGAAGCCCCTGACTTCGGAAACCGTCATGCCAAGAACACCGAGGGCCTCGAGCGCACTCTTGACTTCGTCGAGCTTATGGGGTCTCACAATGCACTCCAGCTTTTTCATCATGGTTGTTCTCCTTTAGGTTTCTTGCAGATCTCGCAGTGCAGCGTTTCAGGCCAATTCTAGAACTTCGGACCGAAGTTGTTCCTCAAGCCTCCGAATTTGCCCGGCGTCCAGCACTTTGCCGCCGGCGGCATTTCGCACATAAAAGACATCGAAGGCGTGCGCCTTTTCGGTTGCCAACTTGGCAAACACGATATTCAGTTGGAAGCTCGCTAACGTTTTGGCAATGTGATACCCCAGTCCGAGCCGGTCGGCGGCCTGAACTTCGATCACCGTCGCCACAGGTGAAATCTCGTTGTCGATATGGACCCGCGGCGGGTGAGCCAAACGCTGGCCGGGCGGTGCCAGCGCCGCCTTGGAGTGCGCTTTCAGGTAGTCCTCAATCTTCGTCTGACCGCTAATCACCTTCTTCAGCAATCTTTCCACACGAGCATAGTCCTCGCGGTGCAGCCGATGGGTGCCCGCCAAGCTGCCCACCTGAAACACGTCAAACACTATGCCATCGTCGCGTGTGTTCAACTGTGCGCTCAGAATGTTCAGGTTAAAAGCAGACAGGCCGCCTGCGATCTGTGCGAACAGTCCAGGACGATCACGCGTCACGAGGATCAGGTCAGTGCAACCTTGCTCCGGATGGTCCACCCACTCCAGCACCATCGCTTCCCCGTCGAGCTTTTGGGCCAGCCGAAGTTGGTTAACAATCTGTGGGACAGGCGTGTAGAGGACATATTTCTCTGGAAGGCGCTTGAAGTGGTTCTCGAGAACTTCCGCATCCACCTCCCCTTTTAGCAGTTCAAAGACCTGCTTGCGAACGCTGTCCACTTCCGAGTGGATCGCGCGTGAGCGCGATCCTGCAAACATCAGCCGTTCATAAGCCTTGTGATAGAGTTCCCAGAGGCAGTGATCCTTCCACTCGTTCCAGACGCCCGGTCCTATGGCCTGTGCGTCGGCGAAGGTCAGGAGGAGCAGCATGTTCAGCGTGTCGAGCCGGTCGATGATCTTGACAAATTCGTCGATCGCGTGTGGGTCGTCCAGGTTGCGCCGCTGCGAGATATGGCCCATCAACAGATGGTGCCGCACCAGCATGTCGACTTTTGCCGCCTCATCGGGATCGAATCTCAGCCGCGCCAGCGCTTTGCCTACCAGCTCAGCCCCTTTCACGGAGTGACCTCCACCGAGCCCTTTGCCCACGTCATGCATCAGCATGGCAAAGTAGAGTGTGGAGGAATCGTGGATTTCATTCAGGATTCTCTGGTACGAGCGAAACCTGTCTTCGCTGCCGATTGCAATCCGGTCCAACACCTCGAGTGCCCGCAGGGAATGCTCATCCGTTGTATATTTGTGATACAGGTCGTGTTGCACCAGACAGGTCAGCCTTCCAAACTCCGGAAGCACGCGCCCCAGGAAGCCCAGTCCATGCATCAGGCGGATGACGGGAGCCACCTTGCCCTTGGCTCGCAGGATGGCACGGAAATCGGAGCTTATCGGCGGTGCCGAGAAGGCAGAACGGTGAAACCGCTGAACGTGCTGCCGAATCGCCGCCTTCGTCGACTCGTCGATGAGTGAGGGCTCTGCCTGACTGTACCGGAACAGATGCATCCATTGTTCGGGATTGACCCCAGCCGTCGACGCGGCAGTGCTGCCGGAGTGCTTGGTGGTTGGCTTTAGCGGGGAGAGGGCAGTCATTCTGGAACTGAACCAACTGGTTTTCGGTTTCAATGCCCTTTCGATCGGCGCCAGCAGGGCGTCCGCAACCTGAGCGATTCCTCGAACCTGCAGGTAGTAATGCTTCAGAAACGCTTCTGAATCCTTCTGAAAACGGCCCTTTCTGAAGTTGAAATTCTTAACCACCGATGCCACGAGATGGTGCGAGAGCACGTCGGTTCGGCGATTCGTCAGGAAGTGGAGTTCGTTTCGCAATCGCTGCAAGAACTCGTACGCTTGGGCTGCCCGCTTCCATTCTCCCGGCGTCACTTCATGCCGCTCCAAGACCTGTTCCCGTGTCAAGCCCGGATAGAAGGCCTTGGCAATCCAGCCGATCGTGTGGAAGTCGCGTAGACCACCCTTGGCTTCTTTGATATTCGGTTCCTGAATGAACGCGGTGCCGCCGTGAGTTTCGTGCCGTTCCTGGATGCTGCGCAGGATTTTCTCCTGCAGGCCTTTCTTGTCTTTGTCAATGCCCTTGCGCAGCCTCTCCTGAAACTCGATATAGAGTTGGCCTGGACCCGCAAGGGGGCGTGCATCAAGCATTGACATCAGTGAGGTCAGATCATCCTGGGCGATGTGTAAGGACTCCTTGATGGTCCGGACGCTGTGGCCAACCTGGAAGCCCATATCCCAAAGCAGGCAGAGCATGGTTTGAATCTGACTGGCTTCTTCCGGGGCCCGCCGGCTCTTTCGCAGGAACATCAAGTCCACATCCGAAAATGGCGCCAGTTCGCCACGGCCATATCCGCCGATCGCTACAGTTGCCATGTTTGAGAGCCCAGAGGTGGCTGAAGTGCCCCTATGCGTCGAGTTCTCGGCGAGGATCTCTTTCACCAGCAGATCCATCAGACGGCTTCGATAGGCCACAACTTCGCCTCCACCCAGGCCCGCGCGGTGCTTCATTTTCAGGCGCTGCATCTCAGCCCGGTGAAGCTTCCGGCCGTAACTGAGCAGCGATTCCCCGCCTGCCCGAGGCTCTGGAGAAAAACCTGAAGCAGCTGGCGTTACCGGTCGGGAACCGAACGACGCTGGCGCACTGCTGTAACGGTCGCCGACGAATTCAGTTCTAGCTACTCCGTGGGTTGGTTCCATGTGCGGAAATATGACGCAATAAGCCGTGGTTATCGGCTGACTTGGACTGTTGGAGGATGCTCGCGGCCTGGCCGACCAAGCAAGGCGCTCCCTGTCTGCCGCCTACTCCTTGCCAAACCCAAACGAATACACGAAGCCGACCAGAAAAACACTCTGATGGTCGGTAAGCTCGTCTCCTCCTGTCTTGAAGAGGTCCTCGTTGGAGAAGTCGTATCGGTACTCAATCTTCGTGCTGAAGTTCGGTTTCAGGCGGTATTCGTTGGTCAATGTGAAGGTCTTCAGATCCTGCTTGTAGCCCGTAGAAAATCCGCTGTTGTCGTAAAGATATTCGAAGCGCGGGGCCAATGCGATCTTGCCGCTGGAGCTGCTGAACCGGACGGAACTCGCAATGCCTTTCCATCTTTGGGTTGGATCGGGAGTAAGCGGCTTGTTACTTCCAATGTCGTAGTTGAACCTCAAAGCCACATTCTGGTTGATCGTGGCATTGATCACACCATCATAGAGGTGACGCCAGCCTGAACTGGAAACGGGGTTTTCCGGCCCTCCAAGGTAGTTCTGAATAATTTGAAACTTCGAGCTGGGCGTCAAGGTCAGCGAGAAGCCAACACTCTTACCTCTGTTTTGGTCAAATGAATTGTTCCAACCGTTCACCAGGTAAAAACCGAGACCAACCTTGTCTGACGCAGCGTAGGTCATTCTCAGACCCGTGTGATAGTAGGGTTGCGCGTACGCAAACATGATCCCTTGCTGGTAGTTCCAGTTGTCAAACGTGTCAAAAACCTCGGCGCCGATAAAGGTCGTAAACTTGCCAAAGTCGAAGTTGAGACCTCTCCCAATCGGCGCAGTGTAGCTCACATAAGCGTTCAGGATATTCCGCTGAATCGAATCCGTGGAGCGTCCTGCGACCGGCAGCTCGAAAGGTACGTTAAAAGAGTCAGCCAGTGGACCGTAAACCAAGTCGAGGCGGTAACCCAGCGAGTTTCCGCCGTTGGTTGGCCTATTGAAGCTCAACTTAGCAGCATTGAACTGAAAGCTGTTGTGATTGGTATTGACTCCACGGAAGCCGACCGATTGGTCAGCCGGCTCGTTCAGGTTGTACGCATAGTATGAGTCAACATAGCCGCTCACTTGAGTCGATTTGAAGAAATTCAAGACCGGAGCCGCTTCCTCCTGCTGTTTTTTCATTTCGTCGAGCTCTTTCTTCATTTCAGCCACGGCGGGCGCCTCGGCAGCGGGCACCGCTGGAATCGGAGCCGGTGCAGCAGTATCCCTTGGTTTGCCAGCCTTGGCTTCCAGTTCGGTGATGCGGGCTTCAAGCTTCTTGATGGTTTCCAACAGTTGCTCATTGCTCACGGTTTGCGCCAGCGCGCCATGGGGCGCCAACATGGTGAAGCTTAAGAGTCCTGCAGCGACGCGTCTTACAGGTATGATATTCATGCGTTCCTCCCTTTTGATTTTGAGACAGCGAGTACAAGACTGCCCGCTCGGCCGGTGCTACAGCTCCTAACGCTGTGGGAATTCTGGATGTGCGCAAAAAAAAGACGCCCACTGGCGCGAGATCTACCTCAGCCAATGGACGTCTCTGTCCTGGAAACGCCGCGCTCAGCGCGGCTCTCAAAGCTTACAGTTCATTATTCGATACGGCGCTGTATCAAATTGGGTGATAGTTTAGCCAGATTCTAAGACCAGTCAAGATTATTTATTTTATGCTTTCCATAAACAGTTCTTATCCAGTCCATTCTCAATCGGCGGAATGATTTGATGTAGGGCACACCATGGATGGAGAACTTGCCTAGAAGCGGATGCGGTTACAGTTGGTTAGAAGCCCGACGGCGCCAAAACCATTGACGTGTACCCACGTGCGTTCTAAGCTATTGCATTCGTGCAGTCGTTCGGTTTGGTGTAGGCTGCACAGTCCCTCTTCCCCAGGATGCTCAGCAAGATTCTCAGTGCAAATTGCAAGAAATCTACCGGCGTTAGCGTGGAGGAATTTTCGACTTGAAACGAGGAATCCTGCTCAGTTCGACTGTCACTCTCCAAATCCATGGTCTCCCTGAAGGCTATGGCTCGGTGCGGCGCTCGCGGTGGCTGCCTGTTACGGTCTCGCCGCTTCTCCGTCTGGCGATTTCCGTACTGTTCTTGGCCGTCGGCTATTTCCAGGGCCCACTAGCAGCGGCAGCCGCGCCTGCCGGAGTCAAACCTGTTAACTTTGGCCGTGATATTCGCCCAATATTGTCGGACAACTGCTTTGCGTGCCATGGTCCAGATGAACAGACCCAACAGGCGGGATTGCGTCTGGACACTCGGGAAGGCGCATTTGCGGACCGGGGAGGTTATCAGGTCATCGTCCCGGGAAAGGCCTCCGAGAGCCGTCTCTACCAAAGGATCAGCGCTAAGGACGAAGGCACCCGTATGCCTCCACTCGGGTTCGAGCGCAAGCTCACAGAGAAGCAGATTGAACTCATCCGTCTTTGGATCGATCAAGGCGCCCAGTGGGAGACCCACTGGGCCTACGTGCCTCCGAAGCGCCCCGAACTGCCGATGGTCAAGGACCGAGCCTGGCCCAAAAATCCGATCGATCACTTCATTCTCGCCCGCCTCGAACGTGAGGGTTTGAAACCCTCTCCGGAAGCTGATCGCACGACGTTGCTGCGCAGAGTGTCTTTCGACCTGACTGGCTTGCCTCCGACACCCGGCGAAGTGGACGCCTTTCTGTCGGACGGCTCGCCCGAAGCTTACGAGAAACAGGTTGACCGCCTGCTGGGTTCGCCGCGCTACGGTGAACGCATGGCGATGCAGTGGCTCGATCTAGCGCGCTACGCAGACACGCATGGTTACCACATTGATAGCCATCGCGATATGTGGCACTGGCGTGACTGGTTGGTCGCTGCCTACAACCGCAATTTGCCGTTTGACCAGTTTACGACCGAGCAACTGGCCGGAGACCTTCTTCCCAACCCAGCCTTGCCGCAAAAGATCGCGACTGGATTCAGTCGCAACCACATGATCAATTTTGAAGGCGGAGCCATTCCAGAGGAATACCAGACCGAATACGTCGTTGACCGTGTCGAAACCACTTCAACCGTGTGGATGGCCATGACCATGGGTTGCGCCCGCTGTCACGATCACAAGTACGACGCAATTCGGCAAAAGGACTTTTACCGCTTTTTCGCCTTTTTCAATAGCATCCCGGAAAAGGGATTGGATGGACAGGCCGGCAATGCTGAGCCCATGGCGCAGCTACCCAGTCCGGAGGAAAATGCTCAACTAATGCGCCTGAAGCAGGAGATCGCAGCTCGCGAAAAGGCTTTACCCGAAGGCGAGTTGGAGCCGTTGCTGGGCGAGTGGGAAAGGACTCGTCTGACGACCTTGCCGCTCCCTCCGCGCGATGGTCTGGTTGCACATTACGAGTTTGATGGTCATTTGTCCGATAGCTCTGGACACTATCACCACGCCAGGACCGTTCGAGGTGATGTCACCTTCGGCACTGGTGCAATCGGCAAAGCTGGTGAATTCAATGGGGAGACGCAGCTCAGTTTCGGTAACATCGCAGCCTTCGATACGAGCGACGCCTTCGCGATCGCGTTTTGGTTTAACAGAGCAGGGAAAGATGAGCTTGCTGTCATTCACAAGCTAGATGGGGCTCAGGGAAGGCCTGGATACGAACTGAAGTTCGACCAGTCTGTCCCCATCGGCGATCTGAAACGAGGAGCGCATCTGCACGTGAACCTCATTCACCGCTGGCCCGACGATTCCATTCAGATCAAGACCAAAACTCGCATTCTCATGGGACAAACCCAGCACCTGGTGCTGAACTATGATGGCTCCGGCAAGGCTTCGGGAGTCCACCTTTTCCTGGATGGCAAGCCGCTCGAACTGGATGTGATTCGGGATCGCCTGACCGGGTCCATACAAAATTCCAGCCCGCTGGAGATAGGCAACAAGGAGCTCGCCGGTGCTTATCGTGGCCAGCTCGACGACCTGCGCATTTACAGCCGCCAGCTGCAAGCCGCCGACATCGAGCAGCTCTCATTGCACGATCCGATTCGCTGGATGCTGTCCAGTGACACCAGCAAGTTCAGCCAGGAACAACTCGGTCAGCGCCGGGAACGACTCCGGGATTATTTTCTGACTTTCGACGCACCAGAGCCCTACCGTACGACCTATGCCGAACTGACCCGCCTCAAGAAGGAAAAACTGGAACTCGACAAGATGGTGCAGACTTCGATGGTGATGCAGGAGTCGGAGCAGCCGCGTGAGACGTTCGTGTTAATTCGTGGAGATTATCGTAACCATGGAGAGAAAGTCTCTCCGGGTGTGCCCTCTAGTCTGCCGCCGCTGCCTGGCGACGCGCCAGCGAATCGCTTCGGCCTGGCGCGCTGGTTGGTCGATCCCGCGCATCCACTCACGGCCCGAGTGGCCGTCAATCGATACTGGCAGATGTATTTCGGCCACGGGATCGTGAAAACCGCCGAAGACTTCGGCTCCCAGGGCGAGGTCCCCGTTCATCCTGAGCTGCTGGACTGGCTCGCGACTGAATTCATACGTTCAGGTTGGGACGTCAAGACGATGCAGCGCTTGATCGTGACCTCTGCAGCTTACCGGCAATCCTCGCGGGTCTCCACGGATCTTCTCGAACGAGATCCCGAAAACCGCCTGCTTTCGCGCGGCCCCCGCTTCCGCCTGCCAGCCGAGATGGTCCGCGATAACGCTCTGTTCGTCAGCGGCCTGTTGAATTCTGAAATAGGTGGCCCCAGCGTGTTCCCTTATCAGCCCAGGGGACTTTGGGAAGAGATGGCCTTTGGTGATGTCTTTTCAGCGCAGACCTATACGCCAAGCCACGGCAAGGATCTGTACCGCCGGAGCATGTATACCTTCTGGAAGCGGACGGTGCCTCCCCCATCCCTGGCGACCTTTGACGCACCGGACCGCGAGAAATGCGTTGCCCGGCGCGCGGTGACGAACACGCCGTTGCAAGCCCTGGTGCTGATGAACGACCCGACCTATGTCGAAGCCGCCCGCGCCCTGGCGCAGCGCGCCTTAGTCGAAGCCGGACGAGATTCGGCAAAGCGGATTCAGTTTGTGTTTAGGCAGGCAACAGGTCGAAAGCCCACTTCTGTCGAGACTCAACTGCTTCAAGACCTGGCGCAGAAGGAACTGGCCCTTTATCGCCGCGACAAGGAAGCGGCGACCAGGTTGCTGCACGTGGGCGAGTGGCCTTTCAACGACAGACTGAATGTGAGTGAACTGGCCGCCTGGACCATGGTCACCAGCAGTATTTTGAATCTGGATGAAACGATCACGAAGGAATGATGATTAATGATGATGAATCATGAATGTCGAATGACTACGCTCGAAGGCAGAAGTCATGAGTCACCGCTTTGGAGTTGATTCGTCCTGCGGGATTAGTCATCAGGCATTGCCGAGGTAGCCATGGACTTGGAAAAAGAACTACAGTTGATCCTCACTCGCCGTCAGCTCTTCTCGCGAACGGGTGTCGGAATTGGTGCTGTTGCTTTAGGGTCGCTCCTGAACCCGAGCTTGCTCGCTCAAGGCAGCGAAATCGATCCCAAAACTGGCGGACTGGTGGGACTGCCGCACTTTGCCTCCAAAGCCAAGCGAGTAATTTTTCTGCATCAGTCGGGCGCCCCTTCCCAGGTGGAGCTGTTCGACCACAAGCCAAACCTGAAGAAGCTGCATGGCACCGAACTTCCGGACTCGGTGCGTCGCGGCCAGCGGATCACCGGCATGACGTCGGGGCAGGAGTCTTTCCCGGTGGTATCGCCCATCTTCAAGTTCCAGCAATATGGGCAGTCGGGTACCTGGCTGAGCGAGTTGCTGCCGCATCACGGCAAGATCGTCGATGACATTGCCATCATCAAGACGATGCACACCGAGGCCATCAATCACGATCCTGCAATTACCTTTATTCAGAGCGGAAGCCAGCAACCGGGACGGCCGAGTATGGGATCCTGGGTGAGCTACGGTTTGGGGAGCGAAAATCAGAACCTGCCCGCATTCGTCGTGCTGCTCTCTCAGGCCAACGCTTTGAACATTGACCAGCCGCTGTTTTCCCGCCTCTGGGGAAGCGGCTTCTTGCCCTCTCGCTATCAGGGTGTCCGTTTTCGCTCCTCGGGCGATCCAGTGCTCTACCTCGCGGATGCTCCGGGCATCGATCGCACGACGCGCCGTAACATGCTGAATGTTGTGGAAGGGCTCAACCGCATCCGGGCAAAAGCCTTTGGCGACCCTGAAATCGAGACGCGCATCGCTCAATACGAAATGGCCTATCGCATGCAGACCTCCGTGCCGTCACTTATGGACCTGAGCGGCGAACCTGAGTCGACTTTCAACCTCTACGGACCCGATTCGCGGAAGCCAGGGACCTACGCAGCTAATTGTCTGCTGGCGCGGCGGCTTTCCGAGCGCGGCGTACGCTTTGTCCAGCTCTACCATCGCGGCTGGGACCAGCATGCCGATTTACCACGCGATTTGGCTCTGCAGTGCAAGGGAACCGACCAGGGATCTGCAGCTCTGGTTCAGGATTTGAAGCAGAGAGGGTTGCTAGACGAAACACTCGTTATCTGGGGAGGCGAATTCGGAAGGACGATCTACTGCCAAGGCAAGCTGACGGAAACGAACTACGGCCGCGATCACCATCCACGCTGTTTTGCGATGTGGGTGGCTGGAGGTGGCGTGAAGGCCGGAATTAGCGTCGGGGAAACCGATGACTATTGCTACAACATCGTTAAGGATCCCGTGCACGTCCATGACCTGCAAGCGACGCTCCTGCATAGTCTTGGTATTGACCACAAGCAACTCACATACAAATTTCAAGGCCGCCATTTCCGCCTGACCGACGTCCACGGCGAGATCGTGACGAAAATTCTGGCTTGATCCACTAAGGACACACCGGTACGAAAAGGAGCCTACGAAACAGTCGCC
This sequence comes from uncultured Acidimicrobiia bacterium, assembly GCA_963752385.1. Lineage (GTDB taxonomy): Bacteria > Acidobacteriota > Terriglobia > Versatilivoradales > Versatilivoraceae > CAVVYL01. The sequence continues at coordinate 33,124 of CAVVYL010000053.1, read as the reverse complement.
TAGATTCGACCCCGGGCTGCGAAAATTGAATACAAAGGGAGACTTTTCCATGATTAGTCGACGAGAAATGGCAATAACCACTTTACTTGGAGGAGCGGGCCTGTTGGCGCGCCCTTCGTGGAGCTATTCAAAGCCGCTGAGCTCCAAGCTGGGCATTCCTGGACCCTTTCGTGGCCGGGTCGTCTCGGTTCAGCACCCGGCCTGCATCGTCGCGGGCAAGTTCCAGGCCGAGCCTATCCGAAACATGATGCGCCGAGGCATGACTGAACTCACGGGCGCCGGCGATTGGGTGGAGGCCTGGCGAACGTTTTTCGAACCAGGCGATGTGGTAGGAATCAAGGTGAATCCCGTGGGAAACCCTCACGTCATTTCCTGCGCCGAAGTGATTCACGAGATTGTAGCAGGGTTGAAGTCGGTAGGTTTGCAGCCCAAAGACATCGTCGTTTACGATCGCTATCGCCGACAGTTCTTCGATGCCGGATTTGACAAGATGTTACCCGAGGGAGTTCGCCACTCTTCTGCTGTGGAAGATTTCGATACCGTGCAGATGGACATCAACGGTTACGATCCCGATCACTATCTTGAAATGGCCCTCGTGACTCCGGGTTATGACCTGAATAGCCCTCAAGCGCGACGCTCCTACGTTGCCAGGTTTCTCAGTCGGGAGGTCAACAAGCTAATCAACCTCCCAGTGCTGAAAGACCATCAGTCTGCCGGGGTGACGCTGGCTCTGAAGAATCTCTCCCACGGGCTGGTGAACAACGTCTTCCGCAGCCACTCCACCAACACCCTCAATGCTTGCGGCACCTTTATTCCTGCGGTGGTCGCCTTGCCTGTAATCCGCGAAAAGACGGTCCTTCATATTCTGGATGGGATCAAAGGCCTCTATCACGGCGGCCCTGGAATCCCGAACCCGCGATTCGTCTGGGAGCACAAGACCATGTACTTTGCCACGGATCCGGTCGCCATGGATCGGGTCGGTTGGAAGGTCATCGACGAAAAGCGACGGCAGGAAGGCATGACGTCCATCGCCGAGTCGAAGCCCGACCAACACAGTCATTTCCTGAATCGCCAGCCGGAACATGTTGAGATCGCCGGAGCGCTGGGACTAGGTGAATGGGATGAGAAGAAGATGGAAATCAAGCAGGTTGATCTGGCTCGAATCTGAAATTGACTGTTAGAAAGGCCTTGGACTTTGCGTCTTTGGACCTACACTGGACAATGCCGCAGACCCAATCTCCAGCTCTGCGGCCCTACCTACTTCGTGGACAGATGAGCTGGGTCATTTGCCTAGCAGCGCCTCCATATCCTTTCTCAACAACCGATACGACAGCCACTCCTTAAGCTGCCTGGCCCCGAGTCTCTCGTAAAAGTCGATTGCTGGTCGATTCCAATCCAGGACCTGCCATTCCATGCGCCCACAGCCGCGGCGATGGGCCTCTTGCACACAGTGCCGGAACAGCAGAAAGCCGGCACCCTGCCCTCGATAGTCCTTCAGAACGAACAGGTCCTCCAGATACAGAGTCGGCAGTGCCAGGAAAGAAGAATACGTTTCAAACGTCATGGCGTAGCCAACGACCCTATTCGAGCTTTCGGCCAGGAAAACCTGCAGGCGGGGACGCTCTCCGAAGACGTCGCTCAGCAGACGCTGCCGGGCAGAAGCATCGGGCCGCGGCAACTGCTCGTAGTCAGCCAGTGCATCAATGAGTGAGAGCCACACCTCGCCGTCCGCTGGCGTAGCTGGACGGACGCGAATCGCCTCTGAGTTCAAGATTTCCTCCTAGGAACCTGCCTTAGTGCCAGGTTTCACAATCACACTAACGTATTTCCTTTGGGCTGTGCCGCCTGATGTGCGAGTCTCTGACTTTTCGCTGCCGATCTTCCGTCTCATGAGCTATGCCCGGGCCGCGTAGCCCGCAGCTCACAGGTTAGGGGTTACGAGCAGAAAGGCTCACCCTCTCCGCACACCAGACGGCAACGCCGCAGGCTCTAAGTACGTGACCGTGCTGATGAAAGGCGAAAAGCCGCAGGCCTTGGAGCATCTTCATCAGTTTCGTTGCGGCGACGGCGACATGGGGAACTCCTTAGAATTGTTCTTGGGATCAAGTATACTCTCCGGCGTCGGCGCTCAGAGTGCCGCAAGCGCCGTCACCTCCATTGTACCTCTGCAGCACGGTAGCAATCATGCCCTCCTCTCGTTTCGAGACTTATCTTCAAGAAAAACGACAGCGCATTGATGAAGCCATAGACCAACTGTTGCCGCGCGCTGACGACGAGCCTCGGATTATCCACGAGTCCATGCGTTACAGCGTCTTTGCCGGAGGAAAGCGGTTGCGGCCGATTTTGGCAGTCGCAGCCTTCGAAATTGCCGGCGGGTTGGGTGCGGCCATCCTTCCGGTCGCCTGCGGCCTTGAGCTGATCCATACCTATTCGCTCATCCATGACGATCTGCCTTGCATGGATGACGACGACGTCCGGCGTGGTCGACCAACAAATCACAAGGTCTACGGTGAAGGGATGGCCGTCCTGGCCGGTGACGCGCTACTCACGCTGGCGTTTGAGTGTTTCCTGGGAAAGGGCATGACCGGACAGGTTTCTCCAGAAACGCTGGGTCGTCTGATCGGGCGCATCGCCAATGCGATTGGATCGTTAGGACTCGTCGGTGGTCAAGTAATGGACATTGCCGGTTTCTCGCAGGACCGGCAACTCGCAACCCTCGAAGCCACTTGCCACCTGAAGACCGGACGCCTGATTGAAGTCTCCCTCGAAAGTGGTGCTATCATGGCCGGCGCCGATTCCACTGTCGTGGAGAAGTTCGTCCGATACGGGCGTGCTTTAGGTCTGGCCTTCCAGATTACGGACGACATTCTAAACGTAACCGGAGACGCCAAAACCCTCGGCAAAGCCGTCAATTCCGATGCTTCTCACCATAAAGTGACCTTCCCTGAACTCCTGGGCCTGGACAAAGCCCGCGAACACGCTCAAGCTTGCATCACCACCGCGAAGGAAGCCCTGGCTCCTCTGAGTGCTTCAGCCTGGTTCTTGAACGAACTCGCTGACTATGTGCTGGAACGGAGGTCGTGAGTTCAGTTGCGAAGCCTCTGCGTCTTTCCTCTGGCCTCGAACACTGCAGCGTGCGGAACTCGAAAAGCTGAGACATGTCCGTCCTCGCAGGGCGGACGATGCACTCACCAGCAGGCGGAAATCCCGTCGTCACAGTCGCATCCTTTGTCCTTGCCTTTCTCTTCTCAGTTGTGCTAGTTTTTACCATTATCAATGTTGCTGATATCTGCTGACATTCGGAGGCATCCGCATGAACGTCGACCTCAGTCGTGAGGTTTTTTCGCAAGGCCTCGAGTACCTGCGCAAGAATCGCATCCCGGAAGCGGCCAATGCCTTTCGCCGGGCCTTCAAGATGGACTCTGACAACCCCCGTCATCTCTCTTACTACGGTCTCATTCTGGCTCTCGCCGACGACAATATTCCAGACGCAATTAATTTCTGCCGGGCGGCTGTTCTTCGAGCTGCCTACGAGCCCGAGTTTTATGTCAACCTCTGCAAAGTCTACACCAAGGGCGGACAGCGGAAGAAAGCGCTGGAAGCGCTGGTCGAGGGAATGAACTTTGACAAAGGCAACACGCTCCTCCGAATAGAGATGAAGCGCTTGGGCGCGCGACGCAAGCCAATCATCTCGTTCCTTTCAAGAGATCATATTCTCAACAAATCTCTGGGCCGCCTCACTTACAGACTGCGCCGAGGCGGAGGACACAAGAATCATTGAGAGCCCTGCACGCTGTGCAAGCATCCACTCGTCCACGATCGGACTCCGGGAACATCCAAGGCTGGAAGCCAAAGACAGCTGAGGGCAGGCGTCTTCGTCAGCTCGGACGATGCGCCACACTGCGGGAATCTCGGGCTGTCCGACACGATCTGGCCCAAGGCAAGAGCCTTGTCTCATTTGGCAAGGAAGACTACGAGGCGTGCAAATGCTGCGAAGAGCGTGGCGCGCCCGTTGCGCTCGAGGGCGCGGTGAAGGCCCAGTGGGCTCCCTATTGCTGGCCCCTCAGTCAGTTAAGGCAGCTCGCGGATGCGAATGTTTCTGAACTCAATGGGAGAGCCTTCAGACTCCAGGCATAGATAGCCCATTCGCGGCTCGCAGCCGTTTCCACCTGAAACTTCTTCCCCGTTAGTCCACAGCCGCACCTCGCCATTGATAGCCCTGACGTAGTAGTGGTTCCAATCTCCGACTCCCTTGGTGAGACGCTTTCTGGGGAAGCTGCGCGAGCCGTTGGGAGATGTTGGCGGAAAGGGTTTCATTGTAGACTTGCCCACCGCGAAGACATCGCCGTCAGTCGTAAACCAGTCAGCTTTCTTCCCCGTCCGCTTCTCATGCTGCTCAGCAAAACCGTGGTCCAGCGCCTGTACCTCAATGCCGTACTGCGGCAGCGTGTCGGGTTTCAAGTCTCTTAGCGCCTCTTCCGCAACCCACACGAAGACCCCCGAGTTGCCGCCGGAGCGCAGATGTCGCCATTCGACGACCAGCTCGAAGTTAGTGAATACCCGCCGGGTACGCATGACCCCTATTGGCTGACCCGTACAGAAGAGCACCTCACCTTTCCAGGTCCAGGTATCCGGCCGGCAGTTGACGTTGGTAAAGTCCTCCTCATCGAGAGATCTCCAGCCGGGGCCCGTGCCATCCACAAAGGCTTTTGGCAGGATTGGCGGATCCTGGGCAAGACCGAGTCGGAAGAAGGGTATCGAGATCAGAAAAATTCCAAGTGAACTCAAAACTCTGGTGAAAGGCACTTTGTTCATATCTTGAATCCTAACCTGGACGAGCCAGAGTCGAACGACAAATTGAACCGCGAACACGCGAAGAAAACAATGTGTACAACTCTCTTCGCGATGAAAGAGAGCCTGCGAGGGTCAGGCTGGGGAGGAAGAATCCAATCCGGCTGAGAGCTTCGCCCGAACCACGGTCCTGCAAATATCAGGAGGCTGTCAACGTCAGTCTGCGTTCCTGAGTTCGCCGGACGATTTGCGAAGGCCCTTCAGTTCTGCCCGAAGCCAGGAGCGAACCACCGTCCAGTCCCTCTTGACAGTGATGCTGGAAACTCCCAGTACCTCAGCAATCTCGTCAATGGAAAGGCCGCCGAAGTACTTCAGCTCAACAATCTTGCTGTGACGGGGGTTCATCTTCTCGAGCCGCTGGAGAGCCGAATGAAGATCCAGAAGTTCTTCTGACTGTTCCACAGAGAGCGACTCCCAGTCGTCATCAAGAGGAACCTCTTCCTGGTCCCCACCACGCTTCACGGCCAGGCGTTTCCTGGCGTAGTCGATCAGGACCTGCCTCATAACTGCTGCGGCCACTCCGATGAAGTGCGAACGGCTCTTCCAGTTGAGATTCTGATAGCCAGCCATTCTCAGGTAGGCCTCGTTCACCAAGGCTGTCGGTTGGAGCGTGTGCCCAACGCGCTCATTCGCCATGTAGTGACGTGCTAGCCGCCGCAGTTCATCAATGACCATCGGAATAAGCTTTTCCCGGGCTTGCGGATGACCCTCCTTCAGGCGCTTCAACCAAGTGGTGACCTCACCCGTTCTTGAAGGCATCACATCTCCTCCGGAGAACAAAGACGCGAGTCAGACCTGTGCATTCCAGTCGGGCTGCGAGCCGACTCCAGCTTGCCCAGGAGCTTACGAATTGTGCCCATCAAATCGACAGACATTCTGGCACTTCTTGACGTCTATGCCAAGGCTACAGATCAAAGCCGCAGCGGAACTCAGTGGTCATGATTCAGGAGCACGAAAAGTGATATAGTTACCGCCGCCACTCCCAATACCCGCCCGGCTCCCAACGCCTCGCAGCCTGACCCGAGAACTGACCCGTGGCTAAAAGGGCGGACTCAGCCAACTTGTATACGGGACACGTTGGCTGCCTATCTCGATCGTCCAATCCTGAAGGAGTTTGGGATGACACCTGAGCAATGGAAGAAAGTCACTGCGATGTTCCATGCAGTGAAAGAAATGCCACTTCGGGAAAGGGAAGAATTTCTTTTGACGGCCCATCCCGACGAACCGCAACTGCGCCAGGAGGTGGAGCGGTTGCTCGAGGCCGATGAGGGATCCGACAGCTTCTTGCACCCGCTGCCCCCCTTTCAATCGGCCGCCAGTCCAAGAGCCGTGCCAGCCGCGGGTGAACAAGTCCTGCACTACCAGCTCATCGAAAAGATCGGCGAGGGCGGAATGGGTGAAGTGTACAAGGCCAGAGATCTGACCCTCGATCGAATTGTAGCACTGAAGTTTCTTTCCCCAAGACTCCAAATCCAAGAGGAAAGCAAACTGCGTTTCCTTCAGGAGGCAAAGACAGCTTCAGCCCTGGATCACCCGAACATCTGCACCATCCACAGCATTGAGAAAACGCAGAATGGACAGCCGTTCGTTGTGATGGCGTTCTATGACGGTGAAACCATCCGCGAGAAGATTCGAAGGGGAGCGCTTCCGGAAGCGGAGGCCGTTGAACTTGCGCTACAGATAGGCAGCGGGCTGATGAAAGCCCATTCGGTTGGCATCATACATCGAGACATCAAGCCAGCTAACGTCATTGTGACTCGAGACGGCCTGGCCAAGATTCTGGACTTTGGCATTGCCAAGTTTTGGGGCACGGAGGGGCTGACGCAGCGAGGGGTTAGCGTCGGGACGATAGGCTACATGTCGCCGGAGCAGGCGCTGGGAGAACCAACCGATCATCGAGCCGATATCTGGGCCCTGGGGATCATGCTTTTCGAGATGCTGACGGCGCGGCCTCCCTTTCCCGGCAACGATTTCACGACTGTTCTGACTTCAATCCTGCATGAAGAACCGGAGGCGTCGAATGCCCCGCCCGAACTGGAAAAAGTCATCAGACGATCGCTGGCGAAGGACCTGGAGAAACGTTACCAAAGCATGAAGGAGATAATTGAAGACCTGGAGGCATTTCAGGTCCGATCGGTCAGAGACAAAGGCAAGGAGGAAAGGGGAGAAATTGCTCCGACCCTGGCTGTGCTGCCCTTCGCTTCCCTGAGTTCCAATCCCGAGACCGATTATTTCAGCAGTGGGCTAACGGATGAACTCATTAACACGCTTTCCCGTATAGACTGGCTGCGAGTCGTTTCCCGGACAACGATTTTTCAGTTCAAGGGACAACCGATTGACGTGCGGGAGCTGGGGCGAAAGCTCAACGTCGCAACTGTTTTAGAGGGAAGCGTGCGAGAGTTCCAGAACAAGGTTCGAGTTTCGGTTCAGCTCGTGGACGCTACCGACGGTTATCAGCTTTGGTCAGAAACTTACAACCGCCGACTGGACGACGTCTTTGCAGTCCAGGATGAAATTGCGCAAAACGTCGTGACGACTCTAGCCCCTCTGCTGAGGGGTGCACAGCACGACCTGATCAAACAAGATACGGCGAGTCCCGAAGCGTACCGCTTTTTTCTAAAGGGTCGCCATCATTGTCGCCACTGGACGCCGGAGAATCTCGAGCGTGGACTTCAATACCTGCAACGGGCGTTGGAGCTGGACCCAAACTTTGCGAAAGCGCGCTCGGCAGTGGCCGTAGCCGAGCTGCTAAGGGGCTCCTGGGGACTGGTGCCAGGGACCGAGGCCTGGGCTCGGGTCAAGTCTGCCGCCGAGGCTGCCCTGGCAATGGACAGAAACCTGGCCGAGGCTCATGCCTGCCTGGGCGCCGTACTCGTCGCAAATGACTGGGATTGGGACGAAGCTCAGCGAGAGTTCAACCTGGCGATCTCCCTTGGGCCGGCCGATGCACTCCTCCGCGACTGGTACTGTGGTTTCTTCCTGGTGCCTCAGGGTCTGGTGAAGGAGGCAATCGCTATCGCACACCAGCGGCTGGACCTTGACCCGCTTTCCCCACCGGCCAATGCTTCTCTGGGCTGGTTCTACTTTCTAGATAGACAGCTCGAGCAGGCCATTGCGCAGGCTCGCACTGCCATCGAGCTGTCACCCCAAGACCTTGAGCCCTACTGGACTCTCGGGTTGAGCAACCTTGGGCTCGACCGTGTGCCAGAAGCGATTCAGAGTTTCGAGCGGGCTCGTTCGCTCGTCCCAGACAACACCTTCACGCTCTCGCTGCTGGCGACTGGATATGCAGTGGCCAGCCGGTTCAGCGAAGCCGCTGACCTGCTGGATCGTCTGGAGCAGCAGTCCAAGCAACGCTATGTGGCTCCTACTCATCTGGCCTGGGCTTCGAGTGCCTTGGGAAGGATTGATCGTGCCTTTGAGTGGCTTGACTCCGCCTGCCAAATCCGGGACGTCATGTTGCTCTATTTGAAAGTCTTGCCCTTATACGATCCCATTCGTGCCGATCCCCGCTACCGCCAAGTTCTCGAGAGGGTGAAACTGCCTCCTGATTGAACTCGGGCAGAGAGGGTGCACATCAACGGCCTGTCGCTCCGCCGCTGGCCCTGTACTCTTCCAATACTCCTTCGATTATCTTGCCCAGACTGCTGCCGACTTCGTGCTTAGGCACCAGCCTTTGGATTCCCAACTTGTGGATCTCTCTCAAGTCTCCAATTTCACTCGAGGTAATCATAATAATTGGTACGTCAGGGCGATACTGTTTCAGTCGTGCGACAAATTCCAACCCGTCGACTTCCGGCATGTTCAGGTCAGTAATCACCAGGTCGAAACAAGTGGGTTGCATTCGGAAAAAGTCCAGTGCACCGGCAGGACTTGAGTATCCAACCATTCTGTAACCCAGTCTCGAGAGGATCCTTTGTCCGATCCAAAGCCAGCTGTCATCGTTGTCTACAAAAAGAATGAACTCGCCCTTGCCCGGTGGGGTATACCCTTGAAGTTTGGTTGCGCCAGATCTGCTTTCCTCTGTCGAACCCCACTCCTCTTTCAACGGCTGGGCGTCGCACAAGTACTCGCTGGTCACAGTCATCAAGCTCTCCTCTTTAATCTTGCCTCAATTGCAGGCTCTATCAGGTAAGGCGCAAAGCAAGGAAAAGTGGATCATCGAACGGCAAAATTCTCTTCCGAGAATCTGACCTCCGCACGCTGGCTTGGCGCCAGCGAGGCTCTCACCTCGCAAAAACGAAGCGGTCGGCGACAAGAAAGTTAGCGGCATAACACGAAGCAATGGAAGACAGGTTGGCAGCCAATATAGGCAAGCCGAGCAAGCCGGCGAACACCCACATGCCGGCGGCGGTGCCGGCCACCGAGACCAACCCGTTGCCGGCATGGAATTTCAGAAGACTTCGGTACACCCCAAATCCGGGCTCATTGCCCCGGTGCCTCCAGGTCCATTTCCAGTGCCAGATGAAATTGTGAAGCACCGCCACTTCCACAGCCAGCAGCGTTGCCGGCAGATAGTGCATGCCGAGCACTTGGACACCCAGAGTGAGTACGCCGGTGTTCACGGCAACACCCAGCAGGCTTACCGTGCTGTAGCGCAACCAGCTAGACTGTACCGAGCGACTTCGTGCCGCCGAGGATCCTGTCTTCGCTGGAAGCCGGCCCTTCACTCGGCCTCCACAACGAACAGCGGTCGCATCCGCCGTCGCGTCGGACCGCTGTCCCTCGACCACCCTCTCCCACTGTGAGCTGGGCTTAGGGTGAGGAGATGGCAATTCAACAGATTTGACCGAGGCTGGAGCTCCTTCGACACCAACTAACCATTCAGACATATCCTCTCTTCTCCTCATGGGTTAGACGCGTTCCTGCTTGTACAGGGTGTGTGTGTTGTGAAGGACAGAGGCGATGGCTGCCATGAGCATCAGGGAAGTCGCAATGATTCCGGCAACATCAAGAAGCATCCACCTTGCTCCCATAAACATGACGGACGGATTGATCCAGGCGCAGACACAACCGAGAGCCAACAGGAGGCGCAATTCCGTAGGACTGAATTTAAGGTAGGAGACCTTGAAACGCCCAATTGCGTGTGCCGCCAAGTAGCTATCGATGCAGAGCAAGGAGTAGACCGCCAGCATCGAAAGCGCTATCACCGGACTCATCAGACCCGACAGTGCAAGTCCGCCCAGCAGAAACAGGGCATTGAAACCATCTACAACATGGTCTACATAGTAACCGTAGCGGGGACGCTGTTTGTTGCGGACGCGAGCCAGAGTCCCGTCCAGGCTATCGCCAAACCAGTTCAAGGCCAAAAACAAAGGGACCAGAAGAGGGGACCAGGGCACCCAGCGCGTCAGTCCGAGTGACGTACCCGCCAGGAACATGGAAAGCAGACCCAACGTGGTCAGATGATCGGAATTGACCCACCAGGGCATACGATGGGCAACCCAGACCAGCACTTTCTTCTCCAACGGAGCCAAGAAGCTCTCCTGCTGACGCCTGGCTTCCGTATAGTTGTTCTCTCTCGCATCCGCCCTGAAATCCACAGCCGGCTCGGCGGTATCGGCGCTCAAATCCTTTGGCGCCCATTCGATAGGCCTGCCGGCCGCAAGATTTCTTGCTTCGATCTCGACTCTTAGGTTCATTGTGTGTTTACCTCCGTCTCTTAAGGCGCAGTCCCGCAGAATTCAGTATCATCAGTGAGACCTGATTCCTAGCCGGGCTGGATCTGCCCTCACCGAGCTCGGGGTTAGAAGGCCATATGCGAGAGACCGCCTCCTCGGCGATGAGGTTGCTCTTCACAACTTGTCCAAGAAACTACAACATCGCACCGACACTCTTGCGGCGGTGTACCTTCTGCTGACCGCCGCGATCGTCTGGCTTCATCGCGCCCGACTTCCGGGTTGGGAATACTTTCTGCTCGCTCACCTGCTGAGCTCTGCCGGGATTCTGATGCTGCGCAAGGTGCCCGTCGACCGGCTCCCCGGCGCCATTGGGTTCCTGCGCGACTGGTATCCCCTGCTGCTGTTTCCGCTGCTGTACAAGGAAGTTGAGCGGTTTGCCCTGGCGTTTGGCGATTGGAGGCTGACTGACACGATTCAACGCCTGGAGCTATCGTTGTTCGGCAGTCACCCCAGCCTCTATGCGAGTCAGCGCTATCCGTGGATGTTCCTATCGGAATACCTGCACTTTTGTTACTTTGCGTACCTGTTGCTTTTACCGGTCGTAGGCGGCCTCTGGTATTTCAACGGCAGGCGCCATCACTTCCAGGAACTGCTTTTGCTAGTCAGCGCGACATTGTTCAGCAGCTATGTTTTCTTCATGCTGTATCCGGTTGACAGCCCGTTCTACCTCTTTGAGGGCTTGCAGGCACCCTTAGCGGACGGTTTCTTCTTTCAGTTGGTTCATTTCTTTTCCGAGCGCGGTGGCGCGCGCGGCGGAGCCTTCCCGAGTGCGCACGTGTCAGTCTCAGTTGTCGTCTGGCTGCTCGCCTGGCAAAGGCAGCGGAGCTTAGCCTGGCTGTTGGCTCCAGTGGTAGTCGGTCTGGTGGCTGCGACGGTCTACGGAAGGTTTCACTATGCGGTGGACGTGGTGGCAGGCGCTTTTCTGGCGGTCCTCATTACGGGAAGTTACCGTCCGTGGCGGGAAGCGAGGCTCCCCACATTGCGCTCTCCATGACGACCTGCCGACACGAGCGGCCCAAGCGCAAACGTCTCGAACTCAGCAGCCCAGAAGCACCGCTCCCAGGAAAATCGCAAACGGCAGCAAAAAGAATGGAATGGTCAAAGACCAGTTGGGGGCGTTGCCCCCAAGCCCCCAGGATTTTCCGCTTGGGCGGATCCGGTTCATCCAAGAACCGGACCTGGTGGAGATTGGCAAGTAACGGGATGAACCGTCTTCCGGTCACCGGCGCTCAGGTTGCTTCCCAGCAGAGCCCTATCCTCACCGATGACGGAGGGCAGTTTAGAATGACCGACACCAAGTCAAGACTGCTACTTGTAGAAAGTCTCATTTCCCCTGAAGCGCGACAATCCCTAAACCCATCCCTCTTCAGCTCGAACAACCAACCCTCACGGTCAAAGGATCGCGCACCAGTCGTGCAACCAGCGGAGTGATGATTTGGTTGGGATTATAGATTTGAAGAAATTTGAAGACCCTTCTAATGCTGACCCAGCAGAAGAAAAGTCAGATCTTCAGCTTGACAGCCACCTATGACTGGGATTGTCAGCAAGAAACGGTCAAGGCTCGATGACCCGCTTCGCCTTGCCCTTCTCCGCCAGCGTTAGGCTCGTGCCCGATCTGTTCGCGGCCAGCGATATCGCTGGCTCGGCCTCCTTATCAAACAGCAATAGGCCCGATCCGTCGGCCGTCCCGCCAAGCTTCACGCGCACCACTCCGTCCCCGCTACGGAGGCGCAGGTTGCCGCCTCCATCTTCTCCGACGTGCAGTTGTGCGACCACCTGCCCTTTCTTATCCACCAGTTCGACGGCCTGCGCTCGAAGCACTGCAGGAATCTTTTCGACTTGCTGCGCCTGCGCGGGAGATGTAGCAGGACGCACGAGATGGGCCAGCAGCAGTATGGCGACCGTCGCCAACAAGGCTTGAGTAGTTCGCTCTTTCATACTGTTTCCTTTCGGGCTTGTGTTGCTTCCTTTCATGTTTCAACTACAACGACAGATTCTGTCACACAGCCCAGCACCGGCGCCCAGGATCGACTCGTTCAGCGCCGAATCGATCGTACGCGCCATCGTTCACAAACTGCTTTGCTGTGGCAAACCCAATGCCACTATTGCCACCAGGAACAAGTACAATTTTGCCCTCAAGCTTACCCATGTATTTCTCCTCAAGTGCCTTCTTCTCGTCTGAGAAGCAGCCCATTAGCCGACGCCTCGTGTTTTGAAGGCAGAGAGTTTCCCTTCGCCGTACTTCTGCCGCGCAACTGCTCGCGCTTTGCCGTACCCACGCAACTCCAGCCGATCGGCACGTGTCGGGCGAACTCGCCACGAAGTGTCGCCACAGCTCGATCTTGTCACTGCGCTATCGCGGGCCGAGCATACGGGGAGTCTATCGAAGTTGGTTTAGCGTGAGGGGTAGGTAAGTCGAGTTGCTTTTGGACCGAACAGTATGGACACCGACATCCGAGTCGTGATTTGTAGCTCTCGTGCCCACACGATTTGCAGTAGCGTCTCCGACCAAAGTTCAATTCCTTACACAACGGGCAAGTTGTTATCATATTAAGAGTCCTTACCTCAAAGTTGAGTCGTCCACCTTCTCAACAAAGGACCTGTATCCTAGCATTGCGCCACGAGCGAGACAAGTAGGTCTGCAAGTCGGTGTGCCAACAAGCGCCAGAGTCACTTTCTCCAGCGCACGCTTATAGCTGGAGGCGGACTTGCGCGGCAAAAGGCGAACTTGACATGTCTCGACCGATCTTCTTCACAGAGCTTCGGGGCAACGGAATGAGCGCACTGCCGCCAACATAGCGCAGTTATACAGTTAGCATACTGAAGGAGAACAGTCTATGAGCGCCGAAAAGATGACGGCTAATGCGGTTGACCCAGATGAAAAGTGGATGTATCGGGTGGGTGGTATCTCCGCACTCGTCTTAGGTATTGCGTACATCATCATCTTTCCGTTGTTCGCTCACGTGGGAGCTCCGCCGAGTGGTGATGGCGGGGCTTGGCTTGAGTACCTCGCAGGGAAGACGAGGGTTTGGTGGGCTATCCTTGGTCTCTCTGTCCTAACAGACTTTCTCTTCGTACCTGTCGCGTTATCGCTCTACCTCGCGTTGAAACGGGTCAACAGAAACGCAATGCTCTTGGCAACCGCATTCGTGGGGTTGTTCGTCGTCTTAGACTTGGCGGTTACCTGGACAAATTACGCCTCGCTCCTCACTCTCAGCGGTTTACACGCCGCAGCCACGAACGACGTCCAACGGGCGGCCTACGTCGCGGCTGCAAATCATGCGTCCGCAGTGCTGGCATCCCCCACGGAAGTTTTCTACGCCATAGTCGACCTCTCGCTCGGGATTCTCATGATCGGTTTCGTTATGCTGAAAGCAAAGGGAATCTTCAGTAAGACTACAGCTTATTTGGGCTTGGCTACGGGCATCCTTGGAATCGTTTCGGTAGCGGGCTTCTTTGTAACCATAATCATGAATGCCCTTCTCGCTACAGTCTGGGTCTTGTTTGTAGGCTACAGACTTAACCGGCTCGCTGGGCTGTGATTCCGACTTAGATGAAGACCATGGGTTCAATTCAGGAAGCTCGCCACCGTTCCACACCGCGCGGACGCGGTGTGCCGCTTCAGCGTTCGCGCAACCATGCAGCCGTCATGAGGGGTAGCCTCCGCGCCAGGTCGCGCATCGATGTGCCAGCAAGGAGCCTATAACAACCCCTTTTTGTTTAGTTACACACCTCAGGACAACCGACTCGGCTACCATACGAATGGCACAAGACGATGCCGGACCCGTTTCTGGTATTCGGCATATCCAGGCAGATTCCTGGCGAGGAAGCGTTCCTCGTCAAAGAGCCGCCATATCAGAAATGGCATCATCGCGGCGAGCGAGACAAGCCCCCAGTACGAGCCAAGCGCCAGCGGCGTACCGAGAAGGTATAGGAGCGCACTCGCGTACATCGGATGGCGAACGATTGCGTACGGCCCGGTCGAAATAACCTTCTGATTCTTGGCGACTTCGATGGTTGCTGACGCGAACGTGTTTTCTCGATACACCAGGGAGATGAGATAAAACCCAATCGCAACGAGAATGTTTCCGGCCACAACACCGCCGAGCGGCACGGCGGACCACCCAAAGCGGTGGTCGAACGCTGGCACGACAAGAAGGGCTATGAAGCCGATTGACGTACACAGCATGATGAACTTTTGCGCTGGTCGCTTCTCCGCCGTCGGACCGCCACTCATCCGACGCTCAAGAAGTGCCCGGTCCTTTCTCATGAGGTAGACCGTAGTGAGGACCGATGCGCCCGTGAAGATCCACAAGTACACCCATGCGTGCCAATAGTGCACGGTACCCGCGGGGACGAACAGCAGAAGACCCATCTCACCAAGGCGTGTGCCTTGGCCCCAAGCTTGGCGTGGATGCGTCGTGGCTTGGACATGCTTCAATTGAGGTACATTTGATCTCATCTTGAAGAGCGAACTAGAAATAGGAGGGCACTGCGAGAATGCGGAAGTTTAGCAGGCGATTGTTACCGCGATGTTTCGCAAGTATTATGATTGCAATAAATCTGTGTTAGCAGGATGTAACCACTCGCGACACTTCTGCCACTGAGGTGCTGTCTGAATTTTGCACGCTCCATGCTGCTCGCATGGAAAAAAACTGGCACGAACACGCCGGAGCTTACACTAGTTCCCTCTCTTCCCTGAATTACGTTTCCCCGTGCTTGGATACAGCCTACAATCCCGACTCAACTACCTCGACTTGAGGGACTAGGTTTCGACCTATCCAACGCCCTGCCAAACACCACAGACTCCAGGCTATTTCCCCCGCCTTCGAAGCTTCCTTCCGGTATGTTTGCCAGCTGCCGGGCGATTCGTTAAACGAGAGTGTGAATGCTTCCCCCGGCGGAACATCCAGGACCGCCGGCTCGTATCTGATGATAATTTCTGCAATGAAAGCACGGGGGATTGAAAGATGATACACCGGAAGACACGTAGATCACTTTTGGCAGTGGGGAAATACCTTTTAGTTCAAGTCGCTGTCTTTGGCGTTTCCGGGACTGATTCGGCGAAGAGTTCTGCAGTCGCGAGTCTTCCTCCAGCAACGGGTCCCTTTGCTGTGGGGAAGGTTACGGTGCATTGGACGGATGAATCGCGCATCGAGCCCTTGTCGCCCGATCACGAGCCGCGTGAGGTTATGGTAGACATCTGGTACCCGGCAGAACCATCGAACGCAGTTCCCGCTGACTATCTGGACGCTGCGGCGTATGAAAAAGCGATCGGTGCAGACGGCTTCCAAAAGTTCTTTCGCGAGGCATCCAAAACACTCAAACAGGGAGTGCAAACCCACGCCTTCGCCGCTGCTTCTTATGCACGCTCTGCAAAGCAGAGCCCGGTGCTTATTTTCTCGCCGGGCGGCGGTATGCCTCGAGAGGTTTACGCGGCACAACTCGAGGACCTCGCCAGTCACGGTTATCTTGTCGCCGCGATCTCACACCCTTATGACGCCATCGTAACCATCTTTCCCGATGGCAGGCATTTCGCTTACTCCGATAAGCGCTGGCCGGCGCCGCCATCTCTAGAAGGCGAAGCCAACCTAAACCAACTGGAGTGGCATGCCAACGACATTCGATTTGTTTTGGACGAATTGACCCGGGCGAATCTAGCTGGCTCGTCGACGCTTCCCTTTGCCGGACACCTTGATCTCACGCGCGTGGGAGCGTTTTGGCCACTCCTTTGGTGGAATGGCCGCAGCTCATGCGTTTCAGACAGACCGGCGTTTCAAGGCATGCCTGAACGAGGACGGTGTCGTGGCTAAGAGGCCCTTCTACTTGGACCCACGCGGTTGGGGGATGGACCAGGCGTTCATGCTCATTCTGCGAGATCCGCCAACACGTCGGCTTTCGGACCAGGAAGTAGCAGAAATGAAAATGAGTCGTGAGCGTATCGAGCAAATCACCAGTAGACTGGACGAGTATCAGGAGACGGCTTTGCGAAGTACGGGGATGGGAAGCTATCGAGTGCGCCTGCAAAACATGTTAACGACACATATGGATTTTAGCGATTTGTCTCTGCTTGCTGCTCGCGACGCTTCAGACGTCGAAAGGCGAGTCGCCATTCTGGCAGTCGTAAGAAGCTATACGCTGGCCTTCTTCGACAAATACCTTAGAGGAATGAAGGCAGCGATGCCGGGTGGCGCTGCCACAGGTAAGCTTGTCGAGAGGGTAGAGGTGTTCGCGCCTGCCAGGACACCGTGTAGACCGCAGTGAGAACAGCGAGTGAGGACCGGATTCTTCTCCTCTCGCCACCCGAAAAAGGCACCCACAGGTTCAGAAATGGAACTCGATTTACGCTGAAATGAAATACCTCCTGGGTTGTCGGCAAACTGGACATTAAAAGCCGAGACCCATCGACGCTCGGCCAACTTCCAGTTTGCCCGTGACCGGGAACCTGCCGGCGGCACATCAGCTAGAGACGACATACGGCCAAGGGGAGGACCTGAGCGAGCCTCGCGCCAAGGAACGGGAGCAACTTCCTAGAACATTGCCCACCTACCCAGTGGGGCTATATACACTCCCTTCAGCATGGCCCTGCGCGGTATTCGGCGTCCTTTGTCACAAACTGGGCTGGTACATCGCAGAAGCGCGGATTGCGCTCTCGTTTACCATCCGTATTATCAGTGAGAAAGCAGCTTGAGCATCTCAGGTGTCGGACACATCAATCGTCGCCTCGGGAAGTGCAGTCAAGGATAAGCTCACTCACCGGCAGACGCAACTCAAATACTCCTGAGCCCGCACAGCGAGTCTGAGCGGGAGCTCCGGAGTTCACTGTTGGTGACGCAATTTTCCGCTGAGCTCTTCCAGAATACGTCGTGGCGTTACGAGCGAAGGGTTCAAACGCTGAAGAATAATTTGGAACCCCAACGCATTCTCCCCACTCTTCGACGAAGATCAAGCCCAGCGGTGCCTTACGCGGACGTTGTTGGAGACTGCGCGCAAGGAACTCGGGAGTTTGCGCGGGAAGGCAATCATTCACGACGAGGTTTTCTTTCAACTTAGCCGCGAACTTGACATCGAGGAAACACGACTGGGCGGCCAGCGGATATAACCCTCAGATAGGCTACCTCTCTTACTCGTCCTCTTTTAGGACGGGAAGGGGCTCTCCTCAGCTACAATGGTGGTGTGGATGTCTACCTGGTTGATGGCCCCTATGAATTGTTTCGACATTTTTCGCCGAATCCCCTTTAGGGGGTCGGGAGGTTCGCGTGGCCCGTTGCCCCAGATCACATAGTGAAGTTTGCTCATGAGGCAACGAAACCGCGTGTATAAGGCAGGATGGGGCAAGCCGGTGCTGCCGTTGAGTCAATTCGCGGCTGTGTCGCGCCTAAATGCTGCTTCCGCACTATGAAACAAGGTCTTCTCCGCATCGAACTTCTTCCAATCGCGCTGGCCGTCTTACTGACTAGTGCCGATGCGGAGGATTGGACGCGCTTTCGAGGTCCCAACGGCTCTGGCGTTTCCAACGATACCGGATTCCCGATACAGTTCGACAGAGAAAAGAATGTCGTGTGGAGGGCACCTGTTCGCCGGGGGAAATCGTCGCCTGTCCTCACGCGTCTCTTCGTATTTTTGACGGCGTTCGAAAAGGAAAAACTGTTCACGCTATGTTTCGATCGCAGGACCGGCAAGCTCGTTTGGGAGCGAGCCTTGGATCGCCCTCGCCAGCAAGATGGGAGCACGCTGAACGAACCCGCATCGATCACGCCGGTTACGGATGGGGAAAACGTTTACGTGTTCTTCAAGGACTACGGCCTGATCTCGTACGATGCCGCCGGGAACGTTCGCTGGAAGGTTCCGCTCGGTCCTTTCACCAATACGATGGGCCTGGCCGCGAGTCCGGTCATCGGAGCTGATGTTATCGTCTTGCAGATCGACCAGCACCAGGATTCCTATGTCGCTGCATTCGATCGCCGCAATGGCGAGCTCCGGTGGAAGACACCGCGCATAGAGCAAGAAGGCTGGGCCACACCGGTGCTCGATCGCATGCCGGACGGGAAGTTCTTGGTCTTGACCGCAGGCCAAGGGCAGTTAGGCGCTCACCTTCTGGAGAGCGGTAAGAGAGTAGGGAGCGGGACTGGCTTGCCCCCTGCGATTGTGGCGAGCCCGGTGGTAGATGGACATACGGTTTTTGCGTTCGGGTATGGGAGCGAATCCGTCGTTCCATTCTCCGATATCCTGAAGACGCTAGATAAGAACCATGATGAACAGCTTACAGCAGATGAGTATGGAGACGACGCTTTCCTGATCGGCATTGCAAAGGTGGAGGGAAACCGTGACGGGATTGTGACTAAGGAAGAGTGGGATGCGAGATTTCAGGAGCTCATGGGCCCTTCGGGTCTCTGGGCCTTCCGGCTGGAGCATGATCCCGGAGCCTCGTCGGACCCTTCCATTCGTTTGCGCGTACTCTGGCGTTACGAGAAGGATTTCACGGGCGTGATTCCTTCCCCGCTTCTATACAAAGGGGTGTTATACGTTCTCAGGAACGGTGGAATCCTGACTGCGTTCGATCGGGAAACAGGCATGGTGTTAAAGACAGGCCGCGTGGAAGGGGCTGTGGGAGGCTATTCCGCATCCCCGGTGGCCGCCGAGGGGAAGCTGTTCCTCGCCAGTGAGGATGGGAAGGTGGCGGTGGTGCGCGCCGGGAAGGATTGGAATGTGCTGGCTGTCAATGATATCGGCGAAAGCTGCTATGCGACACCCGCACTGTCAGAAGGAGAAATTTATCTGCGCACTGATGAAGCTTTATACCGTTTCGACACCGCCGATCGAGGCCTGTCGGTCCCTCGACAGACAAAGCGTGTGAACTAAAATCGTGCCCTGTGATACGGCCGGTGAGCGCAACGCACTCCTCGACATGAGGTCTCCCAACCGCAACCTGGCAGCTGTTGTCCTGTGCTATGATCAAGCTGCCTCCTTCACGCCTGTCCTGAGATCTGGAACGGTTTTCGGCAATATGGACAGAGTAACCTCAAAGAACATTGTCAGACTGCTGAAAGCACACCACCCATTTGTCGTCAAGAATGTCAGGCAGCATATCCGCAATTGGTACACCATTAAAGTCAAGAGGAGCAATATCGTTCCTCCGTACTCCGCAGTCCTTTACGTCTCACACCACTGTAATTTGGCTTGTACGTATTGCACGCAGAAAACTCCGGATGTTGTCAGCGAGGAGCTCAGCACTGAACAAACCATCGAGTTAATGCGGATCATTCGTAAAGAGACGGACTACTTGCTGCTGACCGGGGGTGAGCCCCTGTTGCGGCCGGATATTGTCGAACTGGTTCGAGCGGCACGCCGGGATTTGAAATTCCAGTCTGTGATGGTGATCACTAACGGAACGCACCTTCGGGAGCGAGAAGAAATCCTGGATTACCTTACCAGCCTGGTAGTCAGTCTAGATGCCCTAACAGTAAACCGTATGGCTCCACGATCAAAGCCCTATGTTGTCGAAAAAGTGATAGACAATCTGCTCTATTGTCGTTCCAAAGGCAAGCCGCCAAAATCCAGCATCACGATTAGCACAGTTATCATGGAGGAGAATCTGGATGAGGTGGAAAAGGTGCTGCAATTTTGTGTGGAAAATGGGTTCGTCTTTTCCGGACAGACGGCACTGAACAACCGTTTGCCCAACCGGAATCTGTTGGAAAGTGAGCGCTATCGCGCTCTGGTTGAGAAAATTATCGACTATCGAAAGCGCGGTCTACCCATTAACGGGACGCCCAAGCTATTGCGGACAATGCTGGAATTTAAGCCTTTCAACTGCTATCCCACGATGTTTCCCAGAGTGTATCCCAACGGGGATGTCTTCTATCCCTGTGAACCATTGAAGACTATTGGAGGCAATCTTTTTCGGGAACGCTCGTTCAAAAAGATCTTTGAAAGAGGCAGGAGGCTTTATGGTGACATTCCCTTCTGCCAAGGTGTTTGCTTCTTATTTGGAAATGTCATGACCCATTTTTATGTCGAGGAATTTTGGTCATTTGCTGGGGACTCCGTTCGTTATTGATTCCGTTTGGAAAATGGGGCGCGCTGGTGGAGCCTGACTACTATTGTCCGATCGTTCGCGGGCAACGCCCGACGCTGCGGATTCGCATGGCCGCCACCCGCGATCTGCCCAAACTGAGCAGTTCCTGCACTACCGTCGTGATCACCAGGTAGTCTGATTCGTGACGAACGACATCAACTGTCCGAATAAGCCCGCCTTTCGTTTATTCCGCTTTCATCCAGAGGACCTGGCGTTTTGCATCGTCTAGAGAAAGGAAGAGGGTTGTTGTGGAAGGACGGCGGCATTCCAAAATGTGTTAACCGGAAATTGGAAAGGGCACCTTGAATTCAAATTGCTTGGTAGCTAGGTTCGGAGTGTTCCAGAAGGTTTTACTTTTCGAAACAGAGTTAATATGGTCAAGGAGGTAGGTCTAGTCATGACTTCCGGGACTACGGCCGACCCGACTCACCGTTTGAGTACTTGGGTCCAGTTGAGAACCACTGTGAGTGATGTGGTGTTGGCTTCCTCTAGCGGGGTATGGACCAGAAAGCGTTGGCCGTCGGACGTCACAGCATAGCGGTATCGGTCAATAACCTCACGAGTCTGGAAAAGAACCTTGGGCACACCAGCGTCAAAGGCTCCTTCTCCGTTCACCGCGACCGCCATGAGCTTCTGATCGGTTGCCAAATAGAACAACTCCTTCCCATCGGCTCGCCATCTATTGAGAATTACATAATATAGTGACACTAGAACAGTTCCGCCTGTTTCCAGAAAGCGGTCACGAGTCTAGGACGTCGGCGCATGCGGCGCAGGGCTTTACGCGCCTGCTCGCTCAACTGCCAGAAGTCTTTGGGACACAGGTTCGGTAGTTCATGATGCTTCCAATAACCCCACAAGTATTCCACCGGATTCAGCTCCGGCGCATAACCGGGCAGAAACTCCAGCGTCAACCGACCGTTCTGGCTGGCCACAAAGTCTCTGCACGATCTTACTGCGATGCGTGGTCGCTTTGTCCCAGATCACCAGGACCTTGCCCGGCACGTGCCGCAGCAGATGGGTCAGGAAATCGACCACTTGCTGGCTGCGGATCGTTCCTGGAAACAGCCGGAAATAGAAGTTCCAAAACGTCACCCCCGCCATGGCCGACAACAGCTTCCAGTTGAAGTTATACTGCAGCACCGGCGTCTGCCCCTTCGGGGCCCACGTGCGGCAACGGTGCGGTCGCTCGCTCAACCCGCTTTCGTCGACGAAGACGATGGTTTGGTGCTGCCGGGCAGCGTTTTTTTTAACGCCGGGAAGCGGCGCTTCTTCCAGTGCCGGATGGCTTCTTCATCCCGTTCCAAGGCTCGCCCCACCGGCCGCTGGCAGCTCCAGTCCAACTGCTTCAACAGCCGCCAGACGTGGGTGGAGCTGTATCGCACTCCGCACTCTTGCTCGATCAAGTGCGCCACGCGCTGGCTCGTCCATAGGCTGGTGGTATACCCTAGGCTTCCGGCCCCCGCTTGAGCCCCTGCTCAATCTGTTTCAGATCCGCCGCGACAATTTCGGTTCCGCCCGGCCCGTCCGGCTCTCTTTAACCCGGCACGACCGGCCTCCTCCAGCTGCCGAGCCCAACGACTGACTGATTGGCGATGGACCCCAACGCGGCGGGCGACTTCCGATTGGTGGACCCCTTGTTCGAGCCAGCGGGCCGCCTTCAGGCGGCGTTGCTCGAGAGTCTTAAAACATTCGCATCTCGTTTGAATCCGCGTGTATTTCCCATGCCTCGAAGGCTAACACAAGGCACGAGAAATGTCACTATATAGGAAATAGGCCGCCATGGGTTGAGATATGGCGCTTGCCGCCGGCGGCCGGGAACGACTGGACGTACACTTCATATCGCCCCACTTCATCGGAGGTGTATGCCATCCAGCGTCCATTGGGAGAGATGCGCCCACTGTATTCTCCGAACTCGGTTTGTAGAAACGGAAAGGGCTTGCGATCGCCGAACAAAGGCAGTAACCACAAATCCGACCTGGTCTTTGGATCGAATTGCTCATACACGATGAACCGGCCATCCCCAGACCAATCGGTGACCGCTACTTGGGGGCTCTTGATAAGCGCTTCTGCATTGCCGGTACCGTTTGCCATTTTCTTCTGAATTTGATTCCCATTGTCTGTCGAGTAGACAATGTGGCTCCCGTCCGGGGACCAGGCAGGCTGAAAGTCCCAACCCGGATCAAAGGTGAATCTTGTGGGGGTACCGCGAAACAGATCGAATATCCAAATGTCAGGGTTATTCGTCCGATGATCGATTAATTCCACCACAACACGTTTGTTGTCAGGTGAGAGCTCAAGGTCCCAGTATTCGCCAGGCTCGCCAACCGAATCGAGCTGCTTGCCCCCTCGATCAAACCAGATCAGCCGACTGTTGGATACGCCGCTTTCGTATGCAAGCTCATTGCTGTGCGAGACAGAAAAAGACCAGCAGTTAATGGCTTTCCTGCGTCGTACTTGTTGAGCAACGGGGAATGGGTCACCTACGACCTCGAAGCGCTTGGTGTCGAACTGCTGTGCCAGCAATGTCCCCTCGCGCACGTAGAGCAGATGACCCGGTGGTGCGTAGACCACGTTCGAATCGGTGTTCAGAATGCGTTTGGTCTCTTTGGAATCCAGTGACCCGACGTTGATTCCATAATCCTCGAAAAGCGCAAGATACAAAAAGTGGCGACCGTCCGGTAAGAATTGGGGCCACCGGTGAGCACCTTCATGGCGTGATGAGTCAAGGGCCGTGACCGGGATGGCCATTCCACCCGAAGCCGACAAACGATAAATCACATCTTCAAAGCGGGGTGCAAGGAGGATCACTCCGTCACGATTCCACGTTGCGCCTGAAAATTCATATTCTTCACCTGCTACATCGCACAGCGTATGAGCCGGCCCCCCCGAGATTTCGATTTTCTTGAGCTTCCGTTGTGCGAGAAAGCCAATAACCCGGCTGTCCGGCGACCAGAAAGGAGAAGTAGCTCCCTCCGTTCCAGGGAGTGGTTGTGCCGAAAGGGAATCAAGGGGGCGTACCCAGAGGAGTGTCTTGCCTTCGGAGGCAGCGGCAAACGCTAGGTAACGACCGTCGGGCGATATGGCTGGAATTGATCCCGTTGAAAAAGCCGCCCTTTCCGGCGGAGGAACCATGAAGCGCCTGGCACGTACTTCCACGGGTGCACGGCGGATATAAGCCACCACGAAAGGCAGTACCGCAAGGAAGAGGACAATAAACGCCATAATCCAAGCCAGGCGCTCATGACTTTTGCGTCGGATCAAACTCGTCGCTGCTACGCCGGCCTGCAAGCCACCTTCTGCGATCCACTTCAGTTCGTCTTTCAAGTCATGGGCTGACTGCCAGCGCTCCTCCGGGTCCTTTGCCAGGCATTTCTTCACCACGCGATCCAGTGCCGGTGGCGTTAGCGGCTTGATGCTGCTAATGGGCGGAGGCTCTTTTTCCAAGATGGCAGAGGCAATACTGAGCCGGCTTTTTCCCTCAAATGCCCTTTTTCCCGTCACCATCTCGTACAGCACTGCACCCAGCGAAAAGATATCGCTCCGCCCATCCAGCTCTTTGCCTTCCAGCTGTTCCGGCGACATGTACTGGAACGTTCCAACTATCGCTCCCTGCTCGGTTACCGGACTGTCTTGCTTCGGCGCCGTCACGGTCGCTACATTCCCCAGAGGCGCAACCGGCTTGGCCAGTCCAAAGTCCAGCAGTTTCGCTCCGCTGGCCGTCAGCATGATGTTCCCCGGCTTCAAATCCCGGTGGGCAATTCCATTCCGATGGGCTTTATCCAATGCCTCTGCAACCTGCGCGCCCAACTTCAACACTTGCTCCAGCGGCAGCGGACCCTTCTCCAGCCGCTTCGCCAGCGTCTCCCCTTCCAGGAACTCCATCACCAAATAATCGATTCCATCCTGCTGGCCAACATCGTACAAAACGCAAATGTGGGGATGGTTCAGACGGGAGATGACTTTCGCTTCGCGCTCAAACCGCTGTTTGTGGACAGCATCGGCGGAAAACCGCGAGGGAAGAATCTTGATCGCCACGACACGGTCCAGCCGTGTATCCCGTGCGCGATACACCTCTCCCATCCCGCCCGCGTCATGTGGCGCAAGAATTTCATAAGGACCGAGTTTGGTGCCGGACGTAAGAGGCATGGTTGGCACGATTATAGCTTTAACCTATGGGTTTCGAAAGAATTAGGGAGGACAGGCGGGCATTCGATCCGAGGTCCTCGCGGCCTCCGCCGGTCTGCCCTCATGACGGGTCGTCAGCACTCCAGCGTGCGCTCTCCCGTGTCGGTTGCTCGATTTCAGTCTGTTTCGCTAAACCAAGTTTAATTTGCGCTATCTTCATTCTCAACGCAGTTTCTTGTCACCAGCACACTCCCTTTCAAGAAAGGCCTTCTGCTGGCTCTCTTCCAGTTCCAGCGCCGATTGGCTGTCATGAGGGTCGTGACCAGAATGAACGGATTTCCCGCCAAGCTTACTCCTGGTCACCATTCGCGAGCAAGTGAGCTATGTAGGGATCTTGAAAGGGATCTGAAAAATGAGGGCCTCGGGACTGAGTCGCCAGAACTAGCGACGATCAGTTTTCAGACACGGCCTCGTTTTGCTGGCCTCGTTGGGATTGTCGCCGCCCTGAAGGTTCTCGGCAGAGCGATAAGTCTTTGCCGACGCCAGTGGTCGTATAGTCGGCTACCCGGAAGTAATGCGGTCAACTTCCGGTTAGCCCGTCAACCGCCCACAATCGTGACCTGGGCCGAACTGCACTTCTACGAGTTCCGTCCAAGTGGTTTCGTAAACAGTGCGGCGTTAGGCGGGACCTTCTTGGTGCCGGATCCGTTTTGCTGCAGGTCGTGAGAAGGGCGGCGTCGTGTAGAATGGTTCGGTACGCGGCGGAAGGTCATTCATGACTAGCGTTAAGGACAAGACCAGGAGATTCGAGTTTGTGTGGTGTCAATCGCGCTGAGTATTGCGTTCGGGTCTGTTATCGCCTCCTTGGAGCGGCTTTCAGCGCAAAACCAGAAAGCCTCCGGGACGACGGATTCCTCCAAGCGGATGGCAGACGGCAAACTGTGAACGACACACAATCTGAACGTCAACACTGTCCCGTTTTATTGCTACGAGGATGCGGAACGGAATTGCCGTCAATATGGCCGTTTGTATACGTGGGAGTCGGCGCGGCGAGGATGTCAATCATTGGGAGATGGATGGCGATTGCCAACGGACGAGGAATGGCGGCAGATGGCGAAACACTACGGTGGCGTGAGCGAGGATTCGGATGACAGGGGTAAAGCGGCGTACAAGGCGCTCTTCATCGGAGGCAGCTCGGGATTCAATGCCTTGCTCGGCGGTGGCCGCTCCCATGAGGGCCAGTATGCACGATTGGAAGCCCACGGATTCTACTGGACGGCATCAGAGAGTGATCCGGCCAGTGGATGGTTCTACAACTTTGGTCGAGGCGGGCAAGCTCTCCATCGTCAAAGCCGTGGCGAGAAGCAGGGAGCATTTTCCGTTCGGTGTGGCCGACAGTGAGCACTGCGACTTTCAGTCCACGATTCGCTGGTGATGGCGCCACACTGCGTTGAAAAGCAGCCACCCACGCCCCGGGCGCTACTCCTTCGGTTACGAGTTCTCAAAAATTCTCCAGCACCCAGGCGTTCGATTCCTAAATACCGATTGTGAAGGCAAGATAACGGCCATTGGGAGAGGGAATCGGATAGTCGAACCACCAGCCCGGACTTGATCCTTGTTGCCAAAGCATTTGGCTGTGGCCATCCAGACCTGCATAGAGCACCGGAGAAAGTCCCAAGAACTCGAGCCCTGACCAACGTACATTCCCTTTCCATCCAGAGACCAGCCGTAGAATCGGTAGTCGCCAGTTAGATTCTTGAAGGTAATGTTTTCAACTGCCCTCCTCGTAGTGAGCGGACCCGAATGTGGAGACCTTCCGGTCCTGATTTCATCCTGTCGATCAATTGGCCCGTGCGGCGAGAGGATGCCGCTCCCAAAGTCAGGCATGAATGATGCGGCTCTTGTCCGGTAATCCGAAATCGGAAGTTTGTCCCCTCTGCCTTTCAAGGGGTCGAAGGTGTTTAAGGCTGGTTCTCCATCCACGTCCTCAGCGACAAGCACAAATTCGCCTCGCGGGCACAAGAGAAGTTCTTAATCTTCCCGCCCAAAACCATTTCTGGAGGGCCGCCGCTCACCGGAACACGCATCAAACGAGTCGCGAGTGCGCCAGGCTTGTTCGAGACCAGATACAAAATGAAGGAGCCATCAGGGCTGAGATTGGGATGCCATTCGTGCTCAGACGTGGCAACGATGGTTTCCGCATTAGCCTGGCCAATGTCTTGTTTGAAAATGTCAAAGTCCTCTCGTCCGTTTCGAGTCGAGGCGAAGAGTACGGCCGGCCGTCAGCGGTCCAGTCCCAGACCGCGTCATCGCTCTCCATCAGCGTCAGGCGGCTTGGGCGATTTCATGGACTTACCGCCAGGTCCAAGCTCTGCTACATAAACATCTGTTTGAGCGCTCGCCCCTAAGCAGTACCACCTTTGCCATCCGCAGTAATGCTCAGACTGTAGACATTTACATTGCTAAAGCCGGACCACTGAGTGAAGTCGCCGAGCCTCACTTAAAGGTTGGCCAGTTGCCGCATCGACCTTGATCTCCCAGAGATTGAAGCGGTCACCGGAAGCCCGGCCTGCGAATCGCTGTCATGGAAAAAAGAATTCTTCCATCCGGCGCCGAGCAAAGGCCGTGAAGGGCTTCCCAGCTGTAGTTATACCGACCAGCCTTCGAGGGAAATACGGTAGTGACCTGCTCTCCGCGCAAATCGCAGCTCTCAATTGATCGACTTTATCTCGTCGTCTTTGAAGGTAAAAAAGACGCTGCCCGTCGGAGGACCACACCGGACCAAAGTAGTCCTGGCGGAATCGTCAGGGGACCTTCCCAAAGGAAGGACTCGAACCCTGCGCGGGCCCTTCACCGTTGGCGCCCACCACCCAGGTTTCAACGGCATTATGCCTCTGGTCCGGATCGACTAAAAGGCCACGAGCGATCCGTCAGGGGAGACAGATATGGGAAACCAGCCTGGATCCGACGATCCTTTGTGGGGCGCCCCCCAGGATCGAGCGGGCCCATAGGGTCGTTCCGGCACGGATCAGTCTGACCTTTCACTTGAATCCACCTTTCTTCGCCCGGCGAGTAATAGCTTTGTTCCGTCAGGGAACCAGCAGACCTGTGAAAGCTGAAACCCTTCTGGAAGAGCGAGGAAGCGCCTCTCCCCAGTAGCGGACGATCTGTATGAGCAATTTTCCTTCCGAACAAAAAGCCAAGTATTTGCCATCAGGGGAAATTGCGGCCCCTTTTACAGGGGCTTCCGATGAATACGAGGTGAGGGGTTTGATCGACATCTCCTTTGACGGTATCTCACGTCGCTGCCACACGCGCCAAGTCATTAGAGATGCGATAGTGAGAACTACCAGGAATCCCGCCATACCCAGCTTCCAGGCTGCTGAGTGGAATAAGCGGCGACAAGAACTTCCGAGGTTTTCTAACAGGCGTAGGATCTGTCGGTACAATCTGAGACCCATTGCAGACGGTCGGCGACAAGCGCTCTGGTTGCTGTTTGCGATAACGTCGAAGCCAATGGAGTCTGCGAAATCTCTTTGAGTTGCCGAGTGACTTCGCGCTGCGCTTTGCCAGCGCTCTGCTGGCTCCTTCCTTAAACATCTCTGTACTACATGCTCCAGTTCCGGTGGTGTCAAGGGCTGAAAGCTCGTGACCGGCGGAGGCTGTGTCGTCAGAATCGCCACAATCACGCTGGCCTTGCTGCCGCCTGTAAAGGCCTTCCTTCCAGTTGCCATCTCATAGATTACCGTCCCAAGAGAAAAGATGTCGGTGCGAGCGTCAACCTCTCTTCCCTCTAACTGTTCTGGCGCCATGTATTCCAAAGTTCCCAAAATGATCCCTTCGGCCGTCAGACTTTTTCCCTCAGCTGCCAAAGCTACCGTGCTCGTTAACCCTGGCGCTTGGGGTTCGGCTTCGAGCTTCGCCAATCCGAAGTCCAGCAACTTCGCCCCTCGAGCGGTCAACATGATGTTGCCGGGCTTCAAGTCGCGATGAACAACCCCCTGCCGGTGAGCTTGGGCCAGGGCATCACTGATCTGCGCGGAATACTGTAAGACTTGAGCCAGAGAAAGGGAGCCCGTTTTCAGTCGCTCTGCCAACGTTTGGCCGTCCAAGTACTCCATGACCAAGAAATCGAACCCATCCTGCTGGCCAATGTCGTAAAGCGTACAAATGTGCGGGTGGTTGAGATTTGAGATGGTTCGGGCCTCACGCTCGAAACGCTTGCGTAAATCCGGGCGCAGCGACAAATGCGAGGGTAGTCGTTTGATGGCGACGGTTCGGTTTAACCGGGAATCAACGGCCCGATAAACCTCGCCCATCCCGCCCGCACCGAGCAAGGAGACAACCTTGTAAGCCGCGATCTGCTGGCCAACTAGCGAACGAAGCTGACCTCTTGCCAGTCCCTTGGCTGCCGAATGCAAAGCGCTGACGTCCAGAAATTTCTCCGCTTTTAGTTGGTAGGATAAAAGTGACTCAATCTCCCGGCACAGTTCCTCATCACCGCCTGTGGCTGCCTGAATGAACGGGGCCCTCTGCTCCGGTTCGAGCTGGAGAGCATTCTGGTAAATTCGTTCGATTTTTTCCCAGTCAGAAGCCATGGGCTGATTCACCACAAAGGCCGTCAAGGCCTTTAGCGGCCACTGAGTCTACTGAATAGAGACGAATTCTCCTCAGCCTGAGGCGGGGGAGCTATGAAACGATTGCCGAAGCTTGAACCTCACGCAGCCCGGCGATTTTACGACTCCGACGCAGCGCAGTGAGCGCCATGGGCAGGATTAGTTAGGAAGGCACCCAGGCGGCGTTCCTGACCAATCTTCGACTCGTCAGAGCTCCGGTTTGCCTTCCATTCTGCGTAGCAGCCAGACTTTCGCAAGCCGCCAATCGCGCGTAACCGTTTCGGAAGAAATCTTGAGCACCTCCGCAGTCTCGTCCTCTGTGAGTCCGCCAAAGAAGCGCAACTCTACAACCCTGCTCTTTCTCTCGTCGATGGCCGCTAACGCGTTCAAGGCCTCATCGAGGGCAACCAAGTCTTCTTGGCAGTCTTCTGAGATCACCATCTCATCCGCCAAGGATACCTGCTGAAAAGCACCTCCCCGTTTTAGATAGTTTCGAGAGCGGGCAAAATCCACCAAAATACGCCTCATCAGCTGAGCCGAAACGGCAAAAAAATGAGCCCGGTTTTTCCACTGCATCTGGCCCAAATCCACTAGGCGCAGATAGGCTTCATTGATTAACGCCGTGGTCTGCAAGGTATGGCCCGCCCGTTCGCCACTCATGTAGTAATGGGCCAGGCGGCTCAGCTCTTCGTAGACAAAAGGAATGAGTTTGTCTAGAGCTCCCGGTTCCCCTTGACTCCAGGCTAATAGCAGTTGGGTCAAATCCGGAGATAGAGATCCGTCCATGACTTGTAATGGTTTCGTGCTCGAGATTTCTTGAGACGGCCATATCATAGCAACGATTGAAGACTGCCGACAACCCCCCCGGCCACAGGGTTTTTCAGGACCGCTGGTTTTTCTACGGTGAGTTTCTAGGTCCTGTCCTAAAGAAAATTAGCGCCACAGTTACCCTTTGTTCTCCTATTTCACGCCTTACTAAACAAACGGATGTGCTGGCCATAGCGATGAGCCACCGTGCATTGGCCTCGAGCGGAAACTCGTCCTAGGCAATTGGCTCATGGCAAGACAGCCAAGTGGAGGATGGGCCGATAACCGATGTTGTCAACCTCAAGAATTTGAGCGTTGCTCTGCCGTCAGTTGGAAGGATCTATTGAAAGGAAACTTAATGGAGGGATCTAAATGAAAGCACCCATAGCACGATTGTTCGTGACACTCAGCCTGGTTGGCCTAGCGTGGGTCGGCGACGTTTTCGCTTTTCCACAGGAATCAGACAGCCCAGAGGTAAACAGCAAAGAACCGGTCGTGCTGCTTGCACCTGGATTTCCGATCGTGCCGGGTTCAAAGTCGAAGCTTACCCGAGAGCCGGACCGCCTGGAATTGCAAATCCGTTCCCGAGGGTTTACGCCTGGAACTGTCGTGACTGCGTGGTGGCTTGTCTTTAACCATCCAGAGGCTTGTACAAATCCCATTCCACGACCTGACGGGATTTGGCTCTGCTCCGGGCCTGACTTGAGCAACCCAGCTACCGGTGCCACGTATCAATTCTTGGGCGGCCAGGTAGTTGGAAATGATGGGAAAGTTTCTCTAGCGGGAGAGCTGGCACTCGGTGATACGAGTGGATGTGCTGCCCCCACTCTGCCGTGCGTTGGCCTTTTGGATAGTTACGGCTCAGAACCTCATATCCCTCTGCGAAGCATGGGTCCGGTCATCCCGAGTCTTCTTCATGAGCAGCTTACGACCTTCAATGGTGGATGCCTTGCGGGGCAACCCAACGCCGGCCAGTGTGCGAACGTGCAGGGGGCAGTACATTTTAGAGTTGAGTGAGGGGAAAATCTCCAGTCACTACCCTCCGAACAGTGCAGAACCAAGACCAAGGGACCGCTCGCCTAATGTTGGTTGAGACCGACCCGATGATGGATGGATACTCAACGGCCAAGCGGCGACGGGGGCCGAGCCTCCATAGCAGGGGTGAGTGGTCCTGGTGGGCCTAGGCAGTTTGACGCCTGTGGGTCAAGATGTGCGCCTGTGTCATCGATTCCGGCGAACCGCCTCATCTCAGGATATCTGGGGCCCACGCCCTGACTCCTGACTTGCATTTGCATCCCAATCAAAGCATCCGCAGGAGGCCTGCAAGGTTAGTCTGACCATTCCAACAGGAGGCTATAATGAGAATCCAACTCCCAAAACTCTCTGTCATTGTTGTCGTGATCATGGCTGCGACAATGCTTGCCATGATCGATCCGCAACCAACAGGGGCCCAAGCACAAGTGATCAAGCAGAGGTTTGATGATCCGCTAGACGATATTTTTCACCCGGCTGATTTCCCATGCTTAGCCGAAGACGTCCATGTTTTTGGCACGATCCGAACGCGAACACAAACTGTCTTTGATTCGCAAGGAGGTCTACACTTGAATGTTCACCAGGTCGCCGATCTTGCAGCCGTGGGATCGAGCACTGGTGACACATATCACACACAGGGCCCGCTAGTGTTTGTTGCATATGACTTTGACAACGATCCGAACACGCCGTCACGCGAGGTCTTCTTTCATAACCTCATCCAGCTCGTTGGGCCAGGGCAGGATGGGAAATTCCTGTTGCGCACTCTGTTTCATGTTGTCTTCAGTGCTAATGGTGTGCAAACAGTGGGCGTCGATAAGGTAGAGTTACTGTGTCACTAATAAAACTCAGCTAGAGTTCTCACGGATCTGTCCAATTGCAGCAGAACCTTAATTGCGGGCACACCATGAAACACCCGCAACTGGGAGAGCCTACCGGCAGCTGCTGTTCAGAGCCAGTTCTTCGACTCGTCAACCCAGACCTTCCGGTAGGTTGAGCTGCCACTGCCTCCCAAACATTCTGCTCATTTCGCCGCCGATCGCGATGGGTGATAATTCAGATAGGGCGGGCGTTTCGGACGAAACACTGGATTCTTTTCCAGCTCTTGAATTACGACTTCAACTGCTTTCTTGAGTTGAGGATCTCGCTCCTGTCGCACCAATTCTGGATCGTGCGCGACCTCAATGTCTGGAGACACTTGAAGCGGCTCACCGGCGAAGTCTTGACGGCAGAGGAAGAGTGTTGCGAGTGAAAACAGAGGAACCACGCAAACGCAAGGGAAATCGTGACGCGGGGGACCTAACTCGCTGAGAAACGCAGCGGCTCGAGATAATGTGCGCGTTCTCCAGAATCAGCTCTTATGCAAAGACCGGAGTAGGTCAGTTTCCGGTTAGTCGGCTACACGGAAGTGAATCACTTTGGACAGTTGCTGGCTCTAGTGCAGCAGTAGCAACCTACCGCTCTACGGGCTTCCAACCTTCGAAATCTTTGATAGTGGCGCAACTCGGACCGCCGTCCCGGCCCGTCCCTGGAACACGGGCTTCGAGCACGCCGCCCGTGCGGATCATCTTCCCTGGAACGCCCTCGAGGGGGATCTTCAGTCTGCGGCTCCAACAGGAGTCGGTTTGGCCGGCGTAGGTCCCAATATCAATGTAGACGAACCGTTGCTGGGGCGGTCCCTGTACAAACGGTCCGCCCAGTGCCGCCCTGCTGTGGGAAAGGCCCTCCCTGATCGACGGCTGAAATTCAAAGGTCAAATCGTTTCCCGTCGAGCGCTGCCTTTGGACGGGCTCGTAAGCGCTTCCGCTGCCCTGCTGCAATGCGAAATCAACGCCTGCGGGTGGCTGCTCGATGACAATCCGGAATGTGAGTCCACGAGCCATATATTGTGAAGTTTATGCCAAAGTTGCCCACTTTGCCGATCGCTTCCGGTTGGC
>CAVVYL010000052.1:0-80031 GCA_963752385.1 uncultured Acidimicrobiia bacterium | reverse complement strand
GTGACTTCGAACATCATGTCGCTGGGCGGGATTGCCATCGCCATTGGCGCGATGGTGGATGCGGCCATAGTGGTTGTCGAGCAGACTCATAAGAAGCTTGAACAGTGGGAGGCGCAAGGACGCCCGGGCAGTTCGACCCGCGTCGTCATCGACGCCGTCAAGGAAGTCGGCGGCCCGAGCTTCTTTTCCCTGCTCGTGATTGCAGTCTCATTCATGCCGATCTTCGCCCTCCAGTATCAGGAGGGGCGCCTGTTCAAACCACTGGCCTTCACCAAGAACTTCTCAATGGCCATCGCGGCCGTGCTGGCGATCACCTTGGATCCCGCACTGCGGCTCCTGTTCATGCGGACGCAGGAGTTTCGCTTCCGCCCGCGCTGGCTGGCCCGCGTCGTCAACGCGATTGCGGTGGGCAAGATTCACAGCGAAGAGACGCACCCCCTCAGCCGTCCGCTCATGCGCCTCTATCATCCGGCCGTGCGGTTCGTGCTCAACCACAAGTGGCTAGTTATTACGCTCGCAGTCCTGATGGTGGCTGCCACCGTGCCCGCTTTCGAGAAGTTGGGCTCGGAGTTCATGCCTCCACTCAACGAGGGCACCATTCTCTACATGCCCATCACGCTGCCCGGCATCTCAGTGACAGAGGCGACGAAGTACCTCCAGATCCAGGACAAGCTGCTCCGGCAGTTTCCCGAAGTGCAGAGCGTCTTCGGCAAGGTGGGTAAAGCCGAAACCCCCACCGATCCAGCGCCGTTTAGCATGGTGGAAACCACGGTCGTTCTGAAGCCAGAGAAGGAATGGAGGACGGCGCATCGAGACCGATGGTACTCGAAGTGGGCACCCGAGTTCGTGAAGCAGCCGTTGCGGAACATCTGGCCCGAGCAAGGCCCGATGAAGTGGGAAGATCTCATCGATGAAATGGACCGCACAGTCCAGATTCCCTCCTACGCCAACGCCTGGCTATTTCCCATCCGGACGCGCATCGACATGATTACGACCGGCATTCGCACTCCGGTCGGAATCAAAGTTCTGGGAACGGACCTCAACATGATCGAGAACATCGGGCTGCAGCTGGAGCGAGTGCTCCAGGATGTGCCCGGAACCCGCAGCGCCTTTTTCGAGCGGGTGACCGGAGGCTACTATCTCGATTTCGAAGTGAACCGCGAGGAAGCGGCTCGTTATGAACTGAGCGTGAATCAAGTTAACGACCTCATCGAATCGGCCATCGGCGGTATGAGCATCGCGACCACCATCGAGGGACGGGAGCGCTATCCCATCAATGTCCGTTACGCGCGGGACCTGCGCGATAACCTCTCCAGCCTGAAGCGGGTGCTGGTGCCTACCGCTAGCGGCGCTCAAGTGCCTATCAGCCAGCTGGCGAGTATCCGGCTGCGAACTGGCCCGTCCATGATCAAGAATGAAGAAGGCTTCATGGCCGGGTTTGTCTATGTGGATGTGGTTGGGCGTGACATGGGGCGCTACGTCGAAGAGGCAAAGCGTGTGGTGGCGGAGAACGTTCAACTGCCTGCCGGCTATCAACTCGTTTGGAGCGGGCAATACGAGCACCTGCAACGCGTGGTGCAGCGTCTCTGGGTGGTAATCCCAATCACTCTGTTCATCGTTTTTCTGCTGCTTTACTTCAACACCGGCTCGCTAATCAAGACTACCATCATCCTGCTCGCAGTCCCGTTCTCCGCGATCGGCGCCATCTGGTTGCTTTACTTGCTCGATTACAACATGAGCATCGCAGTCTGGGTTGGTTTGATTGCCCTGCTGGGTGTCGACGCGGAGACCGCGGTGTTCATGCTGTTGTATCTCGATCTAGCCTACGAGGAAAGGAAAGCCAAAGGAACGATGAGGTCGATTGCTGACCTCAAGCAAGCCATCATTGAAGGTGCTGTGAAACGGCTACGTCCGAAGGTGATGACGGTGGGCGTGATGTTCATGGGCCTGGTCCCCATCATGTGGTCAACGGGCGCCGGCTCCGACGTGATGCGCCGGATCGCCGCCCCCATGATCGGCGGCATCTTCACGTCGTTCCTGTTGGAGTTGCTGGTCTACCCGGCCATTTACGAGATTTGGAAAGGATTCGAAGTTAAGCGATTGGCTAGAGCAGAACCAGTGGCCTGACCTGCCGAGCGATGTGGAGAAAAAGCAAGGGTAGGTCGTGCTGCTCGCCAGACCAATAGGTCAAGTTGACGCGTTTGAGAAGTAAAGTACGCCCCGAATTTATTCTACATTCCTTCCACGGGCGGGACACCCGTGCCACGTCGCATGGGCATCCTGCCCATGCAAGGGTACGCTTGAGAAGCCACGCAGCCTTTTCAGCGAGGAGCCACCGATCTATGCGATTCACATTCATTCCCGGTCTAGTTCCCTGCCTCATGCTGACAAGCATGGTCCTGGCCGACTCGTTCGAGTTTCACGTCAAACACGATCACATCCTGGGAAGCTGTGACGGCAGACTCGCCGCAAAGGATCGGGAGATTCGATACGAAGCAGCCGATGGTAAACACACTCAGGCCTGGGCCTACATCGATATTCAAAAGGTCGATGTTGTCTCACCCACTCGACTCGTCTTGAAGACATTCCGGAGCGAGGACTGGAAGAAGTTTGAGAAAGACAGGGTGTTCGACTTCTCACTCGTGGAGGGCAAGCTGACTCCGGAACACCAGGAGTTTTTCCTTAAGAAACTCAGCCGGCCGATGGTGGCACGGCTGGTCGAAAAGGCAAATCAGAGCCCAACCCCACTGCCTGTCCGCCACCGCCACAGACTCGGGGGCTGTGAAGGCCACCTGTCCATCGAAGAAGACCGCTTGATCTATTTCTCCCATCACTCCGGCGACAACCGAGTGTGGACGCTGCGAGATATCGAAAGCATCGGTTCGACAGACCCGTATCATCTGCGCGTGACGACTTACAACGAGACGTTTACCTTCGACTTGAAATCTCCACTGGATCCTAAAACCTATGACTTTCTCTGGATGAAGATCTACCGACTCAAAAGCACTCAGGTGCCCGAGCTCAAATCGCTTTGTTGAAGCCTTCTCGCCTAGGAATAACGCTCAAGTCTCGCAGCAACGCATCGGAGGCAGTCTTCACGCCTATGCAGGAGCATGCTATCATCATGGTTATTCCTCAGAAGACGGGTTACGGTCTGGAGGGAGGCCTTGGGCAGCCCAGAACACACGCTCAGTGTGAACAGTGGCAACGGGATCACGGGCGTCCCTTCCGTAACATCTGTGTGCGTTCGTACTAACTCGGCCAAGACAATTGCTGAAAAGGAGAACTTCGATGAGAAAGTCATTTTGGAGGGGCACTCTCGTGCGACTGTCGGTCTTGCTGTTCCTCCCGTGTCTGAGCGTGTCTGCCCAGGCCAACCAGAGCGGGTGGACGCCCGAGCTGGCGATGCGGACGAGCCGCGTTTCAAGCGTTCGGGTTTCCCCTGACGGCAAGCGGGTCGCTTTTGTCGTCGGTCAGGCCGTGATGGAAGGCGAGAAGAGCGAATGGCTCTCCCACATTTACGTGGCGCTCACGGATGGCAGCCAGTCTCTCCAGCTGACTCGAGGCGACAAGTCGGCAACGTCTCCAGAATGGTCTCCCGATGGCCGCTGGATCGGGTTCTTAGCGGCGCGAGATAGCAAGCCTGAGGCCAAGCCTAATCTCTGGCGAATTCGAGTTGAGGGAGGGGAAGCGGAACAGCTGACGGACGAGAAGGGTGGCATTACGGCATTCCAGTGGTCGCCCGACGGCTCACAGATCGCATTCTCCATGCCTGAGCCTGAAAATGAAGACGAGGAGAAAGCGAAGAAGGAAAAGCGCGACTGGCGAGTCGTTGATGAGAATCTGAAAATGTACCACTTGTATGTTGTGCCGGCAGAGAAGGACGGCACTGGCAACCGTGGGGTGCGCAAGTTGAACATTGGAAACCTCAGCGTGAACCCCTCTCAGTTCGATTGGTCGCCCGATGCAAAATGGCTTGTGTTCTCACACCAGCCTACTCCTTTAGTCGATGATTGGACCAAAGCGGACGTGTCCGTTGCCGAAGTTGCTTCTGGCAAGCTCCGGTCATTGGCCGCAACGCCGGCCGCCGAGCGCGATCCCAGGTTTTCTCCTGACGGGCGCTGGCTCGCCTATGTGGCTAGCGACATGCCAGCCACGTGGGCAGGAGCCGGACGAGTTCAGGTTGTTTCTGCAGGCGGCGGTACACCCCGATCCCTGGCCGCCAGTTATGACGAAAAACCAAACATCCTCGGTTGGTCGGTCGATGGCCAGCGTGTTCTGATCAGCGAAACCCATCGCACCGTCAGCCGCATTTCCGCGCTGCCTGTCGACGGATCGGCTCCACTCGACCTGAGCCCTGCCGAGTCGATGGTCGATACTCCTTCGTTGAACTTTTCTCGAACACATTGGGGATTCACCTCGCAGACGCCGGAGAAGCCGGTCGAGGCGTTTGTCAGTGCGGTCGATCGCTTCAATCCGATTCAGGTAAGCCACGTTCAGTCGCCGGCGGAGGTGAAGCTGGGAAGAACAGAAGTCGTTCAGTGGAAATCTACCGATGGCAAGACCATTGAAGGGTTACTGACCTATCCGGTCAGTTATCGGGCTGGCACGCGGGTACCTTTGCTCGTCATTGTTCACGGTGGGCCAGCGGGTGTGTTTGTGCGTAGCTTTACGGGAGTGCCTTCACCCTACCTGGTTGCCGGGTTTGCCTCCCGTGGCTACGCCGTCCTGCGCTGCAATGTTCGTGGCAGCAGCGGCTACGGTCGAGATTTTCGATATGCCAACAAAGCCGATTGGGGTGGGGGAGACTATCGCGACATCATGTCCGGCGTCGATTCGCTCATCGCGAAGGGGATGGCAGACCCTGATCGGATGGGGGTGATGGGCTGGAGCTATGGCGGCTACATGACGTCCTGGATCATCACTCAGACGAAGCGCTTCAAAGCTGCCTCAGTCGGTGCGGGAGTCACCAACCTGATGAGCTTTACCGGCACGGCCGATATTCCCAGTTTCATTCCCGACTATTTCGGTGGTGACTATTGGGACGTGTTTGATCGCTGGCGTAGCCATTCTGCCAT
Source organism: uncultured Acidimicrobiia bacterium (assembly GCA_963752385.1). Taxonomy (GTDB): domain Bacteria; phylum Acidobacteriota; class Terriglobia; order Versatilivoradales; family Versatilivoraceae; genus CAVVYL01. Next base: position 74,953 of record CAVVYL010000052.1, on the reverse strand, counting down.
GTTTAATGTGAAAGGTGTTTCGACGCCCACACTGATTCAGCATGGTGACGCCGACTTACGGGTCCCGATTTCTCAAGGGTACGAATTCTACAATGCCTTGAAACGACAGAATGTGCCGGTTAAGATGGTGGTCTATCCGCGCCAGCCCCACGGCATTCAGGAACCGAAGATGATGCTGGATGCCATGCAACGTAATTTGGACTGGTTCGACCATTGGATTCAAGGGAGGCAAATCTCAAAGGAAGGGCACTCTCACCCGTAGGAACTGGCACGAAGATCCCGGATACTCGTCTCGTTCGCAGAAGGCAGTTAGAGTTCACATAGAGGTAACACGGAATTCAATCGGATTCCACTTGGGGAGGTTAGGGTTTCCATAGGCAGATTCACAGGTGGCGTAGCACATTGGGAGGTCTGAATGACCTTGATTTGCGTCACCGCTGGACCCGCTCCCCTGTTTGGTTTCCGAAGTTGCTTGAGGCCCTCCTTCCTCATCCTCCCTCATTTCATTCCTAGCTCTGTAGTCTCAACCGAAACAGACTTTTCAAACCATGGAGGAACTTATGTGGTTCATTCTCTGGTTGGTCACTGCCGGAGCCGCCTTTGCCGCAGTTTACATTCTCCGCAAAAGGGGCTTCGAGGGCGTGGAAGTATCCAGAATAGCTCGCTGGGCGCGAGTCGTTGGCGCCATGGCAGCAGCCTTAGCGATACTCTCCTGCTTGACCGTAGTGCCTGCTGGACACGTTGGGGTCGTCGACTTCTTCGGGCGTGTCTCCGCCAGGACGCTCAAGGCAGGAATAAACCTCACTAACCCGCTGGCCCGAATTGTCAGCATGTCGGTGAGGACGAAGGAAGTTAAGGAAGTCATGGATGTGCCGTCCAAAGAAGGGCTGTCGATACAGCTTGAGGTAAGCGTATTGCATCACCTTGATCCGGAAAAAGCAGCAGAGGTGTACCGCACCGTAGGAGAGCGATATGAACCAGTTTTGCTCGAGCCTCGGTTTCGTTCGGTCAGCCGTGGCGTGACGGCTGGCTTCGAAGCGAAAGCGCTCTACACGTCCGAGCGGGAGTTGCTGGCTGGCCAGATCGAAGAAAGCTTGCGCCGGCTGGTGGAACCGCGGGGAATTGTAATCGAGAGCACACCCCTACGAAGAGTGGGCTTGCCCGAGCGCCTCTCGCAATCTATTGAAGAAAAACTACGCGCTGAGCAGGAGAGCCAGCGCATGGAGTTCGTCTTGGCCAAGGAGCGACAGGAGTCTGAGCGAAAACGGATCGAGGCCCAAGGCATTGCTGATTTCCAGAACATCGTAACGCGTGGGATCAGCGATCAGTTATTGCGTTGGAAAGGCATCGAAGCCACCGAACGGCTGGCCACTTCTCAAAACTCAAAGATCGTCGTTGTGGGAGCGGGAAAGGACGGCCTGCCTTTGATTCTCGGCAACCAGTGAGCCAACGTTTCGCGGTGACTACTCCAACAGCTTGAGGCTCGGGTCCAGCTTTCGAGCAAGCCGCAATTCTTCTTCGGCTTCGGAAATGCGCCCCAACGCCCTCAGAGCCAGACTCAACCGATAGCGGGCTTCGGCCAAATCTGTTTTGAGACTGGTTGCCGCACTCAGCACTGCCACGGCTTCTTCCCACTTCTGCTGCTCTGCCAGGACACGGCCTAGTTCGACGTGGGCTTCCGCGTCCTTAGGCACCCAGGCGATCAGGTATCGCAGCTGAGTAGCTGCCGTGTTCCAATCCTTCAGTTTCATTGCCGCGTGACCCAGAGCACGGCGAGCTTCAGTGAGACTGGGCGCAAGCTCGACGGCGTTGCGATATTCGGTCACTGCCTGCAACATCTTGCCTTGAGCTTCGAGTGCCAGCCCGAGTTCGTAACGGGCCTGGGCGTGATTGGGATTCAACTTCAGCACACGCTGGAGGGACTCGACAACTTCAAGAGAGTCGCTCGAAACCTGCCTCAACGACAATGCCAGCAGGAGGTGGGATTCGACCGATCCTGGATCCAAAGCCGTGGCTTCCCGAAGGTCCGCAATTGCCGAGACTAAATCACGTCCCTGAACTTTCCGGCGCGCCGACTCCAGGAGCACCACCGCTTTACCAGCATTTGCCTCTTGCGCCAAAAGTCTCTGCGATTCTGCTGTCTCTCTGCGAGCATCTTCCGCGCGCCCCACTTTTTGTAGCGCCTGAGCCAGATTGATGTGAGACTGAGCAAGAACGGGATCCAGACGAATGGCTTCTGTGAGCTCGCGAATTGCTCCGTCCGCATCGTTCAGCTTGAGAAGCACAGTCCCAAGATTGTGGCGGGCTTCCGCGTCCTGCGGGCTGTCGGCAACCGCGATGCGCAACTGCTCGGCGGCAGCTTCAAGTTCCCCTTTCTGCCTCAGTGCCAGACCGAGCGATCGCCTTGCGGACGCATGTTTGGGGTTCAACTGAAGAGCTTCGCGAAATTTCGCCGTGGCTAGATCCAGGTCCCCCTTCAAGCGCAGGGCCACCCCCAGATTGTAATGGCACTCTGCATCTTGTGGAGCCAACTCGGTTGCTTTTCGTAGAACCTCCACAGCCTCTTCCAGCCTTTGCTTCTCTGCCAAAGCCTGGCCCAGGACAAGATAGCCCTGCGCCCGCCGGGGCTCCACCCGGGTCACCGTCTGCAACTCATCAATGGCGGCTTCCAGGCTTCCCTGCTGCTTCAAAGCGAGCGCCAGATTGAAGCGAGCTTCCGTCATGTCAGGATTTGCCTGGATCACCTCGCGAAGCAACTGGATGGCGCCCGCAAGATCTCCATGCTTCCAGCAGGCTGAACTCAACGCATATTTAGCTTCGATGAACTCAGGCTTCAACCGCAGAGTCTCCTGAAACTCAGCAATGGCTTCGGTCTTCCGCCCGGTCCGGTCGTAAGCAAGCGCCAGATAGTAGTGGATGAGGTGCATCCTGCCGTCCAACTCAGCCGCCCTTTGGAGTGAGGGGATCGCCTCTGAGGGTTGTCCCGAGTCCAACAGAATGGCGCCCACATAGAATTGGGACTCAACGTCTTTTGAGTCCTTTTGAGCAGCCGCGCGAAAATGATTGAGGGCTTTTTGGAGGTCGCGCTGCTTCAAGTAGAGCAAGCCTTCCTGTTTGTGATCGACACTGTCACCATTGTCGGCGGCCTGCTGTCCTGCAGCAACCTTAGCCGCCCAGTTCACCCAGAGCAGAGCCGCGAAGAGCAAAGCAATGGAGTGACAGAGTAATGCAACGGTGCAAGGACGACGTGTGAGCTGCAAGGCAGCAGGTCGGGTCCTCACACGCCCTCCCCCACTCTTGGGTGCCCATTGTTCCAGCATTCCATCATTCCAGCCTTCCGGTATCCTACGATCACCGCGGCTTGACCGACCAGCGCGGATAGGCGGCAGCAACGACTCCGCTCCCTTCTTTCACCGTCACTGCCTGATCGGCGGCAAGATTCTTCACAGTTTCGACCAGTCCGCTTGGCCACTGAATCTCGATCAGATCGATCTTTGTTCGCGGTCCCAATCCAAAATGAAGTCGCGGATCATGAGCCGACTGATAGCTCCGCCCGCCTTTGCGCTGATCAAACGCAGCCCACTTTTCCGAGACTACTTTGACGCGCGCTCCGACCGCGTCCCGGTTGGATCGTGTGCCAATCAACTGAAGCTGGAGCCAGTGGTTCCGGTTCCCTCCCTCGTTCTGCAACAATTCCGGCGCCTGCCCGTTGTTGCTCACCAGGACATCCAGATCGCCGTCGTTGTCGAAGTCGGCCAGCGCCGCACCTCGACTCACGCGTGGTCGCTGGAGATCAGTTCCCAGCTGATCGCTGACGTTTTCAAACAGTCCCTTGCCCGTGTTCCGATAAACCAGCTTGGGCTCGGCGTAACGAGTCTCCGCGTGATAGAGCTCAATGTTGTCGAGAATGTGACCGTTGGCCATAAAAATGTCGCGGGCGCCGTCGTTGTCATAGTCGAAGAAACATGTGCCGAAGCCGCTGTACTTGAACGTGGCGTAACCCAACTTGGCGGCGAAAGTAGCGTCTTCATAGGATCCGTCGCGAAGTTTGCGATACAGGCGCGCGTGTTCAAAATCGAGGTGCGTCACGAACACATCCAGCCCGCCACTGCCGGTTGTGTCCGCGGCATCCGTGCCCATACCAGCTTCCGCTTTGCCATTGTCGCTCACGGCGACGCCAACCGGGTAGGCGACTTCACGAAAAGTCCCGTCGCGGTTGTTCTGGAACAGGAAATTAGGATTGGCATCATTCGCGATGAAGATATCCTGCCAACCATCGCTGTCAAAATCGAAGGTCACGATGCCCAATCCGCTGCTGGCTTTGATTCCCACTTTGGACGATTCACTCACGTCAGTAAACGTACCATCACCGTTGTTGCGGTAAAGTGCCGGCTTCTGGCCTGCATACTTGTTTGGGTGGCAGTATCCCCGATAGCCGGGTTTCTGATCTCCGCACCAGATGTTGTTATCCGGCGACCAGGCAACGTAGTTCGCAATGGCGAGGTCGAGATCGCCGTCATTGTCATAATCAAACCAGGCCCCGCTCGATGCCCATTTTCCCTGGTTTGCCACTCCAGCGTGAGCCGTTACATCTGAAAGTGTCCCGTCGCGATTATTGTGGTAAAGGATCGAGCGGTCGTAGCCCAGCATCATCAAGTCGGCGAATCCATCGTTGTCATAGTCGCCAACCGCGATACCCATCCCAAACAACCCCTCTGCACCCGCACGCGCCTTTTCAGTCACGTCGGTCCAGGTGCCATCGCCATTGTTGCGATAAAGAGCGCTGCGAAGAGGGCTTTTGGGTTTGTAGAGTCGCGTGGCGGCGCTGTTGACCAGGTAGAGGTCCAGCCAGCCATCGGCGTCGTAATCAATCCAGCCGCAGCCTGATCCCATAGTCTCGATCATGTACTTCTCCGGCGTGGCGGCATTGTCATGAACGAAATCGATGCCTGAAGCGCCAATGATGTCGCGAAACAGCACCTGGCGTTCGCTCCCGTTGCCAGCCTCCGAAAAGGTTCTCACCGAAGCGAAAAGAAGGCTGATGGTTGCCGCAGGGATGAGGAAGGAAAGGATTGACCGCAGCGAGCAGCGCTGGGCCTGTAGCGCGGACCAGCCCTTTGTTGGCTGGTCCGCGGCAGTTCGGGGTCCCGAGACACCAAGCCGCAGACCGCCTGAGGCAGAAGGCGGCGCTACGCCGTTTTCGAACCTGGCGCCGTACTGCGGCATGAAAAACTCCTCTGAAAATCCCTAGGGCGGCGCCATGACAACGGTTGACCCTTGCGCGACCGCTCGCCAGGAGGCTCGCCCTCCCAACTTTTTCCCAGCTTCCCTTGGCCAGCGGGACAGATTCGAGGAACTGCATCCCGGGCGGCGCCGCCTCGCGCTTGTCGCCGAAGGCCGTGTTGGATCGATTTGATCTACTGCTTCGCCCCTTCACGGACAAGTCGCAGCAAGGTCCGGTTCATGAATTTGTCGCGTTCCTCACTCTTGGCTTGATCAACTCTGGCAAACAGCTCCTGGGCCCGATTCAAATCGCCTTTTCTTCGGTAAGCTTGGGCGAGTTGGTAAACAGGCGTTTCGTCCTTAGGGTCCAGCTGCAAGGCCTTTTCGAGTTCTTGAATGGCCCGATCGACCTCGCCTCGGCGAAGTAGTGTCTTGCCAAGTGTGGCCCGGGCCCCGGAAAAGTCTGGCTTCAAGCGAATAGAGCGTTCCAGACTCAAGACGGCTTCCTCTTCCTCGCGACTTCCCGGAGGTGGACCATCTCGATTGAGCGCTTCGGCCAGGATGTAATGGCCCATGTAATCACTCGGGCTCGCAACCGTCCGTTGCCGTAAGAGCTCAATGGCTTTCGCTGCCTCGCCCGCCTGCAAGAGCGTGATCCCACGAGCCACGTAGGGAAGGTTCTTCTCGGGAGCCAGTTTGCTGGCCGTTTCAAAGTCGGTCGCAGCTTCGACGGACTTGCCTTTCATTGCCAACACGGCGCCCCGTTGCAGGTGCAGGCGGTCGGACTGCGGAAGGTTTCCGATGCCAATACCGACAATCTCGAGAGCCAAGTCATAGTTGGCATGGTCGACGCACAGGGCCGCTAAGTCCAAATAGTTGTTTTCATCGCGAGGGTCGAGCTTGGCTGCAGTCCTTAAGGCGTCGTAAGCCTCTAGCGTTTGACCGCTGCCCTCATAGGCTTGGGAGAGTAGATTGTACAGTTCTGCTTTTGGCTGCCCCTTCGCAATGGATTCCTGAGCAGTGCGGATAGCCGCTGGATAGTCGTGCTTTTTCAGGTAAGCGAGCGTGAGATTGAAGCTTACTGCATAGGCATCTGAGTATCCGGGTTTTGCCAGCTCAAACTGGCGAGCCGCCTCGTCATATTTGGCCAGACGGGCGAGCATTAAGCCGGCCTCGAAATGACTGGCAGCCTCGGCTCTGGAGGGAAGCTGCCTCAGCACTACGGCAGCTTTTTCCGGTTGGTTCGACTGCAGGCAGCTTGTGGCAAAGTTGAGGACAAGACCGGACTCCCGAAAAACCAGTTCGCCGCTCTGATCGTAGTGCGTGGTCGCTTGCTTGAACTGCTTGCTGGAGAAGTGAATCTGCGCCAGTGCGAGATGCACCGTTGCATCCTTCGGATCAAACTGAAGAACCTGATTGAAATGCGCTTTGGCATCCTCGGTCCTGTTGAGCTTCATCTCGTTGAGGGCCAGATTCTTGAGCGCGGGATAGAATTTCGGGTTCAGTGAAAACGCCTTTTGGAAGTAAGTGTTGGCCGCTTCAGCTTTTCCGGAAGCCGTCAATGCAATGCCCATGAGGTTGTGAGCCTTGAAATCGTTTGGCGCGTGCGCAAGGATCTCTTGCAGCAGCGTCATTCCCTGGTCGAATTCCTGTCGCCGAATCAACGCGGCCGCCCGCTGGTAGTCATCCGCTGGAATAGGAGCTTGTGCGGCGCTAATCAACTCGAAGGTGGCCGCAAGAACGATTGTTGCCCAGGCTTTGAGGATTGGTGATCGCATGCCATCAGGAGGTTTCAGGGGCGAGGTTCCAGGTGTCAGTGCTCGGGGCGAAGTGACTGGCTTCCCGCAACGGGAACGCCATGGTGAGCATCCCTACAACATTCGGCATTTGCCCACAGCCCCTCTTCCCCGCCCCTACCTGGCCGATGGAATCCAAACCGTCATCTTCCCTTGCTTGCGATTGGCCCACGCATAGTAGGGAATGGCCTTGAGAGTTACGGGAGAAGGCTGCGTGGAAACCATCGGACGATACAGTTGGTCTGTCCACCCGGGAGCCTGCATCCGTACTGCGTCGCCGGTGATGACCGCCACTCCATTCAGCAAGCCAGGCTCAAAGCGGCTTTCCAATCGGCTTTTCGCGGGCAAAGCAATTTCGTCCAGGTCGCTCTTCTGGTCTACCTGTTCGAGACAATAAACCAAAGGCCCACGTCTTAATGCCACCTTGCCTCGGTTCTGAGTCACGTGCGGGTTGGCTTCCAACTGCTCGATCTCCAGCGGCAGGGTCACTTCGATGACGTCGCCGTTCTTCCACTCCCTCCGGACTTCCGCGTAGCCATTCGCAACAGAGGGACGAATCGGGTGTTGGTTGACCTTGAGGACGAAGCTGCTCGCCCAGCCTGGTACCCGCAAGCGCAGACTGAATTGTTGCGCCGCCTCCAGTCCTACTTCAAACCGGATGTTTCCTTCCCAGGGATAATTGCCAGTTTGGCGAAGATTCACCTTGCTGCCGTTGGGCAGTTGCGTCATCAGTTGGCTGCCAACGTACAAGTTCACCCAGAGCCCATCTGCCGAGACGCCATAGACATACTTTCCCAGGGACGGGAAAAAACGGGCCAGATTTGTCGGGCAACAGGCAGTTCCAAACCAGGCTTGACGATAGATCGAGAACCGATTCAGCTCCGGTTTGAGGTCTTTCGTTTCCACACCGGAACTATAGAGCGGATTAATGTAGAAGAACCGGTCGCCAGCGAGAGATACTCCAGCCAGCAATCCATTGTAAAGCGACTGCTCCATCACGTCCGCGTAGCGGCCGTTGCCGGTGAGCTTCAGCATTCGGTGATTCCAAAATACCATGCCCACCGAAGCGCAGGTCTCCTGATAGGCGGTATCATTGGGCAAGTCATAATCGGTCGTGAATCCCTCGTTGTATTTGGACGGGCCCAGACCACCCGTCAGGTACATTCGTTTCAGCGTGACATTATCGTGAAGCCGACCAAGGGCCCGCAGCAATCCTAAGTCGCCGGTTTCTGCAGCCACATCGGCCATGCCGGAATAGAGATACATCGCCCGCACGGCATGACCGACGACTTCACTCTGCTCGCGAACAGGCAGGTGATCCTGGCAATAGCGCGTGTCGAACTTTTCGGGATCCCGGCGGAACTGCCGGTCGTTCAGAGTACGGTGGCTGATCATTTCGCCCTTGAACTCGAACCTGAACGAAGGATCCAGGCGCTGATACTCCTTCTCGAAAAAGGAAGGCTTTTGTCCTCTCTGATTCAGAAAAAATTCGGCCAGGCGCAAGTACCGTTTCTCGCCGGTGACTCGATATAGCTTAACGAGACCCAGTTCGATTTCCGGGTGCCCCGAAGTTCCATCTCTCTTGCCGGGACCGAAGACGCTGTCGATGTTATCCGCCAGCCGAATGGCCACGTCGAGCAGGTTTTTCTTCCCTGTCACTTCAAAATGCGCCACAGCGGCTTCAAACAGATGACCAGAGTTGTAGAGTTCATGGAGCATTCCCAGGTTCGCCCATCGCCCCTGGGGATACAACAATTGAATAAAGGTGTTCAGGTAGCCATCCTTCTCTTGTGCGGCCGCGATTTTCGAGATCACCAGATCAAGCCTGGCGTCCAATTTCGCATCAGGATGGGTGGCCAAGGAATACGATGCCCCTTCAATCCACTTATAGACATCCGAATCATTATAGTGGCGCCCCTGGAACTGGCCTTTGACGCGTCCGGATGCTACGTCGAAATTAGCGATCCTTCCGGTGCGCATACACTCATCGTACTGATGGTCCAGGGAACGCGTGCGATTGATCTCGATCCGCGGCTTCCAGAAAGTGTCCTCTATCCGGACCTCGGCCAAAGAGACCTCAGTCAGTTTCACGTCTCCTACACCGGCCGCATGTTCCTGCCCTGAAGGTGTAAGATGCCCCAGACTGCCTAATACGAGGACAAGTAAAAGCCTCCGCTTCTTTCCAATGAGGATCCTGTGATTTCCGGGGATGAATTGCATTTCTGTCAGCCTATCAAAACGGAAGCCTGTCGCCGCTCTCCCAGGCGATCTCAGAGGACAGCCCCGGAGGTTCAAAAGGACACGAGAAGGAATTGATGTGACGAAGCAGAAAGTAGTGTATACGCTTACATCGTCAGCGTCAATACGGCTACCGCAATGCGGTACTGCGCAAACTTCCGTCTTACCGCACCCAGATTCGGCACATGGAAGAAGTAGCAGTTGAAGGCCAAGGCACCCGATGCTGTGTTCCAGGCTCTACGCCTCACTCGGAGGCCGATCTGGGGACGGCCTTACCGGAGAAAGGGATACCAATGCTTAAGAGAACAATCAAGCTCTAACCTATTGGGACGCCGTCGTTCGACGCTTTTGAAGGTCGGCAACGCCGGTACCAGCGTCCGGGCTGGAATCGTTCTTACTCTTCTGGTGGCTTTGCTGGCTTCCCTGCGATGTACCTCCAAGCCACAACCGCTGCGCCAGGCTCAGGTCACGCCCAAGGCTCCTGCAGCGCGCGTTCATTGGAACAGGAGCCCTTTGATACCCACTGGGTTCGCGCCTCTGCCGCTGGGCTCCATTAAACCTCAGGGCTGGCTGCGCCAGCAGTTGCAGATTCAAGCCAGCGGGTTAAGCGGCCACCTGGACGAGTTCTGGCCTGACCTGGGCCCGAATAGCGGCTGGTTAGGTGGAATCGGTGAAAGCTGGGAACGCGGTCCCTATTTTCTGGATGGGTTGGTGCCGCTGGCCTATCTCCTGGAAGACCCAAAGTTGGTCTCCAAAGTGAAGAAATGGGTACATTGGACCTTAGAGAACCAGCGTCCCGATGGGGCTATCGGTCCGGATAAGAACAGAGGAAAGTTTCAGCATTCCTGGCAAGCCGAAGATTGGTGGCCAAACATGGTCATGCTGAAGGTTCTCACTCAGTATCACGAAGCGACCGACGATCCTCGCGTCATTCCCCTCATGCAGCGGTATTTCGACTATCATCTGAAGTACGCAGCGCAACGTCCCTTGATTGAATGGGCGTCTTATCGCTGGGCGGAAGAGCTCCTGAGTATCTACTGGCTCTATAACCGCACAGGCGAGGCTCGGCTCCTGGAGCTGGCGCGAGCCCTGCATCCGCAGGCTTTCGACTGGAAGAGTCACTTTGCGGATTTCCGCTACAAAGAGAAGATCCAGAAGAAGGACGCGTCTTTGAAAACCCACGTGGTCAATAACGCCATGGCGCTGAAGACCTCGACCGTCTGGGGGCTATTGTCCGGCGACGAATCCGACAGGAAGGCCATCTACAGAATGCTGGAAGTCATGGATCAGTACCATGGTCAGGCGAACGGTCTTCACGCTGGAGACGAGCACTACGCGGGTCGCGATCCTTCTCAAGGCAGTGAACTCTGTTCTGTGGTCGAGGCGATGTTTTCGTTCGAGCAACTGATCGCGATCCTGGGCGATCCTACCTTTGGCGATCGGTTGGAGCGGATTGCCTTCAATGCGCTCCCGGCGACCTTCAAACCCGATATGTGGGCACACCAGTATGACCAGCAGGTGAATCAGGTGCTGTGCAGTGTCTTGCCAGGACGTAACTGGACAACGAATGGCCCTGACTCCAACATCTTTGGCCTGGAGCCGAACTTCGGCTGTTGCACGGCCAACATGCATCAGGGCTGGCCGAAATTTGCTTCGCACTTGTGGATGGCCACTCCCGAGCAGGGTCTGGTCGCCCTGGCCTATGCACCGTCCCGAGTCGACGCTTATGTTGGAGGAGACGTTGAAGTCGCCATCATCGAAGAGACGGAATACCCATTTCGAGACGACATTCAGTTCACCGTCTATCCGGCCTCTCCCGTCACCTTTCCGCTGGTATTGCGTATTCCAACCTGGGCGGAAGGCGCGACGCTCACGGTGGCTGAATCTCAGGAGTCCGACGTGAAGCCTGGTACCTTTCACAAAATCGCACGCGAGTGGAAGCCCGGGGATAAGGTGCGGCTGGTTGTTCCCATGAAGCCGAGGATCACGCGTCACTATCGAAACTCTGTCGTTGTGGAAAGAGGACCGCTTGCGTTCGCGCTAAAGGTGGGTGAAGACTGGAAGAAGATCAAAGGCGAAGAACCCCACGCCGACTGGGAAGTACATCCAACCACTCCCTGGAATTATGGGTTGGAGATCGACGCAGTTAATCCTTCCACCAGTTTCAACGTAGAAGAAAGGCCGGTGGGCGAGGCTCCGTTTTCGCCGGAGGGCGCTCCCGTGATGCTGAGGGTCAAGGCGCGCCGCCTGCCTGAATGGAAGCTCGTCAGCCGGCTCAGCCGGTCCGATGCCGATGAGCCCGGTACGCTCCAAGGAACCCGAAGAGACAGTGACGCTCATCCCCTACGGCTCCACGAACCTTCGCGTGACCGCGTTCCCGCAGATTCTCCCGCTGGGTCCGTGACAAGCTCGCTCGTTCAGAGTCCAGCCTTTAGGCTGCGTGTTTAGAGTCCAGGCTTCAGCCTGCGATTTGAATGACAGTAGCCTCAAGGCTGGAGTCTGAACCTTAGTAGATATCCCACTTCTGGCCGTACTCCTTTATTGGATAAGCTCTCCAAACCTCAGCGGCTTTTTCTCGTCCCACTCTTGCTAGGAAGTCGGCTGCGCTCGACCAAGGCCAGTCCTGCCACTGCCTGGCATAGCCATGGTGCACTGGATTATGATGCACGTAGTTCAGACTTGCCCAGAGATGACGCTCCGTTTTCATAGCGCGCTCCAAGCAGTTGTGCCAGACCTGTCTCCCTCTCTTATCATCCTCTCCATTCCAAGCAAACGACGATCGACCATGAAACTTCCCCAGTGCCTTTCGTAGGTCGCCAATGTTGCTGGTCTTGACCAGCACGTGGTAATGATTTGGCAAGATGCACCAGGCATAGATCTCCAAAGCATGCTCCCGACAAGCTTCTAACACCTTCTCTTCACAGTCTGTCATTCGCTTCGAATGTTTCCCTATGATCAAGGCGTGTTCATAGCAGGCTGACGTAACCAAGTACTGATGCTCACCATCCAAATTCCAATGTGGAGGCGAGTGCTGTGGATAATGTCGAAAGCGGCGCTCTTTCATCGCTTGAACTCTCTGCTCTTCCGTCATCCTGCGCCATTTATACATCGGGTTGTTGTTCTGCTTTGGTTCAGGGTCCAGCCTTTTTGGCTGCTGGTCGTTTGGTTTGGAGCCCAAGTTTCAGCCTGCCTACTTAGTTTAGAGTCCAGCCTTTAGGCTGCTGTTTTTCAATCGCAGTCGAGTCTGAAGAAGCAGCCTGAAGGCTGGACTCTGAACAGACTTTACGGTTTCTCCGGACCAAGCTGCACCGTTCGCACGTCTAACACACTCCCCGCGATGGCCTCTGGATGCGCCTACGAACTTGACGCTCACGCGTTCCTTCCCCCGTGTGAGCGCCTCCGCCAGCGGATATTCGACATCGAAGAGCTCCGTCGGATGAATCTCAAGCGATTGGGTCACGATTTTTTGACCATCGACGAGGATATCAAACACCCGTCTCCTACCTTCACTGCCCCGGTAGGTACAAACCAAAGTGACTGGCTTGTCGGGAACCACCTTCAAAGTGTAACTGAACCAGCCTTCTTGAGCCGCCCGGGACTTGCGCCCCTCGAAAAACCCGGTCGTGCTGTCCTGGCCCTGAAACCCGTGGTCGTGTTCACTACGCTCCTCGCCTGCCTGAACGGCATCTACCGTGGCCCGCTCGATCTGCTGGCGGCGCGATTCGGTGGCTGCCAGTTCAGTCTTCCGATTCTCCCACTCAGCCTGCGAATAAACTTTCCAGTAGACCGAGTAGCGTGGTTCGAAGGTCTTGTAGAACGCTACCAACGTCACGTCTCGAGGTTTTGCCATGCCGCTGGTCCGGAAAGTCAGCGGCTTGCCCGCTACAGGTTTTGTGCTTGGTAGGACATTCTTCAGCTCACCCACGAACGCTGGAACGTCGACCGGTTTGATCAGCCCTACCTGTGGTGCGGTAGGTCCATACCGCTTGGCAGAGTCCAGGCCCTGGTTGCCCAGGTCGCCGGCCAGGACGATCGGCCCGTAGAGGAATGCAATCATCTTCGGGTCGTCGGGCATCGCTTCCAGACGCAGGCTCATTGGCAAGCGCACCTGAATGCTGTCGCCATCTTTCCATTCCCGCTCCACACTAACATACGAACCGGCCTGCGTCTGGATGGGCTCGTTCTTGCCATTGATCGTCAATGTCATTCCCGATTGTGCCCAGGCAGGGTGCCGAATCTTCAGAGCCAGCCGGACTGGCGCGTCGACCTTAATTGCAAGCCTGGTCGTGTCTTCTTCCGGAAATCGCGTCTCCTGGCGCACCACCAGCCCTTTTGCTTTCCAGGCCAGCTCTGAAGGGATGAAGAGATTGACATAAAGAGATTGGTCGTCGTGAAAATAGATCGTGTCCGGATATTTAGCGTGGTTTTCCATACCTGTGCCCACGCAGCACCAAAACGAATCGTTTTCGGTGGAGAAGGTCTTGAAGGCACCGGGCCTCAGCGGCACGTAGTAGCACATCATGCCTGTGGCAGGATCTTGCGAAGCCAGGATGTGGTTGAACAATCCCCTCTCGTAAAAGTCCATCGTCTCGGCCGAGGGGCTCCAGGCAAACAGGTGCCGTGTCAGCTTGAGCATGTTATACGTGTTGCAGGTCTCGGTGCTGGCCGCCCCGAGTTGCTTCGAGAAATGCTCGACCGGAAAGAAGTGCTCGCCATTGCTGTTGCCGCCGATCACAAAGGAATGATGCTGGGCCACACGTTGCCAGAAGAAGGTGGCAATGTCGTGATAGCGCTTCTCGCCCGTGACTTCATATTCACGAGCCGCTCCGATTGCCTTGGGGATTTGCGTGTTGGCATGCAATCCACCCAGCCGGTCTACTCCGCGGGCCAGCGGATCAAATACAGCTTTATGATCGAACTTTCGCGCCAGCCGCAAGTGTTCCGGGTTACCCGTAACCGCATAAAGATTGGCCAGGACTTCGTTCATGCCGCCAAATTCGGTGTCAAGCGCTCCCTGCTGCTGTTCCTCGCTAATGTGGTCTACGCGAAACTTCACCCAGTCGGCGAATTTCACCAACACGTCGAGCGCCTGCTGCGTGTCGCAGTAAACATACGTGTCCAGCAGACCCGCCATGATCTTGTGGAGCGTATAGTACGGCGCCCAAACCCGTTTTCGGGCTTCCACGCGGTCAAAAAACTCTTCCGGAAAGGCCGACAGGTAGCCCGAATTGAAGCCTCGCGACCGCAGCGCCTCCTGAACCTTGGCCAGGTCCGCAACAAGGCCTGCAGCCTTTGTCTTGAATCGCTCGTCACCAGTGCTGGCGTACATGAGGGCACATGCCGACAGGTAGTGCCCCAGGCTGTGTCCACGCAACTCAACGTCCGGAGCTTCCCATCCTCCGAGCGGTTTGGCTGAAGAAGGCAGGTCGGCGTTGACGCGGAACATATGCAGCAGCCGGTCGGCATCCAAATTGAGTAGATACCTCTGGTCCCTCAGCATCGCCTCGCGGAACGGACCATCCAGCAGCCGCACGTCTGTCAGGTCGAAAGCGTAAGCACCCATTGGGACTTTGCTTGGCACCTTGACCTTGGGGTGCTCACCTTGCAGGAAGTCACCCAAAAGTCCCAGCGAAGCGCCAATGATCAGCACGGCCGCCAAAAGAATCTTATGTCTCATTTCTTGCCTCCTTAGAGGTTGCTGAGGTCATGTCCTTAGTCGTGCCGCAGAAAGTGTGAACAACTTGTCGTGGCGCTTTGTGTGCGTTTGATTCGAGAGATGCAAGTCCTCTACAGGCATACGCTCCATCACAGCTTGACCAGGCACCAGTCTTCGCTCCAGGGAAGGCGCGACATCTGGCGAGCGGGACCCTCCGGCTGAATCGCGAAATTGTCGGAGAAATTGACGCCGAAGCCGTGTTGAGGATCGAACAGTCCCGGCTCCACGGAAAACGTCATCCCAGGTTCCAGCATCGTGTAGTCACCCAACGCCAGGTAGGGTGGCTGATGTCCTTCCATACCTTCGCCATGTGCCGGACGGTGATAGATATAAGGAGCCACACCATTCTTCACCTGGTACTTGTGGATCTTATAGGCAACTGTCGAACAGGTAACGCCAGCGATCGATTCTTCCTTCTGCATCAGGCAGCAGTCACGGTTTACGGTCCACAGCTTCTTCATGTGGTCTGTCCAGGGATGAATTAGAAACGGACGGTACAGCTCGCCGCCGCAGCCGCCAATTCGAATTGCTCCGGCAATCTGAAGCGCATCTCCCCGGCGCACGGGATTGTGATGAAACTGGTTGGGGTGGGGATACCCGGTCCCTTTGCCGGTGCGGCAACTCACCTCCAGGCTGATTCCTACTGCCGTGTGAGGCGCCTCGTCTCGCTTGATATCCGCCATTACCAAGTCGATACCATAGCGGGTCGCCGCGATGCCCAGCTCGAAATCCGTCAGGTCCGTGCCGCGCTCGAGCAGCAGTTCTCTCGCGAAGGCATGGATCTGGTTGAAATAGTTGTAGGCCCTGCGGCAAAGCGCCAGCTCTTCCGGAGTCTTTCGCATGCGCATTGCGATGCAGTGATCGTCAGCAGAAGCCATTTCTTTTCCAAGCACCTTAACAACCTGGCGCTGCCGGGAAGGAGTCAATTCATGGTCTGCCGCCAGTTTCTTCCCATTGAAACCCCGTTTCCTGAGGCCTTGCAGGACCCATTCAAAAAGGTCCACTCGGGCGCCCATTTGCACTTTCCCTTCGTTGGGAAACGCGCCTTCTGCATGATGCCAATCGAAGTACATTTCGCCGTCGGCGAACCACCACGTCTTAACCAGATCACGGTCCAGAGCAGGATAAAACCAGACGGGATCACTGCCTTTCGTGGGAAGAAAGACATAGAAAAGCCGCTCCGTGGTCGTGTGCCAAAGCCCGGTGAAGTAGATGAAATTCCACCGATCGGTGAGCAGGATCCCTTCGTATCCCTCTGCGGCCAGCATCTCCTGCAGCTTTGTGACGCGTTGCTTGTGCCACTCCAGTGGCAATCGGTCGGCAGTGGCAGGCTTCAGGTCGTCTGCAGGCAGGAAGAGCCCAGCCGATTTGCCGCCGAACCCGCTCTTGGTGCGGGACGAAGCCTGCTGCCCGACCAGTGCGTTGTGACTAGGAGCCGGTCCGGTTAACGTGACAGCTCCAGCAGCCAGAAACATCCTGCGACTAACCATTGGTGACCTCCTCGAACGAGAAAGGGGATCGTGCACGATCGGCTTAACTCTTGACCAAGGCAGTGTGAGGGAACTGCTACGAGCTTGGGAGATCTGCAGGCTGGATGGACTCCTCCCGGATCTGATAGTTCTCCGGTGGCGTGACACCCAGCAGATGGCGAACCAAGAAATCCCATCGCCGCCTGATGAAGTAAGCATCGTTAAGCGCGTGATAGCGGTTGGGCATGAGGATCAAATCGAAGTCCTTGTTTGCCTTGATCAGCGCGTCGACCAGCTTGATTGTCGCAGCTATGGGGACATTCTCGTCCAAGTCGCCGTGCGCCAGCAGCAGCTTGCCCTTTAGATTGGCCGCCAGTGTGGCGTTGGATTGATCAATATAGTGCTGGCCGACTGGAGATCCCATCCAGGATTCGTTCCACCACGCCTTATCCATTCGATGGTCATGGTTCCCTGCGGAAGAGACCGCAACCTTGTAAAACTCTGGATGGGTGAGAACTGCATGGGTTGAGTCGTAGCCGCCCGCCGAATGGCCCCAAACGCCCACCTTAGTCAGATCCAGGTACTGATAGCGCGCGCCCATCTGCTGCAGCAGAGCGATGTGGTCCGGCAGTCCACCATCCCCGAGATTCCTGTAAGAGACATCGTGAAAAGCCTTGGAACGAAGCGCCGTACCCATCCCGTCGATGAACACACAGATGAAACCCAGCTCTGCAATGGCCTGGGCATGATGCCGGTAAGCAGCAAAAGTCTTGGGCACGTGAGCGCTATGCGGCCCGGTGTAAATGTTTTCGACCACCGGGTATTTCTTGGATCGATCGAAGTGCGTTGGCCTCCAGATCAGGCCGTAGATGTCCGTCTTACCATCGCGGCCCTTGCCCTTGAAGGGCTCAGGAAGCTTCCAGCCCATGGCCTGCAGTTCCCGGACATCAGCCCGCTCCAGTTCGTGCACAATTTGGCCATCCTCGGCGCTGCGCACCACTGAAACCGTGGGCAAATCCGCCCGCGAGTAAGCATCCACGAAGTGCTTGCCGTCGGGTGAAAATGAGATCGAGTGATCAGCATCTTCGGGGGTGAGTAGTTTGAGGCCAGTGCCGTCCAGGTTGATCCGGTAGAGATGACGGAGGTAGGGATCCCGACCCGGTTCTCGCCCACCGGCGGTGAAGTAAAGTTGCCGCGTCTTCTCATCCACATGTTCAACTCCCCGAACGACCCACTCCCCTTTTGTGATCTGATTCTTCGGCCGGCCGGTCTTTACATCGTAGAGGTAGAAGTGATTCCATCCGTCCCGCTCAGAAGACCAGACGATCTCGCGCTCCTGATCCACGAGGCGCATCCAGAGGATCGTCGAATTCACCATGGTCTCGGCGCGTTCTTCCACCAGCGGTCGTGTCGCTCCGGTAGCCGCGTTCACTTCCAGCAGCCGGAGACTTCTGTGCGCACGCTCTGTCTCCCGGTAGTAAAACCGCTGGTTGTCTGCAAACCAGTTAAACGTCGGGCTCCCGTAATAGAACATTTCGATGGGCCGGGCCTCAACGGGGATCTGCTTTCTGCTGGCCACTTCAAAGACCACCGGCGTAGCAGTCGGAAGTTTGTGATCAACCGGTAGAGGATAAGCATAAGCAATAACTCCGGGGGCGAAAGCCGACCGGCGGAACGGACTGCAGCATCGAAAACCGCGGAAAGTTCCGCTGGTCCATAACAAAGGTCACCAGCCGCTTCGAATCAGGCGACCAGAAGACTGCAGGCGGCTGCACGACATCCTCCGTGCCTTGCTGAACCATGAGCATGGGCGACGGCAGGGGTGTGGCGTAGTCATAGAACCGCTCACCGTCGCGGCTTAACTGGATCTCTTCGCCCGTTGCCACGACGCGAAGGTAGAGGTTATGGTTCTTGACAGCCGTCGTGAACTTCCCGTCGGGTGAAACAGGCTTCGATTCGCCTCCTTGATCTCTCGCAGGCTGTCGTTGACCGGTCGCAGCGGTCGTTTCTACTTCCCCGACTGGTTTGCATTCATCGGTGGTCAAGTTGCAGCTCCAGCGAATGCGCCCCAGGTTGAACAGTATGGCTCTGCGACCTTCACTGAACTCAAAAAAGTCAAATGGTAACGCGCGGGGTTGATACGGCTTGCCGGCCGCCCTCGAAAGCGAGGCGGCCAATTTCTCCTGATTGAAGGCCGACGCACGCGTGCCTTGAGTTAGATCAAAGAGAATGAAGTCTTTGCCGGCGGGGCTCTCTTTGAGATACCAGAACTGCGAACTTTGCTCGATCCAGTTGGGAGTTACGTGGCCTTCGAAAGCCAGCTGCTTGACGGCATTAGGCAGAAAGCGTTCGGCGCGCTGATAATCTTCTAACGTGCCTTGTGCCTGCACGACTGCCGACAGCAGAGCACACCAGACAGGAGCCGCCATCAGATTCGTCGTCTGCTTCATGGGTGCTCTTTTCGGGCTAATACGAGCGCGGAGAGTAACGGTACAGGATAGTCAAGAAGAAGGATGTCTCTGGGCTCCGTTAGGAGCCGAATCTTTATAGTCGCGACGAGAGAATTCGTGATTAAGCTCCGTAGGAGCGGCATCGTTCTGACGTACAGTTGATGCCGCTCCTACGGAGCTTGAGAATACTCGTTGGGAACGGCGCATCTATAAATATCCGGCTCCTACCGGAGCCCGTTTGTGTAAATCGGATGGCCGAGGCATGCCTCATAAGGTCAGTCGATTGGCGGACGGCTCTTCAAGGCCGTTCGGATGACGGCCAAGGTTTCTTCGAGTTCCTTTCCAACCAGCTCAAGGCGTGGCGGTCGCACAAAGACCGTCCCCATGTTGACCTCAGCCTGGACGAGTTTGATCATCTGGACGAATTTGACGACTGTATCCATGCGAAGCAAGGGCAAGAACCAATGATAGAGCTTGTAGGCCTTCTCGAAGTCACGATGGCGTACGTAATTGAACAAGGCCACGGACTCTCTTGGAAGAGCGTTGACCAGGCCTGCAATCCATCCGACAGCACCGGCAGGGATTGCTTCAACAATGAGGTCATCCACGCCGACCAGGAGTTCCAGCCGGTCACCGATCAAAGAGCGGATGGCGGTCACTCGGCGAACGTCCGAGCTCGACTCCTTCACGGCGTGAAAGTTCGGATGCTCAGCGGCCAGCTCCGCGATGTGTTCTGGCAAGAAGTCTGTTCCATAAGCGACCGGGTTGTTGTAAAGCATACAGGACAGCCCGGTCGCCCGGAAAACGGCGGTCACATGGGCCTTCATCTCGCGCCAATCGCTGCGGTAGACGTAGGGCGGCAGCACCATCAGCCCGCGACAACCCTGCTCTGCAGCAGCTTTCGCAAACTCCACCGCCTCCCGGGTACTCAAAGCAGAGACGCCCGCTATCACCGGTGCTCGCTGTTGGAGCGAGCGGACAGCGGCTTTGATGAGTTCGAGCTTCTCTTGAGAAGTCAGTGTCGCGCCCTCTCCAAGAGATCCTCCCATGACAACTCCAGTGCAACCGTTGTCCACGACCCAGGCGATGTGCTTGGCAACGAAGTCATAATCAACGCTTAGGTCTTTTTTGAAGCACGTCGTCAGTGCAGGGATTACTCCCTTCCAACTCATCTTTTGTTGCATGTTCATTAGTCCTTGGGATGAGTCCTTGGAATGACTTTTGGGTAATCATCCATCCGCCGGGTGTACCGGCCCTCACGACTCATAGCTGGTGGGCATCCTGCCGAGGTGATGGGTTTCTATGGGGATGCTACTCCTCGCCTTACAGCAGGCGAGATCTCCAACCTTCTATACATCTCAATTCTCTGGCTCTTCGTTTGCGTCACGAATCCTCAAGGTGCTGAAGGAATCCACACCACAAACTTTCCGAGTTGCCTGTTGCCCCAGGCGTAATACGGAATCGCCTTAATAGAGAGCGGCTGCGGCTGAGCCGAGACAAGTGGGCGGTAGAGCCGGTTCTCCCAACCCTCAGTGCCAATCTGAGTGCCCTGCCCCACGATCACAGTAACGCCATTTAACAACTGAGGCTCAAACCGGCTTTCCAACTTTGCTTCCGTGGGTAACACAATGCGCTCCACGTCTACGCCGTGATCAGGTTGTTCCAAGCAGTAGACGAGCGGACCACGGCGCAAGGTCACTTTGCTTCGGTCTTCGACAACCTGGGGATGCGCTTCCAGACGTTCAGTCTCGATGGGAATATTGAGCTCGATCTCGTCTTGGTTGGCCCACTGCCGGCGGATTCGGGCGTAGCCGCTGCTAACTGATAAAGGCGTCCCTTGACCGTTGACCTGGCATGTGACACCTTTGGCCCAGCCAGGAACGCGTAGATTCAAGCTAAATTCCCTGGGAGTTGAAACCCCAACTTTGAATCGCACCCTGCCTTCCCAAGGATAGTTGCCGCTTTGTGACAGCTTGACGTCGGTGCCATCAGACAGTTTCGTCGCTACCTCGCTCTGAACGTACAAGTTCACCCACAATGCATCCTCAGATCGGCTGTAAACGTAGTGTCCGAGAGACGGCAGGATGCGAACCACGTTTGTGGGACAGCAGGGCACCAGGAACCAGTCGTGCCGTTTGGCCTTGCCACTGCTCGCCAGCGGATTGACGTAACAGAACTGATCGCCCCTGAACGATACTCCGGCCAGAACCGCGTTGTAAAGCAACAGCTCCATGAGGTCAGCATAGCGGCCGTCTCCCCTCAGCTTGAGCAACCGGTGGTTCCACATCATCATCCCGATGGAAGCGCAGGTTTCCTGATAAGCGTGCTCATTGGGAAGATCGTAGTCCGTAGTGAATCCTTCATTTTCGCCGGAAGGACCGATCCCACCCGTGACATACATTCGTTTGGTGGTCACGCTATGGTGCAACCGATCGAGCGCTTCCAGCAAGCCTTTGTCGCCGGTCTCATAGGCAACATCGGCCATTCCCGAGAACAGGTACATGGCGCGCACGGCGTGACCCACGACATCTGTTTGCTGCCTCGCGGGAAGGTGGTCCTGACAGTAGCTCGTGTCGAACTTATTCGGATCTTGGCGGAACATCCGGTCTTGCCAATAGCGAATCGTTCTCACTTCACCCAGAAAGTTTGCGGTTTTGCTGGGATCCAGACGTTGGTACTCGCCTTCAAAGAAGGAAGGCTTCTGCCCGCGCCCGTCAATGAAGAACTGAGCCAGTCGCAGGTAGCGCTTCTCGCCTGTGGCCCGGTAGAGGCGCACCAGCGCCAGTTCGATGCCTTCATGCCCTGGAATTCCGGCGCGTTTGCCGGGGCCAAACACAGAGTCCCAGAGATCGGCGTTTCGAATGGCGACATCCAGCAGGGTTTTCTTGCCTGTGGACTCGTAGTGAGCCACCGCCGCCTCGAAGAAATGGCCCGCATTGAAATCTTCGTGAAAGAAAGCCAGATTGGTCCATCGCGCTTGAGGATTCACCAGTTGAATATAGGTGTCGAGATAGCCGTCTTTCTGTTGCGCCGCCGAGATCAGAGCGATTACTTCGTCCACTTTCGCTTCCAAAGCAGCATCGGGCGTAAGCGCCAAGGTGTATGAGGCCCCTTCCAGCCACTTGTACACATCGGAGTCTGCCCAGAATGGTCCACGATGCTGGCCCTTGGCCTTTCCCGCAGCGATCGCCAGATTCTGGATGGCTCCGCTCTCAGTGTTTTTCTTGTATACAGCTTCAAGTGTCTTCTTGTGGTTGGTCTCGAGGCGCGGATTCCAAAACTTGTCATCGATGCGTACCTGCTTGAAGGAGACATCGGTCAGCTTGGTAGGAGGCGCAGGCAGGCTCGCCGCGGCTTCTTGCACGGCGGGAGGCTGCTTTTCACCACAGCCACTCAAAGTTACGAGACACAAACACACCACCAGCCAAAGCACTAGCCGGCGCTGGGAACGACGAAACACAGCTTGTTTGGGCTTCATTGGATCAGTCACAGAAACGCACAGAAAAGGAATGTACATACTGGACCTGAAAGGCCGGAGCCGCCTCACCGAGCGGCGCGCGGAAGAAGTTGAAAGCCGCAGACCTTGAAAAAACAAGGTCTGCGCTACATTGTCGACTATGCCGGACGGCAGGACACCTCCGCTACCAGAGACAGATGCGGATTCGAGCAAAATTCCCGAATCCGCATTTCGCAATCGGATCAGAACACGAGCTTGAGGCCGAACTGGATATTGCGAGCACCGAAACTCGACGTGGACCTGCCGAACTGGGAACTGCTGATGTCGGCACTTCCCCCAGCGTCCGTGCCAAGGTTTTGAAGATTCACTCGGTTGAACAGATTGAAGAATTCCGCGCGAAACTCGATGTTCGCTCCCTCAGATCCCAGGAACCAGGGGATTTTGGTCTTCTTGGTGATGTTCAGATCCGTATTGGCATAACCGGGTCCATTGAAGACATTGCGACCCAGAGCTGCCGTTCTGCCCGACTCCCTGGCCTGGGGAAGTCGGAAGCCTTGAAAAGGCCTGTCAGAAAGCTGCGACGGTCGCGGTCTGACACTGTCGGCTGAAAACGAGGGGGCATGTAGGTAATCGTAATTGAACCCGTCGGCATTGAAGTCACATCCGGCGTTCCCGATAATATTTCCTGCACTGTCGCGAATCGGCTGGAAGGATTGGCTGCAAAAGACACTAAACGGAGGTCCAGACTGGAGAATGACGACGGCGCCAACTTGCCATCCGCCAAAGATCTTGCTCAACGCTCCGGAATTACTTGGGGAAGGAAAATCGTAAACGGCGCTCCCGGCCACTTTGTTCCGAATGTCGAAGCCTGCACGACCCCGAATCAGTTTCGTATCGTTGACGTCCACCATGTGGTCCACATCATAGCTGTCAGAGGTATTGATGGCCTTACCGAAGGTATAAGCCACCTGAAGGTCCAATCCTCGGCTATAGCGCTTTCTGACGCTTGCCGTTCCACCATGATAGGCGGAAGTGCCATTGGCCCCCCCATACAGGATAGTGCCAAAGCTGGTGTTCAACCGATCCAGTCTGTCGTCGAACAGGTCTCCATTGAAGCGATTCAGATCAGGGTCCATGTAGAGCTTCCGCCCTCCAGAACCGATATAGGCCGCTTCCATTGACAGATCGTTAGTGAAAGCGTACTGAATGCCAAACGACCAGTTGATGGCATAGGCAGTCCTCATCTCTGGATCGTAGATTTCACTGCTGGCGCGAACTCCAATGAGCCCGCCCTTTGGGTCCACACCCACCTGAAGGTTGGGAATCACCGGAAACTTCCACGGAGCTTCCGTGGTGCTACTCAAGCCGTAAACTGGCACTACCCCGTTGGGGTCGTTTTTGCTGGCAGTGGCAATCCCAAATACAGGTGCCGTGGCTGAGGCATCATGAAAAAATTGGCCGTCAAAGCGATCGTAAAAGATGCCAGCACCTGCTCGTATTGACATCTTCCCTTTTCCCGTCGGGTCCCAGGCGATCCCGAGGCGAGGAGCAAAGTTGTTGTAGTCGGTGTGGTCCAGAGGTCTCTTTACCACCATCTTAGCGTTAGCCAACCTCTCCGAGAAGCTGTTTCCCCCTTGGAAAACAATACCCGTGTAGCGATTGTCATAATCACCGGGGTTGAAGAAGGTTTCCCAGCGAAGACCCAGATTGAGGGTCAGTTTGGAGCTAATTTTCCAGTCGTCGTTGACAAAGATTCCCAGGCTGTGAAAGAACGGCCGGAAATCAAAGCCTGTATTGTTGCCGGTCGCGGGGTCAAAACCGATATTGCCTTCGGTGAAGGGATCGTCCAAAGCAAAGTCGAAAAGGTTGTTGAAGGTGAATTGGGGACGAGTATAGATTTGCCCGAACTTGGCCCCTCCTCCGAAAGCATCATCCTTTGCGTAGCGGAAACCAAATTTGAAGTTATGCGTGCCGCGGTTATAGGACATCACATCCCGCCACTCGAAATTGTTTTGAATGAAAGTCCCGTCGGAAAAGCCAGTGCCGTAAGCGTTAATTCCCGGCACGGTCAGCAGCGGGATTTCCCCATGGCCCACAGGCGCAGAGCCCCAGGCCCGAGTGGCACCCGCCGACATCTCGTTCAACAGCGTAGGGCTGAAAATGTGGGTATAGTTCAAGTTCCCGTACATTGTGTATTCGGGCTGAATGGTGGTGAAATCCGGATAGACACTCGGGGTGTTGAACGTCACGCCTTGTCTTGTGGTCCTGTAGACGTTGCCGTAAATCCGGTCGTTGCCGTTGTTGAATTGATGATCGACTCGAGCGTTCCACTGGATTCCGTTGCGGGGTAAAGTCTGGGCAAAATTCCCGGTCTGGGTCAAAGGGAAGTTGCAAGGCATTTGTCCTAGCGGAGTCGAGATTGAGGTGCCAGCGCCACCGGAAAGAGAATCACAGTTGGTTTGTGCCACGTCGCCAACCCGCAACCCGATGCCGGTTGGACTTAATTGAGCCGGGAAAGTGGACATGACAAACGTGGAAATGTTGTTGGGATAGTTTTGTCGCATGAAGTTGATGAAATCCGGAGTCGGCGTGCTGGCGCCAAAGCCGGCTCCAAAGCTCGAGCGCAAGATGTCCATTGAGCCAAAGAAGAACGTCTTGTTCTTGCGAATGGGACCGCCAATCGTCCAGGCGGCCTCGTTACGACGAAAGACCGGGACCTCGTCTTGGAAAATATTGCGAGACTGCAAGACATTGTTGGTGTGGAACCAGCCCGCCGTCCCATGGAAGTCATTGGTCCCTTGTTTGGTCGCGACGTTCACCAACACCGAACTGTTTCTGCCGTATTCCGCCGAGTAGTTGTTGATTGAGATACGAACCTCTTGAACGGTATCGGCCGCCGGATTGAGATTACTGACACCACCTCGCGGTGTGCCATTGACGTTAGCCGAGTCCACCAGGAAACTGTTGCCTTCGGCGCGCTGGCCATTTCCGTTCAGGTTGACACCGTATTCGGCGGAAAAGATGTCGCCACTCGCCTGTGCGTAGGCTTGTCCGCCGCCGGAGGGCAAGCCGGTTACTCCCGGTGTTAGAACCACCAGCGTCATGAAGTTTCTGCCCACCAGCGGCAGATTGGCCACCCTGTTTTCGTTGATCAACCCGGAAACCGACGCCTGGGACGTGTCGACGGGGGGCGGCGCGCTGGTTACATCAACTTGAGTAGTCTCGGCACCCAGTTCGAGGGTGACATTCACAGCCTTGATCTGGGCTACCTCCAGACGAATGTCTTGTTGGACGGTGGTCTTGAAGCCGGCTGCAGTGACCGTTACCGTGAAAGTGGCTGCTGGTAGCGACGAGACGCGGTAATAACCCGTATCTGTCGTTTCCACAATCCGCTCCGCGCCGGTGTTTGAATTCTTCACCTTGACGGTCGCCTTAGGAACCACAGCTCCTGAGGGATCGGTCACGGTTCCCTCAAGCGTACTCGTAAACTGCGCCCATGCTCCCGGGCTGAACGTCAAAGCGCCTACCAGGACAAGCAGCGCTGAAAGGACTTTCGCGCGGTATTCACTCATACGCTACTCCTCTCCTTAGTTCTGGATGAGAATCGACCTCATCGGCTGAAAAGACTCTCGTGGATCGTCCTCCTAAAGACTCTGGTCGGCTGCAGGGCCTATTCTGACAGCCGAGAGCTTTCGGCGCCGTCGATGTCTCCTTCTCAAGTCCACCACAAAACACAATGTAAAGGCTTACAATATTCTCAACTCTATTCAGCCTTTCGAATCTTGTCAAGACATTTTGTTTTTCAGGAACAAGTGGCTGCTCCGGATGAGAAAGCCCAGCCAGGAAGATCCACAAAACCATCCGGTTGCCCCTGAGGACCTTGACTGGATGCGATCTATGGCATTTTCGAGTAGGAAACCGCTCTGCCTGTAGAACTGACTCCCAAGACCAGCAGCAATAAGGAAATGACATAAACCCAAGCCCCTATCGAGCTCTGCGTGGTAATGTAATAGCTTACAGTCGGGAGTTCTTGCTAGGCGAAAAACGTCACAATTCCTTCAAGTCGGATAGGAAACCACGAAGATCGCGAGAGCGGCAAGAGAGCTTGCATCTGCGACTTAATCGGACGACCAATTCGCAGGTAGCCCAAACCAGGAGGATCTGCCCGTAATGTACTCTGCGTTTCTGGCAGTTCGGTTCAGCATCAGCTGGACCTCGCTGCTGCCCAATCGTCGCAAGCCGCATGAGTCCATGAGTCATTGATGCCCGTCAAGGTTTCTATTAGATTTCTTTGAGCAGGAGTCGCCAATTAGCTGAGTCACAGACTGTGAATGCCTATGAGAACCGGCACTTGCCTCTGCCACCACGGCTCAGGTCAATGTTTCAACCCTGATGCCAATGCCTTAGCAGCAAAGACCCGAGGAGGAGTACGTGGGTGTGATCGCGGTCGCCAAGGATCGTTAGGCAAAACCTGACCAGTGATCTAACACACCGAACATCCCACACCCGCTGCGCGTAGAACCAATGCGATCACTCTCGATCCGGATTGCCTTTCTCTGCGTTTGGCTGGCAGCCAGCGCCCGGTACTTCATCTTGCCGCTCTTCGGCCAATCCGACCAACCGCTGCGTGTTTCGATTCGCATCGACACAAAGCAAGCCCAGGGACCGTTAAAGCCCATTTACAGCTTCTTTGGCTATGACGAGCCTAACTACACGTACATGAAGGACGGCAAAAAGCTATTGTCTCAGCTCGCAGCCGCCAGCCCTGTGCCAGTCTACGTGCGGGTGCACAATCTGCTGACGAGCGGTGACGGAACTGCGGCTCTCAAGTGGGGCTCGACGAATGCCTACACTGAAGATGCCTCCGAACGACCTCGTTATGACTGGACCATTGTCGATCGCATCTTCGATACGCTGACCGAACGGAGAATGAAACCGCTGGTTGAAATTGGGTTCATGCCAGAGGCACTCTCCACCAAACCGCAGCCCTACCGCCACTCCTGGGCGCCGGACCAACCATATCGCTCCATCTTCACTGGATGGGCTTATCCACCCAAGGACTATGGCAAGTGGGCTGAATTGATCCACCAATGGGTGCGACATAGCGTTGAAAGATACGGTAAAGCGGAAGTCGAGACTTGGTATTGGGAGGTGTGGAACGAACCGGATATCGGCTATTGGCAAGGTACTCCCGAGGAATACCACAAACTGTACGACTACAGTGTTGACGCCGTAAAGCGTGCTCTTCCGACCGCAAGAGTGGGCGGCCCGCATTCAACGGGCCCCGCGAGCGAGCAGGCTTCAAAGTTCCTACTCGAATTTCTCGAACACGTCGTCCGGGGCAGGAATTATGTGACCGGCAGGAAGGGCGCACCGATTGACTACATCGGCTTTCATGCGAAGGGCAGCCCGAAAATTGTCGAGGGTCATGTTCAGATGGGAATCAGCCATCAGCTGCGCAGTATTTCACGGGGCTTTGAAATAGTGGCTTCCTTTCCCGAGCTGAAGGCACTGCCCATTATCATAGGAGAGTCCGACCCAGAAGGTTGCGCCGCCTGCTCCGTGCGCTTTCATCCTCAGAATGCATATCGCAACGGGACGATGTATTCCAGCTATACAGCCGCCTCGTTTGCTCGAAAACATGAGTTGGCCGCCCGCCATCAGGTGAACCTTGAAGGTGCGGTGACTTGGGCTTTCGAATTCGAAGATCAGCCCTACTTCGATGGCTTTCGAGACCTGGCCACGAATGGAATTGGAAAACCTGTCCTCAATGTCTTCCGGATGTTCGGGCTGATGGGCGGCCAGCGGGTGGCTGTGGATAGTAGCGGGGCGGCCGATCTGGAGACTATGCTCAGGGAGGGTGTGCGACACAACCCAGACGTAAACGCTCTCGCCAGTCGGCAGGAGCGCTCGGTCGAAGTGCTGGTTTGGAATTATCATGATGACGACTTGCCGGGGCCCGCAGCCGAAGTGGAGCTGTCCATCGAAAACCTTCCTGCTGGTCTCCTTCAGCTCAGCCATTACCGCGTGGACCGGGAGCACAGCAACGCTTATGAAGTTTGGAAGCAGATGGAGTCGCCCCAGAAGCCTACGGCGGAGCAGTACGCCCGACTGGAGAGAGCAAGCGAACTGCAACTATTGAAGTCTCCTGAATGGGTATACCCATCAAATCGCCAGGTGAGGGTGAACTTCACTCTTCCGCGACAGGGTGTGTCGCTGCTCAAGCTGATTTGGTAAACCTGAGGGCGGCCAATGCTTGAGGAGCGTGTCTCGCCGGGGCGACATGGCACGCTGGACCAAAGAAGAGGAGAAAGACAATTGTCAAAAGGCGCCGCCTGACCAGTGGCGGCTGTTGCGACTAACTTTGAGCGAACCCAATGATTAAGCAAGCTCTCCTCATCGGTCTGCTTGCGCTGACGGCCTGCAGGCCGCGCCCGAACGCAGCCCAGCTTCAGGCTCTGTTTGATGAGGCCTGGAAGTTTCAGTTGGCAGAGAATCCTCTCTTCGCCACTTCTGCTGGAGTAAACGATTTCAATGACCGCCTCCCCTCGGTCAGCCTGCCAGATCAGCAGCGGCGGGCCGAGTTCTACCGAAGCGCGCTTCATCGTCTCGATAAGTTGGACATTTCTAGCCTGAGTGACGAAAATCGGCTTAATGCCGCAATCTTTCGCAGCCAACTCGAAGATGCCCTCAGCGAGTTTGAGCATCAGTCTTTCCTGATCCCGATTACCGTCGACAGCGGTTTCCACATTGAATTCGCCAGGCTACCTCAGCAGGTGCCCCTTCACACCGTGCACGACTATGAGAATTACATCCGGCGCCTGCAGGCCTTCTCTGCCTACGCCCAACAGAACATTCAGTTGATGAAGCGAGGCATCGAGGCTGGAATCACGCTGCCTCGTGTCGTGCTGGAGGGATACGAAGCCACCGTTCGATCCCAGGTCGTTAACAATCCTGAGCAGAGCGGCTTCGCGGCGCCCTTCAGAAACTTCCCCGACACGATGCCTTCCAGCGAGCGAGATCGGCTTCGGGCCGCGGGCGAAGCGGCCATAAGGGAAAGCGTCCTTCCCGGGTACCGCACGTTCCTGGACTTCCTGCTTCAGGAGTACATTCCGAAGTCGCGTTTGACAATTGCGGTCTCCGATCTACCGAAGGGGCTGGACTATTATGCTTACCTTGTGCGTCATTTCACCACGCTGCCCTTGACTGCTGAAGAAGTCCATCAGACAGGGCTTGCTGAGGTCCGGCGCATCCGGGCCGAAATGGACGACGTGATCCAGAAGACCGGCTTCAGCGGGAGTTTTGCCGATTTTCTCAAGTTCCTTCGAACCGACGCCCGCTTCTACGCCAAGTCGCCCGAGGAACTGCTGAAGGAAGCTGCTTTCATCGCCAAGCGCATGGACGGGAAACTGCCGTCACTATTCAAGACCTTGCCGCGTCTGCCCTACGGGATCCAACCCGTTCCCGACGATCTCGCCCCGAAGTTCACCGGCGGTCGTTATGTTGACGCTCCCATTGGCGGCACGCAGCCCGGCTACTACTGGGTGAACACCTACGCTCTCCACAATCGTCCGCTTTACGTGCTCGAGGCCTTGACTCTCCACGAAGCCGTGCCGGGACATCATCTCCAGATTGCGCTGCAACAAGAGTTGAAAGGTTTGCCAGACTTCCGTCGTTTTGCCGGAGCCGTCGCTTTCGTTGAAGGGTGGGCCCTCTACTCCGAGTGGCTTGGGGTTGAGGCCGGTTTCTACACTGATCCCTATTCACAGTTTGGCCGTCTGACTTATGAGATGTGGCGTGCCTGCCGTCTTGTCGTGGACACTGGCATTCATGCGATGAGCTGGACACGGGGTAGAGGCGATGGATTTTCTTGCTTCCAACACCGCGCTTTCGCTTCATGAAGTGAAAACTGAGACCGACCGTTACATTGCTTCCCCGGGGCAGGCGTTAGCCTACAAGATCGGCGAGTTGAAGATTCGCCAACTGCGCAAAGAAGCCGAGCAAGCACTCGGCGAGTCGTTTGACGTTCGAGAGTTCCACGACGTAGTTTTGCGGGGAGGGGCTATCCCGCTGGGGGCTTTGGAGCGCCAGGTGCGGAGCTACGTCGAACGTGCTCGCAAGGCTTCCCCCTGAAGCCGTTCGCTCGGCAAGTTGACCGGTCACTGCAGCAGCTACCCCCTATTCCTAACGATTTCTGCGATGATTGTGGACGAGAACGGCATCACAGGAGAACATATGATGAATCGATAGCCTGTTGACATCATACCCGCAAGTGCGGCATCATATTTGGTATGAGAACGACTATTTCTCTTGATGATGATGTCTTTCTCCAGGTGAAGCAGTATGCTAAGAGCCGTTCGCTTCGCCTCGGAAAGGCTGTGTCTGAGCTAGTGCGCCGGGGAATTGACCAGCAACGGCCAACGCGTTCGATTAATGGACTACAAGTCTTCGATCTGCCGGCGAACTCCCCACGGGTGACTACGAAGCGCGTGGAAGATTTGGACGCCGAACAGTGATCTCGACCTTTCTGTTGGACGTCAACGTTCTGGTCGCAATGATGTGGCCGCCTCACGAAGCCCACGAGAGAGTGCAGGAGTGGTTCCGCAAGCATGGACAAAAAGGTTGGGCAACCTGCCCGCTCACTCAAGCCGGCTTCGTCAGGATTGCCGCAAACCCGGCGTTTTCGCCGGACGCCGTGACGCCACAGGAGGCTGCCGCCCTGCTCCATTCGAATCTGAAACATCCATCGCACGAGTTCTGGGCCGACGAGATCGGTTTCGTTGACGCGGTGGCACCTTTTCAGAAACAGCTTTTCGGGCATCGTCAAGTAACCGATGCCTACCTGTTGGGACTGGTCATGCACAAGAAAGGAAAACTGGTGACCCTCGATGAAGGGGTCGCCGGCCTCCTCTCCAGTAGGGCCCTGCAGCAACAGTACGTAGTGCCGCTGTGAGCTTCGGCAGTCGCCGTTGGTCTGGCCCGATAAGTCGGAACATCCGTCGGATTGAAAGTAGTCGCGAATTTCGGGCCAGGCTCCGTCCCCCTATCGATTGCATACTGCGGAAGACGCCCACAACACCTGACCCCTAGTAGACGCAACCGAGTACCTTTTCGGCTACGATTGCTTGAAGAGCCTGAGCAGAAGAGAAACTTCACGTTCTGCCCTTGGGCACAAAAAGAGGATGAGGCCGTTTACTTTTCGACCGTCATCCTCATTGCTTTTACCTTCAGCTACGGTGAAGGCTAGTAGTCGATCTTCAACCCGAACTGGATTTCGCGCGGGTAATTACCTTGCTGACAGACGCGCCCGAAGTCAAAAGCCAGAGCGTTGCCACCCGCCCCAGTTCCAGGCACGCAACTCCATCCGAGCCTCTCCGGCCATCCAAGTCGAGCTTCCGAAAATGCTCTGACTCCACCACGGTTGAATCCGAACGTCCAATGATTGATCACATTCGTCCGAAGGATTAAGTCGTGCCTAACGCGAGCAAATGTACTGGTGGGTAGAGCCTATGCTGCCTTGACCGATTGGCGCGGGATAAACCCCACTAGTGGGGTCAAACGTTTTTGACCCGATGAACTGATTGCACTCGGCGAGCCCGTCATCAACAGGCAATCCGAATGACCACGCCAGGGTCCTGCGGCATCCGTGAAAGTCTGCAGTCGGGGTGCAGTGCGGAAACGCCGACACATTGCATGAGTCCAGACAAAGTGTTATCGTTTCCGCTGGAAGCCTTGTCCAGACAGCATGTTCGACATAGGATCTCTAGTCGTCGGGCGTGCCAGCAGAATCCGATGTAGGATCCCGATGCGCTATCGCCCAACTTTCGCTTGGCTCTTGATCCTAGGGTTGCCGATTACCCTTGTTTGTGGGAGTGCACAAGGTCTCGATAGCTACTTCGAGCAGGCCCGGGATTTGGAGAGAAAACAAGATTTCACTGCTGCAGAAAAGGTCTATTTGCAGGCCGTGTCACGCTTTCCAAACCAGCCGGAAATCCAGAAGCGATTGGGAATTCTCTATCAGACAGAGCTCAAATTGCTGGAATCGCTCGAGATATTTGAGAAGGTGCTGAAGGAGAACCCGCAGTACCCGGAGGTCAACTTTTTCGCCGGCCTCTCGCACCTTGGGCTGAACGAATTTGAGAAGTCGATCGAGTTCTTCAACAAGGAATTGGAAGCCAATTCAAAATATCGTCGCGCTCGATACTACATGGCCCTGGCCTACCAGTCGCTGAATCGGAGGATTGAAGCGGCTCAGCAACTCGACATTCTTGCTAGGGAGGATCCAAACGACGCCAAGGTTTGGTATCAGATCGCTCGGCTCCACAAGAGCTTGTCTCTCCAGGCCATCAAGCAACTGACCCATCTCGATCCTGACTCCGTACTGGTGTTGGCAATGCGGGCTGAAAGCTTGGCCGAGGACGAAAAATACGATGAAGCAATTCGCCTCTATCAGAACATATTGAAGCAGCAGCGAGATTTTGCCGGAGCTCATTTCGCTTTGGGTGAACTTTACTGGAAGACGCTTCGAAACGAGGATGCTGAGACTGAACTCAGGCTCGCCCTTCAGGAAGATCCCAATCACCCCATGGCAAACTATTACCTGGGAGAGTTGATGCTGAGGCATCAGAAGCCGAAGGAAGCAATGCCTCTACTCAAGATCGCAGTGGCTGGCAACCCTTCGCTGCTGGCCGGTCATTTTCAACTGGGTAAGTGTTATTTGGCGGAAGGTGATTTTGATGGGGCTCTGCAGGTGCTGTTG
Organism: uncultured Acidimicrobiia bacterium; assembly: GCA_963752385.1. GTDB lineage: Bacteria > Acidobacteriota > Terriglobia > Versatilivoradales > Versatilivoraceae > CAVVYL01. Next base: position 41,845 of record CAVVYL010000052.1, on the reverse strand, counting down.
AAAGTCGCGGAGGAGGTGCCGGACTCTAAGATGACACACTACCAGCTAGCCCAAGTATACCTTCGCCTGAAGAACAGCGAGAAGCGAAAGTATCATTTGGACATCTTCCAGAAACTGACTGCCGAAGAAAAGGAGAAAAAGGTGAAGCGATCAGACAAATTAAGGCAGCTCGAACAATTGAGTAAGCAAGGACTGGTCGAGGCCGCCTCTCCGTAAATTGGTAGCTCGAACAGCCGTTGGAGGCTCGCAACTGGACGGCGGAATTTCAGTCTGGTTTCCGAACCGGACTTGGCAACAAGATGGGCTCAGCGGATTGTGACCCGCTCCAGACAAGCCCGCTGCTTGTGTGGAGAGCGCTTTGATATGCGTGCCAGTACACTGATTTTTGGGATTTCCCGAATTGCTTTCTGCACCTTGCTCGTGCCTTGCGGCGCCCTGCCCACCCAGGCCTCTCCCCAAAGCCTAGAAGCCTATATCACTCGTGGGAAGGACCTCGAGAAGCAGAAGGATTTTGCCGGTGCGGAGCAAGCTTATCAAGAAGCCTTGAAGATTTCTCCCGACAACCCTGATCTTCTGAAGGTGCTCGCCAGCCTGTACCAGGAAGAGTCCAGGTTTCAGGAAGCGATCGACGTTTGCAACCGGATTCTGAAGCGCGCGCCTCTTTATCCCGGCACCAATTTTCTGGTTGGTGTTTCCTATTACGCCATGAATCGTTTCCAGGAGGCAGTGGCGGCCTTTAACCAAGAGTTGTCGGGCAACCCAGGGGATCATCAGACCCGCTACTATCTCTCACTGGCTCTGCAAGCGGCCGGCAAGCGGGTCGAAGCGATCCAGCAGCTCGAAAATCTTCTGGCTGAAGACCCGCAGGATTCGATGGTGCTTTACACGTTAGCCCGCCAATACAAAACGGCCATGCTTCAAATCGCGAAAATGTTGGCAAAGTCGAGCCCAGATTCAGACTTCCTTCATGCTCTTACAGGAGAAATGAGAGCAGACAGCGATCAGAATGAAAAGGCCATTGCTGAATACTCCCTAGTGCTGAAAAAGAATCCTCGGTTTCCTGGGATTCATTTCGCGCTCGGCGAGGTTTATTGGAAGATGGCTGAAAGCGAGAAGGCGTTACGGGAACTGAAGCTGGCTTTGGAAGAAGATGTCAATCACACAATCGCCAACTACTACATGGCCGATCTCCTCGTGAAGGAACAGAAATTTCAGGAAGCCATTCCTCACTTAAAAATCGCCATCGATGGAGACCACCAATTCATGCAGGCCTACTTCCTACTTGGAAAGTGCTTTCTCGCCCAGGGCGACTTACAACTGGCTCTCGAGGCCTTGACAAAGGCCGCTGAAATCAGTCCGAACGAAAACAGACTCACTATCAGCTCTCGCAGCTGTATACGCTGCTGAACGACAAAGACAAGAGCCAACACCACATTGAGATCTTCGAAAAGCTGGCCAAAGAAGATCGCGAGACCTCCGCCAAGTATCTCGAGGTGGGCCCGAGCGAGAAGCTCCGGTAGCTCGGGAGCCAGGGATCGCCGTGACTCGCCTGACTCGCTCCAAATGAAGTGACCAATTGCTTCTGAGAACAGGATCCGAGCAGGTTCTCTGCGGTTGTGAGGTGCCCCGCCTTGCCGACAGCCTGCTGAACCAATCCCCTAATTCAGGGAAGACAAAACGTCAACAAAGAACAACAAAGCCCCGATCCTCTTTCTTCGAAGACCGGAGCCTAAAGTCTGCAGTCAGGTTTGCCCATCTCAGTTCTTGCGATCTAATAGTTGATCCTCAGACCAAACTGTACCTGCCGGGGATTATTGTTGGCCCCGGTGATCTTTCCAAAATTAGAGGGATCCTGGATATTGTTCTCAAACCCACCTGCGAAGACCTCGCCTTGTATATACCCGAAGACGGTCCGGTTGAATGCATTGAAGAACTCCGCGCGAAAGTCGATAGAGACTCGCTCGCCAATTTGAGTCCGTTTGATGATACCGAAGTCTTCATTGAGATAGGGGAAGAACCGGATGTCCCCGTAGAGCCTGGGGGCGTTCCCAATGGTGTAGCGGGCTGCCACCGAGAAAGCATTGATATTGTACTGCAGGTCCGTCGCTGGATCAAAGTCGCTGGCATGATAGCGGGAAGACCGCCGATTCGCCCCAGGTACCACGTTTGGCCGGGCTCAGAAAAGCGACTGAAGGCGAGGGATCTCCAAATCCGCCAATGAACAGATCCTGAATTGGTAACTGTCCTGCATGATCTGGGCAGGGGCCCCACTCTGGTAGGTTTGGATGCCTGTCAATTTCCAGCCTCCCAGTAGCTTGTCAACAACGCCACCCTGATTCAACCATTTCTTGCCTTTTCCAAACGGCAGATCGTAGCTGTAGTTCAGCGTCAGAATGGCAGGAATATCATTGATCGCGTACGATTTTTCCGCCCTCTGGTTATAGCCGGTCTGAGCCATCCCTGAGAACACGCTGAACTGCGAGTCTGAATCAGTCAAACTCTTCGACCAGGTATAAGCCACCATGAAGGCCAACCCCTGACTGAAACGCTTTTCCACTTTCGCCTGCATTGAATGGTAGGTGCTCGATCCCGTATTCTGCCACCATGAACTGACGTCGTTGTACTGGGGATAGGGACGGAGGGCTTGGGCCACGGTGCCTTCGAAGGAAGAAAAGGGAATTCGGATGCCTGCAGTTTGCGCTTCAGGCGAGCGAACATCCTCCTGCCAGCAGATCTCCCAAGGACAGATACCTGGGTTCCAAGGCATCAGCCCACTGATTTCTCGAGATCAGCCGTGTGCCTTTGGAACCAGCCCAAGCCAAGTCAAGCAAGAATCCACTTCCCAGCTCGCGCTGGACGTTGAGGTTGAAGCTCTGAACGTAGGGGGACCTTCCCCATTCCGGCTTCATCTCGTAAGCGACCGCTCCATTTAATAATGAAGGATCTGTGGACGGAAGAGTTGGGATTGTGCTCTGCGGAAAGCCATCCTTCATAATGAAAGCTGCGCCAAAGGGTTGAAGGGCTGGGGGGTTGGCACGAGCCGTAGCACTGAAGCCATTCCAAACTTGTCCCAGCGCGTGGGTTGTGAGTGTTTGGGCATAACTGATTCCGTAGCCGCCACGGATGACTGTTTTCGGATTCCAACTGTAAGCAAAACCAAAGCGTGGACCAAACTCGTTTTTGCTCAGGTCCAGACCCACGCGGCGCGAAGGACTGGCAAACACTAAAGCTCCCGGCAGGCCATCAGCGCTCGGGTTGGGAACGGTGCGGTCAAACCAACTGATGTGGTTATACTTTTCAACGGCCGGAGAAGCCAAGTCATAACGCAGCCCTAAGTTCAGAGTCAGTTTTGAAGTGACTTTGATATCGTCCTGAACATAGCCGCCGTGATACCAGGAACGAAGATAGGTCGGTCCAGTTTGAACATCCAATGTGGCACGGCCTACCTCGCCTAACATGAAGTCGGCAAAGCCGAATCCTGTTGTGGCCAGTAACGAGGGGAGAGCTGTCGGTCTGCCTTCCCAGAAATAGGCGCCTGTCGCGTTGCCCGTCGAGAAGATGTTGAACCCTTGCTTCCGATATTCATATCCGAACTTCAAGGTGTGGCTACCCTTGAGCCAGGTTAGGTTCTCTTGCGCATAGAAATTGGTGTTGACTTGACTGCTGTTGCAGCCTCCCCCGGTGGTTCCCAGGAGGTTGAACTGCGGCATGCAGCCATCCTGTGGAACCCCTTTCAACCCGATCTGAGCGGGGATTCCTTGGCCGTTTGTAGTTGATTCACCCCTGTAGTTATGCCTGTTGAATCCAAAGATGGCGTGATTGAGGAGATTGGGACGAACCACTGTATCATAGGCGAAGCGAAAAATCTGAATGGGATATCCCCCTACGCCTGCGCTGTCTAGTGCACCCGGATAGGGTGACCCTCCGCGGGTGACGTAATCGGATTTAAGGTAGGACCCAAAAAACTTGTGCCTTTCGCTAAGGATATGATCAATCTTTGTTCCCCACTGATTGGTTGAACGAGTCGCCTGAGTCGCAGACACATAATTATTGATGGTCTTACTTGGGTCGGTGGGTTCGGCGAAAAATGGTAGAAAGGCCACGGCTACAGGGTCAAACCGATCCGGAGGGATGATGTTGCCGACGAACGGATCTCGAACAATATTTCCAGCGGAATCTGTTCTAGTCGTATCGGGATCGTAAATCTGACGCTCCTGCTCCCTCAAGACTTGTGAAAAGTCTCCGCGCTTGAAGGCATCCGTAGGCATCGTGACAACTGTGTTCTGGGCTCCTCTCTGGAACCGGAAGCCGCTGTACCAGGCGAAAGCAAAAGTCTTATCCTTTTTGATCGGACCACCGGCAGTAACGCCAAATTCATTCTGCCGTAGCACAGACCGGCGCGCCCTGCCAGTGCTGGGATCGGGAGCACCTTGATTGGTAAAAAAGCCGTTCGCGTTAAGAGCGTTGTTGCGCAAGAATTCCCAGGCGGAACCATGAATTTCATTCGTGCCGGAACGGAGATTGAAGTTTACCAATCCTCCTCCAGCTTTTCCCAAGTCCGCCGAAAAGCTATTGCTGACCAGCTTGAATTCCTGGACCGCGTCCTGGGGGAACCCGATAATGCGGCCATCCCCTGAACCGTTGGAGTTTAAGATGGGAGCACCTTCAACTGAGAATTCGTTGGCTGCACTCTGACCACCGTTGATTGTTTGGTTAAAGTATCGCTCGTTAGTGTAAATCGCCCCCCGTCCTGTCACACCGGGAATCAAAGTCATAAAGGCAATCGGGTTGCGCTGCTCGCCCTGATTTCCGGCCAATGGCAGATCCAGGATCTGCTGACCGGAAATGGTCGTCCCAAGTTCTGATGTTTCCGGCTTCAACATTGGAGCTTCAGCCGACACTTGAACCGTTTCACTGACCTCCCCGATCTGTAAGGTCACGTCTCGGCGAACGGTTTCACCAACCGGCACCTCAATTCTTTCCAAAACGACTTTTTTGAAACCCGGCTGCTCAACCGTCAAACGGTAGATGCCTGGAGGCAAGAATGGAATGGTATAGCTTCCATTCCCTTCAGTCGTAGCCGCAGAATTCACCTCAGTAGCCACATTCGTGGCTGTCAAGGATGCCCCACCTACCACAGCACCACTGGGATCGGTCACTGTACCCTTGATTGTTCCACGGTTGATCTGCGCAACAAAGGACACGCATAAGACAAGAGCCATGCACAAGGTGGCAGCCAATGCAGCAAGTCCTCGGGATTTACTCATCTGTGCTTCTCCTTATTGAATGATCGGATCGAGTGGAAGATTCCGAAGGAAGGCACAACCACACCCACAACGTCACGGTAATGTCACAAAGTGTTGCTTTACCTCCGTCGAATTGTCAACACCCACCTCATATTTTGTGCAGACTGCGGCCGTTATCGGGTGGGTTGATTGTCTATGACGGTGAGCAGCCAGTCATCATCCGACTGCAGTTTTGCTCGGCTTTTCTCATCCGGGAAGAGCTACTATTTTACCAGCTAGATTGTTACTCTTGGGTCGAATTGAACAATTTTCAATCGATGTGGATAAATATTGATCTATTGTCCCGGAAGTGTCAAGGCTTTTCCGACACTTTTGTGACAAATTTTGTGTTCGAATCGGAATAGCCGTCTCAGACTGATTTGAAGCCACTCTACGGAAATGTCTGGAGATGAGCGGTGGCCAGATTGCTAGTGGAAGCTGATCCTTACTTAGAGCCAGTGGGGGCGGGGGTTGGACCACTGGAAGGGTTTTCAGACCGAACGGGGGAGACCCAACCGGCCCCTCCTTCGGCCGTTGACAAAGGCCCCAGCAAACGCGAAATCTTCACCCCAGCACTTTTCACATCGTCGCGAATGGCCATGAGCTTCGACTCCATGCGACTGGTCGGTCCGGAAACGCTCAAACTAGCTACGACGCGTCCATGCTGATCGAAAACCGGGGCGGCAACACACAGCACACCATCAACGTTCTCGCCGAGATCAAAAGCAACTCCCTGCTCGCGAACCGAAGCGAGATGCTGCAGCAAATGAGCTCTTTGGGTGATCGTCTTAGAGGTCATCCTGATCAACGGATATTGTTTCAGGATGGCTTCGATCTCAACATCGGGTAGATAAGCCAGAATGACCTTTCCGAGAGAAGTACTGTGCATCGGATTTCGGTCACCTGGATTGGCCGCTATGCGAAGCGCGCTGGGGCTCTGAACCACGTCCAGATAGGCTACCTGGCCGTCGTCGAGCACGCCCAAGTTGACGGTTTCCGAGTGACGGACTAGCAGTTCCAGCATGACAGCGTGAGCCACGGACTGCAGCCGGCGAAATTGAACGGCCGGCTGGGTTAACGCAAAGAACTTGGGTCCCAAGTGGTAATGGGCTCTTACCTCCGCCTTTTCCACATACCCGAGTTTTTCCAAAGAGTAAAGGATACGATGGACTGTCGTCCTGGCAAAAGGAAGCGCCCCATACAACTCCTGAAACGAAATGGATTGCTGCCGGGGGCCCTCCTGGATGAAGTATTCGAGAACAGCAAAAATCTTTGCAGTGACGCCGATGTAGTTCTTATCAGCTTGAGGCTTTGTCTTCTTCTTGGCTTTCATCCGGTTACTCCGTATTCCACCTGGCATTCTCAAGCTTCATACTGCCGCAGGAACGCAAAGTCAAGGCAGGCTTGCGCACACCAAGGGACCATGCGGTTCCTCGAAACGACTCTCTCTTGCTCCCGCCATAAGCTCACGGATGCTCGCCCTTCCGCCCAGCTTGCAGTCCAACGGGAGGTGGAAGCGGCAATTAGTTCCGCGACAGATCAGCCAGGGCTTCGCTCCGCTTTTGCCGTTTCTCGGCTTCGCCGGCCTGAAATGCGGCAAGGTGGGTTTGAGCTCTCGCTTTGTCGCCCAGCTTGCTATAGAGCTGGAAGAGCCGGTAATGCACGGTATGCTGAGTCCGGTCATTGAGAAGAGCGCGTTCAAATGCCTCGATAGCCTTCGCCGTGTTCTCCTTCATCGTCCAGGCTCTGCCGAGATCGGCATAGGCACGGCCGTCATCCGAGTGAGTCTCTAACAACTTGCTTAAGACCTGAATTGCCTGATCGGCATCCCGGGATTCTGTGTAGGCATGGCCGAGATGAGCCAAAGCCAAAGCGTTGTCGGGTGCCAAAGCAAGTTCTGCCTTCAATTCCTCAATCGCCGCTGCCCAGTTCAATTCGTCTTCATACAACTGTGCAATGGCCAAATGAATTCCCAGACGCTCTGGGGACTGCTTCAGAACCTCCTGATAGGCGGCAATGGCTTCTTTGGTTCGGCCCGCAGCCGCGTGAGACTTCCCCAGAATCAGTTTGGCCCGATCAGAGTTCGGCTCCTTCGCGACGACCAGACCAAAGTATCGCAACCCCAGTTGGGCCTCGATCTCGCATCCTCAACAACGCCACAGAAGGCAAGTGCAAATAAAGGTGAAGCTGCTCTTCGAGTACTTTCTCGGCAGAGTCGAAATCCGATGCCAGGAAGTATGCCCGCGCCCGGAGATAGGCCAAGGCCCAATCCTCTGATTTGCAGGACAATCGGCCTCTTTCGCTTGTCCTCTCGGCAGCACCCTTGTAATCCCATTTCTGGTAGAGCTTAAGGGCACCCTCCAGCTCCGGGCTGCTGGTCGAGGCCAGGCACTTTCCTATCGCCCGGTTCACAGATCCATCGGCAACCCCAGGCCATGCGCTTGCCGGTTCAACAGCGGGCAAAGACTTCCAGAGCTGCTCAATCGAATCTTTGTGTTCAGAAGACACTGCCTCACTTCCCGGTGGCTTGCTATCAATCGCTTCGAGACTCAGCCTGGCACGGTCCCAATGCGGGTTTAGCAGCGCGTATCTCTGCAGCGCAGCCGCCGCCAGCTCCAACATGCCAGTCTTGTGGAACGCTATGGCCACCCTCCAATAAAGCTCTGCAATGGTCGGTTCAATCGCCAGCGCTTTGAGGTACTCCTTTATCGTCCCGACGCTATCTCCCTTTTGTTCGGCAGCAATAGCGAGCGCCCAGTGACTCAGTGCAGACTCATCTCCAGCCTGCTGCACTTGCGCCATGCGCTGGCGCACCCCTTCGAAGTAAGCTTCACCACGGTGGTAATCAAGTTCGATGTCTTCGGGGAAGTATTGAGCCGTCTTGCGCAGCTGCTGAGCAGCCTTCTCGGGTTGCTCGAGGGCAAGGTAAGTCAGCGCAAGATAGAGCCCCGCGTGCCGGTCCGCGGGTTCTAGACGCAGGGCCTTCTCGAGGGGCCCAACCGCGCCTTTGAAATCCTGGATCATGTATCTTCCGATACCCAGAAATACTTGCGCTCCCAGCAGACCAGGCTTCAGAGACACCGCCACTTCCAACGTCTTAGCCGCCTCACGGTATTTTCGCTGCTGGTAGTACACAATCCCGAGATTTTGGTGGACCTCGGCGAATTTCGGGTTGCGGGAAAGAATGAGCTGGTACTCTCTCGCTGCCACCTCGAGATTGTTTTGACGCTGCGCCTCACTGGCTAACCGAAAATGCTCCATCGTCCATGGGTCAAGACGAGCCTCCCCTTCCCCAGCACGCACCACAAGGACGCTCAACCCAACGAGAACAGCCGACCCGAAAACTGCGCGGTTTAATAAGAGCAAGAGCATAACCTTACATCTGTTGCCGAAATCATCCACGGCACGCTTGCAGGAACCGGGCTTTGGGCACGGTGATGCCTCCTCGCCCTACCCCAAAGCGAGGCACGCGACAGGGGCGAAAAGATCCGCATGCGGAACGACATCGTAGCACTACTTCTCGAGGATTGACCATCAGGTCTAGCGGTCAGTAAGAGGGAAGACACGATTTTCAGCCACCTGATCGAATTCCTTGAACATCTTGAAGTATCGCTCTGCCTCAGGCCGCCGATTCTGTTTTTGACGGAGACTTCCCAGCAGATAGTATGTCCGGGAGAATTTTGGGGCGAGGTCCGCTGCAGCGAGGAGAAACTTCTCGGCTTCCTCGTTTCGCCCCAGGTTAAGAAGCAGTTTGCCCAGATGATAGTTGGCGACAAAGGACTTGGGGCTGAGCGCTACCCCCTCGCGCAGCACTGCGAGAGCCTTCTCTGATTCACTTGATCTGGCGAGCATGGCTCCGTAAAACGCGTACGGCTCTGCATGCTTCGGTCCGACTTGCTTCTCCTCCAGGGCAATCGCGTCGAGATAGGCTTGGGTGGCCTTCGCATAATCTTCAAGAGCTTCGTAGCAAAGGCCGAGGTTCTCGAAGGCTTTCCGATAGCCGGGCTGAAGCTTCAGGCAGGCCAAAAACTGGTCCCGCGCCTCGGCATAGGCACCGCTGCTGTAGAGCACCCTGCCTAAGAAATATCTTGTTTGGGCATGGTTCGGGTCCAGTTCGACTGCTTTGCGCAGTTCGAGAGCGGCGGCCGTAGCTTGTCCTTTGACGACGTAAATCAAACCGAGCAATTGGTGCATGCGCGCGCTAGGGTTATACAGCTTGAGCGAACCAAGCACCGCTTCGAGAGCCGGATCATACAGCTTTTGCTGGAAAAGCAACTCGGCCTCTAATTCGTAACCCAGCGCGGTTACACCGCACTGCTTGACATATTCCGCTATGACCCCGATCGCCTCGTCGTGGCGCCCCCTATCAATCTGAAAGCGGGCTAACGACCGGATGTACTTGTCCCGTTTCGGTCTCTTCGCTACTGCGGCTCTGAATTCTTTCTCGGCCTGAATTTCGTCGCCAGCTGACAGGAAGTTCTGACCTCGATTATAGTGCTGTTCCGCAAGCTCATCGTATTCCCCAAGTAGGGCAGGCTGAGAGCAGTCACCGAGAACACTTGCTTCAGAGGTCGACTGCTGAGTGCTGTTCAGTGGCAAGCCGTTGGCTTCGAGTGAAAGAAGGAGAATCACACAAGCTAAGGCTCCAAGCCCTTGGCCGTTTCGCACGGAATAGTCTAGACGCTGATGAATCTGAAGCCCAACAAGGGCGGGCAATAGGTTTGTGAGGGGGACTGTACCCAACTGGAACGCCAGGGCTAAGACTTCTGATTTTCGCCCATACAACGACACCAATGCTGTGACCTGGGAAAATCGGCGGACTCCAGTTCCTGATGTAGGCTCCACCATTTCGCCCTACCACTGGTACCAAGACCGATCTCAAGAACTTGAAACCTTGGTCGGACGAGTAGCGCATCCTTCAAACGGGTCGCTGTCAGGAGTTGGAACTCTCCCCACATCGAGTGTAAGGTCGCAAAAGTATATCACCGAGTAGTTGTGACCCTGACGAGCACCTGGTCGATCAAAAAAGAATAGCGTGCGATCTGCCAAGGGCCACTCGCACGCCAAGTCAAACCAGTGTCGCCAATTTCAACACTTCAATCTATCTTCACCACTCGAACCGGGCATATAACTGGATAACTCGTCCAGCCCCTGTTGACGTGATTGTCCCGAAAGCAGAGTTGTTAATATCGGTATTTGGCCCACCCCAATTGTGGCGATTGAAGGCGTTGAAGAAATCGCTACCAAAGTGGAAACTCATTGTTTCTTTGATCGGAATCACCTTCCTGATAGATATGTTCTCGTTCAAGCTGCCACATGTCCGAACATTTCCCAGCGTTCTTGAAACGTTTCCAAACGTCCAGGGTGCCGGTACCCTAAACGCCGAAACGTTCAAGTAAAGATCTCCTCGCCCTGGATCGTATTCACCGCAGCCCAAGTCGGTACGAATCGGCACATCAGGGACCCTGTCGGGACGAAGGGCGTTGGCGTTTAGAGCCGAACCCATCGTTGGCAGGACCCGCTGGGTTACGACCGCAATGGGCGTCCCTGAGTTGTAGCTGTGGACTCCGGCGATTGACCAGCCCCCTGCTATGTATTTGGTGAAAACATTGCTTTGGTTCAAAAACTTCTTGCCAGGACCGACAGGCAGCTCATACAAGTAGTGAAAAAGCAGTGATTGAGGGATGTCAGTGTTGGAGAGCCCCTTCTCCGCCCTGCGGTTGTAGGCATCCTGCGGGGAGCTGGCAAAGAATCCGGGAATATTGCCGATCCCGCCCAGGTCGGTGAGGGCTTTACTGATCGTATATCCCATTAGGAAACTCAAACCATTCGAATAGTGTTTCTGCAACTTCAACTGAAACGAGTTATAGACGTTGTTGCTGACTGCCCCACCCTCGTTGTTGATGGTTAGATACTGTGGAAAGGGCCGCAGTGCCTGAGCTACCGTCCCCTGGAAACCCGCATAGGGGATCGGAATTCCGGCGGCTTGGGCCTGTGGCGAGTAGACATCCGCGGTCAAGAGATCCCCCAGACCGGCGTACTTCCCGTAATCGAGCTGGTTGATAGTCTCCGCCGACCCCGAGATGAGCCCGTGCGCATATTTCCCCATGAAAGAAGCTTCCAAGAGTAACTTACCCGGAAGCTCATGCTGAACGCCAAAGTGCACCATCTGGATACGAGGCGCCCGGCCTGCATCCGGGCCGAAAAACGCTGTGTCGCTTCCGTTGACCAAATCGGGTGTGAAGGTCGGTTCGATGGATGCGGGCAGCGGAAAACCCTGGTCCCAGTTGAATGGCGCAGAGAACCCATCCAGAGAGGCGCGGCTGAAAGTCGGGAAATAGCCCTGCTGGATTACCGCCGCAAAGCCCGCCATCGTCTGATTGGTGGGTCCGTAATAAAGTCCCCAGTTCCCGCGGATGACGGTCTTGCTCCCAGCCTGGTACGCAAAACCGATGCGGGGCCCGAAGTTCGTATACTCATGCGGAGCCAGCCGTCTCTTGCCGATACGGCCTGGTCCGGTGCCGGCGTAGGTCAACGCGCCTAAACGACCTCCAGCTCCGGGGTTTGGGACTGTGGCATCAAATTGTGAAATAGTGTCCTTCCAGTGAACCGGGAAGGGTTGCACATCCCAACGAAGACCGAGCTGGAGCGTCAGATTGGGTCTCACCCGCCACGCATCCTGCACGTAGACACCAACCGTATACATGCGGGGTGTCTGGTCTTCGGCACCCTTGGCTGCGGCACTATCGACTCCGCCCAGCAGGAAGCTGGCGTAAGAATAACCAGTACTGGTCAAAAACTGACCGGGAAGAGCACTTTCTGGAGAACGGAACGAGAACAAAGCGTTGTTCTCGATGGGGAAGTTCGCGGCCCAACTGTTATATATCCCTCCAAACTTGATGAGGTGTTTTCCTGCGCTATAAGAAGTGTTATTGGTAAACCTCCAGTTCGTGTCTGCTTCGTTCTGACCGCATTTCAGCTCGGTCTGGGTAGTTGAGAAAACACCAGCGATCTGAATTGTCGGCAGACACCGACCGAGGGCATTCGGCTGCCCGATCAGCGAGGCGCCTATGCCCGCGTCGCCCGGCGAACTGGTGCTGAGAAAGTCACGGTCGATGCCAAAGGCAAAGTCATTGACCCAACGGGCACTGATTGGCCTTGTCCAATTGAAGCGACCATGGCTACCCCGAGAAAAACTTGACGTCCGGATGGCAAAAATCTCAGGCAAATTGAAGGGGTCTGCAGTTTCGTTGAAAGATCGCCAAAACTTACCAGCAAACCGGTTCTTCCCAATCTGCTGGTCTATTTTGATGTCCCAGTAGTCCTCATCTTGGGCACCTGATCCGCCTGACGTCAGGTAGTTGTTCACCAGCGGCGCACCCGCTGGAAGCGTCGGATAGTACGATTGGAAATTGCTGGGAAACCTGACTAAAGCGTCCCGAAGGGATGATATTGCCGACAAAGGGATCACGAATGAACCCGCCCCGGCCGTCGGGCCGGGTTGTACCCGGATCGTAGATCTGCCCCTCTCGGACCGGACGGCCCAAAGCATCTGTGCCAACCACCGGACCCAAGAGACGACTGAAGTTACCTTGCTTGAAGTCCTCGATCGGCATGGTGTAGGTCGTTGCCCCGACACCATAGCGGCGTTTGGACTGGCCCCAATTAAAGTAGAAGAAGGTCTTGTTGCGACCGTCATAAACGCGGGGTATCCACACTGGGCCACCCACTGTGAAACCATATTCATTTTGAAGATTCGTCGGCACACTAGGTGAGAAGAAGTCTCGCGCTGTCAAAGAGGTATTCCGGTGGTATTCGTAGAAGGCTCCATGGAACTCGTTGGTACCCGACTTGCTAACAAACGAGATAAGCGCTCCCCCCGTCGGGCCCTGGTCGGCGGAAGGTGAATCGGCGACTTTAAACTCGGCCAGAGTCTCGTTGGAGAAGCCGTTGCGGAACAGGCCGTGCACGGCAGGGTTACCATCCGCGGGTACACCGTCCACATAGAGCTCGCTGAACGTGCCAATTGATCCGTTGATGTTGTTGGAAAACCCAGCTCCTCCCTGGTAGCCGGGGACCGTGGCCAGGTAATTACTGGCGTCTCGTTTGAGTCCAGGGAGAAGAATCGGTAGTTTTTCCAGTGTCTTCGTGGCGATCGTATTCGAATAAATTGGCTCTTCGGTTTCAAGCACCGGCACCGCGCCAGTCACCTCAACCTGCTGGGTTACCTCTCCCAGTTCCAGAGACACGTCAATGCGCTTATTGTCGCCAGCGCTTAACTGAATCCCGGAGCGAACCAACGTCTTGAACGAAGTTGCCGTCACGCTCAGCCGGTACTCGCCCAAGGGAAGCGCGGAAAAGGTGTAAGCCCCGGCGTCGTTCGTCGTGCTCTCATACTTTACCTGGGTCCGCTCTTCCACCAGCACGATCGCGGCTCCGAGAACTACAGCGCCCGAAGGGTCTGTGACAATGCCAGTCAACGAACTCCTGTTGATCTGGCTGAGGCAGACGCTAGGGAACCACGCTGCCAGAACGGTGAGAGAAACGACCCTGAGGAACAGGCTTCTCTTCTTCATAAGACTCTCCTAATTCTGTTTAGGTAACTTTACCAGGCTCAGACCCAAGCGGTCCAAGCCCTACATAGTCGTATGGCCTGCCGTCGACGGCAACTTCACCAACCACCTTGAGCTCCCAAAGGGTTTCCGGACGTTCATCAAACTCAACAGTCCTGTTGACACTGATTTGATGGTCAGTCTACCTGAGGGGAGGTGCTTGTCAAGAGTTTTTTCTGTTGCACGGTGTGATTTCCGTATTCCGGATGGACTACTGGCCGAGGATTGTGTATATGTCAACGCGGTTCAACGAGTAGACTCTTTCGCGTTGAGGAGACCGTTAGCAACGCTTCACAAATCAACAACAGCACCGTCGGAACCGACCCACCGGAAACCGTTCGCTTTGAAGTCGCCAAGTGAGCCGCCTCGCAATCAATTTCCAGACGGTGGCCTTGAAAATTTTCGACCTGAGTGGTCAGGGTTGTCTCTCTTTTGGGGTACCGGGGCACGCAAGGGAGTGAGTTACCAGACCTGGTCGTCAAGGTGTTCTTGTGGCGGGCGTGCAGCAAGAATCCCGGGCTACTGCGCGAAATCGCTCTGCTCGGACATGGGCGTGGACAATACGTCGACCGTAGCGCAGTCGTCTCGTTTCATTCCAGCAGGCAAATCCTCAACACGCAAGTGGTACCTAACAGGTGCACACCGGAAGAAACCGCAGAATGCGGCGCTCTGCCTGGAGCGATACTCAGACTCGTGGCTTGTGAGACCGTTCGTTGCAGAGTGCATCGGTTGCCGTCGGCTTCTCAATTCTATAGTTTCCGTATTACGGTTAACTGTCCTATATTCAACAACTGCCTTGACATCTTCCGCGCTAAATGAGTATAAGTCACAGGTTTGAAGTCCCACCAAGCCGATCGTCTGAAGATGGGGGAGACAACGCTATGGACGAACCAGCGCCGAGTTCATCCCGAATCTCGGGAATTTTTGCTCCAACCATGACTGCGTATGAGGCCGATGGTGCGATCAGTTTGAAGGGAACCCGAGCCTTTGTGCGTTTTCTTCTGAACCAGGGAGTCGACGGTCTCGCGCCCCTTGGGAGCGCGGGTGAGCCAGTGGCGTTGACACTTCGGGAACGAATGCAGGTGCTCGAGGCCATCGTCAGCGAAAATTCGGGCAGGGTTCCAGTCTTTGCAGGTACTGGCGATTATGGCACGAGCGCGACGATTGAACTGAGCCTTCATGCCAAGACTCTGGGCTGCGACGGTTTGATGATCATCAGCCCGTTCTTTCTTCGTCCCCCTAAGCAGGATATCCTCAACCACCTGCGGACCATCCGTGAACGAGTTGGACTGCCCATCATGCTGTATAACGTGCCGCTGCTCACCGGAGTCGAGATTACTCCCGACGAAGTCCAGCGGCTTTACGAAGAGGACGTCATCCACGCCGTCAAATGGTCTCATCTGGAGGTCAGCCGGATTCACGACACGCGCCTTCTCTGCGGTCCCAATTTTCCGATTTTTGCTGGAATTGACGTAATCGCGTTTGAAGCTCTAGCAGTCGGTGCCGACGGATGGATCAGTGGTCTGCCGATGATCGTGCCCGCACTGGCGACTAAGCTGCATCGCTTGCTGGCAGTCGAAAGGAATCTGGATGCTGCCCGCGAGCTCTGGTATCGTCTTTTGCCATTGATTCATCTGGAATACCGGGCGCTCGGCGCCGAGCACGGCAGCCCGCATTGGCTGGCCGTTTGCAGAGCGGCTGCTGACCTGCGTGACATTCCGGTTGGTGTTTCGCGCCCGCCTTTGACTCCAGTCGATTCGTCTGTTCGGCAAGAGTTGAAATCCATTCTTCACGGTCTGAGACAACTATGAAAGTGGAGAGAATCGAGGTCTTCCTGACTGCAGCCGTGTGGCGAAATTTTCTGTTCGTGAAGCTCACCACCGACGAAGGGCTTGTGGGTTGGGGCGACGGCACCCTCGAATGGAAGGAGAGCACGGTGCGAGACTTGATTCTCGATCTCGGGCGCCGCTACGTGATCGGGCGTAACCCGTTTGACATCGAATCGCTCTGGTTTCAGCTCTACCAGGTTGAACACAACACCGGTCCGATCATGTATGCAGCCATGGCGGGGATTGAGACGGCCCTATGGGATATCGTGGGGAAGGCCACCCATCAGCCGGTCTACAACCTCGTTGGGGGGAAGGTTCGCAGCAAGCTTAAGGTTTACGCCAACGGCTGGTATGCCTATGACGGCGATTTCGGCAAGCTCGCGGATCGAGCGCAGCAAGCCGTCAGCAAAAGCTATCGTGCCCTGAAATTCGACCCTTTTGGTCCAGGAGGTCGCGAATTGTCCCGTGCAGACCTCAAGAACTCCTGTCGGGTGGTTGAGGCCGTCCGCAAAGCAGTCGGTGATGACATCGAGTTACTCTTGGAATTCCATGGCAGATTCAGCCCCATCACCGCTTTGGAGTGCATCCGGGCGATGGTACCCTACCATCCTGGCTGGTGCGAAGAACCGATTCCCGCTCACAACCATGAATCCATGGCTCAGGTAGTCGCCGCTTCGCCGCTGCGGATCGCCACCGGCGAGCATACTTACAGCCGGTTCGGGTTTCTCGATTTGCTGGCACGCAAGGCGGCCCACGTGATTCAACCCGACATCGTCTACAGCGGCGGATTCATGGAAACCAAGAAGATTGCCGCGATCGGCGAAGCACATTACGTCAGCGTCGCGCCCCATAATTGCCGAGGCCCGCTAGGCACTGTGATTGCCATGCACTTGTGCGCGAATATCCCAAACTTCCAGGTTTTGGAAACGTTCGAAGACTATGACGTGCCGTGGCGTTGCGATCTGACGCCCGGGACACCTCGAGTCAGAGATGGCTTTTACGAGCTTCCTACCCGGCCCGGCTGGGGCGTCGAGGTCGATGAAAAGTTGATCGCAGCCCACCCAGAAAATCCTGACGCCAAGCTCAATATGTTCCAGAGCGGCTGGGAACAGCAGATGTGTAAGTAACGAACAGGTGTGAGCTGCGACGTTCAGGCGTCAGGGCGCTGGTGTTCGGTGTTAAGGTGCAGGTCTTGCAGTTGGAGAGCAGACCCGCGCTGTCTGGCGGTCTGCGACAGCAACTCCAGAGGGGTGGAACACCCTTGCGTTGAACAAACCCTTTGGATGGCCCGCGGAAAGGCCGCAGACCCACCAACGACGCGAGTCTGCGCTACAGGTTGGGATTGAGCACGGCCTTTACATACTCCCCCGAGTGCATCCTCTCGAAACAATCCTTCCAGTCAGGAAGCCCGGCGACACGGCTGATGACTCGGTCCAGGTTAATCTGACCGCTGGCGATCATTTGAATCACGCGCTCCCAAATGGGCCAGTTGTGCGAGAAACTGCCCTGCACAGTAACCGCTTTCTGAACCATCGGATCAAGGTTATATCCCAAAGGCTGCGGTCCCCAGCCGACTTTGACGATCTGCCCTGCGGGCCGCACGACCTCCATGGCCAATTGCAAAGTTGCCGACACACCGGCAGCATCAATCACGACGTCGACACCGTAACCATCACCCAGATTCTTCACGTATTCCGCGACATTTCCGTCCAGCGTCGCGTCGGCGCCGAGATCTTTAGCCACAGCCAATCGCCGGGCATCGACCGGGAGACCGGAGACAATCAAGTGCCCTGCGCCGTTTAGCGTTGCCATCAAGGCACAGAGCAAACCAATCGGTCCGGGACCGATGACCAGCACGTGATCTCCTGGCCGGATATGAGCATTCAAGCAAACGGCGTTGTAGGCCACGCAGCAGGGCTCGGTCAAGGCGGCTTTTTCAAAGGTGAGCTGCTTGGGCATCGAATGCAGGCAACGTTCCGGGACCTTGACGTAGCGTGTCATGGCACCGTCCACCCCGTACCCAAAACCTAACCGGTTCGGGTCCAGGTGATACATGCCGCGCCGAGTGTAAGGCGAGAATTCGTCGATAACCGCAGCAGTTTCACTGACAACTCGGTCACCTTCCTTGAACTTGCTCACACCTTTTCCAGCCCTGTCGATGATTCCGCAAAATTCATGGCCAAGAG
Source organism: uncultured Acidimicrobiia bacterium (assembly GCA_963752385.1). Taxonomy (GTDB): domain Bacteria; phylum Acidobacteriota; class Terriglobia; order Versatilivoradales; family Versatilivoraceae; genus CAVVYL01. The sequence goes on along the minus strand of CAVVYL010000052.1, from coordinate 23,933 downwards.
TCACCGGATAGTTCACCTTCCAACTATGGGTACCATGCCATTGATGCAAATCGCTGCCGCAGATGCTGACTGCTTCGACTCGCAAGAGCACATCGCGATCGCCAATCTCAGGCCATGGAACTTCCCGCAAGTCCACAGAGCCTTTGCTAGGCGAGTAGTTCACGATCGCCGGCATGGTCTTTGGCATGGTTACGATTCCTTTCCGACGGGTACGTCCCCGTGGGCGTGCACTCTTTCGCAAATGCGTCGCAAAGCTGCTTCCACGTCACCTTCGGCGGTTCGGAAAGCTTTGGCATCGATGACCAGGGGAGCTCCCAGAACCACCAGCGGAGCGCCATACTTCGGGGTTTCGATAGCTTGCTCGACGCTCAACCCGCCAACCGCCTGCACCGGGACATGGACGGCTTGAACGACTTCACGCAGCTGATCCAGCGGACTGGGTACTGGTCTTCCCTGCTCCTTGAGAACGGTTCGCAGATCATAACTGATGTGATGAATGACGTAATCGCAGCCAGCCTCTTCGAGTAGCTTGGCACCCTGCACCATGTCCGGCATGCCGAGATTGTCTCCCATGATTTTAACGCCGAAATCTTTCCCGGCACGAACCACCAGCTCGATCGTTTCGCGATGCGCCTGTCCCATCACAACGACGAGGTTCGCGCCGGCCCGGGCCATCAGCTCGGCTTCGAGCCAGCCGCCATCCATTGTCTTGAGATCAGCAACGATGGGCACCTTGGGAAATTCCGCCCGTAGCGCCCGCACGCCGTTCATTCCTTCGGCAATGATCAGGGGGGTACCGGCCTCGAGCCAGTCGACGCCGGCCCGCACTGCCATGCGCGCGGTTTCCAAGGCTTCAGGAATATTAATGAGATCCAAAGAAATCTGAACGATGGGTTTCACAGACTTGGCAGACAAAAAAAGGGTGAGAGGATGCTACACTCAGATCGGCGCTCCCGATGATCGGGATCAGATTCACCCGCAGGTGACAGTCCTGACGCCCCGGGACTAAGATCTGTGACCCGGTACTTGGACCCGTAGTCCACCTCTCACCCAAGCAAGCAAACTATCAAATTCCACTATTCACGCCAAGAGAAATTTTCGGGTGGAGCAGGCGCTGTTTCACGCGGATTCGACTCATTCGAGGGTGACTATCGTTCCTTCCGCTTTCTGCCCACGGTGGATTTGAATGTCTTACGATACAGCGAAATCGCCTGTTTGACGATCTTTAGCGCAGGTTCCCGGCCTCGAAAACGCTCAACTCGAATCGTCTTGTGTTCAAGCTGCTTGTAGTCTTCAAAAAACCGCTGGAGCTCTTTCATTTTGTGCTTGGCCAGTTGATTGATGTCCGTGTAGTCAGCAAACTCGGGATCATCGGCATGAACGGCGATAATTTTGTCGTCTTCCTCCTCCTGATCAATCATCTGCATCACACCGATCGGCTTGGCACGCATCAGGGTCAGAGGGTAAACGGCTTCCTGTCCCAGAACCAGAATATCGAGCGGATCCCGATCGTCGCAATATGTTTGGGGAATGAAGCCATAGTTTGCCGGATAGTGGACCGAGCTGAACAGAACGCGATCGACCTTCAGAAGCCCGCTGTCTTTGTCGAGTTCGTACTTGTTTTTAGAACCCTTGGGAATTTCGATGATGGCCGTCACCATATCGGGAGCGTTTTCTCCGTAGGGGACATCGTGCCAGGGATTCTTCATCACTCTACCTTGTGATTCCTAAGATGAAACCGCGGACAAGAGCTCGACTCGCTTCAAAACAGCTCTTCAAGACGAACTCGCGATGAATCGTCCCCCTGCCGAATGAACGCAATGATGTCCAGTAGCTGCTTGACGGTGAACATCTCTCCATACTTTTCCGGCATTGCAGATCGGTCCTGTGCTTCCTGAGCCTGGATCTGGTCCTTGGAGAGAGTCCGCAACACAGGCGGCAGGCTATCCATATCGTAAATCTTTAGTTGAGAGGAACTCTCTTCCATCTTGATTCCTTGAATGGACTCCCCTGTCTTGAGAATGATTCTCAAGAGTTGGCGGCTGGGTGACAAGGCAGCCGATGGAAGGACGATGTCTTTGAGAATGTCACGGGCTGGTCTGTTGTGAATCTGGCTTAGATCGGGTCCAACTTCTCCCCCGCCACCTCGGACCTTGTGGCAAATGCCACAGTTAAGGTCGTTGCTGGAATCGAAGAACAAAGCCTTACCTTTGCCTGGATCGCCTGCCAGGCCACCGGTCCCGCCGGGGAGAGGCGGCACTGCCGAAGAAGCAGCACTGGCCTGCGGTTGCGCCACGGGATTGGAGTGTTGCGGCGGGAACACCGGCGGTGATCCACCGCGTCGGAAGTCAGCTTTGAAAGGGTCAAGATATAGGCAACGATCGAACCGATCTCGGTTTCGGTAAGCCGCGATTTCCAGGCAGGCATCGAGGAATTGGGAATGCCATCGTAGGTCACCTTGAAAAGATAGTTCTTATCCCATTCGCGCCCTCGCAGACGCGGCCCCCGACCAGCTCGACCGGCACTACCGTGGCAGTAGCCGACCGAACAGTTCTTGCCAAAGAGTGTCGCGCCGGAGGCAATCACTTGTGGATCGGACAGATCAAGAGAGGACGGAAGCGAGGCCGTTTGTGCCAGCACGTGGCTGCAACAATGCAGCAGGACAACAGAGTATGCCGCCGCAATTCGAGTTGGGCGAGACACCGCTGACTTTACCGCCTTACTCATTCGATAATCGCCATTCCGCAATCGCCAATCCACAATCGGCAATTTCATCATTCCATCAGGGCAAATGCGAAGAGCGTGCAGCCGCCAGGGAATGCTTCGGTTTCCGGCCATATTTGCGGCAAAAGCCCGGCCACAGCCGAACCCCAGCCAGAGGGGACCACAATGTATTGGCGTCCGTTGACGGCGTAGGTCATGGGTGATCCGCGATGCCCGGAACCTGTGCTGAAGCTCCAGAGCTTGTGGCCGGTTTTGCCATCCAGAGCGAAGAAAACACCCTCAGGATCGCCTGTAAACACCAAGTCTGATCCGGTCGCCAGGGCCGAGGCCAGCAACGGATACTTCGATTTGTACGTCCAGTGCTTCTTGCCGGTCACCGGGTCATAGGCGTCGAAGTGGCTCCAGGCTTCACCGGAAGGCGGCTTTCGCAGTTCGAACAGTCCTCCGAAGAAGGTTGACCCGGGCTTGGGATCCTCCTGTTGCACCGTGAGGGTCTGACACCACTCGATGCCGGTTTGATAGAAGAATCCCGTTCTCGGACTGTAGGCAGCGTGGTTCCAGCTACGCCCACCACCAATGCTGGGGCAGATCAGAGTCGGTTTGCCGGGGGAGGTTCGTTGCGCCCCAGCAGATTTCCTTCGGCGTCGATGCCCTTGATCCAGTTGATCGTTTCAGCCATTGGCCAAGCGTTGACGAATTTCCCATTGGTTCGGTCAAGCACCCAGGTATAACCTCCCTTGTTGGGATTCACCAGTAGCTTGCGCATCACCCCTTTGACAGGCAAGTCAAGCAAAACCGACTCGTAGGCTGCGTCCCAATCCCAAACATCGTGGGGAATCTCCTGGTAGTGCCATTTCAATTGCCCGCTATCGGCATCCAGAGCAATAATGCAGTCGGTGTAGAGATTGCTGCCCTTGCGGGCTTCACCGTAGAAATCTGCCGCCGGATTACCCACACCCCAGTAGACCAGGTTCAGTTCCGGATCATAGGAACCGGTCATCCAGGTGGCGCCGCCCCCGTGCTTCCAGCTGTCACCGACCCAGGTTTCGTGACCCTTTTCGCCAGGTCCAGGAATCGTCCAGAATCGCCAGGCACGTTTCCCGGTCTTCGCGTCGAAAGCATTGAGGTAGCCGCGATGAGCTGAATCACCACCAGTGACGCCTACGATCACTTTGTCTTTGACGACCAGAGGCGCCCCCGTGATGTTGCAACCACACTGCTGCATGCTTTCGATATTTACCTTCCAGACCTCGGCGCCAGTCTTGGCATCCAGGGCAACCAACGAATTGTCAATCGTTCCCATGAACACCAATCCGTAGCCGAGCGCCACTCCTCGATTCCAAGGGCCATAAATGAGGCCAAATTCCTTGGGAACCGGGTAGTAATAGTGCCAGAGTTCCTTTCCAGTGACCGCATCCAAAGCGAAGACTCGATTTGACGGCGAAGTAATGTACATCACCCCGTCGGCGACCAGAGGAGTACAGGAAAAGCCTCCGTCGATCTTTCCGGTTTGGAACGTCCAGACCGGCACCAGCTTTTTGATGTTGGTTTTGTTGATTTGATCCAGAGGGCTGTAACGCCAGGCATTGTAAGTGCCGCTGTAGATCAACCAGTTGTGCGGTTCTTTGGCTGCATCGATCAAGCGCTGACTGGTGACCTCAGAGGCGGCCACAAGCGGGAATGGAGCCACAAGGTTCAACAGAGCCATGACTGCGGCCAAAAGGACAACCGAACGTGTCGTCAACTGCATAGCGCTTCCTTTCCCATTCTGAGTGTTTCCTGGCGATCTCGCCGCATTCCAGAGGTCAACTCGCCCTTGGAGCGGTCGATAGTCTACAGAGAAGTAGCGAGGCGTGCAACGCGAGTTTCCATCGAAACGGAACCAGGTCGACTTGCACCCAAGACCGCAGGCCTCTTTCAGCATCCATTGGTTATGCGCCTGAAACAGGTTCTCGGATCAACAAATCTCCACCCTGCTGAACCTAATAAGGTGCTGAACCCCGGAGAGGCGTAGGGCGTAAGCTGAAGCTCTGGCCGAAGTTCTGCCGGCTCGCTTGGGAGGCTCAACAGGCATCCTATCCATTGTCCCCTTTTCCCGTAACCGAGCCGGGAGAATTAGTGAAACCAGCAAGTGGTTATATTCGTTATAATTTCGAGGAATAGGTAACCTCGCTCCAGTCTCCAACCACCTGCTTGATTCTCATGCTCTCAGGAGTGTCCAGTACCGAATGAAGAAATTTATCATCATTGCAGTGGTAGCCAGCATAGCCATTCTGTTGGGGATTCGCGTCAGCCAGGCTCTTAAGCAACAGGCGAAGCCGGCGGCAGCGCAGAGCGCCGCCATCCCGACAGTTGACATTAGCCGGGTGAGGCTTGGCGCCATTAACGAAAAGGTCTTTCTGGTCGGCGCGCTCAGACCCGTTGCCCAAGTCGAAGTCATCTCCAAGATGACGGGACGAATTGACCAGCTGGTCGTTCAGATCGGAGATTGGGTTCAGAAAGGCCAGCTCATTGCCAAAGTTGATGAGGATGAGATTCGGCAACAGGTGAAGCGCGCCGAAGCCGCGCTGGAAGTTGCCAAGGCGACGCTCAGTGAAAAACAGACGGATCTCGAGATCCTGAAGAAGGAGCTCGATCGCACCATCGAGCTGCATGAAAACCACCTGATCCCCAAGCGTGACTTCGACACAGCCGAGGCCCGCCATCGTGGCGCCATCGCGCAAGAAAAGCTTGCCGAGGCATTGATCGATCAGGCAAACGCAGAACTTCATGAGCTGCGCGTGCGTCTTAATAACACTCGGATTCTCGCCCCCATTTCAGGGTTCGTAAGCAAACGTCATCTCGACAACGGTGCGCTGGTGAATCCCAGTCTGCCGCTGGTGGCGCTAGTTGATTTGTCTACCATGGTCATGCTCATCAACGTTCCCGAAAAGGACCTGGTCAAGATCCGGAGTGGCTTGTCCGCCGACATTGCTTTCGATGCTTTTCCAGACCGTAAGTTCAAAGGGCGAGTCGTGCGGCTCTCTCCTGTTCTGGATGCGGCCACGCGCACCGGGCTGGTGGAGATTGAAGTAGCAAACCCAAAGCTGGAGTTGAGGGCCGAAATGTTTGCTCGTGTGGAGCTCGATCTGGGAAACTGGCACAAAGCCTTGCTGGTGCCACGTGAAGCCCTGGTCATTCATGAGCAGCAGCGAGGCGTGTTTAAGGTTCAAGAGCAAACAGCCAGGTTTCAGCCCGTGGAATCCGGAGGGACCCAGGGCGGAGAGGTCGAGGTGATCAGCGGAGTCAAGGAAGGTGAATCTGTCATTACCCTGGGTGTCAATCTGGTGAGGAATGGGGATAAGGTGCGGCTGAGGAGTCCCAAACCCGTCGCGACAGCTACTACAAACCGAGAGGGCTCATGAAGCTTGTCGAATTCTCGATAAAGCGCCCAGTGACTACTTACATGATGATCGCGACGATCATTTTGTTGGGAGTCGTCGCCTTTCTGCGGCTGCCAGTGGACCTGATGCCGGAGATGGAATACCCGACTCTGACCGTGGCTACAACCTACGAGGGTGTGGCTCCCGAAGAGATGGAGACCCTCATCACTCGCCCCATTGAAGAGGCTGTGAGCGCTCTGGCCGGAGTGGAAAAAATCCGCTCGAGTTCGTCGGAGGGGCAAAGCTCCGTCCGCATCAGCTTTACCTGGGACACGAATCTCGACGAAGCAGCTAACGAGGTCAGGACTCGCTTGGATCGCCTGAAGCCAGTGTTGCCAGAGGACGCCGAGCCGCCTACTCTCTGGAAATTTGACACCACCCAGTTTCCAATCATGTTCTTGGCTGTTTCCAGCAGTGAACTGGATGCCCTGGCGCTTCGTGACTTGATGGAAGACCAGCTTCAATATCGCTTGGAACGCGCGCCCGGTGTAGCTGCCGCGGAGATTCGCGGCGGGTTGCGGCGGGAAATCCATGTCGATATGTTCCTGGAGAAACTGCGAGCACTGGACGTCTCGGTGCAGCAGGTGATCGACACTTTGAGACGCGAAAATCTCAATCTTCCGGTCGGCCCCGTCGAAGAAGGCAAGTACGAACTGCTGCTGCGAACACAGGGCGAGTTTAAAACGGTTGATCAGATCCGGAATGTCGTCATCACTACTCGAAACGGCATTCCCATTTATGTCCGAGACCTGGCACGAGTGGAGGACTCTCATGAGGAAATTCGGCAGATCGTTCGGGTAGACGACGAACCAGGCTTGCGCCTGTCGATTCGTAAACAGGCGGGATCGAATACGGTGCAGGTAGCTAAGGCTGTCCATGCGGAACTGGACAAGATTCGACGCGACTTTCCTCATTTGACCATTTGGCCGACCATGGACTCGTCTGTCTTCATTCAGCGATCCATCGCCAACGTGAGGGATTCAGCTATCTCCGGAGCGGTGCTGGTGGTCTTGGTCCTGTTTTTGTTTCTCCGCAGCCTTCACAGCACACTGATTATCGGCATTACCATTCCCATCTCGATCATTGCCACCTTCGCTTTGATGTACTTCTATGGGTTCACGTTGAATACTCTCTCCTTTGGAGGGCTGGCTCTGGGAGTCGGCATGTTGCTCGATAACGCCATTGTCGTGCTGGATAATGTCTTCCGGTTTCGTGACGAGGGCAAACCCATTCGAGAAGCGGCCATTCAGGGCACCTCGGAAGTAGGAACCGCCATCATGGCCTCCACCCTGACCTCAGTGGCCGTATTTGTCCCGCTGGTTTTTCTCACGGGCTTCTCGGGTGTCATGTTCAAGCAGCTGGCCTATGTCGTCTCCTTCGCTCAATTTGTTTCGCTATTCGTGGCTTTGACCATCATCCCATTACTCTGTACCAAAATGTTGCGCAGCAGAGCTCCTGACGCCAAACGTCATCCCTGGGCGCACGCAGTGGTCGAGCGGTGGGAAGGCGTGTTGGAAAAGCTCGATGTGCGATATCAACAGTTGGTGCACTGGAGCCTTGGACATCGGAAGATTGTCGTCGCGATTTCTGCTGCTGCGATTCTCGCCAGCTTGTATCTGGGGCAATTTGTCGGCTTTGAACTCATGCCCGAGACCGACGAGGGCGAAATTCGCGTGGACGTCGAGTTGCCTTCAGGAACACGTATCGAGGTGTCAGACCAAGTAGCGCGACAGCTCCAGCAAGTCGTCAGAGAAAATGTGCCTGAAGCTGAACGAATCATGACAGAGATCGGAGGAGGCGGGGGGTGGCGCACTTCCTCGACTCACATGGTGGAATTCCGGATCAAGTTAGTGGAGCGTGACCAGCGCCAGCGCAGCGCACAGCAAATAGCTATGGCGCTCCGTCCCAAGCTCGCCATTGAGCCAGGGATGATCGTTCGCACCCGCGCGGGCGGCAGTAACTTTATGAGGCGCTTTTCCGAAACTGGCGGCGACCGCGCCTCGGTTCAGATTCGCGGACATGATTTGGTCACGGCGACGGAACTGGCTAAGACGGTTAAAGGAATGATGGATACCGTTCCCGGACTGGCTGACGTACAGATCAGCCGCCGCGAGGGGTTGCCGGAAGTGCTAGTCAAGGTGGATCGGGACAAAGCCTCTGTGTTGGGAATGAATGTTTCCCAGTTGGCCGGCGTTCTGCAAACCACGGTTGGCGGGACGCGGGCGTCGCTGTTTCGCGAAGGAGGCGACGAATACAATATCCTGGTGCGATTGGTGAAAAGCGATCGCAATCGCCTGGAGAATATCCCGCGAATTCCCATTTCCACGCCCCTCGGGAAAACCCTTCCCGTTGGCTCTTTGATCGAAATGGAGCAAACCCAGGGTCCTGTGTCGTTGGAGCGCGAGGACCAGGAACGAGTGATTGCCGTCTCGGGCACCCTGGCGGGCCGCGATCTCGGCAGTGTCATGCGAGAAGTGGACTCCAAGATTCGCACCCTGGACTTGCCTCGAGATTTCACGATTACTTTTGGTGGTGAGTTGGAGGAGCAAGAAAGGGCCTTTAGGGAGTTGATGGTCAGTCTGGCGCTCGCCATCATTCTGGTTTACATGGTCATGGCCGCTCAATTCGAATCGCTGCGCGATCCGCTCATCATCATGTTCTCCATCCCCCTGGCCGGGATTGGAATCGTACTCGCTCTGTTGTTGACAAATACGACTTTCAACATTCAAGCCTTCATTGGTACGATCCTCCTGGCCGGAATCGTCGTGAACAACGCCATTGTTCTGGTGGATTGCATCAACCAGCTGAGGCGAGAGGAAAAAATGGAAGTGCGCGAGGCCGTGGAACTTGCTGGCCGGCGGCGGTTGCGGCCAATCCTGATGACCACCCTCACCACGGTGCTGGGTTTGGTGCCCTTGTCTTTGGGCCTTGGTGAGGGTGGCGAAGTCCAGGCGCCGATGGCGCGCGTCATTCTGGGCGGACTAACCACCTCGACGTTAATCACTCTGGTGTTTATTCCAGTACTCTACACAATCGTGGAAGAGCGCACGGAGAAACGCAAGGTGAAGGAAGAGGTGCTGATTCCGACAGGGCCCAGGTCTGAACCCGTGGCCGAGTAGCGAGCTCGAAACGGACTCACTCTTTCCCGAACGGCAGCTCGAGGTTGATCGCGATACCCGCTCGGCTCTGAAAAGGTCGAGTCAAGATGTAGCGCGGACCAGCTGTTTTTGGCTGGTCCGCGGCAGTTCGGGATCCCGAGACGAAAAGCCGCAGACCGCCAGAAGCAGACGGTCTGCGCTACATCTCTACATCTCCTTCCCGACCCTTGCAGCAAGGTACACCGCGCCAACCCTTGCGAAGGGAGACAAGTCCCGGAACGAGCATTTCATCGACCGTGGCGCCGCAACACGGCAAGAGGAACTCCTATGAAAAAAACCGCCCCTTGGCTCTGGATCGCACTCATCCTTCCAGTGTCTGCCGACGGCGAAGTCCACAAAGTGACCGCCACGAAATACTATCGCACTTTCTCCCGCGCCCATCCGGTCCTGCAGCGCGTCAAACCGCGGGACACCGTGATCACCAAAACGCTTGATGCCGGCGGCCAGGACGAGCAGGGCGTCCAGCGTCATCCTGAGCCTGGGAATCCCCTCACCGGGCCGTTCTACGTTGAGGGTGCGGAGCCGGGAGATGCGCTGATCGTGCGTTTCAACAAGCTGACACTCAACCGCAATTGGGGGTTCACGTCCTATCGGCTGGGGTTATTCTCGTTGACTCCCGACTACGTGGAGAACGTCTACTCCGATCAGTACAAGCAAGACTTGGTGCGCAAGGGCGACGCTGACCTGGTTCCTTGGGACATCGATATCGAGCGCAAACTTGTTCGCTTGCGAGAACCAGCGAGCAAACGAATCAAGCTGGAGTTTCCCGCCAAGCCGATGCTGGGTTGTGTGGGCGTGGCGCCCGCCGGGGATTTTGCTCCAACATCCGGTCCTTCCGGGTCCTATGGAGGGAATTTGGATTACAACGTGATCGGCGAAGGCGCCACTGTCATGCTGCCCGTGTACCACCCAGGAGGGCTGCTATTCATCGGAGATGGTCACGCGCTCCAGGCTGATGGCGAACCCACGGGAACTGGAGTCGAAACTTCGTTTGATGTCGAATTCACCGTGGACGTGCTGAAGAAAGCCAAACTCACGGGACCGCGCGTCGAAACGGCCGAAGACCTGATCAGTATCGGGAGCCAGCCTGAGTTTTCCAGCGCGCTCGACAACGCTCTGAAGACGGCGACCACAGACATGGTCAACTGGCTTGTCGACGACTACCAGCTCGAACCCTGGGCTGCTCACCTGCTCATCGGTTACCAAGGCCGGTACGATGTAGTGACGGTCATGGGCTCGATGGCGCTTAGGATTCCGAAGAAAGTTCTGCCTGCGTCGCCGAAACCGTAGCGGGTTCGACCGCCCTGGGAGCGCAGGCTTCCAGCCTGCACCCCGCTGGCAGCGGCGCTCGTTTGGTCCCGAGCATGCGTCCACCCAATCTATGGCCTTGGTAGCGGAATCATCTTCATTCTGCAACAAAATTTTAAGCTGCGCGGAAGTTGCTCAGGGTTTCGGAGATTCTGAGAGAGTCTCAATTTCTTGCAAACCAAAGAAAGAGTCTTCCATCTGAATTCATCTTTGGAATCTACGTCCCATTCCTCCTCGCCGCCTCCGTGCCTCTCTGGCCGGTTCCTCGTTTGGTTCTGGCTCTGCCGGGTTAGGAGACTACAAGCTGACTTTTTTTATGCTTGCGTTCCTCATGAACGCTGTTCAATGATGCCGCTCAGACAATTAGACGGAGGTGTCTTATGAAAATCAGATTGCTGGTCGCAACACTTCTGATGTCCCTTGCATGGAGTCCTTATTCACTGCTAGCCGAAGATGCCAAGAAGACGGCTGAAGGCGCTGGCAAGAAGGCTGCCAAGGAAACCGAAAAGGCAGGAAAGTCTGCAGCCAAAGCCACGGAAAAAGGTGTGGAGAAGACTGGTGAGGCTGCAAAGAAGACAGGAGAAACCGTGGCCGAAGGTTCCAAGGATGCAGCTAAGGCCACGGCTAAAGGAGCAGAGAAGGCGGCCGAGAAAACCGCTGAAGGTGTCGAAAAAGCAGCAGAGAAAACTGCTGAGGGCGTCGAGAAAGGAGCAAAGGAAGTCGGGAAGGGTGTTAAGAAGGTCGGCAAGGTCGTTACAGGCAAGTAATCCACCGCCAGCCTTTGCCACTTGGGCCCGCTCTGATGCGGGTTGCATTGCCCGATCTGTGGGGCCTATCGATTGGCTAATACACGGAAGGTGGGATGCGTCGCGCTTGGCGAGGAACGCTTCAATGCTTCACCGGTGGAAACGGCCTGCGTGGATGGCCCCGAATGGCCCGCAGTGTCTCAGGTCTCAAGCCTCAGGTCTCAAGCCTCAAGTCTCAAGCCTCAGGCCTCAAGCCTCTTACTCTGTCACTCCGCCTTCCAGCCAACGATCTCATCGATGGTGGCGACGGCGATCGGATGATATCCAGGGCGGGCCTTTTTGTAGATGGCCAGGGCGCGCTCCCGCCCTTCGGGGGTCTTCGCGAGTTCGGTATAGAGAGGCCGCAGGAATTTGCGACGTCCCACCGTGGTCAAAAACTCCTCCAGCCGTGGATAGGCCGCCGTGTACTGGCTTCGGATGGCCATCAGCAGCCACTGATGGACGATCTCAGCGTTACCCGAGCGTGTCAAACGAAAGGTCTCATCAAGCTGGCGCATCCGTTCTGGGCTCAGATCTGCGGGTAGGGACCTCAAGAAATGCAGCCATTGTTGAAACGACCAGTTTGAGGCCTGAAGCTTCGAGGTAAGAAGTTGGCCGTCGAGCCAGGATTTAGCCTTCGCTTCGACCTTTGCCAATGCTTCTGACTTCGGTTGAGGGGCAGTCGCCGGGAGGCCAGGTTTGAAGATCCATTCCTCCACAGGAACGGCAGACTGCGCCGAAGCCGTGGCGCTCTGAATCAGGTTTTGGTTGAGGTAGTTTACAAAATCGTGAGTGCTGATGCTTTGAAAGGCGAAGTGGCCGAAATAATCGCGCAAGAATGTATCAAAGTGGGGCCGGCCGTAAGAGCTTTCGAGATGGCGCAGAAACAAAGCCCCCTTGATGTAAGGAATATCAGTCACCCCTTCTTCCGGATCACGGCCTTGCAGATCGAGGCGGAGCACTTGATCTGGCGGCGGCCTTGTGCGGATGGCTTCCTGCAGGTCCTGCCATTCCAACACGGCCTCCATCTGCGCACGCTCCGTTCCATAGATGGCTTCCACAATTCGATTCTGCACGTAGGTTGTAAACCCCTCATTCAACCAAAAATCGCTCCAGGTGGCATTGGTCACGAGATTTCCAGACCAGGAATGAGCCAGTTCGTGAGCCACTAGGGCAATCAGACTCTTGTCTCCAGCCAGAATCGTGGGTGTGGCGAAGGTGAGCCGGGGATTCTCCATACCGCCGTAGGGAAAGCTTGGCGGCAGCACCAGGATGTCATAGCGCCCCCAACGATAGGCCCCGTAAAGCTTCTCGGTGACCTCCATCATTTTCTCCGTGTCGGCAAATTCAGCAGCCGCACGCGCGATCACGCCTGGTTCTGCATAGACGCCGGCGCGCGCACCGAGCGGCCTGAATTCCAGATCGCCCACAGCCAGCGCGATCAAATAGGAAGGAATGGCTTGCGTCATTCGGAAACGGTATTCAGCCATTGACCCAACCACCCTGGGAAGGCCGCCCGGATCGCCTCCCGCCGTATGGCCGAGACGTTCGGAAGGAGTCGGTCTGGAAGTTGCCCTCGGCACTCATCACAGCTTTGAGGTGGCGGGGAACTCGAATGCGGGCATCATAAGTGATCCGCACCCCAGGAGAGTCTTGCAACGGGATCCAGGTTCGAGCGTAGATAGCCTGCGACTGGCTGAACAAAAAGGGATGCTTCTTTTCGGCAGTCTGCGCCGGCGTGAGCCACTGCAACGCTCCGGCCTTAGGATTGCTTGAGTAATGGACGCGGACCCGAGTGGTTCTCGAGGGAAGCTGAATCGTGAGCGGCGCGCCCAGAATCTTATCCTTTGGCCCCAGCTCGAACTTCGCTGGAGTGTACTTCGAGCCTGCCTCAGCGGTTTCCGCTTGAGTGATGCTGAGATCGTGCGTGTCAAGAATGAGCGGCGAACCGCGCCCGACTTCCTTTCTCTCGATGTCGAGGACAGCGTTTCCCTGGAGGATCTTCTTCTCGAACGAGACCTCGAGATCCAGGCTCACGTGACGAACTCGCACCTGAGCGGGATTCGAGTAGGAATGCGGGTCTTGAGCGGCCTCAGTTGGAGTCGCGAGTTCGGCCGACTGCGCCGGCTGCCTCGGTGATTGGGCACAAGAGATCAAAGCTAGCAGCAGAGGTATGGAGAACAAGAGACAGAGTAGGCTCATCAGGTTCAGTTCTGGCGACGGAGAAGATGGAAGACGCACGTCATTGGAAGCGTTATGCCCGCTCACAGACATCCTGGCTGAAGTGGGTAGCGCAGACCTGCGTTGTGTGCAGGTCTGCGGCATTGAAAGTGACGAGGCCGAAACTCAAGAAAGAAAAACCGCGGACCCTGAGAAGCAGGGTCTGCGCAACAATACTTCACTGCCCCCTCGTGCGCAGCGCCGAAGGTCAATCTTTGCCTACCTGCCCAGCCCGCCGCACATTCTTGCCCTGGCGACGGGTCTCCGAATCGCCCAAATCCTCCCGAGCGCGTTCGGCTAGAGCTTGCAGGCGCTTCACTACCTGGGGATTCTCACTAGCCACGTTCCTGGTTTCACTGATGTCCTTGTCCAAGTCGAACAACTCGAGACCGATGTCTTTGTTCGCGTATTTGCCGGGCTTGCCGCCGCCACCAGGCGGATCCGGTCTTGTGTAACTGTGAGGGAAGTGCAGTTTCCACGCGCCGCTGCGCACGGCCTGCAAGTGTTGAGCCCAATAATAGAAGAAGGCTTCGTGGGGCGTCTTGGCGCCGGACTGGCTAGACATCAGCGCCCAGATGTCTTTACCATCGATGATGCGGCCTTTTGGGACTTCGGCGCCGCCGAGCCTGGCCAGAGTTGGCAGCAGATCCATGGTCAACGCCATTTCTCGATTCACTGTGCCCGCGGGAATCTTGCCTGGCCAACGCATGAGACAGGGCACCCGCACACCACCCTCAAACGTAGTTGCTTTGCCTTCGCGCAAAGGCAAGGCTGAACCTGCGTGATCGCCGTAGAGCAGCCAGGGGCCGTTGTCGGAGGTGAAGATGACGAGTGTCTTCTCATCAAGCCCCTCCTTCTTTAAGGCCTTTAGAATTTGCCCGACAGACCAGTCTAGTTCCAGAATGACATCGCTGTAGAGTCCTCTCCCGGACCTTTCCCGGTGTTTGCCCGAAACGAATAGCGGCACGTGCGGCATGCTGTGCGGGACATAGAGAAAGAAGGGGCGAGTCTTGTTTCTCTCGATGAATCGGACAGCGTGTTCGGTGTACCAGGACGTCAGCTTGCTTTGGTCCGGATTCATCTCGATCGTCCTGACCCCCTCGATCAGCGGCAGGTCAGGAAAGTTATACTTGGGATCGGGGTGACGCGGCCACATGTCGTTCGAGTAGGGCAAGCCAAAGTACTCGTCGAAGCCGTGCCGGGTGGGCAGAAACTGCGGCTGATGACCAAGATGCCATTTGCCGTAAATGGCCGTTGCATAGCCGCGAGCCTTCAAGAGCTCAGCCAGCGTGAGCTCATTGGCATGAATGCCATGCTTGGACTCGGGATTCAGTGCGCCCAGAATCCCGATGCGATTGGGATAGCAGCCCGTCAGCAGCGCCGCACGCGAAGCCGAACAGACGGCCTGAGCCGCATAGAAATCGGTAAAGCGAACCCCTTCCTTGGCCATGCGGTCAAGATTTGGTGTCAGGGCGAGACGCGCTCCATAGGGACCAATATCCTGGTAGCCCAAATCGTCCGCAAAGATGATGACAAAATTCGGGAGCGAGGCCGGCTGGCAGAGTGCCGTTGACTCAGCGCCGAGGACAACCGTCAGAGAGAGCAGGAGGAATTGAAGAACACCCAAGACCTTTTCTTTTCTGGTCACGGCGGCTGGCCCCAGCAGAATACCTACAGCACAGGCAGGGTTGGAGAAATGTCGAACTGGAGCTCTTGATGCGCGAGCCGTAGCGCGGTCTCGACATCCTCTGGCGACGTTGCGCGGGCGAAGATAAATCCAAGGTAGCTGGATCCCTCGGGTAGAGGAACAAGCCTTTGTCCGATCTTAGCCGTGATTGCGACTTCTTCAATTCCAGCAACCTGGCCGGCTTCAGCAAGGCCAGTCACTTTCCTCAGGTATCCACCCCTGGGTATGGGAATCATCATCACTCCAGCAGCTATCTTCTCTCTTTCGGGGACCTCGATTTTCATCCCGAGAGCATGACGGATGATGATTTCTTCCAGCGACATGCCGACTCCGAAGCGCAACGTTCTGGAACAGAGTCCGCCGATGGAGCGCGCGGCGACCTCCAGAACCCAAACTCCTCGGGCGTTGATTCGTAGCTCAGCGTGAATTGGGCCTTCGCAGAGGCCTAGCGCTTGGGTTGCCGCCTGAGCGTGACTCGCGATCTGTTCCTGAATCGACGAATCCAGCCGGGAGGGAGTGACGTAAATGGTTTCCTCAAAAAAGGGGCCGTCCAGCGGGTCGGGCTTGTCGAAAAGAGCCAGAACTCGCAGTTTGCCCTGGCTCAGGATGCCTTCCAGTGCAACCTCCCGGCCTTCGATGAAGTCTTCCACGAGAATATGCTCGTTGCTTTTGTCACGAGCAATCAGAAGGGCCGGGCTTCGAAGTAAGGCGCAGAGCCGTGCGAAGGCGGTTTCGAATTCCTGGGGATTGTTGGCGCGGATGACTCCCTGGCTCGCAGAAAGCGAGAGAGGTTTGAGAACACACGGGTAGCGCGCACGCACGGCGATCTCATGCGGATCTTCCTGAACACCGTAACAACGGAAACTCGGAACCGGCAGCCCCGCTTTCGCGAAGAGCCGGCGCGAATGAAACTTGTTGCGGCATACTTCTACAGCTTTAGGAGAGTTGTAAGGGAACTGCAAAGTTCTACCGCAGAAGGCGGCAGTCACAGCCGGTTTGTCGCCAATAGCAACCAGGCCATCGATGGGGTGCTTTCTGGCGTAATTCAAGACGGATTCGACCGACTTGGCTGGTTTGCTGAACCGAAGAGGAATGGCTGCGTCGCGCCAGGGATCGTCCAAGATGTGACAACGGTCGGTTCCAAAAATTACTTGAACTCCCAACTTGTGCGCGGCCTCAACGAAATCCTGGGCGTTGTAGCCGGTCGTCGTGAAGAGCAACAGGAGACGTTTATTTCGGGAGGCAGACTGGGATTCGCTTTGGAGGCAAGTTGGATTTGCGTTCATTGACTCAGGAAGCTTCGAGACTAGTTCCCCTTGCACCGAATCTGAAAACTCATTCCGAAAGCTTCACGACCTGCGACTGCTAGGAGCCTTTGGTAGGAGTAGGGAGAGCAGCCTACTCCCGCCTTCGGATCGAGTTTTCACGACTCAGCCCACCCTGTTTGACATACATCCTGCGTCATACCAGAGCCGCCGGCTCTTCGATGGGCTCTGCTCAGCAGTACCAGGGCTCATTGAGATACGGAATCGCCGCTCGTGAAACTCGTGGTGGAACTCTCGGGATCTGGTGCACTGGCGTAACCTCATGAACCAGATCCCAGATGCTTGCGAAGATTTCTTGGCGTGTGAGGCCTCGGCACTCGGCATTGTTCACGAATTGCAGGAGCCTTGCCTGAAGTGCATCCATCCGAGGGTCTGGATGGCTCCAGCGATAACTCAACGCCTGCTCATCAAATTCGCTGATCAAACCTTGCAACTCCGTCAATTCCAGAAGCCGGGATCCGGCTGGAATCAAAAGGCGAATAGCCAGCTGAATCGGCGAGACTTGGTCCACCAAACCTTGATCCCCCAGCAACGCCAGCAGTTCCTGATAATCCTCCAGGCTGGTCCAGGGCGTGAACGGAACAAACGTCGGGCTCAACGTGAGATCGGCCTCGCGAAACAGCCTCACGACTTTCAGAAAATCTTCCTGGGTATGGTGTTTGTCCAGCAGCCGCAGCACGCGGTCATCAATGGATTCCACAGCGCTGGTGACGAAGAGACAGCCTGTGCGTCGGAGAGTCTCCAGATGGTGCGAGTATTTGAGCAGATGTTCAATCTTGATTGTGACGTCGTAACTCAGCTGTGGATGATTTCGGTGGAGCGCCTGGATCACCGTCAGGCCATGTTTTACGCCATTGAAGAAATCAGGATCACCAAATGTGATGTGTTGCGCTCCCATCTCAACCTGGGCCGCGATATCAGCCAGGATCACATCCGGCTGCACGATCCGGAATTGTCCCTGGTAGACCGGCACGACCGGGCAATGCCGGCAAAGGTGTTTACAACCGCGGCTGGCCTCAGTATAGCCGGCGAGTCGCTGCTGGCCGTCCGGCAGGGTCAATCGAGCATAGTGTTCCAGCGCCGGCAGGCCTGAGCGGTCAGGAGGGATGAATTGCTGCCGCTTCAGATTGACCGTGCTGGCGCCTGAGTCATCGTTGCGTTGAACCCTTTCGGCGGACGACCACTTTTCAACCCATTGGACCAGCCCTTGTTCAAACTCGCCACCAAGGATCGCGTCGGCCCCAAGTCTGCGGAGAAAGCTGGCGTTCACCGGAGCATACAGCCCGTAGAAGCAAAGAGGGGCATGCGAGTTGATCCTTCTTACATGCTCCAGCAACCGGATCGCCTTTCGAGTTGCGGTGTGCATGGGCAGGTAGAAGGCGATCAGATCTGCTTCCTGGACTGGCGCTCGAGGCAGCCTCTGAACAGCCGTGTCCAGGCAAGTTACTTTGGCGCCAGCACGGCGCAGCCAGGCAGCCGGAGAGGCAAGCCCGAAGGGCTGCCGGCCCAGCTCGTAAGTAGAAATCAGAACGATTTTCATGAAAAGAGACGACCGGGTAATCGTCGACCTTCAGTCGAGGCTTCAGCGAGCGCAATACTCTAGCCCAGCCCTGAAAGCTGTGAATCAATCGCGATCCAGCGTGTGGGGCAAGCGTCCCCAGTCCGCTGAATTCCACGACTGACAACGTTTTGCTCCACTCCACGGAGGCGACTCTAGAGTCTCAACTGGCAGGTGGAAAGCTTACCCACATTTCTTCACAGCTGCCTCTCCAAGTCGGGGCGAGGAAAGTCAGCTCCTGACTCATCACTTGCGAATCGCCGGTGTGAGGTCGCTCGCTAGTTCTTCGACTGGGGTGGGACGTAACCCGGTGGAAGGGCGGCTCCGGGACCGAAGAAATAGTCATTGACTTGCTGCTCAAAAATCTGGTTGGCTTCTTCGGTGCCCAGAGCCAGGCGATACTCGTTCATCACCATCTTGAAATGTTCCTTGAACATCTTCCAGCCTTCCTTGGACACGTTCTCGTAAATGCGCTGGCCGAGTTCATCATTGAACGGCGGTGTGTCCAGCCCGGGAAGCTCCCGCTGGAGTTTGATGCATTTGACTATGCGTTCAGCCATACGTTTTTTCTCCTCAGACTGCATTGCCAACGCGCTCCTGATGCTGCCGGTAAAAGTCGAGCATCTGCGCGTTTGACCGCATCGTGGATTCCAGCTTTTTGGACAGCGTTCTCAGTTCTGAACCCGGGATCCACACTAAGAGTTTCTCATCCCCGATTTTCGTGAAAGTCCGCATGCCCGAGCAGCCCAGTGACAGGGTGGATCGGTTTTCGTTGGCCGCTACGGCTAAGGCGCCACAAGCCGGTCTCCCGAAGACTTGGGCCTTGTCCGGAGCGTTCCAGAATACCGCGCCGAGCGCTTCTTCCAAAAGCATGGCCTGACGGGCATTCACCCAAACCAGGGTGAAATCGGGCCACTCCGGGAACTGGGATAGTGGACCATAGAGGATACCCTTCCTGGCTGTGGCAATGCCGGGAACCAAGTCAGGTTCGCCATTTGAAAGGTAGGAAACGTCAATCATCCCGGATATGAAGTCGTTCAAGGCAGACAACACTGATTCATCCATCGGAAAACCCATCGCGAGCATGCCGACCGGGCAATTTTCGTGGGCGGCCGCAGGCGCGAAGAACAACCCCTGTTCTGCCCGTTTCCAGAACGCGCAGGCTGAGGGGACGGTCCAGGCGGACTGAGGGACATCTGAGGGCGCTTCGTCCACAAAGGCAAGAGAAACTGGGGGAGAATCCAACTGAAGTGCGTCAGTCATTTGCTGCGATAACTCGAACGGATTCATTACTCTTCCTTTCAACGTTCGTCAAATTGAGTCCCGAGTATAACATCAATGAAAGAGCAAACCAATTCACTCGGGATCAATAGGACGAAGGACGCCCCGCAAAAGCCATCGAGTGAGGGACCTGCCGGATGATGAAGCCGCCCGGCAGGAGCCACGGCGAGAGCAGGAGACCGCTGTCGTCCCCCTTAGCAAGCCGTGAGCGTTTCGATTTCGAGGCTGTCGACAATCCACACCCCAGGGCTGTCTGGCTTTGGACCATGAACTTCGACCTTAGACTTTGAACTCTCAGCTCAGGTAGAATCACCTTGGTGAGGGAAGAAGCCTCGCTCGTTTGACAGGCGCTTTCTTGAGTCCGGTCATCCCGAAAAGCAGACTTCCCATAGACTCTACGAATTTATCTTTGAAGAACTCTATAGCCGGGGAGTCCGCCGCATTTTGGAATTCCCGGTGATTTCGTCCCGAATCTCTACGAGGCCCTCGAGAAATTGGGAAAGTTCCTGCTCTTGACGTTCAGTCACGAGCCCGCTGTCGGATTCGCGGCGGATGCTTCAGCCCAGACTGAGCTGATACGGTTCGTCCAGACTGACTGGGAGGTAAGAAAAGCATTTATCATTTCGTCATCGCTCCTTTATCATCTCTGGTTTGCTGAGTCTGACCGGTTCCTTGTCTGGCCTGCTCCAGCGGGGTTTGCTCGGGTCCCCGCTTGCTACCGACCGAAAGAACAGGCTCTTTGACTCAGTCACGAAGTCCTCAGGAGGATCTCAGTTTGGCTCAACTCTCGTTTCGTATCCCTTTTGAAAAGTACCGCCTTGATAACGGCCTGCAAGTCATCTTGCATCAAGACCAAAAACTGCCCGTCGTGCACGTGAACCTCTGGTACCACGTCGGCTCCAAGAATGAGAAGCCTGGTCGCACGGGGTTCGCTCATTTGTTCGAGCACATGATGTTTCAAGGCTCGGTACACGCGAACGGGGAGTACATCACGTTTCTGGAAAAGGCGGGCGCCAATTTGCGGGAGGGAGGTGTGAACGGCACCACCAGTTTCGATCGCACCAACTACTTTGAAACCGTGCCTCGCGAAGCCTTGGAATACGCGCTTTGGCTGGAATCGGACCGCATGGGCTTTCTTATCGATGCTTTGACCCAAGAGAAACTCGATAACCAGCGCGATGTGGTGAAGAACGAACGGCGGCAAAGCTATGAGAATGTGCCGTACGGGCGAGCCATTCAGATGATTTTCGAGAATCTGTTTCCGAAGGGACATCCTTATTCGTGGCTCGTCATTGGTTCTCAGGAAGACCTGGATGCGGCGACGCTGGACGACGTCAAGGAGTTCTTCACCACTTACTACACACCGAACAATTGCAGCCTGGTGGTCGCCGGAGACTTTGAGGTTGCGGAAGCAAAGTCGCTCGTCGACAGGTATTTCGGACCCTTTAGCCCCGGTCCGGCTCTGGACAGGCCAGCTCAGTGGATCCCGCGTCTTGACGGAGAGAAACGCATCGTGGTGGCCGACCGAGTCCCGCAAGATAGATTGTACTTGGCGTGGCCGACGTCAGGCTATTTTCGGCCAGAAGACGCCGAGCTCGACCTCGCTTCACACATTCTGTCACAAGGCAAGAATTCCAGGCTGTACAAGACACTGGTCTACGACAGGCAGGTTGCCTCCGATGTCTCGGCGTTCAACTACTCCATGGAAATTGCAGGCGTGTTTGGAGTAATTGCCACTGCTCGTCCTGGCCAGAGCCTTGCTGACCTGGAGCAAATGATCCTGGATGAAATTGCGCAGTTTGCCGAACGAGGACCAAGCGAAGAGGAGTTGCTGCGGGAAAAATCCAAGCAGGAATACGACTTCATCAGCGGGCTCGAACGCCTGGGCGGCTTTGGCGGAAAGGCGGATCTGCTCAATCAATACAACACGTTTCTAGGGGCCCCAGATTATTTCGCCAAGGACTACGAGCGTTACGAACGCATTAGGGCACGCGAAATTCAGGAGGCGGTCCATCAACATCTGAATACGACGAGCCGGCTGGCAGTGACCTTTACTCCAGAAGTGTCCCGCCGTCCTCCAATTTTGGAATTCGATCGCAGCTGCGCTCCTTCGCTTGGCGCCAAGAAAGCCTTCCATCCCCCGGCACTGGGATTGGCCAGGCTCGCCAATGGGCTAACAGTGATCGTCTCAGAGCGACGCGATTTGCCGAAAGTCGCCGTTGGTTTGCTGGTGAAGTCGGGAGCCGCGGCCGACTCGTCTCATTTGGCAGGCACCGCTTGGATGACGGCCGAGATGCTCGATGAAGGCACCACATCCCGTTCTGCCCTCCAGATTCAGGCAGAGCTTGACCAGCTGGGTACTGTGCTTGGGACTTCTGCAGAATCTGAGGTGTCCCACGCCAGTTTCGACACACTCAGAAAGCATTTGAAGCCTTCTCTGGAACTGATGGCCGATCTGGTGTTGAATGCCTCATTCCCGGAGGAAGAGCTGGAAAGGCAGCGCAAGCAAAGGCTCGACAACATTCTGCAGGAGCGCAACAGTCCTCCCACGATTGCCCGCAAGGTTTTTCGCTCTGTTCTGTTTGGTGAAGACCACCCGTTTGGACGAGAGACTGCTGGAAATGAGTCGTCCATTCAGTCATTGAAGCGGGACGACCTGGTTCATTTCTATCGCACCTACTGGATGCCGAATCATGCCGCGTTGGTCTTCGCGGGCGATATCAGCCTGGATGAAGCTCTCCGACTGGCGGAAGGCACGCTGGGCGCCTGGCAGCCCGGTGAAGTTCCGTCGAGTGACATGCCCTTGGTCGATGCGCCGCAACGGCTGAAAACCTACTTGATCGACCGTCAGGACGCGCCGCAGTCGCAGGTGCGAATCGGGTCGATCGGGCCGCGCCGCAAGACAGAAGATCTCTACGCCATAGAGTTGATGAACACCGTTCTCGGCGGAGCATTCTCGAGCCGGCTCAATCTCAACCTGCGCGAAGACAAGGGCTACACCTACGGCGCTTCGTCGTCATTCGCCTACGGACGGCGCCTTGGCCTTTGGGCGGCTGGCGCTGGGGTTCAAACGCAGTTCACCGGAGAGACACTCCTGGAGTTTCGCAAAGAGCTCAGCAGATTCGCGACCAGCGGCCAATCACGACCGAAGAACTGGAAATGGCCAAGGAGAACCTCATCCGCGGCTTTTCGCAACGATTCGAGACCCTGGGGCGGCTCGTCGACCAGGTTGTTGACGTGGTTTCGTTTGAGCTCCCTTTGGAAGACATCCAGAACTATCCGCGGGCGATCGAGCAGGTCTCTCTGGAGCAGGCCCAGTCAGCCGCACGAAAGTATATCGATCCCGACCGTGCAATCGCTGTCATTGTCGGCAACCTCAAGCAGATTGGACCTGCGATTCGAGAACTCAAGCTCGGCGAAATCAGCGTACTGGATGTCTTCGGTCGACCGGTAGCCTGAATCCCAGCGCAAGGCTGTGAAGACCTGCGAGGCAGCCTGGAAAGCATTGGTCAGTCGAGAAGTCCAGCGGCTGAAAGGCCCATTGACCCGATAACTACTTGAAAGCCAGCCCGACATGGATCGTGATTCCTTCACAGCAATCATGGCCCCGGGGGCCACAACGCGGGATGAAATTGGCTGCGCCAAGCTCGGTTACGTCATCTATAGGAATCAGTGAGTTACAGCTCTATTTCAGAAGAGCTTCTGGAGCGGGAAGGAATTGAGCGAGGGCAATTTCAGACCTCGCCTCATCCTTCTGAAATCGCCGGATATTGACACCCATTCCTCAGGTTGTTGGCGACAGCAGCTTCCGAGGGCTATAAGTGTTGCAAGGCATGCGCTCATTGCCAGACGATGCAGGCTCGTCAGGGTTGTCAGAAAGTGCTCTGCAAGTGCGCTACATGCGCTTTGCTCTGAGATTGGCCCGCCGGGCTTTGAACCTGGGAGAGGTTCCTGTAGGCGCAATCGTGGTAGCAGAGGGAAGAATCTTGGGGAGAGGCTGTAACCAAAGTATCCACAAATCCGATCCGACAGCCCACGCAGAGATCCAGGCTCTGCGCCAGGCCGCGCGCTGTCTGGGAAATTACCGGTTGACTTCAGCCACTCTTTACTGCACGCTGGAGCCCTGCGCCATGTGTGCCGGGGCTTTGATCTGGGCTCGCATAGCCTCTCTAGTTTACGGCGCGAGAGATCCTAGGGCTGGCGCCATCGATTCGCATTTGGGCTTGGCTCGCGCGCAATTCACAAATCATCGCTTCAAAGTGATTTCCGGAATTCTGGAACAAGAATCGGCGGCGTTGCTGAAGAAATTCTTTCAGTCGCAACGTCCAAGTCGCTGAAGCCACAATCTTTCTTATCGACTGACCCACGCCCAGGAGAGGTACCGAAGTGGTCGTAACGGGGCCGCCTCGAAAGCGGTTTGGGGGCTAAACACTCCCACGCGGGTTCGAATCCCGCCCTCTCCGCC
>CAVVYL010000051.1:0-326366 GCA_963752385.1 uncultured Acidimicrobiia bacterium | reverse complement strand
CCTCTCCGCCTTGACACCCCATCTCAGTGGGCGTAACATAACATGCTGAGAGTTGCGCAGGAATTTTTGCAACTGTTTCCAATCATTATCCGATATCATCAACTGAAACGCTGGAATGCCGGTCTCTCGGATGCTGAGGGGTGGAGGCGACGTGGAACCGCTGGATGACAATCTGAAGCAACTCATGAAGGAGCTAGGAGCTGCAATTAACGATACGCTCTCGAACTCCGAAAGAATCAGCGAGACCATCGCCAAAATCCGAAGCAGTGGCTTCGACGTGTTCCTGGTCTTGGAAGCCACTATTGGTTTCAATAGACGCCAGGAAGAGGCCTCCGACGAAGCTGTTTGTTCTCGGCGCTTCGACGGAGAGACCCAACTCAACATCACTTCGCAGGACGTCAAGTTCCTGAAGTCCCTCAAGATCAGTATCGATGAAAAAGAAGTCAGCTAAGCCTGCCGTTTTCTGGCCCCGACTGGAAGCAAAATCTTTCTTCAGAGGCCCTTTCAGAAACCCTAGGAAAGAAACTGGCTGCCGGTAATACCCGCCTGCCCAACTTAGCCGTCACATTGGGATCGCTGTCAACTCTGGATCAGGCAACAAAAGTTCCAGCTTACGCGTTCCATTTGCGCATCCTACTCGTTTTCTCTAGAATCCGTGCGTCTGTCGAACCCGCTTTTCTGCAGTCTACAGCGTCGGAAACTTGGCGCACTGTCTCATGAACTACTGGAAACCCACGCGCTCAATCCTCCGGCATCCCCCTTATGTCGACACGCTACTGAAACTCGATCTTGCTCACTCGCTGTCAGCGAACGTCGTCTTAGCCTATCGGCTGTGCCTATCCCTGCCGCTTGCAATGTCCTTGCTCTTTCTGCTGGTTGCTTGCTCCGGCGTTGGGTCCGCCAAGATCCCTCTAGTCGTGTACTCCACCCACGGAAGAGAGTTGCTGACTGCATTTGAAAATGCCTTTGAAGGACACCACCCTGGGGTCGACGTCCGCTGGCTGGACATGGGGAGCCAGGACGTGCTTGACCGCCTTCGTTCTGAAAGGGAGAATCCCCAGGCAGATATCTGGTGGGGGGCTCCTTCGACGCTTTTCCAACAAGGTGAAAAGGAGGGTTTGCTCCAGCCTTATACACCAGTTTGGGCCAGGCATGTTTCTCCGGAATCCCACAGCCAGAACGACGCTTGGTACGGGACGTACGAAACTCCTGAAGTCATCGCTTACAACAGTACAGCCTTGAAGCCGCAAGAAGTGCCGCAGGACTGGGACGATCTCCTGGATGCGAAGTGGCAGAACAAACTCATTCTGCGCGACCCCTTAGCCTCAGGAACCATGCGGACAATCTTTGCAGCAATGATCTGGCGTTTTTACCAGGACACGGGATCGCCCGAGGCCGGCTATCAGTGGCTGAAGCGGCTTGATGCCAACACCAAGGAATACGTCGCGAATCTGACTCTTCTCAGCCAGAAGCTTGCCCGCCAAGAAGGCATTCTCACTGTCTGGAATATGCCCGATATTGAACTACAGCGGGCTCAGTACAACTACCCTCTCGCCTGTGTCATTCCCAAGAGCGGTACACCAATCGTGACGGACGGCATCGCCCTGATTAAGCAGGCAAAACATCAAGATAAGGCCAAACAGTTTTATGAATTCGTCACCAGCAAGGAAAGCCTGGTTCTGGCTGCCAGACAGTTCTATCGCATCCCCTGCCGCAAGGATATCCTCCCGCAGGAACTCCCAGACTGGATTCGTCAAACACCGATTCACACGATGAGCATCGACTGGGGGATTCTGGAAGAGAAATCTAACGAGTGGATGAAGCACTGGGACAGCAAGATTCGGCATAAGGGGAAGTCGTGAACCTGTTCACCGCGGATTTGAAACAGTGATGCTTGCTGTCACGCCGGCCCGCAGCACCGTGATCCGAGCCCCGGTGGACGGTCACGAGGTTGTTTGCTACTGAAGCTAAGTCAAGGGTTCCTATCGTGCCGACAGCGTAATCGCAGATTGCCTAGCTGACGACGGATTCGCGAGTCGGCTCGTTGCTCGCGAGGAGCAGCACGCTTTCCTTTTCAAGAAACGGTGACGGTTCAAGCCCCTCTCCCTTCACTCCCAAAGCCCCCGAGTTAAGCTAGTCAAACTGAGCATTATAAGGCACAAAAGCAGCGACACTTCTGGGCGAAAATGTCTCATGTTTTCTCGTCGTCCGAGCGATATAAAGTGCTTGAGCGGTAAGCATCAATGACTCTGATAGACGGGATGCGTGGGTGTCCGGAATCTCGTGGTCAAGGGGGAAAATCATGTCGGATTTCAGAGAGCTTGCTGAAGAGAAGGTAGGAAGAAAGGAGAC
Source organism: uncultured Acidimicrobiia bacterium (assembly GCA_963752385.1). Classification (GTDB taxonomy): domain Bacteria; phylum Acidobacteriota; class Terriglobia; order Versatilivoradales; family Versatilivoraceae; genus CAVVYL01. The sequence continues at coordinate 324,014 of CAVVYL010000051.1, read as the reverse complement.
GAATTCTCTTTTTGAAAGAGACTGGCAACATCGAGAGAGCGATGCTACAGAGGCAATGGCGTCAGCAAGCCAGCTAGGATTCTTCGAAGGCGCCTCCAGCATGACAGAGCTTTCAGACCAGTTGACGGCGGCAGATAGCGATGTCGCTCGCGCGTCAGACCAAACTTCGCGAGGACTCTTGAAAGGCGCTGAAAGAATCAGAAACGCGGTCCGACGGTCACCCGGACGAGAGCTGGAGCCTGAGCCCTCCTACCTCAATCGCTTTCTGGAACGAGCCCAGGTGCTCTACGCAGATCACGATTTCAAAGCTTGCCTCGAGATCCTGCACGATGGACTCAAACTTGCGCCAGGCAACTCGGAAATCCTGTCCCTGATAGAAAAGGCGCGACAGGCATCTCAACTCCGCCGCGCAGACCAGGATCTGACCGATCGTTTCGCGCAGTACAAAGCAGAAGCCGTAAGACTGTTTGAGCAAGGACAATACAGCGAACGCGTTGAAAGGTTCAAGCTGCTTTCAGAGCGCGATACAGGGAACACCGATCTTCGCCACTACTTGGAAGTCAGCCGAGAGCAGGCCGAGGCACAACAACCGTCTCAATTGCCTTTGCCGTTAGTCGTTCCTCCGGACAACCAAAATGTCACCGCTTCAGAAGCTCCACCCCCTGATGTTCCAGCGTCAGTCTTGATTTCTGATGCCGAACTTCCTCCAGCGGCAGTTGGGATCGAGCCACAAAGATCGGATCGGCTCGAAGTTCCAACTGTTGAGCCTGTCCCACCGTTCGCTCGGATACAAAGAGAAGTCGCCCAGGCAATCCCAGAGCGAGTATCGCAGGCTGTAACGCAGACACCAGCAGATCCAGCCACGACTCAGACCCATCAGACAGGGCAAGGGGATCCCAGAGCCGACCAGAAAGAAACCAAGCCTGAAACCACCGCGGAAAAAATGACAGGCTCTCCGAAAGACCCAATTCACCAGAGAGCGAAAAATCTGAAGATCGCTGCCCTCGCGGGAGTGGGATTGGCCGCTGGGGCGCTCATCGGGCTCTGGCTGGCACTGGGCCCGGCAAGGCAGCCCGATAATCCGGAAGTCCCGTCACAACCTGAAAGCCACCAAGTTGCAGTCAGTCCGCCTCAGCCGCTCCCGGATTTGAATTCCCCGGCTGAGAATGACCTGGCGACACAAGCTCAGATGGCGTTCCAGCAAGGAAGGCTGGTTGAAGCGTTTCGCTTCTGTGAAACCATCCTCGAAACAGATCCTGACAACACTTCTGCTCTCGGTCTGAAACAAGCGATTCGGGAGCGTTTCTCCAAGGTCGGCGACCGAGCCATGGCCAACCAGCGTTGGGAAGAGGCCAGCGTCGCTTGGGCCAACTTGCTGAAAGTCGTCCCCAACGACCCCGAAGTGTCCCGTCAGCTGAAAGCGGCGAAAGCAAATCTCAAGAAGCAGGAGCAAATAGGCCATGCCCGCAAGCTGGAGTCGGAGAAGAGGATCAAAGAACTCCACGAGCAGATCTCGCAGGCCATCAGTTCTGGCCGCTATCTTCCACCCAGTTCGGGGAATGCCCTGGGGTTGATTCGAGAGCTTGAGGGGGTTTCACCTGACGACGCTTTCGTCAGAGAAAACCTCGACAGAATTTTCCGGGACCTCATGGCTTCAGCGAACCGAACCCTGCAGGCCAAAGACTTTGGGCGGGCGAGCTCACTCGTCAAACAAATGCAAATCTATTTTCCTGAAACGCCTGAGCTAAAGGCCTTGCGCGACAGCATCCAGAACGGGGAGACCCGCCTCGCGGAAGCACGAAACTCGTGGATGCAAAGAGCAGAAACAGCGATGACTGCGGGCCACTACGTCACACCCGCCAATGACAATGTCGCAGCCTATTGCAGCCAAGTCCTGGCACTCGACCCCAGGAATCTAAAGGCCGTCGAGCTCAGGAAGGACAGTTTTGCCAAAGCCGGCGCCCAGGCGAAGGCATACGCTCGCGAGGGTAAATATGACGATGCCAGAGTCATTTATTCTTCCTTGCTTTATCTTTCCCAGAATGAAAGCCAGTTTCCATTCAGCAGCCAGGACCTCAAAGGCGAAGTAGACCGCCTTACCTTCAGTGCCTATGCAGTGGTCCACGACCATGCCATCGGAAGCTGCACAGGACGGCTAAGATTCAACGGCTATCAAATCGCTTATGTTCCAACAACGGATTCGAAAGATGGATTTGCTGCGAAAATCTCAGAAATCGCTCAAGTAGACCAAGGTGATAAGCTGAAGATTCATTTCAAGGGCAAGACTTATCGATTTCAGACCAGCGCCACGAAGGGTTCCCAGGAAGGCCGGGCGAGAATCAGCGACATCCAACAACAACTAAGCGCAGTCATTGCCAGCGGTAAATAGCCTCTCGATCGCCCTCAAAAGAGGGCAGCTATCAATTGGCGCTCTGCATTTCTCAATCCTGGTCATGTTCGATCCGATCGCCACATCCACGAATCCAAGCTAGCAACCGCCGGGCTTGGATTGAATCAGGTTTGTTCGACAGCGCTCGAGCGTATAGTTCGTGTGCCAGCCTGAGTACTCTCCTTCATTGAGCGTGCAGAAGCCCTTATCACGGTTCGCAGTCTCTCCCTTAGTTAGGCTGCAGAGAAGACCTTTTTTCCAGTCTGAACCGAGACTACAAATCCCGGTCCCATGGACTACTCTCCACGCCACCTCTAAGTTCCGTTCGCAGCCTCCGCAGCGATTTGGCGGTATCGATCAATCGCGCTCCAGAAGGTTCGGCGCGCCTCCTCCCGTTCATGAGGGGCGATCTTGTCGCTCCGCGCCCGCCAGAGTTGCTGAATCGCAGCGACGCACCACAGCGCACTCTTCCGTGACGCTCGAATCGGCTTATCGCCAATCAAGACGTCTACAGGATTGGTATGTAATTGCGGAAAATGCCGTACCGCGACCCAACTGCTTCGATCGATTTTTGCCCAGAATTCCAACTCGTGCAGTTGATCATCGGCAGGCACCTTTTTGGACGAAACCACTTGACCGTTAACGACTAGCTCCACCACTCTCAGTTGCCGGTCCAACTGGGTCGAATCGGCAGGCGAGAGCGCCTCGTGAAAATTCACTGTATCGCCGACCAGCCGCTTCCCTTGGGCGGGAAACACCCCTCCGTACGCTACTTCCAGGGGAGTTTGCGACGAAAAGGCGACCTTGGTCCAGATCCTTACGGTCTCTGGCTGAACTAACCTGACCTCATCTCCGGCAGATTTGCCGTTCACCGTAAACTCCAAAGCATGAGCATATCCATCCGAAACATAGGAGTGTCCACGAGCAAGCCGGTCACACCAGGCCCTGAAATCAATTCGATCCACCTTTCCCAGCCGCACGTAGGCGCGCCCCTGTCCCACGCGAGTGCCGCTCATGCAGGGGAAGTCGGTTTCTCCACTCACTTTCAACGGGAAGCCACAATTGAGAAGATGATACCAACAGTTCCATTCCAGGAGCCGCGCTGTATCCATGGCGCTAATGAAATCGCAAAGGCCGAGAGCTGTAGTGACAAAAATCTCTTGTGCTCCCACGCTGTTGAGTTCCGGAATGGCGAGGTTGGGGAGTTGATCCGATACCCGGTCCAGTGACTGGACTAACTCCGCCTCGCCCAAGGCGCCATCTTGATTGAGGTCAACAGCTGCAAAACTTTCGGGCAGCAAACCTCCGGACGCCTCACCTGGACCAAGGCGCGCGTCCCGATTGGCATCCAACTCAGTCATGAGTCGTTTGGCCGCAGCGGCAGGATCTACCTGAAGCCCACTTCCCGAGTGCGCGTAGCCCGTCACTGCACCCTGGGCTTTCGCCCAGCGTAACACTGGAGTGGTCCAGGTTGGCCAGCCTTTGCTGCCGTCCGCGCCGGGATAAATCTGCTCTTTGAGGTTCAGCAGGCAGACATGACCGAGGGCCTCTGAACCAAAGCCGCTGACTTCGATGTCGTATTTCAAGAGACAATACGACTCGCTGGTGGGATCGATACCTTGGGAAAAAAACTGGCGCTGATAATTGAAGCTGGGTCCCCAAGTTAGAATGCTTCCGACGTTAAGTCCTTCACCTTTAACCTGCAGAAACATGTCTCGCGGAAGTACTCCTTCCGTAGGTGAAGCGTAGTGTGCACAGCCAGCTGCATGAATATGATGGTCGCCGCTGTAGTAGCCGTAAGCTTTCGGATCGACCCAGCGTTCAAGCCGCACCTCAATTTTCGACTCGTCCTGGAAAGGGATCGTGACTTCTCTCTCCAACCAGCGGTACTCCGGCCCACGCCCGTAGAACATCTTGAACTTTCCAGGCGGGAGCAGCACTGTTTCACCGTCATGGCGGTAGATTTGTTTTTGAAAAAAGAGGTCGGGTGCCAGGCGCTTGACCTGCGGAGGATAGACATGGCCAGCGCGGTCGAAAAAAGTAAAACGACCCGTAGTCGGCCTTCCATCGTGATCTCGAATCGTAAGCCGCACCGGCACAGCTGGGCGAACATGAAACAGGACGGGCAGTTCCCCCCGGAAGCCAAGATCCTGGTTGCCCTGGCCAACATCGAAGCCAATGATCGCTTCGCGCTGTCCCGCTTCACTACTGTAGATCAGTGCTAAGGCATACTCCACTCGCAAGCCGCTCAAATTGGGGGTCATCGGAGGACTGGAGAACATGTCCACCTGCAGAAAACGGTCATCACGGCCAATATTCTCGTCCTGTCGCAGATGCTCTTGCCTTTGCCGCTCCATGCTCAGTTTCGCCACGCCGGCATAAACGGGTCCTGACTGAGGGCTGATGATTCTTAGAGGCTGAGTAGCGGTGCTATCATTCACGACTTTTACCACGTAGGGTGTGAATCCACTTTGTTGGAGTATTGCCGGCGCCGGGCCGCGGGTCACCTTCACTCGAACTTCTGGGTTCAGCCTCACGACAAACAAGACTTGCGGATCTAACAGTTGCTGGATCTTGTGAGCATTCCGATCCCGGCTTGCAGTCTGCAAAGCACTGGTCGTTTCAATCGGCAAAGGAGTCCCCAGCAATTCCAATGCCTGGATCAACCGCTGAACATTAGACGCCAATGGCTGACCTTCGACCTCAACGGGCTCCAGATCCCCAGGGAGCCGCGGCCTTGCCCTCTGTTGCGGGCTGGAGAAAAGAAGAAGGAATAGGCAGATGCCAATTCCCACCGAGCTAACTCCTGCGACTTGCACCAGAGCACTTTTCATGATCAGACCCCCATGTCAAAGAGACGCTGAAACAGCCCCCACAGGGTTAATGGTTCCCACTGGCGCCGATGAGTTCAATAGCGCGTCGACCTGGCAGTTGCGAGCTTGGCGCTCATGGCTCTATCGACGATCTTCCTGGGTAATAACTTACATCATTGTCATTACTTGTATTCTTCGAAGCAACTGTTAGGATGGCCCTCTGAAGAGTTCACAGGATTTTATACGAAAGAAGGAGAATAACATCAAAGTCGGGGTCCTTGATCGGGTCATGTGGCGAAGAACCCCGCTGGCGACTCTCTGAAGCATGGTCGTGAGTCTCATATACGCTACTTCGTTTAGTTTTGTCGATAGGACCGGCAACAGTTCAAGGTCAAGCAAAGCGGCAGTCTCTTCCTGGTGAAACCGCCATGACAATTGAAAACACTCGAATTTACCAGGCGCTTGGCTCAGTTCAGTGGTCCCCTCGCTTCCGCATCGCCTCAATGCTTGCGCCTGCTTTGGTCATAGTTGGTGTTCTGTTCGTGGGAGGGCTTCTTGTGGCAATTGGTCAGAGCGTGGGATACTTCCCACTGACTGGGGAACGCGGCTTCACATCCTCCCACTATAGTGCTCTATTCGGTGATCTGGAGTTCCGGAAGTCGCTCGTTTTGACGTTCATTCTAGCCAGTGCGTCCACGCTGGTCTCATCTGCTGCAGGATTGGTGCTCGCCCTCGCGCTGCGAGACATAGCCCGACATACTCGTCTCTTGAACGCCCTTCTACAGGTGCCCATTGGCGTACCCCACTTGGTCATGGCGGTGGCATTGATCAATGTCATTGCTCCCAGTGGTCTCATTGCGCGGAGTGTCTGCGCGGCCGGACTCATCAAAACCCCGTTAGATTTCCCTGTACTTGTGAATGACCGCTACGGCTTTGGGATCATTCTCGCCTATGTTCTCAAGGAGACCCCGTTTATTGCCTTGATGGTCCTGGGTGTCCTCGTGAGGCTGGGCGATGAGTATCACTCGGTGGCGCGTACGCTGGGCGCTTCAGCGTGGCAGCGGTGGAGCTACGTTACTCTTCCCATGGTTGCTCCTGCACTCGTTTCTGGCGCTCTTGTGGTATTCGCGTTTGTATTTGGGGCCTTTGAAATCCCATACCTTCTGGGTAGACCCTACCCGGCCATGCTGTCGGTCGTTGCCCAGCGTCATTTCATGAATGTGGATCTGACCGAGCGGCCTGAGGCAATCGCCCTCGCGATCGTCATCGCCATGATTGCCTTACTAGTAGCCTGGATCTATATGCGGCTGGCACGCACTCTAATGGGAGTTGGAAGGCCAACGATCTTTTGACGACCAAGATGGCACTTTCATCATCAAGGACGTCTTGCAGGCCCGCCGGCTGGGCAAGAACCCTGGCTGCAATCGCGACCGTGGGACTATCGCTCGGTCCGATTGCGCTGCTGGTTGTATCATCCCTGGCCCGCCACTGGTACTGGCCCGCTGTCCTCCCACCTGAGTACAGCCTGCGTGCCTGGACGGACATCGCCTCACCTTCTTCCGGGGTCATTCCCGCACTGGTCACAAGCGGGGGCATCGCACTCGCTGTGACAGCCCTGGCTCTCATGGTTGGGCTGCCAGCCGCGAGGGCTCTCGGACTAAATGAGTTCAGGGGCAAGCGAACAGTTGCTTTCCTCCTTCTGCTGCCTGTGCTGACTCCTCCACTCGCTTCTGTCATGGGCGTTCATGCCATTTTCTTGCGCTACGGTCTGACAGATTCGCTGTTGGGTGTCGTACTCGTGCATCTGATCCCTGCCGTACCTTACTCTACCCTGATGTTATCCAGCAGCTTCGCCAACTTCGATACGGACTGGGAGGCTCAGGCTCGAACCCTGGGGGCGTCGCCGCTGGCGACGTGGCGACACGTGACGCTGCCCGCCATTGCTCCGGGCATAGCGATTGCCGCGATGTTTGCTTTCTTGATTTCCTGGAGCCAGTACCTTCTCACTTTATTCGTAGGTGGGGGGCACATCATTACCTTGCCCCTCATGCTCGTCGCCTTTCAACGTGGCGGAGATCAAGCCATCGCGGCCGCGCTCTCGTTGGTTTTTCTGGCCCCAACATTGGCACTGTTTACTGTGGCTGCTCGCTTTTTGAAACGTGATCCTTCAAGTGTGTGATCAGGAGAAGCATGAAGCATCGCTGTAATCGACTCGCCGCCTTGCTGAGGGCGGCGGTCACGGTTGGCACGATAGCTGTACTCGCCGGATGTACGACGCGCAGCCCCGCTCCTCATCTCCTGCTGTCACCTTCCCAGTTTGCCGCAACCGACTGGCAGGAGGTGGCTAGACGCTCCCGCGATAGCACGGTGAACTTTGCCATGTGGAGCGGAGACGAGGAAAGGAATCGCTACCTTCGGGGGAGGGTAGCCGACGAATTGAAGCGGAAACATGACATTCGCCTGCGAATCACTCCACTGAGCGACACGGCTGATGCCGTCAACAAGTTACTTACGGAGCGAAGTGGCAACAAAACCGGCGGCGGTTCGATCGACATGGTGTGGATCAACGGAGAAAACTTTCGCACCGCAAAACAGGGTGGCCTGTTCTGGGGACCTTTTGCGGAACGTCTGCCCAATATCGGTTTCTTCTCCGCCCAAGCAAGATTGCGAGATTTCGGCACACCAGTCGAAGGGTACGAAGCACCGTGGTCCCGAGCTCAATTCGTCATGGCCTATGATTCAGCTCGTGTCTTCGATCCCCCTCGCTCCATCGAAGCCCTTGGCGCCTGGATCAAATCCCATCCAGGACGTTTCACTTACATTGCACCGCCGGATTTCACCGGCTCGGTGTTCATTCGCCATTTCCTGATCCATCTTGGCGGTGGGACGAATGCCTGCTGGAGTACTTTCAATAGGGATCTCTATGAGAAAGCCTCTGCTGCTACGATCAAGCTTTTGACTGATCTCAAGCCCTATCTCTGGCGCCGGGGCGAAACATACCCGGCCACTCTCAACGATCAGAACCGCCTGTTCTCAAATAGCGAGATCGACTTCGCAATGAGCTACGGGCCCAACTTCGCTTCAGAACACATCGCACGCGGTGAATTTCCTCCCACGACCCGCACGTTCGTCTTCAATGAAGGCACCATCGGCAACTACAGTTTTCTGGCCATTCCCTTTAACGCGTCAAATATCGCAGGGGCGCTGGTCGTCATCAACTTCCTGATGTCACCCGAGCAGCAGCTCGACCGGTCCCGCGCCCTCGGTGATGTCTTTCCGCTCGAGCTGAGTCTCTTGACGCCAGAGGAGCGCCGACAGGCCCAGGGGCTCTCAACCGGGCCCGCAACCCTACCGGCTGAAGTCCTGGCAGCCCACCTGATACCTGAGCCTGATGCCGAGTATTTGCAGCGGCTGGAAAAGGATTGGCTGGAAAAGGTACTGCGACAGTGACTACGGGTCCCACCAAGCTGCAGTTGAGGAATATCTCGGCTGGTTATGGGCGCGAGCCGGTGCTGCATGATGTATCGCTGGAGATCAAGGGAGGCCAGTTGGTTGCTTTGGTGGGTCCTTCCGGCTGCGGCAAGACGACACTCCTGCGCGTCGTTGCCGGCCTGCTGCGACCCGCAAGAGGTGAGGTGCTGTTTGGCGATCAGGTCTATACGGACGTTCCCGCCGAACGGCGTGCGGCGGTGGCAGTCTTCCAGAAGCCACTGCTGTTCCCTTACCTCACAGTCGAGGAGAATGTGGCGTTCGGATTAAAGATGCGAAAGACTCCAAGCCCAGAAAGGACACGCCGGGTCACCGAAGCGCTCCGTCTGGTACAGCTAGAAGGCTTCGAGCAGCGGCGGCCCTCAGAGTTGTCCGGGGGCCAGGCCCAACGGGTGTCCTTGGCACGTGCCTTAGTCACTGAGCCACGTGTTCTATTGCTGGATGAGCCTTTTACCGCGCTGGACGCTGGCTTGCGCGATGAAATGCGTGCTTTTGTTGGCAGACTGCAGCGGCGACTCCGCATTACAACGCTTTTTGTGACTCACGATCAGGATGAGGTCGTTAAGATGGCCGACGAAGTGGTACTCCTCCTGGATGGCAGGGTTGAACAGATCGGCCCGCCGCGTAATTTCTACGTTGCGCCGGAGACACCTCGTGCAGCGCAGTTTTTTGGGTGGAAGGTAGCTGCGGGTGTGTGCAGAGGATGCAAGGTTGAAACTCGGCTTGGCTCCTTTGCGGTCCCCGACGGCGTCGGTACACCGCAAGACGGAGTCTGTACTGTCGCGGTCTACCCCCACAAGGCGAGGCTCGCTCCAGCTGTTGAGTCACTGTCTGCGGCTTCACAGGACTGTCTTGAAGGCCGTATTGAAGCCATCCATGATTTGGGACTGCGGATGCAATACGTTGTTCAGCTTGGTTCGGGAGATTTGATCGAAATCGAAACCAGTGCGTCGCAAGCGGATGGATGTATGTCCGTACAGCAAGTGGGAGAGCGTGTCCTGGTCAGGATTCCACCAGAAGCTGTCCGCTTTTACTGACCGGCAATTCAATTAATGTTCTCCGGATCATGATCGCACAGCGCCAGTGGGCTCCGAACGGTGACATCTCTTCTGCGCACGACCAACTAGCTCGGGGAGTTCCACGGGATATCAAGGGGCAGCTCGTGACTGCTAATAGTCACGAGCTTGCCTTGGCCCTCAGAAGGGGGACAATGACCTCCTCATGAAACTTGTCGCAACCAATGCATAGATTCTCATAGCGTTTCCCGGACGGAAGGATCATCTTGGACTTCTCCAGAAACTTTTCCACGGACCAACCGGCACCAATGCCCATTCTCTCTGGGTGCCCCATGCTAATGGCTTCGAAAATGGGATTGCCGATTAGCCTGTCGAGGATGGTATACAACGGCTCCTCAGCTACGTTGCCGATGGGCGCCTTCGTCTTGATGCAACAAGGGTAAACATTTCCGTTGGGTTCAATTGAGACTTCCGAACCGGCGTAGCGGTATTGCAGAAAGTTCAACCCACCGGACCAGCGATTACAAAAATTATCGTTCAGCGCCTGCAGTTGAGAGTTCATTGAGGGCAGCCCGACCGCGTGGCCACAGCGCGCCGATCCAGGAATCGCGCGTGGCTCCGAAGAAGGAGTAGGTGACAGCGTGTTCTTCGATTCCCGCCTTGTCGGCGATGTTAGCAGAGGCCTGCATCCGTCTCGATTCAAACAGCTGAGTCAATCGCTCAACCAGTTTTTTCTGAGCCTCGTTGGTCTCCAGGCCTTCGTGATGATGGTCAATCCCCGAGACCGAAACGTGGGAGACATGATGCTGCAGAACTTCGTCCAGGATTCGTTCAGTCAAAACATCGCCGGTCGTCTGGACAAACAACTTTACTCCCCCGTTGTTTTTGTATTTCTCATGAAGCAGGTCCAAGATGGGGTACAGCAATTTCTGACGAACGGGCTGGAGCAAAACCTCTCCGCCTGCAAGAATGATCCGGCCTGTCTTTTCTCGGGGTTTGCCTTGTTCGTCTGGGTCTGCCGGGTCCAGGTACGTGTGACGTTCAGGCAGGTTCTCGACAATCCTGGCGAAAGCCTCTTCTGATTCGCCCAGAACCTGGTAAAGCCTGTGTCCTTGATAGGGCCTGAATCTATCCTCGTAACAGTGTGCACAAGTTCGGTGGCAAAGCCACGTAATGACATAGTAAATCGACTCCATATCAGCACACTCTCTATTCACTCCACTGCAGACGGTACAGCGTGACCGCCAGTCGTGAGGGTCTGGGTCACAGCTTTGTCAAAACCAAAGTTTGGCACCAAATTGCACGATGCGCGGCGGAGCCGCCGCCACAAACATGCCTGGCGACGAGGTGAGATTGGTCACAGGTCCTTGAAAGTTTACGTGATTGAGCACATTGACAGACTCCACTCTGACCTGGAAGTTTAGATTGTCGCTAAAACTAAAATTGCGGAAAAGGGAGACATCGACGCTATGGAAGCCGTCACCCAACACGATGTTCCGGCCCGCGTTGCCGAAGCTTCCCAGGCTCGGCGCCCGGAACGCGGTTGCATTGAACGCCTGTCCCGGCTGAATGTTCTGGAACGGATCACCAATCACATCCGGGCGATTGAAGCCCTCGTTGCGAAAAGGGTCAAAGGCACTGGTATAGGGTGTGAACGGCTGCCCCGACTGTGCCGTGACGTTGCCGTTCACCTGCCATCCCTTGACCCAAATGTTGTGGTCAAACGGCAGCAGGTAACTAAAGGCCAGCGTAAAGCGATTGCGAATGTTGAAGCTCGACAAGCCACGCTGAGCGCGCAGGTCATAGGAATTCAGGACCAGCTCCGAAGAATCACCCGAAGCGTAGTCGCTGGCATCATCGATCGATTTGGCGAAGGTATAGCCGCCCAGCAAGCTCAGTCCCCCACTGAGACGCTTCTCGATCTTGAGATGTAAACCATGACGGGTGGATGATCCGATGTTGTCGCTGTTATTGACGACATCGAATTCCGGATACGGGCGCAGGGGCTGGACGATCGGAGTCGTATCCCTTCGTGCCGCAATCGCCTGCTCGATCTCGGCTCGCGCAGCGGCCGTCAATGTGGCGATGGGCACTTGGTTGATATTGTAGATCACGGGCAGCCTCATTCCGCGCGTTCCCATGTAACCCAATTCCAGCATCCAGCCCTGTCCCAGAGTCTGCTGCAGACCGATAGCGAATTGCATTGTGTAGGGATTGCGGAAGCCTTCGGTTGCAATTGCTGCGATAGAACGTGAGGGCAAAGCCTGCTGGCGCAAATCCAACAGTGTTTGCGACGGTGAGCCATCCAGGGAGAAAGGCGTCGGGCTACGTGTCACCGCTGAAGACGAGAAAGGTGGATTGTCTTCGATCTGCTGTACCGAGTTGGCCTGCAACAGCGTTTCGTACAGGATCCCAAAACCTCCCCGCACAAGCGTTCGTCCACGCCCACTGAGGTCGTATGCGAACCCAAATCGGGGCCCAAAGTTGTTCCGATCCGGCTTATAAACGTCGCTGAGCCCAGTGACAGGTGTCAACAGTCCTCTGCCAGGCACGAAGTTGGAAAGTTTCTGATTAACTTCCGTCCACGGGGCACTGTAATCGTAGCGGACACCGTAGCTGAGGGTCAGACGGCTCGTGATCCGCCAACTGTCCTGAAGGAATCCAGCATAGGCCCACTGTCGGTATCCGCGTCCAAACTCCCCCACGGTGATGGAGGATTCGAAGGGAAGGCCCAGCAGAAGGTCGACGAGAGTCGCCGCCCGCTCGTTGCCGAACAGCAAAGGAATCATGCCGTTGCGTGAGCCGTTGAAGGACACGGTGCCACGCTGATTGCCGGCTCCGCGCGTGTTGTAGTGAAGCCGCGTGATTTCTCCCCCGAACTTGATATTGTGCTTTCCTCGCAGAATGTTGATGGAGTCTGATCCAAAGATAGTCAGCTCATTCTGTTCACGATTGAACCAGGGTTGTCCGCCAAGCCGTTCGAGCGATCCCGAGGTGAAGACAATGGACGGGATGCCATTGGCATTGCTGCCGTTTGGCAACCCGATCTCCGCAGCGCTGGTCTGGTCTCCATTATCGAGGGGATTCCGATAGCGATTGATGCCCAGACGAGCTTCGCTCATCACGGTGGGGCTGAACACATGAAGCCATCCGGCCGTGCCGTTAGAAGTCTTCTCTGGATTCGGTAGCGAGAATCCAGGCAGATATGGACCGCCGAAGCGATTGACGATATAGACTTGATCGTTCAGATTCCACGAGACCCTTCCTGAGACACTGTCTCGGTCTGTCAGTTGGTGATCCGTGCGAGCATGGAACTGATAGTCATTGAGGGCAATCGTGAGGGACGAATTGTAGTTGAGCCCAGCGGGACCGGTTGAATTGGGTTGCGGATAGAACTGCAGAAGTCGTTTGCTCAAAGGCGTGATTCGCTCGGAGAGATCGAGAGTCTGTAATACCCCACTGGAATCCGTGTAATCGATCCGGCCGTTTGCTTCTGTGGGTGTAGGGACACTCGTCACTCGGGTCTCCGCACCTTCGACATTGCGCAAGAATTCCGCATTGACGAAGAAGAAATGCTGCTGTCGGTAAATCGGTCCCCCAAAGCTGCCGCCGAACTGATTCTGCCGCACCTTGCCACGGGGAAGTCCAGCCCGATTATTGAATGTGTCATTGGCATCGAGCTTGTCGTTTCTGAGAAATTCGTATAGGGAACCGTGGAACCGGTTGGTCCCACTGCGGGTGACAATGTTGACCGTCGAACCCATCGTACGGCCGAACTCGGGCTGGGGCACGGTTTTGAGCTCGAACTCCTGCACGGCTTCGTTGGAAGGCTCAAAGTTGATCACTCCGTACTGTCTCAGGTTCATCGGCATTCCATCCAGAACGAAATTGTTAGAGCGCCCGCGAGCTCCATTGACGACAAAAGCTCCTTCAAGGTTTTCCCGAGCCTTGCCATAGCGATTGGCCGCCGTGGAGAGGTTCCATCCCGCTGCCACACCAGGCACCAAGAGAGCCAGATTCTGCAGTTGGCGTCCATTGAGCGGCAATTCCTGGATCTGTTGCTCGCCGACCACCGTCGATACGGCGCTGGACTCCGTTTGAGTGCCCGCCGTCTCTTCGGTCACTTCGATCGTATTGCTTCCGCGGAGCGTCAGGCCGGCATCGACTCGAAGTTCATCTCCCACCCGGAGCAGCAAACGCGAGTGCTTCCAGGGTTGGAAGCCAGTAAAGCTGACTTCCATCTCGTATTGACCGATCTGAAGGCCGGCCACACGATAGGCTCCTACTTCGTTGGTCACTGTTCGCCGCTCGACACCTGTGTCAACGTTTCTAACCGTAACCTGCGCGTTCGGGATCACAGACCCGCTGGGATCAACCACATTGCCGGAGATCGAGGCAGTGGGATTATCGGCCAAGAAGCGCCCGTTTCCAGCCGTGCCGGCAAGACCCAACGCAAGGCTAAGAATAATGGTGTATCTCCTCTTCATAAGGCCCTTTTCTTTGTGTTCTCAACCGAATGAGTTCGGCTAGAGCCATGAGACTCGCTAGGCCTTCTCAGCTGAAACGGGAAGACACGAATCCCCAGGCTTGGAACCGGTTTGAGTTCGGACAGACACCCGGACTGACAGGCTCAACGGCCCCGAGGCTGTTGGCCAACAGGAGGAAAGCCCTGCCTCAGAAAGCGACGCAGTTGCGAGGGACTGGATGCTTCTCAGACAAGGTTGACTGGTGACAAGGGTGGTGGAAGCTGATTCAGGATACGGATATTCCGAAGAATGCGGAGGACGATGCTAGGATCGGGGGTGAGGCGAAGGTTTGTCGGTACCCGGGTTTGAAGTCGCCGCAGCAAACAGAGGATCTCATTGGCGACACCACATCGCGGGTCGCGCAGGATCCGCTCCAGGTCAGCTGGACTGTCGAGATCGCTTCGGGTATCCAGGATGGCGACAGTCTGATCTTGCTGTCGACACTCAGCCAGCAGCTGAGCGAAATCCGAATTCTTGTTCCAGCAAATCCCTGAAAGGAGCTGGAAGTTGTTACGACCTACCCCCAGCAAATAAACGCCACCTCGGTGATCAGGACCTAGCACGACTGAGGCGGTTTTGAATGCCTCCTGGCATTCCCTCAAGATCTGAAGATCCAGCTGAGGGCTGTCGTTCCCAAGCACCAGGACCTGCTCATAACCGAGTTGGAAAACCTGCTCGATGCTTCGATAAAGCCGTTCTCCGAAGTCAGCACCCACTTGGGAAAGGAGGTGGCACGGTACTCCGTCGAACTCGTGAACCTCATCCGCAGGAATTGCCAGAAAGACATCGTCGCCAAATGCCTGCCGCCCGAGTTTCGTAACCCTGAGCGTCAGAGCCGCAAACACATTGCGTCCGGCCCTGGAACCCAGACGAGGGAACTTCCTGACCGAATGCCGCAGACTGGCAAATGTGAGAACAGCCGTGGAATTCATCTACGAAGGATCATCGTTTGAACAGTCGACTATCGTGGCCCGCACACTTATATCTTCTCACAAGGCCTGGCTTGATCCCAATTTTTCAGGCCGTTCTTGAACAGGCACATCACTCTTCGACGGAGGCTCTCAAGGCGAGCGCTCTATTTCCATGCTTTGGATCGAGGTATGCTACGGGTTCCGCAAAGGGACCGTGCATACGGCGTGAGAAGGTCTTTCCATTGGAAACCCGCGTCGACCGCCAGTCTCGCCGAAGTTAACCCATGATCGATCATGCCGAACTGCTGTGTCCGTCGCTACGGGTGCTTCTCCGGCCGGAGGATGCCCTGGCAAGGATAGATGCCAGTGCTGAGGGTAATGCGTCAGTAGCCGACTGATTTCCTCCAGTAGGGGCCTGGGTTTTTCCGTCTCTCTATCGCCAAGGTCTTTGCCCTGGATCGGTGTTCTTTGACCTTCATGCGGGTGCCGACGTCGGCTCCAGCTTCCGTTGCTTTCGCGCGCGAAAACGCTCGACAGCGGCGGAGAGATAGGTGTAGACCACCGGAGTCAGATAGAGAGTGACGAGCTGGGAGAACAGCAGACCACCGACAACAGCCAGGCCCAGCGGCTGGCGAGCCTCGCCGCCGGCGCCGTAGCCGAGCGCAATCGGAACGGCACCCAGCAGCGCCGCCATGGTGGTCATCATGATGGGCCGGAAGCGTATCAGGCAACCTTGGAAAATCGCTTCCAAGTGGCTGAACCCTCCGCTGCGCTCAGCCTCCAGGGCGAAGTCGATCTGCATGATCGCGTTCTTCTCCACGATACCCACCAGCATGATCAGGCCGACAAAGGCGTAGATGTTCAAGTCCATGCCGAACAGAAACAGCGTCATGAGGGCGCCGAAGCCCGCCGAGGGCAAGCCTGAGAGGATAGTCAGCGGGTGGACGTAGCTTTCATACAGAATACCAAGAACAATGTAGACGACGGCGATGGCGACCACCAACAAAACCCAAAGGTTCGACAGGGAGGTCCGAAAAGCCTTGGCTGCGCCCTGAAAGGAAGTGCTGAAGGCGGAGGGCAGTTCACGTCGAGCGATCTCCTGGATTTCCTCGACCACATCGCCGAGGGCCACACCAGATTTGATGTTGAATGAGATGGTGACCGCAGGCAGCTGCCCGTAGTGGTTGATCGTCTGCGGACCGGTTTCCTGAGTGACGTGCGCAACAGCATCCAGTGGGATGAGTCGGCCACTGGCGGATTTGAAATAGAGGAGCGAGAGTGCCTTGGGATCCGACTGGAACTCGGGCTTCAACTCCAACAGGACCTTATACTCGTTCACCGCGGCATAGATCGTGGAGACCCAGCGGGGTCCGTAGGCATCGTAAAGGGCGTTCTCAATCTGCTGGGCGCTGACTTGAACCGCTGCAGCGCGGTCGCGATCGATTTGGACACGCACCTGGGGCGTGGAGATTTGCAGGTCGCTAGTGACGTCGATCAGGCCGGGAAGCTTGGCAATCTCCTGCTCCAGCTTTGCAGCTACAGCGTAGAGTTCTTCCTTGTCGGGCGCATAGAGCGAGAATTGGTATGGGCTCTTGGTCACCTGTCCGCTGAGTTGAACCGTAGGTGGATTTTGAAGGAAGACGCGCATGCCGGGAAAGTCGGCCAGTTGGACGCGAAGGTCTTCGATGATTTCATTCACCAGGATTTGGCGTTCGCTCCGGGGCTTGAGATGGACGACCATCTGACCGAAGTTGGGACCACCGAGGCTAGTGGCAGCTGTCCCGCCAACGTTGGACACTAGGGAATTGACGTTGGGATTTTGCTGGAGCGCTTCCGCGATCTCTCGCTGATACTCAACCATTTTGAAGTAAGAGGTACCCTGAGCGGCCTCGGTCACAACGATCATTTGGTCGGTGTCCTGGTCGGGGATGAAGCCTTTAGGAATGATGACGAACATCCAGGCTGTGGCGGCCAGAGTGATCACAAAGACGGCTGCAGTGGACGCACGGTGGCGCAGCACCCAGGTCAGGCTCACTGCATAGACGCGAAGCATTCTGTCAAAGAAGCGCTCGGTGGCTCGATAGAAGGCGCCCTGCTTCTGCTGCGAGGGTGGCCGCAGAAAGCGGCTGCAGAGCATGGGCGTGAGGGTCACCGAAACCACGCCCGAAATGAGGATGGCGACGCAGATCGTCACCGCAAATTCCTTGAAGAGTCGTCCGAGCACGCCGCCCATAAACAGCACAGGAATGAAGACGGCCGCGAGCGACAGGGTCATCGAAACAATCGTGAAGGCGATTTCCTGAGATCCTTTCTTGGAGGCGGCCATGGCGTTCTCGCCCATCTCCATATGTCGGACGATGTTTTCGAGCATGACGATGGCGTCATCGACTACAAAGCCGATCGACAGAATCAAAGCCATCATGGAGAGGTTGTCCAGGCTATAGCCCAGCAGGTACATGATGGCGAAAGTCCCGATGATAGAGAAGGGCAGCGCCAGGCTCGGTATGACCGTGGCGGAGAAGTTGCGAAGAAAGAGAAAGATGACCATCACTACCAGGGCCAGTGTCAAGAGCATAGTGAACTGCACGTCGTGGTAGGACTCTCGGATCGTCTCCGATCGGTCGTAGATGATGCTCATCTTCACTGAAGGCGGCAGTTCCGTCTCGAACAAGGGCAGTAGGGCTTTGACCCCGTCGGTAACGGCAACGGTGTTGGTTCCTGGTTGGCGCTGGATAGCCAGCACGACCGCACGCTGACTGTTCTCAGGGGTGTAGTACCAGGAGGCGCTCTTGTCGTCCTCAACGCTGTCGATGATATTGCCCAACTCTTCCAGGCGGACGGGCGAGCCCTTGCGGTAGGCGACGACAACCGGGCGGAAGGCGGCTGCGCTCATGAGCTGGCCTGTGGCTTGAAGCGTGAAGGAGCGCTGTGGCCCTATGATGCTGCCGGTGGGCAAGTTTACGTTCCAATTGCGCAGCGCGGCTTCCACCTCGTTGATGCCGATCTGGCGAGCTGCCATGGCGTGGGGGTCCATCTGGACGTGAACAGCATATTTCTGTGCGCCGAGGACCTGGACCTGAGCGACCCCACTGACCATGGAAACGCGCTGGGCGACTCGGGTCTGCGCATACTCATCCAGGGTCCACAGAGGGAGAGTGGCGGAAGTGAGGGCGATGTACAGGATCGGCTGGTCCGCAGGATTAACCTTGGTGAAGGTTGGGGGAGTCAACATGGTCGGCGGCAACAGGCGCGACGCTTGGGTGATGGCGGCCTGCACGTCCACGGCGGCGCCGTCGAGGCTCCGGCTGAGGTCGAACTCGAGTGTGATCAGGCTCGCGCCCAGCGAGTTGACCGAAGTCATGGCATTGAGTCCAGCGATCATCGAGAACTGGTTCTCGAGAGGAGTGGCGACGGCGGAGGCCATCGTTTCGGGACTAGCGCCCGGAAGGTTGGCAGTCACTAGAAGCGTGGGGAAGTCGATATTCGGCAGGTCGCTGACAGGAAGGGCCTCGTAGGCAACCAGGCCAAACAACAGAATGGCGGCCATCAGAAGGCTGGTGGCGATGGGGCGATCGATAAAGATCTGAGAGATGTTCATGATGGACTGATAAGTAGGGTGCGCGGGCCACCGTGCCCTCTAGTCCTGAACAGGCATCATTGCCGCCTTCGGCTTGCGGGCCAACTGGAAACGACCCAGCAGCGCAGCCATGTACGTGTAGACGACGGGAGTCAGATAGAGAGTGACCAACTGCGAGGTCAGCAGGCCTCCGACGACGGTCAGTCCCAGCGGCCGACGGGCTTCGCCGCCCGCGCCATACCCCAGGGCGATAGGAAGAGTACCGAGCAGGGCGGCCATGGTGGTCATCATGATCGGCCGGAAACGAGCCAGACAGCCCTCATAGATCGCTGCCTCGGGGCCCTTGCCATGCGATCGCTCGGCTTCCAGCGCAAAGTCAATTTGCATGATAGCGTTCTTTTTCACGATGCCGATCAGCATCATCAGTCCCACGAAGCCATAAATGTTCAGGTCAGACTTAAAGAGCAGCAGCGTCAGCAGAGCGCCCAGTCCCGCCGAGGGCAGACCGGAGAGGATGGTTAGCGGATGGACGTAGCTCTCATAGAGGATACCCAGGACGATGTAAACCACGGCCATGGCCACAATGAGCAAAACGCTGAGATTGCGCAAGGAGTCCTGGAAGACCTTGGCTGTACCCTGAAAGCTGGTTCCGATGGTCGCGGGAAGGGAGTGCATCGCCAGCTCATTGATCTCCTCAACCGCAGCGCCGAGCGGGACGCCGGGCTTGAGGTTGAAGGAGAGCGTGACAGAAGGGAGCTGGCCGGAGTGGTTCACTGAGAGCGGACCTGCGTCGGTCGTGAGCGTGGCAAACGCGTCCAGTGGGATCAAATTGTCTTCCAGGGAACGAACGTGCAGCAGCGAGAGCAGATCGGGATGTGCCTGGTAGTCGGGCAAAAGCTCGAGCAGGACGCGGTACTGGGCTGTTGGAGCGTAGATGGTCGTGACCCAACGTGGGCCATAAGCACTGTAAAGCGAGGTCGAGATCTGCGCGACGTCAAGATGCAAGGCTGCGGCTTTATCGCGGTCGATGGCGACGTTGATGCGGGGATTCTTGAGCTGCAGATCAGAACTGACGTCGGTGATGCTGGGCAGGCGAGCCATCTCAGTTTCGAATCGCTGAGCTTGCGTGTAGAGGTCATCAGTGTCGGGCCCCTGGAGCGTAAACTGATACAGGCTTCTGGACATGCGGCCGCCGATGCGGATGGCCGGAGGCGCTGTCAGAAAGACGCGAGCGCCGACTACGCTGGCCAACTTGGGCCGAAGCTTTTCAATAATCTGGGTGACGTGGAGCTCACGTTGTTTGCGGGGCTTAAGCTGCATCCACATGCGGCCCGTGTTGGCACCGGCGTTAAACGAGCCGCCAATACCTGACATGAAAGTCTCGACATTGGGGTCCGCACGAAGAATGTCGGCCACTTGCTCCTGGTACTTGGCCATCTGGTAGTAAGACGTGCCCTGGGAAGCTTCCGTCGAGGCATACATCTGGTTAGTATCCTGGTCAGGAATGAAACCTTTAGGGACCTTGATGAAGAGCCACGCCGTGGCTGCAATGGTAAGGAAAAACACAGCCAACATCACGAAACGATGGCGAAGGACCCAGCGAAGACTCACGTCATACCCGTGGAGCATCCCGCTAAACAACCGTTCGGTGACGCGGAAGAAGCCACTGGGTTTCTCACTGCGTGCACGCAGCACACGACTGCAGAGCAAAGGCGTGAGACTGATGGAAACTACGCCGGAAATCAAGACGGCGGCGCAGATCGTGACGGCAAATTCGCGGAAGAGCCGGCCCAACAGTCCACCCATGAACAAAACCGGGATGAAGACAGCCGCGAGCGACAGGGTCATCGAGACGATGGTGAAGCCTATCTCTTTAGACCCGGCATAGGCCGCCTGGAGGGGCGTCTCGCCACGTTCGATGTGGCGAACGATGTTCTCCAGCATGACAATAGCGTCGTCGACAACAAAGCCAACACAGAGGATAAGCGCCATCATGGAGAGGTTGTTGAGGCTGTAACCGAGAACGTACATGACCGCGAACGTCCCCACGATGGAGAATGGGAGCGCTGTGGCGGGAATAAGAGTAGCTGATCCCTTGCGGAGAAAAAGGAAGATGACGGTGATGACTAGGGCCAGGGCGATCGAAAGGGTAACCTGGACGTCGTGGAAGGACTCCCGGATTGTCTGAGAGCGGTCCCCGCGAATCGTGAGCTGGACGGCAGGCGGCAGCTGAGCCTGAAACTCGGGAAGTAGTTTTTTGATGGCGTCGTTGACCTCGATGATATTGCTATCAGGTTGGCGCATCACCATCAAATTGATAGCAGGACGTCCTCCCTGCGCCGAGTAAAACCACGAGCTCGCCTTGTCGTCCTCGACGCTGTCGATAACGTTGGCTACTTCCTCAAGACGGACAGCCGCGCCGTTGCGATAGGCCACAACCATCGGACGATAAGCAGCAGCGCTGCTGAGCTGGCCGCTCGCCTGAATGTTGAAGGCCTGATCGGGACCATAAAGGGTTCCGGTCGGGAGATTGGTGTTCCAGTTCTGCAGTGCCTCCTGAATCTCGTTGATCCCAATCTGATAGCCCGTGAGCCGGGTGGGGTCGACCTGCACGCGCACCGCATACTTAGCTCCGAAGACGTTCACCTGCGCGACGCCCTTCACCATCGAGAGGCGCTGGGCAATGCGGTTTTCTGCAAACTCATTCAATTGCCACATTGGAAGGGTGGATGTCGTGAGCCCCAGGAACATGACAGGAAAGTCGCTGGGGTTTGATTTGTAGAAGGAAGGAGGACTTGGCATCCCGGATGGCAACAGGGGCAAAGCCTCGGCAATTGCCGTTTGAACATCGACCGCGGCGCTGTCCAGTTGGCGGTTGAGGTCAAATTGGAGAGTGATGAAAGTATTCCCGGTCGAACTGACCGACACCATTGAGTCCAGCCCCGAAATCCCAGTAAATTGACGTTCGAGCGGCGTGGCCACGGCGGAGGCCATCGTGTCCGGATTAGCCCCGGGAAGACTGGCCGAAACCGACAAGGTTGGGAAGTCTATGTTAGGAAGGTCCGCCACGGGCAGGCTGCGATAAGCCAGCACACCAAATAAGGCCACTGCGAACATCAAAAGGCTCGTGGCCACGGGGCGGCGAATGAAGACTTCGGAAACGTTCATGGCATCAACGAGACATGCCGTGGGGGGAGGGACTGAGCTTTAGCGACGAAACGGAAGATTTTCATCGTTCGGGCTACGCCCATAGGGCGCGGAAACAAAGCCGAGGGCTTGCCAGAAGGTCGCCTGGGATTGAGCGAGGGGGCTCTCCCACGCCCGGAACCAGGTAACAACGAATCATCCACCCCCAGTTGTGTGGCAGGCAATCGTGCCGAAACTCGAATGACGAAAGGCAGTTTTCTCAGGCTTTGGATTTCCGTGACTCACAGCTGCTTCGTCATTGGTTTCCAACCCAGCTAGGTTTCCTTCCTGGTCTTCGGACCCGTCCCTTTCTCGTCTCGCGGTTGCACGTGCATTCCCGGGGCCAGGCGCAAATGCCCTTCGGTCACGACGGTCTCACCTGCCTGAAGGCCGCTTTGAACGACGATGTCCTGGTCAACTCGGGCGCCCGTCACGACAGGCCGAGTTTCCACTGAGCGGTCCTGTCTCACAACGTAGACGAACGACCCCGCCTGGCCCGCCTGAATCGCCTGGTTGGGAACCACAAGGGCGTTGGTTTGCGTCGTTAACCGCAGCGCGACCCGAACGAACTGACCGGGCCAAAGCTTGCTTTCCTGGTTCGTAAACACTCCCTTCAGCCTAATCGTGCCGGTAGTCGAGTCAACCATGTTGTCAACAAATGCCAACCGACCGATTTCTCGAAGGGAGGAGCCGTCCTGCGGAGCAGCTGCGACTGGCAGGCTGCCTTTGGCCATGTACTGCTTGATCGCAGGCAGATGAGCCTCTGGCACAGCGAAGGTCACATAAATCGGTGTCACCTGATTGATCGTGATCAGGTCCGTTGTATTGGCCGTGACCAGATTTCCTTCCTTAACCCCCAGGTTGCCGGTGCGGCCGTCGATGGGGGACCAGATAGTCGCGTAGGAGAGTTGGACTTTCGCATTAGCCACAGCGGCCCGACCTGCTCCGACAGCTGCTTCGGCGCTCCGGACGGCCGCCTGGTCCGCGATGATGACATACGAGATGGTATCGGCGCTGGTCCGCATTTGTTCGGCCTGGTCTTTGGAAGTAATTCCTTCTTGGAACAGCCGCGCAAAGCGTGCTGCCTGTTCCTGAACATACTTCTGCTGAGCCAAATCGCGGTCTAGATTGGCTTGGGCCTGGTTAAGTTCGGCCTCCTCGCGAGCCTGATTGGCTTGGGCCTGGTTGAGTTGAGCCTCGAAAGGCCGAGGATCAATCGTGAATAATTGGTCACCCTTCTTGACGTAGTCGCCCTCGCGAAAGTGGACCTGGGTTAGTTGCCCGTTAACCCGGGCCTTCACCATGATCGTGCTGTACGCCTCGACATTGCCGATAACCTGAACTTCCAGAGGAACGTCCTTTTGGCCGACCAAAGCCACCGAAACGGGAACACCCTCGCTCTTTCTGGCCGCGACTGCTGGCGGTCCCTTGCTGGAGCAGGCCGACAGCAGTGAGGCGAGCAGCACCAGCCAAATGCTGGACACCGGATTGAACCAGAGATTAGTTGTTCTCGCCGACAGCATAATCCACGTCCCGCAACACCGAATGATGCCCCCAGGAGGAATCGCCCTCCTGTTACCTATTCCGCAGGCGCACTCGAACTGTTGGGGAATCACTCTGGAAAGCGCCGCGATTCCCAGGGGCCCACGCCACCGCAAGCGTATGCGGGCTTGGTTGGGTTCGCTTTTGTGCTTACGTCCCGGCCAGACTGTGTAGCCTGACCAGCTTCGTCATGCGAATTCTATTGGCTTGGAATCCGGTTGCACGATAGATGGGTAAGCATCGGCGACTGCAATGGAGGCTGCCTTGCGGAAAGTGCGAGATCTGTGAATCGATCATCCTGGTCCAAGACGAACCAGGCCAGAAGGCCCCACCTACTATGCCGCCCGCTACCCCGGCAAGGGATCAACCCCCCGCTGAAGCCAAAGTATATCTTGCCATCCCCCTCCGTTCCAGCCAATATTCGTGCCCATCGCCCCCGGGCGACCGACTGTGGCACTCGGAAGCAATGTCGATTTTCCGGTGCTGGCGGTGACACCAATCCCTTGGCACAAAAGCTGTATTAGCTTGAAATGAAAACCTCGTCGCAGTGAACTTGCTTCGGACTGCGCTACTCAGGCGGGGACGGTTTTCAATGCAATCAAGGAGCGTGCGCGTTGAAAGGATTAAGACTTTGCCTGGTGCTTTTGGTGCTTTTTGTTTGCAACCTCGGCAGTCAGACCTCATCCGTTACAGCAATCCGGTGCGGCCGGCTTTTTGACGGGAAGACTCAGGCGTTACAGGAAAAGGCATTGCTGCTGGTGCAAGGGGACCGGATTCAAGCACTGGGCCAATCCCTGGAGATTCCGCCAGGGGCCAAAGTCATCGACTTGGGCCAATCGACTGTGATGCCCGGACTCATTGATTGCCACACCCACATGTTTCTACATGGGATCCCGTACGAGGAAGCTCTGCTCAAGAAGTCGCTTCAGTACCGGGCAATCTGGGCCAGCGTGGCTGCCCGCAGAACTTTATTGGCAGGGTTCACATCTATCCGGGACATCGAAACCGAAGGAGCAGAATATGGAGACGTGGCGCTTCGCGACGCGATCAATGACGGGATCGTCATTGGTCCACGAATGCAATGTGCCACGCGAGCCTTAAGCATTACGGGTGGGTACTCGCCTTACGGCTACTCTCCGGACGTGGTCATCCCCAAGGGCGTACAGATTGCCGATGGAGTCGAGGGAGTGAGGAAGGCCGTGCGAGAGCAACTCTCGCACGGCGCCGATCTCATCAAGATCTACATTGACCATCGCCGGCGAGGGACACCTAATCCCGATATGCTGACGGCTTGGCCTACCTTTTCCTTGGAGGAAGTGAAGGTCATTGTGGAGGAAGCGGCAAAGGTCAACGCTCACGTGGCTGCTCACGTTTACGCCAGCGCTCCAGCGCAAACTGCCATCAAAGCAGGAGTGAAATCTCTGGAACACGGCATATACCTGGACGAGCCTACATTTAGGATGATGAATGAGAAAGGCGTCTATTGGGTGCCGACGTTGATGGCGTACTTGCAGTTCATGGACGATCCGAAGGTGACCCCGGAACAGCGGCGGTTGATGACGGGAACGACAGATCGTCACCGGGAAACGTTTCAGCGGGCGCTGAAGCTAGGGGTGAAGATCGCGTTCGGTAGCGACCTCGACGGAAACCACGAGAATGCCGGCCAGGAATTCGTCTGGATGGTACGCTATGGCATGCCCCCGTTGCAGGCCTTGAAGTCGGCCACAAGCGGCGCAGCCGAATTGCTGGGCTGGCAAGACCGTTTGGGCTCTCTCGAGCCAGGAAAACTGGCTGATGTGGTGGCCGTGAATGGGAACCCGGTGGAGGACATTACGGCCATGACGCGAGTGACACTTGTGATGAAAAATGGAGTGGTCTACAAAGAGGGGAACTGATGGAATTCTTTGCAGGAGATTCTAGCTAAACCCAGGACCGGTGAGGATGACCGGGCAGCTTGCTTAAGATGCCGCGAGACGCCTCTGCAGGGCTTCCGCACCTCACTTTCCCGTAGCAAGTACGCATTCCCTGTCGTATGGAGAAGGTGCCAAATGGGGCAGCGTCTTCCAGCTGACTGTATGACTCTCGCCAGAGACTATGGACGACTTGGTGAAATAGCGATTTGAGGCAGGAATTCACTTCATGGAAAGCTTCCCGAAAATGGGCTAAGCTCAAGCCAGCGCGCAGACACGCGAAACTCCAGATTGTGGGCTCCTGCGTCAGCCAGGCAATCGAGTCGACGCCTCCACCCGGTTACGATAGTCGTGCCTGAGGTAGCAGACGAGAGAAAAAATCATTTGAAGAGGGGAAACGGCCGCAGTGAGGGACTGAACCGATCAGTGCCTGTTGGGCTAACACGAGCGAGCGGAGGAGAAAATGCAACGGAACAGAATCACACGAAGGAAATTCGCTACGGGAACGGCCGGGGCTGTTCTTGGAGCCATGATCGTGCCACGACACGTGCTCGGCGGGCCGGGTTACCACGCGCCGAGCGACACCGTCAACGTTGCAGTGGTCGGCTGCGGCGGTCAAGGCGCGTCTGACGCAGCCGAACTCGTGGCCGGCGGCCAGAATATCGTGGCCCTGGCCGATGTTGACTTCGGCTATGTGGACGAGGCTGTTGCCCGTCGAACCAAAGGCCGGGACGGCCAACCCAACCCGAATGCCCTCAAATTGCAGGAAGCCTACCACAAGTCGAAACGCTACGCCGACTTCCGCAAGATGCTCGAACAGCAGAAGGACATCGATGGGGTGCTGGTAGCCTCGCCCGACCATACCCACGCAGTCATCGCCAAGACGGCGATGGACCTGGGCAAGCATGTCTACGTGGAGAAGCCGCTGACTTGGTCAGTACACGAGGCCCGCGTCCTTCGTGAAACAGCTCAACGCACCAAACTCGTTACGCAAATGGGCAACCAGGGTCATTCCAGTGGAGATGCTGCGCTCATCAACGAATGGATTCAAGCAGGCGTGATTGGCCCGGTGAAGGAAGTTCAGGTCTGGACCAATCGCCCGCTTTGGCCGCAGGGCGTCCCCCGTCCGGGAAAACCTCCCGCTCCACTGGACGCGCCCGTAGCGGGGGCGGAAACCGCCGGGCGTGCAACGCTTCTTGCAGGACCAGGCGCAGGATCAGGTGGCCCGCGAAGGGCGCCGGCAACGAACTTCGGTAACGACTGGACGTCCCGCCAACTTAATAGAACACTCGCGGCAGCGATTGAGGGTGAATATGCCGTGCCCGCCGGACTGGACTGGGACTTGTTCCTGGGCCCAGCGCCTGAAGTGCCGTATCATCCTATCTACCATCCGTTCAACTGGCGTGGCTGGCTGGACTGGGGGACTGGAGCCATCGGAGACATGGCCGCCCACCTGATTGATCACCCCTATTGGGCGTTGGGTCTCACCTATCCGACCAGCGTCGAAGCGACTTCGACGCCGTGGGGTACCGATAACGAAAGTAATCCCGTCAGCTATCCACTGGCGACGGAGATCGTTTACAAGTTCCCGGCACGTGGTTCACAGCCGCCAGTGACAATCACCTGGAACGACGGCGGCCTGATGCCGCCGCGTCCCGACCTGCTGCCGGAGGAGGTGCCGCTGGAGCGAGGGGGTGGCGTCATCTTTATTGGTGAGAAGGGCATTCTCATGCACGAGACCTATGGTGGGAATCCAAAAATTTACCCTGCACAATTGATGGAGGTGGCGGAGAAAGTGCCAAAGACTTTTCCGCGCATTGAGACCCATGACGCTCTCACGCGTCCGGCGAAGCACCGAATGAACTGGATCAATGCGATCAAGGGCAAGGAAAAGGCGACCTGCCCTTTCGAATATGCCGGTCGGCTGACTGAGACGATGCTGCTTGGCGTTGTGGCCACGCGCTCAGGCCAGGGCAGGCGGATCTACTTTGACGGAGAGGCCGGAAAGATCACCAACGTAGCTGACGCCAATCAGTACCTGCAGCGCGAGTATCGCAAGGGCTGGAGCCTGTGAGCGTGAATTAGCGAAAGACTGCTTGGCCTTGTCCGGCGGACTGGAAGGCCGAGCTACTCTTCTGACCAGGACTCTTCGCAACATAGCATTTGAAGCCACTGATGCTATGCTTTCTAAAGTCGAACCCGCTTTTTGCCTGATACGCCCGGGGTCTGTCAAAGTGAGGAATGCATGGGTCGAATAGTTAAGGCGATTTCCACCTTCTTGATGGTCTTACCTAGTCTGGCAGGCTATGCAGGCGATCATTGGCCGCAGTTCCGCGGCCCGGATGGCAATGGGCACTCTGATGCTGTTGGGCTCCCGCTTCATTGGAGTGAAACGAAGAATATCGTCTGGAAGATTCCGATTCACGATCGAGGCTGGTCGTCCCCGGTCGTTCAAGGTAATCAAATCTGGCTGACGACAGCCACAGCGGATGGCCGCCGCCTGTACGCCCTTTGTCTGGATCGGGACACGGGCCGGGTTGGTCATGACCTGAAACTCTTTGACGTCGCTCAGCCGCAGTACTGCCACCCTTTCAATTCTTATGCCTCGCCCACTCCAGTGATTGAGCAGGGTCGGGTCTACGTCACCTTCGGTTCTGCTGGAACAGCCTGCCTCGACACACGAAACTTCCAGGTCGTCTGGGAACGACGAGATATTGACTGCAATCACTTTCGTGGCGCAGGCTCTTCTCCCATACTTTTCCAGAACCTGCTCATCATGAACTTTGACGGTAGTGATCATCAGTTCGTCATTGCGCTGGACAAGAGCAACGGAAAAACTGTCTGGAAGACGAAGAGGTCCATTGACTTTCAGGATTTGGACGAGAACGGGAAACCGGCCGCTGATGGCGACTATCGGAAGGCTTTTTCGACACCTCACGTTGCCGCTCTCAACGGAACGCCCCAACTGATTAGCTTGGGATCGAAAGCGGCCTATGGCTATAACCCCTACAATGGCCAGGAACTGTGGCGTGTGGAAGAGCGCGGTCAACACTCGGCCAGCACGCGTCCAGTGATGGGTCTTGGAATGGTTTTCTTCCCGACAGGATTTTCCAGCGGCCAACTGTTCGCTGTACGCAGTGGTGGCCAAGAAGGGATTCCAGACTCTCAAGTGGCTTGGAGCGTCAAACGTGGCGTGTCCAACAAGCCTTCAGTCCTGCTGGTCGGCGAGCTCCTTTACATGATCAGCGATGCTGGAATCGTCAGCTGCATCGAAGCCAGAACGGGGCAGGTCGTGTGGCAGGAACGAATCGGAGGAGAGTTTTCCGCTTCGCCAGTTTATGCCGATGGGAAGATCTGGTTTTTCAGCCAGGAGGGCAAAACTTCT
This sequence comes from uncultured Acidimicrobiia bacterium, assembly GCA_963752385.1. Lineage (GTDB taxonomy): Bacteria > Acidobacteriota > Terriglobia > Versatilivoradales > Versatilivoraceae > CAVVYL01. The sequence continues at coordinate 295,270 of CAVVYL010000051.1, read as the reverse complement.
GTCGTTGCACCGGGAAGAACGTTTCAACTTCTCGCGGAGAACCAACTGGCTGAAGGATTCATGGCATCTCCAGCGATTGTGGGAAAGTCTTTTTTCATCAGAACCCGAACCCATCTCTATCGGATTGAGAAGCTCGAGACCGAAGCGACGCTACCGGCTGACCCACTGCTGGAGACACGTTATTCACCTTCCAAGTGAACGCGCCATCAACGAATAGCGCCCTGAGGTCTCCTTCAAAACGCTTCACTCAAAGTCATAATAACTGCTACCCTCAAGGGGGTTATCCTTCACTCAAAATCACAACTTATCGAAAGGAGAAAGCATGGTAACACTCAATGATGCCCGTCGAATCATTGCCGCAGCCGAAGCAAAAGCAAACGAACTCGGCCAACCCATGAACATCGCGATAGCGGACAATGGTGGCAATCTCGTCGCTCACGTCCGGATGGACGGGGCCTGGATTGGGAGTATCGATATTTCAATCAAGAAGGCCTACACGTCACGCGCTTTCGATATTGCCACGAAGGATTTGGCGCAGCATAGCCAATCCGGAGGACAGTTCTTTGGCATTCACGCGTCTAACAACGGGCGTATCATGATCTTTGCGGGAGGCATACCGCTCAAAAAGGGCGGCAAGGTAGTTGGGGCGATTGGCGTCAGCGGAGGGTCAGGAGAACAAGACCACGCGGTAGCAGAAGCCGGAGCGGCCGCGTTCTAGGCTGGGCGCGAGGCCTCTGTCATGGGACGAGCCGAACAAGCAAGCACGCTTTCCCACAAACCCACGATGACCGCCGAAAGCGCGGTCATCGTGGCCAGCAAGTCATGGCGCTAACCGTTTTTGGGCGAGGCTAGACATCAACGTTGAGATGTTTCGTTGACTCAAAGTCAATGCGGGTGGTGCCTGGGCCTAATGATTTCCGTTCCTCACCGCTTCGTGATATTCCTGCAGTGACAGCACGTCGACTTTGTTCTGTTGCAGCGCGGCAATACCGCTGGCGACGGCGGCGCCGCCCGAGAGCGTCGTGATGCATGGAACGCCATGCTGCATGGCGGCGCGGCGAATGGCGCGTTCGTCGAAAAAGGAATCCTTGCCGAGTGGGGTGTTCAAAACCAGGTCGACCTTGCCACTTTTGATGAGATCGACGATGTGAGGCCGTCCTTCGTTCACTTTGTAGACTGTTTCCACTGGAAAGCCTTGCTGCTGCAGAGCAGCAGCCGTGCCGCGCGAGGCGATCAACTTGAAACCGAGTTGTCGTAAGCGTTCGGCAATTTTGATGACGTTCTTCTTGTCATGCTGATTAACGCTGATGAAGGCCGTGCCGGAGCGGGGTAGGTATACGCCAGCGCTCATTTGAGCTTTCGCGTAGGCCTGCCCGAAGTTGTCGGAGACCCCCATGACCTCTCCGGTGGACTTCATTTCCGGACCGAGGATGGGGTCGACACCCGGGAACTTACCGAAGGGGAATACCGGGGACTTCACGAAGAAATTTTGCACCGGTAGCTCGTCTGTTAGTCCAAATTCGGCCAGTTTCCGGCCGGTCATCAAGCGTGCGGCAACCTTCGCCAGCGGCACGCCTGTGGCTTTACTGACAAAAGGCACGGTGCGCGAGGCGCGTGGGTTGACTTCGAGAACATAGACAACGTCGTCCTTAATCGCGTACTGCACGTTCATCAAACCGACGACACTCAGCGCTCTGGCCAGCTGCCGAGTGTAGCGCCTCATCGTGTCGAGATGTTCTGACTTCACTAGATAGGTCGGCAGCACACAGGAACTGTCGCCGGAGTGGATACCTGCCTCCTCGATGTGCTCCATGATGCCGCCGATGACTACGTTGTGGCCGTCAGCGAGCGTGTCCACGTCGACCTCGAAAGCATCTTCGAGGAATCTGTCAATCAGGATAGGCCGGTCTTGCGAGGCATCCACAGCCTCATCCATGTAGCTTTCCAGCGTCCTCAAATCGTAGCAAATCACCATGGCGCGTCCACCCAGCACGTAGGAAGGGCGCACTAGCACGGGGAAGCCGATCCGTTGAGCGATCTCGGCAGCCTCCTCGTAAGAGACAGCGGTTCCAGAAGGAGGTTGGGGGATCTGGAGATCAGACAGCAGTTTCCCAAAGCGCTTCCGATCTTCGGCCAAGTCGATGGATTCCGGGGACGTGCCGATGATCGGGACGCCCTCCGCCTGCAACGGTAAAGCCAGATTCAGCGGCGTTTGCCCGCCGAACTGTACGATCACTCCGTCGGGCTTCTCGCGGTCGACGATGTGCATCACGTCTTCGAAAGTCAAAGGCTCAAAGTAGAGGCGATCAGAGGTGTCATAATCCGTCGAAACCGTTTCGGGATTGCAGTTCACCATGATGGTTTCGTATCCATCTTCCTTCAAGGCAAACGACGCGTGGCAGCAGCAGTAGTCGAACTCAATCCCCTGGCCGATGCGGTTCGGGCCGCTGCCAAGAATCATGATCTTCTTGTGGTCCGTGGGGTCGGCTTCGCATTCCTGCTCGTAGGTCGAGTACAGGTAGGGCGTAAAGGATTCAAACTCGGCAGCGCAAGTGTCGACGCGCTTATACACAGGGATGATCTTCTCAATCTTGCGCCTGCGCCGAATCTGCTCGGCGCTCGACTTCAACAGCAGCGCCAGACGCTGGTCGGAGAACCCCATTCGCTTGGCTGCGCGCAGCAGTTCGGCAGAGATCGTTTCAATGCTTTCCTTGCGCAAGCGGACCGCCATCTCTGCGAGTTCCTGAATCTGGCGGAGGAACCAGCGATCGATTTTGGTGTATTCAAAGACTTCATCGATGGAGTAGCCGGCTTCAAAGGCGGCACGCAGATAAGCGATGCGCTCGGGATTCGGTGTGATGAGCCGCTCTCGAAGGCGTTCCGGATCGATTTTTTCAGAACCAAGGCGTTTGCCGGTTTCCAGGGAACGAATCGCTTTAAGGAACGATTCCTTAAAGGTCCGGCCAATCGCCATGACTTCGCCGACCGACTTCATCTGCGTGCCCAACACGGGCTCGGCTTCGGGAAATTTCTCAAAAGCCCACTTTGGAATCTTAGTGACTACGTAATCGATCGTGGGTTCGAAGCTGGCCGGGGTCTTCTTGGTGATGTCGTTTGGAATCTCGTTCAAGCTGTAGCCGATGGCCAGCTTGGCAGCAATTTTCGCAATAGGGAAACCGGTAGCCTTGGAGGCCAGAGCAGAACTGCGTGAAACACGGGGATTCATTTCGATCACGACCATACGGCCGTTGTCCGGGTTTAGGGCGAACTGAATGTTCGAGCCTCCGGTTTCGACGCCGACTTTGCGGATCACTCGAATGGCGGCGTCACGCATGATCTGATACTCCTTGTCGCTGAGCGTCTGAATCGGAGCGACGGTAATCGAGTCACCGGTGTGAACGCCCATAGGATCGAAGTTCTCAATGCTGCAAATGACGACCACGTTGTCCTTGAGGTCGCGCATTAGTTCAAGCTCAAATTCTTTCCAGCCGATGACCGACTCTTCGATGAGGATTTCGTGGGTTGGGCTGAGATCCAGCCCGCGCTGGGCCAGTTCTTCGAATTCCTCTGCGTTGAACGCAATGCCACCGCCGGTGCCTCCGAGGGTGAACGATGGACGAATGATAGCGGGATAACCGACACGTTCCACGACTTCCAGAGCTTCGTTGAAGCTGTAGGCCACGCCGCTCTGGGGTGTCTCGAGGCCTATTTCTTTCATGGCTTCCTTGAAGAGAAGCCGGTCTTCGGCAACCTTGATGGCCTTGATCTGCGCACCGATGAGTTCGACGCCGTATTTGTCCAACACACCGTTTTCGGAAAGTGCCACTGCCAGATTCAGGGCCGTCTGTCCACCGACGGTCGGCAGGAGCGCGTCGGGGCGTTCGTGGGCGATGATGGCTTCGAGGTACTCTGGCGTGAGAGGTTCCAGGTAGGTGCTCTCGGCCAGCTCCGGATCGGTCATGATCGTGGCGGGATTGGAGTTTACCAGAACCACTTTGTAACCTTCCGATCGCAACGCTTTGCAGGCCTGTGTTCCCGAGTAGTCAAACTCGCAGGCTTGGCCAATAACGATCGGTCCGGAGCCGATGATCAGAATCTTCTTAATGTCTGTTCTCTTAGGCATGGCTATTCTTGAGAAGGTCAAAGGTCAAAGGCGAGAGGCCCAGTAAAAGAGGCCAAGCACCACAAAGTCAACTTTGGATGAAACTTCCTCGGCTTGAACCTTAGCCCTTGGCACCTGACCCTAGACCTTGATTCCTGTGTTGACGCATCAAGGATTTGAATTCTTCGAAGAGATAGCGCGAGTCATGGGGTCCGGGTGAGGACTCCGGATGATACTGGACGCAGAACAGTGGCAAGGCTTTGTGGCGGAAGCCTTCGAGAGTCTGGTCATTCAGATTGATGTGGGTCACTTCCACTTCGGCTTGGGGCAGAGAATTGATGTCGACGGCGAAACCGTGATTCTGAGCCGTAATCTCCACTTGTCCGGTTGGAGTTCGTAGCACGGGGTGGTTGCCACCGCGGTGCCCGAATTTCAATTTGTAGGTCTTGCCTCCTAGTGCCAGCCCTAGAATCTGGTGTCCCAGGCAAATGCCAAAGATCGGCCTCTTGCCGATCAGTTTGCGGACCGTCTCGACGGCATAGGTGAGAGGTTCTGGATCTCCCGGGCCGTTTGACAGAAAAATGCCGTCGGGATTCAAGTCCAGAATCTGGCTGGCGGAGGTTCCGGCCGGTACCACAGTCAACTCACAACCGTGATCGACCAGCAGACGCAGAATATTGTGCTTGATCCCGAAGTCGAAGGCCACGACCCTGAAAGGCGTCGGTTCCTTCTTCTGATTCGCACTCCCCCCGCGCCGCTTCTTGGTCGGGAAGAGCTCGACAGTGGGCGACTCCCACCCATAGCCTTGCTTGCAGGTGACTTTCTTGACCAGATCCTGCCCCAGCATTTGAGGTTGATGGCGAGTCTTCCGAACCAAAGAATCGAGGTCCAGGTCGTGTGTGGAAATCATGCAGCGCATGGCGCCGTGAGTGCGGATATGGCGGACCAGAGCCCGCGTGTCGATTTCCGAGATGCCAACGATGTTGTGCTCACGGAGATAGTGCGGCAATGAGGCTTGCTGGCGCCAGTTGCTGGGAACCTCCGCCATCTCGCGAACCACCAGACCTTCCGCGAAAGGACGAACTGACTCGGCGTCTTGGGGATTGACTCCGTAGTTTCCAATGAGGGGATAGGTGAGAATGACAATTTGACCGGCATAGGACGGGTCAGTGAGAATTTCCTGATATCCGGTCAGCGAAGTGTTGAAGACGACTTCTCCTGAGGCCTCTCCTTCAGCACCAAACGATTTTCCCTTGAAGGTCCGCCCGTCTTCCAAGGCGAGCAACGCTTCCATCAAATCTCCGAATCATAATGAGATAAGGGCTGAATTCAGCCTCTGTCAACCGAGGAAACCCGCCTTTTCAACTGGCCAATAACGAAACACCGCCTTTCCGTAAATGAACCGGCGAGGCACGAGTCCCCAGGAACGGCTGTCGTTGCTGGCGTTGCGATGATCGCCCAGCACGTAGTAGTGCCCGTCTTTGACCCTCGTGGGCGGGTACGAGTCAAAGTCCTGATAGCCCCGCGGCACATAGCGTTCTTGCAAGAGCTCGCCATTGATATAAACCTGACCATCGCGAATTGCCACCAAATCACCGGGCACCCCTACAACTCGCTTGATAAACGATTTGCTCGGATCCTTCGGATACCAGAAAACCACAATGTCACCCCGATGAATTTCCTCAAAGTGGTACAAGAATTTGTTCACGAAGATTCGCTCTTGGTCGAGCAACTCCGGTTGCATGCTCGTGCCTTCCACTTTGACGGGCTGATAGAGGAAAACCACCATCAGAAAGGCAATCACCACCGCCAGCAGGACGTCCTTGAGCCACCCCTTGAATTCCCCCAGCAGACCGGGAGTGGTTCTTTCCGTTAAGTTTTCCTTTTCAACCGATTGCAGGAGTGAGGATTCCACGGTGTAGGTCTCTTCAGGCTCAGCGTGAACTACCTGTCGTGCAGCATACACTGCTTATAGCATATTTCAAAAGCGCACTCAATAAATGAGGAACAAGGGTAGTGGGTGCGTTGTCAAACTAACCCAGTAAGGATAAGTGGAGTGACCGGTGAGATGTTGGGAGTGCCTGCAAACTTCTGGACAAGCCTTTGTCTAGTTTCACTTGCTAGCGAAGAAGTGCAAGAGCCACTCAAGACTGGTCCGCCCCACTGCCGTTTGGGCTGAGAGGGTGGCTGCAGTGGACAGTGGTCGCGAAGGCCGCGTGAGTGGTCAGCCGCCGACGGAGCCTCACACTCGGCGTCTGGGGTCCCTTGGTACTTTTTGGTGTGAAATCATTGACATCAAAAAGAGCCGCAAAGTATTCTCATTGCGATTGAACTGAATCATCAGGTGGAGCTTGGGAAGCTGGCGAGCATCCGGCGCGGCCCCGCCGCTGTGAGCGTCGAGAGTCGACCGACGACGTACCCGTGACCCCGCGGCCGGAATGGAAAGCTGATGAACTGATGAAGCGCGAGTCAGGAGACCGACGGGCAACCCACAAGCTTTGCGAGAGTTGGAGGTGGGCGCTTTTCTTCAATCTGTCTCTCCCATGTTTGAAGAACAACAAATCTGTCAGTCCTTCGCGCCCACCTGTCAGGGGCTCGTAAGTAAGCTGTCCTCCTCTGAAAGGGAATCTCAAACGGTTTCTCGGGAGATCCTCTATGGCGGAATCCAAGTTTAACCAACCGCGGCTCGTGATCGGCCGGGTTTACACCAAGGGTGGAGATTCGGGCGAAACCAGTTTGGTGGGCGGACAGAGGTTGCCCAAAGATTCGTTGCGCATTCAGGCTTATGGAACGATCGATGAATTGAATGCGTTTGTTGGGGCGGCTTGCCAGACCGCACGCGAGGTGCTGGTGGAGCATCCCGGACTAACTAAGCTTGTCGACATTCTGACCCGGGTTCAGCATGAGCTGTTTAACCTTGGCTCCATTCTCGCGACGAAGGCGGAGGACGTGCACCCGAAGCAGCCGCGAGTGACTGAGGCCGACATTGCACAACTGGAGCTGGAGATCGATTCTATGAACGAAGCGTTGCCGTCACTGAAGTCCTTCGTGCTTCCGGGCGGGTCGCGGCTAAACGTGGAACTGCATGTTTGCCGCACCATCTGTCGTCGCGCCGAAAGGCTCGCCGTGTCGCTTGGCAGAGAGGAAACAGTTTCTCCGGAAGTACTCCGTTACCTGAACCGACTGAGTGACGCGTTCTTTGTCTGGAGCCGCTGGGCCAGCCAGGTGATGAAACTTCCGGAAACACTTTGGGATCCCAACAGGGCAGGGCCTTGATAGGGTTCTCCACTGCTCTCGTGGTAGTGAAATAAAAGAGGAAAAAGAGCATTGCGCATTGGTCGCTCTCCCCTTGCCATTTGCAATCGAAAGACTGCAGGAATAGAAAATGGTCGATGATCAATAGAAAATGCAGGCTTCGCTCAACCTAGTGTTTTCGAAGATTCCTTTGAGAGTAATCCTCGGTTGACTAAAAAGACTCTTCTCTCCTGGAGCAGTGGCAAAGATAGTGCCTGGTCCTTGCATCTGCTCCGACAGGATACAAAACTGGAAGTGGTCGGTCTGATGACCACACTGAATGAAGCGTTTGACCGTGTGGCCATGCACGCTGTGAGGCGTTCCCTCTTGGAAGCTCAGGCGAAGGCAGCTGGGCTCCCGCTTCATGTAGTGCCGATTCCCTGGCCGTGCTCAAACCAGGAGTACGAACGCATTATGGCTGAAGTCTGCTGGCAGGCCCGCGAGTCTGGCATTGAGGCGATCGCCTTTGGCGATCTGTTCTTGAGAGATATTCGCAAGTATCGTGAGACCCAGCTTCGTGGGACCGGCTTGGAGCCTCTTTTCCCACTTTGGAATCTGCCGACCGCTCTGCTGGCGCAGGAGATGATTACAGCCGGGCTCCGCGCCAAGCTCACTTGTGTGGACCCGCGACGACTGGCCCGAGAATTCGCCGGACGAGAATTCGATTCGAAACTTCTGGTTGACCTACCTGCTGATGTTGATCCTTGCGGAGAGAACGGCGAGTTCCACTCCTTCGTCTATGGCGGACCGATGTTTCGCCATCAGCTCGAAGTGAGTGTTGGAGAAATTGTCGAAAGAGATGGGTTCTTCTTTGCAGACATACTGCCGGCCTCAACTGTCTTGGTCTAGTTGAGCCTACAGAGTTCAGAATCTGAATCCTCCCGTTGCCCTTGCGATGCTCCGCGTTATTTCCCTGATTGCCAGTGCTACCGAAATCGTTCACGCCCTAGGTATGGGAGAGTTCCTGGTGGGCCGCTCTCATGAGTGCGACTTTCCGCCGTCTGTGGAATCGCTGCCGATCTGCACGGCGCCCAGATTCGCAGTTAGTGGAAACAGCCAGGATATCGACCGCCTGGTGAAGGATCAGTTGCGGGAGGCCGTATCGGTCTATGAAGTGAAAGAGGCGGTGCTCGGCCAGCTGGAGCCGACCCACATTCTCACTCAGTCGCAGTGTGAAGTGTGCGCCGTGAGCTTGCGGGATGTGGAACTGGCCCTGAGCCGCCGGCTCAGCTGCCAGCCGAACGTCGTCTCCCTAAAACCGAATTGCCTCGCGGACATCTGGAATGACATTCAGTGTGTCGCCGATGCCCTGGGCATTTCCAGCGTGGGGCGCCAGGTAGTGATGCAGTTGAGGTTGCAGCTGCGCTCAATCGCGGGGAAGGTTCCGGTTCAGAAAGCACGGCCGACGGTTGCTTGCATCGAGTGGCTGGAACCGTTGATGGCCGCTGGCAATTGGGTTCCGGAGCTTGTGGCAATGGCGGGAGGGATCAACCTCTTCGGCCTCGCCGGCAAGCATTCACCCTGGATGAGCTGGGCTGAACTGTGTCGCCTTGATCCGGAAGTGATCGTAGTCATGCCCTGCGGCTTTGACCTGGCCAGGACAAGAAGCGAGATGTACTGGTTAAGCCAGCGTCGGGAATGGGCGGGGTTGCGCGCTGTGAGGAATCGCCGGGTGTACGTCACCGACGGCAACCAGTATTTCAACCGGCCTGGACCGAGGGTTGTTGACACATTGCAGATCCTGGCCGAAATTCTCTATCCGGAGGATCTTGAGCCTTCGTTGAAGGGAGCCGGATGGGTTCGGTGGGTGGATGTAACGGCTGGGTCGCCGGGGACACAGATATCCAACGACGGAGCTCCAGCTTGGTTACCCGAAAACCAGAAAGAGGAAACGTAGTGGGACCCACGGAATACAGGCCGAAAATGAATCGTAGAGAAATTGAACCGTGGGTTAGACCGTTGTCGGTCTCTCCCCACGAGGCTTTCAGGCAGTTCAAAGGCCCCCTGAAAATGCGTCTGAAAACTCACTGGGACCGGGTGGCCGCGGGAACCCACACCCGGACGTGACCGGCATCGCCATTCTAGCCAAAGCGGGAATCCAACCTCGACGTAGCGAGTGACCTCAGCCCCCTTCGGGACAACCGCAGCTGCGCGATCCTAGTTTGCTCAATTTGGCACAGTCGTATCTGCCGAGCTCTCTCTCGTCGCCTAGTCCCGATCGTTGGGAAAACTTTTGATGAGCATCGGGTCAATCGACGATCTGCCTCGAGGAACCTGGACAACCGCGGAGGATGATTTCAGCCCGACCGTGTCACCCGGATAAGGCAGCGGCGGAACTCCCACGGGAAACATATTTGCACTTTGAATCACAAAAGAGTTGTGAGAGAGTCTATGGGAAGAATTTTGAGCCTGCCTGCCGAAGGCTCTTATCAGATTAAGAATGATTCATTTGCGGTAGAAGCTACGAGTGGCAGGCTAGCCCAAAGGTATGAAGGGTGACAAGCTTTTCTTAAAGTCGATTTCGTAGCCAGCCGATAGAGGCAAGTGTGACTACAAAAAGGAGGCTGAACATGCCAATTGATGGGATCAATGAGACTGGCAGGATCTACTTGGCATCTGCCCAGAACCGGTATAGCAACGGGAATTGCGGAAAGGCAGCCGCCGCTCGTCAGCCTGATGACGTGCAGGTTTCTGATCGAAATCGAGAGTTCCAGCGCATCCGGGAGCTTGTCGACGCTTTGCCGGAGGTTCGCTTGGATCGAGTGAACCGGCTAGCGAAATCTATTGACGAGGGTACTTACCACGTCAAGAGTGAAGAGATCGCCGAGGCCATCATTCAAAAGCATTTGATTGACATAGAGGACTAACCAGTCAGGCTGCGAGTGTGGCCAGACGATCTCGCCAAAGAGATTCCTTGAGAAGAGATTAGAACTCCTTGATCGTAGTCCTGATTTTGCCAGAACCCGCCTGTTGATACAGAACAATCTTGCAGATCTTGAGAAGAGTTTGGTTTTGAAGCCGAAGGTGTGGGAGTACCCCGCGCTGTGAAGACTTCATCTGTGGTGGTGTGGCTTTCCGCCGAGTAGCCCCGGCTGTTGGGCCGGAACCTAATAACGCTTTGCAGTCGCCGCATCTCATGCTTTCATTAAGCTCGCAAGTGACCCGCGTTGCCTCGATCTGAGGATCTCGAATGATTCTTCTCAGTTGCGTTCTCGCCATTCTCGGATTGGCCGTTTGGGCTGAAACGGCCCCTATCGATGTCCGGCTCACCGTTGAAGAAACTGCGGGCGTCGATCGGCAGCAGTGGCCGGTGACGGCTGGCATCCCTTTACCTAAAGGGGTGGTCAAGAACACGGAAAGGCTTCAAATTCTGGATGCGCAGGGGCGATTTGTGCCGGCCCGCTTTACGGTTGCCTCTCGATGGTGGGAAGACGGCAGTATTCAGTGGGTCCATTGTGATTTCGCTACGACGGTGAAAGCCAACAATCAAGCAATTCTCTTTCTGCGCGATGTGGTCCCGCTGCCAGAGTTTCCGTCGCCCATCGGATTCATCCCGCGTGGGAAGGAGTTCGAGGTCATCACAGGACCCTTGCGCCTGGTGTTGGGAGGCAATTCCAATCAGCTGCTGGATCAGGTGTGGGTGGACGAAGGTTGGGGATACAACTTTGACGATCGGACCAAGATCCTCGACAGCGGCAACTTTGATCTGGTGCTGACCAGCGCCGGACGAAACTACCGGACTAGCCATTGGACGCAGAATACAGTTGAAGTCGAAGAATACAACGCGCTGCGGGCCGTCGTGAGGATCAGCGGCAGCTTCGCGCTTGTCGACAGCAAGGAGAAGCGGCTCGACTACCTGGCACGTCTGACAGTTTATGGCGGCAAGACCTATTTCAAGCTGGACTTTACCCTTCTGAATCGCGCCACTGGCGCGGCTTCGGCTGAAGTTCCTGTGGACGACCTGAGTTTCAGCGTCAAAATGAACCTGGATTTGACGGAGCAGCGCTTCGTTTTCGGCGGGAACGAAGCGGACTATGGCGCAAACTTTGAGACTGCTCCCGAAGCCTCGCTGTTCCAGGAGTCTGCCGACCACTACATTCTCACTGGAGCAATCCAGGGCTCAGGGGGTGGGAAGAGCACGAATTCCGGTTGGGCTGACCTGTCGGATGCGGAGCATGGGCTATCGGTTGCGGTGAGGTGGTTTTGGCAGCTCTATCCGAAGGCTTTTGAAGTTCGCAGCGATGGCAGGTTGACACTCAAGCTTTTTCCAGCGCAGGCGCGGGGGCAAGCTCTTCTGCCGGGAACAGCGCGCACGCATGAAATGCTGTTTCATTTTCACGGGGAGCGCCAGTTCGCTTCAGGACAGGTCAAGAGAGTCTTGCTCGGATTTCAGAAGCCTCTTTACGCAGTGGCGCCGGGACGCTGGTATTGCCAGGAGACAAACGTGTTCGGACCTTTGGCTGAAGGCGCTTCCAATGCGCTGAAGCCTGAGCTTGTGTCGTTGTTTTCCGATTTTGATGCCTGGGTACTGAAGAGGCGGGATGCTCTCTTGGCTGCCCGCGACACCGCCCAGCGCGTTGGTGACCGAGCGCTCGATGGTTACGGCGTGTTCCGGTTCTCGAATTTGCTGGACTTCAAGACAGAGGCGGCAGCCAGCCCTGTTCGTGGTGACTTGCCTCACGCCTTGTATCTTCACTTCTTTCGGACCGGAGATTTGAGATCGCTGGAGTTCGCCGAGGAAAGCCTGGCTCAGGCAGCGGATGTTGGCATAGTGGGTGACGTCAGCTCAGTCGGTCAGGCTGCCGGAGCGGCGATCGAAGGGCTGTTCGATTCCTTTCTGCTGACGGGAAACCGCCGCCATTTGGATGCCGCGCGCCTAATGGCTGGGCGTCTCTCAAGAGATGCTACACTCAGGCTCGCCGAAACGACAGCAGATGTTGGAAGTGCTTTGCTGGGGGTGTTGAGAAGCTATGAGGTGACTGGAGACCGACGCTGGCTGAACAACAGCCTGCCTCTGTTGGAGGCTTTGCATGCATGGCAGGACGGCGACTCAGCGAAGCTGGCAAGTACAGCTCCGGTTTTGGCCAAACGCTGGAAGGAGGATTTTCGGGATTCCCTGGGTGAAAGCGCGTGGCATTGTGGCACTGTCTGGGAAGCACTCAGACGTTACCACGAGTTAGCCAACGACAAGACAGTGTTCAGCCGCATCGAGCGCTCGGCCGACTGGATCTTGAGGAGTCAGTCGGAGTGGGATGCGGAGCACAAACGGCTGGCGAGGTCTCCTCAGCTTGGAATGGTTCTGGCGCCAGGGCTGATGGCACTCTCCGAAGCGACTGGGAACGTCAAGCACCGGAATCTGGCCAAAGAGCTCTTTCAAACGTCCCTCCAGTCCGTTCCCGTTGTCAACGACCCGGGACTCTTTGCGTTGTGTCTGACAACAGGTCAGCATTTTCTGGGATACTTGTCGAAGGAATTTCAAACTTCTCCCAAGCGGGACGTGAGTGCCTTGCAGGGCGATCAAGTGAGAGCCCACAAGAATGACTGAACGCTGTGTGGGGGGAGCGTTGACAGTCCAAAAAAGTCTGTGCTACAAAGCCTTCGTAAATTGGCTCAATCGGCTCATAAACATTGAATGTATAATTCCTTGGCAATGATCACCGATGGGGCATCAGTACAGAGCAATTGGCGGCCTGCACAGAGTTCTTTTTGTGACAATCACACCCTGCGAAAGTGGCGGAATTGGCAGACGCGCTGGACTTAGGATCCAGTCCCGTAAGGGGTAGGGGTTCAACTCCCCTCTTTCGCACCAGGTTTCCTTCAGGTCTGAGTCTAGTCCTCCGAACCATCCGCTTGGTGAAAGCCCTACCGAATCTTCAAGAACCGAGGTTACTCTGTTGAAAGTCGAAGTCACCAGCCCAAGCCCCTGCAAGAGACGAATCAGTATTGAAGTTGACGCAGTGGATTTGAAAGAAACCTATTCCGCCGTCTGCAGCCGGTTCCAGCAGCAGGCGCGCATTCCGGGATTCCGCCGAGGCAAGACTCCACTTTCGATTGTTCTGCAGCGGTTCAAAAAGGAGATTCGGGAAGACTTTCTCGAAAAGAGTGTCCAGAAGCACTTCGCCGAGGCCATCAAGGCTGAAAACCTGAATCCTTTGGACGCACCTCAGATTCATGATTTGTCATACTCTGAAGACCAGCCTCTCAAGTTTACGGCGGAGTTCGAGGTCCTGCCAGAGTTGGAGATCTCCGACTACAAAGGGCTGGAGATCGACAAGATTCCAGTCGAAGTTAAGGATGGAGAAGTAGAAGCGGCTCTCGAGAAGATGCGAGAACGGATGGCTCAGTTCGTTCCAGTTGAAGGTCGGGTGGTCCAGAACGGCGATTTTGCTGTCATTTCCTACGTTGGACGGTTCCCCGAACCGGGCCGGAAGGATCTCGAAGCCAAGGAGATTTACTGCGAGGTGGGATCGGGCGATACGCTGGCAGAGTTCAACGAGAACCTTCTTGGGGCGCAGATTGGCGACAAACGGTCCTTCCAGGTAAAGTATGGGTACGATTTTCCGAACAAGGAGTTGGCAGGTTCGGAAGTCGACTACGAAGTCGAAGTCCAGGGGATCAGACAGAAACAGGTCCCTGATTTGAACGACGATTTCGCCAGAGACGCGGGTCAATTCGGCTCTCTGGAAGAGTTGCGTCGCCAAGTCGGAGACGAGATTGCCGCCAGCAAGGAGAGGGCAGCCCAGTCTCAAATGCAGGAAAGGCTGGTGGAGCGGATTATTCAGAACAATCCGCTTGAGGTGCCGGAGGTGATGGTGAGAAAGCAAGCCGAGAATCGTCTCAATGATTATTTGCGATCGCTAATCGCGCGAGGGATTCATCCGCAGACCCTGGACATCAACTGGGCCGAGTTCCAGCAGCGCCAAAGGGAACTCGCTGTGACAGACGTGAAGGTAGCTCTGGTGTTGGAGCACATCGCCGAAAAAGAAAATATTACGGTGAGTGAAGAAGAGCTGGATGCGGACATCTCTAGACGAGCGGAAGAAGCGCATCAGACCTTTGAAGCGGTCAAATCACGCTTGACAAAGGATGGAGCAACCGATAGAATCAAGGATAGAATACGCAATAAGAAGAGTCTAGACTTATTGTTAAGTCTCGCGAGACTCAAAGATCCTCAGAGTATTATTGTCAAACCCTAACTCAGACGATCCCATTCAAAACCAGTTGAGGGCCTGCGCGTCATGTTAGTTCCCATGGTAGTCGAACAGACGAGCCGAGGAGAGCGAGCCTACGACATCTATTCGCGCCTGCTGAAAGACAATATCATCTTTCTGGGAACTCCCATTGACGACAACGTTGCCAACCTGGTCACAGCGCAGCTGCTGTTTCTGGAAGCCGAGGATCCCGAGAAGGACATCTCCATCTACATTAATAGTCCGGGCGGTTCGATTACAGCCGGACTTGCTATTTACGACACCATTCAGTTCATCCGTCCGGATGTCACTACCATTTGCGTCGGACAAGCGGCCAGCATGGGAGCCTTGCTGCTGACAGCAGGAACGAAGGGGAAGCGGTTCGCATTGCCGAACTCGCGCATCCTGATTCATCAGCCATCCATTCATGGCGGCTTGTCCGGACAGGCAACGGATATTGACATTCACGCCCGTGAAATCCTGCGCATGCGGTCCATCTGCAACGAAATTTTCGTGAAGCATACTGGACAGGTCCTGCAAAAGGTCGAGCGTGACGTGGAGCGCGATTTCATCATGTCCGCTGAAGAGGCCAAGAAATACGGCATTGTTGACCAGGTGATCGTTCGTCACGACTAGTAGCTCCTTGACAGGCGGACCGGAGCATTCCATCTAGACAACCCTGAAAAATGGTATATGCTGTTTAAAGATGAATACACCTTCATCTTGGGGAGGCTAGTGGCTTGAAAAGAAACAGCGGTGAAGAGTCTCTGCGTTGTTCTTTCTGTAATAAGAGTCAGAACGATGTCCGCAAGCTGATCGCGGGCCCGACCGTATTCATCTGTGACGAGTGTGTACGCGTCTGCAATGACATTATCGATGACGATCAGACCGTCGAAACGGACGTCAAGAGTCACCCCCTTCCCAAACCGCATGAAGTGAAGGCTTACTTAGACGAATACGTCATTGGGCAGGAGACGACGAAAAAGAAACTGGCTGTTGCAGTCTATAACCACTACAAGCGTATTGAGCTTTCGAAGCGCCGCAGTGATGTGGAGTTGAACAAGAGTAATATCCTGCTGATTGGGCCAACGGGAACCGGCAAGACCTTGCTTGCCCAAACCCTCGCCAAGCGCTTGAGTGTTCCTTTCGCTATTGTTGATGCCACCACGCTGACAGAGGCCGGATATGTGGGAGAGGATGTAGAGAACATTATCCTGAAGCTTCTGCAGAACGCGAACGGCGACATTGAACGCTGCCAGAACGGGATTATTTACATTGACGAAGTCGATAAAATCTGTCGCAAAGACGAGAACCCATCCATCACGCGGGATGTTTCCGGTGAAGGTGTGCAGCAGGCTTTGCTGAAGATCCTGGAAGGGACAATCGCGAACGTCCCGCCGCAGGGCGGCAGAAAACATCCGCATCAGGAGTTCACTCAGGTCGACACGACGAACATTCTCTTTATCTGCGGCGGTGCCTTCGTAGGCTTGGAAAAGGTGATCGAGCGGCGGCTTGGAAAGAAGACGCTCGGTTTTCGAGGTGAGGTCAAGACCATTCAGGAACGACGCAATACCGCTCTGCTGGAGCGTGTCGAGCCGGTGGACCTAATCAAGTATGGCTTGATCCCCGAGTTTGTTGGCCGTCTGCCGGTCGTCGGAACCCTGGGCGACCTCGACAAGGCAGCCCTCGTGGAGATTCTGACCAGGCCCAAGAACGCTCTCGTCAAACAGTATCAGCGGCTCTTCGACTACGAAGGTGTCAAGCTTCGTTTTGATGACGATGCGCTTGAAGCCATTGCCGAACTCGCCCAACAGCGCAAAGTAGGTGCGCGTGGGCTGAGGATCATCATTGAAGACTTGATGCTCGACTTGATGTATCTGCTTCCGGCTCAAAGGAAGCTCAAGGAGTTTGCGGTAACAAAGGAAATGGTTTCCTCCAACAGGATCGACCTTTCGCTCTTGGAAAAGGCAGGTTGAAGAGTTCTTGCTGCTTGGAGTGGACGGCGCCGCAATGCGACGGCGACCGGGTACGAGTCGGGAAACCGATGGCACAATTTCCTGAGGTCCCTGTGTGGCTTCAGGGGTTCGTTGACCTTTGCGGTTAATCTCAAGTCAGGTGTAAGGACTGAGCATGTTCAATAAGACCAAGGAGAAGTTGGACGCACTCACGTTACCCATGGTACCCATCCGGGATGTGGTGCTCTTTCCTTACATGATGATTCCGTTCGTCATTGGGCGCCCCGCATCGGTTAAAGCGCTCGACGTGGCTTTTAACGGAGACAAACGGATCTTTCTGGCCACTCAGCATGACGCCTCCGTAGACGATCCGAAGCCCTCAGAGATCTACGCCGTTGGTACTGTTGCCAACATTGTCCAGAGTCTTCGCCTGCCAGACGGGAATATCAAAGTACTCGTGGAGGGAGTGGAGAGAGCCAAGGCAGTCCAGATCTATGATGAAGATCGTTACCTCAAGGCGGTTCTCCGGCAAACGACCACTGGTGCTTCTCAGGTTGCCAGCGAGGCTCTTATCACCAAGGTTACATCGCTCTTTGAGCAGTATGTGAAACTCAGCCAGAATTTGAACTATGACACCATGCTCTCGGCTGTGCGAGTGGAAGACGCCAGCCGGCTTTCCGACACGATCGCCGCAAACCTGGCGGTCAGCATTGAAGAGAAGCAAGAACTGCTCGAGATCTTCAGTCCCGTTGAGCGGCTGAACCGCCTTTGCGACATTCTCGATGTCGAGATCGAAAAACTGAATGTGGATCGCGCCATCAATTCCCGGGTCAAACGGCAGATGGAGAAGGCGCAGAAGGAGTATTATCTCAACGAGAAGATGAAGGCGATTCAGAAGGAGCTGGGCCGCAACGAGAAATCGGAAATCGACGAGCTGAAGAGGAAGATTGAGACGGCCGGGATGCCCAAAGAGACGCTCGAGAAGGCACTCCAAGAGCTGAAGCGTCTTGAAATGATGCCACCTATGTCGGCCGAGTCGACGGTTTCCAGAAACTATATTGACTGGCTCCTGGCAGTGCCGTGGAAGAAGCGTTCGAAGGAAATCCATAAGTTGGAGCGGGCAGAGAAGGTTCTGGAAGCGGACCACTACGGGCTGGAAAAGATTAAGGAGCGCATTATCGAGTTCTTGGCGGTACGGCAGCTGGTGAAGAATCCGAAGGGCTCCATTCTCTGCTTTGTCGGAGCGCCAGGAGTCGGCAAGACTTCACTGGCCACTTCGATTGCCAGAGCCACGGGCAGAAGGTTTGTGCGTCTCTCGCTGGGCGGCGTGCGAGACGAGGCCGAAATTCGAGGCCATCGCCGAACTTACATCGGCGCCTTGCCGGGACAGATCATCCAGATGATGAAGAAGGCCGGGACCAAGAACCCCGTCTTTCTGTTGGATGAAGTAGACAAGATGAGTATGGATTTCCGTGGTGACCCATCGGCGGCACTGCTGGAAGTTCTGGACCCGGAGCAGAATCATTCCTTCGCCGACCACTATCTGGATGTAGAGTACGATCTTTCGCAAGTGATGTTCATTGCGACTGCCAATGTGATCCACACGATTCCGCAGCCGTTGCAGGACCGCATGGAAGTGATCCGCATCTCTGGCTACACCGAAGCGGAGAAACTGGAGATCGCCAAGCGTTACCTGGTAAAGAAACAGATTGCCAACAACGGACTCGACAGCAAGAACGTTGTCTTCGCTGATGAAGCGATCCTGACGATCATTCAGAACTACACCCGTGAAGCGGGTGTCCGGAATTTGGAACGAGAGATCGCTTCGATTTGCCGCAAGATCGCAAGGAAGGTGGTTAAGGAAGGGAGCCAGATCTCTGTCACCCTCACTCCAGAAAGCACGAAAGACTATCTGGGCGTGATCAAGTTCCGAAAGAGCAAGTCGGAGGAAAAGAGTGAAGTGGGTTTCGCCACCGGCCTGGCTTGGACCGAAGTCGGTGGCGAGGTGCTTGCAACTGAGGCCAGTTTGATGGATGGCAAGGGAAAGCTCACGCTGACCGGCAAGCTGGGCGATGTCATGCAGGAGTCTGCGCAGGCGGCCCTGAGCTACGTTCGCTCTCGCGCCCATTCGCTGGGTATCTCACGCGACTTTTACCGCCGTTATGACCTGCACATTCACGTGCCGGAAGGAGCCATCCCCAAAGATGGGCCTTCCGCCGGGATTACGATGGCTACGGCCCTGGTGTCGGCCCTGACCAAGAACCCGGTACGCAGCGAGGTCGCCATGACCGGCGAAATCACGTTGCGAGGCAAGGTTTTGCCGATCGGGGGAGTCAAAGAAAAGCTTCTAGCTGCTCATCGGGCTGGGATTAAGACCGTTGTGCTGCCCCAGGAAAACGAAAAAGACGTCACAGAAATTCCTAGCAACATTCAAGCTCAGTTTTCCATCCATTTTGTCGAAACAATGGATGAAGTTTTGAAGGTCGCTCTTGAGAAGCCTGTTCAAGTGCTCGAGGAGAAAGAGGAAGACCTCGGGAAATACAATGCGGCAATCGACAAAGATTATTCTCAGGATTCAGTAACTCATTGAAGATTGTTTCCACTGAATTCGTCTGCAGCGCCGCGCACGCCAGCCAATTTCCTCAGGAGTCCTTCCCCGAGATTGCATTTCTGGGCCGCTCGAATGTCGGGAAATCCAGTTTGATCAACAGCCTACTCCGGCAGAAAGGCTTGGCCCGAACGAGTTCTACCCCAGGGCGGACGCGGCAGATCAATTTCTTCAGGGTTAACGGGAGTTTTTTCTTTGCAGATTTGCCCGGATATGGATATGCTAAACGACCTCAGGCCCAAAGACAATCTTGGAGGAACCTGATTGAGGGATATCTCAGGGGCCGGAAACAACTGGCGCATTGCGTCTTGATTGTTGATTCCCGCGTTGGTCCGACCCAGCTGGATTTCGAGCAGGCTGCCTGGCTTCAACGAAATCTCCTTCCTTTCTTCATAGTTTCTACAAAGTCCGATAAGCTATCCAGAGTTGAGTTACAAAAATCGATCAACCACACTCAGAGTTTCTGCCCAGATGTACCAGTCGTAGCCTATTCTGCCATCGAGGGAGCGGGCCAACACGAGGTCTGGGGACTGCTTGGTCCGCACATCGGGATGAAAGCTTCGCATTTGTAGACGTTTCAATTTTTCCGGCCGAGCCAGTTTTGCCGAAAGTCTTCATTCAGACCGGAAGGCTCATCTTTGTTTGAACCACTTCTCCCCGGGCTGAGTGCCACGAGGGGGGAACCACCAAGGAGTCTGTATGGACATTGCTGAACTTAAAGAAATGAACATCACCGCGTTGACGCAGATCGCCAAAGATCTCAATGTGGTGGGTGCCACAGGTATGCGCAAGCAGGAGCTAATCTTCAAGATCCTACAGGCTCAGACCGAAAAGAGTGGCTTAATCTTTTCTGAAGGTGTTCTAGAAACGCTGCCCGATGGATTCGGGTTCTTGCGCGCCCCGGACTACAACTATCTTCCCGGACCCGATGACATTTACGTGTCGCCCTCTCAGATCCGCAAGTTTGACCTGCACACGGGGGACACGGTTTCGGGTCAGATCCGTCCGCCGAAAGATGGCGAGCGTTATTTTGCACTCATCAAAGTGGAAGCCATCAATTTCGAGCATCCTGACGTCGCCCGTAACAAGATCTTCTTCGACAATCTCACGCCACTCTATCCCAATCAAAGGATCAAGCTGGAGACAGCCCCGGACAATCTTTCCGCCCGCGTGATGGATTTGATGGTACCCATTGGCAAGGGGCAACGTGGCTTGATCGTTTCGCCGCCGCGGACTGGGAAGACGATGCTGTTGCAGACGATCGCCAACTCGATCACCCAGAACCACCCGGAGATCATTCTGATTGTCCTACTGATCGACGAGCGTCCGGAAGAAGTGACCGACATGCAGCGCTCGGTCAATGGGGAAGTGATCAGTTCAACCTTCGATGAACCAGCGACCCGCCACGTGCAGGTGGCCGAAATGGTCATCGAGAAGGCCAAGCGGCTGGTAGAGCACAAGCGGGACGTGGTGATTCTGTTGGACTCGATTACTCGACTGGCGCGTGCCTACAACACAATCGTTCCCCCCTCAGGGAAGGTGCTTTCAGGCGGTGTCGACTCCAACGCGCTGCAACGCCCGAAGCGCTTCTTTGGAGCCGCCAGGAACATTGAAGAAGGGGGAAGCCTGACGATCATCGCAACGGCCCTGATCGATACTGGCAGCCGTATGGACGACGTCATCTTTGAAGAGTTCAAGGGCACTGGCAACATGGAAGTTCACCTTGAGCGAAAACTCGTTGAGAAGCGAGTGTTCCCAGCCATCGACATCAATCGCTCGGGTACGCGCAAAGAAGAGCTACTGATGCCAAAGGACGAGCTGAACCGGGTATGGGTCTTGCGCAAGGTCTTGAACCCTCTGTCGCCCGTGGAAACAATGGAGCTTCTGCTCGAGCGATTATCAAAAAAGAAAGCCAATCTCGACTTTCTGGCGTCGATGAGCAATGGAGGATAACGAGGAGTGTGGATTGCGATCGCGGATTGCGATTTCCGAGAGAGGGTCTGTTCCCTCTGTGAGAATCTCAAGTTTCAAACGACTCTAGCCTCAGCTGCCTAGTCCTTCCACTAGCCGCAGAATCTCTCCCAGAACTTCTTCAATCGTTTTCCCTGAAGTGTCCAGATAAGTCGCGTCTTGAGCCTGCGCCAGGGGGGAATCCGCCCTCTGACTGTCGCGCTGGTCCCGGTCGTGGATTTCAGCGATGGTTTCTTCAAGGCTGAGCTTGACGCCTTTCCGCAAATTCTCTTTGTGACGCCGCTGGGCTCGCGTTGCTTCGGATGCGTCCAGGAATATCTTCAAGTCTGCGTTCGGAAAAACCTTGGTGCCGATATCTCTTCCCTCCAGAACGACCCGGCCGGCCTCGCCCATTTGCTGCTGCGTCCTCACCAGGACTTTCCGAACCCCCGAAATCTCCGACACGATTGACGCCGCTTGACTGACGGGCTCTGCGCGAATGGCCTGAGTCACTTCCTCCCCGTCGAGGAAGACTTGGCACCCTCGTGCCGAATCCTTGAGCTCCACCCTCGAATTCCGGGCAATAGAGACGATCTGGTCCCGATCGTCTAGACTCGGGTTGTTGCGCAAGGCTTTCAAACCGATGGCGCGATACATTGCCCCGGTATCGATGTACAGATAGCCTAGTCGCTTCGCCAATTGTTTGGCGACCGTGCTCTTGCCGGCGCCAGACGGGCCATCGATCGCAATGATCCGTCCTTGCTTTGTGTGTTTCACAGAAGAAAGCCTCCGTGATGCATTTTTAGTCCCACTGGGTGGCGATCAGAATCACAATCGGTCAAGTATCTGTTTCTCAGTCCACGCCAGGTCACAATCACCAGCCTGGAATCTCCGATTTGAAATTTATGGTTTCTTTCCTGTTTCTTCAAACGCCAAAGCGATCAGGAACATCACCTGCGGCAGGATGTGCAGTAGCAACCGACTTCCAGAAGTTCGCAAGTGCCACATCACATCGTGAGGAGTGACCATGTAGATCCCATTGTAGGCGACTAGGGCCAGCACTACTGTCAAGACGAGGGGCCTCGCGGATGAATGCAGCCAGCCGCGCCAATTCCACACTAGCAGGCCCAGAAACAAAATCCAAACCAGGTTCCAATTTCTCAGGCCAAAGACCTGAGTCTGGTAGAAGTAAAGCATCGACCCCAACCTCCCCATGTGCCTCCAACGGAGTACGGCGCCGCTGGTGACATCATTGGCAAGATTCAGATCAACTCTCAAAAGGAACCACGGCAGGAGAATCGCTGAGAGAATTCCTAGATGGGCTGCGAAGAGTTTCAGCCGGCTCCGGCCAGCCATGTCTCTGGCGGAAGCCAAAACCAATCCTAGAACCAAAAGCTGAATTCCTGCCAAGAGGACTCCCTCGTTCTTCGTTAGTGCGGCCAACCCCGTGAGCATGGCTGAGATCACCAGCAAGAGAGGATCGCGACTGCGGTGCCAAAGATATAGATAAAGACTGCCTGCACCAAAATAGAAACTGACAACACCGTCTGCGTAACCATTAGTAGCTTGACTGGCAAAATATGGAATGGAACTCAGCATGAACGTGAAAGCCAGCGCACGGTTCGGTGGGAGTTCTGCTCGCCGCAGGCAGACCCAGAAAAGCGTCACACAGCTCAACAGAAACAGCGGAAACAGGGTTTTGGAAGCCGTGTCGTTCACTGTTCCGAGGAACTGATAGACCGCACTTTCGAGCAATGGCACCAGCGGCGGATAGTCTGGATGGAACTCACGATAGTCCTGATTCTGGAGAAAATCCATCGGAATCCCGCCGGCGAGATAGATCGCCTTGGCTTTCAATCCCCAATTGGAGACAGCATCGTAGGCTTCCATTGGACGAATCCAGGCTCGAAAGAAGGCATGAGCCATCTCGAAACCGATGGCAATTAGAAGAACATAATCCCAGCCAGACAAGCGGGTTCCTTTCAGCAGTTGCAGTTTCTGGCGTGGAGGTGGGAATTTGGCGTGATGAATCCGGAGATCTCCCATGAAGGTGACAGCCAGCGTCAGAGCCGGAAATGCCAAGGGCACAGCAAGGTGGACGAGGGTATAGCGGACACCAGCGAGCTGCGACCAGAGCATTATCCAGGACAGGCAGCCCAGGCCCAGTCCATAACCCAAGGCACACTTCTCGATGAAGAACAGCGTTCTCTTGCGATCGATAACATGCAGCAAAGCGTAGCCCGCTAATGCTGATGGAAACAAGGCGGCCAAGCTGCCGAGAATACCGGTCATGGAGTCACCTGGTTGGCATTCCTAAGGACATACCGAGACGGATCCAGGACCGCCCAGGTTGAAGTGCCTTCCAACCGAAAGCCGGACGCGCGATAGACCAGCGTGTACTGCGGCGACTCGCTCTGCAGACAAGGATAGAGATAGTAGAGTGCCCTAACCCGCGCAATGTCCTGGTACGCTACGCCCACCAGACGAAACGTGGAACCTGCTGGCAGCGTTTGTTTGCAGAACTCCAAAAACTCAAAAAAGTCCTTTCCATAGATGACAGCGCGGCGTGTTTCCGCATCGGATCGGACTAGAGTGTCGTACTCCAGCCAGAGGTCGCGATTCCTCGCATTCGGCCAGAGCAGGAAAAACAGCCAGAGCAGAATCCAAATCTTGAGAGTAATCCGGAGTGGCGGGTCAAATGGGTTTGACACGGCTTCACAGTTTCGTGAAACTTATCCGGCTTCAGCCGGTCAATTTGCGTACGATGACGCGAAGGAGTGAAGGGTAAGAAATGTGGCTCCAGAACACCTGTGTCCTCACCTGAGTGATTTGTCTGAGCCAAAAGGCTGTCCTGAGTTGACGCTGCTGCATTGCTAGAGAGCCTTGGCTCGCGGACCTGTCGCGCCCGGCAACGGACAGCGATTTTGCAAATATACAGGCTTTTGCCTATTCTTACCAAATCATGAATATGTCCACCACTACTTCACGGACCGCGAGTGCGGACGCTTTGGAAACGCATCCCAAGGGCCTTTATGTCTTGTTTGCCACAGAAATGTGGGAACGCTTTGGTTTTTATACGCTGGGAGCGATGCTGGCGCTCTATCTGCGAGACCTAGAGCAGGGAATGGGTTGGCCGGAAGAACGTGCCACCACACTGGTTTCCAATTACCTGATGTTTGTCTATGCCAGTCCGTTGATTGGAGGATGGCTGGCGGACAAGGTAACAGGCTACCGGATCGCAATTGTGATTGGGACCGTCTTCTTTGCAGCGGGATATTTCTTGCTGTATCTGCCTTCAGTGGGCGCACTGTATCTAGCCCTGACACTGGTTGTGATTGGCAACGGCCTTTTCAAACCCAATGTCTCAACGATGGTCGGTAACCTCTATCCGGACGGAAGCCGCCTCAAAGATTCGGCGTATAACATCTTTTACATGGGTATTAACATCGGGGCTTTTCTGGCTCCGTTGGTGGCTGAGGCGATGCGTCAGCGGTTCGGGTTTCGGCCTGCTTTTACGGTAGCTGGGGCTGGAATGGTTGTCTGTCTGCTCATTTTCTGGGGATTCAGGAAACACATCACGGGCCAGGACAAGGGCCGACCTACCACGGCAAAAGCCGCCGAGGCTGCCAGTACTCCGCTTCGGGAAATCGATTCCGTTCCCGATTCGAAACGGGTTATGGCGCTGATTCTCATTTTTCTGATTGTCATCGTCTTTTGGATGGTATTCCACCAAAACCAGCTGACCTTGACCTATTTCGCGAACGACAACACCGACTGGTCGGCGGTCGGTGACGTCTCTGGCGTTGTGTCCAACGCGATTAATCCGTTCTGGGTGATTACCTTGACGTTTCCTTTGATCGCCTTCTGGCGTTGGCTGGACAAGAGGCAAAAGGAACCGTCCACGCCGACCAAGATCGCCATTGGCATGTTTCTAACAGCGCTCTCGTTTTATGTGATGGCATTGGCGGGCTGGGCTGGAGGCAATACCGGCAGGGTTTCTCCACTTTGGCTCATCAGCGCTTATGGCATCGTTTCTCTCGGCGAGTTAATGCTATCTCCCATGGGACTGTCTCTGGTTTCCAAAGTCGCGCCCGCTCACATGCGCGGTCTGATGATGGGCGGCTGGTTTGTGGCCACGGCCATCGGTAATAAGCTGACCGCCATTGGAGTGTACTGGCGCGTTTGGGATCACTCGACATTCTTCCTGGTTCTGGCGACGGCGGCTCTGGTTATGGCTTTAGTAATGCTGTTCTTGCTGAAACCTCTGAAGAAAGCTATGCCTGGTGTGTGAACGTGGCACTGGTTGGCCGCCTCGCGGTGTTCTGGGAAGCCGCCATCGGTTTTTGCGGTACTGGAAACGACCAGTGCGCTGGACGTGCTAACGTTGAACAGGTAGATAGTGAGTTGATGTATCCGAATGTCGTCGGATAGTCCATCAAGCCGAACGGGCCCGCGTAGCCAGGGAGGTTAGACGCGCAGACAACGGCTTATCCAGGGCCCGGGTTTGCGCTTTTCGCCGCGTGACTATGGACAGGGGGTAGCCCGGAACGCCATAATGGAAATGGGGTGCCCGGATCCATCTTCTTATGTCGATGGCTGGGTCACCCCTCTAAACAAGCGTAACAGCGGCAAACGTTTGCGTCTGAATCCGGATCAGGTCAAGGTTTCAACAAATCAGGATCGCTGTTTGCCGACGAAGTTCAAACCTCGGTCAGGAGAGTTTCGCGAGAGGAGGCGTTTGTTATGGGAAAGGCAATCGGGATAGACCTGGGAACCACAAACTCTGTGGTTGCAGTCATGGAGGGCGGAAGGCCCACCGTCATCATCAACAGCGAGGGTAGCCGTCTGACCCCTTCGGTTGTCGCCTTCACCAAAACAGGCGAGCGCCTGGTCGGGCAGCTGGCTAAACGTCAGGCAGTGCTCAACCCCGAAAACACCATCTACTCGGCCAAACGCTTTATAGGGCGCCGTTACTCCGAAGTCGAGTCAGAGACCAAGAACGTGCCCTACAAAGTGGTAGCCGGTCCGAACGATGCCGTGCGCTTTCTGGTTGTGGGCAAGCAGTATCCGCCCGAAGAAATTTCGGCGCAGGTACTGCGCAAACTCGCTGACGACGCAGCCAAGTACCTGGGCGAGAAGGTCACCGACGCGGTCATAACCGTTCCTGCATATTTCAACGATGCGCAGCGCCAGGCGACAAAAGACGCTGGCAAGATCGCCGGGCTCAACGTGCTCAGGATCATTAACGAGCCCACGGCTGCGTCGCTCGCCTACGGACTCGATAAAAAGAAGAACGAAACGATCATGGTGTTCGACCTTGGTGGTGGCACCTTCGACGTTTCGATACTCGATGTTGGAGACGGGGTTTTTGAAGTCCGCTCGACCTCGGGCGATACCCACCTGGGCGGTGATGATTTCGACAAGCGGCTAGTGGACTGGATGGCCGAAGAGTTCCTGCGCGATCAAGGAATTGATTTGAGGAAGGACCGCCAGGCGTTGCAGCGACTCACCGAAGCTGCGGAGAAAGCAAAGATAGAGCTCTCCAACACGCTCGAGACGACCATCAGCTTGCCGTTCGTCACGGCCGATGCCTCAGGGCCCAAGCACCTGGAGACGAAACTCACGCGGGCCAAGTTCGACCAGCTCACGGTAGATCTTGTAGAGCGTTGTATCGGGCCGGTCAAGCAGGCTCTTTCAGATGCGAAGATCAGCGAGCGCGACATTGACGAAGTGATCCTCGTCGGCGGAGCCACGCGCACCCCCGCCGTACAAGCCTTGGTACGCCGTCTAACCGGCGGCAAAGAACCAAACCAGTCGGTGAACCCGGACGAAGTCGTCGCCGTCGGCGCTGCGATTCAAGCAGGCGTCCTGGCAGGGGAAGTCAAAGGCGTGGTGCTGCTCGACGTCACACCGCTTTCCCTGGGACTAGAGACACTGGGAGGCGTGATGACCAAGCTGATCGAGCGCAACACGACGATTCCAGCTCGGAAGTCGGAAACCTTCTCCACGGCTGAGGATAATCAGACAGCCGTCGACATCCACGTACTGCAGGGCGAACGCGAGCTGGCGCGTGACAATCGCACGCTCGGCCACTTTCGCCTTGAAGGGATACGGCCTGCTCAGCGAGGTGTCCCGCAGATCGAAGTCAGCTTCGACATTGATGCGAACGGCATTTTGACCGTCACCGCCAAAGACAAAGAGACCGGCAAGGAGCAGAAGATCACTATTACCGGCTCGACCCAGCTTTCACAAGACGAGATCGAGCGGATGGTCAAAGACGCGCAGGCGCATACTGAAGAAGACAAACGACGGCGCGAAGAAATTGAAGTCCGCAATAATGCGGACTCGATTGCCTATCAGGTTGAGCGGCAGGTCAACGATCTTGGCGACAAGGCGCCGGTGAACGAGAAAGCCCGCGCCGAGCAATTGATCGCTGAGGTTCGCGGACTGGTGAAGAACGACTCATCCGATCTGACGCGACTTCGCCAGCTCACGAGCGACCTCCAGCAGATTGTCTACGCATTGTCGTCTGCCGCTTACAGCAAGGCGACTTCGGCGGGCGCGCGAGCCGGCGGAGCAGGTGATGCTCAGTCAGGCGGAACGGATGACGTGATTGACGCAGAATTCAAACAAACGAAGTGAAGTGGAAACCAGCCGCAAGGCGGCTGGTGTTCCTGACATCATGCCGACTTCGAGCGAAGATAGGTAGTCAGCTCCTTTGCCGGTCGCCAACCAGAGTCCGGCCAAGTTCGACCCCTATACGCCTATGGCAGCGACGGAAGACAACAAATCGATCCCGACCGGCCCCGAGTCATCCGAAATTGAACGGCTCAAAGGAGAGTTGCGTCACGAGCACGAGATGTATTTGAGGGCGTTGGCAGATTTTGACAATTACCGCCGGCGCGTCGAGCGCGAACGCGCGAGCGCGGCTCGCAGCGGCCAGCGCGAGATCATGGTTTCATTGCTCGAGGTGCTTGACGGCTTCGACCGTGCGCTTCGGCACGGGAGCGATGCGCCTTCATCTGTGTCTGAGGGAGTGCAGGCGCTTCACCGGAAGTTCCTGGGGCTGCTCGAAGCCCATGGCGTCACTCCACTTAAGAGCCTGGGCGAGACGTTTGACCCTCAGCTACACGAAGCTGTGGGCTCGGCAGAGAGCGACCAGTATGCACCAGGCGCAGTGGTAGAGGAGGTGCAGCGCGGCTATCGGTGGGGTGAGGAGCTCCTCAGACCAGCTCGGGTACGAGTTGCGCGGTGAAAGGTGGGACTGGTCGTGGTTTCGTGCGAAGGCCAACGCTTTGTCCCCCTTTGAAAAGACTTGAAAACGGTGACGCTGGCTCTTTGCGGCGTGGGGAAAGATAAGACCCCCTCTTCATCTCCCCCTTGGGCGCTTCGCAAGGGGGAGAGAGCTCTGAGGCAAATGTACAAGACTCCAGATGCCCGCTGGAAACGTGCAAACCCAGGAAGGTTGCGATGGCAGTGAAGTTTAGAGACTACTATGAGGTCCTGGGCGTCTCCAAGACGGCGACCGCAGACGAGATCAAGAAGGCGTACCGAAAGCTGGCCCGCAAGAATCATCCGGACGTAAACCCTGGCGACAAATCGGCTGAAGAGAGATTCAAAGGCATCAACGAAGCATACGAGGTGCTGTCGGACGCCGACAAGCGCAAGCGATACGATCAGCTTGGGCCGAACTGGAAAGCAGGAGCGGACTTTACACCGCCGCCAGGGTGGGACGGCGCTCGCGTTGAGTTTGGCGACTTTGGCGACCTTTTTGGCAGCGCCCAAGGTTCCAGCGGGTTTAGTGATTTCTTCGAAAGCCTGTTCGGCGGGCGTCGCGGCGCTCGTGGAGGTGCAGGGTTCCGCATGCGTGGCCAGGATGTCGAAGCGGAGATAGTGCTCGTTCTCGAAGAAGCGCATCGCGGGGTCACTCGCAGCATCAGCTTTCAAGCCGTCGAGCCGTGCCCAGACTGCAAAGGCACCGGCTCAAAGGATGGAAAAGTGTGTCCAACCTGCCGGGGCGCTGGCGCTATTCGTCGCCCGAAATCATTTGACGTAACCATTCCGGCGGGCGTGCGCGATGGTTCTGTGATTCGATTGGCAGGACAGGGTGAACCCGGCGCGAATGGTGCCCCTTCGGGCGATCTTTTCCTGCGTGTGCGAATCGAGCCGCACCGGCTGTTCCACATTGTCGGCCGGGATGATATTGAAATCGATCTGCCGGTAGCGCCTTGGGAGGCTGCCCTGGGAGCAAAAGTCACTGTGTCGACGCTCGACCAACCTGTGGAGATGACAATCCCGCCTGGCGCCCAAGGAGGTCAGAGGCTCAGATTGCGCGGCCAGGGCCTCACTAGGCGAGAGGGTGGCCGCAGCGATCAGTACGTCAAGCTTAGGATCGTGGTTCCGCCTAAGCTGACGACCAAAGAGAGAGAACTCTTTGAGAAACTGGCTGCCGCTTCTGAGTTCAACCCGCGAGAGTCGGTGGCCGGAGGTCGATTCTGACTATGCCACGATACGATATCGTTCTTTGCCGGACGGAACGCCAGCAGTTGACCCTGGAGGTTGTGGCCTCGCGCGCGGGCATGCATCCCGCCCTGGTCGAGCGTCTTGTGGAGTTCGGACTGATCGACCCGGTTGAATGGGAAGGCTCGAGATGGCTGTTTGATCCTTCGGCCATCCCCCGACTGCGCATGATCGGACGCCTGCGCGAGTCCTTAGGTATTAACCTCGCGGGCATTGAGGTCATTTTGGATCTGGTTGACAGAGTGGCGGCTCTTCAGCGCGAGAACAGAGAGCTACGCAACCGGCGATAGTCAACCCCAAGGGGATCTCGGCGACATGACGTGGTTCGCTGTGTCGCGCCTATCACTGAAGGAGGCTTGCGATGGACATCAACCGGTTCACTCAGAAGGGCCAGGAGGCCATCAGCTCGGCCCAAACCAAAGCCGTTCGCTACAGCCATCAGCAGGTCGACGTCGAGCATCTGCTGGCGTCGCTGCTCGAGCAGGAGGGCGGACTCGCGACTTCGATTCTCAACAAGGCCGATATCAACACCGATAGCCTTGAAGCGGCGCGTGGAGCAGGAGCTCGACCGCATGCCAAAGGTGTCGGCACCTGCAGGCGGGCCCGACCAGATCTATGTGACGGGTCGTCTCAATCGCCTCCTGACGCAGGCCGAAGACGAAGCCAAAAAACTCAAGGATGATTACATCTCGATAGAGCACCTGCTGCTGGCGATGACGGAAGATGGAGGCGTAGCGGGACGGATCTTCAAGGAATTCGGGCTCACACGCGAACGATTGATGCGCGCGTTGCAAGAGATTCGTGGCAACCAGCGTGTCACCTCACAGAATCCGGAAGCGACGTATGAAGCTCTCGAACGCTATGGCCGTGACCTCACCAAGCTGGCGGCCCAGGGCAAGCTCGATCCCGTGATTGGCCGCGACGACGAGATCCGTCGCGTGGTTCAGGTCCTTTCACGTCGCACCAAGAACAACCCCGTCCTTATTGGTGAACCCGGTGTGGGGAAGACAGCCATAGTCGAAGGGCTGGCTCAGCGAATCGTGCGTGGCGACGTGCCCGAAAGCCTTAAGAACAAGAAAATCATCGCGCTCGACATGGGGGCGCTCATTGCGGGCGCCAAGTATCGCGGTGAGTTTGAAGAGCGGCTCAAGGCAGTCCTCAAAGAAGTTCAGGAGTCTCAGGGCGACATCATCCTGTTCATCGATGAATTGCACACCGTGGTGGGAGCCGGCAAAGCCGAAGGCGCTATGGACGCGGGCAACCTGCTCAAGCCCATGCTGGCGCGCGGCGAACTTCACTGCATTGGTGCCACGACGCTGGACGAATACCGCAAGCACATCGAGAAGGATGCAGCGCTGGAACGCCGCTTCCAGCCGGTGATGGTCGATCAGCCTTCAGTCGAAGACACCATTTCAATTCTGCGCGGACTCAAAGAACGATATGAGGTCCATCATGGCGTTCGCATCAAAGACTCTGCGCTGGTCGCGGCAGCGGTGCTGTCGAACCGCTATATCTCAGATCGGTTTCTGCCCGACAAGGCGATTGACCTGGTTGACGAGGCGGCGGCCAAACTCCGCACGGAAATTGATTCGATGCCGGCCGAGCTGGATGAAATCCTGCGCCGCGTGATGCAGCTTGAGATCGAGCGTGAAGCGCTCAAGAAAGAGAACGATCCTGCGTCGAAACAGCGGCTTCAAAAGCTCGAAAGGGACCTGGCAGACTTGAAGGCGCAATCGGATGCGCTGAAGGCGCGGTGGCAGGCTGAAAAGCAGGCGGTTCAACGGCTGCGGTCACTTCGAGAGCAGATCGAGCAGACCAAGATCGAAATCGGAAGGGCCGAACGCGAGTACGACCTCAATCGGGCCGCCGAACTCAAGTACGGGAAGCTATCTGATCTCGAGCGCCGATTGCAGGATGAGGAGAAGAGGCTATCAGAAAAGCAGGGGCAGGCGAGGCTCCTCAAAGAGGAGGTTGATGAAGAAGATATCGCGCAAGTCGTAAGCCGGTGGACAGGCGTACCTGTCTCGAAACTGCTCGAAGGTGAGATTCAGAAACTGCTGCATCTCGAAGAGGAATTGCACAAACGCGTGGTCGGCCAGGACGAAGCGGTGACTGCGGTTGCCGAAGCCGTCCTACGCGCCCGCTCTGGTCTGAAAGACCCCCAGCGCCCGATTGGCTCATTCATCTTTCTTGGGCCCACGGGTGTCGGCAAGACCGAACTAGCTCGCGCCTTAGCTGAGGTCCTGTTTGACGACGAGCACGCCATGATTCGCATTGATATGTCGGAGTATCAGGAGAAGCACACTGTGGCGCGGCTCATTGGAGCGCCGCCTGGCTATGTGGGATACGAGGAAGGCGGGCAGTTGACCGAAACCGTGCGACGTCGGCCTTACTCGGTGATCCTGTTCGATGAGGTCGAGAAGGCGCACTATGACGTTTTTAACGTCATGCTTCAAATACTCGACGACGGCCGTCTCACCGACGGTCAAGGCCGCGTGGTCAATTTCAAGAACACCCTTGTGATCATGACTTCCAACATCGGCAGCCACCGCATTCTTGAATATCGCGGCGCGTTCGAGGGTGAAGGGTATGAACGCATGAAGGAAGCTGTGCTTGAAGAGATGCGCCGTCACTTCAGGCCGGAATTCCTCAACCGCGTGGATGAGATGATTGTTTTCCATGCGCTTTCGGAGGAGCACCTGAAGCGAATCGTTGAGATTCAGCTGGAACGAGTACGCGGGCGTCTGGCCGAGCGCCACATCAGCATTGAATTGACCGATGCGGCTCGCACCCACCTTGTGCGGGTGGGCTATGATCCGACTTACGGCGCGCGCCCGCTCAAGAGAGCCATACAGAAAGAGATCGAGACGCGATTGGGGAGGCTCATTCTCAAAGGCGAAGTGCGCGATGGACAAACGGTCGTCATTGAGTATGATGCCGCCGGCAGTGAACTGACATTCACGACTACGGCGGTTCCCGCGACGGAACAAGCCGTCACAGGCGCTTGATCCCACATACCGTTCATTTCCTCTCAGGAGACAATAGATCGTAGCCTCTTCATCACCAGTTCCGCCGAAGGCCTGGGTAGTGACGTTCGCGGGCACGGCGGTCAACCTCTGCCTGGGAATCCTCTACGCATGGAGTGTTTGGAAAGCCAACTTCATCGCCAGCAGTGCCCATCCTGCTGGCACGGGCATGACCGGACTGAACGAGGGCTGGTTGTACCTGACTGATGCCCAGGCAACCTGGGCGTACGCCACGTGTGGGTGCACTTTCGCCCTGTTTATGATTCCTGGTGGAACAATCCAGGACAAGTACGGACCCAAGGTTGGAGCAACTCTGGGCGGCCTTTCTTTGGCCGGTGGTTGCGTCCTGGCTGGGTTGATGAAGAGCTATGCCGGATTGATCATCGGTTTTGGCATCCTGGGCGGCATTGGCATGGGCCTTGGATATGCTGCCGCCACTCCGGCGGCGGTCAGATGGTTCGGGTCCCATCAACGCGGCTTCATCGTTGGCCTGGTCGTCGGTGGCTACGGCGGGGCAGCAATTTATATCTCCCCTCTTGCGAAATACCTCATCACCAATGTGGGACTTTCGGGAAGCTTCATTGGCCTAGGCATGTTCTTCGCTGTGGTCGTCATCGTAGCCGGCCAACTGCTCGCCTGGCCTCCGGCGGGGTATATTCCCCCGCCGCCTCCTCTCTCGAAAAGCAAGGAGACCATAACTCAGGTCGAATGGTCGGCCTCCGACATGCTGAGAACCTGGCAATTTTACGGCCTGGTTTTTCTTTTCATAGGCTCTGCTCAGTCGGGGTTGTTGGTCATCGCCAATGCCACGCCCATGTTGAACGTCACTGCCGCCACGCTCGCTTTCTTCGTCGCCAATGCCTGGTTGTTGTCCTCATTCGGTGGATTCATCAACGCGGCCGGGCGCGTCGGCACTGGGCTCTATTCCGACAAGATCGGCCGAACCAACGCTTACCTGTTCAACGGTATCGTTTCCGCAGCTTGCCTCTTTCTGATGCCTAGCATCATGAGGTCGGGCGACGTACTGCTCTTGTTCCTGGCCGTCGGTGTGGCGTATTGGCAGTACGGGGGCGGATTGTCACTGATGCCGGCTCTCACCGCGGACTTCTTCGGCTCGAAAAACCTAGGGTTCAACTATGGCCTGGTGTTCATCGGCTGGGGCATCGCGTTCTTCGTGCCGCAATTTGCCGGGTATATCAAAGACGTGACGGGCAGCCTGGATTACGCCTTCTATTTTTCCGGCAGCTTGCTGGGATCTGCCGTGATGGTCAGCAGATTCCTGCGGCGTCCCTTGAAATCACAAGAGGGTCACGATCTGTCCTGAGGCAGGATCAACTTCTGTTCCTCACTTTTGGAACCGGCAGGTCCAGAAGACCCATGACGAACTGCTGACATGACAAGAGGGATGCTGTAATCTTACCCAGACTTGAAGTTGGCCGAAGAGCGACTGAGCGCGCATTGACCAAGGGAGTGGCCGGGCAGGATGCTCCTGTCTCTGGCGTGTCAGAAGCACTGGGAGCTCAACCAAGTGGGAACTTGACGGAATCTCAAACTTCTTCGTTGCCTGGTAAGGCCAGAGGACTCTGCCGTGGAATTCAAGATCGAATCGCGTCATCTTGGCGACATTGTCGTCATTGTTCCGGAAGTCTTTGAAGATGAGCGTGGCTTCTTCATGGAAACCTTTCGTGAAGATCAATTCGCCAAGCTCGGCCTTCCGACCCGCTTCGTTCAGGACAATCACTCCAGATCCGTGAAAAACGTTTTGAGAGGACTCCACTTCCAGTGGGAGCCGCCCATGGGAAAGTTGATGCGGGTTACCCAGGGCTCGGCCTTTCTCGTCGCCGTAGACCTCCGCAAAGAGTCACCGACGCTCGGCCAGTGGTACGGCACTGAAGTTTCAGCTCAGAACAGAAAGCAGATCTGGGCTCCGGCCGGATTTGCGCGCGGGTTCTGTGTCGTGTCCGACTTCGCCGAGATTCAATACAAAGTCACCGGTCTCTACAACAACAAGGCTGAATCGGGTATCCGTTGGGATGACCCTGAGATCGGTATCGCCTGGCCTACCACGACCCCCATCCTGTCTGCCAAGGACGCCAAGGCTCAAAGCCTTTCCGATTGGTTGAAAAAGCCGGAGTCGGATTTTTTCCGGCTCTAAAACTTGGCTGTAGATCAACCTTCATCAAGGAAGGCGCTTCGTTTGTAGTCTCGGCTTCAGCCAGAGAAATGGCGGGCGCTTCCTCCTGGAGAACGGACTACGAACCTGCGTCGATGACGGCTGTGCCGTGAAGATCCAGCCTTTCCACTCTCCCCGCTTGTGACGCGCGGCCACTCATTCTACCCCCGCGCGGCGGCGGCGGGTTACCACCCCTGAGCGAACCGTCGTCAGCTCTTCCATTTACTGCCAGAGCAGATAGAATAAGGCTGCATCGCAATCCTGCGACAGCAAAATTGCGCCTCTACCGAAAAGATGCCCGCGCCAGGAGGTGTCCGATGTATGTCCGGAGAGGAGTCATGGCTCTGCTGTGGCTGACATGCCTGGCCTCTCCCGCGCCGGCGCAGTACCGTTTCGATTCATGGACGGCGGATACCGGGCTGCCGCAAAACATCATTCGCGCCATTCATCAGACGTCCGATGGGTATCTCTGGCTTGCCACGCTGGACGGATTGGCGCGCTTCGATGGGGTGCGCTTTACGGTCTTCAACAAGGGCAATTCTCCGGGTATCGAGAGCAATCGCTTCACTGAACTCTATGAGGACCTGAACGGCGCATTATGGCTCGGCACGGAGAACAGCGGGTTGACACGATACTATCGAGGCGAGTTCACCACCTATACCACACAGAATGGGCTGTCGAGCAACGTCATCCGAGGGGTTTTTGGCGATCAGGACGGTAACGTGTCGGTGCTATCGGGCGAGAAGGTGATGCGCTGGGCTAACGGGCAGTTTCGGCACGACGCTCCACACATCTTCTCGATTCACGCGCACTGTGGCCAAACCGTCTTTCATCGGAATAATCGTGGCGGTGTCTGGTGTGTGAGTCATTCCAGTCTGTCACGCTTTGTCAACGGCCGCCTGACAAGTTGGACACGGCAGGATGGTCTGCCCAGTCTAAACATCTCCGCAGTCGCCGAGGATTCTAAGGGTACGCTCTGGGTAGCGACACGGGATGCGGGGTTAGTCAAGATCGAAGCTGGGCGGATAGCGAAGGTCTGGACGGTAAACAATGGCTTGCCGGGTAATCAGGTGTGGTTCATCACCAGCCAGCAGATCAAAGCCCTCTCCAGGGACAACCAGGGGGCTCTCTGGATAACCGACCTGGATTCCGGCCGCAACCATCTCTTGACGCGCAAGCCACCGGCCGCACTGCTGGACCTTGAATCCTACCGGCTCTATGAAGATCGGGAAGGCAACATCTGGATCGGCACGGAGGGTGACGGGCTCTACCGTGCGCGTCAGCAGTCGATCACGGTTTACTCGAAGCAGGATGGTCTGGTTGGCCGCAACGTCTATCCGGTTTACGAAGACAGCGCGGGTGCTATCTGGATCGGCACTTTCGGTAGCGGCCTGGGGAGGTTTAAGGATGAAGTGTTCACCAACTACACAGTCAGCGACGGACTCACTTCCAATGATGTCACCTCGCTGTACGAGGATCGGAACGGGCATTTGTGGGTGGGGACAATAGGCAGCTTACAGGTCTTCTCCGGAGGAAAGTTCAAGACCGCTACTGAGGTGAGTCATTTGATCAGCCCTTCCAACAATGTTTACGCGATCTATCAGGATCGTGAGAGGACATTTTGGTTCGGAGCCAACGACAAACTCGTGCGCTATGGGAACGGGGCGGCCACGAGCTTTACAACACGAGATGGGCTGGCGGGTGATGATATTAAGGTGATTATCGAAGGCGCGGCGGGCTGTCTCTGGATCGGGGCCTATGGCGGTATGACCCGCGTCAAAGACGGAAAGTTCACCGCCTACACCGAACGGGAGGGGTTGCCGAGCAACAGTGTGCGGGCGCTCTATGAGGATCCGGATGGAGTGCTCTGGATCGGCACCTACGACGGCGGTCTGGGGCGATTCAAGGACGGCAGGTTTACGCGCTACACGACCCGAGAAGGCCTCTTCAATGACGGTGTCTTTCAAATCCTCGAAGACGGGCGCGGGAATCTCTGGATGAGTTGTAACCGTGGTATCTACCGCGTGAACAAGAAGGAACTGAACGATTTCGCGGAGGGCAAGCTCCCCGCGATCACTTCCATCGGTTACGGAAAGAGCGACGGCATGCTCAACGCCGAATGCAACGGCGGCCGCTCGCCTGCCGGCATCCGGTCACGCGACGGCAGGCTCTGGTTCCCCACCCAGGACGGTGTAGTGGTGATTGACCCGGAAACCGTCCCTACCAACCCGCACCCGCCGCCGGTGCGGATCGAATCGTTCCTGCTGGACCGCGCGCCGGTGGCTCTGGACCGCGAAGTGCGGATTCAACCGGAGCAGGAGAATTTTGAGATCCACTACACGGCGCCCAGCTTCATCAACTCGGAAAACATCCGCTTCAAGTACCGCCTGGAAGGGCTGGATCACGGCTGGATAGATGCCGGGATGCGGCGCACGGCGTACTACTCGCACGTGCCCGCCGGCGCCTACACCTTCCAGGTGATCGCGGCCAACCGCGACGGGGTCTGGAACACGGCGGGCCAAAGTTTGCGCATCCGGGTGCTGCCGCCGTTTTATGGCACCTGGTGGTTCTTGACCCTGGCTGCGCTGGGCGTTAGTGGCGCTGTCTTCGGCGTCTTCAAATACCGCCTCAGGCAACTGGAACAGCGAGAAGCCGCGCAGCGGGCTTTTGCGCGCCAGTTGATCGAATCGCAGGAAGCCGAGCGCCAACGTATCGCCGCCGAATTGCACGACAGCCTGGGCCAGAACCTGCTGATCATCAAAAACCGCGCGCTGCTGGGTCAACTCGCCGCGGAGGCTGAGCCACAATTGCGAGAGCAGTTCGAGCAGCTTGCTGCTTCCGCCGCGCAATCGGTCGAGGAAGTGCGCGAGATTGCCCGAAACCTGCGGCCCTATCACCTGGATCGTCTTGGCCTCACCGAGGCCCTCGAAGATATGATCGAGAAGGTCGCCGCCTCCACCACGATTCGCCTGGTCCCGGAACTTGTGCCGCTCGACGACCTCTTCTCCAAGGAAGCCGCCATCACGCTCTATCGCGTCGTGCAGGAGAGCCTCAACAACATCGTCAAACACTCGCAGGCCAGCGAAGCCCGCATCAGCATCGAGCGCCAGTCGGATGCGGTCATTATCACCATCGCCGACAACGGCCGGGGCTTTGCACCCCCAGGCGCCGAGGCGAAAGGGGGCAGCTTCGGCCTGGCCGGGATGACCGAGCGCGTGCGCATCCTGGGCGGCGAACTGAGCTTTCATTCACGCGAAGGCCAGGGTACGACCGTCAGAGTGAGCATCGAGTTGAAAGGCAAGTATTCGGGGCAGAAAAGCGATTTGCCTGAATTCCGACGTTGAAAACCTGCGATTCCGGAGCAAACAGTGTGCGGCAGGCTCCAGCCTGCCGCTTGGTCACCACCGAAAGTCCCCAATGGGAGAGGGGATCGGGAGTAAGGACTTCTGTCACATATTCGGCAATCATCGCATAGCTGCTCTTGGTAGGATTGCAACTGGCTCTCAAGACTGCCCGTGAACGATGAGGCAAACAATGAGCAATCCGATCCGCGTTCTGATCGCCGACGACCATCCGATCTTCCGGCACGGACTCCGGCAGATCATCGAACAAGCGCCTCAGCTCGTCGTCGTGGAGGAAGCTGAGGATGGCGAAACGGCCTGGCGGAAGTTGCGGGCTGGCGTCGCCGAGGTTGCCGTGCTCGACATTGACATGCCGGGCCGCGACGGCTTTGAGATCGCCCGGGCCATTCGCGACGAACGACTGAAGATCGTGGTCGTTTTTCTAACCATGCACAAGGACGAGCGTTTCTTCAACCAGGCGCTCGATCTGGAGGTGAAAGGCTACATCCTCAAGGACGGCGCGCTGGCCGAGATCGTCCATTGCATTCGCGCCGTGGCCGCCGGTCAGGAATATGTCAGCCCGCAACTCACTGCGTTCCTGCTCAATCGCAGCCGCCGCGCCTCCAGGCTGGCCGCCCAGAAGCCACGGCTGGCCGAGCTGACCGCCATCGAACGGCGCGTGCTCAAGCTGGTTGCCGAATACAAGTCGAATAAGGAGATCGCCGACCAACTCTGCCTCAGCGTCCGCACCATCGAACACCACCGCGCCCGCATCAGCCAGAAACTCGAACTGGAAGGGCACCACGCCCTGCTCAAATTCGCGCTCGAACATCAGTCGGAGTTATAGCGCCGCCCATCTGCGCCTCCGGTGTTAGGTAGTCATGTACGGGTGAGACGAGAATTTTGGTCTCATTTTGGTAGAGCGGGCGCTCCTGCGCACGCCATCCCGACGCGACTGGGGGACATCGCCGGATTCTTAGCCCCGGCTAGGGGCGACGGAGCGCGGGACCTTGGGCCCATTCAGCCTCGGGTTCGGGAATTTTCTAGCCCCGCAAGGGGCGAAGGAGCTGTAGCCCAGGGTGAAGCTGCGGCGTTTGGTGCCGCACGCAACCCTGGGGTCGGCGTCAGGAACGCTCGAGGGTAGAATCGCCATAACCACGAAACCGCAAACCCCGCAGGGGTGACGGAGACGATCCGGATTTCCAGCCCCGCTTAGGGGCGAAGGAGTTGTAGCCCAGGGTGAGGCTGCGGCGCTTGGTGCCGCGGCGCAACCCTGGGGTCGAAGCGGCACACAACCGCTCCAAACCCCGCAGGGGTGACGGAGACGATCCGGATTTCTAGCCCCGCAAGGGGCGAAGGAGCTGTAGCCCAGGGTGAGGCTGCGGCGTTTGGTGCCGCTGCGCAACCCTGGGGTAGAATCGGCACAACCCGCCCAACCCCGCAGGGGTGACGGAAACGCAGCGGAGGCTCCTCATGCCCCAATCTTATACATGCCTTCTCTATCATCTGGTGTTTTCCACGAAGGACCGGGAACCCTGGCTTCAGGCTGAATTGCGTCCTCGGTTGTGGGAATACCTCAGTGGCGCCATTCGCAACGAGGGCGGCTTCTGCCACCTCGCCAACGGTGTCGCTGACCATGTTCATCTGCTGGCTCGCCTCCGGCAGGACAAGGCTGTCTCGGAGGTGCTGCGCTCCATCAAGGCGAACTCGTCGGGCTGGATTCATGATAGCTTCCCCAAGCTCCGAGGCTTCCACTGGCAGGACGGATACGGTGCGTTCACCGTCAGCAAATCCCAGATGGAAACGGTACGTCGTTATATTGCGGGTCAGGAAGCCCACCACCGCAAGGTCACGTTTCAAGAAGAATTCCTGGCACTGCTCAAGGCGCATGAAATCGAGTACCAGGAGCGTTATCTCTGGAAATGACGGTCGGCTTCGGCAGGGACCGGACCGATTCCGCCACCCCTGCGGGGTTTTGGGTGATTGTGGCGACTGGACCCAGGGTTCCGCTGGCGCTCCACCCTGGGCTACGTTCCTTCGCCCCTTGCGGGGCTGGAAATACGGAGCGATTCCGCCACCCCTGCGGGGTTTTGGTGATTGTGGCGACTGACCAGGGTTCCGCTGGCGCTCCACCCTGGGCTACGTTCCTTCGCCCCTTGCGGGGCTAGAAATACGGAGCGATTCCGCCACCCCTGCGGGGTTTTGGTGATGGGCGACTGGACCCAGGGTTCCGCTGGCGCTCCACCCTGGGCTACAATCCTTGGCCCTTACAGGGCCAAAAGCCGCTCCCCGTGCGGTATCGCAGTACCCCAGTGTCCAGCGACAAACATAGGGATACGATCAGCCCCAATAGCAGAGGGGATCGGGAGTGAGAGGCTTTTCGTCACTATGTTCGGGAATGATCGGTAAGGCGGAGTTTCTAGATTCTCTGCCTCATGCTAGCCCCGCTAGGGGCGAAGGAGCTGTAGCCCAGGGTGAAGCTGCGGCGCTTGGTGCCGCCGCGCAACCCTGGGGTAGAATCGGCACAACCCGCCCAACCCCGCAGGGGTGACGGAGAAGGTCCGGATTTCTAGCCCCGCAAGGGGCGAAGGAGCCTAGCCCAGGGGTCGCCGCAATCGAAGAACACACAATAACAAACGCACCATAAGTGAGGTACGCCATAAGTGTCACTATGATTTTCGCAAACCGTATTAGGTAGTTCTACCCAACAAAAAGGGTAGTTCTACCTAACGAAAAAGGGTAGTGCTACCGATGACAACCGCCCGCCCCTTACCGCATCATCCTGCCCGCCGCCACAGTGCTAGTCGTTCCCAAAGGCGGGAGAATGATGAAGCTTCTTATCGTCGCACCTAATCCGCAACTGCGCCTGCTGATTCGCGGCCTGCTCGCTCCTTTCGCGTCGGAGATAGTCGACTGCGGCGACGGCGCCGAGGCCCTGGAGGTTTACCGGAGGCAGAGGCCCGACTGCGTGCTGATCGACATTGATGGGCCGCCACGCGACGGGCTGGAGACTTCGCGGCAGATCATCTCCGCCTTTCCTGAAG
The DNA here is from genome assembly GCA_963752385.1 of uncultured Acidimicrobiia bacterium. Taxonomy (GTDB): domain Bacteria; phylum Acidobacteriota; class Terriglobia; order Versatilivoradales; family Versatilivoraceae; genus CAVVYL01. Next base: position 254,067 of record CAVVYL010000051.1, on the reverse strand, counting down.
CCCACATTGTGATGCTGAGCGACGACGACGACGCCCGGTGGCGAGCCGTGGCCACGGCAGCGGGAGGCAGCGGTTACGTGCTCAAGGACAATCTGCTCGACTTGCGCCAGAGGCTGAAATCGCTGCTGCAAACGAAACCTAAAACCAACCCACTCTCAGAGAAAGGATAAAGACCATGGAAATACAAACTATGACTGCTGTTCTCCATTTACCAGGCCGTCAAAACGCGGGCCTTAACGAAACGTGTCTGCACCGCCAGATCATCCGAACTAAGCCTGGCCCCTCAGGATCGGCTAAAGGAGTTGCGTCATCGAGACCAGCTTTCTTTAAGGGTTTGTCAACGCTGGCCATCGGCTTTGTCTGCCTGGCGGCACCATTGCGCGCCCAGTTCGCCTACGTGGCAAACTTTTTCGGCAACAACGTCTCGGCCTACAGCATCGGTGCCAACGGGGCCCTGACGCCGGTCCCGGGGTCGCCCTTCCCCGCTGGGGAAGGGACCCAATCAGTGGCGGTGGATCCAACCGGCAAGTTCGCCTACGTGGCAAACTCTTTTGAAGGCAACGTCTCGGCCTACAGCATCGGTGCCAACGGCGCCCTGACGCTGGTCCCAGGGTCGCCCTTCGCAGCGGGGAGCTTTCCCTTCTCAGTGGCGGTGGATCCAACGGGCAAGTTCGCCTACGTGTCGAACACCAGCGACAACAACGTCTCGGCCTACAGCATCGGTGCCAACGGGGCCCTGACGCCGGTCGAAGGGTCGCCCTTCGCAGCGGGGAGCACGCCCCAAGGAGTGGCGGTGGATCCGACAGGCAAGTTCGTCTACGTGGTGAACACAAGCACACAGCCTCCGGACGACGACAACGTCTCGGCCTACAGCATCGGTGCCAACGGGGCCCTGATCCAGGTCCCAGGGTCGCCCTTCGCAGCGGGGGCCCAGCCCAGATCAGTGGCGGTGGATCCAACGGGCAAGTTCGCCTACGTGGCAAACAGCAACAGCGTCTCGGCCTACAGCATCGGTGCCAACGGGGCCCTGACGCCGGTCCCGGGGTCGCCCTTCGCAGCGGGGGACAATAGCACCTCAGTGGCGGTGGACCCAACGGGCAAGTTTGCCTACGTGGCAAGCCACCAAAACAACAACGTCTCGGCCTACAGCATCGGTGCTAACGGGGCCCTGACGCCGGTCCCGGGGTCGCCCTTCCTAGCGGGGGACGGGTCCATCTCAGTGGCGGTGGATCCAACGGGCAAGTTCGCCTACGTGGCAAACCTCAGGGACGACAACGTCTCGGCCTACAGCATCGGTGCCAACGGGGCCCTGACGCCGGTCCCGGGGTCGCCCTTCCTAGCGGGGGACGGGTCCGTCTTTGTGCGTATCACCCCGCTGGTGCCGTTGGCCATCACAGATTTCTACCTCCACGGTACGGGTCCCAATAACAACCCGCCGACGCTCTTCGTGAATCCTACTCCTCCCACCACCACGACTGAGAAATTCAGGGATTCCATGGCCGTCAAGTTCAGTGGCGGCAATCCCTGGAAAGAGATCGGTACCTGGACTTCGCCGCCGGCGCAAGCCAGCGTAACCATGACCGAGCTGAGTGATCTGCACGTTTGGCTGGGGTTGAAGAACAGTGACGATCAAGGCACCCGCTTCGACTTGCGGGGCGAGCTCTACAAAAACAGCACCCTGGTAACGGCCGGCGAGACCTACTGTATCGAGGGCATCACCCGGAATCCGGACCTGGCAAAAGAGGTCACCTTAACGTTTGCTCCCTTCTCGCCGGCGGTCGTTAACACCTCCGAGCAGCTTCGCCTGAGAATCTTGACCCGGATCGGGAGCAATGGGGCTGGCGCCTCTTGCGGCGGTCACACGAATGCGGTCGGGTTGCGATTGTATTTTGACGCAAGCGATCGCCCGGCGAGTTTCGGGGCGCAGTTTTGAGGACGTGAGCAAGGCCAAAAGCCTTCTCTATTGGTAGCGGTTACGTGCTCAAGGACAATCTGCTCGACTTGCGCCAGAGGCTGAAATCGCTGCTGCAAACGAAACCTAAAACCAACCCACTCTCAGAGAAAGGATGAAGACCATGACACGACGAATCACCCTGACGGCTCTCGCACTGGCGCTGCTGATCGGCCTGGCGCAGTGGCGCCTGGAGCACCCAGTCAAAGCGCAAGCCCTGCCGGCCTATCCGCTCAACCCGGACGAGTTCACGTCGCTGGGTGGCTCGCCCTTCGCGAGCGGGACGTACACGATTAACACCAGCAGGAACAACGCGGCGCCGAGCTTGAGCGGGCCGGGCATTACGACCCCGATCGCGGGCGTGTTCTTCTCGCCCTCGGGCGGCAGCGTGGCGCGGGACGAGATTGCCGTATTCACGTTCGCGTCCCTCAGCATACCGGCGGGGGTGACGGTGCAGGGTGCGCAAAACGCCAACTCGCGCCCGATGGCGCTGCTGTCGCAGTCCACGGCCACGGTTGCGGGCACCATTAACGTCAGCGGCGCGGGAGGGGAGAGCGGTGGCGGCGGGGACGGTGGTGCCGCCGGACCGGGCGGTGGCGGCGGCGGTGGTGGCGGCAACTTCGGTGTCGGGGGCGCGGCGGGCCGGGCTTCGTCGACGGCCGCCCAGGCAGCAGCGTCCGGCGGCGGCGACGGCGGCAGCGTGGAGCCGGGCGGCGGCGGGGGCGGGCTCAGGGGGCCAGCGGCGGCGGCGGCGGGAGTTTCGGGGGCGGCCGTAGCCCCTACGGCGACCTCTCCCTGAAGCTGCAGGGCGGCAGCGGCGGCGGCGGCGGCGGCGCACGAGGCCGGGGGCGGCGGCGGCGGCGGCGGCGCGGTGGAGATCGGGGCCGTGGGCGCCATCAGCATCGGCGGGATGGTGCTGGCGAACGGCGGCTCGGCGGCAGCCGCAGCTTCGGAAGCGGAGGCGGGGGCGGGGCGGGCGGCGGCATCCTGGTCCACGCGCCAACCGTGTCGCTCTCCGGCACCCTAAACGCCATCGGCGGCAATGGTGGCGAGGGGACAGAAGACCGAGCACGATGGCGGTCCTGGCGGGGGCGGACGGGTGCTCATCCTGACCGCCGATGGAACTCTCGAGAACGGCACCCTGGCCGCCAACGTCAACGTCTCCAACGGCGTGAAGGAGCTCGAAGCCAGCGACCTGTTCAATCAAGCGCCCGTCGCGCAGTGCCAGAACGTGACCGTCACGGCCGGCACCAGTTGCGCCGTCAGCGCCTCGATCGACAACGGCTCGTCCGATCCCGACAGCGGCGACACCATCACCCTCACGCAGTCGCCGCCGGGGCCGTACCCGCTCGGCACCACCGCCGTCACGCTGACCGTCACCGACGCCGGCGGCGCGTCGAGTTCCTGTACCGCCAACGTCACCGTCGTGGATCAAACGGCGCCCGTCATCACCCTGAACGGCGCTAACCCGATGACCGTCGAGTGCCCTCTCACTTTCGCGGATCCGGGCGCGACGGCCTCCGACAACTGCTCTGGTGCCGGCACGGTGACGGCTTCCGGCAGCGTCAACACCGCCGTACCCGGCAGCTACACCCTCACCTACTCGACCACCGACAGTAGCAGCAACGCCGCTACCGCAACGCGCACGGTTAACGTGGTAGACACCGCCTTGCCCACGCTTACGCTGAAGCCCGCCATTCAACTCTGGCCGCCCAATCACAATGTTTACACGCTCACAACCAGCCAGATGGCGCAGAGCGTCAGCGACGGCTGCAACAAGACGCTGGGTCTTAGCGCCGTAGGGATCGAGAAAGTCACCAGCGACGAGCCGGACAACGCGCCGGGCGATGCCGACGGCAACACCAGCAACGACATCGTGATCGCGGCCAATTGCAAGTCGGTGCAGTTGCGCGCCGAACGCGACGAGACGAAGAACGGGCGGGTGTATGTCATCACGCTGCGGGTGCGGGATGCGGCGGGCAACACGACGCGCCAGGACTTCAAGGTGAGCGTGCCGATTGTGGCGAACGGCGTGGCGCTGCTGAACACGCCGCCGGCGCAGATAAGGATGAGCAGTTGCCCGTAAGCGAGGACTGGGAAATTGGAATCAGAGGAACCGCCTGCGTTGGTGCAGAAGGATCAGCTAGCCCCGGTTAGGGGCGACGGAGCTGTAGCCCAGGGTGAAGCTGCGGCGCTTGGTGCCGCCGCGCAACCCTGGGGTCCAAGGCGCCATACAACCGCTCCAAAACCCCGCAGGGGTGACGGAGACGGTCCGGATTTCCAGCCCCGGTAGGGGCGAAGGAACTGTAGCCCAGGGTGAGGCTGCGGCGCTTGGTGCCGCTGCGCAACCCTGGGGTAGAATGCCATAACCACGAAAGCAAACCCCGCAGGGGTGACGGAGAAGGTCCGGATTTCCAGCCCCGCAAGGGGCGAAGGAGTTGTAGCCCAGGGTGAAGCTGCGGCGCTTGGTGCCGCTGCGCAACCCTGGGGTAGAATCGGCACAACCCGCCCAACCCCGCAGGGGTGGCGGAAAACAGAGCGGAGGCTCCTCATGCCCCAATCTTATACGTGCCTTCTCTATCACCTGGTGTTTTCCACCAAGGACCGGGAACCCTGGCTTCAGGCTGAATTGCGTCCTCGGTTGTGGGAATACCGGACCGATTCCGCCACCCCTGCGGGGTTTTGGTAATTGTGGCGACTGGACCCAGGGTTCCGCTGGCGCTCCACCCTGGGCTACGTTCCTTCGCCCCTTGCGGGGCTAGAAATCCGGAGCGATTCCGCCACCCCTGCGGGGTTTTGGTAATTGTGGCGTTAATTCGGGTCCAGGAGCCCACCGCGCAAGGTCCACGCTTCGGGCTAGGAATTCCTGCGCCCTGCTTGCAGGGCGATGAACCCAGAGTTCCGCTAGCGCTCCACCTCTGGGCTACGGTCGGCTTCGGCAGGGATCCGGACCGATTCCGCCACCCCTGCGGGGTTTTGGTGATTGTGGCGACTGGACCCAGGGTTCCGCTGGCGCTCCACCCTGGGCTACGTTCCTTCGCCCCTTGCGGGGCTGGAAATCCGGACCGATTGCGCCACCCCTGCGGGGTTTGGGTGATGGTGGCGACTGGACTTCGCGCCCGTCGCAAGTCTATCGCTGCAGCCGCTCCAGGCACTTCACCAGGTCAATAGAGCCGCTCAGGACCGGCTGCCAGAGGTCCCCGACCTTGTCGAGCCGTTTGCGGACGGTCCGAATCGTGAACTCCGAGGGATCCAGGCCAAGCTTTACCTCACTCCATTTCAAGGGTGTCGAGACCGTGGCCCCGGGAAACGGTCGAACCGAGTAAGGTGCCGCAAGAGTCTGACCGTGACGGTTCTGAAGGTAGTCGAGATAGACCTTGTGCTTGCGCTTGGCGGGATTTCTCTCGAGGCTCGTGGTTTTCGGAAGTTTCTCGTGGGCAAGCCTGGCAATGATTTCGGCAAACTGCCGGGCCTGCTCGTAGCTACAACAGGTTCCCAGTGGCACGTAGATGTGAAGCCCGGTTTTCCCGGAAGTCTTACAGCAACATTCCGCTCCCGCGGTATCCAACACTTTCCGCACTGCCAGGGCCGCTTCGACAACGTGGTCGAAAGCAATGTCTTCAGGATCGAGGTCGATCACCAGGAAATCCGGGCGGTCCAATACGCCGAGGCGCGAGCTCCAGGGGTTGATCTCAATGCATCCCAGATTCGCCATGTACACCAGAGTTGCCTCGTCCTGACAGACGAGGAACCGGATTTGCTTCTCCTGCGAGTCGGACTCGATCTTCACGGTCTTCACCCAAGCTGGGTGATACTCGATGTCTTTCTGATAAAAGCTCTCCCTTTCGATTCCATTCGGATGCCGATGCAGCGATTCTGGCCGGTCTTTCAAGTAGGGAAGAATGAAGGAGGCAATGTCGCCGTAGAAGCTGATCAAGTCGCTTTTCTTGTAGTTCTCCCGCGGCCAGTAAACCTTGTTAAGGTTGGTCAGTTTCAGTACGTGTCCATCGATCGACACCTGTTCCTCGTTCTTCGTCTTGGCCAAGCTGCTGGCCGCAGATGGCCGCTGGCGGGCAGGGGACGCCGGGTTTTCGATCCTCTTGGGCTCGGTTTTCGGTGCCTCCTGAACAGGGGCTTCCAGCAGAACCGAGGCCGCCGGGCGGTCTTCGCGCAACCCGAGAAACACTGGGTGACGCAACACTTTGTCTTTCGTCCAGTTCTGGAAGCCCACTTCGCACACCAGCTCGGGCCTGACCCAGCGCACGTCTGCATTCGCTACGGGTTTCTTTTTGAATGGACAACTGCTCTGAACTAAGGGCTCTAGCCGCGCCCCAATCTCTCGCAGGAGTTCTTCGCTGAAACCTGTGCCCACATGGCCGATATAGACCAAGTCCTTCCCGTCGTAGACTCCCAGGAGCAGGGCACCGAAGTGTTTTCGGCCTCCGCCCGGGCGAGTGAAACCTCCGATCACGGCTTCTTGCCGCTGTTCCGTCTTGACTTTCAGCCAGGCGAGGTTCCGCTGCCCTTCCTGATAGAGACTTGACCCGTCTTTGCCAATCATCCCCTCCAGGCCCTGCTTGGAAACGACTTCGAAGAATTCCTTTCCTTGGTCCTCGACATGTTCACTGAATGCCAGGTGTGGCAATTCCGGAATGACCTGCCTGAGAATTTCCTTGCGGCGCCGAAGTGCCAGCTTGCGCAGGTCATGTCCTGCCAGGTAAAGGAGATCGAACACGTAGTACACCAACTGGCCTTGCCGACTCTTCTGGTAGTCTTGAAGCAATTGAAACTGGGGTTTGCCGTTCTCGTCGACAACCACCACTTCGCCATCCAGCACGGCATCATGCCCGAAGTTTTGGAGCGATTTCACCAGCGGAGCAAAGCGCTCTTCCAGGGACAGTTGGTTTCGGGAATACAGCCGCACCTGGCCACCTTCGATTTCGGCAATCGCGCGATATCCATCCCACTTGATCTCAAACAACCAGCCGGCGCGGCTGAACGGCCGTGTGACCGGAGTCGCCAACATGGGACTGACCTTCCGGAGCATCTTGGAGGGAGGCGCGTCATCCAAGTCGGGCAAAGGAGCCTTGGGTTTTCCGAGCCAGACATCCTGAGCAGCCGGAGCCTGGCTGGCGATTTCATCCAGCGTTCGATTCGTCGTGACCGAGCGATCCAATTCCAGAACATCTGGCTGGCCGGCGAACTCGTCACCCTTCTTGAGCAGCAGCCAGGCGTTCTCTTCTCCTCGCTTCAACCTAACGAGGGCAAACTCTCCTTTCAATTTCTTTCCTTCCAGGATGAACGTGATGTGTCCCTTTTGCAGCCCTTCTTTGAGAACCCGTTCGCTTTCCTCGCGATCGCGTGTCTGTCGCGAGTAATAGGTCCCGTTGTCCCACACCATCACGGTGCCGGCACCGTAGTTGCCTTTCGGGATGATTCCTTCAAACGATTGATACTCGAGCGGATGATCTTCCACCATGACAGCCAGACGCCGCTCCTGCGGATCCAGGGAGGGTCCTTTGGGAACGGCCCAGCTCTTCAACGTCCCATTCAACTCGAGTCGGAAGTCGAAATGGAGGCGGGATGCCCGGTGCAGCTGCACGACGAACCGCAAAACACCCTGGCCAGACTGTTCGCGCCCTTCGGGCTCAGGCGTTTGCTCGAACTTTCGCTTCTCGCGGTATTTCTTGAGGGTCACGATGGGAATTCATCAAGCGGGAAATTCAGGGCTAGGTAATATTCTCATCACAGGGCAAGTATCACCAAGCGGCAGACGTCGTCGCTCGAAGAATATTGCAATTGCACAACTGACAAGAATCGCATGACTAGGGCCATTTGCTGTTGCCATATAGGGGCTAGCCTACGAACGAAGCCCAGACCTTTGCGGTCTCAGGTGATCGACTACGCTAGCCGCAAACCTAAAGTGACCACCTGTGAGCAGATCTCTCGCCTTGATCTCAGCGACTCTGCGGCTAGCTTTGGATTTTCCAGCCAGTGTAGGCTCGTTGTTTCCGGAGTTTGCCTAAATCTCTACCAGATGTCGTTTTGCAATCCTGGCCCACTGGCTGGAGGGGTCCAGCTTGAGATAAGCCGTCCAATGACGGACGGCCTCACGCTTTTGCTCGAGCTTCTCATAACACAACGCCAGGTTGAAGTGAGCGTCCGCATAGGCCGAGCAAGCTTCCAAAGCCCTTAGCAAACTGTGGACAGCCTGTGGGATCTGCCCTTGTTCTTCCTGGACGTCAGCCAGATTGTACCAGGCGGTTGCCATCTGGGGATCCTGGGAAATCGCGGAATGGTAGGCCTGCATGGCTGCGTCGGGCTGACCCATCAGCCGTAGCACATTGCCCAAGTTGAAGTAGGCTTCCGGAAAATAGGGCCGCCGCGCTGCCGCCTTCCGATACGCGTCCGCGGCTTCGGCATAGCTCTCGTCTTCCTCGCAAGCCTGGCCGAACTCAAACCATTCGGTGTCAGTCACTTTCTCCCCGAAACCGATAACCGCTCCAACTGGCTTGTGTTTTGCCTCAAAATTGATCAACAACTGGCCATTGGGCGCAATCAAGTGGTCGCCCAGATCGACGAGAATGGCCTTCGGATTCTCAACCACAATTCTGAGCTGAGCCAACGGCCGGTCAGTCCCAGGCAGAACTGCTCCTAGCGCTTTCAGGCTCTTACCGATTATCTCAGGTCGAACACCCCGACCCACAAGCTCAGCAATGGTTCGCAGGGAAACCAGGTCTTGGAAGTCGTAAAGTCCATTCTGAGAGCGAATCAGTCCGAACTGTTCCCACCGCCGGAGAGTATCCGCAGGAAGCCTCAGGAGTTTGCAGACTTCTTCCGCCGGATAGGCCTTTTGAAATGTTCGCTGCTGACGGGTCTTACGGCCTGCCAGCTCCAAAAACGCTTCCTCCGAAATAATGCGAATGGAGTGGCCACGACGGCTGAGTTCTTCCGCGCGCTTTAATTTGTTACTGATCATTCCGTCGGGAAGCAACGGCCAGCCCTCCATCCCGACGACGACGAAAGACGTCCGCCGCGAAACCGCCGGGGTCGGCTCGCCTCCAGCCTCGCGTACGATCTGACAGGCTTCCTCGCGGGTCATGGACGCGAATTTCCCGGTAAAGGTCACTTTGGACTGTTTGAGCGACAGGGTTTCCATCAATGGAGACTGGGATGGGGGAGATGGGCGTGTCTGAAAATACAAACGCCCCGGGCTGCGGCTCCGCTACCTCCGAACCACGACTGCCGGAGAGCGATCAAGATGAACAGAACCAATCAAGCGTTCTTGGTTCTCTTTTGTTTGGCGGTGACAGTCCTGACGCTGGAGGCAGGCGGTTTCTTTTGGGACTGGGTTTGGGCAAGGCTCTGCTTCAGTGCATCCATCAGGTTGACCACTTTGCCCATTTCCGCTTTCCGTGAAACCACCGGCTCCGAGCCAGCAACCTTGCCCTTAATCACTTCCAGTAACGATCCTTGATATCGATCCTTAAACTGAGAGGGATCAAAGGAGCTGGTCAGGCTGTTCACCAACTGCTGGGCCAGAGCGAGCTGGTTCTTCTCGACGTCGCCGTTCTTGATATCCTCAAAGTAGGAGGCTGAATTGCGGATTTCTTCCGTATAGCGCAGGGTGTTGAGGATAAGCCCTTTGTCCAGGGCTTGAATGGCGACGATATGCTCTTTGTTGGAGATGACCACCTGGCCAATTGCAACCTTATTGGCCTCACGCATGGCCTCACGTAGAATGCGGAACCCTTCTTCAGCCACCGGGCCGTCGGGCGCCAGGTAATAGGGGGTGTCCAGATAGATGGGATCGACCTCTTTAGCGTCGACAAACTGCTTGAGCTCGATCGTTTTGGTCGTTTCCAGCCGGATCTTTTCCAGATCGGCTTCGTCGATGACCACGTAACGGTCCTTCTCAAACTCATACCCCTTGAGCGATGTCTTCTCTCTCTACTTTCCCGTGCTCGGGACACACCATTTGCTGCCGCAATCGCTGATTGCAGTCTTTGTGAAGCTGGTTGAGGGAGACTTTGTTGGTGCTGCTGATGGCGTTATAGAGTCTCACTGGGATAGTAACCAGCGATAGCCTCAGATATCCACTCCAGGAAGCGCGAGGTGCCATAATTCTTCTCCTTGTCCCTGCTGAAGAGTGCCTTAGGATAGCGATCTCAGCAGCCGAAAGTCAATGGTTTAGGGCGATCAGGCCCGTTGGAGGATCGTGGCCGTTCAATCCCTTGGCTCGGCCAGGATGGCTTCCAGGGCCCGTCGGAACGAATCCGGATCAATCGCCGGAAAGCGGTAAAGGTGGGGAAAGATCGCTTCAAAAAACTCGCGCAACCGGGTGCTTTCGATCAGACCCGTGTGGAGCAGGGTGGCCACATCCTTGAGATCCTGGGCGTGGCCGCGCTCGATCTTGGACAGAGCCTGCGCATAGAAATCATAGTGATAGAACGAAGTAACTGCTTCTTGAGTGATGAAGCGACTGCGGTCTTGCCAGCCGGGAAGTTCTGGAATGAAGTGAGCAGGCGAAGCCAGTTCGACGTTGATCTGGAGGCTCTCTTTAAGGGAAGGGATGGCGCGCAGCAGCCGGTCGTCTTCGGGAACCAGCTCCAGGTCAATATCGAGGGTACTAGTCCGCCATCCCAGGACAACCGCCGTAGCTCCGCCGGTCAAATAGGCGCGCACTGGCTGAGAGGCTTCTGCCCCAAAGGCCCGCATGAACTTGCCCAGGCGAAGGGCATCTACCGGAAGACGCATTCGGCGGCCCTTTCAAAGCTCACCAGCTTGCGGATCAGAGCGTTGTAACGGGAATGAGCGGAGTTCGGATCCGACCTGGACAACAGGGCGTAAAGCGAATGTTCTGGACAACCGGCAAATTCGGGAACGGCCAGTCCCAGCCTGCGAAGACGCGGCGCTCCGATCAGGACCAGCAATGCGGGAACGCTCTGGCGACCCCCGTCCAAATCGCTAAGTCCCTCCGCCACCAAGCTTCCCCCAGGCAGACTCTCCAACTCAACCCGAGAGCGAGTCGAAGCGGACTCCCGTGTCCCCGGCGGGTAGCTGCTGTCGGGATCTTGACCATACCTCGGCTGGCGGTTCATGCTTGTAAGGATACCGGAGCGACTGGAAATGAGCAACTCGGGGGGCGGGTTAGCAAAGTCCGTTAGACCGACAGCCAACGATGGCCTGCGTCTCGTCTCACCTTGTGGCGGCCCTCCGTCGACGGCTGACACTCCCTCCATTCTCAGTTACCTTGCCACACATAGACGTCCATAGACAACGGGTTGGATGATTCTTGATCGTTTTTGTGATCTATGCACCAGCAAGTCGTCACCGATCAGCTTCAACCTGCCAGAAGTTTGGATAACGAGTCACAAAACCCGCCGCGTTCACTTCAAGGTCTGCGACGAACCGGCCGCCCGCACTCTCGTAGCGATAGGTTGCGACATCAACGCGCCGGTAGAGCTGTTCGAGTGGTTCGAGATGGAAACTTGGGAAGCGGAGCCACGCCGCTCGCACTGCTGCCTCCTGCCCCACTGCCAGTCCCAATCGCCGAATGGGAAGGAGATTGGTGGATGGGCTGAAGTTCAGATCGAGGTCGATGCAATCTGCAACTTCGGGACACTCCCGCGCATTAAGCTGCCAGCGGCGCGCTGAATCAACGGCCAGGTCAATGTCAACATTCTCGTTTCCGACCCAGCCCGCGACCTTCGCCGAGAGCGTTTCCCAAGCCGAATTGCAGACAACTCGATAGTCCAGCCGGCAAGCCTGCTGATTGTGGGCAAAGACGGCTGTTCCGATCAGAGACCAGCATTCCTGCTGAAAAGACAATCGAGCCGACTCGTGACCCGGCTGGTCCACTCGTCGCCAGAGCACTGGCTGCAGTTGCTCAATCAACGGAACGTGCTGTGACATCCGGTTCTCCTCGGAGGAGCGAGGGATCGAGGCCCAGGTTTTTGGCCGAGCGACTAAGGTCCTCGAGCGTCGCATCATTGAGGGGGATTCCTTCCTTCCGATAGTTGCGTTCGGTCTCCGCCTCTAAACCACCTGGCGCATAGATCCGGTCTACTCCGGGCGCCTTGCGGCCGCTGCGTATCTGGCGGATGATGCCGTCTGCCCGCTGCTTGAAAACCTCCACATCGACAAAAGCAGCCACTTTGAGAGCCATGAAAAAATGGCCATCCTGTCCTGGTTTTGCGCCCTCGACCATGTTGCCCAGCTCCGTTCCGTAACTGGCGCCCGATAGGAGCGTTGACAGGATGCCCATCACGAGCGCCAAGCCTGTGCCTTTGTGGCCGCCGATTGGCTGCAGCAGGCCGTTAATAGCCTCCGCGGCATCTGTGGTGGGCCTTGCCCTTGGAATCGAACGCCCAGTCGCCGGGAATCGAGAGTCCTTTCTGGTGATAGACTCGGATCTTCCCGTGCGAGGAGCCGCTAAAGGCCGCATCGTAGACAATTGGATCCTCCTCCTTCGTGGGAATGGCCACAGCCAGTGGATTAATGCCGAGGATCTTGTCTAACCCACCCCAGGGAGCCATCGCGGGTAACGCATTTGTCGTGGCGAGGCCGATCATGTCTTCCGGCAGTGCCAGCATGGCATAGTACGCCATTGCGCCGCAGTGATTGCTGCCACGCACCGCGGCAGCTGCAATGAAGCTCGAGCGAGCTCGCTCGATAGCCTTGCGCATGGCAAAGGTGCATCCGATCTGCCCCATGCTGTTGCCTCCGTCCACCACCAACGCTGCCGGATGATCCTGAACGATCCTGGGCTGCCCTTTGGGGTTAACACCCTCCTGTTTGAGCTTTCGAACGTATTCTGGAACACGCAAGACTCCATGCGAATGGCATCCACGCAGGTCGGCCGCGACCAAATTTTCGGCCAAAAGACTCGCATCCTCAGAAGACAGGCTGCAAGCTTGAAAGATCCCCGAGACCAGCCGCTGTAAGTTTTCCGACGAAACTCGCTTTTCCCGTTCGGTGCCTGGGTAGCCGCTCATCTGTTTATCTTCCTCCAGTCTGATCGCACAAAAGGACGTGGCGCCGCAGGTCGACGTCGCGTTTTTGATCGTAGCCGCAGAAGCGGCGTTTGCGCTACAGCAAGGCGGTGTCGAATGGGCGGATCTGAGGAGAAGGTGCCCCTTGAGAAGCAACGTACCCTACCCATCCACAAGCCGTGCGCGCACCCACTTCTGCACGGAGTTGATGAGGTAGATCTCATCCGCCCTCCGTAGGTCGTCCAGGGTGAACACTTGTTCACGAATGTCGCCAGTGGCCAGCAATTCGGCGCGGAACGTTCCAGCTAACAGACCTGAGGTTCTGGGCGGTGTCAGTCTCTGTCCGCCTCTAACAATGACTACGTTGGCAACGCTGGATTCGGTAACCTCACCGCGTTCATTGTAGAAGATCAGATCGTCATAGTCGGGCCGGGCTTGCAGTGGATCCTTGTAGAACGACCGGTAGGTCGTCTTATGACAGAGAAACGGATTGCGCGAATCCAGCGGCTCGGGCGCCGTACCCACTCGCCAGACGTTTTCTGGAGCCGGCGGCGAATGGAGTTACTTCTGCCCTGAGATTGCCATCCCGGGCGGCCAGAAGACGCACCCGCCAATAGCCTTGGTCGAGAGCTCCTCGCACTTCTTCCAGTTTTTGCCGCACAGCGCCCTCGTCCCAGCTGAAACCGAAATACTCGGCCGATTCCCTCATCCTCCGCAAATGTCGTTCCAGCAGGAAGTAGTCTCCGCGCTCCAAGAGCAAGGTCTCGAGCAAATCAAATGGCGGGCGGCGCTGGCTAAGAAAGCTGGCCTTGGTGAGGCATTCCGCATATTCCTCCTTTGCTGTGGAATCGTAGGTGATTCCACTGCCGACTCCAAATGTGACTTCACTGGTCTTCTTGTCAAGCAACAGCGTGCGAATAGCGACGTTAAAAGTGCAGTCACCGCCTGGGCGAATCAGTCCGATCGTACCGGTATAGAGGTGACGAGGATTTGATTCCAGATTTCGAATGATCTGCATCGCGCTGATCTTCGGCGCTCCCGTGACCGAACCGCAAGGAAACAGCGCACAAAACAGATCCGTAAGCGTCGTCTGCGGCCTGCATGCGGACTCGATGGTTGACGTCATCTGAAAGAGGGTTTCGTAGCGCTCGACTTCGAAGAGCTTTGTCACCTGCACCGAGCCGGGTAGCGACACGCGGCCCAGGTCATTTCGTAGCAAGTCAACGATCATCAGGTTTTCCGCCCGGTTCTTGCTGGAGGAGCTGAGCCAGTCGCGCTGTGCCTGGTCCTCCTCGTTCCAGCGCCCTCGGAGCACGGTGCCCTTCATGGGGCGGGTTCGCAGCTGGCTTGCCTGTCTTTCGAAGAAAAGCTCCGGGGACAAGGACAGCACGAGGTACCGTCCCAGGTCGAGCCAGGCGCAATAGCCGGCACCTTGCGCGGCCCCTAACGCGCGGTACCAGCTCCAGGCATCGCCTCGGAACTTGCCCCGCAACGGGAATGTGTAGTTCACCTGGTAACAATCGCCTCGAGCAATGGAGCGACGGATACTCTCGACGGCGGCAACATATTCCCCAAAGGCGAGACCGGGCTGCCATTCCGGGCAGGCTTGACTTTCGGATGCGATCCGGGCCGGCAAGTCATGAGCTCGATCGAAGACGGCCACCCAAGCGAGCGGAAAACAGCTCGGGTCATACGCCTGCATGGCAGGTTCAAAAGCCGGCGCAGCTTCGTAGCCCACTACGACGGTTGCCCAGTGGCCACTCGTTGCTGCCCGTTCAGCCTCGGCCAGGACCGGCAAGACCTGGTCAAGCCGCCGGGCCTCGTGGACTTCAACGGGCTGGCCGAATGCAGCCGACCAACCAGTGCGCGCAGGGTCGAAGGACTCAAGAACTACGGTTACATCGTGCATCTCTGGCACTGACTGACGGGGTCCAGGAACCTTCGAATGGCTGCGACAAAGGGCAGACTCTATCGACGCTGTCTGAGTGAGCCGGCTACACCCCACTGTTGGATAGCATCAGGCTGATCGCATTGACGGTCTCAACCAGCCGCGGATGCGAGGTCTCAAATTGCTGAACCGAGGCTGACAGCCCTTCCAGCGACAGTTTCAGCAGCTCCGGATTTCGCTGCTGCCGGGCTGCTTCATGCGTCGAGACTTCCGCAAAAGCGGTTATGCTTTGCGCCTCCTCCGAGTGCGTCTTTGAAAGCTCGCCTATTTCGGATTTCAGTCTCGCCAAGAGGCTCAGGAGTTCAGCTTTGTTTTCGTCTCTGAGAGACGAGAGCTTCCGAATTCTGGCTTCGATCTTGGATAGGGTTTCCTGAATCATTTGGGCCTTGTCTTTCCAAAAGTCGATGCCGAATGTTAGAGCCCCGACGACCAGACTGGCATCGCAACAACACTCTATGCCTGCATTCTAACAGAGAACAACGGCACACGCGCAGAGCCGCTTAGGGGTGCCAGAGGGTAGCTGAGGGTAAGCGAAGCGTCGCCCCGGGGTGAACGTCACAAAAAGATCTGATTGCCTCTCCTCCCGTGTTTGGTTCGGAGAGAGGGCCGGGGTGAAGGGTGTGAGTTGAGAAACGAGAACAAGATTCTTGTTTTGTCGCGCAGGACTGCCTAAGGGTACAACAGGTACTTCATTCGAGCGACTTCGAATTCCTTAACACTGGCATCCCAGGCGGCCACGATCTTTTCGACGGCAAGATTCTGTTCGAGAGATTTCCGTAGTTCGTCGCTGCCCGCCAGCCGGTCGAAGTGTTTGTTTGTGAATTGGAACTGGCTAGGATAGGCGCTACGGATTTCTTTGAGAATGGCCAGTGCCGTGAGAAGCGGACGAAAGGTCTTGCGATCGACGATGTGGAGTTGAACTCCCTGGCATGCTTCTCCGGAGAATTTGGAGAAGGTTGGAGTAAAGGCCGTCGCTCGAAAGAGAACACCTGGAAGATTCGTACGGTTGAGAGACTCGGCGAGCTTGAGGCCATCAATCCATGGCGCTCCGATCAACTCGAACGGCTTGGTGGTGCCGCGCCCCTCCGAAAGATTTGTGCCTTCCATCAAACAGGTCCCCGGATACACTAACGCCGCTTCAAGTGTCGGAATGTTGGGTGATGGCGGGACCCAGACCAGACCTGTCTCGTCATACCACTGGCTGCGACGCCAGTTTTTGAGTTTGGCGACGGCAAGTGCAACGTCCAGTTTCTGAGTGTCCTTGATGAAGCCTGCCAGCTCCCCTGGAGTCAGCCCGTAGCGGATGGGGATCGGAAAAGCCCCGACAAAGGAGCGAAATTCCGGTTTGAGTGACGGCCCTTCCACAGCTTCTCCACCCAGCGGGTTGGGGCGATCGAGGACGATGAACGGAATCTTCTTGCGCGCAGCGGCTTCCATGCACTGGCCGAGAGTCGATATGTAAGTGTAAAAGCGGCAGCCGACATCCTGAATGTCGTACACCAGCACATCGACCTCCTTCAACATGTCTTCGGTGGGCTGTGTTTTCTCACCATAGAGGCTGTACACCGGGATTCCAGTCTTCTCATCAACTCCACTGCGGACTTTCTCACCGGCTTGCACCGTGCCTCGAATGCCATGTTCTGGCGAGAATAAGGCAACAAGGCGCAGGCCCGGCGTCGAGATGAAGGCATCGATGTCATGCCTGAGTTTCCGGTCCACGCCAGTGTGATTCGTGATGAGCCCGATGCGTTTTCCACGAATCAGACCGAGCTGTTCGGAGAGCAAGACCTCTATGCCCGGAACCACTGACTCCGAGCCACTGTGCCGATTTACCACGGACGTTAGCAGAATCAAGGCAAGTGAAAGTCTGGATATTAGTTTCAGCAGAGAAGCCTTCTGGTGGGATCTCGAAAGAGAGGTATCTGACGAAACGCGACATCCGAAAATCGAAAGGGCATGATCAACCCGTCAGATTCTACTCCGAAGGTGTTTTCTATGCCTGCTTTCATGAAGGACGCAAGTCACTGCCTTCGTGTTCAGCTCTTTCCGGCTCATCAGGTCGCGCAAGGCCGCCAGCAAGGGAGCAAGGGTCGCTTCAGGCTTGGACACAATACTCCCTTCACAATCGGTTCCAGCGCTGACGGACCTCGGCCTCTCCTAGTGAGGTGCGGTCTATCCATGGTCGGATTCTACTCTCACGGTGTCTTGGGAACAAGCCATGACGCCCGCTAGGGCACTGTTGACTTGCTTGGAGCACTCCTCCACACGGTCCGCATCTTCGAGATGAGACGAGTCTGATCGCTGGAGTTTTTCCATTTTCTGCTTCATGGCTCCTAGCCTGTTGACAAGGCGATTGGCGTATAGCCCCGGCTAGGGGCGAAGAAGCTGTAGCCCAGGGTGAAGCTGCGGCGCTTTGGTGCCGCTGCGCAACCCTGGGATTCGAGGCGCCACACAACCCGTCCAAAACCCCGCAGGGGTGACGGAAACAGAGCGGAGGCTCCTCATGCGCCAAGTCTTATAGGGCCTTCTCTATCACCTGGTGTTTTCCCGAAAGACCGGGAACCCGTTTCAGGGTGAATTGCGTTCTCGGCTATGGGAACACCTAAGTGGCGCCCTTCGCAGCAAGGGTGGCTTTTGTCACTTCGGCAACGGTCTCACTGACCATGTCCATCTCCTGGCTCGCCTCCGGCAGGACAGGACCGTTCCGTCACCCCTGCCGGGTTTTGGACCACAGGCTGAATGGCCCAGGGTTCCGCAAAAAGCTCCACCCTGGGCTACAGCTCCTTCGCCCGTGGCCGGGGCTAAAAACCTAAGATCTCCGGAGTAGAGAAATGCTTTGTCAGAGCTTCGAATTCCCTTAGGAAAAAATGTTCTAGAGATAAGACGAAGTCTGATCAAAGTGGGATTGACATTTGCTTTTGACCTGTTCAGGGATTTCTCGTAGCATCCAACCCAACTGGATAATCGTGAAAGCTAAAATCAACAACTCCGAGATTCAGCTGGTTCAAGGTGACATCACCGAACAAGCCACAGATGCCATCGTCAATGCGGCGAATGCTCACCTGATTCTGGGGGAGGGCGTTGCCGGCGCCATTCGCAGGAAGGGTGGTCCTCAGATTCAGGCTGAATGCGACCAAATTGGGGGTACACCTGTAGGAACCGCAGTCATCACGAGCGGCGGTCAGTTGAAGGCGAGGCACGTCATCCATGCAGTTGGTCCGCGCATGGGCGAAGGTGAGGAAGACCAGAAACTCAGGAATGCGACCCTCAGCAGCCTCAAGGTGGCTGACCAAGAGGGACTGCGCAGCCTGAGCTTTCCGGCAATCAGTACCGGGATCTTCGGGTATCCGGTGGATCGATGTGCCAGCACCATGCTTGGAGCCGTGGTCGACTACTTGAAGGGATCCACCGGTCTGCATCACGTTGTCTTTTGTCTGTTTTCAGCGGATGTGCTGGCTGTGTTCCAAAAAGAGATGGAAGGCCTTGCACAAAGCGGTTTCTCGATTCAGAAGTGAGACAACTTGGACACTCCCTCTAAAGTCTATTCAGCGCCTGCACTCAGTACTGAGCCTGATGAACTCAAACGAGAGCTCGGTCTGGTCGATTGTGCCTTGATGGTCATTGGTTCCATTATTGGGTCGGGCATCTTCCTAACACCTGGAAACATCGCGCGCACCGTTCAGAGTGTGGAAAGCATGTTCCTGGTGTGGGCCGCTGGCGGCGTCTTGACCTTCTTTGGGGCGTTGGCCTATGCGGAACTCGGCGCCATGTTTCCGCGGTCAGGCGGGATCTACGTGTTTCTGCGTGAGGCGTATGGGCCTCTGACTGCCTTTCTCTACGGCTGGTGTACTTTCTTTGTGATGCAAAGCGGCTCGATTGCCACGCTGGCTGCAGGGTTTGCCATCTACGTGGGGTATCTCTTGCCCGTTTCCCCCGGTATTGCTAAGGTCTTTGCCGTTGGCGTGATTGGGCTCCTGACCCTCATCAACTGTCTTGGAGTCCGTTCCGGCGCCAGAGTTCAAAACATCCTCACTACGGTCAAGATGGGCTCACTCGTCGGTATCTCTGCAGTTCTGTTTTTGATGAGCCGTGGGAGCTTTCATCATTTCAGCTACCAGCCGATGCCGCCGGTGAGCTTTTCCTGGAGCGCCCTGGGCATCGCCATGATCGCCGTACTTTGGGCCTACGAAGGCTGGCATGTGCTCACTTACAACGCTGGTGAGGTTCATCATCCCGAAAGAAACCTCACCGGAGGGTTGATTCTCGGCACGCTGGCGATCATCGTCCTCTATCTCACCGTAAATCTCGCTTATCTCTACGCCCTGCCGTTTGGGCAGATCTCGGGCTCGCGACGCCTGGCTTCCGATGCCATGGAATTGGCTATGGGCCCGCTCGGGGGGACTCTGATTGCCCTGGCCATCCTGATTTCGATTACCGGCGCCATCAACAGCAATGTTCTGGGAGGGCCGCGGGTCTATTTCGCCATGGCACGAGAGAGACTGTTTTTCAAACGGTTCGCCTATGTGCAGCCGCGTTATGTCGTGCCCACATTTTCCATCGTCCTGCAGGGAGTCTGGGCCAGCTTGCTCACGCTGGTCGGCACCTTCGACCGGCTCTTCAGTTACGTCATCTTCGTTAGCTGGATCTTCTACGGGCTGGGCGGCATCGCTGTCCTGGTGTTACGCCGGACGCGGCCGGAATTGGAGCGGCCCTACAAAACGTGGGGGTATCCATTCGTTCCAGTTCTGTTTTCTCTCGCGGCTTTTCTCATCGTGCTCAACACTGTCGTCAACGACTTCAAGAATTCCTTCTGGGGGCTCGTCGTCGTATTTACGGGCTTGCCTGCCTACTTCTACTGGAGCCGGCGTAAGGAGAGAACTGCAGGAGTCAACAGGTAACGGAAGCGGAGGTGAGACCGTGAAGAAATTCGAAATCCGCGGAAAGCGCCGCGCAAGGGCACGCAGCCTCCAATGAATCGTAAGGAATTGCCCTCACCTAAAGCTGGGAAAGAGTTCGGGCTACGCAGGATGAGGTCCAAGCCAGTTCAAGTGAGCAGCATTCCCAGCGACGAGAGCGCCACGGCGGGCGTTCGCTGCAGCGTTTGGCGATTGCTGTACACCTTCAGTCCTTCACCCCATCGTCTTCCCGCAGCTCCGCCACAATTTCTTCTGCAGCTTTCCGTGCTTCTTCAATGGCCTCAGGTCTAAATGCGATGGCGGCGACAACAGGATGTCCTCCACCACCGTAGCGTTCGCAGATCGCCGCCAGGTTGTGCTTTCTCTTTGCAGCGCTCCACGGATTCCAACCGACACTCACTTTTGTGCGCTTGGAAGCGCGCAGCAGGCTCACTGTGTAGTTGGCCTCAGGGTAAAGGTAATACGGAATGAACTTGTTATAGCCGTCCAGGCCAAGTTCCGTCAGATCGAAGAACAGCACGCCTTTGACGCAGCGAGAAGCCTTCTGGATAATCCGGATGTTGTCCTGATGCCGGCGCGCTAGTGGCTCGTAGCGGCTGAGCACGGCCGGCTGCGATGCCACCTCACCAAGAGGCCGTCTGGCCAGTTGATGAATGATGCTGTGCCTAAACTCTGGGTCTTTGCTGGCTTCGATAACCGTGGCGAGTTTCTGAGCCGGCTCCTCAACCTCCACGGCTGTTTTGGCGTCGCGGTAGAGCGCACCGTCAATGATGTCCGCCCAATGCACCAGCTCGCCCAGCGTGGGACATTCGAAGCCGAACTGTTCGTTGGCAACCGAGGCGATCAGTTTGGTGCAAGACTTGAAAGAGGGATCATAAAACTTCTTGCCGCTTCGATCGCGAAGGAAATGGTGCTCGTCTTCCGGGGTTAAAAACGCGCTGTGATGATGATCGAACCACCAGGTCAGCCGGTCGGAGCTGGCATACTTAAAGTCCACGATCGCATTTTCATCCGCCAAGAACAAGCTGTCGTCAAACTGCTGGCCAGCCTGATGAGTCATCCCAACCAACGTGATCCGCGCCTGGGGGCGGAGCCTGTCTAAGTAGAACCGAAGGAATACGGCTGCTGAAGCAGCCCCATCGAAACAATTGTCATGGAACATCAAGTTCAGGGTCATCGAATCTTCCATTCTCTCCAATCGGGAACTTCAAAGCGAAAATTACAGGTCGTAGAACACACCAACAGGGTCAATGAATCACTGTCGCGCTTCCAAAGATATCCATCACCGCACAGTTATGATGGCCGAATCAAATGAGACCAGAAATACGGCGACCCGCGCGAGGCCTGCTGGTCACAAAACAAAAACATGAAAATCTACCAGACACATAGGATGAGCACAAGCAGTTTCCGGCAAGAACCAAGAAGAGTCGGAATGCGTTTGGCCCCCAAGGAAGCCAGGGTCACGTAAACCGCGACGAACGCGTTTCTTGGCCTTCGTCGTGCGCTCTTGCTCCGTCAGGACCCGTGCAAGGAGGCGCGTTTGATCGTGGCTATCTAACTCGCTGCAAAAACAAACGCATCGCGAGAATCAAAGGTGGAATCGCCGGATGCTGAAGAGAAAAAGGACTCCGCAAATCAGGCTCAGTCCCTGAAACAGTGTCGGTGGGAGGCGCAGAGGTACGATCGGGTTGTAAAGAACCGTGACGGCAATCCAAACGAGTATCCAGTTAGTGGCCTTACGCTCTTCGGCGCGGACAACCAACAGCACTGCCGTAATGCTAACTACATAGCGCAAAAAGATGTGATAACCCCACGGCCAGGTGGGCAGCAGCGAGAAGAAGAGCAGCAGTGCTGAGGCCGCCGCTGCCACTCTAGGGATGGATTGTTTCATCAGTGCTTCCTATGATAAAACCGTGTAGCGCGGACCAGCTGTTTTTTGGCTGATCCGCGGCAGTTCGGGGTTTCCAAACAAACCCATCCCGATTGCCCAGTAGTTGCGCTAGAATTAGCGTCTTGCGAGCGGCAGTGCCTTTGGACTTCAGGCTGCTGGCGGTCCCGCCGAGAAGAGATTTATCGTGTTAGCGCAAGACATTGTCAACCAATTTAAACACCAGACCATCCTGGTGACGGGAGACACCTACGTTGACCGGGAGATTTACGGCGAGGTCTCGCGCCTGGCTCCCGAGGCGCCCGTCCCGGTTGTCAGAGTGAAATCAAAGCGGTTTATCCCTGGCGGAGCAGCCAATGTCGCCAAGAACATCTCTCAGTTAGGCGGCAAGGCTATTTTGTGCGGGGCCTTCGGAGACGATCAAGTCTCCCGAGAGATGCTTAAAGAGTCAGCCGTTTCCGGGCTGCTGACTCTCTCTCCTGGGTCGGGGTTCCGTCTGCCCGAGCGCTATCGAATTTTTGCAGCCAATCAACAACTGCTTCAAATGTGGCAGAGGCCCGCCGATCCCTGGCTGTCTTCCAAGGCGGTTCCTTTTGCCGACCTGGTTGTCACGGCAGAAGCAGAGGCTCAGGTTCTAGTCGTTTACGACCAGGGTTACGGTTTTGTGGACGAGGAAATGCTCCGCGCAATTAATCAGCTAGCCGCTCGCTCCACAATTAAGATTCTCATCGACGGCAACCCGGATCACATTCAATGGTACGGAAAGGCGACGCTGTACACCTTTAACGCTGACGAGAGCGTGCAGGCCGCGCGTCACCTGCGGGCTACAGCTGAAAATGCTGAAGACGCCGGCAGGATTTTGAGCGAGAAGCTGGGGTCCGACATCCTGGTGACACAGGGAGGTGAGGGCATGACGCTGTTTCAAGGCTCGGCGCCGCCGCGCAAGATACAGGCCAGTCGCGTTCCCATTGCCGACCGAGCCGGCGCTGGCGATAGCACCACGGCAGTTCTGGCGCTCTGTTTGGCGGCAGGCGTGCCGTTGCCACAAGCGGCTGAGCTGGCTAACAAAGCCGCCGGAGTGGTGGTCGCTAAACCTGGGATTGCCTACGTTTCGCCTGAGGAACTGATGAACCTCTTCCATCAGGAGATCAGTCATCTCTTGCTCGAGAGCGTCGATGTGAAGCAGCGATTGCTGCGGGAACAGCTGCCGGCGATCGAAAGCGTGGTAAAGACAATCATCCAAGTTTATCGGGAATGCAAGACGGTCTACGCTTTCGGCAACGGTGGCAGCGCGGCGGATGCCAACCATTTCATCACAGAGTTAGTGGGACGTTTCCAGATTGAGCGCAAAGCACTTCCGGCTCTCTCGTTTTCGGCTAACGAGATCTTGATGACCTCGATCGCTAATGACTACGGGTACGAAAATACCTTCGCGCGCCAAGTGGATGCTTTCATCAAAGAGGGGGATCTGGTGGTCGCTTTTTCGACAAGCGGTAAATCGAAAAATGTTGTCGTTGCGCTCGAGCTGGCGCGAAGTAAAGGAGCCAGAACAGTCGGTTTCACCGGAAACGCGGCTGGCGAGTTTCCCCGGCTGTGCGACACCTGCATCCGAGTGCCGTCAGATAATACTCCCCGAATCCAGGAGTCCCATTTGGCCGTGGTGCATATTATTTGCGAGCTGCTGGAAAAAGAGCTGGAACAGAATCCGCCACACAGACACTGAGGCACGCGGGATGCTCAACTCCGTTCCTGCGGGTCGAGAAGGTCATCGGCTGCCACTGAGGTTGGTCTGCAGCTCGGTCCAGGTTGGTCTCAAGTTTTCTCTATGGCTGCGTGGCCATATTCTGATTCTCATCAGGAAATCTCTTCACCAAAAGAATCGATGGCCTCTGTTCGTAGCGACCGGCTGGTCGAAATCATTCATGCTTTCCCCTCCGTCGAACTCCTGGTCGTCGGCGATGTTTTGCTCGACACCTACCTCACCTGCGATGCGCTGGGAGTGGCGAACGAGGCTCCGGTGCCGCTGCTCGAGATCGCCAGTCAGAAACACGCCGCCGGTGGCGCCGGCAACGTAGCGCTGAACCTGGCCCGCCTCGGCGTCCGAACCCAGCTAGTCGGCCCCTTGGGCAGCGATGCCGAGAGTGAGATCGTCAAACGGCTCCTTCGCGAAGCGGCTGTCCGCTTCCGGCCCCTGACTGTTCAGCGTCCCACTCCGCATAAGACGAGAATCCTGTCAGGACAACACTACCACTTGCGCTTGGACGAAGAGGATGACGCTGTACTGAATGCCTCAGAGACTGCCGCCTTGCTAGGACTCGTCGAGGCTGCGGTGGAGTCCACTGCCGCGTTGCTGCTTTCAGACTATGACAAAGGGACTGTTACAGAGCCCCTGGCCGGAAAGATAGAGGCTGTGGCGCATGCCAAAAGAATACCGATTCTTGCCGACCTCAAGCCGCGGAACGCCGGTTACTGGAGCAGTTTGAAGGTCATCACGCCCAACGCTTCGGAGGCTCGCGCCTGGCTGCATGAATTGACACCAGCCGGCCCTGAGCCAAACGATCCCGCCGAGCTCGCCATCCGGCTCAGCCGGAGGCTCAACTGTGATGTGGTTTTGAAGATGGGCGGCAACGGCCTGCTGGCTGCCACTCCCGAAGGAGAGAGTTTTCGCCTCAGTGCCTGGTGTCAGCATCCAAGGAATGTTTCCGGGGCGGGCGACACAGTGTTGTCCACACTCGGCGCGGCGCTGGCCTGTGGTGCCAGTTTGCTGGAAGCCTCAGTTCTGGCTAACCTAGCCGCTTCAATCGCCGTCTCGCACGAGGAGACCTATGCGGTCTCTGGCGAAGAGTTGCAGGCTGCCGTGAAGAGCCAGCCTGGGACCAGATTTCAGACTTGAGATCTTCAGATCCTTATCTCAGGTGCCGATCTCAAATCTTGGAGGAATGATGAAGTCGATTCGGGGTGAGGAACGCAACCATCCGCGTTGTGCAGAACTGGTTCGCCGAGTTCAAGAGATAGCTTCAAGACTGGCTAGCGGCCCAGCGGCTGCGACGTGGGAACTTAGCTTGCAAGCCTGGACACACCTTACGCGGCTGGTCAACCTTAAGGCTCGTAACTCTAGGTCAATCCTGCCTCGCTCAGCCATGAGCGCAACAACGCCAGGTCGCGCCGCATGTCGGCCAGCAGTTCCGGTTGATCTTCGGGGCGAGGACGATTGTGCCCTCCATACTCGAAGTGCATCGAAATGGGGCCCGCGAACCCGATCTCCTTCAGGTAGCCGAAGAAGGTCTTGAAGTCAACCATGCCCTTTCCGATAGGACAAAATTCCGGTCTCCAATCGTTACCCTGCTTCTGCCAAGAGAAATCCTTAACCGCAAGCATGCCGATGCGCGACTCGGCGGCCAACAGGCGAAACCCGCTCCTCCAGCCGCCCAATCCCCCTTCAATGGTAGCGTGGGCGATGTCGAAGTTCGAACCGATTCGCGCCGGGTCGTGAGCTCTTACCAGCTCGTAGACTTCCCACGGGGTGGCTCCCAAATCGAAACCGGAATGATTATGGATTCCTGCAAACAGTCCGTATTGCTGGTTCAGCTCGACCAGCTCGCGAATCTGGGTCTGTAACTCCTTTATGCGCTTCAGGGGGTTGATTGCGCCTTCCCATTTCTCACCGTCGCGCCGATAGCGCCGGATGCCCAAGGAAGAAGCTGTCCGCAGAATCTTCCGGGTTACAGGATCTCGTGGGTCCTGAACTCGAGTTGTGATCATCGGGATGGGTACGCCCGCCTTTTTTAGGGCAGCGAATGCCCTGGGAAGATCTTCTTCGACTTGCTCGGGAAGGACATGTCCGCCGGGACGAACCGTCAGGTCGACTCCATCAAAGCCAAGCTCTGCCAAGGTTTCGGCGAGCCGAGAATAGTCTTTGATCCAACCGAGGTGTTTCGAAAAGAGGCAAACGGAAGGTTTAGCCGGGGAGCTGGCATGACTGGTTCGAGTCATTCCGTGAGCCTCGAGAGCGCTCAGGAGCGCAACTCCACCGGTTATTCTCAGAAAGTTGCGGCGGCCAAAGCTCGTCGTCACGGGCTAACCCAGGATGTCGATCTCATTGAAGATCCTCGAAAGGAGAAAAGCCCAGGGTCTGAGTTCTGCGCTCCACCCAGAAGGGGACTGGCCGTTTGAGATGGCTGAATTCCACCATTACCATTACGCCGCTGCCACGTGTCTTGGATTCAAGAATCTTAAATTCCCGGACTTTCCCATAGTAGCCACCTCCTCCCCAATCGGCCATGAAGTCTTCGTAGGTGTAGCCCTTCGAAGGACCCCAGGTCTGGTACGCGCGCTGGAAATCTCCCGAGCGCAGCTCCTCCAAGAACCGCTTCACGAGACGCTCTTCGCGGAAATTGGCAAACTTGTACACCAACAGGACAGCAATCACGGCTCCCAATGCAAGCAGAACAGGGGGCCGCAGCAGTGGGCTTCCTCGCAATACCATGGGAGAATACTGAACCGGTTAAGACAGCCTTGGATGTCTGCTTGGCAAGGGAAAGCGAAGCGAGGATCAAAGACTAAAGAACCAACCCGGGTCTCGTCCGCTCGATCAGGGTGACGCGAACCGTCATCTCGCGGCCCTGGCGATAGATCTTCAAATTGAGAACATCACCAGGCCGTTTCTTGTCCACGGCACGATCCAGCTGTGCCATGCTCTCAATCGGTTGCCCGTCGGCTTCAAAAATGATGTCGCCGCCGAGGATCATCAGCGAGTTACCAACGAGGTAGGTTTGCCTCCCACCGCGAATCCCCGCTTGCGCGAACGAGTCACCCTGCTGCATGCGGGCCACCAGAATGCCGTGGTCCACAGGCAAATCCAGAACCTGGGCCAGTTCCGGAGTGAGCTCGTAGCCTGACAGCCGTGCGTAGGCCCGTCGCACTCTCCCTTCGGAAATGAGATCGGGGATAATCGATTTGGCGGTGTTGACCGCAACCGCAAACCCAATACCAATGTTGCCTCCGCTGGTTGAGAAGATCTGGCTGTTGATGCCGACTAGCTCGCCCTGTGAATTCAGCAGCGGACCGCCCGAGTTGCCCGGATTGATGGCTGCGTCGGTCTGGATCACATCGTCGATTAACTTTCCGTTCTCGGCCCGAATTGAGCGGCGCAATGAGCTGATGACGCCAGTTGTGAGCGTGCCTTCGAGACCAAAAGGATTGCCTATGGCCAGCACTTTCTGGCCGACCTCCAGGTTTGATGAGCTTCCCAGCTGGGCAATGCTCAATGGTTTTCCGCTGGGCTCAATCTTAATGACAGCCAGGTCGTTCGAGGGATCAGCACCAATGACTTTCGCTTTGAACTTTCGTTTGTCAGACAGGTTAACTTCGAGGGCCCGTGCGCCTTGCACAACGTGGAAATTCGTTAAGATATGACCCTGAGGGTCAATGATAGTGCCAGACCCTGAACCTTGGCTGGGCATGGCATTGAAGAAAAAGTCAAAGTCGATCGTCGTTGAAGTAATGTTCACGACAGCCGGGCTGACCCGTTGGTAGATTTCAATGCTGTTCGTTTCGTCTTGCGTTGCGGGAACGTAAGGCTTGTCGGACGCGGCTGCAGAAGGACCTTCTGTATAGTACGGCGGGGCTATCAGAAACCGTTGGGCCACCCGGCTAGCCGCCCAGCCGGCCAGCGAAGCCACAATGACGATCAAGATTAGTGTTCGTAAGCGAAGGCGTATTGCCATGCTCAAGACCCCGGCTCGCTAGCCAACGAGCTCCTTGATCAATTGCTCCATGTCTCCAGCAGGGGGCAAGCCAACGTACTTCTTGACGATATTGCCGCTGCGGTCGATGATGAAGGTCGTTGGCAGGCCCATGATTCCGCCGAACGCTTCGGCGTCTTTTTCGTCGCCCATCACGATGGGATATTCGATCCGCAGCTCTCTTGCGAATTCCTTGACGACGTCAGTGCCCTCGTGATCCATCGAAATTCCAACAATTTCAAATCCCTTGCCTTTGAGTTCCGCATACAGTTTGTTGAGGTGAGGGATTTCTTCGCGGCACGGAGGGCACCAGGTAGCCCAGAAGTCGACGACAACGACCTTATTTGCAAGGTCTTTCATGGCTACAGTTTTGCCTTCCAGGCTTGAAAAGGAAAACTGTGGAGCGGTTTGCGTATTGCCTTTGGAGGAATCCTCACTGGATGAGCAGCCGGTCAGATAAGTGGTAATAGCCAAACCCAAAAGTAAGGGCAGGTGTTTCGAACGATTCATTTTCATTAAGACCTCATGGGAAAATTTGACCTGACGCAACCCTTGGAGCCCGCTCGCACAAAGAAAGTCGTTGGGAAATCAAGCAGATTCCATCAGTAAGCATCGAAATAGCCCGCCAAGCGCGTGAATTGGTTGGTCATCACCATAATCCCCAGAATAATCAGCAAGGCGGCGCTGGCATATTCGATCTGGCGGTAGTGTCGCTTCACCCAGGAAAAAAAACTGAAGAACGTGTTCAACGCAATACCAGTTAAGAAAAACGGGATGCCCAATCCCAGCGAGTAGCTGGCCAGCAGCAGCACCCCTTGACCGCTCGTCTGCTGATTGCTGGCCACTAGCAGGATCGCGGCCAGGATCGGCCCAATGCAAGGCGTCCAACCTGCTGCAAAAGCCAGCCCGACCAGGTAAGTGCTCAAGACCCCCACTGGCTTACGAGTCACGTTAAAGCGCTTCTCGTAGTTTAGAAACTTGATCTGGAACAGTCCTGCTACGTGCAGCCCGAAGATAATGATAATTGCACCCGCAATCCGATTGAAGAGGATCTTGTTTTTCAAAAGAAACTGACCGGCATAGGTTGCCGAGGCTCCCAACAGGATAAAGATCGTAGAGAAGCCCGCAATGAAGATGAGCGAAGTCAGGATAACGCTTTTGCGCGAAGAGTCGCTCTGACCCTCTTTCAGCTGCTCGAGGGAAACACCCGAGATGAAGGAAATATAAGCTGGCACCAGCGGCAGGACGCAAGGTGAAATGAAAGAGGCTACTCCCGCGACGAAAGCTGAGACTAGCGTGACGTTGTCCATACAGTCCGTTCCAAAACTTCAAGAAGAGCGTCCACCTGCGCCCTTGTGCTTTCCTGTGTTCCTGAGTTGTCAATCACGTAGTCACCAAACCGTACCTTCTCTTCCAGCGGCATCTGCAGGGCAATGCGCCGTCTGGCGTCTGCCTCAGACAGACCGTTACGAGCTCTCAGCCGGTCGATTTGCTGTTGCGGTGTACAACTGACCACGATAAGCCTTTGAAAACTCCCATAAAATCCCGATTCAATCATCAATGAAGCATCGACAATAACTCTTGCAAGAGGTTGCTCTCGCTCCAAATTGTCCAGTTGGCTCAGAATCACCCGAACGACTTCAGGGTGAAGAATTCCGTTCAGCCTGTTTAGCTCAATCCGGTCGGAAAAGACGATTGCACCCAGCTTCGCGCGGTCAATCTCGCCGTCAGCCCCCAATATGACGGCGCCAAACGCTTTCAAGACTGGATCATAGCCGGTCTGACCGCGGAGAATCAGGCTATGGGCCACAGTGTCGGCATTAATAATGGTACAACCTTTGGCTTCAAAGAGGCGACACACAAACGTCTTGCCGCTGGCGATGCCGCCGGTAAGTCCCACTCTGATCATGCGCGACGCCGGATCACTTATTCAACCCGCGGCGCTGCCGTGCCGCCTGCACTGTGTTCTTCATCAGCATGGCAATGGTTAGAGGACCCACACCGCCCGGAACCGGTGTGATCGCAGAGGCAACCTGGGCGGCGCTGAAAAAGTTCACATCACCCGCGAGCACGTAGTCTCTGCCCTCGGCCTGGTTTTTTTCATATTGGCTGCGCAGCGACGGGTCCATTTCCAGATGCTGGGCCAGGATGTCTCCGGCGACTTTGCTGATCCCAACGTCGATCACCACGGCGCCCGGCTTGATGAACTCCAGAGTGATCATACCAGGCCGGCCAATGGCAGCCACCAGAATGTCGGCTTGCCTGCAGACTCCGGCCAGGTCTCGGGTGCGTGAGTGGCAAATCGTCACGGTGGCATGTTCTTGCAGCAGGAGAAGGGCCAATGGCTTTCCCACCAGGTTACTCCGCCCGACCACGACGGCATGACTTCCTTGGAGCGGGATCCCCTCGCGCCGAAGAATTTCCACGACGCCACAGGGAGTACACGGTCTTAACGACGGTTTCCCCAGAGCCAACTTGCCGGCATTTATCGCGTGGAGCCCATCGACATCTTTCTCCGGCTCGACGGCGAACAGGATAGCGGCTTCATCGATCTGTGGCGGAAGTGGCAACTGAACCAGAATGCCGTCAAGCAGGACGTTCTTGTTTAGTTCTTCGACGTGCCCTAGTAATTCGTCCGTCGTGGTCTCTTCCGGAAGCCGAATTTCCTGGCTGTAAATTCCGAGATCGCGGCAGGCCTTGATTTTGTTGCGAACGTAAGTTTGAGAGGCGGGTCTGCTGCCCACCAGGATTGCCGCCAACCCCGGCTGAATGCCCTTTGCTCTAAGCTCCAACACCTCGCTTCGGACTTCTTCTCTGATTTGCCGACCGATTCTGGTTCCGTCGATGATCCTGGCCACCATAACAGCAGTAGGTTTCCCTGTGACGCAGAAGCCAGACTGGAGTGAGAACCGATCTTCGGCTGGCTGCCACGCTGCAAACCGGTCTGATTGCCTTCGGAAACAGCCTCCTCTATAGGCCACCGTGCTGCCGATCATAGCATGGCGAAACAGAGCGGTATAAAGGAAATGAACGAAAGAGGAATAGAGGCTGCGACGGTCGGTATTGACGCACTGCCGACTCCGACCTCGCCTCTGACTTCCGATGTCGCCCAGCGGCGCCGCAAAGCTGTTGGTGTGGAACAGACACTATGGTCTGCCGATTGAGGCGACTTTTCTAGTCGCCTCAAAATCGGACTGGAAAGTCGGGCGAACCGGCAGGCAGGAAAGACTACCCACATTCTTTTGCGCGGAATCGCAAGTGCTTAGCTTCAGAAAACAGGCCTAGCGGGCTCCCGTCGCGCCAGCGCGCGCCGAAGAAGCAACCGATTCGTCTCACGCCACCTTGCTGCCTTGAACTCGAGCGCTGACTCGAAAGGTGATCCCGCCTCAGTGCCCTCAGCGAGGGGGACGTCACGGTGCTTCATGGCTCGACGCCGCCCCGGAATACCTGGATATCGAAATCATTGCCGCCTTCCTTCATGTACGCACACAGGACACGCGTGCCATCCGTCCGCACATTGATCAAGCCATACACGAGGTCTGTTGATATTGGCGCTCTATCCAGCCTGATAAACCTCGCGTCGCCCCCTACCGCCCTGATTTCTGCCTCGGCAGCATTGATTTGGGAATCCTCGTCGTCAATTTCCCGCACCGCTGCAACTTCACTGAGTTTCACGGACCGGGCCAGCTCGGTCGAGTACAGCAATGGCGGCAAGACTTCCCCCTTGGCACTTTTGGCCTCGCGTCCATAGCGCGCCGAAGCCCCAAGGACTCGCGGCCGCGGGTGAGCGTAGTCCTCGTTGTCCCCGGACGAAACAATAGTCACCCGCGCTTTCATGGCTTTTACAAAACGGAGGTCAATGTCGTCGGAACCGTGATGACAGCCCTTGGCCACGTCCGCCGCAAACTCCAGCAGATCGTGGTAGCTGAGCAAGAGCCGCTGCGACGCGGTGTTGAGATCGCCCGTGAGGAGGATGCGCACTTTGTCGTAATCCACCCGAACCACGAGTGAATGGCCGTTTCGGGTGACGCTGTCAGATCCCAAATCGCGCAGGCCTACTCCCTTGCCGATGACCTCTTCGAGGATTGGCCCCAGCACCCGAATGGTGACGGCCCCGGCGCCAGGTTCGTAGCCCGGGAGGTATTGGTCCGCGTGACCAAGCCGCCGCACATTAGCTGGCACCGAGGCAACCAGAGCCGCAAGCTTGGCGAAGGTTGAGTCAAACGGCCGTGGGGGAGTGGCGAAGGAACTCTTCCCATCGAGCAATTCCGTGATGAACTGATCCTCAGTACCTATCCCGTAATCGTCGTAGGGCAGGTTCGCAACTGAGCCCTCGACCATCTGGCCGAGCTTGGGTGCTTCGGCGAAGCGCCCAATGCCGCTGTGGTAAAAATTCTCGACCTCAACCGGGAAAGTGCGGTCGGGTCGCATCACCGTTCCCGTCAATACATCCAGCAACCCGCCATAGTGATCGAAATCCGTGTGAGAGACGATCACGTTCTTCAGGGAAACGGTCTCCCTGCCGAGGTCGTCCAGAAACTTCCAGCGGATGAAGTTAGCCGCCCCCTTTTTCGTCATCTGCTCTTCATTGGACACCCCTGCGTCGATCAGGTGCCAGGCATCGTCGGGCGTTCGCATTAAGACAGCATCACCTTGACCTACGTCAATCACGTAGAGTTCCAGCAGGCCCTCGGAGGTAATCACGGACTCGGGTACCCAGCCTTCCCGTTTTCGCGCCTTAACCCTCGCCCGATCCTGGCTCCTTTCCTGGACGCGAACAGGGTCTCCCCAGAGGAGATAGGCAACCGTCTTGTTGTCGTCGTCTTTGAGAGGGATCTTGAACTTTCCTCCCACATCATTGATAAACTCGTGATTCATGACGAGGTCGACCTCCTGTAATTCCTGTGTGTCGAAAAAGAGTGATTAGGCCCCGAGCTTTGGTCAAGTCGTAGGAATGAAGCAGACTTCGCTGCATCCCCGGTAGGTGTCTGCAGGCACTTTCGTCCGTGGGGACAGGAAGAGTTTCGGGGAGTTCGCACAGGTTGTCTGTCCTGGCAGCGCTCCCATTTCAGTACCGGATCACGAGTGAATTACACCGGATCAGTCCGGCGGCATCGAAGCGATAGGTTGCCACTTGGTTCTGGAAATCCTCAGGCTCCAAGGTCTGTTCGTGAACTCTCTCACCCTTGGAGGTCTGATAGCGATAGATGACCGTAATGGGACCACGAACTTTCGACCTATCCTTGACCTTGAAGTGAACGGTGTTAGGCCCGTCAACAATTCGTGGGATCGACATGATTCCATTCTCGAAGTAGGCCTCCAGCTTCAGGTTCTTCAGCCCCGTTTCCTGCTGGCGTGCTCCATTGGGACTGAGGGAGAAGCGAAGCTGGAACCGATAGACGCCGTGAAGCCCGACATCTTTCTGGTTGTACCGCTCACGTCCCAGACTGGCCCGAAACACACCCGCTCCTGACTGCAACGTCTGCCAGTCCGACCACAAATCCGGCTCGGTTTGATCTCGGGGCTTGGATTGGAGGGCAGCGAATCTCAACTTTGGGATCGTCTGCCGCCGAAGCTGTCCATTCTCCGCTTAGAGTCCCGTCCACCAGGATGTAGGGGCTGTAGAAGTCAAAGATGGCGTACCCGCCACCGTGCCTCTGCACCGGCCTCAGATAGGGAGCTTGAGTCGAATGCACGAAGTCCGTGTCGATTGCCGAAACCTGAAGGAAGTCGGCACTGCTCCAGTTCGGCTCGTAGACGATTCGCCCCCAGGCCTGGCCGATCGTGCGTCCTCCGCGCACTTCGGCGTTGTATCCTTCGTCCCGCGGGACCGTGGTTACGTAGGGAGCGCTATACCTGTAGTTGGGATCATGCTTCACCCAGTTACCGTCGAACAGGGTTTCGGTCACTCGGTAGAATCGCCCCGAGGGACGGAACGGCTCTTCGCCAGAGGTCTCAAATTTCTTTGGGACATAGAACTTTCTGGCCGTGTTGTCCCAGTAACGTTCGATTGTCATCCCCTTGGCTAGCTGAAAGCTCATATCGTGAAAGCGCGTTCCCATCTCATACTGCCCGTTGCCAAAGACACACTCCACGGGTCGTCCAGCCTTGACCCACGCCTCTTCTGATTCGTAATAGCCTGGCTGCAGCAAGAAGGCGCGATTCCATTCGATGCCGAAGTATTCAAAAAAGGGCTGGCTGCGATTCTGGTAGCTTTTGTTCTTCAGAATATTCAGATCCTCGCCAACCTCCGCCCAGTCGAGTATTCTGGCGTTGGCTGAGTCCCGATCGATCAGGTAATAGCCGTAACGCGCATCAAAGGCCCCGTAGCGGCCATCCAGCCTGAGACGGTACATGGTATGGTAACCGCCGTTGTCATGTTGAACCACCACGCGCTCTGCGCCATTCCGATCCTGCTTGTACTCGCTCCAAGCTGCCTCGGCAATGCGGCTGTGCGTGTCGCAGTATCCCCATCCATAGACGAACAGGTTCTTATGTGCGTCCAGGACGTAGCGCTCGTTGCCGACCGTTCCCTCATGTGCCTGAATCATTCCACCTGTAGCCATCTTGGAGAACAAACGAAGCCATTGAAAGAAAACTTTGGCCTGCTCGGTCTCGCTGGCCTTCTCGACCTTCTCCAATCTCATCACATCTTTTGTCCAGGACTTGAGGTCCGTACACTCCGGCCAGTTTTCGCTGACGACAAGGGGTCCCGAAAGAACCTGAGCAGTAGGAGCGCCAAATCGCACTGGCGCGGGAACCCGTGGCAGGAGACTTTTCCACAGCGCTTCGGCGGTCCAACCGAGTCCTGCGCAACAAAACCCCAGACCGAGGATGAAGGCTGTCGATTTGCGTTTCATGATTCTTCCTGCGAAGCCGCTCACCTGTCTTCAATTGCGACGGCTCGGAATCTGGCTGTCCCTATCAGCATTCTAAAGACCCGCTGAGATCAGGATGAGAACTCTTACGCGCCCTGATAGCGTGCTACGGGTCTTGGCCATGGTAAGCCCTCTTCCTGCACCCGCTCCAGCCAGTTGGAAGCGGGCGCTCCCAGCATGCTCAGCGGAAGTTCTCCACCAGCATGATGTCGCTGGTGTCTTGCTCGACCAGCGCACAAAGAATCCATCGACCATCGGGGGAAACCGTGAGCCCTGGATTGGCATAGGCAACCGGTGGTCTCTCAAGAGGAACAACCTGGGTCACCTGCCCCGTGGCAAAGCTGAAGAATTCAATTGACGGACCACGAGACCAGTCCGAAGGCACGAAGTAGATGCCTCGATCCGTGACGGCCCAATAGCGAGGATAGATCGCCCTGTCGAAGAGTAAGGTTTCTTCACCGCTCTGAAGAGACATCTTCCAGAGGTGAGCCGAGCCAGACCTAGCCTCGTGCTTGTCTATCTTCGAATAATAAAGAAAGTGACCATCGGGTGCCTCAACAGCTTCGAATCCGCCATTCCTTGTCACTCGGGCAGCCTGGCCACCTTCTGCTGGCATCTTCCAGATCTGGAATTCCCCAGACCGATTGGAACTGAAGTATATCCAACGCCCATCTTTCGACCAGCTTGGCATGTAGCCATCGGCACTTTCCTCCGTGAGACGGCGTGGCGACCCACCCTCCGGGCTAACCACAAAGATGGCAGGGCCTTTGCCCAGGCGTCGAGCGCAATGGTCCGCCCGTCGGGCGACCAACGGGGGAACCCGCAGAAAGTAATTTCGCTTGAGGAGATTAAGGGAAAAGGATTTTGGCCATCGCTGTCGCATACCCAGCTTTCGTAGGTACCTGAGCGGCTCGAACCAAAGACAATCTTCTTGCCATCTGGAGAGTATTGTGGATTGTCATCCTCTTGAGAAGAATAAATCAGCTTGGTGGGCCGAGAACCTCTGCTTCCCGAGTCCGGCACTTCAATCCGCCAGATGTCAGCTGTCGTAGATCTGCTCGACGTAGGCTAGCCGGTTTCCTCGCTGAGAAATAGATGGGAAAGAGCCCTGGGTGCTTATCTCCACTAATCGAGGCTTCCCACCCTGAACGGAGATTCTCCGCAACTTATGACTGCCGCCGCCGTATGAGAAATAGACGATTTCCTGGCCATCCGCAGTCCAAGCACCGCCGCAAGAATCGCAGTCCGAGGTGAGAGGCCTGGGCTGACCTCCGATAACAGGCACCAAGTATACCGAGTTACGCCCTACTCGGCCGAAAACCACAGTCTGTCCATCGAGGGAAAAGCTAGGATGAAAATCCCCTAGAACCTGTAGTGGTGCCGATGATGTCAGCGTCTGCTTCTTCCCGGTCTCCACGGAGATCAAGAAAAGGCCGTAGGGATCTTCAGAGGAGCTTTTGCCCGCTGCCGCCAGGAATTTCCCATCCGGTGACCAATCCAAAGCTTTCCCCTCCGACCAAACAGAGTATAGGTCGGTCAATTTGCGCTCACGGCCGCCTAAAGATGGTGTCAAATAAATATCGCTATTCCCTTCGGAGAGGCGGGCAAAGGCAACATGGCTACCGTCTGGCGACCAGGCCGGGCTGACGTCAGGCTTTGGATCGCTGGTCAGTCGCAGTGGCCTTTCCCCACCGATCAATTGGACATAAATGTCGAGGTTATCGCGCTGTTCGCCATCCCAAACAAACGCGAGCTGCTTGCCATCCGGCGAGAGAGCCGGGTCTCTTTCCATGCCCGGATAACTGGTGAACCGGACCACCTTCATGGGAGGCAGGTTTGCTTCGGAGACCGGGCGATGAGAGTAGAACCAGGCTGCACTAGCCACAATCAGCACCGTTACAGCAGCCAAGCCGATCCAGCGACTGAGCTGTCGGCTTTCGGCTTGCGGAGTTCCTCTCGATGCTTGCCGCTCCTTGGAAGGAGAAGCTAAGCTCGCGGCCCAGGTGGCCGAGCCGTCTGCCTCCGGGGGACGGCTTTCGCCTGGAAGCTTCCGCTCCGTTTTCTCTACAGGCGCAATAAAGCGGTAACCCCGACGAGCTAAAGTCTCAACAAAGCGCGGGTTCTCAGCCGAGTCGCCCAGCACCTCTCTGATTTTGTTGATGGCCTTGTTCAGGCTGTGGTCAAAATCGATAAAGGTGTCGGCTGACCATAACTGCTGCCGAAGTTCTTCTCGGGTGACCACCTCCCCAGACCGATCCAGCAGCAAGGCCAGCACTTGAAACGGCTGCCCCGGCAGCTTGATCTTGCGACCGGCTTTGAATAGTTCACCGGTTCGCAAGTCTGCTTCAAACATCCCAAATCGAACTCGCTGCCTGGATTGTTCGGCCTTTTCCATACGCAATCACTAAATTTGCGGGGATCGTACCACCGAATTGAACTCCTGGAAACCCTGCTCTGAGCGGAGCGAGCAGAGGATAGTTTACCTTAAGTTCCTTCCCCCGTAACAGCTTACCAGGGGATCGGGGACCCGCTGAGAAAGGACCTGCTGTCCACAAACAAAGGAGCGGCTGTGCCTTGAGTTCCCTGCTAGCTTAGCCCAAGTTTGGCGCCATTTCCAAAGCCTCGGAGGTGGACGCCATGAACAGATCATTTGCCCATTGCTTTGCCGTAACCTTCATCTTGGTCGCAAACTGGGCAGAACTGGCTGAGTCTCAACAGATCCCTGAGCTTGGCAACAACCTGACAGTTCACGTGCTGGTCTATAACTATGCTTCCATCTCTACCGAGTCTCTCTCGAAAGGCCAAGCGCTAGCCAGCCGGATCTTTCTCGGGGTGGGGGTAGAAATGGTGTGGGTGGATCAGGCTTCATTGCGAACCCAGACTGGCCATCATAGCCTAAAGGATATGGACTTGATCCTCAGGATCTTGCCTGAGCCGAGAGCTACTTTGCCAAGTCAGACCGCTTTAGGAGAAGCTCTGCCCTGCCAACTGGGTCGCGACGGCTGTCTTGCCAGTGTGTTCTACAGCCGTGTAAGGCAACACGTCGAAGATCCGGCAGTTCCTCTGCACACAGTCTTAGGACATGCTATCGCTCATGAACTGGGACACTTGCTGTTGGGTTCGAACTCTCATGATGAGACTGGCATCATGCAGGGAAAGTGGAGCCGGCAGAAGCTGCACCAGGCTGCCCGGGGCCACCTGCTGTTCACGTCGGAGCAGGCCAGATCGATCCGGATGGAGATAGTAAAGAGCCTAAGACCAAAGGTAAGCGTCCCCCAATCTTAGTCCACGCTCTCAGGCTTAATGCCGGCGAATCGCAGGAAAATGCGCGATTTCATCTGTTCGTTGACGCAAATTTGACTTGGGGTGCAAATCGTCAGTCATCTCACCCCTGACTCTCTTCTCCTAAGCGGCGGCGGCCTTGGTTGGGCCCAGCTGAAATCGGTACTTCCATAGGAATTTGAGGAGACTCAGAGAGTGGTGGCGCTTGGCCAGGAGTGACCATGGTCCGGCGCTGTCTCGCCTGTGTTCATGAACCATGATGGAGGCAGGGTCGTAAAGGACTTGCCAGCCGGAAAGACGGAGACGCAGGCAAAGATCCACGTCTTCGAAGTAGAGAAAGAACCGTTCGTCAAAAAGCTCTGCTCCTTGAACAGCCTCACGTCGTACCAGCGCGGCCGCTCCGAGCCCCCAGTCGACCGCGGCAAGTGATTGATGGTCCCAGTCCGCCATCAAATGCCAGCGCACTTTCGGGTGGCTATCGAAGAACCTCTTCCACGGCCCGCGCCGCAAGAGCAGGGTGCCGCACGTGTAAAACCTCCTGCAGGAGTACTGCAAGCTGCCGTCCGGATTTCGCAATTGAGGCAAAACCATGCCCGCCTTCGGATGGGCCTCGGCAGTTGCTATCAAGGTTTCGATTGAAGAGGGTTTCACGCGCACATCAGGGTTAAGAAGAAGCAGGAATTTACCCTTTGACTGCCGAAAAGCGCGATTGGCCGCGGCGCCGAACCCGAGGTTTGAGGTATTCTGAATAATCCGAGTGTTTGGCCAATCTCGAGCCAGTACTTGTGATAGATCCCCAACCGAATCGTTATTGGCCACCAGGATCTCGAAATCCTGCGTCGCCAGGGATTTGAGAATTGAATCCAAACATGCCCGAAGCAAGTCGCCAGAGCGATAGTTGACGATGACGATCGAAAGCAGATTCATCGGAACAGCTCGGCATGCAGATTCTCATAGGCCTGCGTAAAGCGCTGAAAACTGAATTCCTGTTCGACTTTGGCGCGGCCGAGTTTTCCCAGCGAGGCCCGCCGAGCCGGATCGGTCAACAGAGAAACGGTGCCATCAATGAACTCCTCGGCAGTATGAGCAATCATCAACTCCCGCCCGTGCGCGAAAGGGTAGCCTTCCACACACCTCTGAGTGGCAACAACGGCCTTCCCCATAGCCAGTGCCTCGAGAATCTTGCCTCGCAGTCCTGCTCCGCTGACGATCGGCGCCACAAAGACGGCGTGACGCTGGAGGCAGGGCCTCAGGTCAGGCACGAAATCAGTGAATGTCACAACGTCCTTCTGGCTATATTCCAGGACTTCTGGCGGCGCATGACGGCCGACCACGGTCATTCTCGCTCCGGGGACCGCCTCCAGAATTCCCGGCCAGATGTCGTGGAAGAAGTAATGGAGAGCCTCGACGTTTGGCGGATGCCTGAAATAGCCGACGAAAATCAGGCTGTTCGGAATCTCCACACAACCAGGACAAGGTCTGAAGAACTCAGTGTCGATGCCCGTGTGCGCCAGAAGGGGTTTCGGGAGCTTCAAACGTAGTTGCAGATAATCGCGGTCAACCGCCGATAGCGCGGCGACATGCTTCACTTTGCGGCAAATTCGCTTCTCATAAAATCTAGTCAGGTTCCATTTGATGAACCGCGAGATCTTCTGGGACAGACTGGTTGCGGCGCGAAAGCTGCGCTCGCGCGCCAGGCTTAGAACCTCGTGATGCGTCAGCAGACTGGGGAAACGACTGAGGTCAGGAATGAAGTTGAGCGTATGCAGATACTCACACTGTACCAGGTCGTAGTCTTCCTTCCTCAACCGGTTCAGCACTTCCTTGCGCATCAGCAGGAAAGCATTCAACACAGCGAAAATCTTCGAGAACAGAAACGCGCTTTTCAGTTCGTCACTATAAGGGTACAGCGTAATCGTTTTGACCTCTTTGCAGAACTGCTGGAGATAGTCGGCATGAGGTTTTTCGTCATCCGTCTCCATAAATGAAAGCAAGGTGATCTCGTGGTGTGCCGAAAGGCTCCGGATAAGATTGACCAGAATCCAGGAGCCGTCGAAACCTAGCTTGGGAAGGCGCTTCGAAATCAGCAGGATTTTTCTGGGCGGAGTCCCTACGCGCCCGTTCAGAACGTACTTGTGGCGGTAGAAGAACCAGGTGTCGATGGCTGCCAGGGTCTCCTCGTCGGAAAGCTGTGAGAGCCTGCCGGAACCCATACGATTCCATAGGATTCGAGGAATCTTGACCATAGCTCCCAAAAGCGACCTCAGGATGCCAAAGCGGCCGCGACTGAGATCCAGCAGGATACGAAATGGCAGCTGAACCAGGTGCTTAAGAAAGAGCCGTGGCGAGGTGACGTTCTGCCAGAAAAGGACAAACAGGTTGCGGGAAATGAAGTAATCGATCTTACGGTTGCCTAACTTGGCGGCGTTGGTGCCGCGGTGTTTGTGGATGACTTTGCTGGCGGGACAAAACAGCACGCGATAGCCGGCCTTCCAGGCCCGATACGACAAATCAGCATCTTCGACATAGCCCGGATTGTAGATCTCGTTGAAACCACCCAAAGCCAGAAACTTTTCACGATGATAAGCGCTTGATCCACCCCCGGCATAGAATACGGGGACGTATCCTCGCTGTTCATCCCGCTCGCTTGGCTGTGTGTGTCCTACGTGGACACAGCCGAAGACCAGCGTACCGAAAGTCTTACCGGTTTCCTCCCGCGCCTTGGATTGATCGTAACTGAAGATCTGCGAAGTGACGGCGAAAACGTCGGGCTGCTCGAATCCTCGCAAGAGCGGCCCGAGGAAGTGGCGATCGACAAACACATCGTTGTTCAAGAGCACAACGATCTCGTTTTTTGCACATTTCACTCCAATATTGTTGGCACGGCAAAAGCGATAGTTCCTATCGAGCTCAATGAGACGCACCTGACGGTAGTGGCAACGAACATAGTCCTGGGTCCCATCAGTGCTTCCATTGTCCACGACGATGATCTCGTGGTCGCCCCCATCCTCGGCGACGGCCTGAATGACTCCATCCAGGCATTTGTGCAAGAGGTCTTTCTTGTTCCAGGTAAGAATAATGATGGATGCTTTGGGCACCCTCGCCCCCAGGGACAGCGAAATGGTCGCCTGCTGGCGGTCGGCCTCGATGAGCTGGTCGTAGAATTCGGTGATCTGTTTGACGAGATGCTTCTTGTGAAAATGGTGCAGAATTAGCAATCTTCCTTGACGTCCCATCCGCCGCCGCCGTTCCGGGTCGGCGAGTAAATCTTTCAGCGCTTGGGAGACGGCTGCGGCATCTGCGGGAGGGATTAGCAAACCCGTCAGCTCATGCAGGACAGCTTCCGGGGTGCCACTGACCCGCGTGGCAATGACGGGCAAGCCGACCGCCATCGCTTCCAGCACACTCAGCGGGAGTCCCTCGAAAATGGAGGTCAGCAGAAAGATATCCATGGCGGAGAGCACATCCGCGATGTCCTGCCT
This sequence comes from uncultured Acidimicrobiia bacterium, assembly GCA_963752385.1. Lineage (GTDB taxonomy): Bacteria > Acidobacteriota > Terriglobia > Versatilivoradales > Versatilivoraceae > CAVVYL01. The sequence continues at coordinate 212,984 of CAVVYL010000051.1, read as the reverse complement.
CGCACCAGCAAAGAAGAGGACGTCCTGCAGCCCCAAATCTTGAGATTTCTGAAAGATCTTTTCTCGCTCGGGCCCCTCTCCAACAAAAAGAAAACGTGTCTCGGGAAACTTCTCCAGGATCGCGGGGATGGCATCCACCGTGTATTCATGCCCCTTCTGAAAACTGAAACGAGCGACCGTTCCCACGAGGACATGTTCTGCGGAGACCCCGAACTCCTTTCGGACCCGTTCGCGCCCCTCCGCTGAGAAGCTGTACTTACTGGCGTCGATGCAGTTGCGGATTAGTTTGATATGGATAGACGGGATCTTGTAGTCTCTCATCAGGAGCCGCTTGTTGGCCTGCGATACGGCAATCGTGTAGTGCAGGCACAACGTCATGATCTTCTTGACCAGCTTCTTGGTACCCGGGCCGGCGCGCTTTCCGGAAGTCAGTTCAAATGCCAGATGTTCCGTGGCCAGCCTCCAGGGCACGCCGGCACAGAAAGCCGCAAGAATCGGGAAGAAGCATCCAAATGAGTTATTTAGGTTGAAATGAACGATCGCAGGCCGGCGCTGCAAGAAATAGCGAAGCGGTGCCAGAAAATTCGCCAGCGGGGACGGGTGGTGTGTCTCCAGAAAGTCCACCGGAATGCCTTGTTTCTCGAAGAAATTCGCTAACGGTTGGATGGCCAATCTGGGAGAGAGTACCACCCTAGGAAGGTATCGCTCGCGGTCTATCTCCGGAATAAGCAGTTTGAGATACTCTTCGGCGCCCCCCAGGAAAATGGCATCGGAGAAATAAACAATCGATTGAGGTTCATCCATCCGATAGCCTTCCTCTGCGAAAGAGCTTTAGCTTGTAGACAGGGAATCGCGGTGTTTCATACCCGGCACAGGCGTTGAGAGTATAGCCCAGGGGCCAGGATGGGAGCAACTTTGCGCGGAGAGGAGCAAACATCGTCGGACGAAGCTGAGCGCCTCAAGCGCCACGACGTCGGCATGAAGACCATGCAAGGCGCATCGCTCATGGTGCTCCGCACACTGGTTCTTTATCCGATCGGATTTGTGGGCGAGGTTCTACTGGCTCGTCTGCTGGCGCCACAGGATTTCGGAGTGTACGCCCTGGCCAGTTTTGTTACCGTGACCCTGGCCGGTGTACTCGAGGTCGGACTGGCTGCCTCTCTAATCCAGCGTCCGCAGGAACCCCAAGACGAGGAATACCAGACTCTTTTCACCATACAGATCGTGGGGATCACGGTCTTGGTTCTTTCGATCTTTCTTGCTGCGCCCGTCCTGTTTCCTTTGTTTCGACTCGACACCAACATCCGCTGGACGCTGCTGGTCCTGCTACTTTGTCCCTTGATCAGCTCGTTTGGAACAACCTCCTGCGTGAAACTCGAGCGTGAACTGCGCTATCCAGTGTTCGCCAGGATGGACGTCCTGCGAGGATTGACATACGTCGTTTCAGCAGTGAGCCTGGCATTTCTTGGCGCCGGAGCCTGGAGTTTCGTGGCCGCCATCGTGCTTAGCACGCTGGTAAAAACAGGCGTCGCTTTTCGCGCATCCCCGTGGGCCGTGGCATTCCGGCTGAAACTGACTGGCCTGGGACCGACGTTGCGTTTCGGCGCAATCTTTCAGCTTTCGACCTTGACTTCTCTGTTTCGTGATCACATCGGGGTGGTGCTGGGAGGGCCTCTTTTTGGCGTTCAGTCGGTTGGGTACCTCAATTGGGCCAAGAATACGACCTACTACACAAGCCAGATCTTTACTCAGGTGGTGTCCCGGGTGGCCTTCCCTTCGATCTCGCGTGTCCAGCAAGACTGGCAAGCTGTGCGGCAGATGACCCAGAGCATTTTGAAATACGTCAACCTCTTTACCTTTCCAGTCATCTGCATTTTTGCAGCATTGATTCCTGAATTTATCTCCGTCTTCTACACCGACAAGTGGATCCCGGCGATCCCGGCTTTCTACTTCTATTCCCTCCGGATGATCGGTTCGAATATCACTACGATTTACATCAGCGTGTTGAGCGCCGTTGGAAAGGTGAATACATCATTGCGCATTTTGATCTGGTGGACCCTTGCCGATTGGGCTCTGGCCCTGGCTCTGTGCCCGTTCTATGGATTCACCGGGATTGCCATGGCTTACGGTCTCAGCGTCATTCCGATTTCGGTTTGGCTGGTTCTGGAACTGAACTCTGTAGTTCGCATTGACCTCTGGAGGAGCTTTTCCCTACCTCTTATCCTGAGCTGTTCAGCAGCTGTCCTCGTTTGGGTCGTCAAGACCCGCTTCGCTGCTTCCTGGGTCTCTGTTTCACTACTCGCCGCAACCGGACTACTCGCCTTCCTTGTGCCGCTGCTGCTCCTCGAAAAAAGAGTGCTTCTAGCAGAGGGGAAGGTGTTTCTCGGCTCGGTGCTCAAAGACCGAACCAACGCCGCAAGCTGACGGTCAAAAGTGTGAGAGACCGCCTCAGGGCCATCAGCTGCCAAGGTGAAGAAGCGTCGAACCCGAGGATCAGATTTTCTTTCCTCACCTCAATGCCATGGGCCGCAACGCGAATCCCGCCACTGTGCCCTTTATCTTGTTGGTCGCAGCAACGTAGCAGAACTCATACACCTTGTCCCGGGCAAGATCTTCCAGATAGTGAAATTCACCGATATGGACTCCTTGCTGAATGAGCAGGTATTCATGGACCGGATTGAAACTGGAGCTACCGGGTGGAGCGGGAGTCACCTCCAGGCCCGACGTATCCGAGCCAACCAAAATCGCTCCCTGCTGCTCAATCAGCCACTTCGCTGAGTCCAAATTGATTCCGGCAGAATCGTGAGCGTGGATCTTCTCGTGGTCGCCTCCCGCATTACCCCAGTATCGTAACGTGCCGGTGCGGATAAGCACGGCGTCTCCCGGTTGAATCTCCACTTTCTCCCAAGCTAGCGTGTTCTTCAAGTCGTCGACCGTAATGGCAGTGCTTCCCTTGAGCGCATCCGTTTTCTTGTAGCCTGCGACATCGACGAGGACAGCCCGGACAACAATGGGTGGGATAGTTGTGGAGTCGGCCTTGCGAATGCCCCAGTTACCGCCCCAATCGGCCTCTTTGAAACCGTTGTACCAGTGATTATCGTCGCCGGTCGTGATGTGCCCCAATCCGTCAATCTGTGTGCCCACGTTGTCGTTCATGAACAGCGCACAGCTATGCCATGCGAGTCCGGCTCTATTCGCTGCGGGCAGGGTGAACTCCAGATCCTTTTGTCGCTTGACGCCTTCGGGTGTTCGAAACGACAAAATCTCTGCTGGCGAGTGCCCGGGCCACTTGTAGGAAGTACGGTCATAGGCGACACCGAGGTCGTAGACCTTGCCTTGCTTCACCAGCGAGAGCGCGCGGAGAACCATCTGGGGGGTCACAGCATTGAGAGCCCCCACTTCATCGTCTCTTCCCCAAACCCAGCCCCAACCCTTGTCTTGCTTCCAGCCCTTGGGGGTGGGTGCCCTTTGAGCGTGAATTTCACTCATGTCCGACATTGACGCGGTAAAGAAAACTAGGCCTGACACAGCGAGCAGCACCCTGGACGATTTCCTAAGTCCGACGTTCATAGGTCTCCTCTCGAGCTGGCATGTGAGTTGAAAACCAGTATCCTCAACGATCTCAATTTGAATGCCGAATACTAACATATTCGCATTTCTATCGTACTCGCATGTCTTGTCGCGGAACTCTGCCGGCAATAAGCGCACAATTGATCTGGCGGGCTTCCCTCCTCCCAGATACATTCACAACTCATTCCCAAAAACTGATAAGCACCCGAGAGCCAGCGGGGGGAAGCGATTCAGCGTTTGCAGTCCGATTCAAATCGCCATACCATCAGTTCAGGAAGTCCGACAATGACTCGAGTTCTAATCGCCGGGTGTGGTTACGTTGGCGCAGCTCTTGGAAAAATGCTGGTGGCAGAAGGGCAGGATGTCTGGGGACTGCGACGGCACAGCGAGTTGCTTCCACCGGTCATAGCCCCGTTCCGAGCCGATTTGTGCAAGCCTTCCTCTTTGGCTGGTCTTCCAGATCGGCTCGATTTTATCTGTTACCTGGCTGCTGCAGACGAGACCAGCGATGCGGCCTACCGCGCCGTGTACGTCGTGGGATTACTGAACCTGATACAAGCGCTGCTGGAACAAGGGCAAAATCCGAAGCGGCTCTTCTTTACCTCAAGCACTTCGGTTTATGCCCAACATGACGGGGAGTGGGTAGACGAGAACTCCCCGACCGAGCCGCATCATTTTTCGGGCCAGCGTTTGCTTGAAGCGGAACAGGTTCTGCTGTCGGGTCCGTTTGGGGCGACGGTTGTTCGACTGGGCGGCATCTACGGGCCGGGCCGCACTGGGCTCATCGACTCGTTGCGCCTTCGGGAGGCTGTTCGCAGCGCCGGAGACACAGCTTATACCAACCGCATCCACCGTGACGATTGCGCGGGCATGCTCCTTCATTTGATGAATCTGCCGAATCCGGAGCCGTTGTACATCGGTGTCGACCATGAACCCGCATCGCGGAACCAAATCCTCGACTGGCTTCAGAACCGAATCAGCATCAGCACTCATGGGGCAGAGTCGACTCCCCTTGCCGGGTTGCGCCGGTCCAGCGGCAACAAACGCTGCAGCAACCGCCGTCTAGTGGATTCCGGATACCTGTTTCGCTATCCGACGTTTCGAGAGGGATATGGAGCGGTGTTAGGGCAAACAGACGAACCAGACTTTCTTACGGCGTAACTTGAGCAAGGAGAGGCAGAGTGGAGTCGAAGACTCAAAGAGTGAGCAGGCAGCGAAAACGCTACCGCTGTGCAGCCAATCTACCGCGTCCTCCTCCAGCCTGCTTCAACTACTGCGTGATTCTCTTGCCTTCCGTCAATTCACGAGCTTTTGCCACAAGTTGAATAAATTCTGCCCGATACCCTTCTTTGTCTACTCCCTTGCCTTGCTCCGCCAGTTCAAGCACGCTGCCCAATGTGGCCTTACCCTTGTGAGGAGAGTCCCGCAAGATCATGCCGAAGGCGGCGACGGCTGATGCAAACTTGAAATCACGAGACGCAGACGTCCAGCCAGTCCCGCGATCAGCGACAGGAAATTGCACGAGCTTGCTTGTGTCTCCCTCAGGCTCTTTACAGCGAAGCTTCACTGTAAGCAGCTCCGCGCTCTGGGCCGCTGCACTCGCCTGCGCGGGCTTCTGATACTTCAGGGCATCCACGCCAGGGAGGCCTTGCTCCTTTCCTGCGGGCACAGTCTCGTAGAGGGCGGTGACGGTGTGCCCAGCACCGATCTCACCAGCATCCTTGGCGTCATCATTGAAATCTTCTGCGCGCAAAAGGCGATTCTCATAGCCCAGCAACCGGTAGGCGCCCACCTGGGCTGGATTAAACTCAATTTGAATCTTGACATCCTTGGCAATGGTCATCAGTGTTCCACCCATTTGCTCCACGAGCACTTTGCGGGCTTCGTTGACGGAATCGACGTAAGCATAGTTGCCGTTGCCTTTGTCGGCGAGCTTTTCCAGGGCTGAATCCTTGTAGTTCCCCATCCCGAAACCAAGCACGCTGAGAAACACGCCGCTTTTGGCTTTCTCTTCGATAAGTCGAAGCAAGTCTCCCTGGTTCGTGACCCCGACATTGAAGTCTCCATCAGTTGCCAGAATCACACGGTTAGTGCCCCCTTTGATGAAATTCGCCATAGCCGTGTCGTAGGCCAACTGAATACCTGCTCCACCATTGGTCGAACCACCGGCTTCCAGATTGTCCAACGCTGCCAGAATCCTTGATTTCTGCTCGCAGGAGGTTGAAGGCAGCGCCAGACCAGAGGCTCCAGCGTAGACCACCATCGCAACCCGATCATTTTCGTTTAGCTTCTCTACTAACAGCTGCAGTCCTTTCTTAACCAACGGCAGCTTGTTAGGCGGCTGCATCGAGCCGGAGACATCGATCAGAAAAACCAGATTGCTGGCGGGCCGTCTGTCCAACGCGATTTCACGGCCCTTCAGCCCGATCCTCACGAGGCGATGCTCCAGATTCCAGGGAGCTTGAGCGACTTCGACTTGCGCGGAGAAAGGCTCCTTCCCTTTCGGGCCAGGATAGTCGTAAGAAAAGTAGTTGACCATCTCCTCGATCCGCACAGCGTCTTTGGGCGGAAGCATGCCATTCACCAGGAACCGGCGCAGATTGGCGTAGGCAGCGGTATCGACATCGATCGAGAAGGTGGACAGCGGGTTCTGAGCGACCTGTAGAAACGGATTGTCGACCAACCGGTCATAAGCTTCGGTGTTGAACCGATTCACGTAGCGGTCCTTCTCACTGAGGGGCTGAGGCGGACGCTCCCAATCACTGGAGGTTGGCTCATTGCCTGCTCGAAGGAAGCTTGTCGCGCCCGACTTGCGTTGCGCCACCGCGGAGTGTCTGAAGGCAGTTTGAGTGGGTACGCCGCCCACGATTCCTGGCCCCAAGCCTCCTGCGATCGTTTTTGGGCTGCCCGGAAGGGACAGCGGTGCGACCATCGCATCAAAAGCCGTTTGCTCAGAGTTGTGGGACGCAACCACCGGCGGTGTGGCGCTGGTCTGCGCCGAGGGCGCGACAGTTGAACTTGCCTTGAGCTGGCCCTTTGTAGAGGGTGTACCCCGTTCTGAAATGGGAGAATTCAAGGGTGCGGCCTGATGATCTGAGGCAGGCTTCAGCACTGCGTGCTGAACGGGAGCTGGAGACCGGTCTAGGCCTCCACCTTTTCGAAACTGCAACACACCCAAAACCAGGAGAAGACTGGCAGCGGCCGCCAGGGCCGAGCCAATGTAAACTCCGAATTGTCGCCTGGGACTCGAATCCTTCTTCGCCTCAAGCTGATGGGCGATCCGCTGCGCCTGCTCTTTTGAAAGCGCTAGCGGGGATTCAGTCTGGAACTCCTTCTTCAGGAGAGCTGCAGTGTGGCGGATTTCTTCGACCTCTTGCCGGGCTGCAGCCGAGCATTCGAGCTCTGCCTCAAAAACCGCCCGCTCCTCGGGAGTCATCTCATCAAGGGCATAAGCAGTTAGCCTTGGGTCTTTTGCATCGATCTTCATTTGACCCTCCTTAAGTTCTGTTTGGTTTCGCTTGTCTGGGCAGACATCTGGTGACGGATCGTCTTCAATCCGGTATGGATCAGGAATCCGACGTTACTGACCGAAAAGCCCGTCACCTGGCCGATCTCCTTATAAGTCAAGTCATTTTGAAACCTCAGCCGGATGACCTCTTGCTGGTTCTCTGGCAGACTTGCTAGGATCTTCAGCACATCCGAGACTGCCTCCGCTGCTTCCAAGCTTGCTATCATCCTTCTGTCTCCGTCGTCGAACGGCTCGATCGGGCCTTGAGTCAGAGAGTTCATGCGATTCTCCTTCCTGAGAATGTCGAGCGCGCGATTCCGACAGACAGTAAAGAGCCATGGATCCAGGCGCTCGCTCAACACCGAGAGATCCTCTGAGCAAAGCTGAAGAAAAGTGTCTTGCACCACGTCGCGTGCCCGATCCAGATCGCCGGTAATTCGCATCGCGTAGCGCACCAACGGCCCTTGCAAGCGGTTCAAAGCCTGGCGAACGCAGTCTTTTTGGTCAGCCTTGCTGGCGTGATTCATAGAGCTCTCTCGGCACAAGAGCCTGCCTCAGCGCTGGATGGGTATCATTCTGGGCTGTGTCATCTTGTCCAGGCGCCTTTCCAGCGTATTCACGCGCCCTTCCAGGAGAGCGACCTGCTTGCGCAGTTCGGCAATCTCGTCCTTGTCACCAGCCAGCCCCGTGTTTCCTTGAATCCAAGAGCCAACCAGTAGAATGGACACCACCACGACGAGGATTGTTCCCTTGGCTATCACGGCCTCTCCTCCAGTGACTACAGTCTTGGTTCCCAACCTTCAATCGGAAGCTTGCATTCCCGCAATCTCATTCCCTTAACGTTCCAGAAGACGGTTTCTTAGAAGAAGCTTGCATTTTTTTTCTTGGCGGGTTTAGCCTTGCAGCACAGAAGTTGGGTTCTTTGAGGTGCGGTATTGGTGTCCCTTCAAAGTTGATTCGTCCCAGGAGGAGTTATGATTTCAGGCCGAAGAGACCTGCTGAAATCTGTTGGTTTACTAGGTTTTGTCGGACCGGCGCCGTCGGCGAGGACCACCGAGGCGGCACCGACAAGGCGAGATTTCTATGCGGAACTCGGCGTACGTCCGGTCCTCAATTTTCGGGGAACCCATACGGTTATTGGTGCCTCCAAAGAGTGGCCGGAGCTGCATGAAGCCATGGCTGAGGCAGCCCGGCAATATGTAGTTCTTGATGAGCTGCAGGACAAAATCGGGGAGCGGCTGGCAAAGCTCATCGGGAGTGAGGATGCCATGGTCACGACTGGCGCAGCCGGCGCTATTTCGCTTGGAACCTGTGCCAGCCTTACCGGCTCGGACACCGAAAGAGTTCAGCGGTTGCCGGATCTTACCGGCATGAAGAATGAAGTTGTCATTCAAAAGGTCCACCGGAACGGCTACGATCACGCCGTTCGCAATGCCGGGGTCAAGATCGTCGAAGTGGAAAGCAAAGAGCAGTTGCTTCATGCTGCAGGATCTCAAACCGCCATGATGTATTACCTGGGCGGAACGACTGGAGACTACGCTTGGGAAACGCCGGTGCCTCTGGAGGAATGCTTGGGAGTCGCCAGGAGAGTTGGATTCCCGGTGATGGTCGACGCTGCCAACATGCTGCCGCCCTGGCAGAACATTCAGAAGCTGGCGGCGCTCGGCGTCGACCTCATTTGTATCAGTGGCGGGAAGCATATGCGTGGTCCTCAGTGCTCCGGGATTCTGGCAGGCAGAAGAGATTTGATCCGAGCTGCCCGGCTCAACTCCAACCCTCACTCCGATTCGCTGGGTCGGCCGCTCAAGGTGGGACGCGAAGAGATGATCGCTGTTTGGCTGGCGGCTGAGAAGTATGCGCACCTCGACTTTGCCGCGCTCGAGCGACAGTCGTTCGAGCAGGCGGAATACCTGAGCCGCGAACTCAGCAAGATTCCCGGGTTCGAAGTGAGCGATGAACCTCACGACCGGACGCGCCGCGTTCATCGTGTCGTCGTCCGTTGGGACGAAAAGGCAACAGTCCTTACAGCAGAGGAAGTCGAAAGGCAACTGATGGACGGTGAACCGCGGATAGCTGTCTTACGCCACGATTCCGGCGGGCTTCTTTTCACCGTCCTTATGAACGACCCGGGCGACGAAAAGCAGGCCGCGCGAAGGATGAAGGAAATTTTCGGGCAAGGTTCGCCGAGGAATGCACCTCGGGCCCTCAAGCCGCGGCGAGAGATTTCAGACTGGCGAGCGTGAAGACGCTCCCGAGCGATGAGTGAGTCTGGAGCGGCCCAAAGCACCAGGTAAGGCCAGAGCCAGGCATGATCGTTCTTGTCAGCTGCCTCGCCCGCGGAATGGGATCGGCGAGTCGCAATCGCAACACAACTATTCTATCCCTGCAGCCCAGGGAGGAGCTGTGATCTCTTTGGAGGGGAGAAATGGCAAAGAAACACTTCCTCAATCAAAAGCTTGGCAAGCAGACCAGCCGTCGCCAAACCCTCGCCAAATGGAAAACCAAAGTTGACTTGCAGTCGCGAAAGCAACGAGAAAAAATTGCAAGGTCATGAGCCGGGGGAGATGACTCTCGATGGGACGGAAACCCTTGCGACCCACCAAGAATTCCTTCGTCATGCCCGAGGATGCCTCTTTACGGCCTCGGGCCGAGAAGCGCGAATTGACCATCTGCAATCTGTTCGCGAACCGACGACTCACGGTTGCCCAAATCATGGACCTTCTGGACGAAACCTATGACCATGTGCTTGAAACACTCATCGCTAACAAACTGGTTGACGACCGCCGCAAGACCCCGCCCCGATTCAAAAAGGGGGAGCGGCGACTTTCGCATTTCAAGTTGTGAATTAAATCGTGCTGCCTCCAAGGCGCTAAGAAAGTCGGCCTTGCCAAGCAGAGTGAACAGCCAATCCGCAGGATATCACTACATGTTGTGCGGCAGCCCAGCGTTCGAGCACCAGCAGCGGAATAAAAGCGCTGCTTTTGGCGGCCATCCGCTCCGACCTCGCTAGACGGCGCGTCGCTGTAACTCGTAAAACACCGTATCCAGCCCTCCGACCGTGCTACGGCGCATCAGGCCAAAGCCCAGCTTTTCCAGTACCCGAATCGACCCCACATTGGCTGCATCCGTGCTCGCCCGGACGAGCGGCATATCGAGCGAGCCGAAGCAGTACTCAATCAGCGCCTGCGCCACTTCGGTCGCATAGCCCCTCCCCCAAAGGTGCTCGGCGACGCCGTACAGCAATTCCAGCTCAGGCGGATCACGAAAGGGCCACAGCCCGCCAAAGCCGCTCAAGTTCGGCGAGTCTGTCGGCCACATGCCCCACAAGCCAAAGCCCTGCTCTCCAAACATTCGCTGGCTTTGCTCGATCGCGGCAAGTGTTCGCGCCATCGGGATGACTTCGCCGTCCCAGAGAAACCGCCGCACGCCAGAACTCGACCACAGTTCATGCAGCCGCTCGGCGTCGCCAGCCGTGATCGGACGCAACAGGCAGCGTTTTGTCGTCAGCTGGATGAGTCGTTCTCCGCCGGTGACGTCCATCACCGCTCTCCTGGCGAGGCACCTTTGAACCCTTGCGCCAGCTCCCCCACGGCAAGGGACATGACAAGCCAATAGATTGCGGCCGCCCCCAAATACGTGCCGCCGAAGACCACGGCCGCCATCCACCCTAGCGGGAGGGCGTGTATCCAGTCGCTCATGTCTCTCCTCCTTTCCGTACGCAACTGCCGACCGGCCTACCACCACGCCCAGCGGTACCACAAGCCGCTAGATCAAATCAACGACGAGGAACTGCCGCAGCGAGTTGAGGCCCACAACGATGGGCTGGTTCCGTCGCCTACAAGCAGATCGCCTATTGGTGCTTGTCTTCTGGGATGCCTGCCTCAACGGGACGGACACAATGCGTCGCGAATGATACCTGAAGACTACTTGGGAGGCGACGCGTAGACACAAGGCTTAGGATCGATCTCCCGCCGTTAGGACGTGAGTATAACCATCATCTACACGGACGTCATGAACAAGGGCAGCAAGAGTATTCGGAGTCCGCTGGATGGAGGCTGACCGGGGCGGCAGGTGCAGTCGTGCGCTTGAGAGGCGGTGCATCCTACTGCCCTGTTGTTCGTGGAACTGCTTTAGCGGATGTCGTATTTTTTGACGAAATAGCGGAAGGAGCGGAAAGACATGTTCAGCAGTTCCGCGGCTTTGGTCTGGACGCCACCCGTTTTTTGCAGGGCTTCGATGATGTACGACTTCTCGATCTCGGCGAGGTGTCGTTCCAAGTCGATGCCGGTTTCGGGGATCTTATGCGAGCCGTTGCTTTCAGAAGGGTTGCGGCGACTAATCTTGGGCGGTAACCGGTCGACGCGGATTTCTTCGGTCGTTTCGAAGGCTACAGCCCTTTCAATGGTGTTCTCCAGTTCGCGGACGTTGCCCGGCCAGTCATACTGCTCCAGGCAGCGCATGGCTTCGTGGCTGATGCGCGGGATAGAGCGCTGCATCTGGACATTGAATTTTTTGAGGAAATGCTCGGCCAGCAGCGGAATGTCTTCCTTGCGCTCACGCAACGGCGCGATTTCCAGCGGAATGACGCTGACGCGGTAGTATAGATCTTCGCGAAACTTGTTCTCGGAGACCAGCTTCGACAGATTCCTGTTTGTCGCTGCAATGACGCGCGTGTCCACCGGAATTTCTTCCGTGCCGCCCACGCGGCGGAACTTTCTCTCCTGCAGCACCCGCAAGAGCTTCACCTGCATCGAAAGGCTCATCTCTCCAATTTCATCCAGGAAGATCGTTCCCTTGTCGGAGACCTCGAACAAACCCTTCTTGTTGATGGTGGCTCCCGTGAAGGCCCCTTTCATATAACCGAAGAGCTCGCTTTCCAGCAGGGTTTCGGGGAACGCGCCACAGTTGATGGAGACGAATGGCAGGTCGACCCGGCTGCTGTTGACATGAATGGCCTTGGCCACCAGTTCTTTGCCGGTGCCACTCTCGCCGGTGATAAGAATCGTGCTCTGGGTCGAACCGATTGTCTCAATGGCATGGAATAACTCCTTCATCTTGGGACTGCTGCCAATGATGTTGTTCATGCCGTTTTCGTGGTTGAACTGGCGGCGCATGAGCCGGTTTTCCTGGCGAAGCCGATAAAACTCCAGCGACTTGGCCACGGCGATCTTGATCTCGTCGACAAAGTTTTCGTTGTCCTTCAAAATGTAATTGTTGGCACCCAGGTTGAGCGCCTGAAGAGTGTTCTCTTGGGTAGCGTAGGCGGTCATCATCACGACCAAGGTTTCGGCATTGGCAGATTTCACTTCCCGCAACAGGTCAATGCCACTGCCATCCGTCATCTTGATGTCAGAGATGACGAGATCGAAGACGCTCGCCTTCAGCTGTTGCAGCGCTTCCTCATAGCCGCTGGCTGCCGCGACGATGTGGCCTTCCTTTTTGAAGACCATCTGAAGTACTTCGCGCAACGATCGTTCGTCCTCAACAATGAGTAGTCTGGACATGGTTGAACCTCAATTCGAAGCCGCTTGCCGGGGCAACGTGATCTGAAACGTCGTCCCTTCCCCCTTCGAGGACGTGATCTTGATCGAGCCGTGGTGAACAGCTACGATTTGCGAGACGATCGATAGTCCCAATCCCACTCCATTGTTGAAGGACGATTGGAAGGGTTCGAAAATCCTTTCCTGTTGCTCGGGAGTCAAGCCCATCCCGGTGTCCTGGAAGCTGATTCTTACAGCGCCGGGCGTCGCATCTTCCAACTGGATTGAGAGCTTGCCGCCTTCGGGCATGGCTCTTACAGCATTGCCGCAAACATTCCAGTAGACCTGCTTCAGCAGATCCGGATCAGCCTGGCAATAGAGTGAGCTGACGGAGTCAAACCTGCAGTCGATCTGGTGCCGCACTGAGATCTCCGGGCTGTTCTTGATCAGATTAACAGTGTCCTGGGTCAGCTCTTTCAAATTGACTAGGCGGGGCGAATAGTTGATGGGTTTCGCATAGGCCAGGAAATCTGTGATGATGCGATAGAGCCGCTTGATCTCGACGGAAATATTCTCGGCCAGTTGCTGTTGCTCCGAATCCAGTGGTAGCTCGGCTTTCAAGACATGAAACGATCCAGAGATGGCCGTGAGCGGATTGCGGATCTCATGCGCAATGCTGGCCGCCATGCTACCCATCGCTGCCATGCGGTCTTTCTGCAAGATTTGTTTCTCCAGCTCTTTGATTTCCGTCAAATCTTGGAAGGTATAGACATAGCCGATTTGGCGCTGATCCTCGAGCAGGAACCGGGAAACCGTAAAGCCCAGGTAGATATCGTCCTCACGCACGTTCTTGATTGTTTTTTCAAAACGAAACGGTAGCTGGTCTTCGGGGATTCCAGCGCCTCCCCAGTTGGCATCGCCGAAAATCTTCGTGACATGAGAGCCGAGAATTCTTTCAGCGGCGTATCCAGTAATTTCACTGGCCGAACGATTGAACAGGGTGATGAAGCCGTCCAGGTTGGTCGTAAACAGGCCGCCTCGCATGCTGTTAATGATGTTTTCATTGAAAGCCTGGAGGGTAGCTAGTTTGCCGCGCTTGTCTTCGAGTTCCGAACCGGTCTTGCGAAGACTTTCGGAGAGGTAGCTGCTCAGGTAGGCAACGGCATAAAAGGCAAAGATATTGGTGCCGATCAGATACTTCACTGTCCGCGAGTCGGCGCTGGAGAAAACGGTCGAAGGTAGAATTTCCTGCTGTGTGAGAACGTACTGGGCTGTCAGCAACAGGGAACTCAAGCTGGCCGCAATAATTGCTCCCTTCCGGTAAAGCAGAATGCTCGCCATGATGATCGACAGCAAATAGAGGAACGGGAAATAACTGTCGATGCCTCCGGTGAAATAGACAATGGCAGAGATGATGAAGAGGTCGCCGCAAATCTGAAAATAGGCCTGCGCGACGTAGTTCCGGTTTGCGCGCAGCAAGCCGTAGTGGACGAGCGTAATGAGATAAATGAAGATGATTGTCCGGAACAGGTCACCCGCGGCGTCGCTTTTGACCGAGGCCGATTCGATACCCAGGATCACACCCAGCAGTGTGGTCGCCACGACAACACGCAGCTTGATAAGCCAGGAGAGCCAGTCTCGAATGTTTTCTGGCATAACTGCCCTATTGAAATAGTAGGAGAGGCAATCTGACACGGGACGTTTCCGAATCAACTCGTCGGGCTCTCGAAACGGGGACGGCAAACTTTGACGTACTGCTTTCTTGGCTAGCTCTGTGCGCCGTTTCTCCGTTTCGCTTACCATCAGGCTCGTATCTTCGGGGGTACTGTTGCCTAACTCGACAGCTTCGCGATCAGGGAGAAGAGAGGCAGATACATCGAAATCACGATGCCACCCACAATGACTCCCAGGACCAGAATCATGATCGGCTCGATCGCCGTCAGCAAATCGGCCACGGCCGCGTCGACTTCATCCTCAAAAAACTCGGCAACCTTGGTTAGCATCGTGTCGAGAGCGCCGGTCTGTTCACCGACGCCGACCATCTGCGTGACCATGATCGGGAAAACAGCCGACTCTCGCAGCGGCTCAACGATGGTCTTGCCCTGTTCGATTGAGGTCCTCGTCTCCATCAGCGCTTCTTCAATGATGGCGTTTCCAGCCGTCTTGGCTGTGATCGCCAAACCCTCAAGAATCGGAACTCCGCTGGTAATCAGCGTCGACAGAGTTCGAGAAAACCGGGCCACGGCAATCTTTCGCAGAACATTGCCGAGAACCGGGATCTTCAGGAGCAATCGGTCAACCGTCTTGCGTCCGTTTTTCGTTTTGTAGTACTTCTTGAAGGCGTAGCCCAGCGCCAACCGTGGCCGGGATCATGAAGATGATATAGCGGCCTACGAAGTTGCTTGCGCCAATCACCATGCGAGTTGGCAGCGGCAGCCCTGCGTCTAGACTGGCGAACAAATTGACGAAAATGGGGACGACTTTCCAGAGAATGAGGATAATGACACCAACGGCAATCGAGAGCACCGCCACTGGGTACACCATGGCCGACTGCACAGCCCTCTTCAGCTTAACTGCCTTCTCAATGTAGGAAGAGAGGCGTTGGAGAATGGTGTCCAGAATGCCACCCGCTTCGCCCGCCGCGATCATGTTGGTGTAGAGGCTGTCAAACACCCGGGGATGTTGTCCCATAGCGTAGGCCAGAGTGGAACCGCTTTCCACCTCCGTCCGCACCGCTTGCAGCACACGCTGGAAGACCTTATTCTCTTGTTGCTGGCTGAGGGCTTCCAGACACTGGACCAGTGGCAGTCCGGCGTCGATCATGACAGAAAACTGCCTGGTGAAAATGGCCAATTCCTTCGACTTGACCTTGCCGCCCAGCTTAGGCAGTGAGAGCTCTTTGCCCTTTTCCTTGACCAACAGCGGGCTGATCTGCTCGCGTCGCAACGCTGCCAGCGCCGCTTGCTTGCTCTCGGCTTCCTTCTCTCCCCGGACTTCAACTCCCGTCCGGGACCTCCCTCGATAAGCGTAAACGGGCATGAATGATTGTCCTCCTCTTTCAAGTCCAAGGTTCAAAGTCCTCGAGCCCGGGGTCTAAAACTCTGCCCCCGACCCAAACCAGTGCTTGTGGTTTGTTCCCTGAATCTCCGGGCTTAGGCTTTCAACATTTCTACCGCCGCCCGGCAAGGGGAGTCGGGGTGGGACGGTTCTGAGTTCCAGGTCCTCGGTTGATCATGTCCTGTAGCTCATCTGCATTGCTGGACCGCGACAGGGCTGTCTGCAAAGTAATCTGCTTGTTGAAATACAACAAAGCCAGCGATTGATTAAAGGTCTGCATCCCGAATTTTTCCTGCCCTGTCTGCATCGCCGAGTAAATCTGATGGATCTTGTCTTCGCGAATCAGGTTCCGAATCGCGGCATTTGGAATGAGGATTTCCATGGCCATCGCGCGTCCCGAGCCTGAGGCCTTCGACAACAGCGCCTGACACAAAATACCTTCCAAAACCAGAGAGAGTTGAGCTCGAATCTGAGACTGCTGATGCGCCGGAAACACGTCAATGATTCGGTTGATGGTGGAAGATGCCGAGTTCGTGTGGAGCGTGCCGAAGGTCAAGTGGCCGGTCTCGGCAATACGCAACGCCGATTCGATCGTCTCCAAGTCGCGCATTTCACCGATGAGTACAATGTCCGGATCTTGACGGAGAGCTGCCCGCAGCGCATTGGCGAATCCATGCGTATCGGCATGCACCTCGCGCTGATTCACAAGGCAGTTCTTGTGTCCATGTAGGTACTCAATCGGGTCTTCAATAGTGATAATGTGGTCATGCCGGTCGCTATTGATCTTGTCCAACATCGCGGCCAGCGTCGTAGACTTTCCGCTGCCAGTAGGTCCTGTGACCAGGATCAGGCCGCGGGGCTTCTCGCACAGTGTTCTCAGCACGGGCGGCAGATTCAACGTGTCAAACGACTTCACTTCGTAAGGAATGGTGCGGAAGACGGCGCCGACGGCGCCGCGCTGGTTAAAGATATTTCCTCGGAAGCGGGACAATCCTTTGATGCCAAAAGAGAAGTCAATCTCGAGCTGCTCCTCGAAACGATGCTTTTGCGTGTCCGTCAAGACGCTGTAAGCCAGCTGCTTCGTCTCGGGCGCTGTCAGGGGTGGGTGCTCCGTCAAAGGCCGAAGGTGGCCATCAATGCGGACCTGTGGCGGCGAGTTCGTCGTGAGATGCAAGTCGGACCCTCCCATTTCGGTCAGTTTCTTCAAAAGGTCACTCAGTGACAATGCAGACATCCGTCTTTCGTTCCTCCTGGAAAGCGCTCAGCAGTCAGTTGTCAGCTCAATTTTTCTGGCGCTGCTCGCTGAATGCTCTACTTCACTCTCTACTTCCTCTACTTCACCGTTTCCCGCAGGACTTCTTCCAGAGTGGTGACGCTGGCGCGCAGCTTCTGTAAGCCGCTAGCGCGCAGCGTGATCATGCCGTGCTCAATTGCTTTCTTTTTCAATTCGAGAGCCGAGGCGCCAATCAGAATCAGCTCCCGCAGGTCATCGTTGATCTCCATCACTTCATATAAACCGACGCGGCCCTTGTATCCGGTGCTATTACAGGTGGAACAGCCCTTGCCGCGGTAGGTCGGGATCTTCTTGGCTTCGGCCGGGGAGAAGCCCGCATCTACCAGGGCCTGCGCCGGCGTCGGGGATTCTTCCTTGCAATCCTTGCAGATTCGCCGGATCAGTCGCTGAGCGCAAATCAGGTGTACCGAAGTTGCCACCAAAAATGGCTCGATCCCCATGTTCATCAGACGACTGATGGTCGAGGGTGCATCGTTAGTGTGTAGGGTGCTCAGCACCAGGTGCCCAGTGAGAGCAGCCTTGATGGCAATCTCGGCGGTCTCAAAGTCTCGGATCTCGCCGACCAGAATGATGTTGGGATCCTGACGCAGGAAGGAGCGCAGTGCGGCGGCGAAATTCAATCCAATTTGCTCCTTCATCTGAACCTGATTGATTCCAGGCAGGTTAAACTCGACCGGATCTTCTGCGGTCATGATGTTGGTGTCGATTTTGTTCAGTTGAGCAATTGAAGAATAGAGCGTGTTGGTCTTGCCGCTTCCCGTTGGCCCGGTCACCAACACCATCCCGTACGGCTTCGAAATGGCATGCTCAAACTTCTTGAGTGACTCCGGTTCAAAACCCAGTCGGGTCATGTCGAGCATGAGATTGTCTTTGTCCAACAGGCGCAAGACGACCTTCTCACCGTATAACGTCGGCAAGACGGAGACTCGGAAATCCAGATCCTTTATCTTGCCTTCGTTCTTCATCTTGATCTTGATGCGCCCGTCCTGCGGAAGCCGCTTCTCGGAAATGTCCAGCTTCGCCATGATCTTGATGCGCGAAGTAATGGCATCTTTCAGTTTGAGGGGCGGATTCATGATGTTGACCAGGATGCCGTCGATACGGAAACGAACGCGGAATTCTTTCTCGTACGGCTCGATGTGAATGTCGCTGGCGCCACGCTTGAGCGAGTTGGAAAGAATCAGGTTGACCAACTTGATGATGGGCGCTTCCTCCGCCGCCTGCTCAAGTCCTTCCAGGTCAATTGCTTCTTCTTCCGCTGCCAGTTCGAGCGAGGTGTCGTCACCGGCGTCCATCAGCTTGCCGTCGACAACGGCGATATCTTCCATCACGCGCTTCAACTCGATGGCGTGCGTGGTACCGTAGTACTTGTCGATGGCTTCCCTAATGGCCGTCTCCGACGCCACGACTGGCTCGATATTGAAGCCGGTCATGAACTTGAGGTCGTCCATGGCGAAGACATTAGTCGGATCAATCATTGCGATAGTGAGTGTGGAACCCACTCGGCTTAGCGGAAGGATCTGGTACTTCTGAGCGGTCTCGACTGGGATCAGTTTGACCACCGAAGAGTCAACGTCAAAAAATGACAGGTTAATGGAAGGGACACCGTACTGTCGGGAAAGAATGGCGGTAATTTCGTCGTCCGTGACGAATCCCAGCTTGATGAGGCAGTTCCCTACCCGGCCACCGTTAACTCGCTGGTGCTCTAAAGCGTCCTTCAGTTGTTGCTGTGTGATGAGATTCTCTTTGACGAGCAGGTCACCAATTTTGGACGACATGTTTCAAATCTCCCTTGAGAAATTCTCGGCAGAAGGAAAAAGCTCCATTATTGAAATCTGATCGAAAGTGACAGAAATTGTTAGGCACATCCAAACCTGGGCAAGTCCGAAACAAAGGGCACTTTAGACCGCAAATCCGTTTGGAGAGCGTCTCCCACCTTCGAGGACGTTGGGCAGAAACTCTGGGTGGCGCGGTTATCCAGCAATTTGCCGTAGCCCAACATTAGTCAATGAATTCCAGCTTTGGTTTCTGTAAAATATGAGCATCTTGGGCTTTGCAGATCAGACATCGGACGTTCTGGTCTGCCGGAGGCGTCCGCTTTGTCTTCCAGCCGGTAATTCATGAAAACAACTGGCCCCAGGCGGCAAAAGGTGGTCATCGTCTTTCTTTCGGCGATCGTGACGATCCTTTTTGTCTGTGCCGTCTTGCAGCAAGCTCTCAATCTCAGCCCCTACTTCAGTGCTCCCGACCCCCATACCACTCTGCTTCTATGGGCGTTGACATCGCTGAACGTCATCCTGCTGGTCATCTGCACGCTGATTTTGCTGCGCAGCCTGTTGAAACTGTATTTTGAAAGACGCAGCCACCAGCTTGGGTCCAAGTTCCGGACGAAGCTGGTGATTGCTTTCATTGGCCTGTCTATCATTCCGGTTCTCTTCATGGCGCTGTTTGCCTACTCATTGCTGCACCGCAATCTGGACAAGTGGTTCGGGACGCCGATCGATCAGGTGGTGAACAACGTGGACCGGATCGTCCAGCAGATCAGCCACGACGCCAGCCTTAATGCTTCACGCAGCGCAAAGTTCTTGGCGGCACACCCGGTCATCAAGACCCTCGTAACCTCACCCGGCGAGATGGATTTTGATGAAATCAGAGGCCTCGCCAATGAATATGACATCCCCTTGCTCGTGCTGTTCGACAAGTGGAGAGCGCCTATCTGCGCCTATCGGAACGGTCAGGTTTACCTCCCCGGCCATCCTGAGTTCAGGAAGATTGTTGACAGCTTCAAGCTCGTCAACCGGGACCCCAAATCAGGCCAATCAGCCAACGAGGTTCTCGATCGGCTTGTCAACCACGCAGGCAAGACAGAAGCGACACTGCGTGCGCCCGACATCGATGGGCAGGAGATCATTCTCGCGGGGGGCATTATTCAGACGGGAGATTTTGAGTCGCCGGCCAGCCTGATCATCGGTTACAGGGTTCAAGGGGACATTCTCAGATTCGCTGCTGAAATCTCCCATTCGCGCGAGGACTACCTGGATCGATCGCGCGATCGCAAAGCGGTCCGCAACAATTTGATGCTCTGGCTGGGACTGATCACCATGCTGATCCTGTTTGCGGCCGTCTGGATCGGGCTCTATCTGTCGAAGAAGATCGCTGTCCCTATCCGAGCGTTGGCCGAGGCATCGAACGAGGTCTCCAAAGGAAATCTGCTGTTTCAAGTTCATTGCCCTGCTGAAGATGAGCTGGGCATCCTGGTAAACTCCTTCAACCAGATGACGACCCAGCTCTACGAAAGTTCCCAAAAGCTGGAACAGACCAATCGCGATCTTCAAGCTTCAAACCAGGCGCTGGAGGAAAGGCGGCGTTATACAGAGGCCGTCCTGGAGAACATTCCAACCGGAGTCATTTCGATCACGTCCGACCAGCAAGTCAGCAAGATCAATCAGGCGGCGCAAACCATGCTGCAATGCGATTTGTCCATGGCAAACCGCTCAATCAAGCAGGTCTTCCATGCTGAGGACTTGGCTGAGATCCGAGCATTGATTGAGAAGGCTGGCCACGCTGGCATTGCCACTCGAGACCTTCAACTTCACGTGAATGGGCGGAATCTCTACTGTGCGGTCACTCTGAGTTCGCTGGACAGCGCCACGGAGTCGTCCGAGGGTTACGTGATGGTTCTCGAAGATTTGACTGAAGTGCTGAAAGCCCAGAAGGCCAATGCCTGGCGAGAAGTAGCCCGCCGGATGGCCCATGAAATCAAGAACCCGTTAACGCCCATCCAGTTGTCGGCTGATAGACTGCTGAAAAACTATTCCAAGTCTGTGAGTGCCGGGTCGCTTTCGGGACAGGCTGCCAACGGGTTTGAGGGCGTTTTGCGCGAATGTGTTCAGACCATCAGCCAGGAGGTAGCAACACTGAAAGGCATGGTCGATGAATTCTCGCGGTTCGCGCGCTTGCCCTCTGCCAGCATGGTGCCGACGAACCTGAATGCACTGATCGAGAACACTCTTTCAGCCTACGATGGACGGCTGGAGGGCATCCGACTAAGAACGCAGCTGGCGCCGCTTCCGGAAATCAAGTTGGATCCAGAACAGTTCAAGCGAGTTTTCGTGAACTTGTTTGATAACGCCTTGGAAGCCATGGACGACTCAACCAGAAAGGAACTCTCCGTCGAGAGCCACTTCTATCGGCATCGGGAAACGGTCGAGGTCGTCGTAAAGGATACGGGACATGGCATTTCACCCGCCGACAAAGAGAAACTGTTCCTGCCCTATTTCTCTACCCGGAAGCGCGGCACCGGTCTCGGATTGACCATCGTCAGCCGCATCATCGCCGATCACAAGGGCTACATCCACGTGGAAGATAATTCCCCCAGGGGTGCCAGCTTTGTCATTGAGATTCCTGCTCGATAACCTCGCTGGTAGCGAAGAATTTCACGACTCGTTTCAAGTCTCGATCGATGACACCCTTGTTCGCCTCCCTCCCTAAAGCTATGACAAAATCAAAGATGTTGGGGCTCCTCGTTTCGCAACGAGATGAAAGGAGCTCAAGATTTCTCAAGTTTTTCATCCTCTTTCTCCTCGCTGACTACGACAAAATCGCCGGTGAAGCTGGCAATTTTGATGTAATCACTAGTTGCCCAAAATGGCAGGCAGCCCAGCCTCTAGAAGGATTGCCACCTTGCACCATTAGTGAGCGAGGCGAGAGAGTCGATTCAATTCGGGAGTGCCCTTGCCACGAAATTCCATTCTTTTGGTCGATGACGAAGCGGGAATTCAGCAGTCCCTGGGTGCCGTCTTGACAGAGGAAGGGTTCAAAGTCGAGACGGTAGGCAGCGGTGAGGAAGGGCTAGCCCTGCTGGAGCGCCAATCCTTCGAACTCGTTCTTCTGGACATCTGGTTGCCCGGCATCGATGGACTGGAGACCTTGGAGGCTCTGAGGAAGATGGGAGTGCAGTCGGCTGTGGTAATGATTTCCGGCCATGGCACGATCGAAACTGCTGTCAAGGCCACGCGGCTGGGCGCCTTCGATTTCATCGAAAAACCGCTCTCGATTGAAAAGACTCTTCTCGTCGTCAAGAATGCTCTCGAGAACAAACATCTCCAGGATGAGAATCTTACGCTGAAACGAGAGCTGGGTGCCCGCTACAGAATCATTGGCAACAGCGTCCCCATGAAAGCGCTGCGGCAGCAGTTGGCGATTGCAGCTCCGACCAACGGCCGGGTTTTGATTTTCGGCGAAAGCGGCAGCGGAAAGGAGCTCGTGGCCCATGCGCTGCACTACCAAAGCCTGCGTAGTTCTGCACCTTTCGTCGAGGTCAACTGCGCCGCCATTCCGGACGAGCTCATCGAGAGTGAACTGTTCGGTCACGTCAAGGGAGCATTTACGGGAGCAACCCAGAGAAAGATCGGCAAACTGGAGAAGGCTGACGGAGGGACCTTGTTCCTGGATGAAGTCGGCGACATGAGTCTGAAGACCCAGGCTAAGGTTCTGCGGGCCTTGGAAGAGCAGCGCTTTGAGCCGGTCGGATCGTCGTCGCCGGTTTCCGTCGATGTGCGAGTTATTGCAGCCACAAATAAAGATCTGGATGAAGAAATGGAGAAGGGGAATTTCCGGCAGGACCTGTTCTACCGACTGAACGTCATCCCGTTCCATGTACCGCCACTGCGCGAACGGGTGGAAGATGTTCTGGTGCTGACGGAGTACTTCATTCAGGAGTTCTCCAGCCGGTACGGTCGGAACCCCAAAGAAGTCTCCTCAGAAGCGATGGAGTTGCTCAAGCAATACAGTTGGCCAGGTAATGTCCGGGAACTGAAGAACCTGGTTGAACGCCTGGTGATCATGACCCAGGCCACGCGAGTCGAGGTCCGTCATCTGCCCTGGGTGGTTCTCAAGGACAACCTGCCGGTTGAGGACCCGGCTGAGGCCCGGAGTCTTTCCGAAGCCCGCCAGGCGTTTGACCGGGATTACATTCTGAAGAAGCTGGAAGAGAACGGGGGAAACATCTCCCGAACTGCCGACGCCCTCGGAATCGAAAGGAGCCACCTGTATCGTAAGCTGAAGAGCCTGAAGATCAACCTCGAGAAAGCATGACCCGCGAAGGGCGCGGGGGAAGGCAAGACTAAACAAAGTGCTGTCGCGATGATTCGGGAAAGGGAGACTGATCAAGGGGCGCTTGAAATGGAGGGGCCCTTCCGTCTGCCCGTTGTGCTTTGGAAAAATGGAAACAGACGGAAGAATGGAAGGCTGGAATCGTGGAAAGATCCGATTGATATAGCCCCGTCCTTCCACTCTTCACCATTCCACCATTCCTTCCTTCCCCTACCGGAGGTGCGTGCCCAGCCAATCGAAGAACGTCTGGTACCATAGCTGGCTGTTTTTCGGCTTTAGGATCCAGTGTCCTTCATCGGGGAAGTAGAGCATCTTGGATGGAACCTTCAGGCGCTGCAGGTACGAGAACAGTTGGAATCCTTCGCCGATGGGAACTCGAAAGTCCAGTTCTCCATGAATGACCAGCATCGCTGTTTTGAAGTTCTTGGCAAACTGGTGCGGCGACCATTTTTCGTACGTCGCCCGGTTCGTCCAGGGCGTTCCCGCGAACTCCCACTCCGGGAACCAGAGTTCTTCGGTGACGCCATACATACTGGTCAGGTTGAACACGCCGGCATGGGAGATCAGACACTTGAATCGGTCGGTATGGCCGGCCATCCAGTTGGCCATGTAGCCGCCGAAGGAACCTCCGGCCGCGGCCAGGCGATTGGGATCGATGTACCCCAATGTAAGTGCATGATCCACCGCCTTCATCAGATCTTCATAGACCTTTCCACCCCAGTCGTCACGGATTTCATCAACAAATTTTTGACCAAAAGTCGTGCTACCTCGAGGATTCGGCATCATCACCACATAGCCCTGCGAAGCGAACACCTGGCCGTTCCAACGATAGCTCATGGCATCACCCCAGACTCCCTGTGGGCCGCCATGAATGGCTAAAAGCAAAGGATACTTCTTTGCTGGGTTAAAGTGAGGGGGTTTGAGGATCCAGGTTTGTGCCTTCGTTCCCCCAGCCCCGGAGAACCACAATGACTCCGCTGCCGGCAGATCCAGTTGTGAGACCAGTTCCTGGTTTGTCGTCGTCAACGGCTTCAGATCGGCTCCATTGGGTTGGGCCAAGTAAATCTCGGCCGGCGCGGACAGGCTCTGCCGCGAAAAAACGATCCGCTGGCCGTCCGCGCTGACCTGCAACTCGTCATTGGTGTGGGAATCAACGACCTTCTGAAGAGGTCCACCCCCCACATCGACTCTGAAGATGGGCTGTCTCGCCTGGTCTCCGGCAATCACGTACAGGCTCTGCGAATCGTGGGTCCAGGCGAAGCTGTCCACGGAGCGATCAAAGCTCGGTGTCAGACCCTTGGCCTGACTGCTTGCCCGATCCAGCAGCATCAGCTGCCACCGGTCCGATTCGAACCCTGGCCGCGACTGAGCGCGATAGGCAATGAACTTTCCGTCCGGAGAATAGAGTGGAGAGGCATCGGCGGCGGGGTTGCTGGTAATCTTCCTCGGCTCGGAACCACCCCCTACGGGTACCACCCAGAGGTCGCTATTTGTGCTGAGGGCCTCTTCCTTGTCCATGTTGCGGACAAAACAGAGTTCTTTGCCGTCGGGTGAGAACGCATAGTCGTCGGGGCCGCCCAGCGAAAACGGCGGCGCATCGGCGTCTCCCGGGGTCAAGTCTTTCGCAGACCCGCCCCCCGCCGGAACAACGAACAAGTGGCTCCGTTTTCCTTCTTTCCAGGCGTTCCAATGGCGAAACAACAGCTTGTCGAGAACCTTGGCCTTGACTGGATTAGCCTCCCGATCCTTTTCCTTCTTCTCGTTGCAGGCTGCATCGAGAACACTCAGGATAGACGTCTGAAACAAACGCGAGATGGCTGCCATCGGGCGACCAGAGAACTCCGGAAGCTTCGATGCCGTGCGTGTCGACAGGAGTCGGCTCGCCGGCTTCAATCGAGAGAATCCAGATTTGCGAAGGGCCCGACCTGGTGGATAGGAACGCGAGCCGTTTGCTATCCGGAGACCAGCGGGGTCGTTCGTCGGATTTCGGACTCCGAGTCATTTGGCGGGCATCTCCGCCCCTGGCCGGCACAAGCCAGAGGTCGCTGTTTTTGTTGTTCTTCTCGACGTCGTAAACGGTGACGGTATACGCCACCCACTTGCCATCCGGAGAGAGCTGAGGATCGGAAACTCGCCGGACCTTCATCATCTCTTCAAAGGTGAATGGCCGCTTCTGCGCGAAAAGCTCGCCGCACATCCATACCCCGTAGAGTAATAGCATGCAACATGGTAATCTTTGCTTCATACGTTCAGCCTCTCCTTTTGAGATACTTCGACACGGCCCGACTCTAAACACACCAGCAGCCAAGTCAAACCCAAGCAGCCCGTGCTACGCGTTGACTCCGGGGCGACGAAGGCTTCGATGACCCCCGCGCTATTTCCTCGCCAGCATCACATCTACAGGCTGGCCTGTCCGACGATACAGAAACTCTTTGAAGCCAGCTTCCTTCGTCAAGGCTTCATACTCCGCAGGAGTTCGTTCTCGGCCTTCTGTGCAGACCAACATGTTCAGCGACTGCAGATAGGCGCTGCTCGGACCGCTTCGGTCCTCGTTCAGGAGTTTCTCGCAGATCAGCAGCCCGCCTCCAGTCGGCAGATGTTCACAAACCTTTCGGAGCAGAAACCGGACTTTCTCTTCCGACCAATCATGCAAAATGCGCCCCAGCGCATACAGATCTGCCCCAGGAAGCGGGTCCGTGAAGAAATCTCCTGCCACGGTATGAATCCGCCGCTCCATGCCAGCCTTGCTAACGTACACCATTGACACCGGTATCGACCGCCGGCAAATCGAAAATGATTCCCTGAAGCTGCGGATAGCGGCGGCAGGCTTCGATCACGAGGTGCCCGGTCGCACCGCCGACATCGACCATGCGGGTAAAGCCGCTCAAGTCGAACGCCGCTACGGCCGCAGGCGAACTCAACAATCCCATGCCGTGCATGCCCGCCAGAAAGGTCTCTTTGTCCTGGTCGCTCGCGAAGAAGTGCTCGAAGATCCCTTCGCGGCTGCCGAATTCCTGCTGCCACCGGTGAGTTCCCTGACGAACGGCATCCTCCAGGCGCGCCCAGAGCCGCCAAAGCACCCGATCGGAGTAGAGGATGTAGCCGCTCAAGGTCTCGGAGCTTTCCACGCGCAGAAAGCGCCTGGCCGCTTCGCTATTTCGGTATCGCCCATTGTCAACAGTCAACAACCGCAGGGCGACGCAGCTTCCTAGAATCCTCTCCAGAGCATGAGTTTCGCAGCCAAGAGCCTCAGCAAGTTCAGCGGCTGTGGCAGTCTGTCGATGGAGCTGATCAAAGATACCCAAAGAGACGGCCACAAACATGGCTTTTGACGCGCGGAAACCATCGAGCAGGCTCAAGACGATTTGCGCCTCTGTATCAGTCGACGTCTCGGTTGGTGGGACTGTCATATTTGCTCCTCGTTTGGGTTTGTGGCACTCGCGAGGCTAAGTTCCACTAAGATTACCTTAGTTCGCACACGTTCTGGAACATCGGCGGGGGCAAACTACCGTGAGGCGCATCGCGGACGGAGCAAACCGGAGTTCATCGCGAAATGCGGCGACTCTCTCGAGAACTCGAAGCATCCGCCTACTGGGTGGAATTACGCATCGAGGGCAGAATTGTTCAGGCCGACAAGCTCCAGCCAACGCTGAAAAGGCTCAGGCCATTATCTGGCCTTACGGAGAACTGAAGCAAAAGCTCATTGAATTGACCCGTTCTCAGTTTGCGATTCCGCTCTCAACCGTTTTTTCGAGAATCCGATGTTCCAGGGTACCCAGTTGGACGGGAAGCCTGGTATGCCAAGCAAGCCAATGATCATGAACATGTTGGTAAAACTCAAGGATGCCGGAGTCTTGAAAGTCCTGGGCTCAGCGTCAGTCGGCTTGACGCTGTCGCAGGTCTTGGCAGCATTCGATGGCACTGACTTCAATTGGGGATTGGAACGAAGAAGATATTGGCCTCTGCCTGACCATGTGGAACAATGGCATCCTGAAAACACGCGATGAAGACAACAACCAATAACAACACCGCCGCCAATCTTGGCTTCGAGGCCAAGCTGTGGGCGGCCGCTGACGCGCTGCGCAATAACATGGATGCAGCCGAGTACAAGCATGTGGTGCTCGGTTTGATCTTCCTTAAGTACATCTCTGACGCCTTCGAGGCCAAGCGCGCGGAACTGGAAGCCCAGCGGGCGCAGGGCGCAGACCCTGAAGATCCCGACGAATATCGCGCCTCCAGCATCTTCTGGGTACCGAAGGAGGCGCGCTGGCCGCACCTCAAGGCCAACGCCCCGCAGCCCACCATTGGCACACTGGTGGACGACGCGATGAGCGCCATCGAGCGCGACAACCCCTCGCTCAAAGGCGTGCTTCCCAAAGACTACGCCCGCCCGGGCCTCGACAAGCAGCGGCTCGGCCAGCTCATTAATCTCGTCAGCGACATCGCGCTCGGCAGCCCGGCCGACCGCGCCAAAGATACCTTGGACGCGTCTACGAGTACTTCCTCGCGCAGTTCGCCAGCGCCGAGGGCAAGAAGGGCGGGCAATTCTACACTCCCTCGCGCGTGGTGCGCGTCCTGGTCGAGATGCTGGCTCCCTACAAGGGCCGCGTCTACGATCCCTGCTGCGGGTCGGGCGGTATGTTCGTCTCCAGCGAGAAGTTCATCGAGGCCCACAGCGGCAAGCTCGGCGACATCTCCATCTACGGCCAGGAGTCCAACTACACCACCTGGCGGCTGGCCAAGATGAACCTCGCCATCCGCGGCATCGATGCGCAGATCGCCCACGGCGACACCTTCCACAACGATCGGCACCCCGACCTCAAGGCCGACTACGTGTTGGCCAATCCACCCTTCAACGACAGCGACTGGCGTGGAGAGTTGCTCAAGGACGACAAGCGCTGGGTCTACGGGGTGCCGCCTGCGGCCAACGCCAACTACGCCTGGGTGCAACACTTCATCCACCACCTCGCGCCCACTGGGCTCGCAGGCTTCGTGCTCGCTAACGGCTCGATGTCCTCGAACCAGTCGGGTGAGGGCGAGATCCGCAAGGCCATCATTGAAGCCGACCTCGTCGACTGCATGGTGGCGCTGCCGGGTCAGCTCTTCTACTCGACACAGATCCCGGTCTGCCTCTGGTTCCTCACGCGCGCAATTCTCCCTCGCCAAGAGCGAGACGGGGGGCTTCCGCGATCGGCGTGGCGAAACGCTCTTCATTGACGCACGCAAGATGGGGACGATGGTCGACCGCGTGCACCGCGAGCTGACCGACGAAGACATCGCGAAGATTGCCGGCACCTATCACGCCTGGCGCGGTTCCCTGGGAGCGCAGGCGTCCTCGCCTGCCTACATGGACATTCCTGGGTTCTGCAAGAGTACGGCGCTCGAAGAGATCCGCAAGCACGGCCACGTGCTCACGCCCGGCCGCTATGTCGGCGCGGAGGCAGCCGAAGACGACGGTGAGCCGTTCGAGGAGAAGATGAAGCGGCTCACCGCAACGCTGCGCGAGCAGCAGGCCGAGGCCGCGAAGCTCGACGCCGCCATCGCCGCCAACCTGAAGGAGCTTGGGTATGGCGGGTGAGTGCGATCGAGACTGCAACTGTCGTGAGCTCATCGACGCTGATGCACGGTCGATGTCTGAGCAGGACGCGTTCGGCGGACCATGGCGCGACCTGCACGACGGATTCGTACGTCGGCGACGCCTGTTCATCGTCGGTCGTCCAGATCTGGTCGACGATGCGATTCGAACGGCGAGTTCGCGCCATGTCTCTGAGCAGACACGATGACCGTCTGCGCTCAAGATCGCTGCGACCGGGGACGATCGTCTTGTCGACAGCGGCGACGCGATCGGCGCACGTGCGATCGTTGCGAAGGTCGCTAGCAGCTCGGTTGTCTGATCGCGTATCGAGTCCTGATGCGACACGAGATTCGACCTCGTCATACTTCTTTCGATTCTTCAGCTCACTGCTGGACAGCACGATGCTCAACAGTCGTCGGCCAGTGCGACGGCACAGCGCTGAACACTCAACCTCGAACGATCGTCGCGAGCCTTCCGATTCCGTTCCGCCGCTCGCCGAACAACGCGCCATCGCCCACATCCTCGGCACGCTGGACGACAAGATCGAGTTGAACCGGCGGATGAACGAGACGCTGGAGGCGATGGCGCGGGCGCTCTTCAAGTCGTGGTTCGTGGACTTTGACCCCGTCCGCGCCAAGGCCGAAGGCCGCGACCCCGGCCTGCCCAAGCCCCTTGCCGACCTCTTCCCCGACTCGCCTCGTCGATTCGGAGCTGGGCGCGATTCCTGAAGGGCTGGCGAGTTGCCTCGGTAGGTGATCTCTGCCGACGAATCGCGATGGGTCCATTCGGATCGGACATCAAGACCGGAGAACTTCGTCGACCTCGGCGTGCCAGTGGTACGCGGTGTCAACCTCAGCCGACGGGTTCATTGAGGATGGCTTCGTGTTTCGTCCTTGAGGCGAAAGCGGATCAGCTCCGCAACGCGAACGCGTTTCCCGGAGACATCGTCATCACCCATCGGGGAACGCTCGGCCAGGTGGGTCTGATCCCACAACGAAGTCGGTTCTCCACAGATACGTAGTGTCCCAAAGCCAGATGCTCATTGCGGCGGACTCTAACGTCGCAACGCCGCGATACCTGTACGACTTTCTTCCGGTCTGCCATCGGTCAGCACGCGCTCCTTGCCAACACCAGCCAGACCGGCGTACCCGCCATCGCTCGACCGACGTCAAGCATCCGTTCAATTCGCTGTGTCGTTCCCCCGATCGCAAGTCGCTGCGGGCTTTCGACTCACTGGTATGACGCGATCTACTGGCGTCGCAGAAAGCGCCGGTGAGGAATCCCGTACCCTCACCGCCCTGCGGGATACGCTACTGCCAAAGCTCATCTCGGGTGAGCTGCGGATCAGAGGACGCGGAGAAATTCGCCGAGGCCGCGATATGAACTCCGAGGAGACGCCTTTCGACCAGATCGGCTACTGGTCCGAGATCAAGCTCGACATTATCAAAGAGTATGCAACTGCCTACTCAAGGATCTTGAGTCGCCAGAAAACACCGCGTCTCCATCACATTTACATCGATGCCTTCGCGGGAGCAGGCATACACATCTCGAAGGTCTCCGGGGAGTTCGTTCCGGGAAGTCCGATGAACGCGCTCCTGGTGAAACCTCCGTTCCGCGAATACCACTTCATCGACCTTGACGAACAGAAAGTGGCCGCCTTGGAGACTATGGCCACGCAGCGAAAAGATGTTCAGATCTACCACGGAGACTGCAACCAGCGTTCTGCTCGATAAGGTGCTGCCGCAGACGAAATGGGAAGACTACCGCCGGGCACTTTGCATCTTGGACCCGTACGGCCTGCATCTCGACTGGAAGGTCATAGCCAAAGCCGGCAGCATGGGGTCGGTGGATATATTCCTCAACTTTCCTGTGGCGGATATCAATCGAAACGTTCTTCGGCGCGACCGGAAGGGAGTCTCCACCGATCAGGTGCTACGCATGAACAGATTCTGGGGCGACGATTCCTGGAAACAGGTCGCATACCAGCCTTCTTCGCAGGCAGAACTTTGGGGACCTCCAGCCGAAGAGAAGGCATCCAATGAAGCCATCGCTCACGCGTTTCGAAAGCGGCTCAAGCGAAGTCGGCCGGCTTTGCCAATGTTCCCAAGCCTATTGCGATGCGCAACTCGCAAAACGCGGTCGATCTACTATCTCTACTTCGCTTCGCAAAAACCCGTGGCCGCGCGAGATCGTGCGTGATATCTTCAAGAAGTATCGTGACCGACGAGGCGTCTAATGGCACAGTCGTCCATCGAATGGACAGAGTCGACCTGGAACCCACTGACCGGCTGCACGAAGATCAGCCCGGGCTGCAAGTTCTGCTATGCGGAGCGGATGGCGAAGCGGCTTCAGGGCATGGGCCAGCCACGCTACACCAACGGATTCAAGTTGACCCTGCATGAAGACGTCTTGGAAGTTCCGACCTCCTGGAAGAAGCCTCAGCTTATCTTCGTCAACTCGATGAGTGACATGTTCCACAGGGACGTACCCGCATGGTTCATTCAGAAAACGTTCGATGTCATGCGCCGCGCTTGGTGGCATCAGCTTCCAGGTGTTGACCAAGCGCTCCGACTATCTGCTTGAGATGTCGCCCTCCGTCGTCTGGCCGGAGAATGTTTGGATGGGTGTGAGCGTGGAGCGGCAGGACTACGTCTATCGCATCGACCACCTTAGAGAAACAGGGGCGGCGGTCAAGTTCGTTTCCTTGGAGCCTTTGCTAGGGCCCCTCCACAAGCTCGACCTGCGCGGGATCGACTGGGTCATCGTGGGTGGCGAATCTGGTCCCGGGTGCCCGACCGATGGAGGAAGATTGGGTCTTAGAAATCAAGGCACAATGCGCAAACGCCCGAGTTCCCTTCTTCTTCAAGCAGTGGGGCGGCTTCAACAAGAAGAAGGCGGGCCGGCTGCTTCAAGGTCGCACGTGGGACGAACTCCCCAGGGCTTCCTACACCCGCTCTGGCCCTTTGAATTGGCTGCCGAAAAGTAAGGCCATGATGAGCTCGGTTAGGTAAAGCCGAACCATTCCAGACCGACAACTTTCTATTTGCCAGGCATTTGCGCAATCTATCTGTCTCCGGGAAGCTGGAGCGAGGGCCACCTGTTGCAAAAAATGCAACAGCTGCCTTGACGAGAGAACAGCATGACCCAATTTGCCGAATCCGTTGTCGAAGACGCCGCCTTGGCCTGGCTGGAGACACTGGGCTACGCGGTGTTGCACGGCCCGGTCATCGCGGCTGGCGAACTTACCGCCGAGCGTAGCGACCCGAACTACCGTGATGTAGTGCTGGAACGCCGCTTGCGCCAGGCACTGGTCCGTCTCAACCCTGACCTTCCGCCCGAAGCGCTGCAAGACGCCTACCGAAAGATCGCACGCACCGATGCAGCATCGCTCTTGGAGCGCAACCGCGCGGTGCACCGGATGCTGGTGGACGGCGTCACGGTGGAGTATCGCCGCAAAGATGGCTCGATCGCCGGGGCACAGGCGCAACTACTTGACTTCAACGCAGCCGACAACAATGACTGGCTCGCCGTCAATCAGTTCACGGTAGCCGAGGGTCACCACACGCGCCGCCCAGACGTGTTGCTGTTCGTCAACGGCCTGCCGCTGGCGGCGATCGAGCTTAAGAACCCGGCTGACGAGAACGCCACTATCTGGTCGGCCTTCCAGCAGCTCGAAACCTATCAAGCGCAGATCCCCACACTCTTTGCTACCAACGCCGCCCTGGTCGTCTCCGATGGGGTACAAGCGCGTATCGGTACGCTTGGCGCGGGCAAGGAGTGGTTCAAACCTTGGCGCACGATTAGCGGTCGCGACGATGCTCCACCCAATCTGGCCGAGCTACAGGTGGTCCTCGAAGGGGTGTTCGAGAAGCGGCGTTTCCTCGACCTGGTCCGGCATTTCATCGTGTTCGAAGATCTGGGTGGCGGGAAGCTGGCCAAGAAGATGGCTGGCTACCACCAATTCCATGCAGTCGAATGTGGCCGTGGAGGAGACGTTGCGGGCCGCGCGGGCACACCTGGTTGCCGAGACTCCAGGTCGTTACGAAGCGGGCCGCAAACCGGGCGGCGAGCCGGGGGACCGCCGCGTCGGCGTGGTGTGGCACACGCAAGGCTCCGGCAAGAGCTTGACCATGGCCTTCTATGCCGGGTCGAGTCATCCTTCATCCAGCGATGGAGAACCCCACCATCGTCGTGCTCACCGATCGCAACGACCTCGACGACCAGCTCTTCGGGACGTTTGCCCGCTGCCGCGATCTATTGCGCCAGCCGCCCGTGCAGGCGGCCGACCGCGCCGACCTGCGCGAGAAACTCTCCGTCGCGCAGGCGGTGTGATCTTCACAACGATCCAGAAGTTCTTTCCTGAGTCCCCCTCAACCCCATCCTCTCCCGCGCAGGGGAGAGTGGGCAGAATGGAAGTGCTCTCGGAGCGGCGCAATATTGTCGTGATTGCCGACGAGGCGCACCGCAGCCAGTACGATTTCATCGATGGCTTCGCCCGGCACATGCGCGATGCGCTGCCGAATGCCTCGTTCATTGGCTTCACGGGCACACCCATTGAAAAAGCCGATGCCAACACTCGCGCCGTTTTCGGCGACTACATCAGTGTCTACGACATCCAGCGGGCAGTGACGGACGGGGCGACAGTACCGATTTACTACGAAAGCCGCTTGGCAAAGCTCGAGCTTAAGGATTCCGAGCGTCCCAAGATTGATCCCGAGTTCGAGGAGGCCACCGAGGGCGAGGAGGTCGAGCGCAAGGAGAAGCTCAAAAGCAAGTGGGCGCAGCTTGAAGCTGTGGTGGGTTCTGAGAACCGCATCAAGCTCATAGCACACGACCTGGTTGAGCATTTCGAAAACCGCCTCTCCACCATGGACGGCAAGGCCATGATCGTCTGCATGAGCCGGCGCATCTGCATCAACCTTTACTGCGAGATCGCGGCGCTGCGGCCGCAGTGGCACAGACGATGACGATGACAAGGGCTCACTCAAGGTGGTGATGACGGGTTCGGCTTCCGATCCGCTCCACTGGCAAGGGCACATCCGTAACAAGCCTCGTCGCGAGGCGCTTGCGCAACGGTTCCGCGACCCGGCCGACCCGTTCCAGGTCGTGATCGTCCGCGACATGTGGCTTACCGGATTCGACGCGCCTAGCCTTCACACCATGTACGTGGATAAGCCTATGCGCGGACATGGTCTGATGCAGGCCATTGCCCGTGTGAACCGGGTCTTCAAGGACAAGCCTGGCGGGCTGGTGGTGGATTACCTCGGCCTCGCGCACGAGCTGAAGGAGGCGCTCGCCACCTACACCGAGAGCGGCGGAACCGGCAAGACGGCGATTGATCAGGCGGAAGCGGTTGCGCTGATGCTCGAGAAGTACGAGGTCTGCCGCGGGCTCTTCCACGGGTTCGATTGGTCGCGGTGGACGACGGGAATGCCGCAGATTCGCCTCTCCTTGCTGCCAGCAGCACAGGAACACGTGCTCGCTCAAGAGGACGGGAAGAACCGTCTGCTGAGGGCGGTTACTGAGCTCTCACAGGCCTTCGCGCTCGCGGTGCCCCACGAAGAAGCGCTGCGCATCCGTGATGATGTGGGGTTTTTCCAAGCGGTGCGCGCGGTGCTCGCCAAAGGCGTTGCAGGGGAGCGCAAGACTGATGAGGAGCTGGACCATGCTATCCGACAGATCATCTCCAAGGCCGTAGTCTCCGGCGACGTGGTTGACATTTTTGCCGCCGCCGGCCTCAAGAAGCCGGACATTTCGATTCTCTCAGACGAGTTCCTGGCTGAGGTCCGCGGCATGCCGCAGCGGAATCTGGCGGTCGAATTGTTGCAGAAACTGCTGAAGGGCGAGATCAGGACGCGTTCGAGACGGAACGTGGTCCAGGCTAGATCATTCGCCGAGCTGCTCGAACAGGCCGTGCGCAAATACCAGAATCGGGCCATCGAGGCGGCCAAGGTGATCGGAGAACTGATCGGGCTGGCCCGGCAGATGCGCGAAGCCAATGCTCGGGGCGAGGCACTCGGTCTCACCGATGAAGAGGTTGCATTCTACGATGCGCTGGAGACGAACGACAGCGCCGTCAAAGTTCTTGGAGATGAAACGCTGCGGACGATTGCGCGCGAGCTGGTTGCTACCGTTCGTGCCAACGTGACGATCGATTGGACCGTGCGCGAAAACGTCCGCGCCCAGTTGCGCGTGCTGGTCAAGCGCATCCTGCGCAAGCACGGCTATCCGCCGGACAAGCAGGAGAAAGCGACGCAGACAGTCCTCGAACAGGCCGAGGTCTTGTCGCAGGAATGGGCGGTTGCCTAACCCACGAGCTTCAGGTCGAATTCACCACTCATGCTGGCTCATCAGGTTTTCTCCCCAACCGAGCTGTTGCATTTTTTGCAACAGTTGCCTGTCACTCCGGTTTCCTACGGGCAAATACGTTACGTAACCATCTGGAAATTGTGAGTCCGGGGGCCTTATTTCCTAACCGCAAGGAACGCAATGAGATGACCTGAGCCGGCCAGCACGAGGTGAATTCTGGCAAATGCTTAAGGAAATTGTTGTTATTACTGGCAGCGCATCTGTTCAAGTATTCATAAGTTCGATACACATTCATGACAACATGTATAGAAAATGCTGTTTTCTGAACAGATGAGTGATAATATGTATGGCGCAACCCGCATTTTGAACATGGAGAAACCCATGGATGGCTTCGATCTGAAACCTCTGCCGCCTACAGTTGAATTGGAAACCAAGGCAGTTCTTAGGAAACTGGCCCAAGCCCATCGTCACTTAGCAGAACTCAAGGGGATTGCTGCTACCATTCCAAACGAATCCATCCTCATCCAGACTCTCGCCCTACAGGAAGCGAAAGACAGCTCCGAAATCGAGAACATCGTCACCACGCATGACGATCTTTTCAAAGCCCAGTTGATCGACGAGTCTGCCAGTCCCGCCGCCAAGGAGGTTGCCAGCTACGTCGCTGCCTTGCGCGTGGGTTTCGAGTCGGTCCGCAAGACACATCTTATCCGCGTGAACCACATTCTTAAGATTCACCAAACCTTGGAAAGAAATGATGCCGGCTTTCGGAAACTTCCTGGGACGGCCTTGCGCAACCTGACCACCGGGGAAATCGTTTATACGCCACCCCAACACCATGACCGGATCGTCAAGTTGATGACCGACCTTGACAGCTTCATCAACGACCCCTCTCGTCTGGTTGTTGATCCGCTTATTAAGATGGCGCTGGTCCACTATCAATTCGAGAGTATTCACCCCTTCTATGACGGAAATGGGCGTACGGGTCGGATTCTCAACATCCTTTATCTGGTGGCCAACGGCCTCCTTAATCTTCCAGTCCTCTATCTGAGCCGCTTCATTATTCAGCACAAGTCCAAATACTACGGCCTTCTGCAGGCCGTGCGCGATCGCGAAGCCTGGGAAGAATGGATCCTCTTCATGCTTGAGGGGGTGGCGGTTACTTCCCTACAGACCACGGACCTCGTCATCGGCATCCGCGACATGCTGCTCGACTACAAGCATCGCATCCGCAAACAATTCCCCAGACTCTACAGCCAGGATCTGCTGAATAACCTCTTCCGGCATCCCTACACCAAGATCGCCATCCTCCAGCAGGATCTTTCCGTTTCTCGTCTCACTGCTACCCGTTATCTTGACCAGCTTGCCGCCACCGGCTATCTCGAAAAACGTCGTTACGGCCGCGCCAACTACTACATCAACACACCGTTGGTGAATCTTTTTGTCAATCTGCGCCGAGTGCCCAATCTGCCGGCAACTCAGCAGATCGAGTCCGCCAGAGATATCGCATTGTGACCTCCCCGGTCACTTTTTCAACCGCAACGAACGCAAAGGGCGGCAAGAGATGACAGGGGGAAGGCGCGCAAGGGCTCTGGATTCGAGACTTCTTCCGTTTGTCCGTCGAGCACCACCGGTGGGACGCCCTCACAGCGTGTAGATCAGCTCCTGCTCCAGCAAGGCGGCGATGGTCTGCTCGAAGGCCGTTGTGGCATGGTCGATGTCTTCCTGGGTGTGAGCGGAGCAGAGTACGCCGCCGGTTGAACTCATGAGATCCACGCCGTGATAACGCAGATGGCGCTGATATTCAGTGATCAGCTTTCCCGGCATACCCTTCAGTCGTCTGGCGTCGGTTGTGTGCAGATTCTGACGGCTGGAAGCCTGCCCAATCCGCTGCGGGTCGGTTTCAAAATAGACGTGAAAGGCGGAGCAGACGCCATAGACGTATCCTGCCACTTTGTATCGTTCCAGCACAGCAGCCCAATTGTCCCGAAGCTTTTGGGCCATTTCGTTGGCTCGTCGAATCGGCTCTCCCGTCGCTACCTGCTTGAGAACCACTATTCCTGCCGCAGCGGCCAAGGGCGAAGCGTTGAACGTTCCGAGATGGATGACTCGCTCGAAGCGGTCATGCCGTGGCTCATCGGTGTGGTCAAAGAGCTTCATGATATTGGCTCGTCCCGCTACCGCACCTCCAGGCAGCCCGCCAGTCAGGATCTTGGCAAAACAAGATAGATCTGGCGTGACACCATAGAGAGCCTGAGCACCACCCGGACTGAATCGAAATCCGGTTACAACTTCATCAAAGATCAAGACAACACCGTGCCGCGTCGCGATCTCCCTGAGTCCGGCCAGGAATCCGCGCTCCAGAGGAACTCTTCCCCACGAAGCTCCCGAGGCTTCGAGAATGACTCCGGCAATCTCGTTGTCACTGGAAAGCAGAGCCTCCACCCGATCCAAATCGCCATCGGGAAGAGCTACCATGTTCCCCCGGACGCTGGGTGGCACACCGAGAGATCCATCCGCATCAAAAGGTACCTGGAATCCGTGAACCACGTCGTCGTGCCAGCCATGAAAGTGACCTTCAAAACGCAGGATCTTAGGGCGCCCGGTATGAGCACGAGCCAGCCGTAGAGCCAGCAGAGTGGCTTCGGTTCCTGAGTTCACAAATCGCACCCGTTCCGCTGAAGGCACCAGCTGCTGAACCAGTTCAGCCCACTCAATCTGTAACGGGTGGTCGTTGCCAAAATGGGTGCCGAGCGCGGCCGCCTGATGGATGGCTTCCAAAACTTCAGGAATGGCGTGCCCCAGCAACAAGGCTCCGTTTCCCAGCAGGAAGTCGACGTACTCGTTGCCATCGACGTCCCATTTGCGTCCTCCTTTGGCGCGTTCAATGTACAACGGCAGTGGCCGAAAGTAGCGCAGGTCGTGGCCGACCTTGCCGGCCAGGACTCTGCTGGCGCGTTCAAACAGTTCACCAGACGTTTGACGCCTCGATGAATAGGCTTTGCTGAGCTGGCTGACGGGGTGCATGGTGCTCTCTCCTCTCTCAAGATTCTTGTTTATTCACATCTTGACGGCCCGGCACGTCTGCTTAGACCTAAGTTGATACCAAGACCCTGGGTTTCGCAACAGGTTTGAGCGCAAAAGTCAGTTCGATCATTCGCATTAGCCGTCGTCGCGAAGACCATTTTCTCGGATGATCACCTGGCTGAAGCCCACCACGCGCATCAGCTTCACTTCGTGATTCTCGCTTGGCAAGGCTTCTTCCCTCCAGATTCTTCTTGACTTTGGCCCTGGATGTTTGTTAGTAATTACTTACATACTTGAGGCCGTTCAGGCCTCAGGCCAGGGAGAAGAGAAACGAAAATGCAGGAACAAATAGTAACCAAAACCACCACACACAAGCTGCCGGCGGCGCACCGGCGAAGGCAAATCATTCAAGTAGCCATGAACCTGTTCTCCGCCAAAGGCTTTGAAGGAACGACCACACGCGAAATCGCTAAAGCTGCTGGCGTCAGCGAAGCCATTATCTTTCGG
The DNA here is from genome assembly GCA_963752385.1 of uncultured Acidimicrobiia bacterium. GTDB lineage: Bacteria > Acidobacteriota > Terriglobia > Versatilivoradales > Versatilivoraceae > CAVVYL01. The sequence goes on along the minus strand of CAVVYL010000051.1, from coordinate 174,546 downwards.
CATTTTGCCACCAAGGAAGATCTTTACGCAGCCATCATTGACTTCATCATACAAGGGACACAGCGAGTCGTTCTATACGGAATTGAACCAGGCGATCGAAAGCCGGAATGACACCGCGGTCTTTGAGACGCTGGCGTTTTGCATTCTCGAGACCCACCGAAAAGAGCCGGCATTCCATCGGCTGCTGCTTTACAGTGGCCTGGAAGGGCACAAGCTGTCACAACTCTTTATGGAAACCCAGGTCCGACCCGTCTACCAGCTGCTCAGCGACTACATTTCCCGGCGCGCCAAAGAAGGGGCCTTCCGCAGAGGGAACTCGATGGTTTTGGTTCGGGCCTTCCTAGGGATGGTCAGTCATCATTCGCTGATTCAGAGGATCTTCGGCGATCCCTTTTTGCGCAAGAGCAATAGGGAAATGGCCAGAGAATTTGCTCGAGTGTTTCTTCACGGTGTTCAGATGCCACCGTCGAGAAGAGAAAAGGAAATGAATTAGGTTGCTTGCCTATGGCTATTCTGGAGCCGGAATGTGGAAATCGCTGCGATCGCATCAAATCACCATTGTTGCCCTGTTGCTGAGCCTTTTTTCTTGGGGATGTTCGAAATCCCAAGAGCAGGCTGTGAGAGCCGCTGATGCCGGTCGCCCTGAACCCCTGCCCATCAGGACCGCCTCCATCATCGAACGGCGAGTGGAACGAACTGTCGAGGTGGTGGGAACGCTCAAGGCGGACCAGGAGGTCGTTGTCAGCAGCGAGCTCAAGGGAACGATCGAGGAGCTGCCAGTCGATCTGGGCAGCATGGTTCGGCAAGGCCAGGTGCTGGCACGTTTGTCATCCAGGGAATTCCAGTTGCGGGTTGATCAAGCCGAGGCGGCTCTGCAGCAGGCGCGCTCGCGCCTGGGTTTGCGAGGCGATAGCGAGCGGCTGGCCCCCGAGCAGAACTCGGAAGTGCGGCAAGCCAAAGCAGCCTTAGACGAGGCCCGCTTGCGCTACGACCGGGCCACAACTCTAATCAAGAATGGCGACATCCCGCAGGAGCGGTACGATCAGGCCGAGATCGGGTTTCAGAGCGCCGAGGCACGTTATCAGGCCGCACAAGACAACTTCTATAATCAACTTGCTGTCATCCAACAGCGTGTGGCCGAGCTACAACTCGCCCGCAAGGAGCTTAACGATGCCACGATCCGGTCTCCTCTCGACGGCTCTGTCAGTGTCCGGCACGTCACGCGCGGAGAATACATCAAGGCCGAGACGCCTATCGTTACCATCGTTAAGTCCAATCCTTTGCGCCTGCAAGCGGTGGTTCCCGAAGTGGCGGTCTCTTCCATTCGGGTCAACATTCCAGTGACCCTTTCGATCGACGCCTATCCTGGCCAAGTTTTCAAGGGATCCATCAGCCGTATCAGCCCTTCGCTTGACGAGAAAGCCAGAACGCTGACCGTCGAAGCCACAGTTGACAATGCTGGCGGCACTTTGAAGCCCGGGCTATTTGCCAAAGTTCAGGTTCTCGTCAACAAGCAGTCGCCTGCAGTGATGGCTCCTGTTGAATCGCTGTTAACCTTCGCGGGCCTGACCAAGCTTTTCGTCATCGAAAACAACCAGGTTGTGGAGCGCGTTGTGAAAGCGGGCCGCAGGCATGGCGAGTACATTGAAATCCTGGAAGGGGCAAAGGTGGGAGAACGAGTTGCTGTCGAGAATCTCGGCAAACTCACCAACGGGCTGGTAGTCACAACGAAGGAGTCGTAATGCAAAAGCTCGCAGAAATCTGCATACGCCGGCCGGTCTTTGCAACCATGCTGATCATGGCGTTGGTCGTGATCGGCGGATTTTGCTACATGTTGCTGGGCGTCGATCTCTTCCCGAAAGTGGACTTCCCCACCGTGACCGTCACCACAGCGCTGCCAGGAGCCTCCCCGGAAGAAATCGAGACGGAAATCACGAAGAAAATTGAAGAGGCCGTCAATACGGTCAGTGGCATTGATGAGTTGCGGTCGGTCTCGAGCGAAGGCATTTCGCAGGTCTTCGTCACGTTTATTCTGGAGCGCGACCCAGACGAAGCCGCGCAAGACGTGCGGGACCGCGTGGGCCGCGTGGTTGGCACTCTGCCGCGTGAGATCGATCCTCCGGTTATCGAGAAGCTCGACCCGGATGCGCAGCCGGTTATGTCAGTGGCGGTTTCTGCCGATCGGCCTGCCCGCGAGATCACCGAGATCGCAGACAAACAGATCAAGCAGCAGATTGAGTCGCTCAATGGCGTCGGCCAGGTTCGCTTCATAGGCGACCGCAAGCGCGAGATTCAGGTCTGGCTGAATCCGGATAAGCTGATGTCTTACAACTTGAGCATTGACGAAGTACGTCATGCCTTGAGGGCACAGAACATCGAGATCCCTGGCGGACGCGTAGACGCCGGCATCCAGGAACTGACGCTGCGCACGATGGGGCGGGTCAAGAAGGTTGAAGAATTCAATCAGATCGTCCTCAAAACCATCAACGGCTCGCCGGTGCGGGTCTCAGACGTGGGTCAAGTCGAGGACGGAATCGAAGAACCGCGTTCCCTGGCGCGACTGAACGGACGAGAGGCCATCGTGATGGAGATCCGCAAGCAGTCAGGCACCAACACCCTGGCTGTGGTCAACGCCGTCAAGGATCGACTGAAGGAAATTAAGCCGCTGCTGCCGCCCGATCTGAGGATCCAGGTGGTACGCGACCAGTCCACCTATATCCGATCCTCCTTTGAATCGGTGCAGGAGCATCTTATTCTGGGTGGATTCTTTGCGGCTCTCGTTGTGCTGTTCTTCATTGGCAACTGGCGGGCCACGATCATCTCGGCCATCGCTATTCCTACCTCGATCATCTCCACCTACACGCTGATGTGGGCGATGGGATTCACGCTTAACAACATGACGATGCTGGCGTTGACATTGAGCGTTGGCATTGTGATTGACGATGCCGTCGTGGTGCTGGAGAACATTTTCCGTTTCATTGAAGAGAAGCACATGGAGCCCATGCGGGCCGCCCGGGAAGCCACAGCCGACATCGGATTAGCCGTTATGGCCACGACGTTTTCGCTGGTCATTATCTTCCTGCCCGTGGCATTCATGGGGGGCATTGTGGGCCGCTTCATGAGCAGTTTTGGATTTACCTCGGCGTTCTCGATCATGGTTTCGCTGCTGGTAAGCTTCACGCTGACGCCGATGTTGTGCGCGCGGTTTTTGAAGCGGCCCAACCGGTCGACGGGAGCGGCCACTCGCCCGGCTCGGCTGGAGCGAAAGCTCGAGCTCGGCATACTGCCAAATCGGGAAGAATCTATTCCTGGATCGAAAGCAGCTACACCGCCATGCTGGTCTGGTCCATGAAGCACCGTCTGGCAATTTCGTTGATTGCGATTGTGACGATCCTTTCGATTGTCCCGTTTGCTATAGTGACCGGGAAAGACTTCATCCCGCAAGATGACCAAAGCCAGTTCGAAGTGAACGTGCGGGCGCCTGAGGGTACTTCGCTACAGGGAAGCAAGGCACTGGTCGAGCAATTGGAGGGAGATCTGCGTTCACTGCCGGGTCTGGACTCCATCCTGACCACCGTCGGTGCCGACAGCCAGCAGCGCGTCAACTACGCGTCGCTGTTTGTTCAACTGGTTCCCATCGACAAGCGCAAGGAAACTCAAGTGGAGCTGATGCAGCAGAGCCGCCGGCTGATGTCCGAAGTACAACAAAGACCTGCGTATCGCCGTCACCTACCCTGCAGCCATCACGGGAGGTGGCATTACCAATGCCGACTTGCTCTACACTGTTCGCGGACCCGAGCTGGATCAGTTGAGGGACTATTCGGAAAAGATTCGGGAAGCCCTGAAGAGCATTCCCGGAGTAGTCGACGTCGACACCACTCTGGAGGTCGGGAAACCGGAATTGCGGGCTCACATCAATCGCGCCAAGGCCGCAGACCTAGGAATCAACGTTGAGAACATCGCAGCCAGCTTGCGCACCATGGTGGCGGGAGAGGAAGTGAGTTCGTTTCAGGAAGGTGATGACCGCTATGATGTCCGTCTGCGGGTGGCCAAGGAAAACCGGCAAAGCTCCGAAACGCTCTCGCGGTTGTACATCCCTTCACCGCAGGTGGGAAATGTCCAACTGAGTAATATCGTCACCCTCGACGAAGGATTAGGGCCGGCTCAGATTGACCGTCATAGCCGCCAACGGCAAGTGACGATCAGCGGCAACATCGTAAAGGGGCAATCGCTCAGCGAAGTGCTGGCGCAACTGCAATCCAAAGTGTCCGCTCTCAACCTTGGCCCCGCCTATCAAACTGGACTGCTCGGACGCAGCAAGGAGTTTGGCCGCGCTGGCCAGGCCTTCCTGATCGCCTTTCTCCTCTCCTTCATCTTCATGTACATGATCCTGGCGGCGCAATTTGAGAGCTTCCTGCACCCGGTTACCATCCTGCTGAGCCTTCCGATGTCGATTCCGTTCGCGCTGTTTTCGTTGATTGCCTTTCCACCAAACGCTGAACATTTTTTCTTCGCTGGGCATCCTCATGCTGTTCGGCGTGGTGAAGAAGAACTCAATCCTGCAGATTGATCACATGAACAATCTGCGTCACGAAGGCATGCCGCGTTACGAAGCCATCATCCAGGCCTGCCGTGACCGGTTGCGTCCAATCCTGATGACCACCTTTGCGCTCGTGGCCGGAATGCTCCCGATGGCCTTTGGCCAGGGTGTGGGCTCTGGCGTCAGACGTTCCGTCGCGATTATTGTGATTGGCGGACAAACTCTTTGCCTGCTTCTGACTCTGCTTGCCATTCCGGTGGCCTATTCGCTCTTCGATGATCTAGCCACTTCACCGATGTGGGGACGGCTGTCCCTGGCTACGTCACATGTGACGGGCCGGATTCGGCAGCGTCTGGCCACTTCGTTTTCATCTTTTCTCAGTCTGATTGGGCGGGGATAAAGGGCATACTACTTGGGCCCGTGCCCTTCTGTCCCCAACCATGATTCAAGCCTAACCCTGCCTGATGTTTCTGCATTGTCTTTCGATCCTTAGACATCTCAACATCCCAGAATCTAAAACTATGAGCAAACTCGAACGCATCTTCACGATTAGCGGCGCTGCCCTCTTCAAAGTCTCTTGCCTGGCATTGGCCCCGGTCGCTCTGGCCCAGGAACCCTCCCAGCTTCAGATCCCCTTCGTGTTAGTAGGAGTGGATACAGCAAAGGAACGGAAGATCTCTTTACAGGAAACTGTGGAGCTGGCGCTCGCAAACAACCGCGACCTCGAGGTCGAGCGGGTAAACGCCGAGCTGTCGCAGTTCGGGCTCCAAAGCCTTGAGGGCCAGTACGACCTGCAATTTCGCTTCGGTCCCAGCTTTACGTCGTCAACAGTGCCAGTGGGCAGTGTGCTGGGCGGCGGTCCACTCGGCCAGGTGAGCCTCGATACTTACACCTGGAATACCGGCCTGCAGCAGTTGTTCTCGACAGGCGGCAATGTGTCCTTCTTCTTTGACAATAACCGCCAGACGACCAACAACATCTTCAATAGCTTGAACCCGCAGTTCAATACCTCGATGGGTTTCAACTTCAGCCAACCTCTCTTCCGGAATCTGAAGATCGATCCAGCTCGACGTGGAATTCGCATTGCCAAAAAGCAGATTTCCATCACGGATGCACAGCTCCGCTTGCGCGTGATTGAGACGGTAACCGCCGTGGTTCAGGCCTATTGGGACCTGGCTTACACTTACGCGGACGTTGCAGTCAAACAGGAAACCGCTCAGTGGGCTTTAAACCAGCTGGAAATCAACAAACGCCTGGCGGCCGCAGGAACGCTGGCACAGGTGCAGATTGTAGAGGCCGAAGCAGAACTTGAGCGTCGGGAAGGCGATGTCTTGATCGCCATGGAAACCGTGGGCCGGGCTCAGAACGTCTTGAAACAGCTCGTCCTCCCCGACCGCCAGCACGCACTCTGGTCGGAAAGTTTCAAGCCTTCGGACAAAGTGGTGCTGGACCCCTTGTCCGTTGAGTTGCCTGAAGCCTTGCAGAAAGCGCTGGCCTCAAGGCCTGAGCTGGATCAGATCAATCTCCAGAACGAGTTGAATGACATTGAAGTCGCCTACAACCGCAACCAGGTGAAACCTCAGATCGATCTCGTGGCCGGTTATCTGAGCACAGGACTAGCTGGCACTCTAGTCAACCAAGTCAACCCTTTTACAGTTCAGAACCAGATCATCCTGAACCGGCTGAACGAACTCTCGGCGCTCGTTGGACTGCCGCCGGTTCTAGACCTGCCACCGGGAGTGATTCCTCCAAACTTGATTGGTGGATATGGCGATTCGCTCAGCAACTTGATTCAGCAAAAGTACCGGACGTTTCAGGCGGGCGTCGCCATTAACTTGCCTATCCGCAATCGGACCGCCGAGGCCAATCTGGGCCGTGCGTTGGCGGCCGGAAGGCAGTTGCAGACCTTGCGGCAGCGCGTTGAGCAGCTGGTCGAAGCGGATGTTCGAAACACCCTCCAAGCCGTTGTAACGGCGCAGCAGCGAGTGGACTCGGCTCGCGCCGGACGCGTCGCCAGCCAGGCACAGCTGGAAAGCGAAGAGCGAAGATTCCGGGCGGGCGAGACCACCAACTTTTTCGTGTTAACGCGTCAGAACCAGTTATCTGAGGCGCGCAGCCGCGAGATCCGGACCCTGGCCGATTACAAGATCGCTGTCGCCCAACTGCAGCGAGCTATGGCGGGGACATTAGAGAGCTTCAATATCCAATTGAGAAAGTAATCCGTCAATCACAGGAAGGACCTGGTTTAGTCATGTGCGCTCGATATTGGACGCGGGTCTCTGTTATTGCTACCGCAGACTACTACTGCAGACACTTGCTGACGGACTTTCTGGCTGAAGCGCAGTATTGACAGCACGGTGGTGTCTTCACATGCACGTCCTGGTCTGTTTCGTCAGGCTCTGCCTGCGCTGCCAAACAAGCTCATTAGCTCCTGGACAGTTTTCTGCAGAGCAACCCGTCCCGCAGTAAGAACATCTTTCTGTAAGCCCGACCCCACCACCTCATATGGGTTGTAGTCCTCGCCCACACTGGAGCAAGCACGACGGAGAGCTTCGAAATAGGATCGTTTTAGAATACTGCCCACATTGATCTTCTTGAGCCCGAGTCGAATCGCTTCCTTAAGGTCTGATCGGCTGACTGAGGTCGCCCCGTGCAGCACCAACGGAACGGATAGTGCTTTCCTTAGTTCCGCCAAACGAGCAAGATTCAAGCGAACCCTGCTGCGTCCGTGGAGATGAGCCTGCCCGATATTAACCGCAAACGCATCGACGCCGGTCTCCTCCACGAAGGATCGAGCAAGCCCAGGATCGTCCAGGCACATTGTGTCAGGGGCAGCCACGAGCTCGCCGCCCACCCCCGGAAGCGATGTCAGCTCACCTTCCACGGCAACACCCACCGGGTGCGCCTTCTCCACGATTCGACGAACCCGTCGCGATTGCTCTTCAAGGCAGAGGGTTTCGTCGGTGTACATGACCAAGCCAAATCCAAGATCAATTGCCTCCGTGACCCAATCGAAGTGGGGAGACTCGTTAAAAATCAAGCATGATGGGACCGAGAGTGTCCTGCAGGCATCCCTTCCCAAGGCAGCATACGTGCTGAGAGTCTCCTTCGCCTGCCTTAAGGGGTGAGGCAGATAGATCCCGCTGAATCCCAGGATTACGGGCGACCGCATGAACTCAGCGGCATCCGCGACAGCCTGGAGGGACTCAAGGTTCCAGCTCTCGAAATAGCCGACGGCGTACTCGCTACGCTCTGCTTCCTTCATCAAGTCCGTGAAGCCAACAAGAGACATTTGTTCCCTACTGTAACGTGAACAACGATGGCTAGTGCGAGACGTCAGTTGGCTTGAAGTCTAATGGCTGACAGAGGAAAGCTCCCATTCGGACAAGTTACGAGCCTGTCATTCTCCTGAACCGGACTGCCTTGAACGAGGCAGCTCGTTCTTTGAGGGGCTCTTCAACGGCTAAGCGTTCAATGCTCGATCCCAGCTGCACTCCATGACAGTCTGTGTTGTCGATGACATACTGTGCATCTTCAGGATTGACGAGCGCTGCTCCATGTGCCAGCAGGATGACTTTGGGATGAATCTTCTTGGCAATCTCAAAGTGCGCTTGACTGCGCCTGGTAGCCTCCTGCAGGGACAGGCTTCCCGGATAGCCGGTTGAGCCCCCACGAGTGATTCCAGCATGAAAGATGAAGATATCTGGAGCTGCCTTGTGCATCAACTGCTTGGTGTCTTCCTCGTTGAAGGCATAGCCAATGGTCAGCAGATCGAGCTCGCGTGCTAGGTTGAGCATGTCAACTTCCTTCTGGAATCCGAGTCCGGTTCCTTCCAAAGTGCTTCTAAATGTCCCGTCGAACCAGGATACCGTTGGGAAATTGTGCACACCTGAGAATCCCAGACGTTTGCAGTCTTCAAGGAACAATCGCATATCCCTGAGTACATCAACACCGTTGACTCCGGCAATCACCGGGATTTCCCTGACCTGAGGCAGAATTTCTCTCCGTGCCGATTCGTACACCAATTCGTTCGCATCTGCCATGGGAAGCATACCGGCCAGAGATCCGTAACCCTGCATTCGAAAATAGCCCGTGTTGTAAACCCCAAGGATGTCGACGCCTCCCTGCTCAATGAACTTGGCAGCAAGGCCATTCCCAGCCCCAGTCATGACCAGCGGCTTTCCGCGGTTAATCTCGTTCCAGAGCCGGTCCAGAAATTCTTGACGTGAATAGCGCCGTGCCATGTTTACGAGTTCCAGTCTCTCGTTCGATTCTCTATTAAGGCGATCAACAACTCCGCAGCTTCAGTCGCGAAATCGGGATCCTCGATGTGCCTATCGCGTTCAATGATATGGACATTGTCAGGAAGGTGTACCTTCAGCTCCGAGACGAATGCGGCATCGGCCTCAGGATCATAGAAATCCTGGCCCTTGACCGAATAACTGTCGTAACCGGCCGTCGGGACCAGGAAGATTGCAGCCGCCTTGGTGTGTTGCAGACGCCGTGCCACCTCTCTGGCAAGCTCCACCATTTCTCCTTTGTTCAAGCGCACATCGGTGATTTGAGGGCTATGACGGATCAACCGGCGATTTCGATAGGGCGGTGGGACGGTTTCTGGCTCATTGAAAACGAGCACTTCGATTGCCCCTGGACAGAGAACCTGCGGGAGGCCCAACTTTCCCGCCGTAGTCAGGCGTTCAGGCCCGCCCGCCAGCAACGCGTGATAGAGCTCATTGGATACCTCAATGGTGGAATAATCGAGAATGGCGCCAATGATCCCTTCTTTCATCAACTGCTCCATGGCCCGTCCACCCGTCCCGACAGCGTGGAACACGATCGTCTCATAGCCTGCTTCTTCGAGGATCTTGACTGCTCTCATCGCCCCCTGAGTCGTAATACCGACAGTGGTCACGGCCACTAGAGGCTTCCCGCCTTGCTTGAGCTCCTCCTCCACACTTGCCATCCCACAAACGGCGCCTGCAGCATTGGCGAGAATTTTGCGCATGACAGGATTCAGGCCTAGAATATCCGTCACGGAAAACATCATGGTGATGTCTTTGATGTCGACAAAGGGAGCGACATTTCCAGAAGCAATAGTGGATACCATCACTTTCGGAAAGCCGTAAGGTAGAGCACGCATGACCTTGGTGCTCAGTGTCGTTCCTTGGGTCCCTCCCATTGAGACAATTCCCTGAACCTTATCCTGAGCGACCAGCCGAGTCACAATTGCCGTTGCGCCGGCAGCCATGATGGGCGCAGCCCTTTCTCGGGTCGGACTTTGAAGAATCTTCGCCAACTCCATGCCGCCGGCTTGGGCTACTTCGTCACGGGTAATGTCAGCTTTGGCCTTCGGCGCACCGACGACACCTGTATCGATTAGCAAAGGTTTGTGCCCGAGTCGTTGGACGTGCTCTCCTAGATATTGGGCTTCCAAACCTTTGGTATCGAGCGTCGCCATCACCACAATCGTTTTGCCGCTCATCGATGCTCTGGACTCCTTCTAGGGTGAGGCGCCCGAGCTTGACCACCCCGGGCAAGCAGTGGTTCTTTGATGCCCAATTCATCACTGGCAAGCGTTGAGGCAGCATCATTCGTGCCGCCCCGAGCGCCTGATTCATTATCAACGCCTTGGGAAACACGACAAAAATAGCTGAGCAATTGCTCAATGTCAAGCAACTCCTCAAGTGGGTCGTAGGAACCCTCAAGAAGGTCTAGGTAGGCACCCTAACGCCCTTGGTGGCCCCGGCCTGGGCCTGAATGGGGCCTACGCCCCTTTTTTGAATTGCCGGAGACGAGTGAGTGACTGGACGAGTCGACCTTGAGCAGCCGCTGGGCAGTCATGTGGTCGGTGATTAGAACCTTCGCCAATTTCCCTTCAAGGGCTGCGCGGATGGCTTTGAATTTCTCTCCGCCCCCTGCCACTCCGACCACATGATCGATCTTCTTGATTTCGTCGAGGGTGAGCCCGATGACCCGGTTATCGAGATCGGAGGAAACTCTTTGGCCTCGGTCATCAAAGTAACGAAGGTTAATGTCGCCGACTGCGCCCTGATCCTTCAGAGCAGCCAGTTCTTCCCAGCTTACAATGTTGCCTTCCTGAACAAGGATGGAGTCTTTCCTGGGCGCACCAATTCCCATGAAAGCCAGGTTGGCACTACGAGCCTTCCGCAACACATCGGCTACGTGGGGATCACCGGCAAAGGCTTCACGAGTGCTCTTGCTTCCCGCAATTCCCGGAGCGGGAAGCAGAACTGCTTTGGCGCCAAGAGCTCTGGCCAAGCGCCGTGTCAGGTCGGCCGCGTGGATTTCGTTGTTGGGATCAACCAACCCACCTAATCCCTGGATGACGGTGAGGTCCTTCAATTCCATGGGTCCATGATGAGAGGCGGCATTGACCATGCTTAGCAGGGACCCACCCCAACTCAACACAATCCGGTCGTGCGGCTGCACGACCCGCAGAAGATACTCAGCGGCTCCCACGCCCACTTCTCGCGCCACCGAGAGCTGGTTCTCATAGGCCGTGGTTTCAACCACAACGGCCTCGCGGAGCCCGAATTGTTCCTCCAGGCGCTTTTCGAGATCGGAGAAAATGCCCATGATTGGACGGATGCCGATACGAACCACACCTTGGTGATGTGCTTGGTGCAACAGTCGCTGTACCTTCTGCCTGGAGAGGCGGAGTCTTTTGGCGATCTCGCCCTGGGTCATCTCCTGCTCGTAGTAGAGTCTGGCTATCTTTACAAGTAATCGATTGTGGTCGCTGACACTGATCATTCTATGGATTGGATCGTTGCTGAGCAAATGCTCACACCACTTTTTTGGACTTTATACCGGCGATTGCTTGAGTGTCAATTGCTTCAAAAACTGTTCACGGCCGCTGATCGACGTTCCAAGTAAGCGGTGAGCGTTTGCTCAATAATGAAGCTATGCTTGACACCCTAAGAAAACCAGTGATACGGTTCGACTATCGGGCCAGACGTGAAGACCGGTGACACTGCATCCAGAGGAAGCAGGCCTACACCCGCCATCTGATCTTTGGACAAATGTCGTACCTGCGGGTCTTCAAACCTAGTCAAGGATGTAACTGCCATGTCAAAGCACTGGATAACAAGAAACATCTCGCGCCGAAGAATGTTGTCTGTGCTCGCTGGGTCCGGCTACTCAGCCAAGGGCATCCTCTTGCTTCGCGCCGATGCATCAGCGGCCAGTCATGTTCACAAACCGGTCCAGGTTGCAACTAGTTCGCAAACAGCGGCGACGGATGTGTTTAGCAGACATCAAATGGACACGATCGCGGCCCTTTCCGAAGCGATCATTCCCACCGGATGGCCATTCTGCGGGTGCGAAAGCGGCCGGAGTGAATCGCTATATTGCTGAGATCGTCTCGGCTTCGCAGGAGACAACGAAGAACCTCTGGATTGAGGGTCTGGCAGCAATCGACAGGCTGGCGAAACGTGAGTGTGGTAAGCATTTCGTCGACTGCCCCACAGCACAGCAGGCTGAGTTGCTAGGAAAAATCAGCCAAAGAGAAGAAGACCCTTCAACCCTCGAGGAGCGATTTTTCGTGGTTGTGAAGCAGTCTACCGTCGACGGTTATTACCTCTCGGACATAGGTGTTCACCAGGAGCTCGAGTACCAGGGCAACAAAGTCCTGGCCGAATTCCCGGGTTGCACCCACGAGAAACACAAACGGGGTCAAAGATAGAGTCCTGCCAGCTGCGAATCCTACGATAGAGGTGGTATCGTGTTCGACGTCTGCGTAATCGGTTCTGGGCCAGCCGGTGGAGTCCTGTCAAAGGAGCTTGCCGAGGCCGGAGCCAAAGTGGCCCTCGTCGAAGCAGGTCGCACGATGAAAACCGAAGACTTTCAGTATCACGCCTGGCCATACCAGCTTCCCTATCGGGGAACTCGGCGCCCTGGCACTCCCCCGCCTGCCTATCCCAAAGAGGTGACGGAGGCGATCCGGTATGAAGACAGCGACAGCATTCGCGTTGACCGGATTCGCGCCGTGGGTGGCCGCAGCATCCACTGGAATGCAGTCTGCCTGCGTTTTGCAGAGCGAGACTTCAAGGAACATAGTCTGGAAGGGGTCGAGGAAGACTGGCCGCTCACTTACCAGGAGCTAGCGGAGTGCTACTCGCATGTGGAGAAAACGATCGGCGTGACTGGATCGCGGGAAAATCTGGAAATCGTTCCCGACGGAGAATTCCTGCCACCACTGAAGCCCAGATGCAGTGAAGAAATTGTGAAGCGCGCCTGCACAAGATTGGGATTGGCAATGATCCCCGCGCGCAAGGCGGTTCTCACCAAACCGTATGACGATCGGCCCGCCTGCCACTATTGCGGACGCTGCATGGAAGGCTGTGACGTGGGCGCCATTTTTAGCGTCCCCGTTTCAATGTTTCCGAAGGCCTTTAAGACGGGCAACTTCACGTTGCTGGAAAACAAAATTGCACGCGAACTTCTGGTGGACCGCGAGGGCCGGGTGAAGAGTGTTTCAGTGATTGATGCTGCCACGAGAAAGGAACAGGAGATTCGTGCGTCCATTTTTGCCGTGTGCTGTGGAGCGCCCGAATCCGCACGCCTGCTGCTGAATTCTCGCTCTCCACAGTTCCCCAACGGACTTGCCAACTCAAACGATATGGTCGGACGCTACCTCCATGGAAATGTTGCAGCCAATGTCAACGGCTACTTGGAGGACTTGATCGGGACTCGACCCGTTAACAACGATGGTGCGACCGACCATACGTATATTCCTCGATTCAACCATCTTGATGGGAAGAAAGGGAAGTACGTGGGGGGCTTTCACTACCAGCTTAACTACGCGGGCTTCTTGTTTCCTTACCAAGCGAGATCCCTGAAGGGTTTTGGCGAGTCTTTCAAAAAGCAGGTGCGGGAGTTACAACCAGGTTTCGTTCAAATGGGAGGATGGGGAAAGGCAATGGCCCGGCCGGAGAATCGAGTCACGATTGACCGAAACCAAGTTGACACCTATGGGATCCCCATTCCCGTGTTGCACTTTCGCTTCTGCGAGAATGACGTCGCCCTTTGGAAGGACATTGTAGAGAAGGCTCACGAGATTCTGCACGAAGCTAGGGCTAAGACGATCATCACCACATCACAAGTGCCCATTGGATTTGGAAGTCACGAGGCGGGCACCGTGCGCATGGGTAAGGACAAGCGAACCTCCGTGTTGAACTCCTACTGCCAGGCTCATGAAGTGAACAATCTGTTTGTCGTGGGTGGGAGTGCCTTCACGACCTATAACGAAAAGAACCCGACGCTAACCATCATGGCTTTGGCGGTTCGAGCTGCCCGATTCATCGGCGACGAGATTAAGAAACACAACCTCAAGGTCTGACAAGTTGATCAGGTCCCCTTGATGCAGAACGGGAGATTCGACTCATCTACCCTTGCCCGTCAGGAATCAGCGCCCCGAAAGGGAAACTGCTGCTCTTCCTGAGACAGAGCCTGGCCGACGCCCGGATCACGTTGCGAGGTGTCTGCCTGCTGTTTGTCCTGGCGACCTTGCCTGTTGGGTTCGAACAAAGGGCGCCTGCAGTAGGTTCGCTCCACCGCCCGGTAGATGATTACCCTGCAATGGTGGAAAACTAGGGCGCGATAGGCTGGTAAGGCTGGCCGGAACTTGAGGACCTGCGTCCTGGTGGTAACGCCCCTCAAGGTGAGCCGCGCCCTTTGGGCGCTGGGCGCGCAAGCACCCTCCAGGCTACCGGTGGCGACATCAACGAGGAGGGGGTGCAAGCAGGTTGAGGACATGAAAGAACTTTCGGCAGACCAGCCTGGTCCTCCGACGCAACCGCGTGTAGGCGATCCAGGTATCGGTTCACAATCCGGAACCCGGGCGGGCGCCGGCCTTCGATTTGCGGAAAGCGCAGATCTTCTCCCGTTGCAACCGAATGGGTAACCAAAGTCCGCGTCGTGGTCAGAATCCACTATTGAAGTATTGCTTGCCGGGAAACGGCCTGAGATCGAATTCTCGGACTGAACTTGGGTCAGGCAATTGGGAACTCCAATGCAAAGCTGTCGGGGCCAGTCCTTACGAAGCAACTAGACTACACTCCAGCTATCCCCAATAGAGTCGGCTGTATGGGGTGCCGCGACTCCATATCGAAGTCAGACGAACAACCGTCGCCGCCAACCACCTGCCAATTCGGCGATCTGCGTAAAGAACAACAAACCGTGGGCATCCTAGCCATATTCTGGCACAAACTGATATCCATCCGTTTGCACGCAGCGCCAAGTTGTGCCATACTCCTGAAGTAATTCTCTATCCCCCGATAAGCTTTTGTGACTAACTCGCAATCAGGAACCCAAAGAATCCTCGTCCAGCTAGTCTCGCTCCTTCCGACGGTTCGTCAAGCTGCTCGGTTCGTCTTTCGTTTGAATGGGGACAGTCAAAGATAAGTCTCTAAGCAAGAGCCAAACACCGATTCTGCCGAGAGGAGCCATGCTTCTCCAGAAACAGTCTATGGCGGGCGTGTATTGGGAAGGCTCAACATTCCACATGGCCAGCATCAGGAGACAGACAACTCCAATCGCGCGGGAAATAATCTTCGCACGATGTCCACTGGCTGCGTCGATAGCTCGCTTTGCTGGCCTGCAAAAAATGCACCGTGTATGGATTTCCAGCCAAAGCGTGGGTTGGGCTGGATTGATCACTCGTAAGGAGATCACCGCCGCTGTCAACGTCTGAACTGGTGGCTTGTCGTGCTCGGGCAGAAGCCATGGCGAACAGTTGACGCGAGTGTTGCCGAGCCGTTGTGATCAAGGAGTGACCGTGTGGGGTCGCCGAGATCTCTGGCCAGGGCACAGGGTTCATTTGAGCCGGATACGCTATCAGATCGACGCCGTCTGGGGTCGACCGCTATCAAGCAAACGTGTCTCCATTAGGGATCTGTGGCGGCTGTGTTGTCGTCTCTCGGATGACTGAAATGGAAAGATTCAAAACCTACCTTGCTGTCTCACAAGGCTGCAGCTGCTGAGATGTTCGAAGTGGCGAGCAAAGCTGATCAGGTGCATGAGAAGCAGGTCGCGCTACTCTACCTGCATAGTAAGTCAGGTCTGATTGCCACTGTAATTAATGGAGTGATTTTAACCCTGAGTCTCTGGCCGGTGATTTCCCATTCACTGCTGCTGGCATGGCTGGCCTGCACGGAGTTGTTAGCGTTGCTGCGGTGGCTATTGCTCGATAGGTACACATACCTGACCCAAGATGCAAAGGGTACTCATCGTCGCTGGAAGGGATTTCTTATTGGCACCATTCTATCTGGCCTCTGCTGGGGCTCAGCGGGAGTCTTCTTGTTTGCAGAAGAGTCCGTACCTCATCAAACTTTTCTGGCCTTTGTGTTAGGAGGCATGACGGCTGGCGCCATCACGATATTTGCGCCCAAGATGGAGGCTCTTGTAGGTTTTATTGTGCCCACGTTGGTTCCGATCACGCTTCGGTTCTTTGCTGAAGGGAGTGAGATCCACCAGGCTATGGGGATCATGACGCTTTTCTGCCTGATGATGATGCTGGTCATTGGACAGCGGGTACATGCCACCCTGGTCAAATCTTTGCGGTTGCAGCTGGAAAACAGTGACCTAGTCTGCTACCTGACCAATGAAACGCAGCGCGTGGAAAAACTCAATGAGAAACTCCAATGGGAAGTCGGCGAGCGCCAGCGAGTTCACGAGGCACTCCGGAGGGCTCATGATGACCTGGAATCGGAGGTCCAAAGACGAACTGTTGAGCTTTCACAGGCCAATCGGGAGCTGACGGAGCAGATTCACCAGCGCGAGCAGCTTGAAACTCAGCTTCTTCATGCTCAGAAAATGGAAGCAATCGGGAGGCTCGCTGGTGGAGTGGCACATGACTTCAACAACCTGCTGACAGCAATCCTCGGGTACAGCCAACTCGCCTTGAATCGTCTTGCTCCAACAGATCCCGGTCGTCAGGCAGTTGAGGAAATCGAAAAGGCCGGTCAACGCGCCGCTTCTCTAACCAGTCAACTGCTGGCATTCAGTCGCAAGCAGATGCTCCAGCCAGTGGTGCTCGACCTGAATGAGTTAGTAGCCAACATGCAGGAGATGCTCTACCGCCTGCTAGGCGAAGATATACACCTAGTAACGATCCTCAGACCCGGATTGTGGCCGGTAAGAGCGGACCGCAGCCAGATTGAGCAAGTAATTATGAATCTGGTAGTTAATGCACGGGATGCCATGCCTCATGGGGGTACCTTAACCATCGAAATGGCAAACATCGAACTAGGCCAGGAGGAGGCGCGGGGTCACATGGACATTATCCGCGGCCCTTATGTGATGTTAGTGGTAAGCGATACCGGCTGCGGCATGGATACGGAGACAATGGCCCACATCTTTGAACCTTTCTTCACGACTAAAGAACGCGGTAAGGGGACTGGGCTCGGCCTGTCAATGGTCTATGGGATCGTGAAGCAGAGCAACGGCGACATTTGGGTCAGCAGCGAGCCGGGACATAGCACCACTTTCAAAGTCTACCTGCCGCGGGTGAATGAATCGAGCGAAAAGCTCGAACCGGAAGATAAGGCTAAAACCCCTGCGGGGTGCGAGACCATTCTGCTAGTGGAGGACGAAGAAGCTATCCTCAAACTGACTTGTGAGGTACTCCGAAAGAATGGCTACACCGTATTGGAAGCAATAGACGCGGAAGATGCACAAAGCATTGCTAGCAACTACCCGGATGAAATTCACTTACTGCTGACGGATGTAGTGATGCCCGGGATGAGCGGAAAGGTTCTGGCAGATTTTCTAAGCCCAAAGCGTCCGACGATGAAAGTGATCTATATGTCGGGCTACACGGATGATGCAATCCTCCATCATGGTGTGCTCGATCCGGGCGCAGGTTTTCTCAAGAAACCGTTTACCCCGAGCGTCCTGATACGTAAGGTATATGAAATACTGAGGCCACAGCCAGAGATTAACGGCGTAAGATTTGCTGAGGAACTGGACAAGGGTCATCATGCCTGAACCGTGTAAGGCTCATGAACTGTTCGCCGCCGTATCAAGCCTATCCGAGATTGTTGTAGGCAGCAGCTCAGTCCAGACCGGTTCAAAAATTGAACGTTCCGACAGCCCTGCTATCGCACCCTCGGGGTGACCGACGAACAACATCTGGCACTGAAGTTCAAGGAGATCAAGACTCGGTCCGGCAAGAAGTCCATCGAAGCCACGCTCGTGGGCAACAATGGCAAGCGGGGAGCAACGCGGGAAATCGGGACGGTCCCTACGCATTCAGCTCATTCCTATGGCACGTATAGTCTTGACGACGTGGGGATCGTACGGCGACATCAACCCATACCTCGGTCTGGCTCTGGCGCTGAAAGCTCGTGGTCACGAACCTGTTTTGGCCACGGCGGCTTACTATCGTTCCACCGTTGAGCGCGAAGGTATCGAGTTTCGAGGCGTGCGACCCGACATCGATCCGGGGAACTCGGAGATCGTCGCTCGGGTCATGCACCGGAAGCGCGGTCCTGAAGTGATCCTGCGCGAGTTGATGCTGCCCAGCGTCGAGGATTCGTATGAAGATCTACGGGATGCCGTTCGCGGTGCCGATCTGCTCATCAGCCATCCCATAACCTTTGCCGCCCCGGTGCTGGCACACAAGACAGGTATTCCGTGGGTCTCCAGTGTGCTGGCTCCCATCTCATTTTTCTCAACTCATGATTTTCCGGTGTTGCCGTTTGCCCCTTTTCTCAAGCGGCTGGAACGATTGGGCCCCTGGGCTGCAAGCCTGCTCTACGCAATTGCCCGGCGTGCTACCCGAGACTGGCCCGCACCGGTCTACAGATTCCGGGCCAAGCTGGGCCTGCCGCCGGGCGGCAACCCCATCTACGAGGGTCAGCATTCGCCAACGCTTGTGCTTGCTCTTTTTCCGCGTGTGCTCGCCGAGCCGCAACCCGACTGGCCAGCCAACGTTTGCATTACTGGACGGATTCCGTTTGATGCTGGGCACGGCAAGTCGCTTTCGCCTGAACTAGAGGAGTTTGTTGCTCAGGGCCCGCCACCCGTGGTCTTCACCCTGGGGTCGTCGGCTGTCATGGCTGCGGGAGATTTCTACGAGGAGAGCATTGCCTCCGTTCGACACTTGGGCCTGCGAGGTGTGTTGCTAGCAGGAGCAGAGGGAGTAGCTCGCCTGGCGCGAAAGGCTTACAAGGACATCCTGGTTGTCGATGCAGCTCCCCATTCCCAGCTGTTTCCCAAGGCGGCCGTCATTGTACAGCAATGCGGCATCGGCACTTTGGGACAAGCCATGACTTCCGGTCGCCCCATCCTTGCTGTCCCGTTCGCAAATGACCAGCCTGATAACGCCTATCGGGTGCAGCGGCTCGGCATCGCGCGAGTTCTTTATCCACCCCAATACCGCATGCGACGGGTAGCGCAGGAGCTACGCCGACTGCTGGATGACAGCGAACACAAGCGAGCCGCGCTCAAGGTAGCTGCCAAAGTTTGCGCTGAGGACGGGCTAGCTATCGCCGGTGATGCCATCGAGAAGGAACTGCAAAGGACCCGACGAGGGTGCAATGATGCTGACAGGGCTGGAAAAAGGCAGGCTTGAAAGGGTGCTGCCCGAAACGGCAGCGCGCGTGTCGGAATTTCGTCGACGTCGGAAGAACGGAAAGAACTAAAGAGAGGTCTCTAAGGGCTGGCGATTGGGAATCCTTCCCAATGAGTTTGAAAGCGGTCCCTTGTTGCCTTGGTGACCAGCTTGCCAGGAAGGATAGTCTCTGGAGCATCGATCTGTTTAGGATGCGAATCGGACACACAATAAGCGACGGGATGTCTATCGGGGTCAACGGACCCGTTGAGGTTTCTGGAACCCCGGCCGAGTGGCCTTCACGGTGAAGATTCGAACTTTCTTGTTAACTGTTTGGTTTTCGGCCGGTGCAGTCGGGCGGCTTCCCCAGCCGCTAGAGATGCCGCTGATGCGCGTTGTAGATCTAAACGAGCGTGAGCCGGCCGAGGTCGTTCTGCATAATGGCACGACGGCTCGAATCGAGTTGCTGGAGCGGGCGGCGGTCAGTGACGGCGTACGGGGAGCGGTGCGGCACGCACGCGTACAGGTGAAACTGAATGGCCAGGAAGTCCGACTCGAATGCGGCAACTACAACTTACCGACCACCGTCGCCGGCGTGCAGGTGGATTGCGCAGTGACGAGAGATTTTCTACGCAATACGCGTACCGATCCATGGGGTCTCGTGAAGGATGCGCGCCTAAGGTTGTGGCCTGCGGGCTCTCCGTTCATGGCTCCCGGCACGTATGTCTATCCCGTGAAACAGCGATGGTTTGCTACCACCACTCAGATGGCCAACGAACCGTCATTCGTCGATGGCTCGGAAACGCCGTGGGGCCAAAGGATCTACTATCATTACGGGCTCGACATAGGTGGGGCGGAGGGCATGACGGAAGTGGTCGCTGCGACCGACGGACTCGTTGTGGTCCGAGGAAAGAGCGCGATGCCTGGCTACGAGAAGAATTCCTATACGGAGGTCGGCTATGACGGAGTCATCGTTCTCGACGAGCGGGGCTGGTTTCACTGGTACTTTCATTTGTATTCCATCGACCCTGGCGTGAAGCTGGGCGGGAAGATCGTAATGAGCCAGCCAATCGGGCTGATCGGCAAAGAAGGGAGCGCCGGCTGCTGGTCTCACCTTCACTATGAGATCCGAGCCCCGCAGCCGTCCGGAAGAGCTGGCATCGTGGAGGCTTATGCCTTTCTGTGGGAAGCGTACCAGAGGCAATACGCTCCGGATGTGATCGCGGTGGCGCGTCCCCATTCGTACGCGTGGGTGGGAGAACCGGTCACGCTGAGCGGCAGCCGGTCGTCAAGCCGTTCCGGACGGATCAGCCGGTATGAGTGGACCTTCACCGACGGTTCAAGGGCAATCGACTCGACGGTCACGAGGGTGTATAGAACTCCGGGCACCTACAGTGAGATTCTCAGGGTGACGGACAGCGGGGGCCGCAGTTCCTACGATTTCGCCGTGGTGCAAATCGCCGGGAAACGGGTGACGCAACGGCAGAGTGAAGAGAGCCTGGCACCCACGATCCACGCTTCCTACTGGCCCACTCTCGACGTGCGCGCCGAGCAGCCGGTCACATTTCTGGTGCGATCGTGCCGGACGACGTTCGGGCACGAAACCTGGAACTTCGGAGACGGCAGCGCACTGGTGACGGTGAAGTCCGACGGGTGTGCAGTCGAGAAAAATAGAGAGGGCTATGCACGAACGCAACATGTGTTCCAAAAGCCGGGCGAATACATCGTTCGGGTGGAGCGGGCGAATGAGCGAGGAGAGAAAGCGACCTTCCACCTCTTCGTCCCCGTGAAGTAACGCACAGGTCGTCAGAACTCAACTCAGGGCTTCCGTCATCAATTGTCGCTAGACCGCCAGACGCACTCCTAGCGCGGCGGTAGGTGGACTGAAGTGGGGCGGCTTTTCCGTTGGCGGCGATAAGTGCTAAATATCGCGGCGATGACCTCCTTAGCGAATCAGAGGTCATCATCATACAGCGAGTATCACTTAGTTATGCGCACGCAGTACTGATTGGCTTTCTTATGCTATTGATTTATAGCGTACTTAATGTTGGTGCGGAAGGCGGGACTTGAACCCGCATGGCTTGCGCCGCCACCCCCTCAAGATGGTGTGTCTGCCAATTCCACCACTTCCGCATTCAGGGCGGGGAAGTCACCGGGCTGAAATCCACTTGATGAGTCTTCACCCGGATCTATGGTTTTGATGGCGTACTGCCCGGATTCTGCGAGGGCGCCGCCGGGGGATTCTGCGCAGGAGGAGCTGGCGCCGGCTTTCCAGGCTCTGTTTGCTTCACCGGTGGTTTGGCTCCCTGCATAACCGAGCTTCCCCGATCCCGTGTGCTGAACAGCGACAAGCTAAACGAGGTGAGCATGAAGATGATGGCGGCTCCGGTGGTGAGCTTCGAAAGGAAGGTAGCGGTTCCTCGGGCTCCGAACGCGGTTTGAGATCCACCACCGCCAAAAGCACCAGCCAGATCAGCTCCCTTTCCGGATTGCAGCAGAACAATCAGGACCAAGATCAAGCAAACGAGAACATGAATAATCGACAACAAAATAATCATGACTACTCCTGAGCCACCCCCTGAAATGTAGCATGCCGTCTCTGGAGGCGTGCCCGTCAACCTAAAGAAACTGCTCTGCGCGACGCACTCACAGGACTAAAAATTCACAATCGAAGCGAACGAGTCCGCTTTCAAGCTTGCTCCACCGACCAGCACGCCATCGATGTCCACCTGGGCCATCAGGCCCTTGATATTGTCGGGCTTGACGCTGCCTCCATAAAGAATTCTGACATTCTTAGAGGCTTCTGGACCAAACTGTTCCTGGGCAAACCGACGAATCTGCTGGTGAACTTCAGCGGCAATCTCAGGATTGGCAGTTCGACCAGTCCCAATGGCCCAAACGGGCTCGTAGGCGAGCACTATACGAGAAAAGTCCTGAGCTGTCAAGCTGTTGAACCCTTCCCGGAACTGCTTGTGGATGACGGCAAATGTCTGGTTGGCTTCACGCTCAGAGAGACCTTCGCCGAGGCACACAATCGGAGTTAGCTGGGCATCGAGGACTGCTCGAAGTTTCCCGTTCACCATCGCATCGGTTTCCCTAAAATGCTGGCGTCTTTCTGAATGGCCGATGATGCAATAGCGGCAGCCAAGATCCCCCAGCATCGTGGCTGAAACCTCTCCCGTGAAGGCACCTTCCTTTTCCCAGTGGCAATTCTGTCCGGAAACGGCGATGCTGCTCTCGCCAACAGCTCTCACCGCTTCGCTGAGCGCTGTAAATGGGGGAGCAATAACTATGTCGCAGTGACCTGAGTGCTGGACCTGTGGTTTGAATTGTTCGATGAACTGAACGGTCTCGCTGACCGTCTTGAACATCTTCCAGTTACCCGCAATTACTGGACGCCGCATTTTCAACTTTCGTAGGCGACGGGATAAGTGACCGAAGTTTCAGGAATCAAGACCGACGTAGATGGAATCTACGAACGGACAGCTTTCCGAACATCCTCCGCTCTCGATCTCCGTCTTTATTTGTCACTTAGCGCTTCCACGCCCGGCAGCTTCGCGCCGCCGAGAAACTCCAGCGAGGCACCCCCACCAGTGGAGATATGCGTGATCTTATCCGCAACGCCTGCCTGCGTCACGGCGGCAATGGAGTCTCCCCCGCCAATGATGGTCGTGGCTGAACACTCAGCCACCGCCTGGGCGATCGCCATGGTTCCCTGAGCGAATGGTTCCATTTCAAAGACACCCAGCGGCCCATTCCATAGAATTGTTCTGGCCAGGGCAATTTGATTCCTAAACCGCGCCACCGTCTCGGGACCAATGTCCAAACCCATCCATTCCATAGGTGTCTCCTGAATGGTTGTCGTCTTGATCTCTGCCGTTGGACTGAGTTTGCTGGCGACGACGTGATCGACTGGCAGCAACAGCGTCACCTTGCGATCCCTGGCGGTGTTCAGGAGTGATTCCGCTAGAGTAATCTTGTCGGTCTCGACCAATGACTTGCCCACTTCGTATTCCTCAGCAACCAGGAAGGTATAGGCCATGCCACCTCCAATCAGGAGAACGTCGACGAGGTTGAGCAAGTTGTCGATAACTTGGATCTTGTCGGAGACCTTCGCCCCTCCGATGATGGCCAGATAGGGTCGGTCGGGATTCGAGACTGCCTTTCCCAGGTAGGCAAGTTCCTTCTCCATCAGGAGGCCGGCTGCGGCTTTGCCAACGAAGGGAATCATCCCGACCGTGGAAGCGTGTGCACGGTGAGCCGTGCCGAAGGCATCGTTAACATAAAGCTCACAAAGAGCGGCGAGCTGTTTCGCAAACTCAGGGTCGTTGGCTTCTTCCTGCGAATGGAAGCGCAGGTTCTCCAACATCAAAACCTCACCCTCCTTGAGTCGCCGGGACTGAGCCAGCGCTTCCTCACCCACGCAGTCTGAGGCCATCAGCACGTTTCGGCCAAGCAACCGTCCCAAAGCAGCGGCCACCGGCTTCAGGCTCATCTTTGGATTGACCTTCCCCTTGGGACGGCCAAGGTGAGATGCCAGAATCACTCGTCCATTCTGCGACAAGGCATGTCGAATGGTGGGCAGGCTGGCCTGAATTCGGGCGTCATTGGTGATACGCCCTTCCTCGTCCAGAGGCACATTGAAGTCCACTCGGATGAAGACGCGCTTTCCTTTCAAGTCAAGGTCTCTGATCGATAGTTTGTTCATCAGTACTCCTAGAGGAACCCCTTCCGGGAGGGAGATGTGGAAAAATTGCGGTTCTGCAGCCCAGCAGCCGTTCCCTACAGGTTGCCCAATTTTTCCCACCTTCAGGGACCCCGCCACACGAGCGGCCGCTACAAGCTCGAGCGATGTATCATCGAGAGCGGCTCTCCGCTCAATTCTCCCGAATCCATGTGATCCCGATCTGATGGTCGGCGACTTTCCGTCGCGAAAGATCGGACAATATATCGGTTTTGGAGAAAACTTGTCAACGTTTTAGCTTGGCGTTCACAACGCCGCGACGCTATAATCCTTCGCCAAAACCCTGAGTGGGAGCGGCTTTCAGGTCTTTGAATCCTGGGCCCCTCGGTTTCCATGCACCTCTTCTATAGCTTCTGCTTCACGTTAGGATTCGTGTTGGCCCTGCCCTATTTTCTGTTCCAGGCACTGTTTCATCAGAAGTACTTCTTGAGCCTCCGCCAGCGGTTGGGGAATTTGCCAGCACAGTTCGCGGCTCTTCCGGAAGGAGGCATTTGGATTCACGCCGTTTCGGTAGGTGAGGTTCTCGCAGTTCTTCCGCTGGTTAATACCTTGCAGCTCAAGTGGCCCAATCGGCCTCTGTTCGTTTCAGCCACCACGCTGGCCGGGCAGAAGCTGGCCAAGACGAGGCTGGCCGAGAAAGCGAGCATCTTTTTCTTCCCCTTGGATTGGGCATTTGCTGTTAGAAAGGCTCTGGACAGTGTTCGCCCGGCGATCGTCCTGGTTGTAGAAACCGAAGTCTGGCCCAATTTTCTGCGTGAATGCCGCGAACGGAATGTGCCCGTTATGCTCGTCAACGGTCGCCTTTCCGATCAGTCTGTCCGACGCTATCGGCTCATCCGCAGATTCATGAAAAACGTCCTGAGTACTTTTGATTTCTGTTGCATGCAAACTCAACGGGATTGCGACCGGCTGTTGAGCCTGGGTGTCAGTCAAAGCAAAATTGAGGTCTGTGGCAACCTGAAGTATGAGATTGCCACTCCGAAAGGGATTGAAGGAAAAGGTAAGGCCTACCGCGAATTGTTGGGAGTGGACGACAAGTGGTTTGTGGTGGTGGCTGGAAGTACCATGAAGGACGAAGAGGTGCAGGTGCTTTCGGCATTCAGGGTGCTGCGCGATCGATGTCCGCAGGCGCTCTTGATCTTGGCACCGCGGCATCCTGAACGGTTCAAAGAAGTGGAAGGTATTCTGGCAGAGCGGGCCTTTCACTACCGTAAACGATCTCAGCTCGCTCACGAGTTGCGGTCTGGGGGCCCACCTGAAGTCCCGAGCTGTTCAATGGGAAACGAAAGCGTGAGAAACAAGGAAGGACTTGAGAGAGGTCTTGTCAGGGAACCGTTGGGAGAAGCTTCTCGTTCTGATCTTGACCCAGAAACCGAAGTGATCTTGCTTGATTCGATGGGTGAGTTAGCCACGCTTTATGCGCTGGCGGATCTGGTTTTCATTGGGGGAAGTCTGGTACCAACGGGCGGCCACAATATTCTGGAACCCGCGCTCTATCGCAAGCCCGTTCTTTTTGGTCCCCACATGAGCAACTTTCGAGAAATCTCTGATAAATTCCTGGACAACCAGGCAGCCATCCGGGTCGAAAGTTCGAGTGATCTGGGTGCCAAGTTTGTTGAGTTGTCCCGAAACGCCGGTCTCCGCCGGAGCTTGGGGGAACGCGGTCACGCTGTCTTGACAGCTAATCGAGGCGCGGCGCTGAAGATTCTGAGCCGCGTCGAGTCGGTACTCTCAGCCTCGCGGGTTTGAGCCGCGATCGCGACGGAACGGTCCTGGGAAAAGGCACCATGCGTTCTTTGCTTCGCCCTGTTGCTGCTGTATACGAGGGAGTGATCCGTCTCCGCTGGCAGGCCTATGCCAGCGGACTGTTTCGCGTTTCGAGGCTGCGACATCCGGTAATCAGCATTGGGAATCTCACCATGGGTGGCACGGGAAAGACACCCATCACGATTGCCTTGGCTCGGTTTTTGCAGGATTCAGGGCACCGTGTCGCCGTACTGCTAAGAGGATACGGCGGGAATCACCGCGGCAAGCCCTTACTGGTGTCGGACGGCCAACGCATCCTGTCCACGGCCAAAGTGGCAGGCGATGAAGCACTCGTGCTTGCCGAAAATCTGCCACAGGTCATCGTTGCTGTAGCGAAAGACCGAGCCAAGGCCGGAGCCTGGATAGAGCAACGCTTCGAAGTCGATGTCCACCTGCTTGATGATGGCTTTCAACATTTGAGACTCCATCGCGACCTGAATCTGCTGCTCATCGACGCAACAAATCCTTTCGGCCGAGGCCTGCCGCCTCTAGGACGGTTGCGCGAACCTCCGCAAGCCATCACCAGGGCCGATGCCGTGGTTCTTACGCAGCCAGAATCGAACACGGATACACATCTTTTGATAGAAGAAGTTCAGAAGTTCAAGCCGGCCATTCCCTGTTTCATTGCCCGGCGGCGGTTGGCTTCAGCTAGACTCTTGGTCGCGCCGCCGATGCCGATCGGCGCCGCGACCGAACCTGAGCGTTCGCGCCTAGCAAAGGGGGACTTCAAGGGCCGCAAGACCCACCGGCCCGATGACCTCCCCGCCCCCTCCTTCTTGGTAGGGAGAGGGAGTGAGCTTTCTGAGGAATCTGCCGAGGTCTCAATCCAAACTTTGCGCGAGTCAAGGGCCTTGGCCTTCGCGGGAATCGCCAACCCGCGTCAGTTTTTCGGCATGCTACAGCAACATGGCATTCATTTCCGGGACAGCATCGGTTTCCACGATCATCATGACTACACGAAGGCCGACTACCAACGTCTCAAGGCACGTTGCCAAAGCCTGGCCATCGATACTTTGATCACAACCGAGAAGGATGCCGTGAAGCTCGACCCGTTAGCGCTTTCGCCCCTGAAGGTCGTTGTTGTCAAGATTGCCTTTGAGGTGGATGACCTGGAAGCACTGCGAAGGATGCTTTCAACCACCGTAAGGATTCTCACCTGATGAAAGCCCCCTTGGATCCCAAACGAATTCAGAACTTGCTGATCCGTGGAACCAACTGGGTGGGCGATTCGATCCTATCTCTACCTGCCCTTAAAAGAGTCAGGCAAATCTTTCCGCAGGCTCACATTACCTTGCTCGTCCTGCCCTGGGTGAGTGGAATCTATGACGAATGCACGGCAGTGGATGAGGTGGTGGTATACGATCGCGCTGCAACACATCGGGGACTCCAAGGCAGGATCAGACTTGTTCGCTGGTTGCGCCAGCGCCGGTTTGATGCAGCCATTCTTTTTCAGAACGCGTTCGAAGCGGCCCTTCTGGCGGCTTTGGCAGGAATTCCAATTCGCGCGGGCTATGACCGAGACGGGCGAGGTTGGTTGCTCTCGCATCGAGTTCCAGTCGATCAGCGGGTCTCTCAGCTACATCAGACCTACTACTATCTCGATCTGATGGACCAGCTACTGCAATGCGAACGCGTTGCCTTGTCGACCGCAGCCCTGCGTGCCTCAACGGATCCCGCACCAGGTATGCCGGATATCTCCCTCCAGGTGAGCCACTCGCGCAAGCAGCTGGCTAAGGCCATCATGCAGGCTCGGGGCGTGGATTTTCGCACGAACGTTGTGGGAGTGAATCCTGGAGCATCCTATGGATCCGCCAAGCGTTGGTTGAGCGATCGCTATGCGTCCCTGCTGGACAAACTCATAGAACACGAAGCTGCTGTCGTGATCTTCGGCGCGGCAAACGAAATTGCGATTGCTCAGTCTATTCAATCAACTATGCGGCATCCTCCTGTGATTCTTTCGGGAAGAACCCGGCTGTCAGAGTTAATCGCGATGATTGCCTGCTGCAATCTCTTCATCACGAATGATTCCGGTCCGATGCATCTGGCCGCAGCACTGCGAGTGCCGACGCTGGCGATTTTCGGCCCGACTGACGCAATTGCCACTGGACCGATGAGTCCGAGTGCTGTGGTACTGAACAAAAGCGTTGAATGCAGTCCGTGCCTTCTGCGAGAATGCCCGATTGATCATCGCTGCATGACGCAGATTTCCGTCGAAGAGGTCTACCAGCACGCGACTCGAATGCTCAGAGACGGTCGGGGAATTGCGGCCGGTAGCAATTGGAGTGATGCAATCGTAGAATGACGGGTTGGGAGTGGTGGTACCGTTCAATACTTCATTCCAGCAGTCTACGTACCCTCTCACGAGGTGTTTGGCCGGTTGGACTTTAGTTGCATGACTTCTTCAGTGAAGGAGATTGCCGTTTTCCTTGACCGAGACGGAACCGTTAGCGAGGAGGTAGGCTACGTGAACCATCTCTCTCGCTATCAAATCTACCCCTGGACTCCACCAGCGATTCGCAATTTCAACCAGGCTGGAGTGAAAGCGATTGTTGTGACAAACCAGGCTGGTGTTGCTCGGGGCTACTTCAGCGAAGAATTGGTGAAGCAGGTTCACGAAAAGCTTCAAGCGGAAATGGCCCAGGCAGACGTCTACCTGGATGCCATCTATTACTGCCCGCACCACCCCTCCGTTGGCGACCCACCCTATCGTCGGGCCTGCAACTGCCGCAAGCCGAAGACTGGCATGCTTCAACGCGCGGTCGAAGAGTTCGGCGTTGATCTCTCTCGTTCCTATGTCATTGGGGATCGATATGGCGATATCGAACTTGCCCACAATGCCGGAGCTCACTCCATCTTCGTTTTGTCGGGATATGGCCTGGGCGAGTACGAGTATCAGCGTCAAGGCTGGAAACTGCACCCCGGATGGGTAGTCAGCAACCTTTTGGAGGCTTCTCAGGTGGTCCTCCGGGAAATCGCCTGAATTGGTATTCAAGGATTAGCCGCTGGAAACCCTTCCAGCTCGTTCCTCATACCGGCATGGTTGTAACAAGCACTCCGAAAGAGCAGCTCCTTCAGATCATCGAGAAATTCGGCGGGTGTCCCATTGCGGTCTACGGGGACCTGGTCGCGGACGAGTTCATTTACGGCGAGATCTCCCGGATCTCGCGCGAGGCACCGGTATTAATCCTGAAATACAAGGAGTCTCGAATCGTTCCAGGTGGCGCCGCCAATGCCATCAACAACCTCCGTGCTCTCGATGCCGTCCCGATGCCGCTGGGTATTCTGGGAACTGACGAGGCCGGCAAGACCCTTCGCGAGTTGTTCAGCCGTGCCAAGATCCCCCTTTCCGCAGTGCGCCCGATCGAAGGTTATCAAACTCCAACCAAAACGCGCTACTCGGCCGGCTCCGTCCATTCCTCTCGCCAGCAGGTCTTGCGAATCGACCGGGAGACGGCTTTCATTCATACGTCGGAAAGCCGGGCAACTACAGAAGCCTGCCTGGACTCACTGCTGAAACAGTGCCGCGGTCTGCTTGTTTCTGATTATGGTTTCGGATTTGTCGATCCGGAGATAGTTCACCATGTTGCCCGAAAGAAGGGAGCGTTGCCTATCACGCTGGACTCGCGTTTCGGGTTGCTCCGTTTTTCAGGCCTGACTGCTTGCACTCCCAACGAGTCGGAAGTTGAAGATGCCCTTGGCGGCAAGATCGGCAACAACCTGAACAGATTGGAGGAAACCGGGAAGATCTTGCTCGAGCGACTCCAACACGAAGCTGTGCTGATCACCCGCGGCCGGGATGGGATGTCCTTGTTCGTCTCCGGCCAGAAGCCTGCGCACATTCCAATCTTTGGGTCCGACGAGATTGCCGATGTGACTGGCGCCGGTGACACGGTGATCGCCGTCTTTACCTTGGCCCTGGCTGTGGGAGCGAGTTTTCGCGAAGCAGCGAAGTTATCGAATTATGCCGGAGCCATCGTGGTGATGAAGCATGGAACGGCAACGGTGTCCGCTGAAGAACTCCGCGAGGCCGTAATCAAGGGTGAGGAAGAACTCCCCTGACGGGGCGGCAACCCGCACTA
This sequence comes from uncultured Acidimicrobiia bacterium, assembly GCA_963752385.1. Classification (GTDB taxonomy): domain Bacteria; phylum Acidobacteriota; class Terriglobia; order Versatilivoradales; family Versatilivoraceae; genus CAVVYL01. The sequence goes on along the minus strand of CAVVYL010000051.1, from coordinate 144,802 downwards.
TGAATCACATCGCCAAGGTCTATTCCTTGGAATCGCTCCAACCGATCGTCGCTAAGCTGCAGCGGAACGCCAAGACTGTGGTTCTCGCAAACGGCTGCTTTGACTTGCTCCATGTCGGACACGTTCGCTATCTCGAAGCGGCCAAGCAACTCGGCGACGTGCTCGTGGTGGGTCTGAATAACGACAGCTCGGTTCAGAGGTTAAAGGGACCGCAACGTCCGCTGATGTCCGAGAACGAGCGAGCCGAAATTCTCGCTGCTTTTGCTTGTGTCGACTATGTGATCGTTTTTCAAGAATCCACGGTTGAACAAGTCCTTCTGTTGCTCAAGCCCGACATCCACTGCAAAGGGACCGACTACACCGAAGAAACCGTTCCCGAGAGAGAAATCGTCCGCTCTTATGGTGGTAGAATTGCGATTGTTGGCGATCCTAAGAATCACTCCACGCGCGACCTGATTCAAGAGGTCCTGCGAAGGTACCCACTGGGTCCGCGGCAGTGACGCTTCTGAACATCGACATGGAAACCCCCAATCGCATCCTGATCATCAAACTTGGTTCCATTGGTGACGTAGTTCACACATTGCCGGCCCTGGCTGACTTGAAGGCTGCTTTTCCAGACTCCGAAGTCGACTGGCTAGTCGAACAAAAGGCTGCGGTCATCCTCGAAGGCAACCCCCAGATCAACGAACTCATTCGAATCGACACGCAACGCTGGAGACGCGCCTGGAATCTTGGCAGCCTCCGCGAGATGGGACAAATCATCTCAAAGTTGAGGGCCCGCGAGTATGATCTGGCACTTGATTTCCAGGGTCTTTGGAAATCTGCCGCCTGGGGTTACTTCTCAGGAGCACAACGATTGATTGGCTTCGCGAGGGGTGCTCTAAAGGAACCGGGCTGCCGTGTTTTCTATAACACAAAAGTTGATCCTCGCCCGCAGGCTGTCCATGTTATTGATCTCTACAAGGAACTTCTGCACAGCCTCGGAGTGGAGAGTAGTTCGCATCATTTCGACTTGCCCAATAGCAGGGAGGATGAACACTATATCGAACAGCAGCTGGCTTCGCGGCAGATCAATGATTTTCTGATCTTGAACCCAGGAGGTGGGTGGGAAACCAAGACCTGGGCGCCACAGCATTATGCCCTTTTGCACGGCAAGCTGTCGAAAGCAACCGGACTGAAGACGGTTCTCACCGGGAGCCTGGGAGAAGAACAACTGATCGAGCAAGTCCGCTGTGCTTGTGCGGGTCCACCTCCGGAGACGTTTCCGACAACGCTCACGCAATTCATCGCCTTGGCGAAGCGCGCCAGGCTGTTTGTTGGCGGAGACACGGGTCCCCTCCACCTCGCAGCTGCGTGCCAGACGCCCATCGTGGGCATCTTCGGGCCAACAGACCCGGCACGCAACGGGCCGTTCAGTCGGGAGGATCTCGCCGTTGCGCATCGAGTCCCTTGCGGTCCTTGTTACAAACGAACCTGCCCGATTTACCACATGGAGTGTCTGCGACTGGTCCAGGTTCAAGAGGTCTATGAAGCAGCGCTGCAGCGGTTGAAGGTGAGGAGTCCGGTACCCGTGATCTGAGAGCGGGTTTTCGTCTCCCCCGAAGGATGTGATTCTTCCATTGACCCCATTGGCCCATCGAGACTAGCGTGATGGCCCTCGATTTCGGATCGATTCTGTCGAGGATTCGAGTCCCGGCTGGCTTCCTGCTTGCAGGGCTGTACTTCTACTTTTCTCAACCGACGCCCCAAAGCCTTTGGGCGGGCGGCGCAGTAGCCTTCCTGGGAATTCTCGTCAGGGCTTGGGCCACGGGTCACATACGGAAGAACGACGAACTTACTGTCACGGGTCCCTACGCCTACACCCGTAATCCTCTTTATTTTGGAACTTTTGTGATTGGACTGGGATTCTCTCTGGCCGGAGGCAGTACTAATATTTTGATCCTCTTTCTTACGAGTTTTGCCACGCTCTATGGCTCCGTCATGCAACAGGAGATGGACTATCTCAAAACAAAGTTTGCCGATGAGTACGCGCGCTATCAGGCCGCCGTCCCATTGTTTTTTCCGCGCCTGTGGCCCGGCAGACTAGGCCGCGGCTGCTTCAGTTTTCGACGTTACCTGCAGAACAAAGAGTATCAGGCGTTGCTAGGTTTCGTAACGGCTCTGGGGCTGCTGCTCTTCAAAATTCGGACCTCTTGAGGCCCCGATGAGTTTTGCTGGGATCCTTGGTTTTCGAGCAAGAGCCTGGCTGTTCTTCCTGCTTGGTCTACTCGGCCTGGGTGTTGCGACTGAGACCGGCCTGCAACCCAAGCCTGTTGCTTCCCAAGCCTCAAGGCCCGCTGCTTCAAACCCTGCTGCGGTGCGGCTGCCGTTCGAGGTTGGCGAGCAGTTCACCTACCTCGTTTCCTGGAAAGTCTTCGATGCGGGAATCGCCACTCTGACGCTCGCAGAAAAGACCGTTTTTCAGAATGAGGAAGTTTATAAGATCAATGCCACGGTCCGGTCCACGGGCATTGTTTCAGCGCTGTTCCAAGTGGTTGATGTCTTCGAGTCATTGTTCCATCGCCGTGACCTCTGCTCGCGCCAGATTGCGAAGAACATTCAGGAAGGCCGCCGGCACCGCAGCACGACTGGTCTCGTTCGATCCCAAAACCCGGCAGGCCCGCATGGAAGACAAAGACATGAACCGGCCCGATCTGCCGCCAATACGGACGACTTCTTCCATCCCCGGATGTGTTCAGGATGTGATCTCGGCGCTATATCTCATTCGAACCAAGAATCTGCGGGTCGGCGACCTGATTCATTTTCCCATAAATGACGGTGGCCGTACTTACGATGTGGGCGTGGAGATTCAGGCCCAGGAAGAAGTGAAAACTCCCGCAGGAGCCTTTCAGACGTTTCGTCTGGAACCCAAGGTTTTTGATGGGCTGTTCAAGAGCAAGGGACGCATGTTCGTCTGGCTGACCAACGACAACAAAAAACTGCCCGTGCAACTGCAAGCAAAGATCAACATCGGCACGGTCACCGCGGCGCTGACCCAGGTGCATCGGCCTCCCGCCTGGCGTCCAATGCCGCCACCCAAAGCCACGCCCCAGCCTTAAGGACCATTCAGGTCGAAAACCCCCGAAAGTTCCACGCCTTTGACGCAGCCGCGTTCCTCGTTTGATAAGGGTGGCTCATGTCTCACCGTTGAGAGAATGTCTTTTCAGGGCGTGCAGCTTTGGTTTAAGATTTTTGTGGTTCGCCGCTGAGCGAATTCCCGAAGGCATCTTCCTCAGCTGCCCCGTCCATCATTCGTTCAATCCAAGTCAATCAGGAGTGGTCCATGTCGACATTCAAAGAGGGCCTGCAAGATGTCGTCGCCGCGACTTCGTCCATCTGCTTCATAGACGGCGATCGGGGCGTCTTATCCTACCGGGGAATTGACATTCATGAATTGGCTCAAAAATCCACGTTCGAAGAAGTCTGCTATCTGCTTTGGTTCGGAAAACTCCCCAACCGCAAGGAACTGGACCGCCTCACTGAGGATTTGACCCGCAACCGGACTGTGCCCGAAGAGGTTTTTCATTTGATGCGGTTGTTTCCCAGAGACGCCAATCCCATGGATGTCTTGAGAACCGCCGTTTCGGCTCTATCCTTTTATGATCCCGATCGTGACGCAAGCCCGTCTGATGCGGAGGCCAATTTGCGCAAGGCCTATCGGCTGACGGGGCAGATCGCAGCGATTGTGGCCGCTACCGACCGGTTTCGGAACGAGCAGGATCCGGTGCCGCCTGATTCGAGTTTGAAACACGCGGCCAACTTCGTTTATATGCTGACCGGGAAGAAGCCGAGTTCCACGGCTGAGAAGGCCTTTGACGTTGCTCTGATCCTGCACGCTGACCATGAATTCAATGCCTCCACCTTTGCTGGACGCGTGACGGCTGCGACTCTGTCCGATATTCACTCAGCGGTGACTTCCGCTATCGGCGCTTTGAAGGGCCCGTTGCACGGCGGAGCCAATATCGATGTCATGCGCATGCTGATTGAGATCGGTGAGGTCAGCAGGGTTGAGCCCTATTTAAAAAGTGCTCTGGCCAGCAAGAAGAAAATCAGCGGCTTCGGACACCGGGTTTATCACACGGAGGATCCGCGCGCGACCCACTTGCGCAAGATGTCCCGGGATCTTTGCGAAAGCTCCGGAAACGGCAAGTGGTTTGAGATGTCTCGCATCATCGAAGAGACCATGAAGCGTGAGAAAAACATCAACGCCAACGTGGACTTTTACTCCGCGACCGTTTATTACACACTTGGCATCGCGGTAGACCTGTATACTGCGATCTTTGCAGTTAGCCGGATTTCGGGTTGGACTGCTCATATTCTCGAGCAACTTGGAAATAACCGTCTGATTCGGCCGCGCGCCGAATACTTAGGTCCCAGGTACCCTGCTTCGTATGTTCCCATGGCGGAGCGGTGAGTTTGTTTCAAGGATCACAGAGATGGTGTGGCGATCTTTCTTTCAGCCAGTTCTGCTTGGATTGCTCTTGTTGTCCCCGCCAGCGCAATACCGTCCGCCTTTCGCCCTTCCTGTCAGCAATGACCAGGACCTGCCGCCTGAAGAGCGAGAAGCCCTGCAAAAAGCCAAAGATGCTGAAGCGCGTCTCAAGATCTACCTCGGCATCGCTGACGTGAGACTGAGGGACCTGCTGGCTTACGCCCGCAAGCTTGACAAAGAAAACAGCGCTAAAGCCTCACAAGGTTTTCGTGCGGCGATAAGCGGAGCCGACGACTGTGTTGCCAAAGAGCAGGCTGATGTGAAGAACTACCGGAAGCTCGTCCTGAACCTTCATAAGGCCGTCAAGAAGTATAACTTCACCTTGGTTCAAGCATTGGAGAAGGCTGCCGAGGACTTTCGCAAGTACATTCAGTCGGCGTACGAAGTCTCGCAGCGCGTGCAAGACGCGGCTGAAATCCAGATAGGCCGATTTCACTAGATGTCTCGATTGGCAGGGGATTGGAGGTTTCCGGCGCTAAGCTCTAAGATATCCCAAGCCGGCTTCGGACGAGAGAAGGTACCCTGCCAAACAGCCGAGCTAAAGCCCCTCGCCCAATTCATCGATAACTCCTCAAGGCTTTCTGAGCACGACCACCCTTCCACAATAGAGGAAATCGAAATCAATGAGGATCATCCCTTCAAAGGCATGTCTCGCGGCCGTCGTCCTGTCACTTTCAGTCGCCGAAGCGGGCCAAGCCGAATTCCTGGAAGTGGCTCCCCAAGTGAAGATTTACTACGAGGCTTCCGGCGAAGGAGAGCCTCTGCTCTTCATTCCGGGATGGACCATGACTTCCGGAGTCTGGAAAGAACAGGTGGCCGCCTTTTCCAAGACGCACCATGTCGTGGTGATGGATCCGCGCTGTCATGGTAACTCGAGCAAGGTGCTGTCGGGCAACACTCTTCAGCAACAGGCCAAAGATCTTCGCCTCCTCCTCGAAGGATTGCAGCTCGACAATGTCACGGTGGTGGGCTGGTCCATGGCCGTAGCCGTCGTTCTTGAATATATGAATCAGTTTGGAAGCGATCGGCTGAAGTCCCTGGTTTTTGTAGACGGATCCCCTTCAATGGTGAAAAAGGAGGACTGGCCGCACGGATTGACTTCCGAGGAGACATACCAGCTGTTGATGCAGTTCGAAAACCAGAGAATGACCAAAACCAACGAGTATGTCGATGGTATGTTTAAGACCGAGCGCACCGAATCAGAGCTGGAGTGGATGGTCAAGGAGGCGCTAAGGACGCCAACAACGGTCTCAACCCTTCTTGGATACGACTACTTTTCGACGGACCGGCGGCCTTCGCTTGCGAAGATCGCGGTGCCAACCCTGATCCTGATGACCCCTGAATGCAAGGATGTTGGCGAGTTCATGAAAAGCAGAATCACTGGCTCTGAACTTACCGTCTTTGATGGGCTAGGTCATGCTATGTTCTTAGACGACCCGAAGAGGTTCAACGAGCGGTTGGCCGCCTTTCTGAAAGCTCACACTGAATAGGATCTTGCGTGTCCGATTCAATTGAACGCCTGAACTGCCCACTCTTGCAACACATTCAATGTACGACGTGATAGTCATTGGTGGCGGCCTGGTGGGTACCTACTGTGCCTACGAGTGTGCCAGCCAGGGCTTGCAGACACTGCTTCTCGAACGCCAGGAACTGGCCTCGGGAGCCTCTGGACGCGGCGGCGGACTCTTGCTTAAAGGTGCCACCGATGTCTTCACACCGGAACTCGTCCCCTACCTGTTGGCCAATCAGCAGCTGCTGGAAACCTTCCTCGAAGAGACACGCGCTGACGTCGACTATCTTCGTGGCGGCAGCCTTTACGTAGCCTTTGAGCAAGACTGGCACTCTACTCAAACGCAGGTCCAGCAGATGTGTCAGGCTGGTTTGAAGGCGGAGCTCTGGGATGCACAGCAATTGCGAAGCGAAATGCCGATGCTCACTGCGAGAGCCGTTGGGGCTCGTTTCATCCCCACCGATGCGCAACTGTCTTCTCCAAAATTAACACTGGCTTTTGCTGAGGCTGCTCGGCAGGCCGGTGCTGAGATTCGAACGGGTACCGCAGTAACCTCACCACTCAACCGTGGGCTGGGACAAGAGCTGGAAGTACGAACGACACGCGAAACGTTTTCCGGAAGGCATCTGGTGCTGGCTACCAACGCTTATACAGTCCGGCTTTGGCCGAAACTGGAATCCGTGCTCGTTCCGACTCGAGGGCAAGCGTTCCTGACTAACCCATATCCCAGGTCCTTTCCCTTTGCCTGTGCCACAAACCACGACTTGGAGTACTGGCGGCAGACGCGCTCGGGACAGGTTCTGTTCGGCGGTTGCCGCAAGCTTGAATGTAACCCTGATTCGGGCAGAGGTACCGAGTCCAACGAAACGACGCCCGAGGTGCAAGCAGGCCTCCAGGATACTTTCATTTCATTGCTGCCCGAGTGGGCCCGAGAGGTGAAGATCGAAAAGTCCTGGGCCGGAACTATGGGGTTTACACCCGACTACAAGCCCCTGATTGGCCGGCTGGCCGACCGCGAAAATGTTCTCGTAGGCGCTGGATTTAGCGGCAACGGCTTGCCATTCGTCTGTCTTACCGGACATCTCTTGTGTGAGCTGATTCTTCAAGGAAAGACCTCCTTGCCACTCACACCGTTTGACCCAAACCGCTTCCAGTCGAGACCCTGAGTTGAGGGGGCAAGTAAGATGAGTGTCGCTTGCCTTTGCTCTGGCCGAAGCCGGAGCTCGCATGGGAGAAATACTTTCTCCCCCTTGCGAAGCGGAGCTGTCAAGAAATCGCTGTAGCGGCGATCTGTGACCGCGTTTAAGGGGGAGATCAAGAGGGGGTTTTTCCTTCCGACCCCCTGCCGCAGAAAACGCGGCGTCCCCCTGGCCAAGGGGACAAATGTAGAAACTCCAGAGGCAAGGCTGCCGTCTTGCTTCAACGACCTGGCTTTTCGGCACGTGCCAGCGAATGCGATGGTCAGAGAGGTTCATTCTATGCTGCCAATTCCAATGCCAAGGAACAGCTGCGGATTCCTTGGCGTCCCCCAGGCGGAGTGGAGCTACCGGCTCATTGTTAGCCGTTGCCTGTGATAGTCAGTTACTCTCTCACGGATAGCGTCGGCTTGTCGCAGAGTAAAGTTAGAGTCAAGCCTAGCTTGACGCAGGTCCCTGCGAGTCCAATGGGGTCGCATGATGCCTTCGTGGGTGTGTGCCTTCGATCCCAGCAACAGGTGACCCAGCTCGTGCGCCATTGCTAAGCCGAGAATACCTGAGAGGTCTCCACCCTTTCCCAGAGATTCGATTCGATCATAGAAAACCGTGGCGAGAACCCCTCCTTCCTCGGTCACGGCTGCGAAGCCCAGGTGATCGCTGCGGAAGGTCGACGTCGTCGAGCCAAACAGTTTCGGGATGATGCGAAGGGAAAGGGTCATTGTTTCGAGTCTGGCCTCACACGGACACTCGGCCCATGTCAGTTCAACCCCAGCCTCTTTGAAGATCTCGCCAGCCACGGCCTGCCCTTTCTGAAGAGTGACGCGTGAGACTTTAGCCCAGTTATAAATTTGAACCGAGAGGCTAAAAGCGTTCGCCGAGTTGGCTTCTGACTGGCCCTGAACTGTTTCTGGAGAAATTAACGTCCCTGCGAAAACACAGGTCGCGAGCACACCAAACCGCTGCTTCATGGCACTCACCTCCGAAACTGGGAAATGAGGCCGAGCTGGATGTCGCGACTAACCTCTCTTGCCGTTGTGAGCCGGTTCTAAACCGTTCTCACAGCCTAAGGCGGTCAGAACGCAAGAAAACTATCATCCTGAACAAAAATATTTGAGCAGGCTAAACAGGAGGCGACGCAGGACCGCGGTGCTATAATCACAGGCAAGCCCTACAGGCAGACGCGGGTTGTCAAATCATGCCCTCGAACCGGGACAACACGATGCTGTCGCAGGCGTGGCGCGGGGATTGCCAGGCTCTGGAGCGCCTGGTTGACTGCCACAGCCGATCTACGAGGGCTCTTTCGGAGTTCCTTTGGAGTGCGGGAGCTTGCTCCCGCTTTGGATCAAGCCAGCTTGCTGGCTTGCGCCGGGTATCGACGACCAGTTTGTTCATTGCGGGGTTTAGCGGCAAGCAATCGCGGCAGGCGGCCTGACCTGTTTCCCTGTCACCCCCTCGGCCTTTTAGCGTATGGCGGCAGCCAGCTGCCGCGGCTGCCAGGTCAGAAGCTGAAAGCGGGAGCAAGCTCCCGCACTCCAAAGTCGAGGTGCTCCGTGCGTACCTGGCTTTTGAGGTCGGGGGCTTGGCAATGTTGAGAACCCGAGTGAAAAGGATTCCAAGGCCACCGGCTAGGTCCGGTCTGCGACATCGACCGATCACTTGTCACTAACCACTAACCACTGCTTTTCATGACCCCCGAGCGCTGGCAACAAGTGGACAAGCTGTTGGAGCGGGCTCTGGAGCAAGAGCCTGCCCGTCGAAGTGTCTTCCTGGACCAAGCTTGTGTCGGTGATGAGGAGTTGCGCTCTGAAGTGGAGGCACTGCTCTCGGCCCACGAGCAAGCGGGCAGCTTCATTGAAAGGCCGGCTGTGGAGAGCACTGGCGAATGGATGGCTGAGCATCCGGCACAATCACGGGTCGGACAGCAGCTGGGCCACTACAAGATTTTTCCCCTCCTGGGTGCCGGAGGCATGGGAGAGGTGTATCTAGCTGAGGACCCTCGGCTCGGCCGGAAGATTGCGCTTAAGCTGCTTCCCCGCCAGTTTACGTACGACAAAGATCGGTTGCGCCGTTTCGAGCGGGAGGCGCAGGCTGCTTCCGCGCTGAATCACCCGAATATCTTGACCATACATGAGATCGGGCAGTCAGATGACACAACCTTCATGGCCACTGAATTCGTTGAGGGCCAGACACTCCGCCGGCGAATGCTCGGCAGGCGATTGGACCTTCGCGAAATACTTGACATCGCTACTCAAGTGGCCAGCGCGCTGGCCGCAGCCCATGAATCTCATATTGTGCACCGCGACGTTAAACCCGAAAACATCATGCTGCGGCGCGATGGGTACGTTAAAGTGCTCGACTTCGGATTGGCGAAACTCATCGAACCCTACCCGAAATCATCGGTCGGTCAGGCGTCCGGCACGGTCTCGCTGCTTACGGAATCGGGCATGCTAGTGGGCACATTCCAATACATGTCCCCGGAACAGGCGCGCGGACAAGAAGTGGACCACCGGACTGACATCTTCAGCCTGGGTGCGGTGTTGTATGAGCTGACCACCGGGACCATGCCGTTCAAGGGCAGCACCGTTGCAGCAGTCTCGGATGCGATTCTCAACCAGAATCCAACCTCTCCACGCCGGTTGACTCCGGACATGCCTGAAGAACTGGAACGCATCATTGTCAAGGCCCTGGAGAAAGACCGTGAGGTGCGTTACCAGACAGCTTCTGACCTGCGAGCTGACCTCAAAAGAATTCAGCGGGACACTGATCTGCTGCAGGCGTCTAAGTTGCCCAAGGCACAGGCTGAGCTGATACCGCAGTCATCTCCTCGCGCGATCAAGCCACGACGGCAGTTGGCAATCGTTGGAATGTTAACGGGTCTTGTGGTTGCCCTTTTTGCGGGATGGCATATCTGGCAGCGCGCTAAGCCCCAGCCGGTAATGACTCAGCGTCAACTGACCACGAACTCGTCTGAAACCCCCGTGTACACAGCCTCGATTTCACCGGACGGACGTTACCTGGCGTATTCGGAAGAGAACGGACTTTACGTGAAGCAAATCGATACAAGTGAGAGGTATGCTCTCTCCGCTTTACTGGCTTCCAGAGTACTCCATGTGGCTTGGTTTCCCGATGGAGACAAGCTGCTGGCTTTTGTGTGGTTAAGCGCGAGCAGCGATGGGAAGCGTCTTGGTTTCTTCAGGGCGATTTCCCAAGGCGATGTTTACGTAGGAAAACTTGAGGGAAAGGAGGCCCGTCTGACGCTGGTGCGGCGACTGACCCTCGATGATCGAGGCGACTTTCCGGCCGCCTGGACGGCCGACAGCAAGGCTGTTCTCTTTAGCTCGAACCGAAACGGGAACCTTGACATTTTCAAACAGGCACTGGACCAGCGTTTCGCCGAACCTGTGGTGATGGGCCCGGAACATCAGTGTGATCCTACGTTGACACCTGACGGCGACTCCATCTTGTACTTTGGTCTCCCTGGCGGCCGAAGACTCCGCTCTGTAAATCCGGTCTCGTTAAAACGGGTTCCCATCGCTGGCGGCCCGCCTCAACTGGTGTTGAACGAGCGGGGCTTAGCGAGAGTTCATTGCGCTCGCTTTCCTTCAAACCTGTGTGTGGTTGACCAGCGGACGAAGGGACAACTCATCTTCTTTCCGTCTTCACTCTTGCCAGTGTCGGCCCGATCCGATAATATTGAATTTTGTTCGATCGACCGGTTCCTTGCATGAACGGCTCTGTCTGGTTTCTGGGACTTTCAGGCATTTCGAAAACGCGTGCTTAGCGAGGATTTCATGCGCAGAGTGTTACATTGCTTCGGTGTTGTTGCTGCCGCAACCGGATTGCTCGTATCCACACTCTTAGGGCAGCAGCCCGCAGCGAAGTCGGTCAACGTCGACTTCCAGCGAATGGTACGTCCGATTCTTTCCGACAACTGCTTCCACTGCCATGGGCCAGACAAGAATACCCGCTTGGCCGACCTGCGTCTCGATACGCGGGAAGGTGCGTTCGCCGTTCGGGAGAACGGGACTCCTGTGGTTCCCGGTAATCCCCAAGCCAGTCTTGCCTACCAGCGGATCACTGCCGAGGATCCTGCGCGGCGGATGCCTCCAGAGTATTCGCACAAGACGCTTACTGCCGAACAGAAGGACATCTTGAAACGCTGGATTGAACAGGGGGCTGCCTGGAAAGAGCAGTGGTCGTTCTCCAATCCGGTGCGTCCGCCCATGCCCGCGGTAAGACACAAAGGGTGGATTCGCAATCCAATCGATGCTTTCGTTCTAGCCAAGTTGGAAGCTGCAGGGCTGCAGCCGGCAGCGGAAGCTGACCGCCGAACGCTGATTCGACGGCTCTCGCTTGATCTCACCGGCCTTCCGCCCGCTGCGGCTGAGGTCGAAGCTTTTGTCAACGACCGATCCGGGGAGGCTTACGAGAAGCTCGTCGATCGCCTGCTCGCGTCCAAGCACTGGGGTGAACACCACGGACGTTATTGGCTGGATGCAGCGCGTTACGCGGACACGCACGGCATTCACATCGACAACTACCGGGAGATGTGGCCATACCGCGATTGGGTGATTGACGCCTTCAACCGCAACTTGCCGTTTGACCGTTTTACCATCGAACAGCTCGCGGGAGACCTGCTGCCCAACGCCACGCTCGATCAGCGAATTGCTTCCGGTTTCCACCGTTGTAACGTCACCACGAATGAAGGTGGCGCTATTCCGGAGGAGTTTGAGGCTATCTATGCCAAGGACCGGGTCGACACGACGGGGACCGTATGGCTGGGATTGACTGTAGGGTGCGCCACGTGCCATGACCATAAATTCGATCCAATCTCCACGAAGGATTTTTACTCCCTGGAGGCGTTCTTCCGAAATACCACGCAGCACGCCATGGATGGGAATATTCCCGACACGCCGCCTGTCATCGTCGTCCCCGAAGGCAATGACGTGGATCGCTGGGATCAGCTGCAACGAAACGAACAAGCTGTCAAGGAGACCATGCGACAGAGACGCGCCACCCCTGACAAGAATTTCGAGGAATGGCTGCGTTCGGATGCGCGCAGCGCGCTGAGCGGTCCGGTGGAGGCGCCGTCACAGTTGCTGGCCCTGTCCGTTGACGACGAGGTGAAGCTCCTGGCTCAGGGCCAATTACAGCCGATTGGGCTTAGCCAGGGTGTAACCCTTGGCGAGGGTCTGCGGCCGGGAACGAAGGCGCTGCACTTTGATGCTCAAGCATCGACTAAGCTTCCCAATATCGGACATTTCGCAAGCGACAACCCTTTTTCCATTGCCACCTGGATCTACTTCCCCAAGGGCGAGGACACCTTTGTCGTGGCCAGTCAGTCCGATCCTGAGTCCAAGCGAGGCTGGGTCATTGAAATTGGAGCACGCGTGCCGCTTCTGCGGCTCACTGGCGACAAGCTGATTGGGGCGCAGGCGGGTCATTTGGATCAATTGAAGGCCGGGACATGGAATCATGTGGTGTTCACCTATGACGGCAGCCGGGAAAATGCAGGCCTCGGGCTCTACCTGAATGGAAAACCGGTTCTGACACCAGACCTGTCTTCAAAGCTCGAGGGCGAGATCCGCACCCAGGCTCCCCTTTTGCTAGGAGGTGACGGCAAGCGTTACTTTCGAGATGGCGCCATGGCTGACTTTCGCGTCTATGCACGTGCCCTCACTGAAGAGGAACCCTATCTTGCCTTTCTTTGGCGCGACTTGGAGGCTGCTCGCAGTAAGCCCCCGGAGCAACTGACCGTTTCGGAGCGTGATGGCTTCCATCTCTATTTTCTGAACCAGAAGGACTCCGCTTATCGTGAGCTGGTCTCAAACCTCCGGTCGCTGGCTGCGCAGCGTCGTGAAATTAGCCGACGCAGCCCTGTGACGCATGTCATGCAGGAGCGAACGGACACCAAGCCCATGGCGCATATTCTGTTTCGGGGACAGTACGATCAGCCTCGCGACAAGGTCGAGCCCAATGTCCCGGCTGCGCTGCCACCGATGCCGGCTTCGTTTCCGCGCAACCGGCTCGGCCTCGCCCGATGGCTCGTCGATTCCTCAAATCCGTTGACGGCCCGCGTGACGGTGAACCGTTTTTGGCAGGAGGTGTTTGGTACAGGCATCGTGAAGACGACTGAGGATTTTGGCTCTCAAGGTCAGGCTCCGTCAAACCAGGAATTGCTCGACTGGCTGGCTGTGGAGTTCCGGGAGTCTGGCTGGGATGTCAAGAGATTCTTCAAGCTGATGGTGACTTCGGCTGCCTACCGGCAATCGGCTGTTACTACGGAAGCTACGCTGAAGGACGACCCAGACAATCGCCTGCTGTCGCGTGGTCCCCGGTTCCGAATGGATGGTGAAATGATACGCGACTATGCGCTGGCGGCCAGCGGGCTGCTGGTTCCGATCATCGGCGGTCCGAGTGTCAAGCCCTATCAGCCTGATGGCGTCTGGGAAGCTGTCGCCATGAATGCCAGCAACACGCGGTTCTACAAGCGCGATAGCGGCGACAAGCTTTACCGTCGCAGCCTTTACACCTTCTGGAAGCGCAGTGCACCACCGGCCTCGATGGAAATCTTCGGAGCCCCGACGCGAGAAAGCTGCACGGTTCGTCGCGAGCGGACCAACACGCCGTTACAGGCTCTGGTGACCCTGAATGATCCCCAGTTTGTGGAGGCGGCTCGACACCTGGCCCAGCGCGCGATGCTAGCCAACCAGGGCGGCGATATTGATCGTGAGCTTGACTTCATCACCTCAAATGTCCTCGCTCGACGGTTTGAACAGAAGGAGCGCGCTATCACGACGCGGACCTACCGGGACTACCTGGCACACTACGCTTCGCATCCCGAGGATGCAAAGAAGCTGCTGTCCGTCGGCGAGTCCAAGACCGATGAGACGCTGGCGGCTCCAGAACTGGCAGCGCTAACAATGGTCGTGAATCAGGTGATGAATCTGGATGAAGTGCTTAATAAATGAACGCCACCGGTTCACGAGCATTGGGACGCGAAGCTCGACGAACCCTACGCGACCTCATGCCGGGCAGGGATATGGGCTAAGAGATGGGCGATACGCGATACGGTCTGAGGCTTTCAGAGCTTGACTGAGCTGTGAATCTCTTCGGTACCAAGTGAACCTAGCTTGTCAGGAGAACGACGATGGATGTTTTTGATCAAGCGATTGTCACCGAGACTCGGCGTCAATTCTTTGGCCGTGCGGCTCGTGGGCTTGGATTGCCTGCGCTCGTCAGTCTGCTGGGCGAGCAGGTCCTTGCGCGCGAAACGGTCAAGACGCAGGCTTCAAGCCCGCCTGGGCTTCCTCACTTCGCGCCTAAGGCAAAACGCGCCATCTACCTCCACATGGTTGGTGCCCCACCGCAAATGGATCTGCTCGATTACAAGCCAGCGATGAAAGACTGGTACGACAAAGATCTGCCGGACTCGGTGCGTCAGGGCCAGCGGCTGACCACCATGACCTCCAACCAGACGCGGTTTCCGATTGCGCCATCAGTTTTCAAGTTTCAGCAACACGGCCAGAGTGGGGCCTGGATCTCCGAGTTGCTGCCCTATACCGCAAAGATGGTGGACGACATCACCCTTATTCGCTCGCTTCATACCGAAGCCATCAATCATGAGCCTGCTATCACTTTCATACAAACGGGCAGCATGATTGCCGGTAAGGCGTGCATGGGGGCATGGATTGCGTACGGGCTCGGCAGCATGAATGAAGACTTGCCGACGTTTGTGGTGCTGAATGCCACTCACACGCATCCCAAAGCCAATGTCCAGGCGATTTCAGCCAGGCTGTGGAGCGCGGGTTTCTTGTCAGCGCAGTATGCAGGCGTGGCGCTGCGTTCCGGGGGCGATCCTGTGCTTTACATCAACAATCCCGATGGAGTTCCTGCCAGCGTTCGCCGCCGTATGCTGGACGGGCTCGGTGAGCTCAACCAGATTCAACACCAGAAAATTGGTGATCCGGAGACGCTCGCGCGAATTGCCCAGTTCGAGATGGCATTCCGGATGCAGACTTCTGTTCCGGAGCTGACGAACCTTGCCAAGGAGCCTGAAAGCACCTTCAAGCTATATGGCGAAGAGGCGCGCAAGGGAGGCACCTTCGCGAACAGCTGTCTCATGGCTCGGCGTCTGGTCGAACGCGGGGTTCGTTTCGTGCAGGTCTACCAACGCGGCTGGGACGTTCACGCCGAGCTGCCGGAGGTGCTGCCCAGCCAATGCCGGGACGTGGATCAGGGCTGCTGGGCGCTTGTGCAAGACCTGAAAGCACGAGGCCTTCTGCAAGACACACTGGTCGTATGGGGCGGCGAGTTTGGCCGCACGATTTATTCGCAAGGCAAACTCACTCCAACGGACCACGGCCGCGATCATCATCCGCGCTGCTTCAGCTTGTGGATGGCCGGCGGCGGCGTTAAAGGAGGCGTTGTGCATGGCGAGACCGACGATTTTTCGTACAACATCACGAAAGATCCAGTTCACGTGCGCGATTTTCAGGCGACCATTCTGCACCTGTTTGGCATCGACCACGAACGGTTTACCTACAAATACCAGGGCCTCGATCAGCGCCTCACGGGTGTCGAGCCGGCAGCACCCGTGAAAGCGATTTTGGCGTGACGAGCAGATCGATGAGGGCCCGCGACGTCCTGGTCGGATCCCGAATCATGGACCGTGACGAGACGGCAATCCGGAACCACTCAAGCCGGGCAGTGCAGCCTTGCGATTCTGGATGGTTAGCCACCACTGGAGATCTCAATAACGCGCTCCAAGTCATCGCTAACGGTTGCTCCACCACATTGGTTTCCGGCAAATGCCCGTATTGCACTTCGACTTCAGGGCCCAGGTGAGACGCAAGCAGGTAGCAGGCCTCGGCCACCACCGGACCCGGAATGACCATGTTGAAATCGCGCTCGTCATGAATGAGGTCCAGGAGCTGGAGGAATTGATCATGCTGTGCTTGCCAGGCGTCAATCTGTTGGGAAGGTGTTCAGTGGCATCCTTAGCCGTGCTTGTCCTGCTCCTGTTGGGCGCTTCGCCTCTCCGAGGACAGCAGGCCCAGTCCAACGCTGCCAAGTTCCTGGTCTACATTGGCACCTACACGGGAACCAAGAGCAAGGGGATATACGCGTGTCGCCTGGATACCGCGGGAGCGCTCACTTCGGCAGGTCTGGTTGCAGAAACCGACAGTCCCAGTTTCCTGGCCATTCATCCCAATGGACGCTTTCTCTTTGCCGTAAACGAGAGCTTTGAAAAAGAGAAGAAGGGAGGAGCGAGTACCTTCGCGGTGGACGCTCAAAGCGGGAAACTGACGTTCCTCAACAAACAGCCCACGGGCGGCAGCGGCGCTTGTCATCTGGTCGTAGACAAAAGTGGCAGGAATCTGCTGGTAGCCAACTATAACGGCGGCAGCGTCGCCGTTCTACCGATCCAGGCAGACGGGCGGCTGGGGGAGGCTTCGTCGTTCATTCAGCATCAGGGGTCCAGTGTGAACCCCGAGCGACAAGAAGGGCCGCACGCGCATTCCATCAACCTGGATGCAGCCAACCGCTTTGCGGCCGTTGCGGACCTTGGGCTGGACAAGGTTCTTATCTATCGCTTTGATGCAGCCAAAGGAAGCTTAGCACCCAACGATCCGCCCTCGGCGTCGGTGAAGCCGGGCGCGGGACCGCGACACTTCGCGTTCCATCCGAAGCTAGGCTGCGCCTATGTGATCAACGAACTGCAGTCCACAGTGACCGCCTTTGCCTATGATGCTGCAAGTGGGACGTTGACGGAGCTGCAAACCCTATCCACACTTCCCGACAGGTTTACCGGCACGAACTGGACCGCAGAGATTCAGGTCCATCCGTCCGGGAAATTCCTTTACGGCTCAAACCGGGGGCACGATAGCATTGCTGTGTTCGCCATCCACCCCAAGACGGGCCAGCTTAGATTGATCCAGCATCAATCCACGCAAGGCAAGGTTCCGCGCAATTTCGGCATCGATCCGACCGGCAACTTCCTGCTGGCAGCCAACCAGGAATCGGACAATGTCGTTGCCTTCCGCATCGATCCGAAGAGTGGCAAGCTAACTCCCACCGGACAAGTGATTGAAGTACCGAAGCCGGTTTGTGTGAAGTTCTTGCCGGTGAACTGAGACGCAAGCAGCTTTCGGTTTGAACCCTCCTTTCAGGCACCCAGGCGGTTTCTAGAATAGTGAGAGAGTCGGCCTGCCCGGGCTTGTGTATCTCTACCGAGGTCAGCTTCCGACGGAGGGCCAAGCCTCGGCGTCAGGAGGTTGTTCGCTGGTTTCACCGGGCACAGAAGAAGTGCTCAAATCGGTCGAGCCCGCTGGCCAACCGCCAAAAACGAACGCATGAGCGGCCCAGAGCGAGGCTCTTCCAGAGCAGGGCCTAAGCCCAAGGTCAGCGTCCTGTGCCCGGAGGACTCCAGCAGGCTGCGAGTCTCAATGGCCTTTAGACTTGGAGTTGTTTGGGTTTCTTGCGGTTTCTCTTTACGAGCGTCTCCAGGGGTATGAGGTTACTCGCTACTTGAGCGCGTGATCGGACGGCTTGACCCCCTTCCTGAATTTGCCGAAGCCAAAGAACGAGGGTTGATAGGTTCCCACGTAATCGACGTTGCTGCGAGCCGGGATCTGGGGCTCCAGGCCTAGGCCCCAGTAGCAGGCGTTCACGAGAAGACGCCGCAATCCTTCACTTTCCAGATCGACAGCCGCACCGATGGTGCTACACAGCACTCGTGAGGTCTTGCCGGTTTCGCCGGTGTAATCGCGAACCCAGATGAGTGGCATCATTGGATCATTCTTCGGGCCGGCCACGGGCCTATCAGTGGCGCTCATACCCTCCAGTACTTGCCCGTAAACGAGCACTTGAGCGTCGGTCGGCAAGTGAACAATCCCGTAAACGTCAGTGGGTCCCCAAATGTCGCCGACCCCTTTGAGAATGGGGTGGGTTCTGAAGTGCTCGTTGATCACACCGCGAGTGCTCTCCTTGCCGTGTACCCCGTGGTGCCGGATCCAGGTCTCGCCAAGAACCTGCTGCCCAAAACCGCCAGGCCACGACTGACTGCGCCAGTCGTACTTGGCAAATGGGCTCTGCTTGTTTCGGTCGAAGGCGAAAGCATGGGTGGCCGTGCGGATCCCTAGGAGTGGCTTTCCCGAATTGACAAAGTCTGCGAAAAACTTCATCCGATCGTCAGCCAGCTCGCGGAAACGGATGAACAGAACCATCATATCCGCGTTTTGCAAGTCTTCGAGCCCCACTACATTGGTTTGATTGCCAGGATCGATCGTCCCGTCAGCCGGATTGAGAGCAAACAGCACCGTGCACTTGAAGCCGTGCCGAACAGCCAGGATCTTGGCCAGCATGGGGAGCGC
This sequence comes from uncultured Acidimicrobiia bacterium, assembly GCA_963752385.1. Lineage (GTDB taxonomy): Bacteria > Acidobacteriota > Terriglobia > Versatilivoradales > Versatilivoraceae > CAVVYL01. The sequence continues at coordinate 126,190 of CAVVYL010000051.1, read as the reverse complement.
TTCCTCGGAACGATATTCTTCGTCTCCTGCCACTAGGACGATGTGTTTCCCATCGCCCGGACCTTTGGTGCCTCGGTACACCACCCGGTCGGCGCCCTGGAGGTGGCTGTTGAAGAGACACAAGAGAACCATCAGCGCTGGTAAAGTTGGCATAGCTTTCCTTAATTCAGACGCGGTGTCCTGTCCCATTGTGCCCTGGCTCTTCTGTCCGCAGTCTTGGAGCGTCTGGTGGAAACGCCGCAACGAGGCGGGCTACTCCCGATCCAGTCAGCCTGCAAGATAATCCTTACTAGCGTAGCTTATCAATTAGCGTTCGGGTCACACCAGAATCTTTCGGTTGGAACGCGAAGAATGCGCCCGACGTGATCCATTGGCTTCTTGTTCCAAACAGCATCGCGATCGTTCTTGAACTCCCATTCCATTCTTGTAAAGGCGCGCCCTTTGCCAATTCGAGGTAGAGCCTGAGTCGGGGAAAGGAGCTCGAGCCAAACAGTTCTTTGAGTGGATCTCCCTTCTCGCCTTCTTCGCTCAGGTTGGCTCAATCTTGGTTGCGGCGTTGCGGGAAGCATGGTCCGGTCTGCGGTCAAAACCCCATCAAATCGCCGTACACACCAGGACTCAGCGTCTAGCATCAGCCTTCTGAAGCAGCTCAACGATTCCACTGTGCCCCCTTCGCCGCGCAATGTCGAGAGCGCTCAAAGCCGAAGGTAAGCCCAGCTCACCTTTTTTGTCGGTCTCAAGCGGAATACCGACCGGGTTGTAACGAACCAGGTGCAAAGACCACGTTTCAGCTTTCGGGTCAGCGCCTGCGTCGAGCAGTATCTGGACCATCTCTTCGCTTCCGGCAGCCGCGGCATACATCAAAGGGGTTTGGTTTTCGTTATCGCCGGAGCGGACATCGGCATTGCTTAGGAGAAGTTGCTGGGCAAGGTCGATGCGCTGTGCCATCACAGCATAGGTCAAAGCGGTCCTTCCTTTGCTATCCCTTGCGTTGACGCCAGCGCTTCTTTGAAGCAGGGCTTGAATCAGATCCTTGCGTCCTGATTCAACCGCATACATCAAGGCGGTTCTTCCATCATTGTCAGCCAAATTTGGATCGGCTTCCCGGCTCAGCAAAGCTCCGACTACGGTGCTACACCCTTCTGCTGTGGCACCAATCAAGGCTGTCCGCCCGCTCTCGTCCCCTGCGTTCACGTCTGGTTTCCGTTCCAGCAAGGAGGCGACAACGTCGTTGTTGCAGTCGACGGAAGCCTGGATCAGAGGGGTCATTCCGTCGCTGTCGTGAGTGTCTGGGTCTGCCCCGTTCGCCAGTAGCACTCCCACAATGTCCCTATAGCCTTCCATAGTTGCCAAAAGCAAGGCGGTATAGCCCGAACGACTCTGCGGGTTTGGCGAAGCACCCCCTGCCAGCAAAGCTTCCACAGTGTCTTGGTGGCCCATTTCGGCCGCGTGCATGAGAGCTGTGTAACCTTCAGCCCCGACTGTATTCGGAGCTGCCCCATTGGCCAGCAGCGTGCGGATTTTCCGGGTGTCTCCTATCCTGGCGGCGATGAGGGTGTTTTGATTGACGTCCTCAGTATAGGCAACACCCGTGTCGACAAAACCTCGTTTCACTTCAATGACGCCCGCTCGTCTCAATCCTTGAATGTAGTCGTGGAGGGAGCCCTGCGACAGGATTGCTTCCTTTCTCTGCTGCTCCAGTGGCTGTCTAGGCGTTCCCGCTTCCCTTGAATCGGGGTCCATCACCTGAGCAGAGCTGTTTGAGCGATTATTGACATCCGCGCGAAGCAATCGATCCTCCAGGACCTGTCGTTCCAAGTGGTATTTGAATTCTCTCGGATCAAGACCCCTATCGACGAAGGATTGCTCAAGCGACTCGAAATCGTCGAACCCACTGTCTCGCCGCATTTGGTCCAAGTGCTTGATGACTTCTGTTTCCGGTGAAATGCCAAGCTCTGCGGCTCTTTGTCTCAGCAATCGTTCTTCCACCAGAGTCTTCAGAGCGTCTCGTTGCTGAGTTGCCAGCTCTCGATTCAAGCTGTCTCCCGTGAACCTCCGCCTTAGATCGTTCTCCAGGTAACTTCTGAAGCGTTCGTACAAGCTTCTGCTGATACTTTCTCCGTTCACTCGTGCTACCACGTCGTCGGCTTCAGAACAAGCGAAGCCAGACAAGTAATGGCTGCACAGCAGCACAAAGAAGACCCGTTTCAAGAGCATTATCAACACATGCCAAAGGAAAAACGGCGAGGATGATTCATACTGTGGCCTCAAGCGGGCTCGATTAGACACCGAGGACCTTGGCTGCTAGCGCCGTGCCAGCCACACGGGCGCGGATCTTTTCAAAGGCCGTCTCCCGTGCCGTTGATGTGTCGTCGCCAAAGGGAGAGAAACCGCAGTCGTCCGTCGTTCCCAGTTGAGCCAGCGGTAGATATTTGGCAGCTTCAAGAACTCGGTCCCTGACCTCTTCGGGTGTTTCCACTCTGGGATTGATCGGATCAATTACTCCCACGAAGATTTGCTGATGCGCTTTGGCTTGTTCCTTAATGATCCTCAGAACACGAGCCCGGTCCTTCTCGCTGGCCAACTGAATGTAAAAATTTCCAACTTTGAGCTGAAACAAGCTCGGCAGAAGCTCGGCGTAGTCTACATCGGCACTGTGGGTCGAATCTTGATCGCCGCCAGGACAGGTATGAACCCCAATACTCTTCCTCTCCGCTTCCGAGAAACGATCCAGGACCCGATTGTTCAGGTCGATGAAGCTCTTCAGGAGCTGCCGTGTTGGGTCGAGTTTCACCGCCAACCGGCCCTCCGTAAAATCGATCTGAACATTGTGCGCGCCTTCCTGGAGGCAGCGACGAATGTCGGCTTCGTTCTCACGAAGGAGATCTTCCACAAACGCTTCCCGCGAATAGCCCGGGATGCCGCCTGACGGGTAGAGCAGGCTCAAAGCCGAGGCTGAGATGACCGCTTGCTTGACAGGAACATGCGCCTGCCGCTTCGCCAGTTCCAAGTATTCGACGGCGTAGGTCTTGTACCGGAAAGGCCCGGCAGTCAGCCGAGGTAACTGGCGCACGTGACCGTCAGCAAAAGGAATCGTGACGCCATCAGGGGCGAGGTTTTCGAGCCCATGGATGGGATAGGTGGCAAAGCTGGGCTTGCTCTGTTCCCCATCCGTAATGACCGGTGACCCTGTGGCTTCAAAGCGTTGAATCGTGTCGAGGATGGCCGCGTTGTGCAGTGAGTCCAGCTCCTGTTGCGACAGGCGGCCCGCATTGAAAGCTTGTCTCCCTTCCAGAAGGGCCCGTGGTCTGGGAATGCTGCCGACAGGCTCAGTAGGTATTGACATAACTACGTGACCTCCCAATCAAAATGAGACGGATCGATCTTGGCTTAGTTGCATACAGCAGCGCCGATCCGCACGCCGACCCAATTGACCGCCAGCCAAGCCGACAGGCGGGTTCGGCTAGGTTTCTTTACGCCATCACTTGCTCCCCTCTTTTCGTTGCAGCTCTTGCGGTACGCTTCGGCGAACCCGTGCTGGCGTAGCGCTCGGCGCGCCGTGCGATTCTGTCCAGCCACAGGGCTTCATGTCGAAAGCGCTCCTTACTTACGCGATGCCCGGTTACTCCGCCTTTCGCAGTGAAGCGAGCTTCTCTACGTTCACCCAGGGCACGATTTGCCTTTTGCTCCCGTGCGCGTTGTCATGCTCATGCGCGGCGCGTCTTTTTTTGGGCTCTCGCGGCCGTCGTGACACTCTCGATGGGAGGCTTCTTGACCATTGTCGCTTGCGATTTCTCGAGGCTTTGCTTGAGAGCCTCCATCAAGTTAACCACTTTCCCGACCTTTACCTGTTGAGCGACGACCGGCGCCCCGGCGATCTTGGTCTTAATGACGTCCATGAGCGCATCCCGGTAGCGATCCGTAAACTCTTCCGGCTTGAAATCGGTTGTGAATTGCTCCACGAGTTGCTTGGCTAGCCCAAGCTGGGCGGAATTGACATTTCCGTTTTTGATGTCCTCGAAATATGGCGCGGCCGCTTTAATTTCTGAAGCGTAGCGCAGAGTGCTCATTCGCAGTCCCTTTTCCTGAACTCCCATGGCGACGAGGTGTTCTCGGCCGGTGAGCACGACGCGGCCAATGGCGACCCGGTCCAACTCGCGCATGGCTTCACGCAAGACGCGAAATCCTTCCTCAGCTATAGCGCCGTCAGGAGAAACATAGTAGGGGGAGTCCAAAAAGATAGGATCAAGCTGGCTGGCATCTGCAAAGGAGACGAGCTCTATGATCTTGGTGGTCTCCAGCCGGATGGCCTTGAGGTCCGAGTCTTCGATAACCACATACCTCTCGTCTTCGTACTCGTACCCTTTGGCAACCTGCTCCCGCTCAACCTCGCCATGAGTTGGACAAACCAGTTTTTGTCGCAGTCGGGAATTGCAATTTTTGTGGAGTTGGTTGAGGGAAATCTTATCAGCGCTGTTGATCGCGTTGAAGAGTCGAACAGGAATCGTGATGAGTGAAAGCCTTAAGTAGCCAGTCCAGGAAGCGCGGAGCGCCATCGGTGACCTCTTGATTAATCTCCCTCCAGTAGACAGCCGGAGTTGGAGAAAGGTAAGAACGACAACTAGAATAGAGTTCAAGGGGCAATCCTGTCAATTTCCACAAGGCAAGGCTGCAAGCTTGGGTGGGCGGAGCCTGACCTTCTCTCCTTGCCCAATGTGCATGGCCGTGATCGTGTCGTCGTCTGAGATATCCACAATGAGCCCCTCGTGAAGTCTTGGGCTGGTGTTAAGTGATGAAAATCTGCCGGCAGTTGAGGCTATAATCAAGCGTCGCTGCGTGTCGTGCCTGACCAAGCGGTGAGTCCAAGAAGGAGACCCGAATGAAATTCGCTCTCATTTTCTTACTTCTAGCCGGTTCAGCATGGGGCCAAACTAGTTTTGATTTCCTCTGGGAAGATCAGTTTAATCTGGCTGGACGCGCGGACGAAGCTCGAGCAATTGCTGTGAGTAGCACGAGAGCCGTGGCGATCGGTGTTGGGAGTACCATGAATGACGGAATTGATCTTCTGGTTCGAGCTTACGACACCAAGACGGGCACCCTCGCATGGCGGGATCAAGCGCCGCTTAGTGCTGGCTACATTACCAATGTTGTCATCGATGAACTTGATGACAAAGTTTTCGGAGCGGGTTACGCACCAGATGGTTCTGGAGCTGATATTCTGGTCCGGGCCTACGACGCGACGACTGGCAATCGGATCTGGGAGGATGTGGCAAATAAGGGCCGCGACGACTTCGTTCAAGCCATTGCGGCGGGTGCCCATGGAGTTTACGTTGTTGGGTACGGCGGCAATGTTGGCCCAGCCCCATTGGATTTTCTAGTGCGTGCCTATGACAAGACGAGCGGAGCACTCCTTTGGGAAGATCAGGTTGATAATGGGGGCGATGACGTTGCCTGGAGAGTTGCCACGCAAGGCCAGATGGTCTTCGTGGCCGGCTCGACATCGAGTTCCCCGTCCGAGCCCTGGAACATGATCCTCAGGGCCTATGATGCCCTGTCTGGCAAGCTCGCTTGGGAGAGTGTCTATCCGGATGCCTTGCCATCAGCCTTGGCTGTCAGCAACGGCAGTGTCTATGTCGGCGGCAGTAGCTTCCTGGTAGCCTACAACAGTCTGACCGGAGAGCTGATTTGGTCAAAGACGTTGACCGACACAATCCTGGACCTAGCCGTGACTGAATCCAGACTCTTTGCTGCAGGGAGTTTGCTGCGCGCCTATGATGAGACCGGAGACTTGGTTTGGGAGGTTTCGCCCGCTGAGGGCGAGTCGGCGCAGGCAATAGACATGAGTGGCGACGTGATCTTGCTGGCTGGCACCAAGTCACAACCCTATCCGCTCGAATCTTCTGAGTTCCTAGTCCGTGCCTACGGCGCGGAGAGTGGGAACTTGCTCTGGGAAGACCTCTCGCATCCCAGCTCAAGCAGTGTCGCCTTTGATGTGGCTGTTGCTGGGGGGCAAGCATTCGCAGTTGGATGGAATACCAACCTCAACGGTGACACAGATTTCTCAATTAGAGCTTACTCTCTGCCGTCACCGCTTTCCCCAGAGCCGACTCCACCACCTGAACCGCCACAGCCAGCGCCACCGCCATCAGAGCCAACGGTTACGCCAACAGATCGGGCAGCGAGGGAGAGAATCAGAGAGGTCAAGCGTGCCCTCCAGGAACAGTCGAAGCGAAAAATGTAAGAGGTGAATTTCTTCGTCTTCCTGAGTTTCTTGTCCGACTTGTGATGAGTGGCGTGGTTCAGCCAGATACCAGAGATCTGTGTTGCTGGGAGCCCGCCGGATGCGCATCAAGATGACCGTCGATGTTTGCGGACAGTGGTTCCCGGTGCCAACCGTCAAGCCGTGAACCGGCTCCCTCTCTCAAAAGACAAGAAGGCAGACAGACTGCGGAACACCATTGGCGGGAAAGTTCACCCAAGGGAATCCAGGAGTATCTGGTGCTGCCGAGCATCAGTGAGACATGCAAATACAGAGGTTTGAGCTTCCTTGATTTCCTTCGATCAGGAGAAATGGAGGTCGATGCCTGTGGGCGAAGGGTTCGTGGGTGAGAAGGGCACTTACGTAGAAGTATGGCATTCGCGTGAGATCCTGCCGATCGCGAACCCGGTCAATCCGGCGCTCATATTTCGCGGGTTGCGCGAGAGTGCTTGCAGATTTGCCTTATCGAATTCGGTTTGGCTGCCTTCGAATTGAAGGCCCGGCTTCTTCTTCTCAGCCTTCATCATCCTTGATCAGATCACAGCGTTCGTGGCGGCGTCTCCTGCACATTAGTTCCGGAAACGATTCCGGACAATGTCGCAGCGTTTGCGGATCAGTGCAGCCACTGCTTCGGCAACCGGATGTTCAATTCCTGCTTTGCCGAGATTCGCGATGACGGTTTCGGCCAATTCCGGTACGCGGTTTCTCACAATAGGCCTGGCTAGGCCAGCCTCTTCCGCGAGTTGCTCGAAGTCTTTCGGCGTCACTTTGTCCGACGAATACTCCCGGCCGATCTTCATAGCCATGTCTTTGCTGAGCTCGGGATAGTAGGTCGTGCTAACGACATCATAGAGAGGCGCAAGCCTGATCTGCTGGTTCGCCGTTCCCGCTCCGTAGTACAGCAACGAGAAGTTCTTGCCGTGGGCGTCGTGGTTGCCGACCAGGAAGTTATAGATCACGGCGTCGAGAAGGCGTGACAGGTCGATGACAGGAGCAGAGGACACTTCGCGAAGCAGCGCAAAACATTGTTTGAGAGAAGGTCCGCCTTCCTTCTGGTATTTCGTTTCGGGGACGATGCCTTGGGCCTGGCAAAAATCCTCCTGATGAAGCCGCTCCAGGGAGGATGCGCCTTCCCCCATTCTCGCGGCGGGCCCTGTCATAACGCTCCACGAGCAGATACTCGATGCCGTCTACGCTTCTGGTCTCCACGTTTGCGGCGGGCAGGCCAACCGTTGAGGCTAGCTTCATAGAGAGCGCTTCATTGAAAACGACGCCCGCGAAGCGTTCCACCGCAGGCTTCAGTATGTGCGTGCTTGGCGCGCCTCCGATCGGGAGCGAAATCTCGTTACCCTCAACGCGCACCGCGACTTTGTCTTGCGCGCCGGCGAGCGAAAGCCGAATCCCCTCCTCGCCCGCCAGCAGCGGTCGTTTTGGCAGTTCCTTAATCACAGCGGCGAGTTCCTGGGAAGAGAGCGTCCGGTAGCGATAGTTGCGTTCCGGCAAATTCTCTCCAGACGGCACAAAGGTGACGGCGCCCGCGCATTCGCCCCCGATTTGTTCCAGCATGGCATAGTCGTTGCGCGCGCTGATGCCAAGGTTGCGGGCGATGATCTCGCGCTTGTTTTCGTCGGGCAGAATACCGGCGAAAAACCCCCGGCACTCGTTGCGTTCTGAAACGTTCCCTCCTCAAGGGCAAAGACTGGGACAAGGGTGTGGCGCCAGGTTTCTGCAGCCAGCTTTCGGTGTAATCGAACACCATCTGGCCGCCGTCGTCCTGAATAAGGTGACCGACGAGTTCATTGTGTAGATAGACATCGAGGGTTCTTGCCATGCACTACTCTTCCTTCGTGGGAATCGCGGGCGGCGCTAGCGTCAGCCTGATTCCCAGTGTGTGCAGAATCGTCAGGGCCTTTCCGATCTGGCAGGTTTCCTTGCCTTTTTCGAGGTCGATGACAAACCGCAGCCCAGTGCCGGATGTGAGCGCCAGGTCTTTCTGCGTAACGCCCAGCCTCTTCCGGGTTTCCCTGATGACCTTGCCGATTTCCTTTGGCGTGTGTTTCATGGGCTCACCATGGATGTTACCGTTCGGGAATATTAAGGTGTCCTATGGCAAAAGTCAATGCATTATTACCGTACGGGAATATTTGCTTGTTTCATTAACAATAGCACGACAATATTACCGCCCGGTAACACAAAATCGGAACCAAGGGATTTCAACTCGCCTCTTCGCCGTGCTTGTGGCGTTGGATAGACGGCGACGAGATCGTGTTTCCTTCGCGTAGATTAAGTCGAGGGGAAGGAAGCTTGCCCAATTTCTCGGGCGGCTTTCGGAGCATGTCACACTTATTCAAGAAGTCGCGAGAGGGACTGTTCGACCAGCCTACTTGAAAAAGCCTACCAGATGCCTATACTCAACCGCAACGAGATGCTTGGAGATTGTCAATGACTAAGACAAGTGTGAAGCCCACACGAATCGCATGGAGTCCCAAGGCAATTTCGGAAGCAACCGGCCTGAGCCTGCCATTCGTTACGGCCCTGCTCGAAAGAAATCACTGCACGCGAAGAGACGGAAGCTTCAAGCCCAACCCCAAAGACCCGAATGGCACCTCTTAAAGAGTCGTGCCTCCCACCGAAAGCAAGCTCGAACTAGTCCGCGTCGAGGATGAGTCTTACCTATTTCGCAATCAACACGGCGACCTATACAAGAGCGAACCGAGGAGTGGGTCAATTCTTTGGACTTCGAACGCGCGAAGGACACGAAGAAAAAATCGGCTGATAGTGGAATAGAATCTCGCTGAAAGGAACCATATTTTAAGCTCTTGCCTCAGCCATCCTGCAGCCAGGTTCAATGCGCCTCCACCAGTCTCAAAAATTCTAAAATGACCCAATCACCAAATGACCCATCATTCTCCGGGACCACGCACACACAAGGCCCGCATGTTGTCGGAGGCGTTCAGGACGCTGACGAGGCGCCCACCGAAGGCGAAGCCGAAGCCCCAGACGGAATACGGGTCTCGCTTGGTGGAGCTCCACACATGCCAGCCTGTGAGCTTGAAGGGCCCTCTTATCTGCGACCCGTCACCGGCTTTCGGATCGTACAACTTCTCCAATTCCTCGAGCGTGGGCAGTCGCCAATCTGAATAGCCACCCAGGCGAAGATTCTGACAGTACCCATTCGCCTGTGACCACGTCACATTGTGACCATTGTCGCTCTTGGTCCATAATCAAACCTGTCGTGGAATCGAGATATACTTCAGGATTCCTCGGCGATTCAAGTTTAGACACTCGCAGGAGCTTCACGTCTCGTTGGTGTAAGGCTTCGGCCACTTTATCCACGCATAGCGCACGACCAGGACTGCCAACTATTCCGGCGAGCACAAAAAGAACGAGCCCTTGCCGGAAGAATGCTTCCGTCCGAGGAGTCTGGCCTCCCTGACCTCTTTGTCGACTTGCTTTGCGGTCTCTCAAGTCAGTTGGACTTGTTCCGACGCCTCTTCTCCTCCGCCGCTTTCCGCTCAGTTCTTGCGTTCAGCCGGACGCCGTCTGTTCCTAGCTGCAAGCTTCGTGTTGCTCTTCAGCAAGACTCGTGCGTTGTCGTGCCTCAGTCAACTGTGCTCGACAGCAATTCCGCAATTGCTTCAAAGCGTCGCAAGATGGCTCGATGTCGTCACCGTCCCAGCCGATCAGCTTGGCCGCCTGAACAGAGGCAAAACCCAGCGGAACCGATACGTTGTCGAACAAAACCGGGATCAGTACCCCACGTTGCCGCGCCGCGTTCCGCTTCCTCATAGACCCAAGATGATTCGACCGAAGCTTGAGACCAAATCACGACGACACAACGCGCCTCGTCGAGCGCCTTACCGATATATTTCACCCAACGTCTTCACCGGCTGGAATGGTTTGGTCCCAAAAAATCGACCATCCCTCAGCTTCCAGCGCCGTGCGCGAGCGGTCGGACTCTCTCCCGTCCTCACTTGCGTAACTGATGAAGATGTCGCTCACGGTGTTTGCCAGTGTTGAAATTCGCAGTTGAAGGGGCATTCTACCTCAGCGAAGTGACCGATTGAAATTTCTCCTTGACAGCGAGTTCATGGGTGCGAGTAGCATGGCGAACAAAAAGCGAACAGCATAGAGGAGCCCCGCTATGGTTGGAAGCATCGTGCCCCGTCAGACTGCTGAACCTATTTTTCGAGAGTGGCTACAGGAGATGGATGACAGAAGGCTTGAGTCTGAAGCCTTGACCTGGATCTGGCTGTGCGAAACGACCAAAAACGGTCCGTGGGAAGAAGATAAATGGCGGCGGGAATGTGTCAAAGAGGAATGTCAACGGCGAGAAAAGCTAGAGATCTTTAGTCGGGCTCAGGAGGCCATTCTCCGCTCTCTGAAGTCCCAGAACCAGATCCCAAACTCTGAGCGGAGGAGAAGCTCAGCTGTGGCGCTGAGTCCTCCGCCGTAGAAACACTACCTGCTGGCCTCCGTCTAGGCCGTCAGAGCAAAGTCTTTGTTGCGATCAGGCAGGACAATTGTGCTATCAGTCCGGCCAGTGATATCACAACCATCAATCAGTTAGGAATTGCCCATCAGGAAGGCTGGGACATTTCCTCTCTGGCCGGCGCTCCGGGTCTCAGTCCCGAGCCGGAATACCAAGAAACTATGAAGGACGAACTGATTGTCAGTGTATCTACCCACGATGTCTCCTCTGTTATTGATTCCATTGACATCCGTAAAAATTGCGCCGGGAACGTCGATTTTCGTGAAGGTGCCCTCACTCAGCAAGAAACCATGAATCCCCGCGCCGTCTGCGTAAACTCCCACGATATCTCCATTATCATTGATTCCTTCCGGAGTAGTGGATTGCGCACCGAAAAACGGAACATCGATGGAAGTAAAGAGACCCGAATCGTAAAGGAAGGCATGCCTCAGTGAACCATTATTGGAAAATCCGACGATTTGACCACGGTTGTTTATTGCCTGGAGTCCAGTTGACCGAGACCCGGGGAAATCTATATCGACAAAGAGGCCATCGTCATACAGGAACCCGTGAAAGATATTGCTGGAATCTCGGTAGTCACCAACGATCTGTCCACGGTCGTTGATTCCGGTTCCTTCCGTCAGGTTAGCGCCAGGCACATCAATCTGAGTTGTTCTCCCACGATGGAACAGGAAAGCGTGTATGCCATTCTGGTCACCGAAGAACCCAGACAGCTGGCCACGGTTATTAATACCCCGAATGGCCCCACCCATGGAGTCACGTCAATTGTAGTGAATTGTCCCTTCTGATCATGTAAGAAACCGTGCAGCACGGTTGAAGGGCTTATCTGGAATGCACCAACAATCTGCCCACGGTCGCTGATTGCAGTTGCGCTTTGGGAAAAGACGCCTAAGAACGGAACGTCGATTGTTATGAAGGAATACTGGGACTGTGCTTTAAGGCATAGACCGAGAAGGTGAAATGCGAGGAGAATCGAGAGAAGGCGTTTCATGACTACCCTTCCTTTCTTTTGATTGTTCTTGGTTTGGAAAAAAATAGAAAAGACCTCGACTTGCTCGTCATCCGCTGGAAAAATCGGCGAATCAAATCCTCACGATTCAATCCAGCAAGAGGAGTATTCAGTTGTTACCTTGGGTGTTCAGGAAAAGAAACGCGACGATGCTATTGCAGCACCGAAGGGGAGTCAATGTGGGAAATTGGCGCAAGCCTTTTTGCTTATACGGCTCGATGGGTGGGGCGGCGAGAATGTGTCAGGGATGAACGGCAGGGCTTCCAAGTGATGCGCGACCTGCCCAGCTTAGTGACTGCTAGGAGGAACAACACTCAGACTTGGACCGTAAGGTGGTGGGAACAATCTCGTTCCATCGGCCACAACCCAAGTAGACGTGACTCCCAGTACAGCGAGCGAAAATGCCATTTTAAAAGATTGGCAGGTAGAAGCCATGCTGGTCATTTTGCGCGGCAGACTCTAGTTTTGCCTAGCGGCCATTCCTCGTAGCCAACTGCTGTAAAGTCGGCTTAGATTGAAGATTGCCCGTTTTCAGGAACTCTTCATTGTTCACTTGAAGCTTCTCACCTGGCCAACGCTATCCTTCAACCGTGTTATCTGGTCAGCTCGGCGAGTGACCCGGCATCAAGCACATGCTCAGGGCTGGCGTCAGCCACTTGCCGCAGCAGAGTTAACAGGTAATCGCTCTTTATCGCAAAGTTGACGTTTTGGGGTATGGTGCGTTGCTCGCGATACAGGTAGTCAACACTTAGAGAAGATGCGAGAAATACCTATCACCTCTCCTTTTTCGTTCAATACGGGTCCACCACTGTTTCCGGGTTGGGTTGGCACAGTTATTTGGAACATTCTTGAATCGTCTCGAAAGTCCGCTACCTGAACTGAGAACACCGGTTGCTATCTTATGGCTAGACCCCAGGAGTTCGCCCAGCGGAAATCCAATAGTGTAAACTCCTTCACCGAGCTTGGCGGCTGCGGACCCTACTATCTTGAGGGGTCTCAGTGTCGCCCGTCCTTTCCCTCTCTTGTAATCATTTGCAGCAAGGCGATGTCGTTTGCCTTATCCAATAGAACAGGCTTCAACGAGTAAGACTCTCCAGTTGACGGAAACACGACATCCCAATTCTGGCCTCCTAGGACGTGGTAGTTCGTCACAATAACGCCATTCGAGCATACAAAACCCGTTCCGGATGAAAGTGAAACCTGCCTTTCTGGTTCCAGCGGTCTTCCCCTAGAAGCCTGTGGAGAGATTTTGATGAAAGTAATGACCTCGTCGCGATTGAGATATTGCACCGGCATCGAAAAAAGCAGCCCACCTTCAAGTTTAGCAGTGGTACCCACTTCCGCATGATCACCCATGAAAATCCTCGCGATAAAAGTATTGTCGTACGCTGTGCCTGTGAATCGTGCCTTGATCATTCCAGAGTTCCAAAAGATGTGCTTGGATGAGAGGACAATGGCCATAAATTCTTGCATTGATGACTTAGCGTCTCTCTTAATTGCAATCCTGTAAGTTCCCTTTTGATCTGACCAAATCCCTTCCAAGGGCGACAGCCTGTCAGTATTCTCAGCGAGATAGCTCTCAAACATCTTCTCAGACAAGTCAACTCGTTCGAGGTTTCCTAACGTCTCGATTAGATCAACCGTGCGACTTGATCGAAGTTCGGGCGTATCTTCCGCAACTTCTTCAGAACATCTTTGATCGCGTTTCTCACGTCGTTGCGAGCGTCAGACGAAAAACTGGTTGCAGATGCTTCAAGACTGTAGATCGGTTTTCCAAGTACGTCGCGTAGATCCAAAGTTACGCTGTTCTTGAACGTTTGGTTCAGAGTGTGCGACAGATTGCAGAATAATGTCTCGCTGAGCCTCTGCCTGTCGTGAAAGTTGGCATCTCGATTCTGGAGGAGCGTCCACGTGGCGTCCTTACGCAACTCCTCTTCAAGGAAGCGGGCAAATCCATGGATGTCAACCTGGTCCCCATACCTTGGAGGATTCACGTACATGTACCTAAATCCGGCAAGTGAGCGCTCCTGCGCGATGCAGGTGACGACAAACATCAGAGACATCAATATAAAACCCATACCAAAAGAGATGACGAACCGGAATTCGGCCTTGTCATTCATTTACTTGGCTCCTCTGTGGCGCGAGATTGATTCTGAGTAACCCTTAAAGGTCGTTGGATAACGCCCGATTATCGTTCGACACTTCGAAGGGTGTCATCAAAAATCAAATTGCATATTCTCAACTTCGCTCCAAGAATATGGCCAACAAACTTGCCGGGATAGGCGGATCCCCGAAAAGGAAGGACCCCATCAACGACACCAATCCAGCACGCCCGGTGATGCCAGCCGTTAGGCTACTCAGACAAGGAGGTTGAACATTCGCGTCCCTTGGGCCGGCAGCAGGTGCATCGCCTGCATTCGCGATACTGCGCTCTCCGAAGAGCACCTTATCCCTGAGGCGTTGGGTGGTCGCCTTACTGCCTTCTTCCTCTGCCGAGATTGCAATTCGTCGCTTGGGCATCGCGCGGAAGCCGCTGCCAGATCCGATCCTACGATCCGACTCCTCGTGAACAGCCTTGCGCCTGAGATACCCGCACTCGCCCAAACTCTCGCCGAAGCGTCGCGCTATGTGGGGCACAGCCCGGGCGGCAAAGCCGCGGGCTATGTGAAAGGGGGCGAATTCGTCGTCCGAGCGAAAGCGAATCCGGATGGCTCGCTTATACAACCTACACCTCGAGCACGAACCTCCATCGATACCATCCTCCGTCGCCGAGGGTATGACGCACCCTTTCGCATAGGAGCCATTCGGTTGCTTAACGAGGCACCGGAGAACGTACGGGTCACATTGGCTCCTGGCTTGGAGGGTGTGAAATGGGAAGTAGCGAAGCTGGAGCTGGCTCTCGACGGTCCGCTAATGGATCCGATCGTCCCATTGAAGATCGCCGTTGAGTTCCTGGCTTGCCATCTTGGGACTGCGGTCTACGAGGAGACCCCGGCTCTCGACCAAGTACGGCTCGCGCTCGCTAGCGGCCAAGTCGACCCAGCATCGGTGGCAGTCGAGCGACTCAGTGCCGAGAACGCACGTCCGTTTCACGGCATCATTTTCGAGGGGAACGAACCTCACTCGATGGTTCAGGTTCGCTTCTTCGGCAAACTCGCGTTTCGTGTTCATTTTCTACGGCTCGCCGTCGGCGGCCCCAGAGGACAATACACTCACGATCTGGCTACAAACGAGGAATACGTGCGTGAGGTGGCTGGAGATCACGGCGAGTAGCCTAACCCAGGGCCCAGACTGTGTGAAAACTCCTTGAGTCCAGGAGAAGGATAGCTAAAATGAGCGCCAAAGCCAATGAGAGTGGAGGCGCGAAGGTGGGCCTACCGGAGAGGTTTGACCCATGTGGGCGGGCTTCGGCCTGCTTGCTTTATCTTCCTGTGGGGACGCAGTGCTGAAGGACTTTGGGGCATGAAGACCATCTGCCGGTTAATCTGGAACACCGCTGAGTTTCTCCGGATCCCATTAGGCCCTCTCGGTCCGTGGATTCTTGGCGGGATGATTAGCTGGTCTTCAAGTCGGATCTTAGGTGAGTTTTGGGATGGTTTGCACTCTCAGCGTGATGCACAATGGCAAAGCTGAACGTGTCCGGCTCATGGACCTCGACGCCGTTTTGGAGACTCTTTGGGAGAAGGATGTTCGACAGGGATACGTGGACGTTCATCAATTCCTTTGCGGACTGGTTCTCGGCGGTCGGAACCGTCGCAGCGGTAGTCCTTGCGATCTACCTTGCCCGTCAGGACAAGCGTGTTCGCTTAAGAGTTTCGGTCGGGTACCGATTACTTGTCGCGCATGGGCAAACTGAGCCACCTCCGGGGTTTGTCTTAATCGTCGTGACAAATATTGGGCGTCGCGAAGCTCAGGTAACTGGTGTGGGTTGGAAGACTGGTCTGTTCAAATACCGAAAATATTACGTTCAGACCACGATTCGAGATGGAATATCTAATGAGCTGCCCATTCGGCTTCGAGATGGCGAAGACGCCAAGTACTCTCATCCCTTTCTCTGATGAGTGGGTTAATGGTTTCGCTACGCAAATGCTAGCCCCATTTCCTCGCCTTTTTTCTTCCACCTTGCGTGGATTCGGGTTTCCACCTCCGTTGGACGCATCTTCCAGGCACGCATTGAAAGAGCTGCGAAGGATGATAGTTGAGGTTCTGCGCGGAGCCATGAAAATCCCCCACCACGCTCCGGAAGGACCATCGGCCAGTCCTTCGCGAAGGAGCTGAATTGGCGGACCTGATGTTGCCTAATGGCCGCGACCTGAACCATAGGATTGTTGGGGCAGGATTCGCTTGGTGGTTCCGTAAGGTACGCGCCCATATGATGAAATGCTAGAGGAAGCTCGAGCAAGAGGCCCGGGAGTCAAGGCGCGGGCTTTGGGTTGATCAGAGAATCCGATTCCGCCTTGGGAGTATCGCAAGGTTTCCAGGTTTCAAGTCGCAAATTGACCAATGCCGAAGAAAGCCAAATTCGACCTCGAAGACGACCAGGCAATCAGAGCCGGAGTGTTTAGAGCTTCTGAAAGAGTTTGTTCGGATATTCGAGACCATTCCCAACAGTATTGTCTCTTTTGCGAGGCGAACACTGCTTTAGGGATGGAGGCTCATAAGGCAGACTGTCCTTGGCGTAGGGCGGCAGAAGTTGATCGAATCGGAGCGCGAAAGAGTAACAGATGGGCGTCAAAGTCAGAGAGAAAGTTCCAGGATCCGGGATCTGGTGGGTGTTCACCAATCACAAAGGGGCCGGCACCTGGTGCCAGGGGCCAACCGATTCGGCTCCGCAGGAGATCAAAATGTTTATGGAGGCGACGACCGGACTTGAACCGGTGACCTGCCGAGCTAGTTCCGCTGAGTGTAGGCGCACTTTGACACTATACAACCCCTAACTTGAAGAACTTTTCTCCAGGGCTACGGTAATCTCCACGACAGAGTTCACTGAACGGGACCATCGACAACAGGGTGTCCCAAGCATCAGCGGATCATCATCATCAGGTAAAGGCGTGAGAACCGACCTTTGCCATAACGTGGTGTCGCTATTGCCAGGTTCCCTTCTTTAGCCGATTCCCAGCTTGTCCTTCTCAGGATAGGTTATTGATTTTTCCGTAGTGGCGTGCGGCGGGGGGCGTTTTTTTTGTTCTGGAGCGTCGCGAGAGTTTTTTCTTCTCCTGGACGTTCGCGAGAATTCGCGCCTTAAGGTAGGCCTTGTCTTGCATCTTCGTGCCGCATTCTGTGCAAGGCTTCTTCTCTCTGAGATTCGTGAGGTTGAAGTACACCGTTTTGCGACACTTCGGGTTCGTGCATACGACAGGAATCTTCCGGCTGCTCATAGAATGTCAGGCGATCTCAATTGCCAACTTGGGATCCGTTTCGAAGTTTGCCTTCCATTCGCCCCATCCCCATGTCATCCTGTGCAAAGCACAGGACAGAACAGGAAGGCACTTCGCCAACGGCTTGGACCTAGAATCAATCATTCGTCGGGCGTCGAATTGATCGAATAGTAGCTATTTCCGGAGGTTCCGGGAATCTGACCAACTCGCCTTCGGTTTGGGCAAGCACCTTCCGGCAGGCCTCCGCGTATTCCGGATTGCTGCAGCTCTGAAGATACCGCGCAGGCCCGAACAGGTCTTGTGTCCGCACCAATGCTACCTTCAAACGTTTCGCGGCCGTGAGGCACTTCGTCGTAAAAGCTTCACCTCGCTCTTCGAGTGGGGTCAAGCGAAAGGCGTTCCCGAATAGCACCCCTTTGGCATAATCGTCGACTTCCTTCCGTGAGAAATCCTCTTGAAGGTTCCGCTCAAGTTGACTGAACTTGTCGATGTTGATCGCCCGCTTATCTTTTCCTTCCGCCTCGCCAAGAAATCGTCCCTCCGGTGACTCAAAAACGATGTCGAATTCAGACTCGTCATCCCGATATGAGTTCGCCACGAAACCCATCAATTGGAGTGCCTTAACAATTGTCCTTTCAAGGGGCTTCCCTTGTTCGTATAGGAGCTGCCGGAGACGGCCAACCTCCTTCAGCTCGTTCTCAAGGTTAGCACGTGTCCGATCGGACCTCGTCTAGTCTTTGGGTGCTCTCAGGAATTGCGCTTTCGAGATCCTTTTCTTCCAGGGAGGCGATGCTGCTCATCCGAAACCCAAGGAGGAGGTGGAGTTTCCGCGGCGCCGCTTTTGATCGCGCTGGCTGTGTTGGCAGGGGCAGCTGCTAGGCGGCGCCCGAACATCTTCGTCTTCGCGTTCCACAAGTTATCGCCTGTTGCCGCCTCGTAATCAGTGAAGGTTTCTAGGTCATAGCGAGGAGGAGGCAGGAGGATAATCGCCCCAGCCCCTCCAATGATGGTCGCTCCGACGGTTGCTATACCAGTCTTAACCTTGAGAATCTCTCGGGTAAACTTACCTTCTATGGTCACTTCTGGTAGCGAGAGACACTCTCGAACTCGGACCAGTAGGGAGCGAGGAAGTCAAGGTTGCCAGCAGCAATCATATTCTTGCCTGATACTCGGACGGACCTTGATATCAATAGGCAGGGATTCGTAGCTAGACGCACGCTCGGCCTGCATCAGCTCTCCAGCCAGAAGAATTTCTTTTGGGTGCCCCAAGAAAATGAAGATGACCTTACCAGCATCGTCGGCTTCTTTGAGTTCCCGCTTCCAGTGCGCAAAGCTCTCTCAACTTTTGAGCGAAAGGCCTTCCGGTAAGGCCGTATTGTCTTCGAAGAAGTGGCTAGATTCCACTTCACAGGCAATGCTCGGCTCGAAGACAACTATGTCGGCGTCAAGCAGAGATCGCTTGAAATCCCATTCAATCACATCGACCTCGCCGCCAGGGAACTGATAGCCAACAGAAAGGATGTGGTGGCTGACCATAGTTGAACACCGGGGCACTTGGTAGATGCGGCTCAGCCATCACCAGCAACCCTCATTTGTTACCCGAGAAGTTACCCCAGCAGGAAACAGCGTTTATCGTTATTTTATTAAGTGCTTTTTAAGTTGGTCCGCCGGGCAGGATTCTAACCTGCGACCCCCTGCGAAGGCTGTCCCATTGGACAACAGGGGGCGTTACGAACGAATGAAGACCCTGCCGCAAAAGGCCGCGGCATACCCACTGGAAAAGGGGACAAATGTAGAATAGAAGCTCCAGAGGAGCTGGCGGACCTGAGAGTAGTGGGCGTCTGGAGCTGAGCGCTCGAAGGGAAGGCCTAATCAAAGGAGTGACTTCAACCCGCTCCAGAGCCCATGTCTCCGAACGGGATAACCCATGTCCCGAGCCACACAACAAACAGGCGGCGGATAAATCTTGACGAGTTCTTAAACTTCGCCCGCGGGAAGTGACCCTCGTCAGTCAAGAGGGCGTTTCCTGAGCTCCAGCGAGGATGAGTGAGCGCTGGAATGTAAACAAGGTCGATAATACGCCCCGCCCTCTCGCTGGCGCGTCGGGGTTCCCAGGCCGGTCGACCAACAGTGCGAAGGTAACTGGCGAGAACGGCGGTCAGCAGCGTTCAGGCGTCACGGGACTGGTTGAGTAGAACTAGAGATGCCCACAGTTAGGATTTTGCCCGACAGTGTGACGGTTGAGGTCAAGGCAGGAACGAGCTTGCTCGCCAGTGCTTCAGCAGGTGGGGTCGAGCTGATGCGTTCCTGCGGCGGGATTGGGGCCTGCACCTCCTGCCGCGTGCAGATCCTGGAAGGTCAGGATCGGCTCTCTCCTATGGGCACGGCCGAAGCGGAGCAACTCCGCGAGTCGGGGATTCTCCGGACCCACCGGTTGTCCTGCCAGGCTTTGGTTTTCGGAAACGTCATTGTCGAGCGGCCGCGCTGGCGGTCGTCCCTGGACTCGCCGGTCAGCGGAGACTAAAAAATGGTTGGCGAACGCGAGACCCTAGAAGTTGACGTCCTCTTCGTCGGAGCTGGTCCTGCCTGCCTGAGTGGCGCATTGCACTTGCGCAACCTCATCGACTCGCATAACCGGAGTGCCGCGCCTGGAGGCAAGAGACTCGAATCGGTTTCCATCGCTGTCATCGAAAAAGGGCGCGAGGTAGGCGCGCACAGTCTGTCGGGAGCCATTCTCGACCCGATCGCTCTGCGGGAACTTATCCCCAACTACCTAGAGGCTGGTGCGCCGTTGGCTTCTCCGGTGACGCACGACACCATCTACTTCCTGACGTCTGGCGGCAAAATTCCGTTTCCCTTCATTCCTCCGCCTCTGAACAATCACGGCAACTACATCATTTCGCTCAACCGATTTGTGAAGTGGCTGGGAGAGATCGTCGAGTCGCGCGGGATCGATCTCTTCCCCGGTTTTGCCGGCACCGAGCTGCTTTTTGATGATGACCGGCTGATCGGCGTGCGCACGGGAGACCGGGGCGTTGACAAGATGGGGCAGCCTAAGAATTCTTTCGAGCCCGGCGTGGACATTCTAGCCAAAGCACTGGTGTTCGGCGAAGGCGTTCGCGGTTCGCTGACGAAGGAGTTGGTCAACCGGCTGAAACTGGATGCGGGCAAAAGCCCGCAGGTGTACGCGCTTGGGGTCAAAGAAGTCTGGGAGCTGCCCAAGGAATCGGTGAGCAAAGGACAGGTCATTCATACGCTGGGCTATCCGCTCAAGCATGAAACCTACGGTGGTGGTTTCATCTACAACATGGGGAACATGCTGTCTCTCGGATTGGTGGTGGGGCTGGACTATCACGATCCCTACCTGGATCCCCATCAGGAGTTTCAACGGTTCAAGACACATCCTTTTGTGGCTTCGCTTCTGAAGGGCGCCAGGTTGGCGCACTATGGCGCGAAGGCGATTCCCGAAGGGGGCTATTATACGGTGCCGCGGAGTTCCTTCAATGGCGGACTCATTATTGGAGACAGCGCAGCACTCTTAAATTCACAGCGGCTCAAGGGCATTCACCTGGCCATGAAGTCGGGCATGCTGGCTGCAGAGACGCTGCTCGAGGCGCTACTCAAGGACGACTTCAGCGAGAAAGCGCTCAAAACCTACGAAGACCGTCTACGCGAGAGTTGGGCAGGCCAGGAATTGTACAAGGTCCGCAACTTCCATCAAGGATTCGAACACGGACTTCTCCCGGGAATGCTCAACGCGGCGCTGCAGTTTGTCACGGGCGGACGCGGCTGGAAGGATCCGTTGGCCAACAAAGCCGGGTACGAGCAGATCCGGAAGATAGCGGATTACTACGCACGCCCTACTGCCGAGCCCAACCTGCTTGAGGTGGACGGAAAGCTGACGTTCAACAAGGTCACGAACGTTTACTTTTCGGGCACTAAGCATGAAGAAGACCAACCAGCCCACCTTCTCATTAGCGATCTCAACATTTGCCATCACCGCTGTACTCCAGAATACGGCAATCCCTGCCAGCGATTCTGCCCTGCCAATGTCTACGAGATGGTGAACGACGGAGGAATGGGGAAGCGGCTTCAGCTCAATCCCTCCAACTGCGTTCATTGCAAAACCTGCGACATCATGGATCCCTACCAAATTATCACTTGGGTACCGCCGGAGGGTGGGGGCGGACCGAACTATGTGAACCTGTAGAGTCACCGAGACAAAGGGGAAGGTTTCGAACCCGAATTGCAAAGCACGGCTTGAATTTGGTTTGCGTTTTGTGATGCTGCCAGCGTTCCCAAACTTTCCGGGATGAGTGTTTGCACTCCACGTTCGCCGCTCTGAGGGAAATCCACCGATTTATTCAGAAGCATGTTGCAGACGTGAAACCGTTAGATCTAAGCGGCGTCTTGACTAGACTTCATGAGCAGATCCGAACAAGCCGAGCCATAAACAAAGCCCTGTATCCAACGTCGAATGGACGACTGGCACTTATTCACCCTTTGTCTCCAAAGGGGGACTACTTTTTCGGCATTTCCCGAAGGCCGGGTGTCTCCTGTTCCAAGCTCACCCATGTTGTTCGTGAAGAGCTCACAGTCCAGGAAGGAAGAATTTCATTGCCTTTCGTGGAATTGCCGATATACTTCTTGTCAGGGTTGCATCTGCGTAGTAAATCCTCAAGTGTTCCGACCTTGAAGTTTCCTCCGCTGAATTTGCCAACGCTTGATTCGGGTTCGTCCCCATGTGGCGTGACTGCCACTCTGGAATGATCCCTTCTCCAGTTTGCTTTGGCCGCGATCCTCATCAAAACTAAGAGCAGAGTGATTTTCTGCTGCCTGGTTGCCTTTAGCTGCGAGCCGTGTCGACCGGTCGGGTTGCCACTCGCTGCGGCACATCGTACAGGCCACCCAGCGCACTGACTCTACAGCTCTACCAGGTAGGAGCTGGCACAGAAGTCTGTTCAGCCGGAAATTACTCGCTCAATTCACACAACGCAGGAAATCTCAGCGATTTCCCGAAACGGAGAAACTAATGCCTTTTACGCAGTTAGGGCTGAACGAAGAATTGACTCGTGCCTTAAGAGACTCAGCCTACGAACGTCCCACACCCATCCAAGCTGAAGCGATTCCGACGATCCTTGAAGGTCGCGATGTGGCCGGAACAGCTCAAACCGGAACCGGCAAGACAGCCGCGTTTGTGCTTCCCACGCTTCAACGCCTCGGCACCGCGAAGGGCCGGGTGCGCGCCCTAATCCTGACACCCACACGCGAACTGGCCGCCCAGGTGGAAGCCGCTATTCGCAAATATGGGCGTTTCAGCAAACTTCGCTCGACGGC
Source organism: uncultured Acidimicrobiia bacterium (assembly GCA_963752385.1). Classification (GTDB taxonomy): domain Bacteria; phylum Acidobacteriota; class Terriglobia; order Versatilivoradales; family Versatilivoraceae; genus CAVVYL01. Next base: position 103,715 of record CAVVYL010000051.1, on the reverse strand, counting down.
GATTTATGGGGGAGTTTCGCAGCGCCACCAGGAAGAAGCCCTGCGAAGCGGCGTTGAGATCATCGTTGCCACCCCGGGACGACTTCTCGATCTGATGAATCAGGGCCTGCTGAACCTGTCGTCCGTAGAAATTCTGACACTGGATGAAGCGGATCGCATGTTGGATATGGGATTCCTGCCTGACATTCGTGAAGTGGTGCGCCGTGTGCCTGAGGATCGGCAGACTTTGTTATTCACTGCGACTTTGCCTCCAGAAATCCAGGACCTGACGCGCTCAATCCAAAAGGATCCCGTGATGGTCAGGGTAGGAACCTACCGCGCTCCTGCCGCGGCAGTGGAACAGGTGCTCTATCCCGTCCTGCCGCATCAGAAGAGCGACCTTTTGCTGCATTTGCTGGAGCGCGAGACCATGAAGCCGCTGCTGGTCTTCACCAAGACAAAGCATGGAGCCGACAAGCTCCACAATCTCCTGGAGCGCCGGCGTTTCAAAGTCGCTTGCATTCACTCGGGCCGGACCCAAAGCCAGCGTCAAGCGGCGCTGGATGGGTTCAAGAAATCGCAGTATCACATCCTGATTGCCACCGACATTATGGCTCGCGGCATTGACGTTCAGGACATCTCCCACGTCGTCAACTTCGATTTCCCCAACAATGCGGACGACTATATTCATCGTATTGGCCGCACGGCCCGAGCTGACAAGTCTGGCTTGGCATACAGCCTTGTGTCGCCTGAAGATGAGGGAACGATCCGGTCGATTGAAAAGAACATCCGCCAACAGCTCAATCGGGTAAAACTCGAGGATTTTTCTTACGACGTTGCCTCGCGGTCGGCATTCCGGGCACAGAGCTCCCCGGCGGGTGATCGTTTTCGGGGCGGGATACGGAGTCCTGTCTCTGTCAACGCTGGCTCGCCCAAAGTCTTCGACCGTTTCGCCCATGGATTCTCTTCGTCTGGTCGCTCTGCTGGCCAAGGCAGCCATCGAGCACGGCTTTCAGGAAATTCCGGAAGAACGAGGAAGGACCGAAGCGGTTCTCGAAATGTTGGGAATACTGAACAATCGAATTGGGTCGAAGGCCTGATCGGGATTCCCTCTCAGGAAGAAAAAGCTGAGTTGAGAAGGCTGCAGGGTAAGATCTTCGGGTCATCCTGGCCGCAGCGACCTAAGCGCCACGCGTCGCTCCGCGCGGGTCAAACCAGGGATCGATACTGGCCGCCGGTTGGCTCTGGTCGCAAAAGCACGGCCCTGTAATCCTCGTTTGGTAAGGGACGACCCAGTGCGACAACTCTGACGGCTAGGCTGTCTCAAGCTACAAAATCAACATGCAGTCTCCATAGCTGTAGAACCGATAATTTGCCTCAATCGCCTGCTGGTAAGCTTGCAGGATGAGTTCGCGAGTCGCGAAGGCTGAGACCAGCATTAGCAGCGTGGATCGCGGAAGGTGGAAGTTTGTGAGAAGCCCATCTGCGCACTGGAACGAATACCCAGGATAGATAAACAGGCTCGTTTCACCCGCTCCTGACTTTACATCTCCGTGGTGCTCCAGGGCTGCCGTTTCCAGCGTCCTGGCCACGGTTGTGCCCACGGCGATGACACGCCGTCCTTCGGCTTTGGCCGCGCGAATGGCGTTGGCTGCTTCCATTGGAATCTCAAAATTCTCCAGCTCCATCCTGTGCTCTTCCACATCTTCAACATGCACTGGCTGGAACGTTCCCAGACCGACGTGCAGCGTCACCTCGCAGTTTTCGATACCCTTAGCTCGAAGTTGCTTGAAGACGGCAGGAGTAAAATGCAATCCAGCAGTTGGCGCGGCCACTGCGCCTCGCTTCTTGGCGTAGACCGTTTGATAGTGCAACTTGTCGTTGGGTTCGTCGGGCCGGGGAATATAGGGGGGAAGAGGCACATGCCCCAGCGAGTCGATAATGGCTTCAAAATTTCCCCGGTAGAAGAATCTCACCTTGCGAAGCCCCAGTTCGTTGCGCTCGATGACTTCACATTCCAGCAAACCTTCTCCAAAACGAACCCGCTCGCCCACCCGCATCTTTCTGCCAGGTTTCACCAAGGCTTCCCAGACGTCGTTACCCATCGGCTTAAGCAGGAGAACTTCGATGACCGCACTCGGTTGGCGCTCTTCGGAGTATGTTTCCGAGGTCAGTCCCAAACGTCGACCCAGCAGGCGAGCAGGGAAGACTTTCGTGTTGTTGAGAACCAGGAGGTCGGATGGGAGGAGCAAAGCGGGGAGGTCGCTGAAGAGATGATGTGAGATTTCGCCCGTGGCCCGCCGAACGCACATCAGGCGGGAATGGTCGCGTGGTTCGGCGGGTCGAAGCGCGATCCGATCTGCAGGCAGGTAATAGTCAAAGTCAGAGAGTTTCATGGAGGAATTCGCAAGGGTTGACCAGAGGCACGCTACCCCGAACAATGCCACAGCGACAAGGAGGAACAGAAAAAGGATGGGAGGCAGACGAACGCCACACAGACGCGGACTCGGCCCAAGGCCAGTCTCTGAGCCTTAGCGTCTCCACAGTGAGTTCCAAGGCAGGTTCTGCCAATGATACGGACTCGGTTCCGGCGCAGAGGGTGAACTGTGCAGCAAGAAGTCGCTTCACGCTGTCCGGCCAAGCATGCGGTCGAGGGCATCGGAGGCCTGGTAGATCAGGGCCTCAGGATAGTGCGGGAAGGGATGGAAATACTCAAAGGTCAGGTAGCCGCGATATTCGATCTGATCCAATGACTCCATCACTGCAGGCCAGTTAGTTGTACCGTCGAGCAATGGACGAAAACTTTCCAAGCTGAAGTCAGTTCCTTTCTTGGTGTATTCCTTGAAGTGGATATTCTTGATGCGTTTTCCCAGAAGTGGAATCCAGTGTTCGGGAAACTGAAACGGCATGATGTTGCCGGTATCGAAGTGAACGCGCACATTGGGACTCTTGAAGCTGTCGACAAACTCGATCATGTCTGGCGGACTCATCAGATACGCATTGAAGAAGATATTTTCGATATTGAGATGCACTCCCAGCTTTTCGGCGAGCGGCATCAGCTTGCGGACAGCAGCGCGAGCGCGTTCGTCGCAGACCTTGTAGGGGACTTCCTCCGAGTCCTTGAGCCAGGGGATGTAAACAGCGCCAGGCACCACCAACAGATTCTCCGTGCCGAGATGATGCGCAGCCTGAACCATCTTTGTGGCGATTTCCAGTGACCTGGCACGCACACTCTCACTGTTGGCCGTGAGCGGATAAGGCCAAAACAGGAATGAGCAAACGCCACTGATGGCAATCCCGGATTTCTCGGCCAGGTTTCGAATCTGCGCCAACTCCTTTTCTCCTGCCGCCGGAGAGAGGTCGCCCTCCAGGTTGTAGTTCACCTCGACCCCGTCGAATCCTGCTCGCCTGGCCAATTCGAAACACTGCTGGAGTGTCATCTTCGCAGGGTAAGGAAACGCCCAGAGATTGATAGACTTTTTCATCGAGTACGGCTTTGCGGAGCGCTGCAGGGAATTTGAAGCGGTACCAGCAGGCCGGGAAACCGGCATCGCGATTCCCTGCTCGGCAGCAGACAGCACTCCCAACGAGCTGCCAAGCAAAGCACCGTACTTCAGCCATTCGCGGCGACTCAGAAGCGGATCGTCAAGTAAGTTCTGACCTTCCATCGAGTAATGTCCGATTTCAAACCAGCAAGGAGACAGGAGTTGCCAATTGTTTTCATGCCTTCAGCGGCGGCGCGAATTGGCACTAAGCGCCGAAGCCTCGAGTCATCGGTGTGCTGCCCGTGATATAGCTCTCCAACTGTTCGATCGTGAATTCCTGCTCCGAGATAATCGCCTTGACGACGTCTCCAATGGAAATCACGCCGGCCAGTTGACTATTCTCCATGACCGGAAGATGACGGATATGTTTGTCGGTCATCATTGCCATGCACTCCTGCACAGACTGCGACGGGGCGACGCAATTCACCTTTTCCGTCATCACTTCCCTAACCAGGGTGCCTCTCGACGTTTTTCCCTTTAGAGCCACCTTCCTAGCGTAATCGCGTTCGGAGAAGATTCCAACAAGGGCGCCCCCCTCAAGCACCAGCAAGGCTCCAACGTTGTTTTCGTCCATAACTTTCAGCGCCTCGTAAACAACGACATCTGGCGTCACCGAACAGATACTGTTCCCCTTAACCTGCAAAACCTGGCGGACTGTTTTCATCGTGAGTCTCCCATTCAACAAAATTTTCCCGGCAGTCTAGCTGCAGGGTGAAACTGACGACTGTAGCCCGAGCGTCCATTCTCCAAAGCCTTCAGGTGAGCGGCCTTTGGAGAAAAGATGAACCGGATCCTGTAGCTTAAATTCATTAAATTTTAGATCTTTGGCAGGAAAAAAACAATGCCCGGTTCACTTGAAAATTACGCCTTGACCGAGCAAGAGCAGGGCGCCGTGCCTGGGTCCCTGAGCCCGAGGCCGGTAAGGCATCGCCTGTGCGGTCGGACACCAACGGCTCCTGGCTCACGGGCGCGTCACTGAAGCCAATAAAGCGTTCACCGTACCGCGGCCAGTGAGGAGCAGCCAGACTTTTGACCGCTGTTTCCAGAGCTCTGGAGCAAGGACAAAAGGTTGTTCGGAACGGGCGGCGACTTGCCCATCTCCCGTAAGTCTGACACTATGCCTCTTCCGACAAACTGTTACCTGGGAACCAGGCCGTGGTGTAGAATGCCCAGTCAAAGCCAAGGAAACGAGTCAAAGTTCCAGAAGCGAAAGCAGACCTATGAACTCCAGAACGAGCTTTGACAGTCAAAACGTCTTACTGAAGCGTTTTGAACTGCTGAAACTGGCTATTCTAGCGTTTTTGGGCTCATGGCCCCGGAGCAGAGAGTGAATCTTTCTTTGGCTGATTTCAACACTGCCCGCATCGTCGTGCAAGGCGACCACGTTGAACATTGGATCAACGGGACGAAAGCAGTCGAATTCGAACGCGGCAGCGCACGCCTTCAGAAGTTGATCGACGCCAGCAAGTTTCAGCATCTGACCGGACTTGGCTTGGCATCCAGGGGACATATCGCGCTACAGGATCACAGCAGCGAGGTGTGGTTCCGAAGTATCAAGATTCGTGTGTTGCCTGGGAAGTGAGCATTGATGGGGTTCTCCGCTGCGGTTACTGGCTGCAGCGAAGTTCAAGAACCGGACAAGGTTGGAGGGAGCGGCATGGACTCTTCTAGTCGACGGCATGCCATGAAGCAGCTCTTAGTCATGGTCGGTGCGTCGCCGCTCATAGGGCGGGGGCATGCGGGCCCATCACAGCAAACTTCGACAACGACCAGGCCATCATCGGTGGACGACCCTTTGTTGGAACCTGTCTGTGTGATGGATTTCGAACCACTAGCCAAAGCCAAGCTGGATAAACTAGCCTACGATTATCTGAGTGGGTGGTTCGGAAGACGAAGTCTCACTGCGCGACAATCGCGCCGCTTTTGACAGGATTATTCTCCGCCCGAAGGCACTGGTGGACGTCCACAGGATTGACCTTTCAGCGGAGATTTTCGGTCAGAAGTGGGAGCACCCCATCTTTCTCTGTCCGGCAGGGGGAAAAAACTGCCTTTACTCTGATGGCGAAAACACGGTGGCGCGAGCCGCCGCTGTTTCGAAGACTCTGCATATTACCAATGGAGGAATTCAAAAGCTGGTTGAATCGGGAAAAGGGCCCGTCTGGTGGCAGGTGACGACGGGCGGCGACTTTCGGACAGCGCAAACCATGCGGACTTTTGTGAAGCGGTTGGAAGATCAGGGTTGCCAGGCAATCTGCTTCACCACCGACATCATGTATGTCTCTCATCGTGAGCGAAACATCCGCAACAAATTCGACCGTGCCTGGGGCGAAACTGGAATCCCGCGCGATGCTCAGGGCCGGTTGCCACGTCCAAAGAATCCTGAACGAACGGGCGTTTATCCTTCGCGGCCCGCCCCCACGCCGACCTGGGAAACGGTGCGCGAGCTGCGTTCTCTGACGAAACTGCCGATCGTTCTGAAGGGGATTCTCACAGCCGAAGACGCCAAGCTCTGTCTTGAGACGGGTGTTTCTGGAATTATCGTTTCGAACCATGGTGCGCGCCAGCTGGACCATGTTGGAAGTACCATTGAAGCGTTGCCTGAAGTGGTGGAAGCCGTTCATGGCAGAATTCCGGTAATGATCGATGGAGGGTTCCGTCGCGGCACTGATATTCTGAAAGCGCTGGCACTGGGCGCCAGGGCTGTGGGCATTGCTCGCCCCTATCTGTTCGGGCTCGCTGCATTCGGGCAGCCGGGTGTGGAGCGGATCATCGAGTTGCTTCGCACCGAGCTCGCTCTTGACATGGGTTTGGCGGGAGTTCCGAACATCGGTGCGATTGGTCGAGATCTAGTGAGAGTCCGGAGCTGAAGGAAGAACAAGACCAGAGAGTGACCCGGAGATCGGAAATACGGAGAATTCGAGAGACGAGCCGCCTGGCGCTCCTCGTTTCTGTGATTCCCCGAGCCAGTTGGATCCAATGTCTGCGGTAGGACGAAGGAGGTCTAATGGAACGAAGGGACTTTCTGGCATCATTGTTAGTGGTACCCTTCTTGACGTCGGACAACTCTCCGATTCGGGCAGTGCGCGTTGCGAAGCTCTTTAAGTCACCAGACGGCCATCCCAACGCGCTGGAAACGACTGCCGAAGGCCTGTGGGTCGGGGAACAGACGACCGATCGCGCCTATCTGATGGACTGGGAAGGCAAGGTTCTGCGCCACGTGGAGACCGAATCTTCCAATACCAGCGGTATTGCTTTCGGTGGGGGATTCCTCTGGATGGCAGCCAACGGCGAGGCGCTCGGGCGAGCCCCAAAATCTACCGATGCTGCCACGGGCGAGATTCTGAAGGTGGATCCGTCCACGGGGAAAACCATTGCTCGATATCCCGTGCCCGGCGGTGGTGGTGTCCACGGCCTCGAATTTGCGGAGGGAACCTTGTGGATCACGTCTCTGAAGTTGCGCAAACTATCGCAGGTCGATCCCAAAGACTTTCGCTTGATTCATCAGATCCCTGTACATCTCGATCGTGCTCACGGCCTAGCGTGGGACAACGGCGCCATCTGGTGCCTGCATACGCAGCGATCGTGTGATTCACAAGCTTGACGCCAAAGATGGGCGGATTCTGGAAAAGATCACCTTGGCGAAAGAAGATCCTGATCCTCATGGGATGTGTCTTTACCGGGATCACTTGTACTACTGCGATGCGGGAATTGCGCCGGGCGGCATCAGCAACGAAAGTCCTTCGGCGGGATATGTCTGCCGGATTGATCCGTCTTGACCATGCTGACATTCTCTCGAAGAAGCGGTGCTCGTCTGTTTGCTGCGTTGGGGGTTCTTGGAATCGCTGCCTGGGGCCAGGAGCGCAAGCAGGATGCCTCGACCTTTCTCCGTCCCCTGGACCAGTCTGTCCTGGAGGTAGGCCCAGTTTCGGTGATCGTCCGTGCTTCGAACAAAGGCAAGCTGAGCCTGGACGGCAAACCTGTCGACTTGAAGCAATCGGCGGGTGGCGTATACACCGCGACCGTGAATTCTTCAGGTGGTCTGCATGAACTTTCCTGGATAGACGCCGCTGGCGAACAAAAGATCAGGTTCTTCCTGCGCACGGAAGCCAACGTAGCTGGCGTGCCTGCTGGCTGGAAGGTTTTCAAGCCACATCCTCCTTCGGTGGAGTGTGGAATCTGTCATAGCGAGAAACAAGGTGAATGGAGTTTCAAGACTCGGTCGTATTCAGAAACCTGTTTTACGTGCCACGAGCAGAAGTCTTTTGTTCAAGGTCACGCACACAACGACGAAGTACTTGCCGATTGTGTCCTCTGCCACAACCCGCATGGCTCAACAGAAGAGTTTCATCTGAAGATGCCACGCGAGACCGCCTGCAAACAATGTCATGGATGAGTAAGATGTGGCCTAAAGGCCCCCGTTCCCGGGTTGAGCTCTTGAAGGCTGGTGCCAGTTTCCTCACGGTACTCATTCCGGTATTGGAAAAGTGGCAGACCGTGCTCCCCGTGAGTCCGCAGGTCCGCCAGCAGTGCCTTGTCATTGCAGTCTGCGTCTGCGTTCTGGCCGTCATCGCAGGCTATTCCACCGGAAGGCACACGCCGAATGGGTTGTGGGTGGGGTGGTGTTTTCTGCTGCTTTTTCTGGCGCTCCTGACCGCTCAGCTGGCTGATCTGCAGCGGCTCGAGTGGGCCGAGCGTCCTCTGTACGTCCTGGTGTTCGGCTTCTTCAGCCTATCCACATCGGCCTTCCTGGCGTACAGTGCCCGCAGGCGAGCGATGTCGCTCGAATTGTGGGAAGAGAGTTCCATGCGTTGACACGAATCGCCGCTGGCAGCGGTCCACCACGCTTTTGTGGTCTCTTCTGAAAGCAGATTCGTCTCCCTTGTCAATTGGGCAAGGGGGAGACAGGGTTGTTGATTGCTAATGCGAGTGGCCGTCAGGAGCGGATCGGAGACAGTGTCATGAAAGTCGGAATTGATAGCTACTGCTACCACCGTTATTTTGGTGAGATCTATCCTTTTCAGCGCGATCCCGGGAAGCGATGGACGGCCACCGACTTTGTCGATCGCGCAATCGAGCTGGGAGCGGACGGCGTGTCTCTCGAGACCTGTTTTCTGCCCTGCTTCGACTCTGATTTCATGCAGTTGCTGAAAGAACAGCTGGACCGCCACGGCCTAGACCGAGTTTTGGCTTGGGGACATCCAGACGGCCTCGAGGGTGGCCGCAATTCTGAAGCTCTCCAGGACCTCATCCGACATATTGGCGTCGCTAACGCCCTGGGTGCCCCGGTGATGCGCATCGTCGGAAGCAGCCTGCGCTTCCGGCATGAACCAACTGGTCCGCAAATTGAGCGACTGTCGCAGCTGCTCACAGAAGCTGTCAGAGTCGCCGAGAACCAGAACGTAATTCTGGCGATTGAAAACCACATCGATTTTACAGCAGGCGAGATTCTTACGCTCATTGAGCGCGTGGGGTCGAAATACTTGGGGGTGAACTTTGATACCGGCAACGCGCTGCGCCTGTTCGAAGATCCTGTCACAGAAGCTCAGCTGCTTGCGCCGCACATTCATGCAACCCATATCAAGGATGTGAGTCCCAGGCGGGGTGGCTCTCCGAAGGAGTGGAACTTCTGGGAGAGCGTCCCCTGTGGTCAAGGTGTCGTAGACATCGGCGGCGTAATGAAAGTTCTGACAGCTCACGACTACCAAGGGACGCTGTGTGTTGAAGTGGACTGCCTGCGAGACGGCTGGGATGAAAACCAGGCAGTGGAGATAAGCGTCAATTACCTGAGAGAGCAGAATGCCAGCCTCGCATGAATTCCCTAAGCGGTGGGCGAGAAGACGAACCTTTCAGGACGGTAGCGCGAAGCTGTAGCCTTGGGTCTGAGATCGGAACGATCTCCTTACGGAGTAACGCCTACCCAGCTACCGACATTCGGGCTACAGTGGCATTTCCATCGGCTGGACCAACCCCTGGACCAGAAAGCATGCATGCGCCGAAAGATCCGAAGCAGTCACAGCCGCGAAGAGACTTCTTGCGCCACACGGTTGTCGGGACTTCCCTCATTTGCAGCCTCGCCCAAGGCTGGCAGCAGCTCTTGGGCTGGGCCAAGCCAGCCCCCGCTCGATTCGATCTGCTCATCAAAGGAGGCAAGGTCGTCGATCCTTCGCAGCAGCTCTCGGCCCGGCGCGACGTCGGCATTCGAGACGGCAAGATTGCTGAGGTAGCCGAAATTGCCGAGACGGAAGCACGCCAAGTACTCGATGCACGAGGCAAGATCGTCACGCCTGGACTGATCGACATTCACGTTCATGTCTACGACGGCGTGGCACCTCTCGGAATTCCGGCAGATCCGAATTGCATCGCCAAGGGCGTAACCACTGTCGTGGACGCGGGGTCTTCGGGTGCTCACACCTTCCCCGGCTTCCGGCGCCAGGTCATCAATGTCGTCGATACTCGGGTCTTTGCTCTGCTCAACATCTCTGTCGTCGGCCAGTCTACGCTCTCGCAAGACAATCCTTACGGTGAACTGCTCGACCTTCGCTATGCGAATCCCAAACTAGCCATCCGAACTATTGAACAAAACCGGGATGTTGTTCTCGGTGTCAAAGTGCGTCTCTCGCGCAGCATCGCGGGAGATCACGACCTGGAAGCCCTGAAGCTGGCCAAGGAGGCAGCTGAAGCCGTTCGGCTGCCCCTTATGGTTCACATCGGCGAGACACACACACCGTTGCCGACAATTCTATCGACACTTGCCAAAGGAGATGTCGTCACCCACAGCTTTCGCGGCGGAGAAGGTGGAATTCTGAATGACAGGGGGCTAATCCTACCTGAAGTGCGCAGCGCCGTGGCCAGAGGCGTCCACCTGGACATCGGGCATGGCGCCGGCAGCTTCTCGTTTGACACAGCTGAAAAAGCTCTCAAACAGGATGTCGTCCCGGGAACGATCTCCAGCGACGTGCACCAGTTCAACGTTAACGGGCCTGTCTTTGACCTGGCGACGACTCTGTCGAAGTTCCTCCATCTGGGATTGACTCTGGAACAGGTGATTGAACGGGCGTCGACCAATGCCGCCAATCTCTTCGCCTTCCCGAAGGGTCTTGGAACTTTGCGACCTGGTGCGGAAGCCGACGTGTCCGTATTCTCGCTGCTTGAGGGCGATTTCGAATTTGTCGACGCACTCCAGCAAAGACGCCTTGGGCATCAGAAGCTGGCTCCGGTGGCCACTGTCAAGGCTGGAAGAATTTACGGGTCGGCTCCGCTGCCGGTGGTTCGGCTGGGGTAGTCGGGTCCAGGTGAATGGTGCCGTGCGTCAGAGGTTGCTGGCAACAACGAAGGGGAAGTCGATGGCTGTTTACGACGTAGCCGTTATTGGATTAGGTGCTATGGGAAGCCTGACCGCGTTGGAACTGACAAAGCGCGGTCAGAAGGTGATCGGCTTCGACTCCTTCAGTCCACCGCACGATCGGGGTAGTCATTCCGGAGATACCCGCATCTTTCGAACTGCTTACTCGGAGCACCCGGACTATGTGCCTCTTGCGTTGCGGGCCGGCATGCTGTGGGAACGATTAGGCGAGGAGCTGGAAGCCTCGCTGCTCAACCGGATCGGCATGCTGACCATGGGTGAGGAAACGGATCCCTTCCTTATCGGTATCCGAGGCAGTGCTGCACTTCACCAACTGACGATCGAAACCCTATCGGCGGCGGAGATCCGCAAAGCAATTCCCAGCTTTATACCCGTCCGAAGCTTTTGTTGGGATCCTGGAAAAAGCCGCCGGCTGGGTGGATGTAAACGCCAGTCTGCAAAGTGCCATCGCCCGAAGTCGTAGTTTGGGAGCCTGCTTGGAGATTCAAACGCCGGTTTTAGCTTGGGAGCAACACGATGGGGACATCCTGGTCCGGACCAAAGAGCAAACGGCGCGGGCTAAGAAGCTCATTCTCACGGCTGGCGCCTGGTCTGGAGCCATTCTGAGCGATCTACACTTGGCGTTAACGATTCGGCGGAAAGTCGTCGCCTGGTTTGTTCCCGGGCAGCCCGAGCTATTCCGTCCTGAGATGCTTCCGGTCTTTGCATTCACGCCTAACTTCTTTTACGGGTTTCCAAACATCGGAGGTCGAGGCGTTAAGGTGGCTGAACATCTTGGCGGAGAACCTGTGCTCGACCTAGCCTCGCCGGTTGCGCCTCCAGGCGAAGCAGACCTCCGTCTACTGACCGATGCAGCGACGAGGTTCTTGCCAGGCTTGGCTGGTCCCAAGGTTGGAGGAGCACCACGTCTGTTGGCCGCCAAGACCTGCCTCTACACGCTGACTCCTGATGAACACTTTGTCATCGATCAGCACCCCTGGCACGAGAATGTTTTCTTCGCGGCGGGTTTCTCCGGCCACGGTTTTAAGTTTGCACCGGTGGTGGCCGAGATCCTGAGTGATCTCGCCCTCGAAGGACGGACCACTCTACCGGTTGAGTTCCTGAGACTCAAGAGATTGCTCAAGGACCAGGATTCGATGCCCGCTGCGCGAGATCGTTGCTGAAATCCAGCAACGCGTCGCGCCTTCCAGCAAAAAGCGGATGAAGGTGAATGGGGGTCTACCAACACCCATCGCTGCAAAGTGCGCTCAAAAAACGCAGTCAACGCCTGCTTGCCTTCTGCACAAAGCTTCAAACTCGAGCTCAGGCCGTGTCGCACCAAACCGAAAACCGGATGACCTTAGAACACTCAGCCAGCACGATTGCCAAACGGGAGGCCTTCCGACTCTCTGCCTACCTCCAGATTAGCGGCCTTATCAGTTTGTCGGTGTGGATGCTCTTGCTGCTGCCGGACTTTCTCTCGCAAGAAGGCTGGTCATCGCAAAAGATCGGCTGGGCGATGGGGTCCTACTTCAGTGTCTACCTTCTGGTGCAGATCCTGGCTGGCCAGATTGCGGGCCGTTATGGGAACATCACGACTGCTCTGATCGGGGCTGTTCTCGGGATTTGTGGCAGCGTGAATTACCTGACTGCGCTAAAGTGGCCAAGCCTCATTTTTTTGGCGCGAACGCTCCATGGGGCGGGAGCAGCCATGGTTACGGCCGGCGCCCTTTTTCACCTGGTGGACTCCGTACCTTCATACCTCAGGGGTAGGATGATTGGGTATTTCGGACTCCCAGGGTTTGTGATGCTGGCTGCGGGACCGTTGCTGGCAGAGTTCTTTCAAGGGCTCATGGGTATTGGAGGCACCTTCTCCGCAATTCTGGCTATCTTCGCAGCGATGTTTTGGATCGTCCGGAAGCTACCTGAGTCGCTACAGAGGCAAGACCTCCCCGCGGAGCCTTTCGCTCGGGCGGTCAAACAAAATTTCTTTAAGCTGAGACGGATCCTGTTTTTCTCCTTTTTTTTTGGGTTCTGCTTTTCAGTCTGGCAGAGCTTCATGGCTCCTGCGGTGAGCACAGTCGGAACCGGAGCGGTCTCGGCCTTCGGCTTGGGTTACGGAATGGGTGCCGTGTTGACACGGCTAGGAATCAGTCAGAGGCTTGAGACTGGCCCCAGCCGACTGGCGGCCATTGCAAGCCTGGTGGCTTATGGGGTCTGTCTTTCATTCATTCCTCAGGCGTCTCATGTCTGGCATCTTGGAGTTCTCGGCCTTATTAGCGGGATGAGTCATGGCGTGTACTACCCAGCTTTGAGTTCGATTGCGGCAGAGCGATTTCACACTTCAGGAACTGGCAGTGCGATGAGTCTTTACATCTCATCCTCAAGCCTCGGAATGTTTGTCGGACCACCAGTCTGGGGAACTCTGGCAGACCGCACCGGGTACGGTTGGATCTTCGTCGCCGCCGGAGGGACTGTGGCAACCGCGACATTGGTGTTTCTATTTTTGGAAGCCAGGACCCAATGATTCCATGAGGAGTTGCAGCAGATAGGGACGCGCCCGGAGCCTTCGCCGGTCGCGCGGTTCCAAAGTAACCTTCAGGATGGCTCAGGTTCTGGCTGGAAGCTCCCAGCTCCAAACTGCCTCTTTCAATCTGTCCCGCCTCAATCATCCCCGCATCGCCACCGCCAGATACTGCTACGGCTGCACCGAGCGCAGCAGCAGGCTCCAGTTGCGGCGGTGCGAGAATTTTTGCGTAAACCCCAAGACCGAATCCGTGTTGAGCGCGTGTCCAAACGTCGCTAGTCACGGTCAATGTCAATGGAGCAATTTATCATCTGTTGGCAAGCAGTCCCTTTAGAATCGGGGCTAGTTTCTGTGCGGCCGTCTGATTCCCTTCCAGGTTCAGGTGGACCTTGTCGGTTGTGTGTTTCTCCGCGTCAATCCAGCCAGCCGTGTCCACATAGCGAATCTTAGCGTCACCCAAGCCGCTGACGGCGCTCTCAATGACGGCGGCGTGCGCGCCATTGAAAGGGCGAAGACAAAGAATCCAGGCACCCGGATAGGCCTTCCGAATAGCTTCCAAGTAGGCCCGGTAGAGAGAGCCGAAAACCTCGCCAGACACCCGGCTACCGTCGTTGGTCCCCAGGTTGACTACGGCGATGTCAGGAGCCGGGCCATCAACCGGCGCGCCGGCATAGATCCAGGGAAAACTGTGAAGGGCAGGGGGAACACCACCATTGGCATTGATGCTGAGGCCCAGCCGCCCGAATCCAACCGTGCGGGGTTCCGCGTCTGCCAGAAGAGCGCTCTGATACGCCCAGCTGCGCCGCCCGTCGCTGAATCTCGGCCAACCGTCGCGGGTCCAGCTTTCACGCGGGCCGGTGTTGAGAACCAGCACTCCCTCCGTGATGCTGTCTCCCAAATACTCGATCAGCCGCAGCGGACGCTCCGGAGGATCCAGAAGCCGCCCGCCTGCCTCGAGCGTGAGGCCACGAAACACCACTGAATTGACCAGCGGGGGATCCCATCGGTTTTCCCACTCACGAAAGCCCTTCACCACCAGACGCACCGAGTGAACCCCCGCCCCTAGCGGGACACTAGCCACTCGCAGCTCCTCTGCAGGATTGACGACGTGCCACTCTCCCTCGTCCACTTGCAGCCAGAGCGTTGGAAACTGATGGGTGTAGTGTTCGATGCCAAAATGCAACGTCAGGTCAGTACCTTCGAAGCGGATGATGAGCGTGCTGCCGGTGTTTACAGCCACCGCCCCTGAGGTGGCCGCATTACGTCGATCCCAGCGGCCCCAGTACTGCAAGTGCTCATCGTTGGCAGTAAGCTGTGGCGTGAGCGGATCAGTCGCCTGAAGGATCTGCGTCATGGGGACATCGAGTGCGCGCAGAATGGCTGCCGCCATCAGAAAGTTCCCGGCCGGCTTCATGTGCACTCCATCCGAGGTGGGGTGAAACTCTGGAGCTCCACCCATCTGAGTGGACCGCAACGTTAGATTGAAAAGGGCATTGAGATCAATGAGGTGCACCTTCTCCTGACGTGCGATCTGTCGGACAGCTTCACAGTAAGCCTCCAGTTTGAGATTCTCAGGACCACGCAAGTTCTCATGAATCACCGTCGGCGTGAGCAGGTAGATCTCCGCTCGAGTCTTGGCCTTGAGCTGCTGTACCATCTGCGTCATCAGCTGCGTGTAGGTTGCGAGATCGACTCCCCGCGGTGGAGTGTGGAAGCCATGCCACACATCGTTGACGCCGCACGAGATGGTGACCACCGTGGGGTTCCGATCAATAACATCCCGCTGCAAGCGCGCTGACATATCGGTTGACTTGTGCCCCCCAATCCCGGCGTTGACGATCTCAATTCTGAGATCAGGATAAAAGCGATCGAAGACCTTCTGCATGATCGCCTGGTAGGCGCCTGCCTGAGTGATGCTGTCACCTAACGTGACAATCCGGTCTCCTGGCTTCAGTCGCGACGCCGCGGCTGCCATCCCTGCAAAGGCAAATAGCAACACCCAGATGGCAAGCCCTCGTTTCATAGTGTGGTCACTCCTGATCGTCGTTTCCAATGGCTGCTTGAGGCACAATCCTAGCCGACTGCCAAGGCGCTGACAACACCGTTTGCGGACGGTGCAGAGGAGGATGTGGACAGTGTTCAGAACGCGGTAGGAAAGAGCCAGTCGGCCCCGGTTTGAATGTAACCCAGCAGGCTGGCGAGCGATTTACGGGGAGGCTCACACACCAGGACGCCAGAAGTAAGAAGGCGAGGCTGGTCTGGGGATGTGGTCTCCCAACGGAGTCGAGCCTGTAAGGAAGGCTCTGAATGAAGCCATTCTGACAGCCGCGGCTTGACCTGATGCAAGCCCGAGGCTAGCAGCATGTGATGCCATGGCGCCTGAGGGGAAACCTGAAACCCAGACCGCCAGCTTTGCCCTGGAAGATATGGACGTGCCAAGCTCATTGAAAAGTGGGCCTGATTGAGAATCGAAAGGGGAAACCCTGGCAGCGGAGCCGTGATGCTGAAGGCAACGAAGTAAGTAGGCAGCTGAAGATAGGAGGGCCCCCAGCTCGGAAGGCGCGAGCCAATCGAGAACAAGGCGTTGTGAAAAAGCCCGCCCTGGAGGGGTGAACTTAGAAACCAGCGTCCTCGGTCCCTTTCACGGACCGGAATTACCAAATCCACCATGTCCTGGGTTGAACTTGGCTGGACGATCACGTCCAACTCGCTGACAGGATGGATGAGCGGGATCAGATTCAAACGGGTGAGACTGCGGCGCAACAGACCTCGGTCAAACCAGTCACCTTCTGAGAGCCGCATTGCGCTCCTCAAGGTCGTGTCACTGAGGTGATGATTCCCTCGAAACTCGATAGTTCGTACCCGATACGGTGGGCCACGATGCGTCCGGGCAATGAACGACACCCTCGGTTGAGTCCCAAATTCTACAGTTGGGTAGGCTGGGCGAACGAGCAGCTCGACTCCAAAGTCAGAGACGCCACTCTTTTCGGCTTCGGCTCGTCTTGCCATCAGACAGCCACATACATCTCTTAGGGGCAATTGACTCGGAGATAACCCCGGTCGGACAAGCGTGGAAGTGTCCGAGAACTGCAAGCCCTCCACGCGGTAGGCCGCTCCAGGCTGGATGCGTACGGAAATCGAAGCAAGGTTCTCAGTGAACCCAGTCGCCTCCACAATGGCAGTGGCGTCCAGATAGCCGCGAGAGATGTAGCTGGACCGCAGTCTCTGTAAGGCTAAATCCAAGGCTTCCTCATCCAACTGGGGACGCACCTTCCAACCCCCCCACACTATTGGTATGCCCGGCAACAGCCGCTGAGGCCAAATACCCTGGAGGGCCTTTGCGACATCGCGGGAGTCTTCGCGACTGAAGCCAGAAACTTCCACCCTGTCGATGAGGTAACGCCTTCCCTGATTCACCCGGAAGAGCACGTCTGCCTGATGGATGCCCGTGGGAATGAGCTCAAAACGGACCATTGCATCGCGATAGCCTGAGGCCCGCAGCCTTTCCGTCAAGACCCTGGACTGACGCTCCAAAACTGCCCTGTCCACCGTGGTCCCAGGTGAGACTGAGGTGGGGAGCCTAAGATGCCCTGGTTCGAAGCGGACTCGCCGCAGCAGGAAGCGCGGCCTTTCGGTCAACGCGAATCGTAGAGCCACACCCCCTGGAACCGGCTCCTTCTCGACGCGAATATCATCAAACCATCCGGTCGCCCACAACCGTTTCACATCGCGGGTGACCCGGTTTGTTTCAAGCGGATCTCCGGCTTTGGTCTCGAGTTGCAAGGGACGCTGGGTACCGTGAACTGTGACAGTGTGAACAACAGGAGGGCTGCTGGCATTGGCGTCAGAGGCAGAGCACAGGAAGAGCCACAGCAGCATGATTCTCAAGGGGCGTTGGAAAGCAGCTTGTCGATGCGGCAGTCTGTGGGCCGTAGAGTATCGAGGTACCCTCAGCTTTGGAGCGTCGTGCCTAGAGGGGGAAGGCGTAGTCCAAACGTCGCTTCGCTTGCGGTCACGGCTTAGCCAGTGAGACACACCTCTTTCGCCTAAAGGTGACGACGAACCATAAGGTGCCATTCTAAACACCCTCTTGGATAAAGGCGAAAGGGCACTTCGGGCAACCGGGTGGAACATGCACTTTGGATGGCCGGTCCCTGAATGCGGGTTGTTTGACGCCCGGCCAGGACTTCTCGGCAGGAGGCCATTGGGCAAATTGTAGTCTTGAGGCGATTGAGAATGCCCTGGGGCGGGGTGCTGTGAGGCGTTGTGTCCTCACTGCTCCACAGGTCCGAACCAAGACACCACGGCCGGTCGGGTTGGGACAGCCCGCCCCATTTTCACTTTCGTGGTTCCCTGCTGCTCCGAGAAAGCCTTTCGAGATTTATCATGGTTGTGCTATCTATAAAGAACCTTTATGTGAGAAGCCAATAGCGAAGGTCCGCTTGCCCATGAATCTAGATCAGATTCGAAATTTCTATGAAGTGGCGGTGCACAAGAGTTTCACCTTAGCTGCGGAGAAGTTGTTTCGAACGCAGCCGGCTATTAGTACCCAGGTCAGGATGCTGGAAGAGGAATTGGGAGAAAAGTTGTTTGACCGGATCGGCAAAAGGATCTGTCTCACACACGCTGGCGAGCTGCTCTTCGGATATGCTGAGCGTTTGCTGCGCTTGCACGATGAGGCCAAGCTGGCCATTACAGATTTGAACGCCTCGCCGAAAGGCAAGGTGGTCATTGGTGCTAATGAAGCCACTTGTCTTTACGTCCTTCCCCAGCTGTTTGTGCTGTTCAAAGAGAAGTATCCCGAGGTTCAAATCAGCATCTACCGAAACTTCTCCAAGAAAGTGATGGATAAGATCCTGGAAAATCAGTTGGACTTCGGGATTGTGACGCTTCCCGTGCCTGACCGGGACCTTCACGTTATGCCGATTGCCGAAGACGAGCTCTGGCTGATTACCAGCCCTCGGCATCCACTGGCGGAACGTGACTCGATTCAGTTGAAAGACGTGGTGCCTCATCCCTTCATCTTTCACAAGGCAGGCACCACTCGGGAGCGGCTGATGAAACATTTCGGTCCCCTTTGGGACAAAATGAACATCTCCATGGAACTGGCCAGCATTGAGACGATCAAGAAATTCGTCTCGATCGGCATGGGAATCTCAATTGTTCCGAAGAGCTATGTTTCCGACGAAGTCGAGCAAGGAACCTTGCATCTGGTGCGTATCCAGAACTTCAAACTGATTCGCAAACTGGGACTGATCTACCGGAAGAACCGCTACCTGTCCCGCGCCTCCAAGGCCTTCCTGGAGGTAGTGGAGGAGTCGTTGGGAACACGGTAGCCGATCCAAAGACCGAAAGTGCCAGGAATAGGACACAGATCAGCACGGATTCCTTTTAGGTCGCTGGACCCACCTTGGCCTTTTTCAGTTGTGCGGACATCTGAAATTGGCGGTAACCTGCGCGGCTCCGCCGGCCCGCTTGGGGGTCTCACGGTTTGGGTGGTTCATTCAGCTCTCAATCACCGGATCCAGTTCCCCTGGTTCGTGAAAGAGCTCGAGGCCAAGATGCGAGCAATTTTGCCGCTCGCCTGATTTGAGATTGCATCAAGTTCAAGCTTTGATTATAGTTAGGCACCAGCGGGGATACCCTCAGGGAGTAGTGCCTCGATTCCTTGTCCTTCAGTTGCAGGCATTCACCGAATGACCATCACGAAACAGAAGGTAAGAAAAGGATTGCTGTTTGCCCGCCGCCGGGTTCGCGAGTGGAAGATGATTGCCAAGGGTTTGCTTTCGACAAAGCACCCAGTGCTAGCCCACATCATTCCGATCCGCCGCTGCAATCTCTCCTGCACCTATTGCAACGAGTTTGACGATTTCTCCAGGCCAGTTCCCACCGAGGAGATGCTTCGACGTATTGACCGCTTGGCGGAACTCGGCACTTCGATCATCACCATCAGCGGCGGGGAACCACTGTTACATCCGCAGCTCGATGAAATCATCCGTCATATGCGGCGCCGCGGGATCATCGCAGGCATGATCACGAATGGATACCTGCTGACCGTCGATCGCATCGAGCAGCTCAACCGGGCAGGGCTGGAGCACCTGCAGATCAGCATTGATAACGTGCAGCCCGACGCGGTTTCCAAGAAGAGCTTGAAAGTGCTGGACAAGAAGCTGCAAATGCTTTCGCAGCATGCGGAGTTCGGGGTCAATATCAATTCCGTGGTGGGATCCGGAATTGCTCATCCTGCAGATGCCGTGGCCGTGGCCAAGCGTGCAGTTGAACTCGGCTTCAGCAGCACGCTCGGTATTATTCACGACGGCAGCGGCCAGCTGCAACCGCTTAAGCCGGAAGAACGCGCCGTTTACGAAACGCTGAAGACGATAGGGAAGAAGTCTTTCGCTCGCTTCAGTGAATTCCAGGAGAACATCGCTCACGGCCGCCCGAACGATTGGCGATGCCGCGCGGGCGCCCGTTATCTCTATATATGCGAAGACGGCCTCGTCCATTACTGTTCGCAGCAGCGTGGCTATCCTGCGATCCCGCTCTCGGAATACACGCGGGAGCGGATGTGGCACGAGTTCTATACCGCCAAATCGTGCGCTCCCTATTGCACAGTCTCTTGCGTCCAGCAGGTGGCCATGCTCGACAACTGGCGCGCCCCTCAGACGGACGTCCCTCAGGCCAGTCCTGCCAGTGGATTGGTTCAGATTCGCTCCGAGCCCAAGCGGAAGCGAGCGCTCGTGAAATAGCCGGCCTCACTCGAACCTTGCAGCTACAAACTGTTTGTCGTCTTGAACAATGCCAGTGCGAACGACGCGGCCGCGCCGTTTCCCGCCAGACGCATAGGCCAGGTCCCCGGACTCTGCGGAATCGATCGTGATATCGAGGGAGTCCTCAATCCAAGGACGATTCTTGATGTAGAACGAAATTCCAGTGGCGCTGATGTCGTAGACCCGCGCGTCCTCGGTAAAGGGATAGCCCAGCAGGTCCTGCCCATCGACGATCAGCTTCGAGTCCTGGCGGATGCGGCGAGCGGAGCGGGTGCTTACAGGTTTGGCGATGGCGTCTTCCATGAGCTTGTCTTCTGACCGCTGCTGGAAATTCCTTGTGCCAGATCAATCGGCTTTCTACTGCAAAAGATTTACCCAATTATTCCTCGGGACTCGAATCGGCTCTAGGTCCCACCACCGCCGAAGCGCTAGGCCAGCTTCGTCTTCCTATCGGGCGGGTCTTTGAAGCGGTTTTAGCTGACACAGATGAGCCCTGCCTTGCCTCGGATCGTTGCTCCTGATAGTCTCACGTCGAAAGCGATTCGCCGCTGCTGGAGGGTGCGGTTGCAAGCGATAGGACACAACTCCCCGGAAGTTGTCCGCTCAGCCGAGGGGCCGCGTTTTAGCAGGGGGGTCTTCTTCCTTCGTAGCACATCGCACTCGTCCGTACAGTGGCACCACAGAACGATGAAAATTCCTCGTCCTGTCTTCAGCCTCATCGCCGTATTCGGGACTGAGTCGAGGGTATGGGCGGGCACGACGAGGACGATTTTAGGAGGTGTTCATGCTCAAAGACAAGATCGGCATTATTTTTGGAGTGGCCAACAAACGCAGCATTGCTTGGAGCATAGCTCAGGCTTGGCATCAGGCTGGCGCTAAACTGGCCTTCACTTATCAGGGGGAGCGGCTGAAAGAGAACGTTGAAGAACTGACTACGACCCTAGGTTGCGACTGTCCAAGTTATCTCTGTGATGTGACTCGTGACGAGGACATTCAAGGGGTCTTTGACCAGGCCGCAAAGGACTTTGGCAAGGTACATCTCATTTTACACAGTGTCGCCTTCGCCCCGCGCGAAGCTCTGGAAGGACGGTTCGTCGAAACGTCGCGCGAGGCGTTTCGCATTGCCCTCGATGTCAGCGCATACTCCGTGCTCGGCATTGCTCGAGCTGCAATGCCCTTGATGACCGAAGGAGGCAGCATACTGACCTTGAGTTACTACGGCGCCGAGAAGGTTGTGCCGCACTACAACGTGATGGGTGTCGCCAAAGCCGCATTGGAAGCCGCCGTTCGTTACCTCGCCCACGACTTGGGGTCCCAGGGGATTCGGGTCAATGCGATCAGCGCGGGACCGGTCAACACTCTGGCGGCTCGTGGCGTCGGCGGTTTCGGAGACATGCTGAAACATCACGCTGAACAGGCCCCACTAAAGCGGAACGTGCAGACAAAGGAGTTGGGAGATACAGGCCTCTATCTTGCCAGCGACATGTCCTCAGGTGTCACGGGAGAAGTGCTTTACGTGGACTGTGGGTACAACATCATGGGGATGTGACCCGCCAATGGCTTGGGGCACGCAGGCATCACTGACAGCAGTCTTGATGCCCGGGACCGAGACTCACGGCCAAGATGATTGTTCCCGCGGGATGCTCGCGGCCCAGGGGTTTTGAAATTTCTACAAGGAGATGATTGAATGGACAGGAATCAAATTCCAGCAACGCTTCATTGCTTCATGCGAAGCTTCATGCGAACGGCCGGCAGGCCCTTCAGTACCCTCTCGATCCTGGCAGGACTGATTCTGTCGGCCTGCAGTCAGGAACAGCCAGCTCCCACTAGCACTCCACTGTCGGCACCCACTTCGTCCAGTTCAGCACCCTCCCCGGCTTCACAAGCGTCGGGCAGCAGCGAGAAGAGCTTTGGCCCCATTAAGGCAAAGGTGCCGGCAGAATGGATTGAGCAAACACCTTCATCTGCAATGCGCAAGGCCCAATACGCGCTGCCCAAGGCTGAGGGAGACAGTGAGGATGGCGAATTAACTGTTTTCTATTTCGGTTTGGGACAGGGAGGGTCAGTTGAGGCCAATATCGATCGCTGGATTGGTCAAATATCCCAGCCTGATAACTCCTCGTCAAAGGACAAAGCCAAGATCGTAAAAAAAGAAGTTTTGGGACTGCCCGTGACACAAGTCGATGTCAGTGGAACCTACTCAGCAGGGATGATGTCTCCTGGACCGCCTCGCCCTGGTTACCGCTTGATGGGAGCGGTAGTCGAGACGCCTGAAGGTCCCTGGTTCTTCAAGCTAGTCGGGCCACAGAAAACCATTGCCAAATGGGCTCCCAGTTTTGACTTTTTCGTTGGCAGTTTCAGGAAGGCTTAAGCCGGCTTCGAACGCATGTCGGGTTGGCTTCGCCAAGGGGAGATTGTTCGAGGGAGGAGTGAATAGCCGGATTCCCTTTGCCCCTGCCCGGAGCTCGAGCTGAGACAGTGCGGCATGACTTCGACTACTCGGCATGTAGCCAAGGCGGCCAGTGGTGACAAAGCGATTCTGGACGCGGCCTACCGCAAGAGCAAAAAGAAGATACAGTTGCCCGTCCGCCTTGACATCGACTCCCCACCGGCTAAAATGCTCCATATAGTTCAGAACTTGCGGAGTTCACCGAAATGCCTCCTGACGTCACACGACGCACATTTCTCAAGACCGGCGCCACGCTGACGACCCTGTTTGGCTTTGATCTTCAGCTGGCCGCCACACAGGTGCGACAGCTTAAGATTTCACGCACGACGCAGACTCACAGCATCTGCCCGTACTGTGCGGTTGGGTGCAGCGTCGTTATCCACACGTTGGGTGACCGCGCCCACAACGTGCGGCCGACGGTCGTTCACGTCGAGGGAGATCCCGACAGTCCCATTAATCGCGGCACACTTTGTTCCAAGGGGATTTCACTCAAACAATTCATAGTCAACGATCAACGGCTCACCCGACCGTTGTATCGTGCGCCCGGCGCGGCCGAATGGAAGCCAATCTCCTGGGATGAGGCGTTTGACCGAATGGCTCGTTTGATCAAACAGGCACGTGATCAAGCTTTCGAGGTAAACGACGCCGAAGGCCGCCGGGTCAATCGCTGGACTAATGTCGCGTTGATCGGGGGCTGTACCGACACCAACGAAATCAACTTCCTGCTGGGCAAGTTTCGCTTCAGTCTCGGCATCCTGGCGTATGAAAACCAGGCCCGGCTTTGACATGGCCCCACGGTGGCCAGTTTGGCCGCCACTTTCGGTCGCGGGGCCATGACGAACGGTTGGACGGATGTCGCCAATACGGACGTGGTGCTCGTCATGGGCGGGAATCCAGCCGAGAACCATCCGGTCGGGTTTCGTTTTGTGATGGAAGCCAAACGAGACCGGAAAGCCAGGCTGGTTTGCATTGACCCTCGCTTCAACCGCACGGCAGCGGTTTCTGATTGTTACGTGCCGATCCGAGCCGGAACCGACATTGCTTACCTGGGTGGCTTGATCCACTACACACTGACCCACAATCTCCATCAAGCCGAGTACGTGCGGCTCCACACCAATGCTTCCTTCCTGATTGAGAGTGGGTTCCGTTTTGAGGAGGGTTACTTCTCAGGCTGGGACGCCGAGAAGCGAACCTACGACAAGTCGACCTGGCAATATGAACTGGATTCTCAGGGTCATGCCAAAGTCGATCCATCTTTGGAACATCCTCGCTGCGTGTTTCAGTTAATGAAGCAGCATTTTTCCAGGTATACGCCGGAGAAAGTCGCTTCCATCTGTGGCTGCAGCGTGGAAGACTTCCTGCGCTCGGCTCGGATCATCTGCTCTACCGGCACACCCGATCGTGTTGGTACGATTCTCTATGCACTTGGCTGGACTCATCATAGCCATTCGGTGCAACTGATTCACACAGCCGCGATGCTGCAGTTGCTCTTGGGCAATATTGGTGTTCCAGGTGGCGGCGTGAATGCCCAACGAGGGCACTCCAATATCCAGGGAGCGACGGACCTCGGAACGTGCGACTATCTGCCAGGGTATCTCAAGGTTCCCAGAGCTCAGCAAACTTCGCTCGACGCCTATCTCAGCGATGTCACCCCCAAGTCGCTGCGTCCGAACTCGATGAACTATTGGTCAAACGCGCCAAGGTTCATGGTCAGCTTGCTGAAGGCCTACTACGGGGAACACGCGAGCAGAGACAACGACTTGGGGTATCATTTTCTTCCCAAAATCGGTCCTAACGAAGACCACAGCTGGGGTTACATCTTTGATCGGATGTACGCGGGACAGACTGAAGGGCTAATTGCTATCGGCATGAACCCTGTAGCCAACGGTCCGAATTCTCTGAAAATGATCAAAGCCCTGAGCAGACTCAAGTGGTTGATTGTTGCAGAAAACTTCGAGACCGAGACCGCAGCTTTCTGGGACGTCAAGAAGCTCGCTGAGAAGGACTACCCGGCGGCTGACGAGCCTGCCAAAATTCCTACGGAAGTCTTCCTGCTGCCTGCGGCCTGCTTTGCCGAAAAAAACGGAGCCTTTGTGAATTCCTCCCGCTGGCTTCAATGGAAACACGCTGCGCTTGAACCTCCGGGTCTGGCCAAGCGTGACCAGGATATCATTGCCGGTCTGTTCCTCAGACTTCGGGATCTGTACCAGAGGGAAGGAGGAACGGCTCCGGAGCCCCTGTTGAGTATGACCTGGAACTATTCCAATCCCGCTTCGCCATCTCTGGAAGAGGTAGCCAGGGAGATTAACGGTCGGGAGATTGCGACAGGACGCCAGCTTTCCGGCTTCGGAGAGCTGAAGGATGACGGTTCCACGCTCTGCGGCAACTGGATCTACTCCGGCTGCTTCACTGAAGCTGGAAACATGATGGCCCGGCGTGGACAAGAGGACCCGACTGGATTGGGTTTCTTCCCAAGCTGGAGCTGGAATTGGCCTGCGAATCGGCGGGTCCTTTATAACCGCGCTTCGGCCGACGCTCAAGGAAAGCCTTGGGACCCTTCTCGCAGCGGCCTTCGCTGGGATGGCAAGAAATGGATTGGAGATGTGCCCGATTACAAGGCCGATGCCACTCCAGATGCATTTGGAGCTTTTATCATGCTGAGGGAAGGTGTCGCCAAGCTCTTCGCACCCGACTTTGTCGAGGGTCCTTTTCCCGAGCACTACGAGCCGGTCGAATCGCCAGTCGAGAATCCAATGCATCCTGCTGTGAGCGCCAACCCGCTGGCCAAGATCTTTGCGAGCGATCTGGATCCTCTAGGAAGTCCCAAGGACTTTCCTTACGTGGCTCTGACTTACCGCCTGACGGAGCATTTTCACTATTGGACCAAGCATGTCACTGCAAACTCGCAGTTACAGCCGAGTTTCTTTGTGGAACTTCCCGAAGAATTGGCCGGGCAAAAGAAGATTAAGGACGGTGATCTGGTTCGTGTCACTTCCGCCAGAGGCAAGGTCGAAGGTCGAGCTCTGGTCACACGGCGTATGCGCCCGCTCACAGTAAATGGCCAAACGATCTACCAGGTGGGCTTGCCCATCCACTGGGGCTTCGTGGGACGGGTAAAGGGACCGTTGATCAACAATCTTAGCCCGTCTGTATTCGATCCAAACTCCGGTACGCCAGAGTATAAAGGGTTTCTGGTAAACGTGGAGAAGGTGTGACGCCTGTTCTAATCTCATGAGTAAGCCACCCATCGTTGCCAAACTCATCGATACTTCTTCTTGCATTGGCTGCAAAGCCTGCGAAGTGGCTTGCCAGGAGTGGAACGATCAGGAATTCATCCTGGGAGGTGTGGGAGGGTCTTATCAAACGCTTCCCGACTTGGCCTACAATTTCTGGAACCTGATCAAATTCCATGAAGAGGAACGCGACGGAAGGATGAATTGGCATATGGCCAAGTACCAGTGCATGCACTGCGTCGACCCAGGCTGCCTGCGTGCCTGTCCAGCCCCAGGGGCCATCGTTATCCTTGACAACGGAATCGTGGATTTCAATCATGAGAATTGTATTGGCTGCGGATATTGCATTACGGGTTGCCCTTTCGACGTTCCGCGGCTTAGCCCCAAGACAAACAAGGTTTACAAGTGCACGCTCTGTTCCGATCGTGTGGCGGTGAGTCTGGAGCCTGCCTGTATCAAGGCCTGCCCGACGAGCTGTTTGAGTTTCGGTAGCCGCGCAGACTTGCTGCAAACGGCGGAAAGGCGAGCGGAACAGCTTCGATCTGATGGTTTTCAGAATGCCGGCGTCTACAACCCTCCTGGTGTGGGAGGAACCAACGTGGTTTATGTTCTGGCTCAGGCCGATCGACCTGAGGCTTATGGATTGCCGAAGAATCCAGCGATCCCATGGACAGTGGCCCTATGGAAGGGTCCTCTAAAGTGGGTCGGCAACCTGGTCCTTATCGGTGGGATTCTGGGAACCTTCTTCCACTACGTTCGATATGGCCCTCGGAGGGTCAAGAATGGCGGCGAATGAAGAACGCATCGACCGGTTTACGGTTCACGAGCGAGTTGCTCACTGGTTGGCGGCTTTGAGTTTTCTTTACGCGGCCTTCACTGGCTTGGCTCTGTGGTCACCCCGACTCTTTTGGCTTTCAGCTGTCTTTGGGGGTGGTGAGACGGTCAGGGCCTGGCACCCCTGGGGTGGACTAATCTTTGCTTTGGTTCTATGTTGGATGTTTCGAAACTGGGCCGTAGAGATGCGGCTGGATGCTGACGACCGCATCTGGCTGAAGAACGCGCACCGCTATGCCGCCCACGACGAAGAAGGACTTCCTGAAGCCGGTCGCTTCAACGCGGGCCAAAAGATGCTGTTCTGGATGCAATCCGTCTGTGTGATCATCCTGTTCCTAAGCGGAATTGTGCTTTGGTTTCCGGAGGCGATGCCTCGCTCGCTACGTCTCGCCGCGATTCTAATCCATCCTGCGGCAGCAGTGCTATCAATCGGCGGTATTATTGTTCACATCTATATGGGAACGGCCGCCGTTCCGGAAGCGTTTCGTGGCATGATCCAAGGACAGGTCAGAGGCGCTTGGGCCGCTTCCCATCATCCCAAATGGTACCGCGAAGTGAGAAAGCGTTGAAAACCATCTGGCAGCGCCGGGCGGATCGTGCTCGCTACCTGGCTTCCCGCTACCCAGCCTCTGGTGAGGGTCTCACCTTCATAGCAGAACTCAATTCTCTCCAAAAAGAGATCGCCGCTTCAGCCGACGACTGGAACTCCTTGTTGGCCTGCCGGCAAGGCCTCTGTGAATTGGCCACCCGTCAAGGTCCACTGCCACTTGGGGAGACCGCATTGCATTTGGATGAACATAGCTGCCAGGAGGCCCTGCTAAGTTACTGGACCCTGTCGGATACGCGATCCCCGCGGAGCTTCTTTGCCCGGGCCTTGCTTCAACCTGTGGTTGCATCCCAAAAGCAGGAGATTCTGGCTGGCCATTTGGGTGTCCGTTTCGCGCAGAAATCAGGAAGCCGATGCCCCGGATGCGGCGATCTCCCGCAGGTTGCTGCGCTTCGAGCCAAGGGAGATGGCAAGGCTCAGTTTCTTTTCTGTGCGCTCTGCTTGCAGGAATGGACCTTTTCACGTGGGTGTTGTGCTGCCTGTGGGGAGCACGTCGACGCGAATCTTTCCTACTACGACTCATCGAGTTTCCCGCAGTTCCAAATGCAGGTTTGCGAGGCCTGTCGCTCCTACCTGCTGACCATCGACACAACTAAAGAGCCGTCCGCGATCCCTGACATCGATGAACTGGTGGCGCTTCCACTGGGTCTTTGGGCCCAGGAGGAGGGTTATCTGCGAATCCAGCCCAGTTTGATTGGGCTTTGACGACGTGAGACCGTCGTGTCGCACGCACGGCGCGCCAGCCCCCCACTAACTAACCTGGGGAATGCCTAGGAGCGTCACTCTCCAGCCAGCTGCAGGCGGGCCGCTCAGCGTCCTCCATCCCGGCCGCCCGGCAACCGAAGTTACGGGGATGGGAAGCTTGCCTTGGTGGCCACGGCGAGCGCATTTCTCGTCGTGGGCCTTTTCAGCCCAAGCGCACAAAACCATGACGAATTCAAAGCGAATTCGTCGCGGCCACCAGCGAACCATTGCTGCCCCAGGCAAACTCAGAAATTGCAAACGACGAAACAATGTGCTTGCTCCGAAATATTCGTTCGGACATGATTGACGGACTGTGTGAAAGATAGACCGAATCCATGCCGCAACGTCATTTTCGTTACCAGTCTGTGATAGAGCTGGAGCAGGAGATTCAGCGACTGGGCTTGCAGATCGCTCTCGAAACCGATGTTGAGAAGATCAAGTCTTACCTCGGCAGACCTGTCCGCATCGGCGCGTTCAAAGCCGGGAATTCGATGGCCATTCACCCGATGGAAGGCTGTGATGGCACGCCCATCGGGGAACCCGACGAACTCGTGTTTCGGCGCTACGAGCGCTTTGGGCGAGGTGGGGCCAAACTCATCTGGTTTGAAGCGACGGCGGTTGTGCCAGAAGGCCGCGCCAACCCTCGACAGTTGCTCATCAGCGAGTACACGGCCAAGTCGCTGCAGTCACTCCTGGATCGTACTCGTCGGGCGCACCAGGAGGTTTTCGGAGCCACAGACGATCTCGTCGAAGTGCTGCAACTGACACACTCCGGGCGCTATAGTTGGCCACTGCCTCTGATCTGCCACCACCACCCCGTGCTGGATGGGGTGACCTTCCTGAATCGGAGGAAGGGTGTCACCATTCCCGATGATTACTCGTTGTTAAGTGACGGGTACATCGAACAGCTGGAAGACCGTTTCGCGGACGCGGCTAAACTCGCTGAGGAGATTGGGTTCAAGGGTGTCGACCTCAAGATTACGCACGGCTATTTCGGCAACGAGCTGCTTGGTGCGCGCAGTCGTCCCGGCAGGTATGGCGGTAGTTTCGAAAATCGCACACGCTTCTTCAAGAACGCTCTCGAGAAGATCAAAGCGGTCGTTAGCAAAGACTTCCTGCTGGCTTCGAGGTTGGGCGTTTTCGACGGGGTGCCCTACATGCCTGATCCCCAAACACAGGTCGGGCGACCGCGCGCCTATCCCCTCCCCTACACGTTCGCTTGGGGTGTGCAGCCCCAAGACCCGGCAGAGCCAGATCTGACCGAACCGAAAGCTTTGATCGGCATACTCAAGCAGCTGGGGGTGTCGCTGCTCAATGTTTCTATGGGGAACCCCTACGCCAATCCGCATATTGGCCGTCCCTTTGAGAAACCTGATGAAGGCAACTATTTCCCACCTGAGCACCCTTTGATCGGAGTCGACCGGCACTTTCGGCTATGTGGCGATTTGCAAAAAGCGTTCCCCGATCTCGTCATGGTGGGAACAGGTTACAGCTGGCTGCAGCACCTTCAGTTGCATGCCGGAGCAGCCAACATTCGCGACGGGCGAGTGACCCTGATGGGAATTGGACGAGGTGCGCTGGCTTACCCGCATTTCGCCAAGGATGCGCTTTCTAAAGGGACTCTCGATACATCCCAAACCTGCAAGACGCTGACGTTCTGCACGTACCTCATGCGTCAAAAGGACCATCCATTGGGGCAGTTTGCCACCGGCTGTCCTCCTTTTGACAAAGAGGTCTATGGGCAGATCATCAAAGAGGCCAGAGCCCACAGGAAATAGGAACCTACTTCACTTCGTTGCCGTCAAACGGGGAGACTCTACAGGCAGAACAGGCAGGATAACCGAACGGTCAGGCTTGTGTATGTTTCGCTGCTTTTTTCGTCACGTCTTCAAAGTACAGACCCAGAACCTCGCCAATCTGCTGCAAGGTAAACGGCTTGGGGATCACTGAGACGGGCGCATGGTCCAAGACGCTGCGGAACAGATCGTTTTCGCCAGCGACTCCGGTCACCACGACGAAAACGAGGTGACGGTCAATCTCCTTCAGGGCTTTCAGAGTTTCCACGCCGTTCATCCCGGGCATGCTGAGGTCGAGAAAGACCATGCGAAACGATTCCTGTTTGACCGCTTCAATCGCTTTGAGTCCGCTGGCGACCGTCACTGCCTGGATATCATGGAGTTCCACCATCCGCTTCAAAGCCTCGCGCACTAACTCTTCATCATCAACAACCAAGACCTTCTGCCGCGAAGAATCCTGACCGCCCGTTTTAGGCGAAGAGGCTAACCACGCGTCGATTTGCGACTTCTTGAAGCGGAGACTTCCTCCAACCTTTAAGGAAGGGATCTTGTTCTGACGCGCCAAGAGATAGACCGTCTGTTCTTTCAACTTGAGGTAATCCGCAACTTCCTTAACGGTGATCAGAGAATCATCCATGAGGCCTCCTCAAAACCTCTCTCATTCCCAAGAATTCAGAGTTGCAGTTTAATCCGTAATCCGCTCTTTTCCAATTAAATAGATAAATCTTTTACTGTTCCTCATCAGCCGGAGCCAAGGCTACAACTTCGGTGTGCGATAGGATTCTTCTCGGGGACCCCTGTTTGAAGATCCATCGCGGCCTTATTCTGGAGGCCCGGGGAATTTCCCAAGGAATGGTCGCACGTTTAAAAAGGGGAAGCTTGTCAATTCCCTTCTGACACGTTTCTTCGATTGTCCAAACCCGGTTCACCACAAGATTCTGTTTGGTCTGCTGGCATCCGTCGGGCCATTCAATTTCAAGCCGTTCAATGCGCCGAGCTTGGGCTAAGCCAAAATGCAGCCGCAAATCACTTTGCGAGAGATAGCTGCCGCCGCTGCGAACCTCGTCCATCTGAGTCCTTCCGGCAGCTGTGAGCTTTACCCTCGCACCAATGGCGCTGGAGTTGGGATGTCTGCCAGTCAGTTTGATCAAGACCCACGAGTTCTTGGGCGAGTCCTGGCGCTTCAACAACCCGGGCGGTTCGTTCTGGTGGTTGATGATTACTTCGAGACTGCCGTCATTGTCGATGTCACCAAAAGCGGCCCCCCGCGAGACGTGCTTCTCCAACAGTCCCGGACCGGACTGTTCGGAAAGGTCCGCGAACGTGCCGTCGGCTTGATTCCTGTACAGAATTGGCCGCTCCCGATAGCGAATATCAATGCCAAGCCGATCGACTTCCGGGTAGGCATGGCCATTGACTAGAAACAGGTCCTTCCAGCCGTCGTTGTCAAAATCAAAGAAACCACAACCCCAGCCAACGAAGCGCGTGTTGTGAGCCAGCCCGGCTCGCTGGGTATAATCGTCAAAGTCTCCCTTTCCGCGATTGCGATACAAGGTCTCTCGTTCATCAGAGAAATTGGTTCGAAAGAGATCCAGCCAGGAGTTTCTGTCGTAGTCCGCAGCCGTCACTCCCATCCCGGATAGCGCCTTGCCATTTTCGTCGAGCGCCACCCCCCGAAGCAGCGCCTCCTCGTGAAACGTGCCGTCCCCCTGGTTGATGTAGAGGAGGGAGGGCGTTTGATCGCAAGCGACATAAATATCGACGCGCCCGTCGCCGTTAAAATCACCGGTCAGGACGCCCAATGAGTAGTGACCCTCAGGTTTAGCGATACCCGAGACTTCAGAAACATCTGTGAACGTGCCGTCACCGTTATTGCGGTACAGCAGATTGCGATCAAACGGCAACCCTCGAGGCCCGCAATTGACAGGAACTCCGCGATACCAACAGTACGGGTTGTCCCCGGGCTGCGGGCAGCCGGCGAAATCAAACTTCAAGTAGTTGGCAACGACCAGATCGAGGTCGCCGTCAAGGTCAGCGTCAAGAAAGGCACAGCCGGTGTTGTAACGGACGCGGTTCTGCAGCAAGCTGGACTTTGCGGTCACGTCTTCAAAGCGCTGGCCCCGAACATTGCGATACAGAACGTTCTGCCCCCAATACGTAACGAAGAGATCAACGAAGCCATCCCCGTCATAGTCTCCAGCACAAACGCCCTGCCCCCAGCCCGTCTTCTTCAGGCCGGCCGCTGAAGTAGTCTCGATGAACCGGCCGCGCTTATCGTTCCGGTAGAGACGATTGGTCACGGCGTCGGGGGAATTCTTGTGGGGCCCGAAACCAGGAAGATGTCCACCCAACTGTCGTTGTTGTAATCGAAAAATGCGACGCCGCTTCCTGTGGTCTCCAGGATATACGTCTTGGAATCAATGCCACCGTTGGGAAAGGTATGAAGAAGCCCTGCCGGGGTCGCGACGTTGTGGAAGTCAAAGAGCTAGAGCTGACAACTGACAACGACCCAGCTACTACCAGGACTGAAGAAAAGACGAAGAAAAGGAGAGTTTGTACACGGATAAGCAGGCGACTGCCAGGAGAAAGTGCCTTTCCATTCATTGTCACTGTTTGGCAGGTTTCTCCCCAAGCCTTTTTAGGAAATCCGTGAATTCGCCTTCCGGTGGCCGCTGGAGCTTTTCCAGGATCTCCTTGGTTCGCAGCGATTCTTCGGTCTTGCCGGCGTTGCGATAGGCAATCATCAAAGCATAATGAGCTGCCTCACTCTGTGGGAGCAGTTCGACGGCACGCTGCAGCAACTCAATGCTTTCCTCGTGTCGCTTCTGGTCCGAGCGAACTTTCCCCAGCGCCAGGAGCGCCTCTGGGAATTGTGGGCTCAGCGCCACAGCTCGTTCGTAACGGGAGGCGGCCTCCGAGGGCTTCTGCTGCGCTACGAGGATCTGTCCTACCTGATACTCCGCGGCTGCATCCCTCGGGTTCAGTCGCAACTCGGCTTCGAATTCCTGACGCGCCTGCTCCAGGGCAGCAGCACCGTGGGACTCCATAAGTAACGCTCTTCCCAAGCGAAAATGCAGATTGAGAGCATTCGGATTCTTTTCGATGGCTTTTCGATACTCAGCGATGGCTTCGGTGTATTTCCCTTGCGTCTCAAAGATCTCCGCTGAGAGTTGATTCACGCGGAACGAGGATGGGATTTTCTGAAACATTTGAAAGACCACTTCGTTCCAGGCTTTCATGTGCAAACGGGCTGACTGATACAAGACGTCGGCATCCGTGGGGTACAGAGAGGTCAACCGCTCGAGGACGCGAGACGCTTCCGCAACGTGATTGTCAACCAGGTGGCACTGGGACAAGGCCAGCCCAGCCAGACGATGCAAGTCGCTGGGATGTTGCTGGCGGAACTGCTGCTCCAGTTCGCTGCGCCCTTCCTTGCATCCCCCCATCGCGGCCTGAGCCAGCGCCAGAAACGTTCGCCCGCGAGGGTCTTCTTTGTTCTCCAGGGCTTGCTTCAGGCTTGCTTCGGCAGCAGGGTATTCGCCGCGATGAAACTGCAGTATTCCCTTCAACAGGAGATGTTCTGGGTTTTCGGAAAGGAGTTGCTCTGCCCGGCTGTAGTCACCGCTTTCGACAGCGGACAAGGCGTCTTGCAGCGGGCTTTGGGCAAAGAGACTGGCTGAAAGAGGAAGAACAAGACTGAAGAATCGACATTTCAAGCGTAAAATCTCAATCGGTATTTCACAAATCGACAATCCAGTGTTAATCCGCGCACCTATTATGATATTGCTCTGTCAGGTCACCATTGAGGGGCGCTGACATCACTTTCTTTGGCGATGTTTATGTGGGCACACACGCACAATACACTGGGCCATGTGTGCGCTACCCAAAGTATCCGTGTCCTCGTTTTCATCCGTGTACATCTCCGTTCAGTGTCCTGCGTCATCCATGACGAGGTCCAGCTTTCCGTAACGGTGCCGTTGCTTGCCTTCAAAATACCGGAAGCTGAAGAGAGGCGGCGCGCCCGGGGCGACTTGAAGCGGGGTCGAAACGCGTTCTGAGGGAGTCTGCGCTACTGAGATGGCTCGGCCGGAGCCCGAGATCAAGACTGTCAGCGTTTGAAGAAGGGCCTCTTCCTGTGCAACAGGCGATGCCGTTTCCTGTTGAGAACGCGAACCTCGGACTTCTGTGGAAGTCACAGGCTTCGCATTTGTTCGAGGTGCCTCCCTCTCTTGGGCCAGGATCAAGATGATAAGCAGGAAATGCATCGGACTAAGAAGCTCTACAGAGAGCCCCTGAAGCTGTGAAGGAATTCTAACTGCCTCCCATGTGGGAGGGCGAGGCCCACCCGAGTCGCTCCACATCAAGGGTCCACGGCAGGCGGCCTCGCCAGGAGGCTCTCCCTCCCGATTTCTTTCCCTACGCAGCTTCCTTTTGCCAAGGAGAAACCATCGCTCACGGCTCTCCCAATTCCTTGAGCGCCTTGAGAGCCACCGGATGATCCGGCTTTCGCGCTAGCAAACGCTGAATTACATCACGGGCTTTATTACGCTCCTGCAGTCTAACATAAACCCGAGCCAAGTTAAGATAAAGACTGTCGAACTCCGGCGCCACCTCAACACCATACTGAAAGGCCGCGACAGCATCGTTCATCTGATTCATTTGAGTGTAGAGCACACCCAGATTATTGATAGCCCCAGCGTGGTCCCGTTTTGAGCTAATCGCCTTCTGGAAGTAGTCCCGGGCTTCCTGGAAGCGCTTCTGCTGCGCAAGCGCCAAGCCTAGCTGGTTGGCGGCATCCGCATCTTGCGGATCCAACTCCAGGGCACGTCGGAACATCTTCGCGGCGTTTGCGTGGTCGCCGGTCTTGCTGTAGGCCTGACCAGCATTATTCAAGACATAGGGCAAATCGGCCTTCAAAGAGAGCGCCTTCTCGTAGTGATGAAGCGCCGCTCCGTAGTTCTCTGCAGCAGCCTCGACGCCGCCCAGGTTGTTCCACACGTCTGGTGATTGCGGATTGAGATCCCGGGCGATCTCGAGAGACCGTCGTGCTTCAATCAAGCGTTTGGCTTCGAGGTGTATTTGGCCAATCGCGAGGTGAGCCTTGAAATTGTCAGGCGTGGTACGCGTGGCTTCCGACAGATACTGGAGCGCCTGCTCGGGATATCCAGCCCAGAAAAAAGCAGCTCCCAACTGGAAGTAACGTCGGAGCGGCTGCGTGTAGTAGCGACCGGCAAAAGGCAGGGACATCTTCTGCCGTTCCTCCTTTCCTCTTAGCGACACTCCCAGCAAACTCAAGTCAGCCCGAAGTATTGCCGGCTCTGGAACCGACGGGTAGATCTTATGAGTGTTCCCTCGTTCGTCCACCAGCAAAAGCAACGGCAGTGAAAGGCCGGTGCGCCAGTCGAACAAGTAACGGCGGAACAGAGCATAGCTAGCAGCCGTCTCTGCAGCCTCCTTTGTGAGATCTACGACTTGAAAGGGCAGGCCCACGGGTGGCGAGATTTGCTGGCCGCCCACCAGACAAACAAAGCCAGGTCCAGTGCGCTTCTCCGGTAACGGGATGGGCTCGATCAACCATGTTTCGTGCAGCCGAGGAGTGTTGTCGGGCTTCAAAGTTGTTGCAGTGTCAATCGCGGATGGCCGAGTGCCGATTGTGGATTGTGGATTGCGGATTGTGGATTGTGGATTGTGGATTGCGAATTGTGAGTAACTTGCCGCATCCTGCGTCCTGGGCAAGAAAGTGGCCTTCTTCAACTCACTTCGACCTTCGGCGATTTCGTAGCGATACCCAGACTCGAGATTGAGGAACTCTTCACGGCCTCCAGAGGGCCAGAGGATAGCGACTCGCGAAGCTGTTGATGCTTGGTCCAAACCGAAATAGAGGACCTTGGTATGTTGTGACAGGTATCCTGATCCCGCCTTGACAAACTGAACAATTCGCCTCTTCGCTTCACAATCAGCAATCGGCACTCCGCAATCGGCAATCTCCACTTCCACTCTCGCCCCAATTGCGTCGCGATTGGACTTTGTGCCGACCAGGCGAATCGCTAGGACGTCCCGCTCCCTGCCGCAATTGTTACGAAAGGCTCGCACCTGGGGCCCCAAACGGCTCTTCAGTACAAGGTCCAGGTTTCCGTCCCCATCCAGATCGGTCACGGCGAAAGCCCGACTGTCTTCGGCAACGTCCAAGCCCGAGACTCCAGAGAGATCATAGAAACGGCCCTCTCGCCGCGCGTAGAAGACGTTGGGTTCGTGCCCGTTCCAACTGTAGTCTTCCCGGATGAGCTGATTCAAAGCATTCCAGCCATTCTCATAAGCGGGCGCAGGTTCCAGCAGCGCTGGCGTGCGCGACACCACTTGCCTCCAAAAGAAGCTCATCAGATCCTTCTGACCGCTGTTGGTGAGCATGCCACAGGTGACGTAAATTTCTGGTGTGCCATCGTTGTCGAAGTCGAAGGCGTCAGATGACCACGCCCAGCGGCCCATTTCAACCCCTTGCTGGGCGCTCCGGTCTTCGAAGGATCCGTCACCACGGTTGCGGAACAGAGCGTTCCCGCGCGTGTGGCCGTGATAGACCGCTTTCCGCTCTTTCGGCAGCGTCGGCAGAAACTGCTTCTGTGAGACCAGTCGCTGGCCCGCAGCCGTCCACATGTTTGCCACGTACAAGTCCTGCCGACCGTCACCGTCGTAGTCGAACCAGGCTGAGCTCATTCCCGGCCCGATGTTTTCAACACCCGCCGCTGCCGCCACATCCCGAAATTTTCCGCGCTCGTTCCTGTAGAGGTTGCTCCGGCCAAAGTCGTTTGCAACGTATAGGTCCGGCCAGCCATCGCCGTCAACATCACACCAAGCTGGCGCAAAGCTGTAGCGGTTGTTGTTCTGGTTTAGGCCAACCGCCTCCGTCACATCTTCAAAAAAGCCATCGCCGTCACTACTGAGCTGATTGCGGAACAAGAAGTTTGGAGGGCCATTCTGAGCGTCGTGGTAGGGCACTGGATAGCGATATTGGTCCTCACTCTGAAAATAAATGTAGCAGCACAGGTACAGGTCCACCCGGCTATCGTTGTCGTAGTCGGCGGCAGCCATTCCCGTGAAAGTGCCTTGCGGCGGCCTCGCAAAACGGAAAGCATCGGGTTTGTGCTGAAACCTGCGGTCGCCCAGATTGAGAAACAGCAATGGCCCGCTCGAGCAAAGTACCACAAGGTCCTGCAGGCCGATGTTTCTGAAGTCCACAAAGAGCGCACAGGACGTGTCATCCAAGACGTCAACCCCCGCCTCTTGGGTGATGTCGGTCAAGGTGCCGTCACCGCGATTCCTGAAAAGCCGATTAGGTAAGCCCCCCGGCTGGCAGACATAAATCTCGTCCCAGCCGTCGTTGTCGATGTCTCCCACGGCGACGCCGTTGTTACCGTAGACATCAATGCCACTGGCGGAGTCCAGGCGTGCCCGCCAGTAAGGCACGCCATTGAGAAGCTGGCGCTCGAACGACTCACTGCGCCCAAATACTTCAGACGTTACATCGATGAAGAGCGGCGCAGGAGCCAGCGCCAGGACTTCCTCCAGCGGCTGAAACGAAAGAAGGCGATCTCCCGCCCAGGTTTGCTGCCAGCTTCCGACGCGGTAACAAAGGTGTGTGCTCAAACGACCGCTGATCTCATAGCGGACGCGCACGCGGGGGCGCCCGTCCTGCTCCAGCTCAATCTGGGTGACAAAGAAACGAGCGCTCTGGACTTCACCCAGGAGCTTCAGCCAGCTTTCCAGTCCGGGTTGAAACTGTGAGTCCGATTTGCTGAATCTGGACTCTAGGATCGCCGGAGGCGCATGTCTATCGTGACTCGAAGCCATGAACTCGGCAAGGGAGGTCACCATACGCTCACTGCCAATAACCCGGTAGCTCACTGGGTTTGGAGATAGCCCGCGGAAGTCTGCCGCCAGGGGCAGCGACTTCCTTTCGAGGAGCTGGTCCAAATGCGCCGAAATTTCAAAAGCTTGCTTCTCCGAAGGAAACTCGTCGTGCCCGGGTTCGATGTGGGCGTAGAGGGATTCGTATGGACCTGTTTTGCGGAACTGTACGGGGAACGTTGAAGGGACGGAGGACGGCGATTGGAAAGGCTCCGCCCGAGTCCACTGCAGCGGCACCCAGAGCAAGCTGCCGCCCGTCAAAGCTGTTTGAAGAAACCGTCGGCGATTCAACTGATGGGCTCCTTAAGATCAAACCGCAACCACTCAGAGTGAGCGAAGGGGAGGAGGCCCGAGGCCCCAACCAAACCAGCCGCAGAGTCACGGAGACACGGAGAAATTCAGGACGCAGATGAGCGCAAATAGATCCAGATGGGCCGCGAGAAATCCGTGTCTTCAGTATTTACAGGTGCCCAACTCTTGATTGTCTACGAGTCATTTCACTTCGTGCCCTCGCGTCGTTGCTGTTCACTCTTATCTGCCCGAGGTAGGGGCGATTTCTGGACGTCGGGCGATCCTTCTCGAATCCAGAACCGCTGGTTCACCGGAAGGTCCTTCCACTCCTGAACCTTTCCGTTCGGCCAGCGCACCTCCAAACGATCAACGATGCTCACCATGCCGACGCCAAAGTAAAGAGTGAAATCGTTGTGCGAAAAGTAGCTGCCGCCACTGCGCACCTCATCCATTTGACGCTGAGGGCCGGTTTCCAGCGTGACACGAGCACCGACCGCACTGCGGTTCGATTCGGTACCCGTCAAACTAGCCAGAATCGCGTTCTGGCGAGGCCCCTCGTTCTTGAGCAAGCTTGGCTTCTCATTCATGTTGACGATGACCACCTCAGGATGACCATCGCCATCCAAGTCCCCTAATGCGACACCGCGAGCCGGGCGCAGAGCACTGAGCGCAGGCCCTGAAGCTGCGGTGATATCCGCAAACCGTCCCTTGCGAAGATTTCGATAGAGTAATGTCTTCTGCAAGTAACGATCACCGACAGCGGCCCGGTCTACCTCGGGGTAAACGTGACCGTTGGCCAAGAGGATGTCTTTCCAACCATCTTCGTCGGCGTCGACGAACGCCACTCCCCAGCCCAGAAGCTGATTAGCGGCCAGTCCAGCCTGTCTGGACAGATCACTGAATAACGTTCCATCTTCGTTGTTGTAGAGAGAAGGCAAATCCCCAGAGAAGTTAGTCTTGACGATGTCGAAAAACCCGTTGCCGTCGTAGTCTGCTACGGCCACACCCATGCCTGCCTGTGCTTGGCCGTCGAAATTGTAGGCCACACCGGCGGGAATGCCGCGCTCGTCAAACGTGCCGTTGCCACGGTTGCGATAAAGCAGACTCGGTGTCTGATCACAGGCGACATAGAGATCGGGCCAGCCATCGTTATCGAAATCGGAGACAATGACGCCGAGTCCGTAACGTCCGCCGGGCTTGAGAATTCCGGCGTCTGAGGAGACGTCAGCAAAGGTTCCATTCCGCTGGTTGCGATAGAGCGTGTTGTGCGCCAGCGGCAAGCCGCGCGGCCCGCACATCACGGGCAGGCCCTTCCAGAAACAATTCGGGTTCTGACCCGGTTTGGGTGTCTTGCTGAGGTCCAGGTCAACATAGTTGGCGACAAACAAGTCAAGCCATCCATCCCGATCATAGTCTAAAAAACTACAACCCGAACCCCAACGGGTCCCCGAAACCGGAAGTGTCGCCTGAGTCGTCGCATCCACAAACGTGCCGCGACCTTGGTTGTTGAAGAGACGGTTGTGGCCGTAGTAAGTCACCAAGAAATCGCTATCGCCATCGTTGTCGTAGTCTCCGACACAAACCCCTTGGGCCCAGCCAGTTTGGGTCAGTCCTGCCCGGCCGCTCACTTCGGCGAAACGACCGTTGCGATCGTTCTTGTAAAGAAACAGCGCAGGCGGGCTCTCGAGGGCCGCCACTTCTAAAGTCGTGCCATTGGTGATGAGAATGTCGTTTGCGCCATCGCCGTCGAAATCGAAAATGGCCGCACCGTTTCCGGTGGTTTCGAGAACATAGTCCTTCCGTGATTTGCCGCCAAACACATTGGCATGAACGAGGCCAGACAAGGCAGCAATGTCAACATACATGATCTCGGCCGAGCCTGTTTGATTGGGGGGCTCCGAAGGCTTGTCATCCAATGATGGCGATCCTTGAAAGAAGCCGGTCACTCCAGCCAGCAAGGTAACTGCGAAGAAGGTTCGAAACCAGAAGGAATCCATTGGGGTGCAAGCGCAAACCTTGAGTTGTCTCATTGTGAGGCATCGCATTCGTGATCGCCAGCTATTTTGGCCGTGGCGCGTCAGGGTCGATGCCTCCAAGCATTGAGTTCGGAACGAGATCGGCGAATTCCCGTTTCGCTGCGGCATGACGGTCCATTGATTTCAAGGAAGGCGAGGAGAATGATGCCTTTGCGATAGTGGTAGCGCTTTCACGGGACGTGACACCCTAGAACATGCCGTTGGAGGTAAACCAAGAGCTGAGCGCCGGTTAATCGCTTTCTTTTTTCGTATACGGAACACAGAATTTCGTAGTTCTTCTATGGTCCAGTCCGGATCCGGATGGAGCCAAGTCGACTTCCGGCCTGTAAGTACTCGTAAAATAAACACAGGAATTAATTCTGCGGCCTTTCCTGGTGTTGGAATCATTTTTGCTCACTCAACTCGTTCCCCACAATTCTGTTCTGGAATAGCAGATGAACGAGGAGGAGAAAATATGACGACCCAACACGCACGACGTGTGTTGATCGCAGCAGTTCTAGGTCTCTACCTGGCGCCAGCGCTACTCGCCCAGCGGGACATGGGGACCATTCTGGGAGTCGTAGCCGATCCAACCGGAGCAGTCGTTGCTGGAGCCAAGGTGATCATCACTGAAGACGCTACCAAGCTGAGCGTCGAGTTGACGACTGACAGCAGCGGCAACTACATCCGTCCTCTGCTCAAGCCCGGCGTTTATACAGTGGAAGTTGAAATGGCCGGGTTCAAGAAAGCATTACAGAAGAACGTGAATCTCAACGCGGGTGACCGGGCACAAGTTAATCTGACGCTTGAGGTTGGCGAAGTCACTCAGTCGGTTGAGATTACCGCGGCTCCTCCGGCACTCCAGACTGAGAGCACCGAGTTGGGAGGGACGTTGCAGTCGCGCCAGGTCGTGGAACTCCCACTAGGGGGCACGCGCAAGTTCACCTACTTGGCCAGACTTTCCCCCGCCGTCGTTCCAGCAGAACCCGGTGCTCGGGACGCCGCCGGCGGCGGTTTTTCGGCTAATGGCGTGCGTTCCAACGGCCAGAACAACTTCCTGCTCAACGGCGTTGACAACAACGTCAACGTCATTGACTTCATCAATCAAACTGCTTATGTCATCGGTCCATCGCCAGAAGCGATTGGTGAAATGAAGATCGTCACTAACGGCTACAACGCCGAATATGGACGAGGGGCTGGCGGTGTGATCAACGTGACACTCAAATCAGGAACGAACGATTTTCATGGGGCCGTTTTTGAGTTTCTGCAGAATAAGGTCCTCGATGCCAACCAGTGGGAATCGAATCGAGTGGGGAAAGACCGTGGTCCGTTCCAGCAGAACCAGTACGGGGCGGCAGTGGGCGGTCCAATCATAAAGAATCGAACCTTTTTCTTTGCTGATTATCAGGGCACCCGGATTCGATCGACAGGTGGAGCTGTTCCAGGTATTGGGAATACTCTGATTCGCACTATCCCTTGGCCGGAATTCAAAAGCGGCAACTTCTCACGGTTGTTGACCGGCAGACAGTTAGGCACGGATGCCCTAGGCCGACCCGTGATGGAGGGGCAGATCTTTGACATTGAGACTACACGCACAGTAGGTGGGCAGTTGGTTCGCGATCCCTTCCCGGGAAACATTATTGATAGCAGTCGTTTTGACGCCGCGGCCAAGAAGCTGATCGATCTCTATCCAAACCCCAATCAAGGATTGGGCGACCGCATCGCTAACAATAATTATCTAGTGGTGACTTCTGGACGCGCAGATGTTGATCAATGGGATGTCCGGATCGACCACAAACTTACTGACAAGGATAGTTTGTTTGGGAGTCTCAGCTGGTCTACCGAGGATAAATTCCAAGATCCTCCCTTCCCAGGAGCGCTCGACGGGGCCGGGTTTGCCGGCGAAACCGAACAGAACCTGGGACGTAATGCCATGATGAGTTGGACCCGCGTCTGGTCGCCCCAACTCATTACTGAGACGCGGATTGCTTTCTCGCGTTTGGTGACGAGCCGCGTTCAGGCGAACTCTGACCAGGATCTCAGCAAAGAGTTCGGCATCGGGGGACTGTCCACCTTTACTGACCTGAATGGCGGGCTACCCGCAATCAGGCCTGAAGGGTACAGCGACGTCGGCGGATCAGAGTGGTTGCCAACGTTGGAGTACTCGAACGTCTGGGATTTTATCCAGAACGTTTCTCTGAACAAGGGGAATCACGCCTACAAATTCGGGTTTGAGTACAGGCCGATCGGGTTCCCGTTCTTTCAGGTGCCATCGCCTCGCGGCACGTTTCGTTTCACCAGAAACCGAAACACTCATCCCCAATTTACCGCCGGTACCGGAGACGGCATTGCCGCATGGCTATTGGGCTACCCGGGAACAAATCCCGATGATACTCGGATTACCACAGCGAACTTCATCTCCTCGGAGAAAGTCTCGTACGCCTGGTATTTTCAGGATGATTGGAAATTGTCGCCCAAGTTAACTCTCAACCTGGGCCTGCGCTATGAGCTCTTCTCTCCAATCTCCGAGCGTTTCGGACGCCAGTCGACGTTTGACTATGACCGATTGGCACTTGTGATTCCCGAAGGTAAAGACCAGGATGCTCCATTGCCACCCAACTTCCCTACTCAATATCCTCAGAT
Source organism: uncultured Acidimicrobiia bacterium (assembly GCA_963752385.1). Lineage (GTDB taxonomy): Bacteria > Acidobacteriota > Terriglobia > Versatilivoradales > Versatilivoraceae > CAVVYL01. The sequence continues at coordinate 61,038 of CAVVYL010000051.1, read as the reverse complement.
CACGGTTGAAAGGGGCCAAGTGGACAAGTACCTCATCCCGTGGGACAAAACCGACTGGTCGCCCCGGATTGGTCTGGCTTGGGAAGCGGTTGACCGGACCGTAGTGAGAGCGGGATATGGGATATTTTACGGAGGCGAGGAAAACCAAGGTGGCAATCCCAATCGCGGTGAAGGGGTTCCCTTCAATCAGGACCAACGCTTCTCGCCTCCCAACGACTTTGCGCTCATTCCAAATCTGGGAAAGTTCTCGGACGGATTTCCCGTGAACGCCTTTACTCTTCCGGCGTCCATTTCCTTCCGCTCTATCGCCCCAAATTTCCGCAATCCACTGGTCCATAAGTGGAACCTGGCCATCCAACGAGAACTCGGTTTCAACACATCGTTGGAGGTTGCCTATATCGGATCAAAAGGCTCTCGTCTAGTTGTCCTTTGGAACCCGAACCAGGCGCTCAATGTGGCAGACCCTCAAGCAGACATCGATTCGCGTCGCCGATTTCCCCTTCATCACGAGCGGCTTTGACGCCACTGCCTCCTTCGGCTTCTCCAAATATCACGGCTTGGCGACGAAGCTAGAGAAGACATTCTCGAACGGGCTGCAGTTCTTAACCGCCTACACGTGGTCGCATGCCTTGACGAACGTTGGAACGACGCTCGCTGACGGTCCCGGTGTTCGAGACATCCGCGACATTTCGGCCGAATATTCCCATGCGAATTTCCACGTTAAGCAGCGGTTTGTCCACAGCATGCTCTGGGACCTGCCGTTCGGTCGAGGCCAAAAATTTGGCTCCAACATGAATAGTGCCGCGAACGCCATCCTCGGCAACTGGCAGGCCAATGCGATCATTACCTTGCAGTCGGGCCCAGCATTCAATTTGGGCACCCGGAACGCGAGTTGCGGGTGCGGCGGTACAGTCCGCCCGATCTGGTGGCAGGCAAGAATCCTAATGATGCCCCGTCGGGCGGACGGACCCCGGATCTTTGGTTCGATACCTCTGCTGTCACTAGTCCCACTCCCGGCACCTTCGGCAATTTGGGCAACTACGCCATTTACGGTCCAGGGACACGTAACATGGACTTCTCGTTGTTCAAGGATTTCCCGATCAATGAGCGTTTCCGGTTCCAGTTCCGAACAGAGTTTTTCAACCTGTTTAACACACCCCAATTCAACGGAAACGAGGGTTTGGACAAAACCGAGGGCAACGACAGCTTCGGCCGGATTAGCAGCACGTTAGCCGGAACCGAGCGGCATATTCAGTTCGCGTTGCGGTTCGAGTTCTGAGTTCAGATCTGGGCCGCGACCCTGCGGGAGCGGTTCAGGCCGAGACTGAAGTATTCTGATCCTTTGAGCCGCTTCATCCATGATGAGGGCTCCCATTCAATCGGTTCCTTCCTGGCGGAGGGAACCGATTTTTTTTATAATGCTCGTCGAGGCATATCTGTATCTTTGTCGGGTCGACCGGAGGTGACAGTCGTAACGAGCAGCAACCTTGAACAGCCGAGATTTGAACCGGAATTCGGCAGTTGGCAAGCGATCTGGTAGCGCCGACATTCTTGTCTGCGGGTTCGGGCGACTTTCCGGTCGCCCAGCTGCCGACTGAAACGTCCGGCAAACCGGCAGGCTGGAAAGCCTGCCCTACGCTGGTTGCCCCGGAATCGCAGGGTCTCAACTTCGGAGTTCAGGTTGAATCCTCTGGTAGCTCCAGGCCATCCTATTTCTGTGTACATCGTTGGAATCCTGTCATTATTGTTGTTGGCGTCCGCTCTTGATGCTGCTACCAAAGTCCAGGAAGCGATGCAGTTGCACGCCGCCGGGAAACGGGCCGAAGCACGTCGGATGCTTGGCGAAGTAACCCGAGCCGACCCTGCCAACTTCGAAGCACATTTTCGTCTCGGGCTCTTGTCTCTGGACAGCCAGGATCTCGTGATCGCTGCCTCGAGCCTCGAGAAGGCAGCCCAGCTTCAGCCTTCTAATCCCCAGGTCTGGTTGGCCTTGGCTCAGACCCGTCTGAAATCGAATCAGCGAAAACTCGCTCTCGAATCGGCAGCCAAGGCGGAGACACTCGCGCCAGAGGATCCCGTTATTCTGCATGGCCTGGCGCTGTTCCACTCGCAGAGTGGTAATCTGGCCAAGGCCGCAGAACTCGAGAGCCGCTATGCGGCCAGAATTCCCGGTGACCGTGAGGCGCCGGTCCGCGCTTTGTCCTTCTATTTGCAGGCTGGACAGCCGAAACCAGCTATTGAGTTGGCGAAACGGGCGCTGGCTCTGGAGCAGCGTCCCGACTTGCATAACCTGCTCGGCAAGGCCTATGAAGCCGACGGCCAGTCTGACAAGGCCATTCTGGAATTGCAGGAAGCCATCAAATTGGCGCCGAATGAAGAGTCTTATGTGTTCGATCTTGCCCATGTGCTGCTGTTGCATCAGAACTTTGACGTGGCCATTCGGCTTGTCGAAGCCGCCAAAGTGCGCTTCCACAGGAGTGCCCAGCTCGAGTTGGCGCTTGGCATCGCCAATTACGGCCAGCGCAAGTTTCCGCAGGCCGTCGATGCATTTCTGCGAACGGCCGAACTGGCACCGAAGGTAGAGCAGCCCTATGTTTTCCTGGGTCGCATCCTCAACCATGCTGAGGGACGGCTGGGGGAGGTGACGGAGAAATTTGCCAGCTTCGCCCAAGCCAACCCGAAAAACTACCTCGGGCCCTTCTTGCACGCCAAGGGCTTGATCGCCCAAATGGGGCCCTCGCCTTCTGGCGAGCTGGCATCGCAGGCCGAAGCTCTGCTCAAGAAGTCAATAGGTCTGAACCCGAACTTCTGGGAGTCCCAGTTTGAACTGGGTGCCCTGCTGGAAGCGAAAAAGGACTACACGGCTGCAGCCCGGCACCTGGAACAAGCGATTCAGCTCAATCCTAAGGCGCCCACACCGCACTACCGGCTGGCCCGTGTCTATGACCGTCTCGGGCAGCGGGAAAAGGCCCAGGCCGAACGAGAGCTCCATGAGAAACTCACAGCCGAAGAGCGGAGTGCCATCGAAAAGCATGCTGCCGGCATGAAGCGGCTCGAGCTGGTGGTAAAATGAGGTTAATGAACCGCAGAGACGCTGAGACACAGAGAGTCAATCAGATCACCGAGACGATCATTGGTTGTGCCATAGCAGTTCACAAGGTTCTTGGTCCTGGTCTACTAGAGTCTGCGTACGAAGAGTGCACGTGTCACGAGCTGTCCCAGAACGCCCTGAACTTCCGCCGTCAGGTCCCACTGCCGGTTTCTTATAAGGGAGTCAAACTGGACTGTGGATACAGGATGGATTTGGTTGTTGAGGAACTGGTAGTCGTGGAATTTAAGACCGTCGAAAATCTCCTGCCAGTCCATGATGCCCAGCTTCTGTCCTATCTTAAGCTTTCGGGGGTACCGGTAGGGTTGTTGATCAACTTTCATGTGCCGGTCCTCAAGGATGGGCTGAGGCGAATTGTGAATCATTTCTGAATTCTCTCTGCGTCTCAGCGTCTCTGCGGTTAATTCTCTTTCATTCAAGAGATCTCATACATGAATCGACGACGGTTTCTTTCGCTAGCAGCGGGAACTTCGATGGGCCTGGGAGTGGACCGGCTTGCGCAGGGGAGCCAACACGAGCTGCTTGTCCCGTCTGACGTACCCAATGAATTCGGGTTTCGCATCATGTGGTACGTGCCGGTGCGTCCGCTTGATGAGGCCACATACCAGCTGAAGGTCAGCGGGCTTGTGGAGAAGCCGCAATCGTTCTCGCTGCCGCAATTGCGTCGGTTTCCACAAGAGGCCCAGAACTCACGCCTGAAGTGTGTTCAGTGTTGGTCGGCGCGCGCCACCTGGGGCGGATTCCGCTTCGCACACTTGCTGGAAGCCATCAAGCCGCTGAAGTCGGCCAAGGCCGTCCGTATCGATTGTGCCGACAAGTGGTACGAATACATGTCGCTGGAGGAGGTGCAATCGCCGAGAGTCCTGTTGGTGCTGGACATGGCAGGGAAACCTCTGACCGGTCAGCATGGCGCCCCCTTGCGTCTGATTGATCCCTCCAAGTATGGCTACAAATCGGCCAAGCTGATTACCTCTATTGAGTTTGTGGCCGAGGGCAAAGGCAGCATGGCTTGCGACTTTGGATCGTACTACAGCGCCTCGGGCGAAATCTTACCAGGCTACGATCACCCGCTGGACCTGGGCGGCAAGGTGAGGAAAAAAATCACAGGTGGAGAGATTGTCGAATACTAGGTGTTAGGCGTTAGGCGATTACCTCCATCACCTCTCGGTGGCCAACGGCTCGCTCATGGAATTAGAAACACACCTGTTGCTGGCAGGTCGGTTATCCTATGTCTCACCTAGCGAAGTGGAAAGGTTGCTGGAGAAAACAGCCGAAGTGAGCCGCATGCTGGCTGGACTCAGGAAGAGCCTTAAGAACAACCGCTCAGATAAATCTGACACCTAGCACCTAACACCTGGCACCGACGAATGAACAAGCGTCGTTTCGTCCAACTTGCCGGCTTGAGCATCGCACACCGCATCCTGCCGAGCTGGCTTTGGGCGGGCCCGTTCGAGCGACCGGCGGATAGCTCGCGAAAGGTCATCATGGTGACCTTCGGCGGCGGAGTTCGATATTCCGAGACATTCACGCCTGAGGGCGTGCGCAACATCCCCTATCTGGCAGCCATGCAGCCGAAAGGACTTTTCTTCAAGACGTGCATCAATTCGGGTGTCCTGTCACACTTCAATTCCACGGCCAGCATCATCACCGGCAATTGGCAGCGGGTGGACGATTTCGGATTTCAGCCGCCGGCCAGTCCCACGATCTTTGAGTACTTTCGCAAACAGACCGGTGCTAGCCCCATGGACGGGTGGGTCATCGCCACGAATAAGAGCTTCTCCACAATTGGAGCCGGCTCTGACCGCGCTTGGGGTACGCCCTACGGAGCTAACGTGGTTCTCCCGAAACAGTTGCTGCTGGAAGCGGTTGGTGAGGTCATCAAGAAGAAACCCATGATGGGAGTGGCGAGCCGGGAAAACATTCTGCAACAGCTTGAGACCATCTTGAACGAAGGTTATGAGGGCGTAGGTTGGACAATTTTCAAAGCCGGCCGGCAGTTGGGCGAAACGGTGCGGAACACGTTGACGCGAGGTCTCGTCGAGTACATCAATGGCCCAGAGTCTCCGACATCCGGTGATGAACTGACGTTTTTCATCACGCGTGAGGTGATGAGAGAATTTGGACCGCGGCTCATCCTGGTGAATTTTTGGGATATGGATGTGGCTCATTGGGGATCGTATTCGCTTTACCTGCAAGCTATCACCCGAACCGACAGGCTCACTGGAATGTTGTGGGAAGAGATTCAGGCAAATCCGAAGTACAAGGACCGGACGACCCTCCTGGTGCTGCCGGAATTGGGAAGAGATGGCGACGTCAACGCCTCGAATGGCTTTCTCAACCATCGCAGTGGAGACCCTTCCTGCCGCAATGTCTGGCTTCTGGCGATGGGCGCCGGAGTGCCACCCGGTGAGATCGAGCGTCCCATTGAACACGTTGACGTGACCGCCACGGTGGCCGCGGCACTGGGTGTGCGCACGAGTGAGATCGCCGGGAAGTCTATTCGCGAGATCCTGATCTGACGGAAGGCGAACCGGGAAACCGGCGAGATGGCGAAACGGAGTAGCGGAGCGGGCCTGCTTCTCAAGGTCCGCGGCTTTGAGGTTGCATTGCTCCGTGGGGAAGATTCGTAGCCGCAGAGTCTGAAGAGCAACTCTGCGTTCCGGTCTCCGATTCGCAGTCTCCCGCTTCCCCGATCCTCTCTTTTGCCGAATTCTCCGTTTCTCAGGTTCGCCGTCTCGCCAGTTCCATCTGGCGGTAGCTTTTCACCATGCCTCACCCTTCTCCACTCATCCAAACCCTCATCGAAAAAGGCCTCTTCGACCAACTGCCCGTCACTTTCTCCACTTATTGCTTTGACCAGATTAAAGAGTGGAACCTGCTGTTTCAAGCAGAGCGAGACTACTTCGAGCGACTATTCGGTCTAATCGGCCGGTCCGATTCCAAGCTCGTCGAGGAGCTGTACGTTCCCCTGCGGGAAGTGGAGAAGAAGATGGGGGTGAATGAGAAAGTCTGGCCAAAACGCCAGTTCACCCTCGATCAGGTCGACTTTCTCAATCGGTCTGCCTACTACCCGGAATGGCGAAGGACAATTGCTCAGATTTTCTCGCGCCTGGATCCGATTCTCGACGAGGAAGTCGCCAAGGTCGGGCGAGCGCGGCTCGTGATTGTGATCAGCCCGGCGGAACTTCCCGTCGATTCTAATCGCATGTGGACACGCTTTAAGAAGCACGGGAAGCTCGTTCCCTTGGCGTTTTCGGCAGAGGATGACGTCAGGGACTACTTGCCGCAGGTGCTCACGGGAGCCAAGCGTAAGAATCGCCAGAAGACGCTGCTTGAGCTCTATGCTGCCAGCAAGGCCAAAGCCCCGCATGAGGCATGGGTGATAGAGGCAGAGAGCGAGCTCTCCGAGATGGCGCTTGACAGCAGGGGTCTGGTGAAACTGAGCTACTTCGCTCTGCACCGATACAGAACTCGACTCATGAGCGAAGTAGACAAGGTGCTTAAGACGCAGGACATTCGAGGCCCACGGCAGTTGGGGGATCGACTCAAGCAGCTCAAGGTCCTGCCTTCGGAGGATGAAGCCGCCTCAGACCCAATCCTGGCCGAGTTTTTGCGATCCATTCTGCTGAGCGGCAATGGAACACTGCTGATCAACAATACCTTCGTGGAATGGGCCACAATCCAGGCAGTCCGTCGTGCCAGGCCTTCAGTGGTTCTGGTCTCTTTCGGAATCCGCAACAAAATCAAGCCCTTCAGCAGCCTCCTGATCTACACCCAACAGGAGACCACCACTCCAGTCCCGACGCAGATGGATACGCTCGGCTCTTACGTTGATCTGGAGGTTCTTACTCATTACGTCTGGATGGAATTCGAAAAATATCCCGAGTACCGCCGCAACACGGTGTACTACTTCATGGGAGAAGGACTGGATGAAATGTTGCTGTTGGCGCCTCCCGATTTTCCGCTGCTGACTTCGAAATCTCCGATTGCTCTGCCTGAGCTGTTTGCCCAAGCCAAATACTGGCTTCAGCTGTAATCAGATTCTCTTGGCAGGGGCAAATAGATGAACGGTGGGCAGCTTCCTGCTTCGGGGTCACCGCTCGGCCACGGGCTGTGCCTGACCCTTCCCAGCGGAAATTATTTTGCAAAACAGAACACTTTCACTTTGCAATGAGTTTCCCAATAGCTTAAACTGGCACATCGATCTGGCGAGTACTGGCTTGCGGCTGGGCTAAAGCATACTGTGGCATTGTGCCAGATTGGTGTGCGAAGTTTGTTGTCAAGTTGTCTACTCTCCCTGGCGATTTTTCTCATTCCGCAACGAAATCGCGGAGCTTCCGTGGATATTTTCAAAGGCTTTGATCGCACATTTACCGTGCTGGTGGCCGACGACCAACCCGAGAACCTCGTGTTGATTCGAGACATCCTGACGTCGCCACGCTGCCGCGTTGTCACCGCCAGCAATGGCAAGGAGGCTCTGGAAAGGGCTTTCGAGTATCAGCCCGATCTAGTTCTGCTCGATGTCGTGATGCCGGAGATGAACGGCTATGAAGTTTGCCGCTCCCTGAAGGCCCACCTGCAAACCCAGCTTGTCCCCGTCGTGATGATCACGGGATTAAATGATCTCGGCGATAAGATCCGCGGGATTGAAGCGGGAGCCGACGACTTTTTGAACAAGCCCTTTAACCTAGCGGAATTTGCCGCTCGGGTGCGTTCGCTTCTTCGGCTGAAGCAAATCACCGATGAGCTGGAGTATGCCGAAACCGTTTTGCTTAGCCTGGCGCTGGGGGTCGAAGCAAAGGACCCGAATACCATTGGCCATTGCGAACGACTGTCGCGGTATTCGGTGAAGTTAGGTGAGAGACTGGGCCTGGACAATGGTTCTCTGAAGGCACTGCAGCGTGGCGGTATTCTGCACGATATCGGGAAACTGGGCGTTCCAGACTCCATCCTCCTCAGTCCCAGGTCACTCACCGGAGACGAATGGCAGGTGATGAGACAGCACACGTTAATCGGGGAGCGAATCTGCCAACCTTTGCGATCCTTTGGCCCCGTGCTGCCCATCATACGCTATCACCATGAGCGATGGGATGGCCGTGGATACCCTGATGGGCTGAAGGGAGAAGAAACTCCCGTCACGGCGCGGATTCTGCAAATTGTGGACGTGTTCGATGCCCTCTGCTCCCAGAGACCCTACAAACCTCCCTTCGACGTGTCAGCGGTTATCGATCAGCTCCATGATGAAGCGCGGCAAGGCTGGCGAGACGCCGAACTCACCTACGAGTTCATCCGACTCGTCGAGAGTCAACAGTTGGAGCATCTCCAGACGGTTTAGACTGGTGCGAGCCATAGCAAACGAATCATCAGGGGGAGCAGTTGCCATGACGATGCCCTCGATGTTCAGCTCCGGTCATCGCGGTGCATGTGGATAGCGGCACACCCTAATCCTCCGCTAACAAAGCTAGCATCTCACGTACGGCCCGATCCAATCCTACGAGCACAGCTCGTGAAATAATGTTATGCCCGATGTTGAGTTCTTCCATTTCGGGAATCTGACTTATGGCCCTGACGTTGCGGTACGTGAGCCCGTGCCCGCCGTGCGCCCGAATTTCGTAGGAGTCCGCCAGGATGGCGGCCGCCCTCACTTCCTCAAGTGCCTTCGCCGTAGCCACTTCCGTCCTGAGTGTCAAATACAGCGACGCATCAGCGTAACTGGCTGTGTTGATCTCGATGATCGAAACCCCCATGCGTTGGGCTGCTTCCACTTGCTCCTGTTGGGGGTCAATGAAGAGGCTTACTGTAATGCCCCCCAATTCCAGTTCTCGCACTGCGGCGTAAACTAGATCGTAATTCCGCACACAGTCGAGTCCTCCCTGCGTGGTGATCTCTCCTGGGAACTCGGGAACCAGGGTTACCGTGTCTGGTTTTACGTCCGACGCGATGCGTACCATCTCCTCAGTGGCCGCCATTTCGAGGTTCAAGCGAGTCTTGACTGTTTCGCGTAACAGTTCAACATCGCGATCCTGGATGTGACGCCGGTCACTCCTCAAATGGACGGTTATTCCGTGAGCGCCGGCCAATTCTGCGACGATTGCGGCCGCTACCGGATCCGGTTCATTGGTCTTGCGCGCCTCTCGCAGCGTGGCGATATGGTCGATGTTCACTCCCAGCTTGGTCATGGCTGCAGTTCGTCACCCCTACTGATCCTTGCAAGTCATCGTGACACTTAGTATCCTTGCTTCGATTGATGTTACCTCATCCCGCCTTCTGCAGTCCTTTCCCCAACGGGAGATAGGGCAAGGGTTTCTGTCACTCTATTCTGCAATCCTCAACAGCCGACTTCCTGAAAGCAGAGAGAACGATTGCTTGGAGGACACCGATTACTAATCCTGCGTCGATGCTCCTTCTTGGTCTGCGCTATCGTGCAATCGGAGTCCAAGTTCCAGTTCGACTCCAGAGTTCACCAATCCCGCAGGCTATCTCAGCGGTACCTTCCGCACAAGTCATTCCAACGGATGCGCAGAAGATCCAAAAACATCTCATAGGAATCGCTCAGAAAGCGGACCGTCGTGCCTTCCACATGATCCCAGTGAACGGGGACTTCGAGCAGGCGGAGGCCGCGTTTCCTGGCAATGTAGAGAATCTCCGGATCAAAGCCAAAACCCATGATGGTTTGACGCTGAAACACGGGGACTGCGGCTTCGCGGCGAAAGGCTTTGAATCCACACTGCGTATCCTTGAACGGAAGGCCAATGAACGCCTGAACGAGCAAATTGAAGATGCGCCCAGAAGTTTCGCGGAACAGCGGCTGATGAACACCGATCAGCGAACGATCCACAGCCCGCGATCCGAAAGTCATGTCGTACTCTCCTTTCAAGATGGGTTCGACCAGTTTCGACATCTCCTTGATCGGAGCGGACAAATCGGCGTCCGTGAACAAGATCACATCGCCACAGGCCTGCAAGACGCCGCTTCTGACGCTGTACCCCTTTCCCTGGTTTCCCGGATTTTGGACCAGGCGCAGGCAGTTCCACCGAGACCGCAATTCCTCGACCGCAGACACAGTTTCGTCGGAGGAGCCATCGTTCACCACGATCACCTCGGCATTGCATCCATTGCTTTCGAGATGCTCCCGAACGATGCGGAGAGTTTGGGGAATGCGCTTTGCTTCGTTGTAAGCCGGAATGACAACAGAGACTCTGGGACTCGCACGCATAGCGACTAGTGAATATATTACAAGCTTTGACAGCGCTTCAAATCGTTTCTTATAATTCTTGTCCCCTTTTGGGCGCTGGAATTCACGGCGCAAGAGCAAGAGAGAACTTCCTGGATGACTAACGAAAGTCTAACAATTCGCGGAGCCCGAGTTCATAACCTGAAGAATGTTAGCTGTGAAATTCCCCACAATAGCTTGACCGTGATCACTGGAGTCAGCGGCTCCGGCAAGTCTAGCCTGGCCTTCGACACGATTTATGCCGAAGGTCAGCGGCGCTACATTGAGTCGCTTTCCGCCTATGCCCGCCAGTTTCTGGAACGGATTGAGAAGCCCGAAGTCGATGACATTTCGGGCATCGCTCCAGCTGTCGCCATCAAGCAAAAAAACTCGGTGCGAAATCCCCGTTCGACGGTTGGCACGGTTACCGAGATCTACGATTACCTCCGCCTGCTGTACGCGCGGGTGGGACGAACCTTTTGCTGGCAGTGCCAGCAAGAGGTCAAAAAGGATATTCTGGACGAAGCGGTCCAGCTGTTGCTCTCCTTGCCCGAAGGGACCCGAATTTATGTGCTGTTTCCGTTCTCTCATTATCGAAAGTTTTTGGAACTGAGAAGCCCTGCCCAGAAGGAGAAGCGAAGGCGGAGGAACCCTGAACAGGACGTCCTCCAGCAAGTCCTCCTCGACCTACGCAAGCAGGGCTTCAACCGGCTCTACCAGAACAGCCAGGTGGTCGAGCTGTCGAATCCCGATCTGCTCTTGAGTCTGGACTTTTCCAAGCCGCTCTTTGTCTTAGTGGATCGGCTTGTGATAAGACCTGACATCCGCCAACGCCTGATGGATTCGGTAGAAACCTGTTATCGGGAAGGCGACGGCCGCGCCGTTGTCGAAGTGATCGGGCTTCCGCAGTCAAGCGTGGCAGCCGAACCAGCCGGGGGTCCCACTGTCGTGCCTCTTTACAAGAAGATGCGCGAGCAACTCCGCGCTGGAGATCAATTCGCCTTCAGCGAGAAATTCGAGTGTCGGGAGTGTCAGATCCTCTACGAAGAGCCCGAACCCAGACTATTTTCCTTCAACAATCCATTTGGCGCCTGCCCGAAATGTCAGGGCTTCGGGAATATGATCGACTTCGATCCAAATCTCGTCATTCCCGACAAGGAAAAAACCCTTCAGCAGGGTGCCATCGAGCCATGGACCAAACCCCGCTACCGTCAGCTGATGGCCGAATTCAGACGATTCGCCAAGCAGAGGGGCATTCCTCTAGATGTTCCATATCGTAGTCTTAGCGAAGAGCACAAGGAGCGGATCCTTAGCGGCGATGAGAAGTTCATTGGCATCAGGCGTTTCTTTGATCATCTGGAAACCAAGAAGTATAAACTCTATATCCGAGTGTTTCTGAGCCGTTATCGGGGGTACAGGCAGTGTCCAGAATGTCAGGGCTTTCGGTTGCGACGCGAGGCCCGAGCGGTAAAGATCGCAGGCAATGAAATCACTCAGATCACTTCGATGACGGTGGAACAGGCCTACCATTTCTTTCAAGGCCTGAATCTGTCAGCCTTTGAGTTCTCAGTGGGTGAGAGGATTCTGCAGGAAATCCGAACCCGTTTGAAATTCCTTTATAACGTCGGCCTCGAGTATTTGAACCTCGACCGCCTTGCCTCAACGCTCTCGGGGGGAGAAGCGCAGCGCATCCAACTCGCTACCTCGCTGGGTTCCTCTCTGGTCGGGGCGCTATACGTGCTTGACGAGCCCTCCATCGGCCTCCATCCGCGGGATAATTCACGGCTTATCGAGATCTTGAAAAACTTGCGAGATATGGGGAATACGGTACTAGTGGTCGAACATGAGCCCGAGATGATGAGAGCCGCAGACCGCATCATCGATCTGGGTCCTGGTGCTGGAGAACAGGGGGGGCATGTCGAGTTCTCTGGTTCCTACTTCGAGTTGCTCTCTTCACCAAGCTCTCTCACCGGAAAGTATTTGAAAGAGGAACTCAAGATTCAGGTACCGAGAACGCGTCTTTCACCCAATGGTCAGTGGCTAAAGGTCTACGGGGCGCGCGAGCACAACCTCAAGAAAGTGGACGTCGCGATTCCGCTGGGTATGATGACCTGCATTACCGGGGTCTCGGGCTCAGGGAAATCCACGCTGGTACGCGAGGTCATCTATGCCGCGCTAAAAGCCCGGCGCGGCGAATCCTCTGAAAAGGAAAACTACGATCGGATCGAAGGCGCTGAGCGGATTTCCGAGGTTGTGTTGGTGGATCAGTCGCCCATTGGCAGAACGCCGCGCTCGAACCCGGTCACCTACACAAAGGCTTTTGATGCCATCCGGGATTTGTTTGCTTCGACGCGGGAGGCAAAAGCTCATTCCTACGGCACAGGACATTTTTCGTTCAATATTCCGGGGGGCCGCTGCGAGACCTGTGAGGGAGACGGAACCGTAACGGTGGAAATGCAGTTCTTGGCCGATGTCGAGCTGGTGTGCGAGGAGTGCAAGGGCACGCGATTCAAACCGGGAATCCTGGGGATCCGGTATAAAGGCAAGAACATTTACGAAGTCTTGCAGATGACGGTGCGGGAAGCCATTTCCTTTTTCTCCTCCGTTCCACGCATCACCAACAGACTCAAGGTGCTCCAGGAAGTCGGGCTGGGTTACCTGCGTCTGGGGCAATCCTCATCCACGCTGTCTGGCGGCGAAGCCCAGCGAATCAAGCTGGCATCGTACCTGTCCCGCCAAGTCCAACAGCGGGTGCTCTACATTTTTGACGAGCCTACCACCGGACTGCATTTTGACGACATCCACAAATTGCTGGTCGCCTTTCGCAAGCTGCTCCAGATTGGAGCAACCCTTCTCGTGATTGAACACAACTTGGACGTGATCAAGACCGCCGACTGGATCATCGACTTGGGTCCTGAAGGTGGGCACAAGGGGGGGGCAATAGTTGCGTGCGGTCCGCCGGAGGAAGTCGCGAAGGTTCAAGAGAGTTACACGGGCCAGTATCTGCGGACTGTGCTGTGCAAATGAAACTCTATTGCGTTATTGCTCTACTGGCGACTCATCATCTTTGGTCTCCGTTTGGACTTTGCGCCCAATCTCGCAGTAGAAGTTCGGTGACCAAAGCCAAGACAAGGAGCACTGGGGGCTCGACTGAGTCAGAACGCCCGTCTCACTTCGAAAATGCCGAAAGGCTTTCCAAAGAAGGCAACTTTCTGGAGTCGATTCAGGAGTACAAACTCTCACTGGAAGATTACCCGGAGAATGAAGCCGCTCTCTTTGGAATGGCTTTGGCTCAGGCCCAGGCGGGGTTAGTCCAGGAAGCGGAGCAGTCCTACCGAGCCGCCCTCAAGATCAATCCGAAGCTCTGGGAAGCTGAAACCAACCTAGGGATGCTCTTGCTGAAGCAGCAGCGATTTGAGGACGCTTTGCCTCATTTCAAAAGGGCTCAAGAGCTGAATCCCCAGAGTTTTCACACTTCACTTTTCACCGCAAAGGTATTGGAGTCCCTTGGGCGGTTGCCTGAGGCAAGGGACCAATACCAGCAAGCGCTACCTCTCGCGCACAATGCAGCGGAGAAGCTCGAAGTTCACCTGTCGATGGGACAGATCTACCTCAAAACACGGTCTTGGGCAGAAGCCGAAGAACATCTGGCCGCTGCCAAGCAGTATCAGAGCGATACTACGGCGCTGGATGTAGAGCTAGCTCAACTCTACCTGCAAACCGGCGAGAATGACAAATGCGTTGCACTTCTTCAGCCCCTGGCCGAGCGCCTGCCTGGCAACGCTGAGATACAGGAGCTGCTGGGAAGGGCTTACGCGAAAACTGGCTCTTTGGACAAGGCTTCCGGCGCACTCGAGCTGGCTCTTGCCCAGCAGCGGGATTCGAGGAGACGCCAGAGTATCTCGTTCCAGCTGGCCCAGGCTTATCAGGAGCTCGGCCAAATGGAGAAGGCCATTCAAGTTCTGCAGGCCGTTGCAGGAAACTCCGCAGATTCCAAACTGCATTTCCACCTGGCCACGCTTCAGCTGCAACGTCGAAATCTCGATGCCGCGTTACAGTCCTTCCTGCGGGCTCTCCAACTCGATCCCAACTGCACCGACTGTCATAGCAACCTGGGATCGATCTTCATGCTGCAGCAGAAATACCCAGAGGCTATTCAGGCTTTCACTCAATTCAAAGTGGCGCGTCCCGAAATCGCCGGAACCTACTTTTATCTGGGAATCGCCTTCGATAAGCTGAACGATGTCGAGAACGCCTTCGCTCACTATCAGAAGTTTATCGAGCTGGATCAGGGAAAAAGTGACAAGCAAAGTTTTCAAGCCAGAGAACGGATGAAGGTGTTGGAAAAGAGAATCAAAAAGCGGTAACCTGGAAGCATTGGGCAGGAATTCCCGGACGATGGGTTCAGTCTTTCCGCCAGGAACAATCAAGTGGTTCATGAGATCGCGGCGTGGGTTAGCTCTCTTGTTTCTCCAAATATTCACGTTCCTGTTCTGGCGCAGTGGTTCCGTCTGGAGTGATGATGAAAAACTGAAGAAGGAGTTGCTCCGGCAGCAGGAGAAACTCAACCGCGAAACCAGTCCGGTAGGAAAAGCCAAAGTCCTCGTCAAAATCTCCGATCTTCATCTACAGTCAGCTGCACACGCCGTTAAGACGGACTTCAGCGAAGCGGATAATTTTCTTGTCCAGTATACGGAATCGGTCAATCAAGCTCTGGGCGTTCTCAAGTCATCCGGTCGGAACGCCCAAAAAAATCCGGCTGGGTTTAAACAGTTTGAGATATCCTTGCGCAAGCAGTTGCGATTGCTCGACGACCTGAAATCTCAGTACCCCTACGATCGAGCGGGAACGATTGATCGGGCGATTCAGGTAGCCAAGTCGGCTCAGGAAGAAATGTTCGAAGAGATCTTCGGCGTCGAGAACACGAACCCGGGAAAACAGAAAGAGAAGGAATCTGCGTCTCAGAAGGAAAAGAAATGAGTGCCAGTATTCCTCGACCGCTGAAGTGTGTTCTTGCGGCGGTGTTGGTGCTATTCAGGTGCGACAGTCCGGCGTACTCTCAGAAGGAAGACTACCTCAGCGATGGTGAAATCGAACAACTGCGTGAGGCGCAGGACCCACCAGAACGCATTAAGCTCCTAGTGGAACTGCTGGAGAGACGCCTGGACAACGCACGCTCATTGAAAGACCCAGACTGGGTTAAGGCGCAGGCCCCGGACGTTAAGACGAAAAAGAAGAAGGGCGGGGCCGACGAAAGGGAAGAGACTGCTGCCTCCGAGCCCCAGAGGAAGTCCGAAACCCAACCTGCAAAATCGTTCGCGGATTGGATGGACGAATATCTTCAGTGTCTCGAAGAGGTCAGTGCCAATGTGGAGAATTTCTCCAGCGTTCCTTTGGATCCTAAGGCCTATTTGAAGTCCCTGAAGAAACTGGACGAATCTCTCCATCAAAACGCGCAGTGGATCGGACAGCTCGAAGCCAAGCTTGATCGGTCCGAGAAGAAAGTCGTCGAGGAAATCAGCGAAGTGCTGCAGGAGCTGAGCGAGGACGTGAAGGCGGCGATCGAAAAGACCGACGAACAGATCAACCTTTTGAAAGAAGCGCAGAAGGCTCGCTCGTCACGAAAAGATAGATGAGTCAGCTCGCTCTGTTTGAGGAAAGAGAAACGCTCAGTGTTGAACAGGCCCAGCAGATCTTCGCTGAGGCCGCAGAGACGTTGCGCATCCTGCGGTTCCCGCAACCCATTCATGTCGAGTTCTACCCGTTTGTTGGTATCAATCACACCATTCGCTTCCGAAGTGGCCAACTGTTCGTCCGGCTGAGCGATCTCTTCCAGCAGGCCCCGCCTGAAATTATCAGAGCTCTTTCGATTATTCTTCTGTCTAAGCTTTTCCGGCGCAGAATCCCCGCAGCAGTCAATTCTGCCTATCGGTCCTATGTCAACTCGGTGGAGATGAAAGAAAAGTCGCTGCTCACGCGAAGTCAACGGGGACGCAAACTCCTGTCTGCGCCGAAAGGCCGACACTACAACCTCTTACAGCTCTTCGATGACCTAAACCAGGAATACTTCGAAGGAAAGATTCAAGGCGTCAACTTAGGGTGGAGCCTGAGGAAAAGTCGTCGGATACTCGGCCACTTTGATCCCTCGCACGGTTCTATTACGGTGAGTCGGATTTTTGACCAGCCCCAGGTTCCTCTGATGGTGGTTGGCTACATCCTCTTTCACGAAATGCTCCACGCTAAGTTTGCAACTTCCTCTAACTTTGATCTCAAGAATCGCCATTCCCGCCAATTCAAGAACGAAGAAAAGAAATTCGCGGACTATGAAGCCGCTAACGCATGGCTAAAGCGCCATCTATGACCCTCACTTCGGCAACACAAATTTCATACCAATCTGTTGAAAACTGGCTAGAAAATCCGCAATAGAAATAGATCCTTCACTTAAATCCTTGCTTTTCAAACGCTAAACATAAATCAATTATTTTCAATCAGTTAAAAACTGATCATTTTGAGTGCAATCTGCGCGAGGGCGCAATTGACGGGCATTTGTAGAGTTTTTCAGCCACTTTTCCACAAAGTTATCCACAGTTTTTGTGGATAACTTCTGCGGTACCTAGATCCCTCCCGAATGCTTCGGTTGACTTACGTTCGCCGTACTATCCGCGGCACTCTGAATCTGCGTAGTTACAGGCTCCTCCAAGTTGGCCTCGCCGAAAAGCTCGTGTCGAATACGGTCTCGTTCCCGATCCATCTGCTCAGGCGTCGCTCCGAGCTGCCGCAACATGAACTCGGTCATGGCCAACGCCACTTCTCCCTCTCCTGAAAAGACAACGTCCGCACCGGCACGGCGCATTGCTGCGGCCTCCCGTAAATGAACGGAACGGGCAAACACGCGGACCCTGGGATTCAACTCACGCACTAGCCGGATCAGTTCCTGGCTGCCCGGCATTCCTGCGGTACTCAGAACAAGACTAGTTGCTTGCTTGGCTCCGGCGTTGGCCAGCGTCTCCCGGCGGGACGCATCCCCATAGACCGCTTGTATTCCTTCAGCCCTCAATCGGCGCACGGTGTCGAGATTGAGCTCGATAATGACAGGTTCGATCTCGCTCTCGCGGAGCAGCCTCGTCACCGTTCGGCCGACGGGGCCATAGCCCACCACAATTGCCCGATGACGTTTCTTGTCGGTGTCTGTCACCGAAGTGAAGCTGTTCGAGATGCCTAAATCCGTTCGAGGAGCTAGGAGTCGCGAGAGCCAGGAATGTCGATTTAGCCAGGATTCCATGCTACTGGCAGACCGGTATAGAAGTGGGTTAACTGTGATGGAGAGAATAGCTGCCGCGACGAGAGCATTGTTAGCAGAGTCTGTCAGAAGCCCTAGGTCTCTACCTAATGTGGCAAGGATAAACGAAAACTCTCCGATCTGCGCCAGAGACACTGCCACGGCTAGGCCCACACGCAAGGGATAGCCGAGCAACAGCACAATCCCGAGTGCGGCTACTGGTTTCCCGACAAGAATGATAGCCAGCGTGGCGGCTACAAGTCCCGGGGCTGCAAGCAAGTACGTCGGATCAAAAAGCATTCCCACCGAAACGAAGAACAGGACCGCGAATGCGTCCCGCATCGGCAGGGCTTCTGAAGCGGCACGAAGACTGAAATCCGAGGTTCCTACGACCATCCCGGCCAGAAAAGCGCCGAGAGCCATTGAGACTCCAAACAGCTTGGCTGAGCCGACAGCGATACCCAGTGCCAATACAAGAATCGTCAATGTGAAGAGTTCTCGGGAACGAGTCGCGGCCACTTGAGCCAGAAGCCAGGGAATCATCCGGCCTCCCACCAGAAGCGTGAAGACAACGAGAGCTCCCAGCTTCAACACCGCCAGCCCCAGCGAAAGGGTAAAACCTCCGGCACTTGCATGGCCCCCTTCAGAAATCACAGGCAGAAGCACCAGGACCAACACGGTGAAGAGGTCTTCAACCACTAACCAACCGACGGCGATATGCCCGCTTGGCGTGTGGAGGTCGTTGTGATCCGCCAAGATGCGGAGGAGGACCACCGTGCTGGCTACTGAGATGGCCAAGCCGAAGACGAGGCCTGCCGACCAACTCCAGCCCAAGGATTGGCCAACCACGCACCCTAGGGCCGTTGCCAAAAGAATCTGACAGATGGCTCCGGGAATCGCAACGCGGCGAACCTCGAGCAGTTCCTTCAGGTGAAACTGAAGCCCGACGCCAAACATCAAGAGGATTACACCGACTTCGGCAAGCTGGTCGGCCAGATGCTTGTTGGCAATAAATCCTGGGGTGTTCGGACCGACGGCCAAACCCGCCAGGAGATAGCCGACGATCGGCGACAGCCCCAAGCGATGAGTGCAAAAGCCCAAAACGAGCGCAGCTGCCAAACCACCCGTGAGTGTGAGGATCAGATCTAAGCTATGCATGCCACCCCCAACAGCTAAGCCGTGGTTCAAAGCGACCGTGCCATGATACTATTCCCCAATCCATTTGCTGTGTCCATGACAGAAAGGCGACCTGGGTCGGCCTTGCTAACGCACTTCCTCCTGTACTGTCGCTCCAGACTCCAAGAACAAAATCTGCTGGAGTGCCTAAACTCGGTCCTGGCGCACGAGGAGAGAAACGCCGAGGGAGTCAGATCCTGTTTACGTTGTTGGCATGGCCTTCTCGAAGGCCGCGGGAAAAGGTGCCTAAGGCGACGCGGTTACCTTGTCAGAGCGGCGAATCCGTCACACTCCGATCCTGAATTCCTTCAGCCGATCGACCACCGATTGAGGTGCCTCTACTTCGACATAGACCTGATCGTCGACGTAGGTTCGCTCGATAAGCCGACTGCAGGAATACAGTTTGGAGAGCAGGTTTCCATTCTTCTGACTGAAAAGGAACTTGGCTTTGATTAGAGGATCGCCGCAGAGGCATTCGTCGATTCTTGCCAGAAGCGTGTCGATCCCATTCCTCTGTGTGGCTGAGATACTGACTTGATTGGATGACTCCGAGGAAAACCGCGGTACAGTGACCACCAAGTCGATCTTGTTGTGCGCCTCCAGAACCGGTTTCGAAGAGATTCCTAGCTCTTCAAGGATCCGGAGAACGGCTTCACGCTGCTGGCGACAATGCGGGCTAGAGATGTCGACGACATGAAGCAGTAAGTCTGCCTGGCCAATTTCTTCAAGTGTCGCACGGAAGGCAGAGACCAGTGTCGGTGGCAGCTTGTGAATGAATCCGACGGTGTCAGATAGAATGACTTCGCGGCGGGAGGGCAATTTGATCCGGCGCAGAAGTGGGTCCAGCGTGGCGAACAGTTGGTCGGAAGCGAGCGTTTCCGCCTGGGTTAGCGCATTAAACAGCGTGGACTTGCCTGCGTTCGTGTAGCCCACCAGGGAAACAGTCGGCACCGGAATGGAGCGTCGAAACGTCCGATGCAGACTGCGATGGGAACGGACCCTTTCCAGCTCTTCTTTGAGTTTGTGAATCCGCCTGTAAATTCTTCTCTGGTCCGTTTCGAGCTTGGTTTCGCCAGGACCTCTGGTACCGATGCCACCGCCCAGCCTCGAGAGTTCCACGCCCCGGCCCGCCAGACGTGGCAACAGGTAGCTTAGCTGAGCTAGTTCCACCTGAAGCTTTCCCTCTCGTGTCCGAGCCCGATGGGCAAAGATATCCAGAATGAGCTGCGTCCTGTCGATAACGCGGC
This sequence comes from uncultured Acidimicrobiia bacterium, assembly GCA_963752385.1. Classification (GTDB taxonomy): domain Bacteria; phylum Acidobacteriota; class Terriglobia; order Versatilivoradales; family Versatilivoraceae; genus CAVVYL01. The sequence continues at coordinate 41,014 of CAVVYL010000051.1, read as the reverse complement.
AGCCAATTTTTCTTTCGATATTGCGTTGTTGGGCAGGAGAAAGATTCTCATCGAAAACCACTACGTTGACATTGTGCTCATGCAGACGCTCCTCAAGCTCCTGGAGCTTTCCCGAACCAATCAGATAGGCAGGATCAAACTGCTCCCGTTCCTGAATCATTCGGCTGACGACTTGTCCGCCGGCAGAAGCCACCAGCGACGCGAGTTCGTCCAGCGATTCATCCAAACTCAGCGCATCCTGTCCGGGAGCAAGAATCTTAGGCGAGGTCTTGAGGGCACATCCAACCAGCAGAACCTTTTCCCTGTGGGTATCGGTTAAGTCCATCTTAACTTGCGGACTCTGGTGCGGCGCTGACGGGAGCGTGAGCGGCGACACTGAACGACCTGCCGGCCGCCACCGTCGAGATGGCATGCTTGAAGATCAACTGATCCTGGTTATTGGACTCCAGAATGACCGAATACTTGTCGAAGCTCTTAATCCTTCCCGTCAGCTTCACGCCACTCATTAAATAAATCGTCGTCACTGTCTTTTCTTTACGGGCGTTATTCAGAAAAACGTCTTGAATGTTCTGCACTTGCTTTTCCATCTTCTTTTCTCCAGGGTAGCGGTGGACGCCATAAGAAAACGGCCTCGGTATTGTAATGGTGGCGCGGTTTGTTTCGCACGCAAAATTTCGACGCAGCAAACCTAGGTGCGCGCTCTCGTGTCAAACTCAACCACAGTCGGCGGGGCCTGCCAGCCGCAGCGGCAGTCCCCCAACTGTCCAAGAATCTCGAAGAAACTTCTGAACACACGCCTTCACCTCTGATTGGGTTTCAGCCTGCGAACCGAAACCGTCAAACCAAAACAGGTTCCTCTCCCGACGAAACCACGTCAATTGCCGTTTGGCGTAACGTCGCGTTTCGAGCTGAGTGGATGAAATGGCTTGCGCCAGGGTCAGCTCTCCCTTCAGATAACGAACAGACTGAGCGTAACCCAGCGATTGAAGCGGCTTGAGCTGTTCATTGAACCCTCGATCTAGAAGAGACTCGACCTCGGTCAACAACCCATTCGCAAACATCGCCTCGACGCGACGATCGATGCGCTGGTAGAGGAGGTCTCGCGGCGGGTTGAGCCCGACTTTGAGAATGTCAAATCCCCGCAAGGGGTCTCGGCTGTTCAGCCAATGCTGGGAAAGTGGGGTGGCAGTGAGAAAGTAAACCTCAAGGGCCCGCAGGGTTTTGGGCTTGTCGTTCGCCGCAATTCGTTTCGCCGAAGCTGGATCGACTCGATTCAAGAGACAGTGCAAATGGCCCGGGCCCTTGCGCGCTGCCACGGTATTCAGCCGCCGCCTCAAGGACTCTGATCGCTTTGGTCCTTCAAACAGCCCTTCGAGCAGCGCTCTCAGATAGAGCCCCGTCCCGCCGACCACGATGGGTACATAGCGCCTGGCTTGAATCTCGTTCAAAACGTGGCGCCCCAAATTTAGAAAGTCGCCCGCTGTGAACAACTCGTCAGGATTTACAATGTCCAACAGGTGGTGCCGAACTCCCTCCTGTTCCCGCTTCGATAGCTTTGCCGTCCCGATATCCAAATACTTGTAGACCTGGACGGAGTCACAGTTAACTACTTCTCCGCCAAATGTCCGGGCCAATTCCAAGGCCAAAGCGGACTTGCCGCTTCCGGTAGGTCCGACTACAACCAGCAAAGGGGTATTCATCGAGACAAATACAGATAGCGCAAAAGCAAGTAGACGAGCAGAGCGGTTGCCAGCAGACAGACTCCGAATTGTTGGACACGAGAGAACTTCACGCGATCAGTCCAATCGAACATGGTTTCGTCAGGCTCTGACAGTGGCACACCGAATTCGGGTCTCCTGGAAGGAAAGTCTAGCACAGCCCTTGAGGCTCAGTGGTTGGGCAACGGCAATTGACCACATTGTCCCTCACAACGATTTCAGGACATCGAGGTGGTCGCGGTAACGCAGACGGACCTCGATGAATTCGCTGTGGCGGAGCTTGAGTTCCCGTGCAATTTGCCGGAGGGCACTATCCTCTTGAGCAGAAATGGAACGATTGGCCGCCGAAACGGCGAAGAGGCAGTTCAACAGGGCGAGCTTTTGTTCCTTGGTTGCCGTCCGATTGAATTCACGCGTCACGACATAGTCTTCGATCCCGCCAAAGAGCAGGCTTTGTGTCTTAGCCATCTGCACTACAATAATCGCCTGCTCTTCGGGAAGATGGCCATGTTCGGCAACGATCTGCTCCATGAGCCGCGTCTCCTCGCTGCTGATTTCCTGATCAGAACGCGCAACCCGGCTTAGAATATAGGCAAACGCAGCAATGAAACGGGCGCGTTCAGGCTCCATTTCGTCCAATGCGGCCGTGATCCTGCGAACGCTTTCGGTCTCGGCAGCTGAGGAGAAACGATTCTCGTTTTCAACGTCTATTCTAAACAGTTTCCAGATTGACACGGTGCCCTCATTCTTAAGTCTAAACGATCGGAGAGGCAAGCGGTGACCCTAATAAATATGGAAAAGGAAGAGGACAAGTCTTTGCAAACGATCGAGGCTGTTCGCAGGTTCAACGAGGCCTTCAACCGTCATGATGTCGATGCCATCATGAATGCGATGACAGCCGATTGCGTCTTCGAAAACACTAGTCCCACGCCTGATGGCGCTCGTTATCAGGGACAGGAGGCCGTCAGAGCTTTCTGGGAGAAATTCTTTCGTAGTTCTCCTGACGCCCTGTTTGAGACAGAGGAGATGTTTGCAGCTGGGGACCGTTGTGCGGTTCTTTGGGTCTATCGGAAGATGAGAGATGGTCAGCCCTGGCACCTTCGCGGTGTGGACGTCTTTCGGGTTCGGGATGGCAAGGTGGCGGAGAAACTCGCTTACGTCAAAGGGTAAGTGAACACTTCATGGACCGCAAAAACTGACATGCGAGCTGCAAACGTTCCTCCCGCTACTTTTCCCCATAGATCCCTACAGCCGGCTTCGAAGGTGCCGTCTTGCGTCCCGGGACCTTGCCGAGCATCTCTATGGCGGCGCTCTTCATCATGTTGAGGTCTGTGGAAGCCTGAAAAAACCGGAAGCCTTCAGCAACAAGCCTGTTAATCTCATCTGGATCTCCACTCGGGTAGCCCACGGGGACGTTGTACTTTTTCCCCGCTGCCAGAACTTTGGCAGGGAGCGTCTTGCGAGTGCTTCAGATCCTGCTACCTGTTGGGACCCGTAGATGCCACTGAGCAGCACAACAGTTGATGAGAGCGTGGGAGCCGCTGTCTGGCCGTCTGCGGCAGTAACTCAAACGAACTGCTTCAATCCATCCTTCGGACGATGGCGTTTGAATACCCGACACGAAAAGCCGCAGACCCGTACACCACGCGGGTCTGCGCTACACCTCTGGCTACTCGTCGTCATCATCCCTCTCGCTCTCGTTCCTCTGGCAATCGTTACGGAGCAAGCGGAAGTAGTTTCTAGCAATCCATCTGGCGACCTGCTTGCCCATTTTGACGCCGTCCTCATTGGAAGTCCGGTAGTGCATGCCGCCATAGATTCGAGCCTGGATGACCTGGTGAGTGATTTCGTCAGTTCCCCCAAGGATGCGCGCTGGCCCCGAATTTGGCACCGTGCTGGTAAATTGAATCGTGATTCTCTTAGTGTGGAAAAAGGACCTCAGCGTCTCTGCGACCGCGCCACTACTCACTCCATGTCCTGCCGGGTATTCAGGATGAGGGGGCGTTACGGCCAGGGGAGTCCAAGACGGGTCGGCTTCTGTCAGAGAGTTGCCATCGGTCTCTCCGACCTGGATCACTGTGACCGGACGCCAAAAGTTGTAGTAGTACTTGGAATCTAACACAGCCACGAGCGCGTCAGCGATTCCCAAATGCAAGCGGGCGAAGAGCCTGGCATTGTCGGCCAAACTGAGTCTCTGAGTCAGAGCAAAATCACGAAGGATCCGAGCATAGAAGGTCATGGGATTCTCCGTGTAAAAGAGTCCAAGTTGAGTCTGATCCAGCGTGCGCGTGGCACTGTTCAATGAGCCCAGACTCTTAGTTTCATTGAAGTCTCTGGCCCAGCGCTTGCTTCGAAGGGCGGGAGGACCGTCAGCACGAAACTGGGATGAACTCAGGAGAGTAAAAGGTCGGAGGTGTGCCAAATCTTGAAACAAAGGAAGGCCGAAGCCTGGAGGGGTAGCTTGATATACACCCGGGCCTGTTCCAAAGGAATAGGGGATCACGTTGCCGAGACCGTCATTATCTCGGAGAGCCAGAATGCCCTGGGCGACTTCGGTGCCTATGGCAATGCCATCGCTCTTGGCCTGACCCTGCGGGATAGCTGCCAAGGAGACTGCATAGGCCCCGTCCAGAAGAGCTTGTTGACTGGGGAACTTGCCTTTTAAGACATGGTAGGCTGCTGCAGCGGCGGCAGCCTCTTGCGAGGCTCCAGGGTTTACCAAGGTAGGCTTTATGGCATAAACGCTGTACCGGCCATCGATTGCATTGACTGCGTCATAGATTGCCGAATGCACATAGACCAGGATAACTAGCCCTGCACGGGATTAAAGGTTGAGTTGGTGACAGCCGTCACCGTCGTCAGGTTCCAGTCTGTCACCGGATCTGCGCTTAGCGGATAAGGCGTAGCCAGAATTCCCGTCAAAAGCAACAAAAGTACCCTGCTCGCGGCGCTTCTATTGGCCATTCTCCTTCGTATCGAGAGTACCATAGTCATTCTCCTTGATTGATTTGAGATGTTTGTTTTCAACCGACATCCAGATCGGATCCCACAGAGGCTGTATATCCATATCCGTCTCCCAGAGGCTTCAACCGCCAGAGCCAAAGGTTAGCTTCAGGGTGCAAGGCCCGGACGCTTCTGTCAGTCAGGTGGTGTCACCTTTAATCGCAATCGAGCGCCGAATGCTTCGATACACACCGACTGGATGGGGACTCGCATTGGACGTGCCCTCGCCTCATCACCATCGCCGGAGCTCCTTGACTCCCGCGAGCCCTAGGGACTAAAATTCTGTGTTTAAGCAGCGAAAACTTCTGAACCCGACATCCGATTGTCAGGTTGGGCACAAGACTAATCTGTGACCCCCAGGAAGTCCTTCGAAAAACCCCCGAATAATCCGGGAAAAGTTTTCGAAAGTTCGCGAGGGGGGCATGATCAACCAGCCTCAGCCACAGTTCGAATTCGGACCTTTCCGGTTGGACACCGCCCAGCACTGCTTGCTGCGCGACGGACAGCCTTGGAATGACGCCCAGCGGGATGCCACGCCCTAACCTCTCCTCCTCTCTACAGCCAGCTTTTGGCCGCTCATCTCCTTTAGCGAGAGAAATGGACGAATACTGCCATCTGCCCATCGCTCCTTGAAAAAACTGCTCGACCGGTGCTGGCTGGAATTGTTAGCCTACCCTTACCCGCAAACAGGGCAATGATCAAGGCGGCTGTTATGACTTCCGCCGGGCAAGTAACTCAGCTATTGAAGTGCTGGAGTCAGGGAGACCAGGAGGCTCTCGGGCGGCTCATGCCCGTGGTGTATGCCGAACTGCGTCGTCTGGCCAGGCGTCAAATGGCTCGCGAGCGTCCAGACCATACGTTGCAAGTGACCGCTTTGGTTCATGAGGCCTATTTGCGGCTGCTGGATGTCCGTCAAGTCGACTGGCAGGACAGAGCTCATTTCTTAGCCCTTTCGGCACAGATGATGCGACGCATCCTGGTGGACGCAGCCCGGGCAAGGCACTATCAGAAGCGTGAGGGAGAAGCCTGGAAGGTGCCGCTCCAGGAGGAGCTGCTGATCCCTTCAGAACCCAGAGCAGACCTGGTTGCACTGGACGATGCCTTGAAGAGCTTGGCCGGCGTCGATCCGAGGAAGAGCCAAGTTGTAGAGCTACGTTTTTTTGGTGGACTGACCGTGGAAGAGACGGCCGAGGCGCTACAGCTATCTCCACGCACGATCATGCGCGAATGGAGTTTGGCGCAGGCTTGGCTCTACCGGGAACTGAGCAAGAATAGTGACAAGTGACCAGTGACAAGTTGGTGGAGGCGGACAACCTAATCAGTGGCCTTGAAAAACGGCGTTGCCAGGTCACTTTATCCCAACCAGTTTGTATCACTTGCCAAGGGAATGAAGCTTTCCTGGGCTTTGCGGTAGGGAGCTTTGAGCTTCGATTCTCACCCCGAATCACGAAACGCGAACCACGGCCTTCATGACTCCTGAACGTTGGCAACGTATTGACCAGCTCTATCGACGAGGCCCTGAAGCACAAGACTGGAGAACGTCTCGCTTTTGTACGGAAGATCTGCGGGGACGACGAAATGCTGCGCCAGGAAGTGGAGTCACTGCTCGAAGCGCATGATCGCGGCGGGAACTTTCTGAGCACTGCCGCGGGTGCCGTTCCAGCGCCTGCTCTGCAGAAGCACCCCACGCCTTCGCTGCTGGGCCATACGCTCGGCCACTACCAGATTCTGTCGCCGCTGGGTGAAGGCGGCATGGGCATGGTGTACAAGGCCCGCGATACGCGTTTGGGACGGCTTGCCGCGATCAAAGTCCTGCCGAGGGAGTTTGCCTCTGACCCGGAACGCAAACGCCGCCTGATCCATGAGGCTAAGACCACGTCGGCGCTGAGTCATTCCCACATCGTCACCGTCTACGAGATCGACTGTCTCGACGGCGTAGACTTCATTGCCATGGAACTGGTAGCGGGCAAGACGCTCGACACGCTGATTCCACGCAAGGGCATGCGGATCAACGAGGCCTTGAAGATCGCTATCCAGGTCGCCGATGCACTGGCCGTTGCCCACGCCGCCGGTATCGTGCATCGAGACCTGAAACCGGGCAACATCATGGTCAGCGAAGACGGTCAGGTAAAACTGCTGGACTTTGGCCTCGCCAAGGTAGCGCGAAATTCCGGAAGCCCGTCACAAATTCAAACTATTACGGCTTCATCGGATATTCGCCCGGAAACTGAAGAGGGCGTGGCGGTCGGGACGGTAGCCTACATGTCGCCCGAACAGGCCGAGGGCAAGAAGGTCGATACCCGATCCGACATCTTTAGCTTTGGCGTAGTGCTCTACGAGATGCTGACGGGCACCCGCGCCTTCCAAGGCAGCTCTCCCCTGGCGACGATGACCGCGATCCTGCGGGAAGATCCACAACCCCCCCGGCAGCGCGCCCCCCAGATTCCAGTGGAAGTCGAGCGGCTCATTCTGTGGTGCCTCCGGAAGGATCTCACCCGTCGCGTGCAACACATGGATGACATGAAACTCGCTTTAGAAGACCTGCAGGCGGAATGGGAAACGGGCCGCCAGACGGCTGTTCAAAGCGATATCAAAACGAGTCGCCGATGGCTTTGGCCTGTCGTTTTGCTGGCTATGGTATGTGTTGTGGGATCGGTCGTATGGGTCTTGCGAAGTCTGCCGCCACCGGATGAGGCTCTGGCTGTGACGCCACTAACCAGTTTCCCAGGGATAGAACATTATCCAACCTTTTCACCCGACGGAAACCAGATGGCCTTTACGTGGGATCGTGGCAAACGGCTTGAAGTCGGTGCAAGCTTATAGTAATTGCGACATTTACACTCTGTTACTCGGCTCCCCCACGCCGCTTCGATTGACCAACAATTCTGTCGAGGAGAGATCCCTGGTTTGGTCGCCAGACGGCCGCTGGATCGCGTTCCAGCGGGCGCTGGGAGAGGACAGGCTGGGAATCTACATGATCCCGTCGATTGGAGGAACCGAGGTCGAACTGACGGAGGCCCAGATCCCCGTCGGCGCGGTGACAATGCATTCCAATCTTTCCTGGTCTCCGGACGGCAAATGGTTGGCTTACCCGGACAGAGACTCCGCCAAGGATCCTACAGGCATCTTCCTGATCTCGCTGGAAACCCGTCAAAAGCGAAGGCTGACTTCCTCAGAACCTGCCATCCAGGGCGACGAGTGTCCTTCCTTTTCGCCCGACGGGCGCAGCCTCGCCTTTGCCAGGTTCGTGAACTACAATCTCTCTCACCTCTATGTGCTGCCTCTCACTCCGGCGATGGAAGCTGCGGGACAACCCAGACAGATCACATTCGGAGATCTGCTTAGTGCCAGCCCCGTGTGGACCCCAGACGGCCGGCAGATCATTTATGTCTCGGGGCCAAAGCACCACCTGAGCCTCTGGCGGCTCGATCTAGCAAGTCCCGAGAAATCGAAGCCTCTCCCGTTGTCGTCACTCGCGGGCACCAGCAAGTTGGTGCAACCAGCACTTTCGCACGACGGACGCCGGCTCGCGTTTGCTCAACGACATTCGGACCACAACATCTGGCGAATTGGCCTGTCCTCGTCGGGACAACAGGCTGGTCCGCCCATGCAACTCATCGCCTCGACCTTTCTCGAATTTGGGCCCCAATACTCTTCGGACGGCCAGAAGGTTGCTTTTCTCTCCTACCGCTCAGGAACGTCTGAGATCTGGATCTGCGACAGCTCTGGATCGAACCTTGTTCAACTGACCTCCTATGGTGGACCTGAGATTTCTGGGTCCAGCTGGTCGCCTGACGGAAAGCGCATCGCTTTTTCGGTTACGTCCAACGGCCAGGACGACATCTTCTGGATCAGTGCCCAGGGCGGAAAGCCCCAGAGACTAACAGATCATGCCGCCGAGGATTCGGGACCTGCCTGGTCACGGGACGGCCGATGGATTTACTTTCGCTCCAATCGCACAGGGCAGTTCCAAGTCTGGAAGATGCCGGTCGGCGGCGGCGAGGCTGCTCCAAGTAACGAAGCTGGGAGGAGGAATGGATATGCTGCTTTTGAGTCGCCAGATAGCCAGTGGCTCTATTATCTCAAAAGCGAGTTCGACAGCAGCCTGTGGAGAGTGCCCACTGGCGGTGGCCAGGAGCAACAGGTACTAGACTCGGTCTATGAAAACTTCGCCGTCGGCCGCAACGGTCTCTACTTTATGTCTAACACCAGTGGCAAGATTCCGATCGAGTTCTTTGACTTCGCCAGTCGCAAACGAACGCGCCTGGCCACACTCGACAAGGTTCCCGGCACGGGCTTCTCTGTCTCTCCCGACGAGCGGTGGATCCTGTATGTCCAGCTTGACGAAGCCTGGACTGGGGATCTGATGCTGGTGGAGAACTTCCGGTGAGGGTTGCCGAGCTGACTCTTCTTGTCCCCCTTCTACAAGATTTCAGAGGGCGCTCCACTCTCCAAGAGGAAAGACGGGAACACCGAAGTCCAATGAGGAAGAACCACCGCTTGGAATGCTTCACCTACCCAAATCGCATGTGGAGTAGCCGCAGGTTCTTTGGTTGCTCGTGTGTTCTTCAACGTCCAAGATGCTGGAAGTACCGCTCTCTCTGTCCCCTTAACAAGTGGGAACCACAGCGAGTCCTTCATGGCCGAGATCTTCAATCGCCAATCTGAAAAGCCGACGCGTCAGTTGCTGCGCAACTTTCTCCCGGCCGCTGAACTCATCCTGTGGTCGAAGTTGAAAAGCCGCCAGGTCTGCGGCAGGGGGTCCTACAACTTCGATTCGAACCACGAAACCCGAACCACGAACCACTGTTTCTATGACTCCTGAACGTTGGCAACGTATTGACCAGCTCTATCACGAGGCCCTGCAAGCACAAGACTGGAGAACGCCTCGCTTTTCTCCGGGAGACCTGCGGGGACGACGCAACGCTGCGCCAGGAAGTGGAGTCACTGCTCGAAGCGCATGATCGCGGCGGGAACTTTCTGAGCGCTGCCGCTGGGCCTTTCGTGATGAGTGAAACTTCCATGACCGGCCAAACCATCTCTCACTACCGCATTCTGGAGAAGCTGGGCGGAGGCGGGATGGGAGTGGTGTATAAAGCCGAAGACACCAAGCTGGGCCGCAAGGTGGCACTCAAGTTCCTACCTGAAGGGATGGCTCAAGACCCTGAAACCCTCGAACGTTTTCAGCGTGAGGCGCGCGCGGCATCGGCGCTCGACCATCCAAACATCTGCGTCGTTTATGAAATTGCAGAGCACGACGGTCAGCCTTTCATCGCGATGCAGTTGCTGGAAGGCAGGACGTTGAAAAACCGGATCGACGGCAAGCCAATCGAGACGGACCCATTGCTGGAGCTGGCGATTCAGATTGCCGACGGTCTGGACGCCGCCCACTCCAAGGGCATCACCCATCGGGACATCAAGCCAGCCAACCTGTTTGTGACCGAGCGCGGTGAGGCCAAGATTCTGGACTTTGGCTTGGCCAAGCTGTTGCGACCGAAGAATGCAGGAACAACCCTGGAAACGATGACAGTGCAAGAGTCCTTAACCAGTTCGGGAGTGGCGATCGGAACGGCCGCTTACATGTCCCCGGAGCAGGCCCGGGGAGAAGAACTGGATACCCGGGCGGATCTGTTCAGTTTCGGGGCGGTGCTCTACGAGATGGCCACGGGCAGGCAGGCGTTTACCGGAGAAACTTCGGCTGTCATCTTTCACGCCATCCTGAGCCGGGCACCGACGCCGCCAGCACGGCTGAATCCCGACCTGCCGCTGAAGCTGGAAGAGATCATCAACAAGCTTCTGGAGAAAGACCGCGATCTTCGTTACCAGAGCGCTGCCGATCTGCGCACGGACCTGAAACGGCTGAAGCGGGACATCGATTCTGCACGTGGACAAGAGAACGCGGCTCAGGGTGTCCCAGTGGCTGGCCACTCCGCTAGCGCGGCTACAGCTGGCCCAAGTTCCAGCCTTCGCTCCAGCACCCGCTGGCGGAAAGTCCTGATTGCATCAGGAATCCTGGCGGTTCTTGCGATTGGGCTGGGCATCGGCTGGTATGCCTCGCACCGTCCCAAGTTGGAAGTGGAATTCAAGCAGCGACAGTTGACCACGAACCCGTTTGAGACCCCGGTCAACAGCGCGAAGATCTCGCCCGACGGGAAGTACCTGGCGTATTCCGACGACACGGGCGTCTTTCTGAAAGTGATCGATACCGGAGAACGAAATGTTCTCGCTGTTCCCGCTGGCGCCCGCATAGCTGACCTGAACTGGTTTCCCGATGGAAACAAACTGCTCGCGAGTGGGTGTCGTCGGAGAAGAAATGACTAGCAAGGTCTGGATCCTCTCGGTTTTTGGAGGCCCGCCGCGCCTCTTTCAAGACGATGCAGGAACGGCTGCGGTGTCGCCGGACGGGTCGCAAATTGCCCTGATTCGAGGAGATGCCAAAGAGCATCTGGTTGATGAAAGCCAATGGCGAAGACTCCCGTCTCATCTTGAGTGCCCCTACGGAAGATTACCTCACTAGATCTCATGTGGTTTCCGGACGGAAAGCGTCTGGGATATAAACGGCTTCAGCTCAGGACAGACAATGCAGGGACCTCGATCGAGTCCTGCGACCTCAAAGGTCAACAAATCGCCGTGGTGGCTTCAATCCCTTTCGAAAGTACATGCACTACTATAGGGGGAGCTGTATTCTGCCGACTGGAGAATTTCTCTATTGGATGGGCCCTTGGGGTGAAAACGAGAGCAGCCTGTGGCAAATCCACGCCAACCTCAGAACCGGGCAACCGTTTGGTGAACCGCGGCGAATCCTGAGTTCGTCCGGTTTCAGCGGATATGGCCCGAGCAGCAGCGTCGATGGAAAACGTCTGGCATTCTTGAAGCGCACCGGACAATTCGAAGTCTATGTCGGCGAGCTTCAAGGCAATGGCAATCGCATGAAGACGCCACGACGATTGACTTGGGAGGATCGGAATGATCATCCTGCAGCCTGGACCCCGGATAGCAAGGCTGTACTCCTGGTGTCAAATCGTAATGGCAATCATGGATGTCTTCAGGCAAAGCCTTGACGAGCGCACTGCGCCAGCCCGTCTTGACGAGCCCTGAGGACGAGTGTCAATCCTACGGTGACACCCGACGGCCAATGGATTTTGTATTTCAATTCTCCGACATGGCACAGGGAATCTTCGACTAGCCCCGTCGCTTTGAAGCGTGCGCCTCTTTCAGGAGGGCCGTCGCAGGTTGTTCATAGCGAGAAAGGGTTTGCAAACGTCAGATGTGCCCGGCTTCCATCCAAGTTGTGTGTCGTGGATCAGCGGGTTCAAGGTCAACTGATTTTCTCTGCTTTCGACCCAATTCGAGGAAAGGGTCGAGAGCTCGCCAGGACAGAGCTTTCCGCTCCTCCTTCCAGTCAATATGATTGGGACCTGTCGCCAGACGGTTCGCAGATTGTCGGTATCATCGAAGGAACCAACCGACTCTGGGTCTTGCCTTTGTCCGGACGAGGTCCAAAACAGGAGGTCGTGGTCAACGGTTGGAGCCGGCTTACAAGTCCTAAATGGTCGGCTGATGGCCAAGGCTGGTACGTTCCAAGCATGTCGCCGCCCAGCTTGCTGTACGTTGATCAGAAAGGTCAAGCTCGTGTTCTGTGGCGGGACGGGGAATGCGGACTTCCGTCACCCGACGGCCGGTATCTGGCCTCTTCTGCATTCACCTTCAACAGCAACGCCTGGATGATTGAGAACTTTGACCAGAGATAGGCTTCTTCTACTTCTCCCCGTAGATTCCTCCGGTCGGCTTCGAAGGTGCCGTCTTGCGTCCCTGAACCTTGCTGAGCATCTCGGTGGCGGCGTTCTTCATGAGGTTGAGATCTGTGGAAGCCTGAAAAAACCGGAAGCCTTCAGCGATAAGCTTGTTAATCTCATCCGGATTGCCACTCGGGTAACCGACTGGGACGTTGTACTTTTTCCCTGCTGCCAGGACTTTGGCTACCGCTTCCCGCACCAGAGCATGGTCGCGCTGTCCTCCGACACCTAAGGAGTACGAGAGGTCACTGGCGCCAATGAACAGCACGTCAATCCCCGGCACCGAGGCGATGGCTTCGATGTTGTCGACAGCCTGCTTCTGTTCGATGATCGGAATGACCATCACGTTCTCATTGGCGAACTGTGCGTAGTTCTGTCCCACAAAATCCCAGCGGGGCGCTGCCAGGCTGGGGCCGAATCCGCGGATGCCAAGCGGCGGATACTTGCACGCCTTCACGGCTTGCTCGGCAAGCTCGCGCGTGCTGGTGAAAGGAAACACGACGCCGAGACTGCCCGCATCGAGAACCCGTTTGGCCAGCCAGGGTTCATTGACTGGAACACGCGTGAAGGGCATGGCTTTCATGCCGCGAGTGGCTAGAATCATGGAGCGCACCGTTTCAAGGGTCAGCGGACTGTGTTCCATCTCAATCCATAGAAAATCGAATCCGCTGCTGGCAAGCGTCGCTGCCACGTCCGGACTGGTCGCTGTGATGGTTGCGCCAATGACTGGCCGGCCTTCCTTCAAGGCTAGTTTCACCGGATTCTGGAACGGTGTTTGGGCCGGCGAGCTCGCGACCAGCCAGGACAGCATCAAAAGGAAGCAGAAAAACACCTTCCGCTTTTCAGACATAGACAACCTCCGCACGGGGTGGCGACTGGATTAGAGAAACACTATGCCAACTGATTCGGGCACCCCAAGGATCGAACTGTCATCATGGCCGGTTTGATTGAAGATGTTTCGCCCTGGCAAGTCCTGGAAGTGAGCAATTGAGAGATTCGGCTGCACTGGCGGGCGCGGGAACCGACACCTAGGTTCTCACCGCCATAGTTCCCGGAAGGGTCTCCGACCGCCGTCGCGTGGCTTCCTTCTCCCCTGGTGTGCGAGGTTTCTGATTCGGCCATGGGCGGGCAAGGCCGCCCATGCTACGGCGTGGGTTAGGCCAGGAGCTTCTGCACCACTTCTCCCGCCACATCGGTGAGGCGAAACTCGCGGCCTTGAAATCGGAAAGTGAGTCGGGTGTGATCGATACCCAGCAGGTGAAGGATCGTGGCTTGCAGGTCGTGGACATGGATTCGGTCCTTAACGATATGGAAGCCGAGTTCATCGGTTTCGCCCACGGTCTGGCCCCCCTTAATTCCGCCCCCAGCAAGCCAGATCGAGTAAGCGTTGGGATGATGGTCACGACCGAGAAACTCGTTTGGGTTGTTAGGATGGGGTGCCTGTCCCATGGGAGTCCGCCCGAACTCGCCTCCCCAAATCACCAACGTATCTTCGAGCATGCCTCGCTGCTTGAGATCCTGTATCAAGGCGCCGCAAGCCTGGTCGACATCGAGGCAGGCTTGTTCGAGGTTCGAGGTGATTAGGCTCTGGATGGGATCGGTGCCATGATGATCCCAGCCCTTGTGATAGAGACTGACGAACCGAACGCCGTTCTCAAGGAGACGGCGTGCCAGCAGGGCGTTATTCGCAAACGACATCTGCCCGGGAGTGCAACCGTACATTTCCAAGATATGCTTAGGTTCGCGGGCGATGTCAGTAACCTCTGGAGCCTCGATCTGCATGCGATAGGCTGTCTCGAAGGCCGCAACCCGGGTGGCGATTTCCGGGTCTCCGGTGATATCCTGACGATGGCGGTTGAGCAGGTTGATAGCCGTGATGCAATCCTGCTGCGCCTTCAGATCGACCCCGTGCGGATCGGAAAGATTCAGCACTGGGTCCCCCGTGTTCCGCAGCACCACGCCCTGATAGCTGGAAGGAAGAAAGCCACTCGACCAGCAGGAGGCGCCGGCCTGAATGCCCGGATTCCAGCCGCGGCTCGTGGAGTGCAGCACCACGAAGCCAGGTAGACCCTTTGATTCGCTCCCTATGCCATACGTCACCCAACTGCCCATACTCGGACGGCCTGGCCGACCAGATCCCGTATAGAGAAAAAGTTCAGCTGGTGCGTGATTGAACAAGTCCGTCGTCATCGACTTGACCAGACAGATGTCGTCGGCCACGGAGGCGATGTGCGGCAGCAACTCAGAGATCTCCATTCCACCCTGACCGTACTTCTTGAACTTTCGCTCGGTGCCCCGCAACGGAGACTCCGGCTTGATGAAGGCGTAGCGCTGGTCGCCCACGACGGATTTCGGGATTGGCTTCCCGTGCAGTTCGTTAAGTTTTGGCTTCAGGTCGAACAGGTCAAGCTGGCTCGGTCCACCTGACATGCCCAGAAAGAGAATTCGCTTCGCCTTGGCTGGGAAGGGTGGCTTCTTGGGCGCCATCGGATCGACAGATGCTGCCAGAAGTCTTTCGTCAAAGAGAGAAGTCAACGCAATGGCGCCCAGTCCGCTCCAGCATTCCTGAAAAAAATACCGACGCGTGACGTGCTTCAGGCACTCCGCCTCTCTTCCTCTACCTCTCATGGTCTAGAGCCTCCTCAAAAGCCAATCGTCCAGCGGTTGGTCTACCATGCCTCTACTCTCTCGTGATCGTCTCATCGAGGTTCAGCAAGATCCGCGCCACACCGAACCAAGCTGCGTATTGCGCCGGCTCCACGTCGCCCGGCACGCTTGCTAGAAAGACTTTGGTGCTGTCGGGCTGTTTAGAAAATCGCTGAGCCTCAGTCTTGAGGACCTTCAACAGAGCTTCCCGCTCGAACGCATCGGGTTCACGGGCTACGCAAAGACGAAAACCGCGACGCAGCCGGGCCTCGTCGTTCAAAGGAGCCTCCTTGAATAAACGCGCAGCGAACGCCTTGGCAGCTTCGACAAAAACTTCGTCGTTGAGCGTCGTGAGCGCCTGTACGGGCGTGTTGGAGCGAATTCGCTGGATCGTGGCTTCATCGGCCGTTGGAGCATCAAAAACCGTCAGGCCAGGGTACGGCGAAGTTCGTTTCCAGAACGTATACAGGCCGCGCCGGTAACGGTCCGGGCCTGTGGACGTTACCCAAATCAGATTACCCCGACTCAGGTCAGTGATGCCAGGCGGTTGTGGTGGCAAGACGCTCGGCCCCCCGATGCGGTGTTGAATCAAGCCGGACGCCGCCAGCGCGATGTCGCGAACGATTTCCGCTTCGACTCGCAGCCTGGGACTGCGTGCCAACAAGACATTTTCCGGGTCGCGTTCGCGCAATTCCGGCGTCAGACGCGACGATTGACGGTAAGTCGCCGACGACGCGATCAGCCGATGCAGAGCTTTCTGACTCCAACCCAACCGTACGAACTCGGTCGTGAGCCAGTCCAGTAGTTCTGGATGAGAAGCCCTCTCGCCCTGTGTTCCGAAGTCCTCGGCGGTCTTGACGATTCCACGGCCGAAATATCGCTGCCAAATCCGATTTACAGTCACACGAGCCGTCAGGGGGTTTTTGTCGCAGACTAACCAACGGGCGAGGTCCAGGCGGCTTGGCACGGTACCAGCCTTTTTTTCCAGGGGTGGCAACACTGCCGGGACGTCCGGAGCAACCTTGACACCGTGCTTCAGGAAGTCGCCTCGGATCAGGATATGCGTATCGCGTGGCTTCTCACTCTCTTCAAGGACCATTGCTGTGAACTCGTTCGGATTACGCGGGCTCGGGGTCTCCAGAAACTGCTGCAGGACTCGCGAACGTTCTTGATAGACTGGATCGTTTTCTTTAAAGAACTTTTCGAGGTCTTCGGTCTGAACCAGTGTGCGCTGGGAAGGAGAAACCTGCAGGATTGCCTGGACATTGCTCGGCAACTTCCGGCGTGCCTCGTCTGACAATCCCTTCTCCCAGGATGCCATCAGCTCAATGGTCTCCGCATTACGCTTGGCTATCTCTGCCTGCAAACGGAGTTTTTCGAGTTCAAAATCGGCCGTCACGCGACGAAACTCGTTAACCGCCTCCGGCGGCACGATTTTGAGAACCGGCTCATCCTGGCGGTTGAAGAAGGCGAAAAGCTGGTAAAACTCGCGTTGCGAAATCGGATCGTACTTGTGATCGTGGCACTGGGCACACCCAGTTGTCAGTCCCAGAAAGACGGCGCCCGTCGTCTTAACGCGATCAAAGACAGCTTCCACTCGATACTGCTCCTGGTCAACCCCGCCCTCCTCGTTAATCATGGTGTTGCGGTGGAAGCCTGTCGCGATCTTCTGGTCTACTGTGGCGTTGGGAAGCAAGTCGCCGGCCAGCTGTTCAATCACAAACTGGTCGAAAGGCATGTCTCGATTCAGTGCTTGAATCACCCAATCGCGATACCGCCACATCACCCGTGGTCTGTCGAAGCCGAATCCATTGGTGTCGGCATAGCGCGCCACGTCCAACCAGTGACGGCCCCAGCGCTCTCCGTAGTGTGGAGAGGCCAGCAACCGTTCTACCAGGCGCTCGTAGGCATCGGGCCGCTTATCCGCAAGAAACGTATCGACTTCGGCGGGATCGGGAGGAAGACCGAGCAGGTCCAGACTGAGTCGCCGCATCAACGTTATCCTGTCTGCCTCTGGCGATGGCTTCAGCCGCTCCTTCTCTAACCGAGCTAGAATGAATCGGTCAATGGGATTGCGGACCCAGGCTGAATCCTTGACTGCTGGCTCCGGCCAACGCTTGGGCGGCTGGAATGCCCAGTGGTCTGACCGGGCTTGTTGTTCTGCTTGGGTTTTCCGAGCCTCTGGCCACGGCAAGCCAAGTTCAACCCAGCGAACCAAGGCGGCAATCTCTTCCGGCTTCAGCTTGCCCATCGGCGGCATCTTCAGCTCGCCAGTATGGCGCACGGCTTCGACTAGTCGGCTCTGGTCCGGTTTCCCTGGTTCTGCGGCCGGGCCACGATTTCCTCCGGCGAGAGTAGCGTCACGGGTTTCCAAGGAGAGTCCGCTGGTGCGCTTCTCATTGTCGTGGCACATTAAGCAGCTGGCGTGGAGTACCGGCCGAACTTTTTCTTCGAAGAAGTTGATTTCTTCGCGAGTGACGTCTTTGAGTGGAGACTGCTGGCCGAAGGCAGGCAGCACGGAGAAAAGGATTCCAAAGCAGGCCAATCGGAACTTCGAACCAAACAAGCTCATAGAGAAATCTCTCTTGAAAACCTCGAGGGTGGCGCGACGAGACCGGCTGAACCCCTGCCGCAAGAAGCCCGGCGTCTCCTTGGCAAGAGGAACAAGCTCCGGAGAGTTTCATCCTTGGTGGTACCGCCCAGCGGCCACTGGAAGGCACGCCCCAAACTCAACCGTTCATCCCTCGCGGCACGCAACCCGCGCAAGGCGACACAGCTCTGCCCATCCCGCAAGACGCGAACCTGAAAGCTCGTCAGACGATGTGTTCCGAAGTTGAGCCGGTCCACCCGACGACTTGTCATGTTAGATAACTTGGAAGTTAGCGCAGGAGCTTGCCGGTCCTTGCCCAGCGTGTCTTGGAAAAGAAATTGATTGCAACCGAAGCGTACTCATGAGCGTACTCCAATATCGACTTGGAGCGTGGATCGTACGGGGGCGCGTCATAGGACCAGTAGATAAACAGGGGCTTGCCAATAATATTATTGCCATTCACCACACCCCAGTAACGACTGTCGTTGCTGTTATCGCGATTGTCTCCCATCATGAAATAGCAGTTAGGCGGGATGACCTTCGGGCCATAGTTGTCCCGGACGATATAATCACTGGGAATCCCGGAACTGCGCTCATAGACGTTAGGATCCATGAAATACTTGTATGGCTCCTGCAATGCCTTGCCGTCGATGTAGACGGTCTTGTCACGAATCTCCAAGGTCTCCCCGGGAAGACCGATGGTGCGCTTAATGAAAGGCACCTTGGGATTCTCCGGAGACCTAAAGGCGACGATATCGCCGCGACGAATCTCTCGCGCCGGCAGAACCTTGCTCATGAACTGCGGATAGTTTGCGGGAAAGGCAAACTTGTCGAGGAAAAAATGATCGCCCACGAGTATCGTTGGTTTCATGGATTCTGTAGGAACCTGAGTCGCCTGGGCTATGAAATTGGTGAAGAAGAAAACGAAGATTAAGCTGAACACCAAACTTTCCAGCCATTCCCGGGCCGCGCTCTTTCGGACCGACTGTTGCGCCTGAGACGGTGTTGCTTCCGGGATTTCCGGAACACTTTCGCTGGGGTTGACCAGGATCGGATCTTCGACTTTCTTCTTCCTAAAGAATATGTTGTTCAGCGTCAACTGTGGTGACTCCTTTTCAAAAAAAACTCCAGGGCTGACGGGTGCGCCTCTCAGCCTTCCAAAACACAATCATGCTATCGACAAAACGCCAAAAATGCTAGACGGTTTCTCAAAAAACGCCAATTCGGAAAGGAAAGGAATGCGCTTCTGGCTCAAGCTTCAACTCGCGGCACTACGGAGCACGATCCTCGAGTTGCCTCACCTGGGCCGTATCCGGACAGCCTAAGAGCAGTTCGATCATGGGCTTTTGTAACAGAGGGTGGATAAGTTCTGGAGCTAGCGCGGCGAGAGCCTGTAGGACAAACCGGCGAAGATGCAAGCGCGGATGAGGGATTGTAAGAGCCTGCGACCTAAGCACTAAGCCCTGATATAGCAGAACGTCAATGTCGATACTTCTGGGACCTTTGGCGACCCGCCTTTCCCGTCCCATCTCTCCTTCGATTTTCAAACAGACCTGCAACAACTGCATCGGGTCCAACGCCGTCGAGACCCACAGAACTTGGTTGAGAAACCATTCCTGCTCTTTGAAATCCACCGGCTCGGTCAGATAAACCGGTGAGGCTCTTTCCAAATGGACTCCAGCCTCTTCCAGCTTCCGGCGCGCCTGCTCCAACCTACCCGCTTTGTCACCCAGATTCGATCCCAAGCTGAGAAAGGCTTCATACACACGAGTCTTTCGGCGTTTCCGACCACGATGAGACCTGATTTCCATCGCGAAGCGGCCAGTAGTTCCGTCCTTGACTAGGGGCAGCTCTCTTTCTTTCCTCGGATCCAGCGGGAAAGATTCCCCAGACCTCCTCCTTTCGGTTGCCGCCGTGGGAGAGTCGATCGCTAGATTTTTCTTTGCTGGTTGGCGCCTTCGCACCCGCACGACCTGTAAGCGCCTAAATCAAGCTCAACTGTCCGGGCATGGGTGGGAAGCCGAGATGCTCGTAGGCCAAACGGGTGGCAACGCGTCCGCGAGGCGTGCGATGGAGGAATCCCTTTTGAATCAGGAAGGGTTCATAGATGTCCTCGATTGCGTCGACCTCCTCGCTGATCGCTGCAGCGATTGTGCTAATGCCCACCGGGCCACCAGAAAACTTCTCGATGATGGTTCGGAGGAGTTTCTTATCCATCTCCTCGAAACCATGATCGTCGATAGCCAGCATGGCCAAGCAGTCGCGCGCCACATCATGGGTGATAGCCCCGTTCGCTTTCACCTGCGCATAATCCCGAACCCGCCGCAACAGGCGATTTGCCACGCGCGGCGTTCCCCGGGAACGGCGGGCGATTTCTTCTGTACCAGAATCGTCCATCTCGATTTCCAGGATTTCCGCAGAACGTCTTAAAATGACACTGAGATCCTGGTCGCTGTAGAAATCAAGCCGGTGCACGATCCCGAAGCGCGAGCGTAATGGGGCTGTGATCATTCCTGCACGGGTTGTGGCGCCGATCAACGTGAACTTCGGCAAGGAAAGGGTGACGCTCCGTGCACTCGGCCCCTGGCCGATGATCAGATCCAGTTTGAAGTCTTCCATCGCCGGATAAAGAATCTCCTCAATCTGCGGTTGCAGACGATGAATCTCATCGATGAAAAGAACGTCATGCTCCTTGAGATTGGTGAGAATCGCCGTCAAATCGCCTTTAATTTGAATCACGGGACCGGACGTTGATTTCAGACCGACTCCCAACTCGTTTGCAATGACAGTAGCCAGTGTCGTTTTCCCCAGACCCGGCGGTCCAAAAAGCAGAACATGATCCATCGCTTCCCGCCGAGACTTCGCGGCGGTGATGGCAATGGCTAGGTTGTCTTTCACCCGACCTTGCCCTATGTATTCCCGAAGAAACTTGGGCCGAAGACTCAGCTCAAACGTCTGCTCGTCGTCGAGGGGGCTGCCAGAGATGATTCTGTTCTCGTCCATGGTTTCTGCGCAGCTTTTCTCAATGGAAGCGTCTGCTCCCGGATTTTCGCTGCCTCTCGAGTCTCTACGGCTACGCCATTCCAGGGATGTTACCACATCACCTGGAAAGTTGCTGGAGTGCCCTGCGGAGAAGCTCTTCGAACGGTGGCTCGCCGTTCGCAGTCGACATGGCAGTTTGAACTGCCTTTTCCGCTGCGAGCTTGGCGTATCCCAGATTTACCAGCGCCGAGATCACGTCCTCCTGCTGCTGAGAGATAGGTTCGACTGCCAAAGATGCCTCAACTGCCACACCCTGTAGCTTCGCGAGTTTGTCACGCAGTTCGACGACCAGCCGCTCAGCGGTCTTCTTACCCACTCCGGGAATTGAGGTCAATCGAGCTAGATTGCTCTGGCGAATTGCGAACACAAGCTCGTCCACCGGCATTCCGGACAAGATGGTGATGCCCAGTTTCGGGCCGATCCCGGAGATCGAGGTCAAATGTTCGAAAACCATCTTTTCTTTAGAGGTCTTGAAACCAAAGAGCGCGATCGTGTCTTCTCGGACATGGGTGTAGATTTGGAGTTGCACCGGGTGTCCAACCTCACCCACTTCGTAGAAGGTGGAGATCGGGATGCTCACTTCGTAGCCAACGCCGTTAACGTCGACGATCACTTGGTTGGGCTGTTTGCCGAGCAAGCGGCCCGAAAGGTGGGCAATCATTGTTTCAGAAGCCGCGAACCTGGCAACGTCCGCAACCATCGCAGGGTAGGTGCATCTCGTAGATACAAAAGAGAGGGCGCCCCAGCTCTATGGGCTCGCTAGAGTCGAATTCGACGGAGAATCTTTCTTCGAAAGGAGGCGCCGGCGCCAGGTAGCGCGTACGATAGCTCTGGTAGAGTTGGTCCAGTGTTCGGGAAGCGCCACAACCCGGGACACGTGCGCCATCGGAGGAAACGCCCGCTGGCCGGGTTTCCAGTCTCTCGATCACGTTTCGAACAATGGATTCAATCAAGACTTCGTCAATCATCTGCTACCGCAACCTGATCGACCACTCCGATAACGGACATGTCAATTGGTGAGAACGGCTTGCCGACGGAGGTCATTGCCGACCAGCCTTCCTGTGTCACCAGCACCTGGTCGCCGACTCCGGCGTCGACGGCATCCACCGCCAAGATCGGGTTGCCCCGATCCGAACCGTCGAGATTCAGAATCTGGACGTACAAGATTTTTTGTCCGTCGTGACTGGGATGCTTGCGCGTGGCGACCACGTCGCCAATCACTCTGCCAATGAGCATCGGTTCACCCTAGGTGGATTTCGTCCACGATGCCGACGATGGCGGCTTCGGTAGGTACTTCCTGTTCTGGATACCACGGCATCGATGCCTCCCGACCGCGGCACCAGTAGATAGTTTCGCCGGCGCCGGCGCCCACACAATCAATCGCAATCAGAGGTTTACCCGTGTCATTTCCCTGCTTGTCGAGAGGTTGAACTACGAGAAGCTTCTTCCCTTCCAGGGAATCGTTTTTGATTGTACAGACCACATTTCCGATGATGCGTCCAAGCTGCATCTTGCCCTCTTGGCGAAATGAAACTAGCGCCTGACATCCGCCCGCCGGAGACGGGCTTGCTCTCCTAACTGATCTCCACACTATCCACGATCCCGACAATCGCCGTATCCACTGGACACTCCTTACAGCCACCAGCCATGCGGGCCGAGCTGCCTGACACGCAAATCACCTTTTCTCTGAACCCGGCGCTGACAGTGTCCACAGCAATAAGATATCCCGGCTCATCTTTGCCTGAGGGATCAATCGGCTTGACGACCAGGAGCTTCTTGCCCTCGAGGCGGGAATCTTTGCGGGTGGCGACAACGGTGCCCACAACGCGTGCCAGAATCATAGGGTTAGTCCGGAAGAATTACTTGCTGGCCTTGCCGATGGGGAGCACGTCTTCCAAATTGGAGTGTGGCCGCGGGATGACGTGGACGCTGATTAGCTCGCCGACCCTCCGAGCCGCAGCGGCGCCGGCATCGGTGGCGGCTTTGACTGCAGCTACGTCGCCGCGCACGATCGCAGTGACGTAGCCCGACCCAATTTTCTCCCATCCCACCAAAGTCACCTTGGCAGCCTTGACCATGGCATCGGAAGCTTCGATCATGGCAACCAGTCCCCGCGTTTCAATCATTCCCAATGCTTCACCCATCGCTGTTTCCTCTCCACTTCCAGACGAGCCGTAGGTCGCGCGTCCGGCGATTCACTTGAATTCACTGCTTATGAGTTTTGAGCTGTTCCAAAGCAGTCTGGATCATATCGACCAGCTGGTTTTTCGTCAACGTAATCGTCAACTGCTCCTCGTCGGCGCCAGCTCTCGGGCAAGTGTCTGAAATCTTCAGGGGACCTTTGATCCCATATTTCTCCCGCGCCACCACAAGCTTGCCGACATCTTCAGAACTGAGGAGGACCTCTTTTCCCAGAATGCGCGTCGTCAGGCTAATGCGGGCAAAGTGCTCCACGGTCTCCATCTTGGCGTGGGCCAAGTAAACATCCTGACCATAGGTGACCACTCCATGATTGGCCAACAGAATGCCATCGTAATCAGAAACGTAAGGCTTGATCGCTTCTGTAAGTTCCGGCGTGCCGGTGGTTCCATACGGCGCCAGGGGAATGCATCCAAATGTCATCACCACTTCGGCCACCAGCGCCTTGTTGAGCGGGATTCCGGCCGCGGCATAGCCCGTCGCGCAGGGGGGATGGGCATGAACAACTGCGTGAACGTCGGGCCGGAGCCTATAAATGAGTAGATGCATGGCGATCTCGGAAGAGACGTTGCGTTTGCCATCCACCTTTCTCCCCTCGGCATCGACGATGATCAAGTCGTCCTCAGCCATGTAGCCCTTGCTGATTGCGGTGGGCGTACACAGGATGTTTCCATCCTCCAACCGTGTGCTGATATTTCCGTCGAATGCCGCGACGTAACCCAGCCGATAAATCCGCCTACCGATTTCAACAATATCCCGGCGATGTTGCTCGATGGGTTTGCTCATCCTGCGGGGGGTTCAGAGAATGCCAGGGAATCGCCAGAGACCCGGCGAGGAAGCGGGATTCTAACAACTTTTGAAACCAGCAGCAATGAGCTTCTCGGAGGACCGGCGTTCGTCACGGTGATATCGATGTCACAAGAAAAGAGGTAAAACTCAACCAGCAAACGAGCCGGCAGGTTGACTCGCAAGCAATCACTCCTCAAGGCGCCCACCGGCTGCTTGATTCCGGCGGATCGCCATCAACGTCAAGTCATCCACTCTAGGTGCAGCCGCGCGGAACGAGTTGACATCGCGGAGGCAGGCTGTCAGCAGGGCCTCCAGCGCCAGTTGGTGGGCCTCCCTAATCAAGCGCAATAGCCGCTCGTCGCCATACTCCTGGCCCGAAACATTTAGGGCTTCTGTGAGCCCGTCCGTGTAGAGCACGAGGGTATCACCCTGAGCGAGTTCCAGCGAGTGAACAGCATAGTCGCCCCGGCTGAAGATCCCAATCGGAAGACCTGTCGCCTCGAGTTGTGAGATCTGACCGGACCTTACCAGCAGCGGAGGACAGTGCCCGGCGTTGCAGATCTGTATTTTCCCCTCTCGGGTGGCCTGTCCACAAACCAAGGTAGCGTATGAGTCCGCCAGTGTGCTCTCACAGAAAAGTCGATTAGCCCGGGCTACGAGCTGATCGACAGGAAGCTCGATGCTGATCAGCGTTCGAAAGATCGCGTGTAAGCGAGCCATGAGCATGGAGGCGGCCACACCTTTGCCGGAGACGTCCCCGAAGATGAAAAACAAGTCTCCGGACTCGATTGTCACGAAATCGCAGTAGTCGCCGCTGACCGGTCCCAGCGGTTCGTAGTGATAGGAGACTTCCCAGCCTGGAAGGCCAAGCTGCGGCTTGGGAAGGAGGGCGTTCTGAATCTGTGCGGCCAGAAGCAGGTCCTGCTCTAGAGCACGCTGCTGGGTCGGGTCCAGATGGTCCAGGCAATACTCCAGAAGTGGGTCTGCCATCAAGCGGTCCTGTTCAATGGGGTCGTGGCAACGCTCGCACAAACCATAAGTGCCCTCGTCCATTCTCCTGAGGGCCGAATCCACTTCCTTCAAGAGTGTCGGAATCTCTGAACTGCCCCTAAGCTCGCCGGCGGCCGTCATCAACCTTTGACGCCGGTTCTGCAACTGTTGACGTAGGAAGGATTCAACAACTGCTGGCATGGACGTCCTCCTCTTTGAGTTGTGACAGTTTGACGACAGCAGCGAGTCTGCCGCCAGTTTCACATAGCCTATCTCAGCCCCTGTTCCAACGCCAAGCCAGGATTTGCCGGACCTCCGGGTTCTTTGCACTGCCGTAAGTTTCCGATACAATCTGCGCCGACTAAGCTTCGATGGGTTCAGGAAGGACGAGAATCCACGGTGATTCTGAAGATCCTCGACATTGGTTGTGGCAAGCACAAGTGGCCGGGAAGCATTGGGCTGGACATCGTTCCGCTGGAAGGCGTGGATGTGGTCCACGACCTCAATCAATTCCCCTATCCGTTTTCGGACGACACTTTCGACCGTATCCGGGTGATTCATGTCATCGAGCACATTCAGTCAATCCCCAAGACAATGGAAGAAATTCACCGGATTGCCAAGCACGGAGGGGAAATCGAGATCGAGACCCCTCACTACACTGATGCCTCGTCCTGGCAGGATCCCTCGCACCGGTGGCATCTGAATACGCATTCTTTCGACTTCTTCCTTGCTGGCCATGCCACCAACTACTACTCCAAGGCCCGATTTGAAGTTGTCCTGTCGAAGGTCAAGCTTCTAAGACTGTACAAATGGCTCGGCTTCGAATTTTTGGTCAACTTGGAGAACCGTCATAAGCGCTATCGCTTTTTGAGAAAGTTCTGGGAGCAGTACCTCTGCTTCGTTGTGCGAGGGAAAGTGATGACTTTTAAGCTAAAGGCCATAAAATACTAAGTAGACAAGGGTTTCCGCCCTTGATGTGTCGCAGGGGAGCGTGACGTCGTGACTGCGCCCATCAGGTACTCGATGCGTCGGTGGCCTGAGGAGAGCCTGTAGACGGCCCGCCCTATACACCCTGCCGAAACCGAAGCGAAACTTATCGTTTCGGACGCGCAAGGGCTTTGGCTCTTGATCTCTCTGCTTTGGTAACGACAATGATCGCGTTTTTTCGGCGGTCGTCGTGGGTGGGTACAGGGAACGGAAAACCGTTCACGACGAGTGCAAACGACGCACTCATCCCGTCTACCGGTACTATGGGTTCCCCCATGTTTCGAAAGGAAGTTGAAACTCCGCCTGACTCTCGTAAAGTCGCCGTCGTCCTCATCAGCGGTGGCATGGACAGCTGTGTCTGCGCGGCGATTACTCATCAGGAATACCAGCTTGCCTTCCTGCACGTCTCCTATGGCCAGCGGACAGAGAGCCGCGAACGCAAGGCGTTCAACGACATCGCGGACCATTATCGAGTGAGCCAGCGGTTCGTTTGCAGCCTCGACCATCTCACCCGAATTGGCGGCTCGAGCTTGACCGACGTTAACCTCCCGGTCGAAAAAGCCAACCTTAACCGCAAAGAGATTCCAAGCAGTTATGTCCCGTTCCGAAACGCGCATTTCCTGTCGATTGCTACGTCTTGGGGAGAAGTACTAGGGGCACAGACGATTGTTATCGGCGCAGTCGCTGAGGACAGTTCCGGATATCCGGATTGTCGTCCGGAATACTACACCGCTTTCAATCAACTCATCCGGGCTGGAACCAAGCCGGGGACGCAATTGAAAATTGTGACTCCTGTTATTCACATGAGAAAAAGCGAAATCGTGGCTACCGGGAAGAGGTTGGGTGCGCCATTCCATCTCACCTGGTCCTGTTATCAAGGCATCGATGTAGCCTGCGGCCACTGCGACAGTTGCGCGCTTCGATTAAGGGGTTTCCGGGAAGCGGGGATCGACGACCCAATCCCTTACGCCGCGATCGAAATATGATTGAACAGGTCCTCAAGTTTTGCGGTATATTTAGCTTGGCGACATCAATTTTGGAGGTCAACATGTTAAAACCCGTGAAGGTTCTATCGATTCTGGTCCTTTGGGTTTCTTTTGCCTCTCTCGGATCACGGGAAGCCTTTGCGCAAACAGGTTCGCTTGAAGGAGACGTTGTCGGCTTCGAGGGAACCCCCTTGGTTGGCGTAACCGTGACCATCGATCGCAAGGACATCAAACAGCATTTCGAGGTCAAGAAGACCGACAAGAAGGGTCACTACTTTCATGCTGGCCTGCCCGTGGCCCTCTACCGGGTCGCAGTCGTTCAGGACGGAAAGGAACTCTATTATTTTGACAACATCAAGGTGCCGCTGGGCGACACGATGAAGCTCGACTTTAATTTGAAGCAGGAAATGGAGCGGGCTAAGTCACAGCCGCGAGAGTTGACCAAAGAGGAAAAGGAGGCCCAGGCCAAGCAAGAACAGGAAGTCAAAAAGCACGACACGATGAAGAGTCGGTTCGAAAAGGGCCGCGAGTATTACACGGCGAAACAATACGACCAGGCAGTGGAGGAATTCAAGGCCGCGGCTGAACTGGATCCGGGCCAACATGTGATCTACGCGAACATGGCGGAATCCTACAAGAACCTGCGGAAATACGACGATGCCGTCCAGAGCTATAGCAAAGCACTGGAGATGTTGGCAGCCAAGCAGGAGGCGAAGCCAGATCCGCAGATCGAGGCCAGCTATCACATGAATCTGGCTTTGGTTCTTGCCTTGTCAGGCAAGATGGACAACGCTCTGGCGGAGACCCAGAAAGCGGGCCAGCTAAATCCAGCAGTCGGTTCGAAAGCCTATTACAACCTTGGCGCTACGCTGGTGAACACTGGGAAAGCATCGGAAGCCGTGGATGCTTTCAAGAAGGCTATCGAAGTTGATCCAAACAATGCTGACGCTCAGTATCAGCTTGGAATTTGCCTGATGAGCCGGGCGCAAACCACACCTGAAGGCAAAGTGATTCCCGCTCCTGGAACTGTCGAGGCTTTCCAGAAGTATCTGGATTTGCAGCCCAATGGCACCTACGCCGCCGTGGCCAAAGACATGATTGCAACCATGTCTACCTCCGTCGAGACCCAATTCAAAGCAGACAAGGAAAAGGCCCCGCCCAAGAAGAAATAGTGAATTTCGTACAACTGCTGGGCAGAAAAGCCTCCGTCCTGGAGGCTTTTTTGTTGGTAGATTTTGACACTCAAGTCTGTTTTTAGTTCACGAGACAGCCCTGGCGAGAGGACTGGAAGCCCATTTGGAGGTTGTGGCCGTGCCATCTCATGCGGATGAGAACTTGGGGGTGGAGAACAGGTTCCTTCAAGACTGGTGTCACCCTTTGACGAACTCAAACTGATCGATGTTCCAATCCGTCTTTCCTTCCTTGACCACCAAGCGGGCCTCCTGGCTTTCCGCTCCCTTCTTACCTTTCGAGACCAAATAGATTCTCAGCTTCACTTCCATCTCCCTGGGGTCCGTCTGGGTCAAGGTATGCAGCTCATAGGCGGCATAGTAGGGATCCGTTGGGCCTGCCAAAAACGTTTCCAGCTCCTCCTGAGATTTGAACCGGCTCTGGAACTCCTGCGTAAGGGACTGCATCGCCAGTTTTGGATTTCGATTAATGAAGTCCTTCATGAACTTCTTGACCGTGCTAACGGCCAACTTGCCTCGTTTTTCACTCACAACGTTAAATGGCAGCAGACGGCGACCAGGAACCGATCTTAGAAATTCAATCTCGTCGGCGAGCCAATCGTCTCTCAGTTTGACGAACTTAATCTTCTCGTACTGAGTCGCAAAGACTTGCTCGTTGAGATCTGCCCAGAGGCTCTCGGCTTGCGCTTCAAACGATTTGTCACCGGAACCTTTGATCAAGGCGGGATCATAATTGAAAGCAACGATGCGTCCACTGCGGACTCGGATGGAGAGACGCTTGCTCCGCAGATAATCTTCCTCCAGGGCTGCCGTCATGAGTTTGCGCGCCTCCACATTGTCACGCAGGGTCCGTGCGGCCATGAAGTTTTCCAAGGCCAGAGCGCGCAGATCGGTTCCACCGGTTTGCGTCACTTGTCCGGCCAGTAGCCCTCCAAGACAAACTGCTGTCCAACTAAGGAACGCTGAGACGGCACACTTGATGAGAGGCCTCATGATCGCGTTACCCTCCTGAAGGAAGTTCGGACCCAGCCAGAAAGGCATCCTCGGATATGTTAGCATAACAGCTGATGGCGAACGGGAGCCGATCTTCTGGCCGCCACCACCAAACTCACCGGGAGTGTCGCCTGAAAAAACGCCACCACAGGGTGAAGCCGGCTTCCACTTCCAAGGATCGAGTGACGCTTGATCGTGCCTTCTCCAAGGCTGGGCTGTTTTCCAGAACGGAAGCGCTTCTGAAAATCAAGTCGGGCGGCGTCGAGGTCAATGGCCGGGTTATCCGGAACCCCGAGCATTGGGTGTCCCTCTCCAAAGATACGATACGCTGCGATGGCCAGGTTTTGCGCAAACAGAAGAAGGTCTACCTGATGTTCTACAAGCCAACCGGTGTCGTGACGACCCATGGAGATCCGGATGATCGTCAGACCGTCTATGATTTTCTCCAGGAACGCGGGGAGTGGCTCTTTCCCGTCGGACGCCTCGACATGGATACATCCGGCTTGCTTCTCCTGACAAACGATACCGACTTTGGGGAGCGACTGACGAATCCTGCTTTCAAAGTCCCAAAGACGTACCACCTGAAGGTCAGTTTCCATCCGACTCCTGAGCAGCTTCAACTCTTGGAGCAAGGGGTCACGCTAAGAAATGGTGAAAAAACGCTGCCAGCCAAGGTGAGGATTCTCCGACAAAGCGAAAAGTATTCCTTTTTGGAACTGATCCTTGTCGAGGGAAAGAACCGGCAGGTGCGGCGCATGATTGAAGCTCTGGGGGGACGCGTGCTGAAACTCGTGAGAACCCGAATCGGAAACCTTGCTCTGGGTAGCTTACCGATTGGTCGCCACCGGCAGCTGGATCGCCGCGACCTGAGCGAATTGTGGAAAATACCCGTCACGCCAGAAGGGCAGCCGGGTGAAATTGACACCCTTAGACATTTCCATTAGAGTCGTAGCTCCTTTGAGGCCAGATTGCCGCTTGCGTCCGTGAATGGCGCGCGATCTGGGTTTTCAGATTTGAGATTGATGACTGTTAAGAAAGTCTCGGAGTCGTCGTTGCCCACCAGGTATGGCAAGTTCAGAATTCTGGGCTATGAGACGTCCAGCGGTGGCAAGAGAACGCCTTATGTGGTCCTCATCAAGGGCGAGCTGGGGCAGGCAAAGGCGCCTCTGGTTCGCATTCATTCACAGTGTCTCACTGGCGATGTTTTCGCCTCTACTCGCTGCGACTGTGGAGATCAGCTGAAGTTTGCTATGCGGGCTATTCATCGGTCTGGGGAAGGTGTGATCATCTATCACCCGGAAGAAGGGCGTGGCATCGGCTTGCTCAACAAGTTGGTAGCCTATGAACTGCAGGACAAAGGTGCGGATACCGTGGAAGCGAACAGGAAACTGGGGTTCGACGCCGACGAACGTAACTACCAAGCCTGCGCGGAAATCCTCAAGAGTCTCGGTATTGGCCGTGTCCGCCTGTTGTCCAACAACCCACAGAAGGTCAAGGCGCTCCAGGCTGCCGGCCTAAAGGTCTCGGAGCGAGTCTCGATTGAAGTGGCACCGCGACGATCCACTCAAGAATACCTCAAAACCAAGAAGGAAAAACTTGGACACCTCTTGACTAGAGTGTGAAACGAACGACTTCTTGGTGGCTTTCCCGCTGAAATTTCTGGCGTTTAGACCGTCGCCGAGAGCCAGTTATGACCCGTAACTCGTCTCGAATTCGCCGCCTTGCTGCGCTGCCGGTCACCCTCATCCTGAGTTTGCGTGGTGATTGTTCTCATGTCTGCCAAGCTGGGTGGGGCAACCTTGGAACTCTTTGGTCAGCCTCCGGTGCTGGGCGAACTGGTTTTCGGAGTGATCCTCGGAAACCTGTCGCTCCTCGGCTTCCACGGTTTGGATTACTTGAGCTCGAATGAAGCCATCAGCATCTTGGCGGAAATCGGCGTGATCTTTCTGCTCTTCGAAGTCGGTTTGGAGTCGAACATCAAGGACATGGTGGAGGTTGGGGCCGCTTCTTTCCTGGTCGCGCTGGCTGGTGTGGTGACGCCACCTCTGCTCAAGATATCGCTTGCCCGTGGCGATCGTCTGAAAGAGTCTAGGAGACTCGTAGCGGCCCGGGCGGCAGAAAGACCCAGAGAATCATGAGACGACGAACTCAAATTATCATTTTGACAGCTTGCTGTATTGCCCTGGTCGCATGCTCTCCCTCCGGCGCCGGGCCAGCAGTTCAGGGAGAGCTGGCCCCAGACTTCACCTCCAAGGATCAAGCAGGCAAACAGTACCCCTTGGCGGACTTCCGCGGAAAGGTAGTCTTGGTTAACTTCTGGGCAACCTGGTGCCCGCCGTGCCGAGAGGAGATGCCTTCGCTGGAGCAACTACAGCGCCGGATGGGCCAGCGCCCTTTTGCGATTCTGGCCCTGAGCGTTGATGACTCGTGGGAGCCAGTGAATCGGTTCACGAAGGAGAACGGATTGACACTCCCTATTTACGATGACTTTGATAAGAAGATCTCGACGCGGTACGGCTCCTTCAAGTATCCGGAGACATATATCGTCGACAAGAAAGGAAAAGTGGCTTACAAAGTGGTTGGCCCTACCGACTGGGTCTCGTCAGAGATGCTCAAGTTTCTGGACGTGCTGGTCGCTGAGACATGATGCAGGGGATCCGGCTCACCACCTTCAGCGGACGCGAGAAACTCATTGTTGAACTTCGGCAGCTAGTGGAACTAGCCTAGTAGTCATTTCCTGTCCGGCTCTCTCCGCCTGGAACTCGCGCTGTGAATCGCGCGTTCTGGCTTTCGGCCTCCTGAATAATCTTCACGCTCGCGCTGGCTCCGATCCGCGACGCGCCCGAGCCGACCATCTCCTGAAGGGTCTTCCAATCGCGGATTCCCCCGGACGCTTTGACGCCCACATCTTCACCAACAACGCTTCGCATCAGCGCTACGTCCTTGGCCGTTGCGCCACCCGGTCCAAAACCCGTCGAAGTCTTGACGAAATCCGCGCTCTTCGCCTTTGCCAGACTGCACGCAGAGATCTTCTCTTCGTCACTCAGATAGGCGGTTTCGATGATCACTTTACAGAGGGCCTGGCGCGAATGGGAGACTTCGGCCACCAAGCCAATGTCGCGTCCCACTTCGACAAAGTCCTTTGACTTCAAAGCGCCGATGTTCATCACCATATCGATCTCCTGGGCGCCATTCAGGATGCTTGCTTCCGCTTCGAAAGCTTTCACTTCTGGGAGCGTAGCTCCCAAAGGGAACCCAACGACGGTGCAGACTCTGACGGGCGACCCGGCCAAGAAGCGACTGGCTAGCGGGACCAGGGCCGGATTGATGCAAACTGAGGCGAAGCCAAACTGCTTAGCCTCTTCGCACACCTTGCGAATCTCCTCGTAGAGCGCGTTAGGTCTCAACAAAGTGTGGTCAATCAGAGAAGCGATCGAGTGGCTGATCGAAGCGTCGGGTGCCAACGCCGAAACCCGGCTGGCTCCCATTGCGATAAGGTGATCGACCTCCTTCGCACAACGCCCTCCACACTCTTGGGCGCACCAAGGACAAGATGAAAGGAACGATGACCCGGCGGAGCCACTACTCTGCAGGGTTCGGTGGACTTCTTCACTGACGACCCTCACTAGTTTGTCCAGCGATTCTTTGTTCATGAAAGCCGTTCTGCCGAAGTTATTATCCCTTGCCAGCGGGAGCTGTGAAGAAATTGCTGTAGCGGCGGTCTGCCACCGCCGAAGCCTTCGTCTGCAATGTGCTACAGCTTCAGGGACGCCACGTTCTTTGCGGCAAGGGTCAACCCTCTTGTCGCGCCACCCTCGGGATTTTCACAGGTGCCCGTTACAGCGCGCAGCTGCAGTCGCCTTCGACCGCAACGATCGTATCTTTCAGGAACTGCTGCTCAACTTGGTCAATCTTGGCAACTCGGCGAACGTGCCGTCCTCCTCCAAAGGGTGTATCCAGCCAGGTACTCACGATGAGGCTTGCCTGTTCCAAGGTGAGTACCTGTCCCCCCAACGTGAGCATGTTCGCGTCGTTGTGCTCACGGCTGCTGCGGGCAGTCAGGCGATCGTAGCAATGCGAAGCACGAATACCAGGCACCTTGTTCGCGACAATGCAGGAGCCGGTACCCAACCCATCGACCATGATGCCGCAGAATGCCTGACCGGTTCTCACAGCCTTTGCCACTTCCAGGGCAAAGTCAGGATAATCGACAGCTTCGCCGTTCTGTGTTCCACAATCCAGGACTAGATAGCCATTATCCTGAAGGAAGGGCTTTAATCCTTCCTTCAACATCCATCCTCCATGATCCGCACCCAGAGCGACTCTTCGATTGGCTGCTTTCAGACTGGCCACTTCAGCAGCGCTTTCGCACTCCAAAATTGGGATCTGGCGCTGAACTGCCAACTCTTGTGCCAGCGCGGTCACCAGCGTGCCTTTCAGCACATAGCAGGAGCTGCCGGGCTCTAGTCGCTTGATGTCTGATTCGGTAAGAACTGGTTTATTCATTTTTTTTCATGACGGAAATAGCGGGCAGGTTGCGATACTTCTCCGCGAAGTCGAGACCATAACCTACTACGAATTCGTCGGGAATCTCGAAGCCGATGTAGGTTGCTCTGACGTCCTTGATCCGCCGGGAAGGCTTGCTCAGCAGAGCACAAATATTCAGTGATTTCGGGCTGCGGGCTTGAAGACTGCGCGTGAGATAGTCGAGCGTCAATCCTGTATCCAGAATGTCTTCAACAATGAGCACGTCTCGGCCCTGAATCGTTGAGTCCAGGTCCTTGATGATCTTAACTTCACCCGAGGTGTGCAAGCTGTTGGCGTAGCTCGAAAGCGCCATAAAATCCAGACTGATCTCCAAAGGCAAGCAGCGGATGAGATCTGCCAGAAAGATGCAGGCCCCTTTCAGAATGCAGATGAGGTGAAGATTCGCTCCTTGATAGTCTTGAGCGATTTGCTGACCCAATTCCTTGACGCGCTCCTGAATCTGCTGTTCGTCGATAAGAACTTCGAGTTGAACGCCATGATTGGAGGTGTAGCCCATCAGTTAAGCCTCCTTGCAAGAGGCTGTAATGTAGCGTAATCGTCGAGAGCAAGGCAAGTTGCGCCAACGGGCGTGCGACGATTCACGCCGTCACAAGAATTGTACCGTTCCGGCCGTTCCGGTATGATCCTCTCTGCGAAGAATTTTCGTACTGCACTCACGGTTGACCCAACGAATATCGGCCTAAAGACAGAGCGCAAGATCCGGCGTGGCGAATCATCTCCAGGCTCCTCGACTGCACACGATCTGTGTCAAACCTGTTGACGCTTTACTTTCGATTTGGCCGAAGTCTAATTGGAAAGGAGACTGGCTATGTTTTCCAGCGCGAAGAACACTCGAGCGACCGTCATTCCGTGTCTGCGATACAGCGACGCGCCGGCAGCGATCGAATGGCTGTGCCGGGCGTTCGGCTTCGAGAAACACCTGGTAGTTCCGGGCGACCGCGGCACGATAGCGCATGCCCAGCTTTCCTTTGG
This sequence comes from uncultured Acidimicrobiia bacterium, assembly GCA_963752385.1. Taxonomy (GTDB): domain Bacteria; phylum Acidobacteriota; class Terriglobia; order Versatilivoradales; family Versatilivoraceae; genus CAVVYL01. The sequence goes on along the minus strand of CAVVYL010000051.1, from coordinate 6,565 downwards.
GAACGGAATGATTATGCTTGGCTCTGCTCTCGACACCGACTTTGGCCGCTTGATGAAGCAGCCGAAGGAGGCCGGCGGGCGCAGAAACGCAATGCCCCTATGTTGTTGTCGCAGACGCGGACGCGCACTATGCGCGCGCCAAGGCTGCCGGTGCCCAGATCGTGATGGATATCAAGGACGAAGACTACGGTGGCCGGGGCTATTCGTGCCGCGATCTCGAAGGCCATCTCTGGAACTTCGGCACCTATGATCCTTGGGCCAGCAATTGAGGCGGCTCCAGCCGTTGACCCTGCCGTGAACAGCACGCCGTACCCGTAGCAAGGTGACAGCAGACGTCCAGGGGGCGAGCGTCCCGCGAGCCGTCCGAGCTCGGCCACCCTCTCGCCACGGGAGAGGACGAAGAGTTGATTGCTTTGTGTCGAGGTAGTTAGCCCGGGACACCTGCTGTTGCCAAATTGAGCGCCTGCTCGCGGATGGAACGAAGGTCCAGTTTGCCAGTCCCGAGCACAGGAATCTTCTCCACCTTGAAGAACGCGTTGGGGCGCGGCATCCACAGGTTCGGCAATCCGGAATCGGCCAGTCCGGCTTGGACTTCCTTGACTTTGTCGTCCGGCAACGTATGCAGCACCACCAGCCTTTCTCCCTTTTTCTCGTCAGGAACTCCGGTCACAGCGAAACTGATTTCGGTTCCTCCGAGAAGATTTTGAAGTGCCTCCTCGACTTTTAAGTGGGGCACCATTTCGCCACCGATCTTGCTGAACCGTGATAGGCGGTCCGTGATAGTCAGAAACCCGTCGCTGTCGAGCGTGGCTAGGTCTCCCGTGGCATACCAGCCGTCCTGAAGCACTTCGGCAGTCTTCTCCGGACGGTTCAGGTAACCCTGCATGACATTTGGCCCCTTAACCAGCAGCAATCCTGGACTCCCCAAAGGCAGCGGATGGTGAGTTTCCGGATCGACGATTCGAATACTGATTCCCGGCAGAGGGTGTCCGATGCGGCCACGCTTCTGGCCGACCTGGTAGAAGCCAGGAGCACGAAAGTCGCGCACATTCACCGAGACAATCGGAGAGCATTCCGTGCAGCCATAGCCTTCCATCGGACGGATACCAAACTTCTCTTCAAACGCCAGACTGAGCCGGTCGTTGAGCTTTTCCGCCCCAACCATCACAAACTGTAAGCTGCCAAAATCTTCAGGATTGCACCGGCGCAGGTAGCCCTGCAGGAAGGTCGGTGTGGCCAGGAGAATGGTCGCCCTGTAGCGGGCTGCCAGGCCGCCGATCAACCGGGCGTCAAACGGATTGGCGTGGTAGATCGCACCCATGCCATTCAACAGGGGCAGCCACAAGGTTCCGGTAAATCCAAAAGAGTGGAAGAACGGGAGGATTCCTAACATACGGTCTTTCCGCGTGATGGTGAAGACCTGGCTCATTCCTTCCAGGTTCGAAATGATGTTGTGATGAGATAGCATCACCCCTTTGGGATCGCCAGTACTGCCGCTGGAGAAAATGATGGTCGCCAGGCTGTCAACATTCCTGCGATCACTTTGGTTCCCCAGGCTCTTCTGCAGCAGGCCAGCCGGAAGAAACAGAGCCTGCAGCAACGCACCAAGCAGGCGGCCGCGCGTCCGGAACTGCAGCAAGGTCCTCCAGAAAAACGGAAGACTCCGGCACAGTCACTTTCACCTTTTCCAAAAATTGGCGGGACGTGATGATGGTCTGAATCTGACACTGAGATACACAGGACTCGAGCACGGCCTGCGAAACCGTGTAGTTGAGATTGACCGGTACCTTTCCAGCCAGGAGGGCCGCAATATTGGCTGCGGCCCCAGCCACTGACGGAGGCAGCAAGAGGCCAGTCATTCTCTGCTCGAGCCAGCGTGACTTCAGCAACCGAGCCAGAAAGATGCTTCGCAACAGCAACCCCAGGTAGGTCACTTTGGGATTGAGTCCATCCGCCACGGCAAAACGCCAGGGATGGAGGCGCACGCGCCGGATAAGCGCTCGCTGCAATTGAGACTGGTCGGTCTTGCGATAGACGTAGGCTTCTGTGGCCAATTCTTGAACGGCCTGGCGTACCATTTGAGCGGGAGACTGCCCAGGCAGAGGCTTTCCGAAGGACACGGTGATCGGTTGAAAGGAGAGGCGCGGCAACTTCCAGAGAAAGCGCCCTTTGTCGTAGCTGAACACACTGCCCCAGACACGATCGAGATTGATGGGGACAATAGGCGCATCGACGTTTTTCATGATGCGCTCAAAGCCTTTGCGAAAAGGCAATAGTTGGCCGATGCGGGTGATCTGGCCTTCGGCAAAGATACAGACGACCCGTCCTTCCTGAATGCTGCGTGAAGCTTCCCGAAGCGCCTGGATCAAAGCTCGCGGCCCCTGGCGCGAGGAAATCGGGATCACACGCATCATCCGGGCGAAAGGTTTGACGAACGGAATCTCGTAAATCTCCTCCTCCATCAGGAAACGGATGCGCCGATTCGTGGAGGCAATCACCAGCAGGGCGTCTATAAACGACATGTGGTTAGAAACGAAAAGCGCTCCACCTCGCTCAGGAATATTCTCCTGCCCGACGACCCGGATGCGATAGACGCTGTGCGTCAGGAGCCAAAGCACCAGGCGCATCAGAGAGTCGGGCAACAGGAAGGTGACGTAAATGGTGGCGGCGACGGTCAATACCGAAGCAGCAAGGTAGACATGGAGCGGCGAAAGCTGCAGAGGCACCGTGAGAATCCAATAAACACCCGTGGCCACTAACATGCCAACAAAGGTCATCAGGTTAGCCATTGCAATAATTGAGCCCTTCACCGCTGTGGCCGGACGATGCTGCAACAAGGCGTTGAGGGGCACGATGAAAAACCCGGCGGCAAATCCCAGGGCGGCAAGGAATGCGGCAGAAGTCCAGAAGCTCCAGCCCGGGAGTGCCAGGACCAGGAGGAAAGTGGAGATCCCGATCGAGCCCAAAGGAATCAGTCCGTACTCTATTCTTTTGCCCGACACATTCCCCGCCACATAGCTCCCCGTGCCGATCCCGATGGCAAGGCTCGCTAACAAATAACTAATTCGAGTCTCCGTCACGTTCAAGACATTCTTGCCAAAGAGAAGAATGTTCGTTTGAATGAGCAGCCCCAGGAACCAGAAATAAATACTGCCGACCACGGCCAGCCAAAGCACACGATCCTGTCGCGCCAGCGCCATCGTGCGGAAGATTTCGGTCAGGGAGTTCCAACGAAAACGAGCTGCTGGGTTGGCCGGAGGCAACGATCGAATGGAGAGACTGGTCCAGACGCCGAGCAATGCTAACCCCACCAGCATGAGCCCAGCCAGGTAGAGCTTTCCGCCCAGGCGCTCCACTAACACGCCACCGGCCATTGTTCCGAGGATAATCGAAAGAAAGGTGGTCATCTCCAGAATGCCGTTGCCCCAGGACAGTCGCTTCTCCGGCAGCAGCTCGGGGAGGATTCCGTACTTGGTCGGGCCAAAAAAAGCCGCCTGGGTGCCCAGCAAGAACAGAACGCCCATGCCCAGAGTGAGGCTTCCCTTCCAGGCAGCGACTGTCGCCAGGATCATGATGAAAACTTCAGCCAGCTTGGTCCACAAGGTCACCGAGCGCTTGCTACAACGGTCGGCCAGGAACCCGCCATACATCGAGAAGACCAGGAAGGGGAGGATAAAGAGGATATTAACTGTCGAGACGCGTTCGCTGCCCTGCGTTTCATTGGTGGCTGTCGCGATGGCGACCATCATCAGCAGGGTCTTGTAGGTCATGTCGCTGAATGCGCCTTGAAATTGTGTCGCAATCAGTGACCAGAAGCTCTTGAGAGATTCCTCTTTAGCCATACGCAGCTCCGGTTTTGAAGTCGAAGCTCCAAGTTCAAACTGCAAGCTCGAAACGGTGGCTCTTACACCTTGGAGTCTGGACCTTGGACCTGTCTGGACCTATTCGATCCCTGCCTTCCTCAACCACAGACGCAGTTCGCCTTCCCGGCTCAAACCCACACGGTAATGAGAGATCGTGCCTTTGCGGTCGATCACAACCATCGTTGGAATGCCACGAATGCCATACAGTCTTGCTATCTCTTGCTCTTCATCGATCAGAGTGGGAAAGGTATATTCGTACTCATTCAGGTACTCGCGAATGGTCTCGATGTCTTCGTCATTGATCCCGAAAACTCTCAGCCCTTTCTCCCTGAATTGCTGGTGCAGCTTTTCAATGACCGGCATCTCCAATCGGCAAGGTCCGCACCAACTGGCCCAGAAGTTCAGCAATACAACTTGCCCGCGAAGACTCTTCAAATGGACTTCTTGACCAGCCAGATCCTTCAGTTTGAAATCCTCGGCTTCCTGACCAATCAAACCTTGCCCACTTGCCCGAGGAAAGCGAAACTCGGCAACTTCCTTTGTCCCCGGAGGCGGATCAAAAGTAAACCAAGCTTGGGGAAATGCGTCCTCAGTGTTGGCATGCTTGAATGTCGTGGTAATTCGCGTCTCCAGAGGTCCGCCATCGGCGCCGGCTTCATAGCGAGTCGATTGAATCGCCTTGAGCACAAGGAATCTCGTGGGGTCGATCCAGTACGTTCGCGATGTCCTTTGATCTTCTGTCGGGAAGTCAGAATCGCCTTCCACAACCCAACAGTCCACAGTCTTATCTCCCACCCCTAAAGATTCCTTCCGCAGGACTTTCGCTGACCGCACCTGCTCGGAAAGCTTTCCATACTGACTGACAATCCCAGTAGCCACGCCAGCCAGATATGAGGCGCGATCCGTGGGCGGCTCTGGGTTCTCCGTCGCTCCGCGGCCGGTACGGCGTCGATATTGCTTGAGTTCGGGAAGGAAAGTCCAGGTGTGTGCTTCCGTCGGAGAAACTCTGTAACTCGCCCAGCGCTCCACTCATCACGATCCGGCTTCTGGCAGGACCGCTGATTGAAACATCCAGGTCCGTCTCAAGGCTTTTCCACATGGACTCCGACTGGATCTCGGTGAGCAGGTGGATTTGGAAGTGATAACTCTTGAGGTCCCGATACCTCTCGCTCACCTTCTTCAATAGCTCCGTGGCATCCGGGCGTTCAGGTGTGGTTCCCACCTCGTGGCGCTGTCGATCCTTCTGAAAACTGACCAGGGGCTTGGTGCCGAGCACGAGCAACAACGAGGCCACGAAGGCGTTGAATAGGATCTTTCCGATTGACATCTTAGAACTCTGAGACCTCTGAAAAAAAACTTCACTCGAGCCGGCCGACGATTTGGTGGCACTCCGGAGCATGCGCTACCTCAGTTGAGGACCTCAAACTCCTTCACTCGCCCCTCCAGGAACCGGACGCGCGTCCTGCCGGGTTCGCCGCCGGGCTTTCGTCCAAACTGATAGAGCTGGCTGCCGCCGGCCTCGGTTGTGACCAAACCACCATATCCGAGCGACAGGATGACCTGATTGAACGTCATCTGATCTTCAAGTTCGTGCCGTTCAATCTTCTGCCAAGCCTCCGGCCCCCAATGAGCGTAGAGTTCCCTGGGGTCTTTCATGTAAAAGAGTTCATCAAGCTGCATTCGGTAACGCGAAGCCTCTGAGTCGTAGAGTCCGGCTATAGTTGCATAGGTGCCGCCTTCCTTTCGAAAAATCAGCCAAACTTCCTTATCCTTTCCTCGTCCACGAACCGGTTTCTCGGCAACTTTTTCCACCGCGAACTTCTCGAGAGGCGGGAACGATTGGGGGCTCGCGCTGCTTGCCGGCTGGTCAAACTGAGTGACTGGAAAATATTCGGTGACGTAACCCAGTTTCACCCAAAGTGGCCTCCCCACGAGTTGGCGAGCTGCCTGGAAATCCTCGACGTAAGATTTCGGAACGGTAACGAGCTGGTCCTGTTCAATAGGCTTGCGGACGACGGGCTTGGGTGCAGCCGGACGACTCCGCTGGTGTAGAACGCAGGCAAGCCGGAGTGCGATGATCAGGCTCACAACACCCGCCCAGATCAGCCAGCGCTGGGCAGTTTGACTGAGTGCCATAAGGTTCGCCGGTGCTGCTGAACCAGATTGAATACAATTAGCATTGCCTCAAAGTTGAGTATAAGGGTTTCGACGAGCACCTTCCACGCCGAGTTCAACATGCCGCGAGGGTGGTGCCCCGGGCCACGTCTTCCCAGCCAATCCAAGGGGTTGCTTGAAAACTTCGCTGTCAAGGAACCAGTGCACCTAAAGCCTGATTCTGGGTGGAAGCAGGTCACATAGCTACCTTTCGATGCACCGCCAGATGGCGGATATTGGCTCACGTCGTGCTTCCCGTTTCTTGGCATGTGGTTTCTGACTAGAAACAATTATAATCCCTTATCCAGCACAGGGAAGCTTATTCGGTTTGAGGCCTGGTGCTTGACGCGAATGGAATCAGACACCAGCTCGAGTAGTTTTGCCAGGGGAACGGACGTTTGTCTCGTATACGACGACCGTAGAGAAACCGATGCCATCGATACTACGAGAACCAAGGTGGCTGTCAATCGGAATATGCGGGACAATTTCCCTCTTTGTTTTGCCAGTTTTATCCGTTGGTTCTGAAAAATTAGCGGAATCTCCTGGAT